>NZ_JAKFHA010000038.1:4224-7960 GCF_021502675.1 Yinghuangia soli
CGCTGACACCGTGGGGCCTGGCGGGGGGGGCGGCGGGCCCCGGCCGCCCGCCCCTCCCGCAGGTGCCGTCAGGAGACGGCTCAGCGCTCGCGCTTGAGGAAGAGCAGGTCGGTGGCCGAGTAGCCCTGGTTGAGCTTCTTGTCGGCGTAGTGCGGGACGAGGACCTGCTCGAGCTCGTCCGGCGTGAAGGTGGCCTGCTTGGAGTCGAACTTGGCCTGCAGCGTCGGGCGCTCGACGACCGCGACGAAGCCGCCGTGCACGACGAAGACCTGGCCGGAGATGTTCTCCGCGGCCGGGCTGGCCAGGAAGGCGACCAGCGGCGAGACGTGCTCGGGGGCCAGCGGGTCCAGCTCGCCGTCCGCCAGGTCGTCCTTGGCGTTGAAGACGTTGCTGGTCATGTTGGTGAGCGCGCGGGGGGCGATCGCGTTGGCGCGGACGCCGTAGCGGTGGCAGCCGTTCGCGGTGCTCATGGTCAGGCCGACGATGGCCGACTTGGCGGCGGCGTAGTTCGGCTGGCCCGGCGAGCCGGCCAGGAACGCCTCCGAGGCGGTGTTGACGATGCGGGCGTAGACCGGGCCGCCCTCCGCCTTGGACTTGTCGCGCCAGTACTTGGCGGCGTGGTGCGAGGTGTTGAAGGTGCCCTTGGCGTGCACGGCCAGGACGATGTCCCACTCCGCCTCGGTCATGGAGAAGAGCATGCGGTCGCGCAGCACGCCCGCGTTGTTGACGAGGATGTCGATCGAGCCGAAGGTGTCGATGGCGAGCTGGATCAGCTCGCCGCCGGTCTCGAAGTTCGAGATGTCGCCGCGGTGCGCGACGGCCTCGCCGCCTCCTCGGATGATCTCGTCGACCACGGCCTGCGCCGGGTTCGGGGCACCCTCGGGGGCGAAGTCGTTGACGACGACCTTCGCTCCCTGCTTGGCCAGTTCGAGGGCCTCGGCGCGGCCGAGACCGCCGCCGGCGCCGGTGAGGACGGCAACCTTGCCTGCGAGGGACGTCGTCATCTGCTGCTTCTCCAGGGTGTGCGGGGTAGCGCCCGGCGAGGTGGTGCGCCGGGCGGTGCGGGCCGGACCGCGGGGGCACCGCCGGGCCGGCAGGGGCCCGGCGGTACCGCGCGGTCAGGCCAGGGTGACGATGGTGCGGATCGACTCGCCGCTCTTCATCAGGTCGAAGGCCTGGTTGATCTCCGCGATGCCGACGCGGTGCGTGATCATGCCCTCGAGGTCGATGCGGCCGGCCCGCCAGAGGCGGATGATGCGGTTGTACTCCCGCACGATGTCGCCGCCGCCGTAGATGCTGCCGATGATCTGCTTCTGGTCGAAGAACAGCTCGAACATGTTGAACGAGACGTTGTCGTCCATCGCGCCGGCGCCGACCACGATGACCTGGCCGCCGCGGCGGGTGAGGTCGTACGCGCTGCGCACCGTGAAGGACTTGCCGACGACCTCGAAGACCGCGTCGAAGCCGTTGTTGCCGGTCAGTTCGGCCTTGAGGCCGGCCGCCTCCTCGGGGGTGGCGGTGTGCGTGGCGCCGAACTGCTTGGCCCAGGCGTGCTTGCTGGTGGCCGGGTCGATCGCGACGATCTCCGAGGCGCCCATGGCGCGCAGCGCCTGGATGACCGCGATGCCGACGCCGCCGGCGCCGATGACCGCGGTGCTCATGCCGGGCTCGATCTTGGCGCTGTTGAAGACCGCGCCCATGCCGGTGGTGACGCCGCAGCCGATCAGCGAGGCGATCTCGTAGGGCACGTCGTCCGGCACCTTGATGGCGCACGGGGCGGCCACGACGACCTCTTCGGCGAAGGTGCCGGTGCCGGTCATGCCGAACGACGGGGTGCCGCCGAAGGTGAAGTTCTGGGTGCCGGCGTTCATGAACCCGGACAGGCACAGGTTCGACTGGTTGCCGGTGCAGTAGTTGCAGGTGCCGCACGGCGGTGCCCAGCACACGATGACCTTGTCGCCGACCGCGACCGAGGTGACGTCGTCGCCGACCTCGATCACCTCGCCGGCGCCCTCGTGGCCGGGTACGAACGGGGCGGGCTGCGGGAGCACGCCCTTCATGGCCGACAGGTCGGAGTGGCAGACGCCGGTGACGTGCAGCTTCACCCGCACCCGGCCGGGGCCCATGCCCACGGCCTCGACGTCGTCGCGGACCTCGAGCTTGTCCTGTCCGGTCTCGTGCAGGATGGCTGCGCGCATGAGCTGCTCCTCGTCCTAGCCGTGCCCTGGAGGTCGCCGGGGCCCTGGCCGGGCCCGGTCGGGTGTGGTCGCCGACGCCGCGAAAATATAACGCGTTCTTGTTTTCGACAAGGTCGATGACAACGTCAAGCTATCCGGCACGGCGCCGACTGAACAGCATCCGGCCCCAATAGGCAGTCCACGAGGGCCGTTTCACGCGGGTCGCAGGCCTTCATTCGAACAAGCTTGCGAACGAAGGTGTGCGTACGTCACACTTCTTGCAGCGGCAGAGCTGCGCCCGGCACCGGGCGCCGGGTCTGCCGCTTCGTCGTTCTCCGAACGGAGCACCCATGTGACCCAGCCCCTGATCACTTTCCCGGACATAGAACGCCTGGTCGTCGACTACCTGGACGCCCGTCCCGAGATGGCCGGCACCACGGTCGACAACCGGCCGCCGGCCGGTTTCGACGGCACCGCCAAGACCGTCCTCGTCTCGCGCGTCGGCGGCGCGTGGCTCGACAACCAGCGGCTCGACGCGCCGCTGGTCGACCTCGAGGTGTACGGCCCGGACAAGACCGCGGCGCACACCGTGGCCCTCACCACCCGGGCCCTGCTCATGCAGGCCAGGGACGCGGCACTCTCCGGCGCGGTCGTCGCCGACGTCGCCGAGGAGGACGGGCCGCGCTGGCTGCCCGACTACAACCACGCGGCCGCTAACCGGTACGTGATGACGTACCGCCTCACGGTGCGCCCGGCCTGACGCCGCGTCACGCGCCCCACGCCCCGGCCGGTCCTCCGGCTCTTGAGGCCCCCGAAGCCCCAGGCCCCGCCTTCCGCGGGGCCTTTTTGCTGTCCCCTTCTTCTTCGTTTCTCTTCTCTCACCAGGAGCACCCATGGCTGGCATGAACCCCACCGAGATCCGCGTCGCCGGCACCGGCCGCATCCTCGTCGCCCCCGTGAACACCCCGGCGCCGACCACTACCACCGGCGACTGGGGCACGGGGTGGAAGGACCTCGGGTACACCTCGACGGACGGCATCAAGTTCACCAAGAAGGACAAGATCGACCCGGTCGACACCTGGCAGTCGGTCAGCGCCGCGCGCTTCATCTACGCGGACCGCGACCTGACCCTGAAGTTCGCCCTGATGCAGCTGAACGAGGACACCCTGCCGTTCTTCTTCGGCGGCGACGCGGTCTCCGAGACCGCGGCCGGCTCGGGCGTCTTCAAGTACGAGGTCGGCAACTCCCCGAAGGTCGACGAGCGCATGCTCGGCATCGAGTTCGCCGACGGCGACGCCATCAAGTACCGCTTCGTGGTCCCGCGCGGCCAGGTGACGGAGACGGACGAACTGGCGCTCACCCGCACCGCGGCGATCAAGCTCGGCGTCACCTTCACCGCGCTGGCCAAGAACGACAGCGCACCTCTCGCCACGCTGCTGATGGCCGACCCGTCCTACGCGGCGGCCTGACGCTCTCCCCGCGGGGGGGGGCCGCCCCGGCCCCCCCCCCCCCCCCCGGCGGCGCGCCCCCCCGGTGCGGTGCCCCCCCCCCCGACGGGG
>NZ_JAKFHA010000038.1:7970-16713 GCF_021502675.1 Yinghuangia soli
GCCCCGCCCCCCGGGGCGCCCGCCGCCCCCCCCCCCCCGCCCCCCGCGCGCCCCCCCCCCCCCCGCCCCGCCCCCCCCCGCGCCCCTTTGCCTTGCCCCACCACCTTCAGGAGGACCATCCATGCCCCGTTTCGACGTGAACGCCGCCCGCGCCCAGCGCCTTGAAGCCCTAGGCCGTGACTGGGAGTTCGAGATCGACGGCGAGACGTACTCGCTGCCCACGGAACTGCCGCGCCAGAAGGCGAAGGCCCTGCAGGCGCTGGACGACAGCGATGTCGAAGGCCTGTTCACGCTGCTGATGGGCGAGGACCAGTACGCCCGCTTCACGACGCACGAGATGAGCATGCAGGACGTCGCCGCGATCATCACCGCGTACGGAAGCGAGACGGGGATGGGCCTGGGGGAAGGCTCGGCCTCGGCGAGTTCGTAAGCGAACACGCCGAGGCCCTGGAGGCCGACCTGCTTCGTTTCTACGGAGTGGACCTGCTGGATTGGCACCGGGGGACGCTGAGTTCGCGCCGATTGCAGGTGTTGATCGCCCACCTCCCGCAGGACGCGCACGTCATGCGGGCCATACACGGCGAGTCGGCGGAGTGGTCGCTGACCGATCACCTGCTGGCGGCAACGGTCGACCATCTCGCTGTCGCCAATTGGATGTTCGCCGCGGTGAACCGCGATGAGGACAGCGAGATAGCAGAGTACCCGACGCCGATCCCCCGCCCCGGAATCGACGAGGACCGGGACGAGGACGCCGATTACGCAGAAGCCGATTTTCCGACGAGCCGGCCTTCCGAGCTCGCCGCATTCTTCAGCAGATAGGGCAGGCCAATGAGCACACCGATAGGACCCGGCGGCACCGAACCGATCACACTGCCCGGCCTCGACCTCAAGTTCACCGCGCTCAAGAAGGAAGTCGAAGGCGTCAAGTTCGTCGCAGCCGGCGCGGCCATCACCGGCCAGCTCCTCAAGGTCGACATGAGCCTCGTCAAGATCGACGAGAAGGCGATCACCTTCAAGGGCCGGGAACTCCATCGCTGGGGATGGTCGCTGGACAAACCGTCGGATCGAGACAAGCGCAAACGTGACAACGCGGCTGCCAAAGCGCTGCCCGACCTCGCCAAGGCGGAAGAGAGCAGCCTGAAGGCAGCGAAGGCGCGTTCTCGGGCCGACGCGGCGAAGACACGGGCCGACATGAGGAAGCTCAACAAGGAAGCGGACCGCCTGGCAGAGAAGGCCAGGAAGCAGCACGAGAAGGTCGCGGAGCACGTCAGGAAAGTGTCGACAAAGACCACGGCTTTGGATCGCAAGGTAAGGCAGCAGCGGGCCGAGACCAACAAACTTGTGAACTGGTTCAAAAGCCGCACCAAGGAAGTCGAAAACGCGCAGAAGACACTCGATTTCTCGCTCGCCCAATTCGAGAGTCGACTCGCCAAGCTCAGCAAGCAGATTTAGGCGGCGCACATGTCTCTGACCAGATCCTTGAACGCCCTGCCCGCCGCTTTCGACCGTGTACAGAGGAGTTCACTCGCAGCAACCAATCGGCTGAAAAACGTCGGCGATGCCGCCGACCGCACCGAACGGCAAATCAGTCGGATCAAGAAGACCGCGGACCTCGCTGACAACGGGCTCGGCAAGATCAAGAACGGCGGGCAGGCCGCCACCGCCTCGTTCAAAAATCTCGGGAATCCCGCTCTCCAAGCCGACAAGCGCCTCGACGGGGTCAAGAAGTCAGCTCAGGCCGCCGACCAAGCCATGGGCAAGATCCAGAAGTCCGCGGGGCAGGCCGGTACCGGCCTTTCCGGGATCAAGAACCATGCGGATCAGGCCGACAAGGCCTTCGGTACCGGCAAGAAGGGCGCCGAGGGGTTCAGCGGCGCGGTCAACACGCTCAAGACCTCCGCCGACGGCGGGCGCGACTCGCTGCGGAGTGTGAAGACCCAGGCGGACGACGTCGAGAAGTCCGTCGGACTCGCGGGCAAGACCGCCGGAGGCGCCGGCAAGGCGGCGTTCAGCGGGCTCGGGGAAGGCCTGCTCGGCGCCGAGAAGGGCCAGAAAGCCCTCAACACCGCGATGAAGGGCAGCCTCCTCGGTGCCGTCATCGCGCTCGTGCTGCCGCTCATCGAGCACTTCGGCGGGCTCGACCGGATCATCCAGGTCGTCTCCGACAACTTCGTCAAGGGCGTCACCTGGATGCGGGACGGCATCAAGCCCGTCATCGAAGGCATCGTCAACTTCTTCACGCTGCCCGCCCGCATGGCCACCAAGGCCATCAACTTCATCATCGACCAGGTCAACAAGCTGCACTTCAAGATGCCCGGGTGGCTGGGCGGCGCGGAGTTCGGGTTCAACATCGCCCGGGTGCCCGAGGTCATCCCGGCGCTCGCGGCGGGCGGCATCGTGCGGGCCACGCCCGGTGGCCGCTTGGCACGCATCGCGGAAGGCGGCGAGGCCGAAGCGGTCATCCCGCTCTCGAAGTTGGAGAAGTACCTCGCGCTCGGCCGCAACGGCGGTCCGCAGTCCGGGTTCCACATCGAGAACTACTACGAGGCCGGTGGCGCAGGTCCCCGTCAGGTCGCCGAGCAGCTCATGTTCCTCGCGAAGGCCCGGGGGTGAGCGCCGTGGCATCTGCCGCACTGGCAGCCGTACGGGAAGAACCCGGCTCACTCATCACCCGCAACGGGCAGATGCAGTGGGCCGGATTGCTGTTCGGGCCCGATACGCCCTTCCAGATCGCCTCCGAAGGCCTCACCGGCTGGGAGGACCTTCCCGGCCTCGACTCGGGCGACGCGCCGCGCCCCACCGCGCACGGCTCCTGGGCCGGAGGCCTCCTCGCGCAGGCGCGTACTGTCACGGCGCAGGTCTGGCTCGCCCCGCAAGCCGGCGCCGAGGACCATGAAATCCGTTCCGTGCTCCAGCAGTTGCGGCGCGCGACGATGGTCTCCGATACCGAGCAGTGGCTCGCGGTGCGGCTGTACGGCGAGACGCTGGCCTGCCGGGCCCGCGTGCTGCAGCGCGTGGTGCCCGCCGACCGGCAATTCGCCCGGTACGGCATCGCCAAGGCCACCATCCAGTGGACCGCCGTCGACCCCCGCCGCTACGAGGCCGCCGAGCAGTCCGCCGAAACCGGGCTGCCGCAGGGCGAATCCGGCCTGGTCTGGCCGCTGGCGTGGCCGCTGGTCTGGGGCTCCGGCGCCTCCGGCGACCTGGTCGCGGACAACGCCGGCAGCGCCCCCGCGCACCCGGTCATCACGCTGACAGGCCCGTGCAGCGGCCCGCGGCTGACCGTCGCGGAGACCGGCGCGACGCTCGCGTACGACATCGAACTGGCCGCCGGGGACCGGCTGGTCATCGACACCGCCGAAGGCACGGTGCTGCTCAACGGCAGCGCCGAACGCAACTACACGGCACTCCCCGGCAGCCACCCCGAGCAGGCCTTCACGCTCCCCGCCGGCAGCACCGCGGTGGCGTTCCGGGCCGCGGAAGGCGGTCCCGCCGCCTCGGCGTCGCTGCGTTGGCGCACCGCGCACTGGTGACCGCGGCGCAGACCGAGTCCCCGAACCGACAGGAGAAGAACCATGACCGTACGCAGCGCATGGCTGCCCGCGAACCAGCAGAGCCGTTCGGACACCCGGCTCGCCCCGACCGGGACGATGTCCCCCACCGGTCCGCTCACCAGCCGCCCCGGAGCACTCCCCGGCGGAACCCCTCTCCTCGCCACCGGCGTCGCGGCCATGCAGGTACGCATCGACCCAGGCCGCGCGGTGATCCAGGGCACTGCGCTGCAGGGCGCGTATCCGGTGGTGCTCTCCGAGGCCGAGACGCTCACCGTCGCCGACGGCGACGCGCAGTACGCCCGGATCGACCTGGTCGTCCTGCAGGTCTACGACCACGACTACGACGCGTCCGGGCAGACCGCGGGCGTGCTGCGCCTCATCAAGGGAGTCGCCGCGGCAGGCCCGCAGGTGCCGGCCACCCCGGCCGCCGCGCTGGCCCTGTGGAGTATCGCGGTCCCGTCCAAGGCCTCGGCGGGTACCGGCGGCATCACCTGGGCGAGCGCCCTGACCGACCTGCGGGTCTACACCGTGGGTGCGGGCGCGATCCTGCCCGCGGCCGGCGACACCGCGCCGGGTGCCTACGTCGGCCAATACCGGGACACCGGAAGCGCGTTGGAGCGCTGGAACGGTTCGGCCTGGACGGCCTACCCGGCTCCGGCGGCCCCGGTGGGAGTGTGGCAGCCCTACACGCCGACCTGGCGGTCCGACGGCGCGGCGCCGGCCGTCGGCAACGGATCCCTGAGCGGCGCGTACACGAAGATCGGCAGGACCGTGCACGTGCGCGGCCGGCTGCAGATCGGGTCGACGACGGTACTCGGCAGCGGCGCTTGGTTCTTCGGGCTGCCGGTGCCGGCCGCGGTCGGCGCCATCGCGGGCATCATCTGGGCGTTCGACGTGGGCATCGCGATCAACACCGGCGCGGTCTTCATCGAGGACAACCGCACCGAGATCGTGGCGTTCACCAGCGGCTCGGCATTTCCCTGGTCCGTGAGCCGTCCGCAGCCGTGGGCGGCCGGCGACCACTTGAATTTCACGCTCACCTACGAGTCGGCCTCATGACCGCTGCACCCGCAGTTCTCGCCTCGGCCCCCGGCAGCCTCCTCACCGAAGACGGGCAGCTCGAATGGAACGGCCTCGTCGTCGGCCCCGGCACACCGTTCCAACTCGCCGCCGAGGGCCTCACCGGGTGGGCCGATCTCCCCGGTATCGACTTCGGCGATGCCAACCGACCCGCCCAGCACGGTGCTTGGGCCGGGGAGGCGCTCGCGCAGCCGCGTACCGTCGGTGCCACCGTGTGGATCCTCGCGGACTCCCCCGGCGAAGCCGCCGACCTGCTCGACGCGTTCTGCCGCGCGACGGCACTCGGCCGGAGCGAGGACTGGCTGGCCGTCCGCACGCACGGCCGCACCCACGCGGTGCGCGGCCGCGTGGCGCAGCGGGTGGTGCCGCTGGACCGGCAGTACGCCCGGAACGGCGTCGCGAAGGCGGCCGTCCAGTGGGTGTGCACCGACCCGCGCCGCTACACGCCGGACGAGGCGACCGCCGAGACCCCGCTGCCGCAGCGCGGCCTGGGCATGCCGTACCCGCTGGTCTACCCCGTCGGCTACGGCGATCCGGGGGCGAGCGGCTCGGTCGACGCCGAGAACACCGGCAACGCCGGTACCTATCCGGTGATCACGGTCACCGGCCCGGTGCGCATGCCGCGCATCGTCAACCAGGCCACCGGCCTCGTCCTCGAGTACGACATCGAACTCGGCGCGGGCGAGCGCCTGACCGTCGACACCGCCGAGGGCACCGTGCAGCTCGGCGCGGGTGCGTCCCGCCTGCACACGGCCACCGTGGCCAGCGCTCCCGAGCAGGCCTGGACGCTCGTCCCGGGCCGCAATCCGGTCGTCTTCCGGGCCCCGGAGGGCGGCGCCGGGGCGCGGGCGTCGCTGCGCTGGCGTTCGGCCTTCCTGTAGTCCCTGTTCTCCTCATTGGAGGGAAATCCCATGGCAGTACGCGTTGGACGGCTTGCCAGCGGCATGACGGCCGAGGACCACCGCCTCGCGGCCGCACTGACGATGACCCCGGAGACGGGGCTCGCGACGCGGGGCGGCTGCATGCCGGGCGGCCTCGCCTTCACCGGCGTGTCCGCCATGACCGCGAGGATCTCGCCGGGCCGGGCGTGGATACCCGGCGGCAGTACCGCCGCCCAGGGCGGTTACGCGGTGGCCGTGGACGCCGACACGGACCTGACGTTCGGCAACGGCGACGCCGCCAATCCGCGGATCGACTCCGTCGTGGTGCGGGTGTACGACACGGCGTACGACGCGTCCGGCCAGACGCTGGGCGCGGTCGAGATCGTCAAGGGCACCCCAGCGGCCGCCCCGGCCGCGCCGCTGCTGCCGGTCTCCGCGGAGCGGCTGTTCAACGTGGCGGTCCCGGCCGGCGCGTCGGCCGGCGGCGGGGGCATCACCTGGGCGACGGCCGTCTCGGACCAGCGCCGCTACACGGTGTCCCTTGGCGGCATCGTGCCGATCAGCAGCGGCTGGAACGGCGTGTACGTCGGGCAGTACCGCGACAGCGGCGGCCTGCAGCGCTGGACCGGCAGCAGTTGGCAGAGCTACTTCCCGACCCCGGGTGCGTGGACCGCCTACACCCCGTCGTGGGACATCAGCGGTATGACGAACCCCGTCCTGGGCAACGGCACGATCAAGGGCCGCTACCAACTGATCGGCAAGACGGTCGTCTTCGCGGTCCGCATCGCCATGGGATCGACCACCACCTACGGCGGCAGCGGCTTCTACCGGGTCACCGTGCCCATCCCGTCGGCCCCGAACGGCCTGCCCGCGCACATCGCGTGCACCGCCAACGACGTCAGCGACGGCGTGATGCGCTCCGGGCGCGGCGTCCTGGAGCCCGGTTCCGACCGCGTCAACGTGATGTTCACCGACAACGTGGACTACTGGAAGCCGGGCCAGCCGATCCCCTGGGCCGCCGGCGACACCCTGGCGTTCTCCGGCACTTACGAGATCGCATGACCGCCGTCTACCGCGCGCTGTTCTGCGACCTGCGCACCGACGAGGTCCTGGACGCGCTTCCGCTGACCGGCATCCAATTCGACGACTACATCGGCAAACCCGGCTCGCTGTCGGGCAGCATCCCGCTGCCGGACGCCGCGCTCGCGGAGCGGGTCCGGCGCATCGTGCCGGGCCGCACCGCGGTGTGGATCGAGCGCGACCGGGACATCTGGTGGGGCGGCATCGTGTGGACCGCGGTACGCCGCAGCCCGCAGCGCGGTGCCCCCGCGGCGCTGGAGATCCAGGCCGCGACCTGGGACAGCTACCTGGACCACCGGATCCTGTTCGACACCTACGTCGCCGACAACATGGACCAGTTCGACCTGGTCCGCGGCCTGATCGACGAGGTGCAGCAGGAGACGGGCGGCGACATCGAGATCACCGCCGACTACGGGCAGGTCTCCGGCGTCGCCCGGACCCGCACGTTCAGCCGGTTCGACCTGCCGGTGGTCGGCGCCGTCATCCGCGAACTCGCCGACATGGAGAACGGGTTCGAGTGGCGGATCGCGAGCTACCGCGATCCGGGCACGAACCGCCGCGTCAAGCGCCTGCAGCTCGGCCATCCGAGGATCGTGACCGGGACCACCGACATCGTGCTGGACTTCCCGGGGCCGGTGCTCGGCTACGCGTTCTCCGAGGACGCCACCGGCCGCGCCACGCACTGGCAGGCGCGCGGTGCGACGGCCAACGAGGACCAGTCCGCCGAGACCACGCCGACGATGTCCGCGGTACGTGCGGTCCCGGGCGCGATCGGCGCGGGCTGGGCGCGGCTCGACGGCAGCAGCGACCACTCCACCATCGCGAACTCCGAGACGGTGGACGCGAATGCCGCGGCCGACCTGGACCGGGCGTGGCGGCAGCACACCATCCCGGAGATCACCGTGGCCGTGGACGGCCGGGTGACCCCGGCACTGCTCGGTGCGCGGATCCGGCTGCGGATCCGGGACGTGTGGCATCCCGACGGGTTCGACCAGAGGTTCCGGATCGTCGGGCTGTCGGTCACCGCGCCGGCCCGCGGCCAGGCCGAGACCGCGCAGCTGTATCTGGAATCGCTGGTATCGCCGGAGGAGGACTGATGGCCGCGATCCCGCAGGACCTGCTCGACCGGATCCGCGATCTGGAGCGGGAAGTACGCCAGTTGCAGGGCCGGGTGAACATCCGCCCGGCGATGAACAAGGTACTGAAGGGCAACGTCAGGATCGGCGAGGGCGGCAGGCTGATCGTCGAGGACGACGACCAGTCGCCGCTGCTGTACACCGGGGGCATCGTCCCGGACCGGCCCGACGGGACCACGCAGCGCGGCACGCTGATGTGGCGGGACACCGGCGAACTGGCGTTCGCGCTGCACGCGGGCACCAACGGCAAGCAGAGCCTGACGGTGATCGACGGCAGCGGCAACCAGGTGTTCCGGACCGTGGACCAGGGCCTCGCCCGCCCGTTCCTGCCGCTGCCGATGTACCCGGTGCCGTTGGCGCAGTGGCCGTCGACCGCGTCGGGCTCGTTCGAGGCGCTGTGGAGCGGCGAGGTGGCCCGGCAACAGCCCAAGATCCGGGTCGCAGCGGTGGTCTGGAACAACACTGCGGGCGCCACCGGGCAGGTCCGGCTGACCATGGACGGCACACCGGTCGGCGCCGTGCTTCCCGCGGACAACGCTTCGACGAAGTGGGCGATCTGGGACGTCGCGGTGCCGGGCGGCGCGATGCAGGCCATGAACCTCGTGATCGAAGGGCGGGTCGCCTCCGGGGGCGGGTCGCTGCACTGCCGGATGTTCGAAGCGCATGGAGGCGACTGGTGAGCACCCCCGCAGAGCCGCAACCGCAGCCGAAGCCGCAGTCGCCGTCGGAATCGCCGTCGGATCCGACTGGAAGTCCCCTGCCTCCTCCTCCCCCACCGCCGCCCCCGTGGCCGTCCGCGGAGACCGGTCCGCCGCCCGGGCCGCCCCCGGCGCCTCCCGCGCCGCCGCCTCAGGAGCCGGGGACGCTGGTCCGGGTCGTCGAGGACGCCCCGGAGCGGCACGGCGACCAGCACGCGCGGTAGGCGGCGGACAGCACACGAAGAACGGCGCACGAAAGCGGGTGGGGGGCCCCCCCCCCGCCACCGGGGCCCCCCCCCAGGTTGGGGTGGGCC
>NZ_JAKFHA010000038.1:16723-62574 GCF_021502675.1 Yinghuangia soli
CGGCGCACACCCCCCCACCACCGGCCCCCGCCCCCGGGTGGGCCCCGGACCTGGCGTCAGGGGCCCACCCGCTTTTGTGCGTTGCCGCCGGACTCGGGATGACGATCCGTCACATCCCGCGTACCGGGCGTGCCGTGCGTCAGGCCGAGTACTCGACCACCGTGTCGGAGAGCACGATCGCGTCGTCGCGCTCGACCGAGGAGGTCTGGACGAACAGCTTGCCGTCCTCGTCCCACACGCGGATGCGCATGGTCTCGCCCGGGAAGAAGATGCCGGCGAACTTGGTGCGGTAGCGCTTGACGCGCGCCACGTCGCCGCCCAGCACCGTGTCGACGACCGCCTTGAGGGTCAGGCCGTACGAGCACAGGCCGTGCAGGATCGGGGTGTCGAAGCCGGCCGCCTTGGCGAAGTCCGGGTCGGCGTGCAGCGGGTTCCAGTCGCCGGACAGGCGGTACAGCAGCGCCTGGTCCTCGCGGGTGGCGACCTCGATCACGTGGTCGGCCTCGCGCTCCGGGGTGTCGATCTTGGTGACCGGGCCGCGCTCGCCGCCGAAGCCGCCCTCGCCGCGCACGAAGATCTCGGCGCGCGAGTCGTACAGCGGGGTGCCGTCCTCCAGGGTGGCCGAGGACTCCAGCACGATGACCGCGGCCTTGCCCTTGTCCCACACGTCCGCGACCCGGCTGGTGGCCTGGATGTTCTTGGCCTTGGCGGGCAGCGGGTTGTGGATCACGACCTCCTGGCCGCCGTGCAGCACGGCGCGCAGGTTGATGTCGATGCCGGGCAGCGCGGACAGACTGCCGCCCACCTTGGTGCCGGCCACGGTCGCGAAGGTCGGCAGGACCTGGAGGTTCTTCTCGTACGTGTAGCGGAGCTCGTCGGCGCCGGTCGCCGGGGTGCCCGCACCCACGCCCAGGTGGTAGAGGATCACATCCTTGTGCGTCCAGCTGATCTCGCCCTTGCGGGGTTCGGCGCCGGTGGCCACTGCGACGTCGATGGGCATGACGTCTCCTCCCTGGTGGTGATCGAGTCCGTGTTGCGCTCCGGTGCGTCCGGCAGCGCTCACAAACTAGAACTTGTTTTCATTTAGGTGCAATGATCGGCCACGTCTGTGACCGAAACCGCACCACTCCGCTTGTGCGCATCCGGGCCCGACCGTGCGCATCAGCGCGCAGTGCACCCGAGTGCGCGAACGACCTGGGGGTCGCATGTCCACCATCGAACCGCTGCCCGACAAGTCCTCCGAGGCGTCCCCGGGCGTACCCGAGGTGCCCGCCGACGTCCTGGCCGAGCTGCGCAGCACCTGGACGCCGCGCCCCGCACCGGACGGCCCGGGGCGGGCCGCCCGCCACCGGCTCGCCGAGGCCGCCCGCCGCCTGGTCGAGGCGGTCAAGCTGGCCGACGCCGAGGGCGACGCGGACGCGCTCCAGAGCGTAGCTGACGATGTATCAGATCTGGCAGCCCGGATCGCCGCGCTGCCCTCCCTGCGGGACCGCGAGCCGAACCTCGCGGACCTCCAGCTGCACGAGCGCAGCCCCCTGGTGGGCGCCGCGAACCCGCTGGCGCCGCCCATGGAGCTCGAGGCGGACGGCCCGGTCATCCGCGCCCACGCGGTCTTCAACGCGGCCTACGAGGGCCCTCTGGGGCGCGTGCACGGCGGCTACGTGGCGGCGGCGTTCGACGAGGTCATGGGCGTCGCCCAGTCGGGCTCCGGGCGCCTGGGCATGACCGCGTACCTCACGGTCCGCATGAAGCGCAGCACACCGCTGCACGAGCGCGTCGACTACGAGGCGGAGGTCACGCGCGTGGAGGGCCGCAAGGCGTGGGTCACGGCCCGCTCGTACGCCGGCGGGGTGCTGGTCGCGGACGCCGAGGGGCTGTTCGTCCGGCCCCGAGCCCTGGTGCTGCAGGACGAGGCCCGGGCCGCCGGGGAGGCCTGAGGCCCCCGGCCCGCCGCCCGGGCCCGCACGGAAAGCGCACGAGCGGGGGGGGGGGGGGGGGGGGGGGGCCCCCGCCCCCCCCCCCCCCCCGCGGGGGGGGTCGACACCCCGTCCGCCGCCCGCTCATGACGGTCCGTCACGGCGTGGAGCGGTACAGCGCGGCACAGAGCCGCACGGAGCCGCACAGCGCGGCACGGGGCGACCCGGCGCCGACCGCCGGACCGCCCCGCTGCCGTGCCGGCTACTTCTTGACGCTGACGCGGTCGAAGAGGATCAGGCCGTCCTCGAAGAGCGTCAGGCCCTCGATCTTGCCCTTCTTGCCCTGGATCGCGGCGGCGAAGGACTTCTCGTAGGACCAGAACGGCAGGTCCTTGACGAGCTCCTGCTGGACGATGGCGTACTGCGCCTTGCGCACGCCCTCGTCGGTGGTGTTGCGGGCCTGGTCGAGCGCCGCGTCGACCTTCGGGTTGTTGTACCCGGTGCGGTTCTCCGCGCCCTTGGAGTGCAGGACGTTGTAGAGCGTCGGCTCCGGGTCGTCGAAGGTCACCGCGAACTCGGCGGCCTGGAAGTCCTTCGAGATCATGACCTTGCTGGCGTACGTGGGACCGTCCACGTACTCCGTGATCATCTCGATGTTCTTCATGCCCTTGGTCTGGGTCAGCCAGTACTCGCCCGACGCACGCGCCGCGGCGCTGCTGTTCGTCGTGTACGTGAACTTCAGCGGCTTGCCCTCGGCGGCCAGCTGGTCCAGGAGCGCCTGCGCCTCGGCCTTGTTGTTCGAGGGCATGACCGCGGTCGGGTCGACGTACGGCGAGGACGGGGCGAGGAACGTCTTGAGCGTCTCGTCGGCGCCGTTCGGGCCCTGGATGGTCTTGTTGCGGGCCGCCGGGTCCATGATCAGCGCGTAGGCGCGACGCGCCCGGGGGTCGTCGAACGGCGCCCGGTCGGTCTTGAACATGGTCATGAAGCCGCCGTTCTTCTCCTCGAAGGCGACGGTCAGGCCCTTGCTCTTGCCCTCGTCGACCATCTTGAAGTTGGCGGTGGTCACCAGGTCGGCCGAGCCCGAGGCCAGCGAGTTGAGGCGCTGGTTCTGGTCCATGACCGGCTTGAAGGTGACCTCGCTCAGCAGCGGCTTGTCCTTCGCCCAGTAGTCCGTGTTGCGCTCCAGCTTGAGCTCGCTGTCACGTGTCCACGACTTCAGCTTGAAGGGGCCCGCGCCGACCGGCTTGGCCATGAAGCCCTTGGGGTCGGCCTTGATCGCGGTCGGCGAGCCGATGAACGCGAGGTTGTGCGCCACCAGCTTGTCGAAGTGGATGTTGGGCGCGGGCAGCGTGACCTTGAGCGTGGTCGCGTCGGTGGCCTCGAGGGTCAGACCGCGGGCGGCGGCCATCGCGACCGAGCGGGTCTCCGGGTTCTGGTGGCGCTCCCAGTTGAACTTGACCGCGTCGGCGTCCAGCGGCGTGCCGTCGGTGAACTTCACGTTCGGCCGCAGCTTGATCGTCCAGACCTTGCCGTTCTCGGCGGCGGTGGCGCTCTCGGCGAGCTGCGGCTCGGCCTTGCCGGTCTTCGGGTCGATCCAGAACAGCACATCGAAGATGGCCGCGGCCTGGGTGCCGCCGTTGAGCGACGAGATGGTGGAGACGGCCGGGTCTATGCCGCGGGTCTCCTGGGTGATCAGGACCGTGAGGTCCCCGCTGCTGCCCGCACCGCCGGGCGCGGCCGCGCCGGACGGGCTGCTGCCGCCGTCCTTCTTGTCGTCGCCGCCGCAGGCGGCGAGCGTGAGGGCGAGGGCAGCGGCGCCTGCGACCGCTGCCATGGTCCTGGGGGTACGGGGTCGTTCGTGACGCAAAACTGCTCCTGGCTGGCGACCGGGATGGTGGATCCAGTCAACTTAGCAACGATCCCCGCCGGATCTGACGGATCGTCAAATAACGATTCGACACCATAAGGACTTGCCCCTTCCGTTACTGAATGTACGTCAGCAGCGAAAGGGGCAGGCCCAGTTGCGGTCACCGACCGTTACGCAGCGCCCTGCCACAGGTCCGGTCCGAACACCTCGTAGTGCACGTCCGCGGCGGGCACGCCGGCGGCGATGAGCTGGCCGCGAACGAGCTTCATGAAGGGCAGCGGACCGCACAGGTACGCCTGCGCACCGGACGGCAGGTCGAGCGCGCCGAGGTCCGCGTAGCCGACCCGGTCCTCCGGGTGCCCGGCCCCCGGCACCTCGTACCAGACGTGCGCGGTGGCCTCCGGCAGCTGCGCGACCAGCTTGTCCAGGTCGGCGCGCAGCGGGTGGGTCTCGGCCGAGCGGTCCGCGTGCACGACCACGACGCGGCGCGCGGATCCGGCCGCCACCAGGTGCTCCAGGATGCCGACGATCGGCGTGATGCCGATGCCCGCCGAGGCCAGCACGAGCGGCCCGTCGGAGTCGTCGAGCACCAGGTCGCCGAACGGCGCGCCGACGGTCAGCACGTCGCCGACCGCGACGTCGGCGTGCAGCCGGTTCGAGACCTCGCCGGACGGCGCTGCGTCGGCGCCCGCGATGCGCTTGACCGAGATGCGGCGGGTCGCACCCGAGGCCGCGGAGGACAGGCTGTACTGGCGGATCTGCCGCGCGCCGTCGGGGAGTTCCACCGCGACGCTGACGTACTGGCCGGCCTTGAACGCGGGCGCGGGGGCCCCGTCCGCGGGGGCGAGCTCGAACGACGCGACCTCGGCGGTCTCCTCGGTGCGCGCCACCACGGTCCACGGCCGCCACGACTCGCCCGCCTCGATGCCGGCCTCGTCGTACAGCCGCTTCTCGATCGCGATCAGCGCGTTCGCCATCAGCCAGTAGACCTCGTCCCAGGCCGCCGCGACCTCCGCGGTGACGGCGTCGCCGAGCACCTCGACGATGGCCGCGAACAGGTGGGTGTGCACGACCTGGTACTGCGCCTCGGTGACGCCGAGCGAGGCGTGCTTGTTGGCTATCCGGGACAGCAGCGCGTCGGGCCGGGCGTCCGGCTGCGCGACGAGCATCGAGGCGAACGCCGCGACCGAGCCGGCCAGCGCCTGCTGCTGCGCGCCGGTCTCCTGGTTGCCCCGGTTGAACAGCCTGGTCTGCAGCTCGGGATGCGCCGCGAAGAGCTTGGCGTAGAACAGCGTGGTGATCTCGCCGATCGCGCCGCCGACGGCGGGCAGCGTGGCGCGGACGACGTTCGCGGACTCGGTGGACAGCAAGAGCGGGCTCCTGACGTGGCTGATGCGGCTGGTGCGGCTGAAGTGAGCTATGCGCCTGTTGCGCCTGACGGGACTTGCCGAGCAACCCCGGGACGCTATCAAGCACGCAGGTCAGAGGCCGAAAACCGATCGATGGCCGGGCGTTTTTCGGCCTGCGCGGCCGATTCTCGACGGGCCGCACGGTGGCTTGCCAGAGCCGTTGGTCCAGTCCACTCGGTGCCGATTGGCCCGGGACATGGCGGCGGGTCTGCGACTACGGTCCCGCCGTGGGCGATTTGCGTGAAGTGACGGAACAGCGGCGCGGGCTGTGGCTCGGCGTGGCGGCGTACGTGATGTGGGGCCTGTTCCCGCTGTACTGGCCGCATCTCAAGCCTGCGGGCGCGGTCGAGATCCTCGCCCACCGCATGGTCTGGTCGCTCGTCTTCATGCTCGTCGTGCTGGCCGTCCTGAAGCGCTGGACGTGGGTCCGCGAACTGCTGCGCAACCCGGTCCGGCTCGCCAAGATCACCGTGGCCGGCGTGGTGATCACCGCCAACTGGGGCCTGTACATCTGGGGCGTCAACAGCGACCAGGTCGTGGAGACCTCGCTCGGCTACTTCATCAACCCGCTGCTGTTCATCGCGATCGGCGTGCTGGTGCTCGGCGAACGGCTGCGCGCCGCCCAGTGGGTGGCGGTCGGGCTGGGCCTGGCCGCGGTGCTGGTGCTGACCGTCGCGTACGGGCGGCTGCCCTGGCTCGCGCTGGTGCTCGCGGCCAGCTTCACCATCTACGGCTACGTCAAGAAGACCGTCGGGCTCGCCCCCACCGAGTCGCTGACCGCCGAGACCGCGGTGATGTTCCTGCCCACCGCCGGCTACCTCGCGTACCTGGCGTGGACCGGCGAAGGCACGCTCGGCACCATCTCGTTCGGGCACACCCTGCTGCTGCTCGGCACCGGCGTGATCACCGCGATACCGCTGCTGTGCTTCGGCGCCGCGACGATCCGCATCCCGCTGTCCACCATCGGCATGCTGCAGTACCTGGGCCCGATCCTGCAGTTCGGGGTCGGCGTGTGGGTCTACCACGAGGCGATGCCGGCTTCCCGCTGGGCGGGCTTCGGCCTGATCTGGGGCGCGCTGGCGGTGCTGTCGTACGACGCGCTGCGGCAGGCCCGCCGCACGCGCCGCGACCTGGCCGCGAACCCGGCCGGCACGCCCGCCCCGGTCCCCGCGGCCGCGGCCGCGGCGGTGCCGGGCGGACCCGGCACCGCCGGTGCGGCTACGCCGTCGGACGCTCCAGCAGATCCAGCACATGCGCGCGCCCGTGCTCCGCGAAGCGGGTCTCCAACGCCTTGACCTCGGCGTCCCCGAACGGCTCGTAGGCGCCGTCCTTGCCGGGCCGCCACCACACCGCGCCGGCCTGCCCGCCGCCGGAGTACCAGGCCTGCCGGGACAGCACCCGCACCAGCACCTTGTTGGTCTGGGTGTGCGGCAGTTCGTCGGCGACCCGCACGTAGCGCGGCCGCCAAGTGGGCGACAGGTCCGGCTGCGCCTCCTGCCACGCGGCGAACTCCGCGGGGTCGAACTCCGCGCCCTCGCGCAGCACGAGCGCGGCCATCGCCTGGTCGCCCGCGGCCTCGTCGGGCACCCCGTACACCGAGGCCAGCACCACGTCGGGATGCCGGGCCAGGATGCGCGCGACCGGCGCGGAGCCGAAGTTCTCGCCGCCGACCCGCACCCACTCGCCGCTGCGGCCCGCGAAGAAGAACATGCCGTCGCCGTCCCGGTACGCCAGGTCGCCGCTCCAGTACCAGCCTTCGCGCAGCCGGTCCGCGGTCGCCGCGGCGTTGTTCCAGTAGCCCTCGAAGGTGCCCGCGCCGTCCAGGTTGACCAGTTCGCCGACCGCCTCGTCGGCGTTGAGCAGCCGCCCGGACGCGTCGAAGCGGCCCGGCGGGCACTCCTCGCGCGTCTCCGGGTCGAGGACGCGGATGTCGCCGCTGGCCTTGCCGAGCGCCCCGGGCGGCATGCCGGGCACCGGTGTGAAGGACAGGCCGCCTTCGGTCGACCCGAAGCCGTCGCGCACCGAGCAGCCGAACCGGCGGGCGAACCGCTCGACGTCCTGCGGACCGCCCTCGTTGCCGAACACCCGGGTCAGGGTGTTGTCGGCGTCGTCGGGCTGCTCCGGGGTGGCCAGGATGTAGGACAGCGGCTTGCCCACGTAGTTGGCGTAGGTCACGCCGTACTCGCGCACGTCCGGCAGGAATCCGGAGGCCGAGAACCGGCGGCGCAGCACCAGGGCCGAGCCCGCCGAGAGCGCGGGCGACCAGCAGGTGACCATCGCGTTGGAGTGGAACAGCGGCATCGCGCAGTACACGACGTCGTCGGCGGTCAGCTGCTGCATCATGACGATCGCCCCGCCCTGCGAGGCGATCTTGCCCTGCGAGCAGATCACCGCCTTGGGGTGGCCGGTCGTGCCCGAGGTGAGGATCAGCATGAACGGGTCGTCGGGCGCGGGGGCCGTGTCCGGCAGCTCGGCGCCCTCGTGGGGGGCGAGTGCGGCCGCCCAGGACTCGTCGTCGACGTTCCAGACGCGGTCCGCCGGGAAGTCCGGCAGCGCCTCGCGCAGCTGCGCGGCGTGCGCGTCGCCGGTGATGACCATCGTGCAGTCGGTGTGCTCGACGTCGCGGGCGAGTTCGCTGCCCTGCCGGGTCGGGTTCAGGCCGACGATCACGGCGCCGGACACCGCCGCGGCACCGAGGAGGAACGAGAACTCGGGGACGTTCTCCAGCATGACGCCGATGTGGAACGGCTTGCCCTCGGCCCGCTCGGCCTCCAGGAACGCGGCGCGCTGGGCGGACAGCCGGACGTGCTCGTCCCAGGTCCAGGACCGCCCGCTGACGCGCACGGCGGTGCCCGGGTCGCCGGCGCGGCGCCGGACCAGCTCGTTCATGGTGACGGACCAGCGGCTTGCCATGCGTACTCCCGCGTGCTGACTCTCCGTTGTGACGGGACGCAAGCTAGCCGCAACCCGGGCAAGGGGGAAGATCGACGGCGCATCGGGCTGGGGGTTTGCCCTACCCCGCGCGTAAAGGCTTGCCGTCTTGGGCGGTCCCGCGCCGGACGGCAAGGTAGAGGCATGTTCGAGACGACAGTTCCCGCCGAGGCCTCGCCGGTCCGTGCCGCCGCCTCGGGATCCTCCGGTTCCGCCTCGCGGTTCGCCCGGTTCGGCCGCGAACTCGCCTACCTGCTCCTCGGACTCCCGTACGCCGTCGTCACCTTCGTCGCACTGAGCGTCGCACTGAGTGTCGGCTTCGGCATGCTGGCGCTGTTCGTGGGGCTGCCGATCCTGGTCGAGTCCCTGGTCATGGCCCGGGCGTTCGCCCGCGGCGAGCGGAGCCGGGTCGAGGCGGTCACCGGGCGCCCGCTGCCGCCGCACCACTACATGGCCCCGGCGCAGAGCCGGAAGCCGCAGGAGTGGCTGAGCGCGCTGCTGGACCCGCAGTCGTGGCGCGACGTGGCCCACGTGATGATCGCGTTCCCACTGCGGATCGTCGGGTTCTGCATCGCGCTCACCTGGACGCTCGGCGGACTCGGCGAACTCCTCTACGTCACCTGGTCGTGGTCCATCCCGCGCGACGACGGCACCACCGGGCTCCTCGACCTCATGTTCGACGTCGACTCGATCGCCGCCGACAATCTGTTCCACACCGGCATCGGCGTCCTGCTGCTGGCCACCGCGATGCCGGTGGTGCGCCTGCTGGCCCGGATCCAGACCGCCACGTCGCGAGCACTGCTCTCCAACGAGAAAGCCGCTCTGCTGGCGCGTACCGAGCAGCTCGCGGCGGGCCGCCGCAGCGCGGTGGCCGCCGAGGCGCAGACCCTGCGCCGCCTGGAGCGCGACCTGCACGACGGCCCGCAGCAGCGCCTCGTGCGCCTGACCATGGACCTGGAGGCGATGGGCCGGCGGCTGGACGCCGACGAGCCCGACCGGGCCCGGCCGCTGGTCGACGAGATGATCGCGCAGACCCGCGAGGCGCTGGACGAACTGCGGGCACTGTCCCGGGGGATCGCGCCGCCGATCCTCGCGGACCGCGGGCTCGGACCGGCGCTGGCCGCCGCGGCGGCGCGCTGCCCGGTGCCGGTCACGCTGGCCACCGACCTGCCCGAGGGGCAGCGCTTCGCGGCCGCGGTGGAGAACACCGCGTACTTCGTGGCCACCGAGGCGCTCACCAACGTCGCCAAGCACGCTGCGGCGACCCGCTGCACGGTCACCGTGCGGATGGACCCGCTGACGCTGCACCTGGAGATACGCGACGACGGCCACGGCGGCGCGCACCTGGGCAAGGGGCACGGGTTGGTGGGGCTGTCCGACCGGCTGGCGGCGGTGGAGGGCAGGATGAACCTGTCCAGCCCCGCGGGCGGCCCGACGGTGGTGGCCGCGGAGATTCCGCTGCGGGGCCTGGGCGACGACGAACTGCACTGACACGGGGCTTGCTTGCCTGTCAGGCCGACGGGACCGAACCGGGAGTCGCGGGATGCGGATTGTGCTGGCCGAGGACTCGGTCCTCCTCCGGGAGGGCCTGGTCCGGCTGTTCGACGAGGCGGGCGCAGAGGTCGTCGCAGCGGTGGGCGACGGCCCGTCGCTCGTCGCGGCGGTCGCCGAGCACCGGCCGGACGTCGCGGTGGTCGACGTCCGCATGCCCCCGACCTTCACGGACGAAGGACTGCGCGCTGCCCTGCAGTTGCGCCGCGACGCCCCCGAGACGGCGATCCTGGTGCTCTCGCAGTACGTCGAAGAGTCGTACGCCGGAGACCTGCTGGCCACCGGCAACGAGAGCAGCGGGGTCGGCTACCTGCTCAAGGACCGCGTCTCGAAGCTCACCGAACTCTCCGACGCCCTGGCCCGGGTGGCGGCCGGCGGCACGGTGCTGGACGCCGAGGTCGTCTCCGCGCTGTTCAGCCGGCGCCGCCGCGCCGACCCGCTGGAGGCGCTCAGCCCGCGCGAGCAGGAAGTGCTGGGCCTGATGGCCGAGGGCCGGCGCAACAGCGCGATATGCCGCATCCTCGGCCTCAGCGCCGGGACGGTCGAGAAGCACATCTCGTCGATCTTCGACAAGCTCGCCCTGCCCCCGTCGGCCGACGACCACCGGCGCGTACTGGCCGTGCTGGCCTGGCTGCGCGGCACCGCCTGAGCTCCCGCGGCAGCCCGGCCCGGGTCAGCCGACGAGACCCTCCATGCGGTCCTCGGCGACATACGCCTGGCGCGCCTTGTCGTCGCGCGCCGAGTAGAGGTAGCGCGTCCAGGCCTGCTGCTCGTGCCACACCGCACCCAGCTCCCACACGCAGTAGGTGCCCTTGTGCGACGTGGGAGCGACCAGTTCGTACGGGCCGTCGCCCTGCTTGGCGTAGACCGTCTCCCACAGTTCGTTCTCGTTGCGCCAGGTGCACACGAGCAGCAGGCGCACCGCGTCCCCGCACAGGTGCAGGATCGCGAACCCCAGTTCGTCGTGCAGGTCGAGCCCGCCCGAGGCCGCCTGTGCGACGACCAGGGCCCTTGCCTCGTCGCGTACTTCGTCGGTGACCTCGCGGTCGGGGACGCGCAGGTCGTACCACTTCAGGTAGGCGCCGCGGACCGCGAGGTCGGCGGCGGCGGTCGTCAGCTTCGATTGGTGGCGGTAATCCGCGGCGACACTTCCGGCACCGGCGAGCCCGGCGATGGCATCAGCTTCGGTATCAGACATGCTTCCGAACGTACCTCCGCGCACAGCCTCGCGCGGCGGGTCCGCGGTCCGGTCCGCACGGGCGGAACGTCATGGTCCGCCTGGGTCCCACGACCTCTGTGCCCGGCCCCATACCCTGCCGGCAAGTGCCGTGCGTACGGTGAGCGGATGCAGAAGCGCTTCGCGCTGTGGTCCTATCTCGGCGGCGTGCTCGCGGCTCGCACCGGCAACGAGATGTCCGGGCCCGCGCTGCTGCTGGCGGGTCTGGCGGCCACCGGCTCAGCGGCTTCGGCGTCCGCGCTGCTCGCCGGGCTCACCATCTCGGCGGCCGTCGGCGGGCCGCTGTTCGGCGTCCTGCTCGACCGCTCGGCCCGGCCGGGCCGCCTGCTGGCCGCCGCGATCGCGTCGTACGCCGCGGCGCTGGGCGTCATCGTCGCGTGCCTCGGCAAGCTGCCGATCCCTTTCGTCGTCCTGATCGCCGTGCTCGGCGGCCTGGTGGGGCCCGCGCTCTCCGGCGGGTGGACGGCCCAGATGCCCCTCCTCGTCGACGCGAAGACGATGCCGCGGGCCACCGCGTACGACGCGATGACGTACAACTTCTCCAGCCTGGTCGGCCCGGCGCTGGCCGCGCTCGTGGTCGGCCTGTCCGGCGGCCCGGTCGGCGTCGCCGCCGCGGTCGGCCTCATCTGCTGCTCCCTGCCCCGGGCCTGGACGCTGCCGTCCCGCACCAAGTCCGCCGAGCAGCCTCATACTTCGGTGGCCGCCGACCTCGGCGTCGGCTTCCGCGCCATCTTCGGCACCCGCCTTCTCGCCCGCGCCACCATCGCATCCGTGATCGTCTGCGCCGCCGAAGGCATGCTGATCGCCTGCACTCCCCTCCTCGGCGAGCAGTCCCTCGGCAGCGCGGAGAACGGCGCCCTGCTCCTCTCCGTGGTCGCCGCCGCGGCCCTGGCCGCGAACGCCGCCCTGGCCCGGCGCCCGCACTGGATGCGCCCGGACACCGTGATCTGGGTCAGCGACCTGGTCCTCGCCGGCGCCCTGCTGCTCTGCGCGGTCGGCGGCGTCGGCTGGCTGATCGCCGCCGCGGTGCTCGTCGGAATCGGCGAAGGCCCGCAGATGACCGCCCTCTTCGCGATACGCCACCGCGAGGCCCCGGAACGCCTCCGCGGCCAGGTCTTCACCACCGGCGCCAGCCTCAAGATCACCGGCTTCGCCCTCGGCGCCGCCCTGGCCGGCCCGATCGCCACCTGGTCCCTCCGCGGAGCCCTCATCACCTCCGCCGCCCTCTCCCTCACCGCAGCCGCCGCCTTCGCCATCGCCACCAAGACCCGCCGCCCATCCCGTCCCGTCCCCATCCGCACCGGCTGAAGGCCCCTGCCGCGGAGTAGCGCCCGGTGGTTCGTACTCCGGCGGAAGCAGGCGGGCCGGGGGCTCGGGGACGAGTCGGCCGGCGGGGTGGTCCGTCCTGCGGCGCAGGGTGGCGGGGTGGCGCGATCCGCCGTGGTGGGGAGGGAAGTTCCGCCTGGCGTGCGATCCGGGTGCGGGGCGTCCGCTGCGATCTTGGGACGTGTCGGACCGCCGGTCCGCGAAGGGGAGGAACACCGATGTCCAAGACCGCGACCGTGCGCCAGGCCTGGCGCGTCGCACACGAGCCCGTCGCGGGTGTGCCCACGTGGGCGCGGCGCACTGCGTACGCCGTGCCGCTGGTGGTCCTGCCATCGAGCATCTGGCGTCTCGGCGTGATCTTCACCGACGACAAGCGCAGCGGCATGCTCCCGGAGTGGGTCATGAACGGCTACATCGTGTCGCTGTCGATCCTGTCCGAGCTGCTCGCGTTCACCGCGGTCGGGCTGATCGCACGCTGGGGAGAGGTCTTCCCGCGGTGGATGCCGGTCCTGGGCGGTCGGCGGGTGCCGCCGGCCGCCGCCGCGGTGCCGGGCGCCATCGGGGCCTTCGTGCTCACCTTGATGTGGACGGTCATCGGGTTCGCGACCGAGGTGACGCAGACCAAGATCAACGGCGACCCGATCCCCGAGGACTTCCCCTCGCAGGCGGGCGGCTGGGAGAGCGCCTACTTCTATATCTCCTACGCTCCGCTTCTGCTGTGGGGTCCGATGCTGGGCGCGCTGACCGCGGCTTACTGGAAACGGCGGAATGCGGCACGCCCGGTCCGGCAAAAGCTGGACGTGGCGTCGTGATCGGGAGCAATCTGACAGTCACGCCCCGCAAGGTCCGCAAGGCCGCAGCCCCGCCGACTCGTGCGCCCGGGAGTACTGCGCGACGTTCCCACGAGGAGGACCGACGTGCCCGAACTCACCGTCCCGATGGCCCGCAGCCTGGTCCGCAACACCGTGCGGCGCTTCCTGCACCCGCGCGTCCCGGTCGCCGTGCAGCGTGCGCTGCTGGAGCTGAACCCCGGTGTGCTGCCGCCCGGTACGCACGTCCTCCGCCGCGCGCCGGGCGGCGTCCCGGCCCGCAGGGTCTCGGTGGGGCCCACCGTCCCGGAGCGCACGATGCTGTACCTGCATGGCGGCGCATACGTCGTGGGGTCGTCGCGCTCGTACCTCGCCTGGGCCGCGCATCTGGCCCGGGCCACGCGGTCGACGGTGTACGTGCTCGACTACCGGCTTGCGCCCGAACACCCGTACCCCGCGGCGCTCGAAGACGCCCGGGCGGCCTGGCGGGCGATCGCCGAGGACGCGCAGCGGGCCCCGGACACGCCCCTGGTCGTCGCCGGGGACTCCGCGGGCGGCGGTCTCGCGCTCACCCTGGCCCTCGACCTCGCGGCGGTCCCGGAGGCCCTGCGCTCCCCCGCCGAGCGCCGCCCGGACGCCGCGGTGCTGATCTCGCCGTGGCTGGACCCGCTCCGGCCCTGGGCGTACGAGCCGATCTACCACCAGGACCCGGTCCTGCACACCGCATGGCTGAGCCGGTGCGCCGACATGTACGCGGCCGGCACCGACCGCGAGACGCTCGCCCCGGCCCGCAACGCCGACCTGTCCGTGCTGCCGCCGACCATCGTGCAGAACGGCACCGACGACCTGCTCGCCCCGGAAGGCGCCGCCTTCGTGGAGCGGGCCCGGGCCGCCGGCGCCTCCGTCGACCACACCGAATACCCGGACCTGTGGCACGTGTTCCAGGTCATGGCCGGCGTGCTGCCGGCCGCCGACGAGGCGCTGCACGACCTGGCCAAGAGCCTGGACGCGATCCTGAAGTCCTGACGGGCCGGTCAGTCCGTGCCGCAGAACTTGCGCTCGGCGGCCTTGGGGTCGGCCGGGATGCGGAGCTTGGTGCGGTCGTACGCCCCGGTCAGGTTCGACCAGAACCGGTCCCAGCTCATCGGCTGGCTCACCGAGGCGAGGAGTTCGGCGACCGCGCCGCACTGCGTGGTGCGGTACGCCGCCTGGATGTCCTCCTGCGCGGCCAGGCCGGACGGTACCGACGCGAACGACGAAGGGTCGGCGTACAGCGCGATGTTCCAGGCCGGGGCCAGGAGTTTCTGGTGCCCCGACGCGATGAAGTGGGTCTGCTCCAGATGCGCGCCGAGCGTGCTGGACAGCCCCCACACGTCGGCGAGCAGGCCGTCCAGCGGCATCATCGCGCCGCCCGCGCCGAGCTTGCCGATCACCAGCGCCGCGGTGTTGGGGATGTCCGGGCGCAGCGGCAGCGCGAAGTCCGGCGGCAGGCCGAACACCGCGCCGTAGCGCGGGTCGAGCATGAGGACGCGCCGGCCGTCCTCGTGCGCCCGGACCAGCAGCCCGGTCATCACCCGGTTGTACGCCACGTGCGCGTCCGCGGTGACGGGGTTGTGCTGCCCGGTCGCCCGGGTGGTGACGCCGCGTTCGTTCCAGACCTGGTTCATGCCGCCCGCGTTCGGCACCGGCGGCTTGGTCGTGGCGCCGCCGCTGGGCCGCAGGACCGCGACGCAGACCACCGACCACACCAGGACCGCCGCGACGGCGGCCGTGGCGACCGGCCGGTGCAGCGGGACGAGCAGCGCGGGCAGGAGGGCGAGCAGCAGCAGCGGTACCCACAGCCGCCCGTGCATGAAGTCGCCGCCCACCTTGACCAGGTAGAACGTCTGCAGCGCGGCAGCCAGGGCCGGTGCCGCGACGACGATCCGGTACGGCTCCGCGAACGGGCCGAGCCCGGACGCCGGTACGCCGCCGCGCCCGGCACCGGCGCGCAGCAGCAGGATCCCGGCGACGGCCAGGCACAGCAGCGGGATCCACAGCTGGTACGGGCCGTTGAAGTCGAGGACGTAGTCCCAGCCGCGCCCCCACTGCGAGGCACCGGCCTCCTTGGTCACGCCGGGCATCGGGAAGACGACCCCGTAGTAGCCCATCCGGAAGATCTCGTACGCCGCGGGCAGGAACACCCCGGCCGCCACCGCGGCGGCCGCACGCCGCCACCCCGGCCGCGCGATCAGCAGGACCGCGGCGAAGAACACCACGGTGGTGATGCCGAGATCGGGGCGGATCATCGGGCCGATCCCGAACCACACGCCGAGCGCGGCGAGCCGGCCCGCGCCGACCACCCGGCGTTCCCACACCCGGACCAGCAGCGCCCAGGACCCGCCGATCCAGAACAGGATCAAGCCGATCTCCATGCCGGCCGTCATGAAGTCCCACACCGGCGGCAGTACCGCGAACACCGCGGCCCCGGCCGGGAGCAGCAGCCGCTGCACCCCGAGCCCGCGCATGATCCGGCGCGTGGCGTCGAGCGCCAGCCAGAAGCCGGCCACCGACAGGAGGAGTCCCAGGTACACCGCGTTCTCGGCGTCCGACAGGGGGCTCAAGTAGTGCGCCGCGACGAGGAGCCATTGCCACGCGGTGCTGGTCGACGTCTCGGCGCGCTCGCCGACGTTGTACACCGGGCCGTTCCCGGCCGCGATCTGCCGGACGACGCGCGTGAAGATGAGGCCGTCGTCGGTCATCCACCGGCGCTGCCAGCCCCACCCGGCGAGGACCAGCGTCGGGATCGCCATCGCGACGAGGTCGGCGCGCCGCACCCGCCTCCGCGTCCGGGCCGGCCTGGTCGCCTCGTCCTTCCGTTCGCCAGTGGACCGCGTTTCGGGAGGTACGACCATGTCCGTGCCACTCATCCCTCGTAGTTCCGCCCCGTCAGCGCCCGGACCACGTCCCCGTCCACGACGTACACGCACCGGCCCGCCACCACGGGCGCGACCATGGTGAGCGTGCCGTGCGAGGCCCGCCACCACCAGCGTTCGCTGCCGTCGGAGCGGTCGAGAACGATCAAAACCGAGTCACTGTGCGACCGTACGCAGACGACGTCGTCCTCGGCCAGGACAGGAAGCGCGCGATCCAGTTGGCCGCCGACGGCGTCCATCGGCTCGCGCGCCGGAATCGGCCCGCTCGCCCAGCGCACCGAGCCGTCCTCCAGGTCGACGGCCCGGACCCGGCGGTCCTCACCGCGCAGGTACGCCTCGGATCCGGCCGGGGCCAGGTACATGCCCGCGCCCGCGTCCGCCCAGGAGACGTCCCACAGTTCCTTGCCGCCGCACGGCCGCAGGGCCCGCAGCCGCCCGTTGCCCAGCACGTAGAGCACGCCGCCGCCGAGCAGCGCGACCTCCCCGGGCGTCCGGTCGCGCAGCACGAGATCGCCGGACGCCGCCGCCCGCACCACATACTCGCCGACCTCCGCGGTGCCGCGCACGAAGCGCCCGCACAGCACCCAGCCCTGGTCGACGGCCATCACGATCGAGTCGTCGGCGTCGTCCTGCCACAGCAGTTCGCCGCTCTCCGCGGCCAGCGCCCGCGCCGGTTCGCGGCCGTCGCCGCTCAGGTGGATGGCCCCCGCCCCGTCGCAGGTGAACGCGCTGCGGCGCGGCTCCCGGCGGTTCCACAGCAGTTCGCCGGTCTCCGGGTCGAGGCCGAAGAGCTCGGTGTGCCCGCCGATCGCGGTGAGCACGCCGGGGACCGGCTCGTGCACGGCATGCACCCGGAAGGCCCGCTCGGCCCGCGCCAACCGCCCCGCGCTGCGGGCCCACAGGCCGCGGGCCACGGCGATATCGGTACGCCAACTCTCGGCGCCGGTGCGCGCGTTCACCCGCACGATGCGGGTGCCCTGGGCCAGGTACACGCGGTCCTCGCGCGGCGGGGCGACCATGCGCCAGCCGGGGCGGGACCACAGCGTCTCGCCGGTCGCCGCGTCGAGCACGGCGAAAGTGTCGCCGTCGGCGTAGAGATAGCCGTCGACCGCATAGAGGTTCTGCACGCCGGGCAGCCGCGCGGACCAGAGGTTGCGGGCCATCGTCCCCGCGTCCGGCCAACTGCCGGCATCGGCCTTGGCCGCGGTGCCTGCGGCGGCCGCGGTGGTCGCCACGCGCCGCGGCGTGCCGTTCGCAGCACCGGACACTCCCGCGCTGCCGACCGCGGCCGGCTCGCGCGCACTCTCCGGAACACGCGCTCCGGGCACGGTTTCCTGAGCCGCGGCCCCGCTCTCCGCACCGGGCGTACGCGGCCCGCCCGCTGCATCGCCGCCGGCCTCCGCCCCGCCGATCGCCGCCATCGAGGCCAGTAGTCCGGCGTACCCGTCGGCCCCGAAGACGTCGTGCCGTACTGAGGGGACCGACGCCTGCGCCGGGAGCCGCGTGTAGCGGGCGATCGCCTGCCGGGCGGCGGACGGGAGTAAGTGCTCCAGGTTGCGGCCGCTGCCGCGCAGTTGCGCGGCCACTTCGGCGGCCGGCGGGCGCGCCGCGGGGTCGCGGCTCAGCAGCGCGCGAACCAGCGCGATGTGGTCCGCGGGTACGCCGGGGGCCTCGTCGGCGCCGGGCGGCGGCCATCCGAACGTGCACAGGCCGAACAGCACGCCCAGCCCGTACAGATCGGCGGCCATGCTCGTGCCGCCCTCGGGGGCCGCGAACGCCGTGCCGGACAGCGGCGGTCCCGGGCCGAGCATGCGCACCAGTCCGCCGTCGACGAGCTGCGCGCTGGAGGCGCTGAGCAGCACATTGCCCGGCACCACGGCACCGTGCGCCAACTCCGCGTCGTGCATGGCCGCGAGCCCGCGGGCGACGCCGCCGACGATCGCCGCGGCGGCACCGGGCACCGAACGGCACAGCGCAAGGATCTCGGTGAGCGCGGCGCCGGGCACGTACCGCCGCGAGTACCAGGGCCGGCCGCCCTCGACGTCCCACTGCACGATCCGCCCGGCGCCGAGATTGCGGACGCGCGCAAGATCTCCCATGACCGCGCCGAAGCGGTCCGCGAAGTCCGGTGCGGCACGGACCACCTGGGGATGTGTCAGCTTCACCGCGAGGCGCTTGCCGTGCGGTGCCCGGGCCGCGTACACGCGTCCGAGGCCGCCCGTGCCGAGGACCCCGACCAACTCGTGGTCTCCCAGGCGGCGCGGATCCCCGGGCTCCAGCTCACGCATGGTGACGACGCTAGCCCAAGGCCGAGCGCGGCACACCCGGCTCAGGGCAGTCCGGCGATCCGGCACGATCTTCGCCGCCGCCGAACCGGACATTCGCCGCCCCGCGGGACCGAACCCGCCTGCTCTATGCGGGTAATGTGCCCACGTGCTCAGCTTTCGCCTCGGAACCGATGCCGACCTCGCCACCGTGACCGCCATCGAGACCGCCCCCGAGACCGCCCGCTGGCTCTGCGAGACCGGCCGCAACTGGCACGTCCTCGCCTTCGTCGACCCCGCCCAGGAGCACGTCCTGGCAGTCGACCCGGACGGCACAGTCGTCGGCTTCGGCGTCCTGGCCGGCCTGCACCGCGACGACAAGGCCCTCGAGGTACGCCGCATCGCGATCGCCGAAGAGCACACGGGCCGCGGACACGGCCGCGCGCTGCTGCGCGAACTGGTCGCCCGCGCCTACACGGTGCACCGCGCGCGGCGCGTATGGCTGGATGTGAAGCCCGGCAACGACCGTGCGCACGGCCTCTACATCTCCGAGGGCTTCGCCGACGAGCACACCGAGACCGCCCCGTTCACCGAGGCCGACGGCACCCCGACCGAGCTGGTGGTCATGGGCCACCGCCCCGGCCTGGACCGGTTCGCCGCCGCACTCGACGAGATCGTCGTCAACTGCGCCGAGCCGTACCCGCTGGCCGTCTTCTGGTCCCGCGTGCTCGGCGGCGAACCCGTGGACCGCGACCCGGCCTGGGCATACGTCGATGCCCCGAATCGCCCCCGCCTCGCCTTCCAGCGCGTCCCCGAACCCAAGCAGCCGGGCCGCAACCGCCTGCACCTGGACGTCCTGGTCACCGACATCCCGGCGGCCACCGAGGCGCTCGAACTCATCGGCGCGGCCCGCGAAGGCAAGATCGTCCGCGACGCCCTGGGCGCCTTCCAGATCCTCCTGGACCCGGAGGGCAACGAGTTCTGCCTGGTCACCGGCTGACCGGCCACCGTCAGGCGGTCGGCGGCCCGTCGGGTCAGCCGGGTTCGGGGGCGGGGTGGCGGTGGACGTCGGGGCGCGGGCCCATCGCGTCGCGGCGGGTGGGCGGGCGCAGGCGGACCATGCGGCGGGTGCCCCAGACCCGGTCGTACGCGTAGGCGGCGTGGATGCCGGCCCTGAGCAGCGCGCGGCGGGTGCGGGACCAGCGCAGGATCTCGCCCATCCGGGCCATCACGGCCAGGCTGACGTCGCGGTTCACCCGGATCTCCGCCGCCGCCGTCTTGCGCAGGGCCTGCCGGACCTCGTCGGACGGACGGGATCCGCCGGACAGGCGCAGCAGTTCCTCGTGGCAGTACGCGAGGTGGTTCTCCTCGTCGTCGCAGATCATCCGGATGCTGCGGCCGATGTCGGGGTCGTCGCCGAGGTAGCGGCGCAGCAGGCGCATGTCCTCCGCGGCGCGCTGCTCGGTGACGCGGCTGTGCACGAAGTACTCGACGACGTCGGCGTCGGTCATGGGCTCGTCGCGGCGCAGCCGGTCGTGTGCGAGCCCGATGCCGCGGCGTTCGAGGAGCATGCAGTAGTCGGTCTCCGGCGGGACGTCGACGGGGTCGAGGCCGCGGCGGTGCAGCATGGCGTTGAAGATGCGCCCGTGCTTCTCCTCGTCGGCGCCGTGCCGGGCGACCTTGGGCGCCAGGTCGCGGTCCGCGACGAGTGCGGCGATGCGGGCGTTCTCCCAGCCCCCTTGGCTTTCGCCTTTGGCCGCGATGCTGCAGAACAGGCGGAACGCGTCGTCGTCCGCGTGGATCTCCCGAAAAATGCCGCGTGCGCTGAGCAAGGCAGACCACCTTCCGCACAGGTAGAACACCGACAAATCCATAGTAAAGGCGGCATCCGCGGCACACATCGCGGCGTAAGGTAGCGATTCGGACACTCTCCGGGATCGCTCGTCCGTCGCGGGAAGCACCCTGGAGTCCGGGAGCTTGCATGATGGCGGCATGACGGACATGACTGGCGCGACAGGAACGACCGGCACCGCCGCACTGCCCGCCCGGGTCGACACCGCGGCGCTTGCGGCCCTGGCCGGCGAGTTCCACGCCCGCGGGGTGCGGGCTGCCGGAGTGCACGACGTCGCCGGGCACTTGGTGAAGGCGTACGTGATCGAGGCGCCGGGCCGCAGCGTCACCGCGGAGGACGAAGCCGCCGCGCTGGACCTCGCCGGCGCGCACCTGGCCGGGGGCCGCGCCCGCGGGACGCTGGGATTGGCCGTGCTCCTGATGCACGCCGGGGGCGACGGCGACTACGTGATCGTGCACAGCTGGATCGAGGGCTACATGTCCGACCTCGCGGTCTTCCTGGGCCCGGCCGGTCGGCCCGCCGAACTGCGCCCGGGCCGCACCGGCCTCGCACCCTGCGTCTGGGAGGCGGATGTGCTCGCCCACGAGCGGACCGCGTTCGCCCGCAGCGTGCTGGACGGCAGCGGTCCGATGCCGGAGCGGCTTGCCGCCTGGGCTGCGGATGTCTTCGAGGGCGACGCCCGCTGACTCCTCGGGCGGCCTTGTCACACTTCCCGGCGCCGGTCCGTCAGTGCTTCGACGGACCGCGACAAGGAGGCACGCCCGTGGACGAGAAGGAATTCCTGGCCCAGCGCTTCGAGGAGAACCGCGCCCACCTGCGCGCGGTGGCGTACCGCATGCTGGGCTCGCTGGCCGAGGCCGAGGACGCGGTGCAGGAGGCCTGGTTCAAGCTGACCCGCTCGGACCGCAGCGAGGTGGAGAACCTCGGCGGCTGGCTCACCACCGTGGTCGGCCGCGTCTGCCTCGACATGCTGCGCACCCGCAGTTCGCGCCGCGAGAGCCCGCTCGACACCCCGCACGTGCCGGACCCCATCGTGAGCAGTGCGGACGGCGACCCGGAGTTCGCCTCGGTGCAGGCCGACTCGGTCGGGCTGGCCCTGCTCGTGGTGCTGGAGACGCTGCCGCCCGCGGAGCGCCTCGCGTTCGTGCTGCACGACATGTTCGCGGTGCCGTTCGACGAGATCGGCCCGATCGTGGGCCGGACCCCCGCCGCCGCGCGGCAGTTGGCCAGCCGGGCGCGGCGGCGGGTCCGGGGTCTGGCCCCCGAGCCCGAGGCGGACCGCGCGAAGCAGCGCGAGGTCGTGGACGCCTTCTTCGCGGCGGCCCGCGACGGCGACTTCGAGGCGCTCGTGAAACTGCTCGACCCGGACGTCGTGCTGCGCGCCGACGTGGGGGCGGGCAAGCTCGGCATCAACCAGGTGCTGCGCGGCGCCGAGGCCGTGGCCCGGCAGGCGCTGATGTTCCAGCGCTTCGCGAGCACCGGCATCCTGGTCCTGGTGAACGGCAGCATCGGCAGCGTGAGTGCCCCGGAGGGCAAGCCCGTCTCCGTCACCGGATTCACCATCGTGGACGGCCGCATCGCCGAGATGGACATCCTCGCCGACCCCGACCGCCTGGCCCGCCTCGACTTCGAATTCCTGGACGCCTGACGGATCAGGTGACGATGGCCGCCCAGACCGCGGCGAACGCCGCCAGCAACCCGACCGAGCCGATCAGCGCGGCCACCGTGGCGGCCAGGGCGCCGGTCTTGACCGGGCCGGTCACCACATCGGGGTTCTGCGGGTCGTACGTGACGTCGACGGGCCGTCCGGGAGCGATCGCCACCGCCGCCGCACCGAAGACGGAACGGGCTTCGTGGATCTGTCCGTTCATCAGTGGAAAGCGGTAGACGGGGACGATGACGCGGCGCCCGTCGTCCTGCCGGACCCGGTCGTTCCGGACCGGTTCGGCCTGCACTGTGATGCCCCGGCGGCGCAGCACGCGCCGCCGCCGCAGGTTGCGCAGACTGTCGTGGATGCCCTTGATCCCGAACACCGGCAGCAGCCAGCCGAGCAGCGCCGTCACCACGGCGGGCGTGCCGTACCGGATGCCGAGCGTGACCGACGCCGCAAGGTAGGCCGCGAGCAGGCCGAGCACCCACCAGTTCCACTCCCGGACCCGCCAATCCCGGCCGGGCTGCACCGGGTTGGGGGTGACGGTCACCTGGCGCGGCACGCCGGGAAGCCGGCGTACCGCCTGGATGCGCTGCCGGCACGACAGGACGAACGCGTCGGCCGCCAAGGGGTTTCCGGACCGCAGCCGGAAGCGGCTCCCGTCGCGCAGCACGACGTCGACCGATCCCTCGTCCCGGTCCACCGAGTCCACCGCCGGGAGCGGGATCCGCATCGTCTCGCGCCGCCCGACCAGCAACAGGTCGTCGCCATCCAGACGCGCATCGGTCCCCCGCCCCCGGAAAACCACTGATGCCTCACGAGGCACCGAAGCCCGATTCCGGTCCACCATGGGCCCTCAAGGTAGCCGAGCCATACCCGGATTCCCAGACGAACAGCCTTGGCACAACAACAAGTTGCCGCCCTTACCGGAAGGCGGTCTGTCACTCCTGCCGGGCGTCCCGCGGGGCGAGTTGGGAGATCCGCTGGTGGGACATCATGAGGACGCTTCCAGTGTCGCGATTCGACCAGCCCTGGGCGGTGAGCGTGCGGGCGGCCTCTCGGGCGGTGTCGCGCAGTTTCTGCTCGGCGAAGCAGAGGGCTTGGCGGGCTTCGTAGTACGCGTCGACGGCTTCGGCGGCCTCCGGGTCGGCCGGGACGAACTGCAGGCCGTACACGCCGCTGTCCGGGCCGAGGGCCTTCTGCACGGCGTCGATGGTGTGCCGCTTCGCCTTGCGCCAGGTCTTGCCCTGGACGTGGACCTCGGCGCCGCCGGGAAGTCCGCGCACCGTGACGTGCCAGGCGTCGCCTACCTGTTCGCCCTCGCACGTGTAGCTCGGTACGCAGCCTTCGAGATCGTCGGGGTCGAAGTCCGGAGCGATGTCGGGGTTGTCGAACGCGGAGTCGAAGAGCATCGAAGGCTCCGTTCGGTTGCAGCCAACTTGCTTGCCTGAAAGCGAAGTTAGCCAGCACGCAGGAAAGCGGCAAGCGGTATAGCCAAACTTTGGCTATACCGCTTGCCGGTTTTGCAGGTCCGGTTCAGGACGGCCAGTGCGACGGCCGCTCCAGGGCCGCCGGGAGGCGGGTGCGGGCGTCGCCGCGGGCGGCATTGGCCTGGGGCCGGGTGAGGAAGAGGGCGCCGGTGAGGTCGGCGCCGCTGATGTCCGCGTCGCGGAAGTCCGCGCCGAGCAGGTCGGCTTGGCGGAGGTCCGCGCCGCGGAGGTCGGCGGCGAGCAGAAGGGCGCCGCGGAGATTGGCCCCGCGCAGGTCGGCGCCCTTGAGCTTCTTGCCGGCGAGGTCCGCACCGCGGTGGTTGCGGGTCTTGCGGCCGAGCGTGGCGCGGACGAGTTCGCTGGTGCGGCCGAGGAGTTCGCCGACGACGGCCCGGCGGGAGGGGACGTCGAGGGCGGTGAGCGCCTCGGCGTCGCCGCGGGTCAGGGCGTCGATCTCGTCGCGTACGCGGCGCAGTTCGGGATGCAGTCGGCGGGCCGCCGGGAGGGTGAGCGCCTCGGTCAGGTACCAGAGGAGCTCGTGCAGCTGCCGCATGACCGGGAAGGCGGCGAACATGCGGCGGGCGGTGTCGGCATCGCCGCGCCAGGAGCGGCCGCCGAAAGTGTCCTGGGAGATCTTCTGGCCGGCCCCGAAGCAGTCGAAGACGGTGCAGCCGGAGAAGCCCTTGCCGCGCAGGTCCGTGTGGATCGTGCACAGGTAGTCGGCGGCCAGGTTGGTGCAGGGGCGCCCGGCGGGCTTGTCGGCGGCGAAGTCCGCGGACCTGGCGAACGGGAGGGCCACGCAGCAGAGCGCGAAGCAGTTGCCGCAGTCGGCGCGCAGGTCGGCGAGGAGGGGGCGGGGCGGAAGCGCGGGGTCTTGCTGGGGCACGGTGCTGGGTACTCGGTTCCGGACGAGAGGGGTGTACGGCCGAAACCGTACACCCCGGTCACCGAAGGTCCGGACCTTTAGTTGACCCGCCAGACCCGGTACTCCAGGTCGTAGATGCCGTCGTTGCCGCTGAGCCGCTGGGTGCGGTCGCCGAGCGGCGGACCCCACGTCGCGGTGTTGACGTGGAAGCCGCCGACCTTGTCGTTGCGGCCCGGGTCGCGGTCCCACATCTCGATGTACATCGGTGCGCCGACCGAGTCGAAGTAGAAGACCGGGGTGCGGACCTCCAGGTTGATCCAGTGGTTGCGGTGCGAGTCGTACGGACCCCACACGGTCGTGCCGTCGACCTTGATGTAGACCTCGTCGACGTCGTTGTTGTCCTGGGTGGCGAGCACGATGTACCACCTGAGCTGCACGGCGTAGACGGTCGCGTCCTCGGCGTGCGCGGGGGCGGCCGTGCCGGCCACCAGGCCGAAGGTCGCGGAGAGCGAGAGCAGCGCGCCGAGCAGCGCACGGCGGATCCTGCGGGACATCAGGGCTCCAAGGTCGTCGGGCTGTGGACGCAGACGACTGTTGCGCACGGGATGTCCCGCCGTCCTGAGCCGACCGACCCGGCTCGGGGCCGGGACATCCGCCCCGGGCGTCCCGGCGGAACAGGGCCGGTACACAGACCGGAGAAGGCAAGAGAAGAGCAGGAAATCGGCAAGAGAAAGGGGTGCGCGGCCGGAGCCGCACACCCCTTCCTTCTCGCCTCAGGCCCTCACAACCCTCGGCATCCGCCCCGGGAGACCCTCACATCCGCCGGGGTGGAGGACTGTCCGCGGTACGGCCGGATCAGAACTGGCCGCGCCGGTACAGGCCCACGACCGCGGCGCCGCCGAGGCCGATGTTGTGGGTCAGGCCGATCTTGGCGTCCGCGACCTGGCGGGCGTCCGCGAGACCGCGCAGCTGCCAGCTGATCTCGGCGGCCTGGGCGAGGCCGGTGGCGCCCAGCGGGTGGCCCTTGGAGATCAGGCCGCCGGACGGGTTGACGACCCACTTGCCGCCGTAGGTGGTGGCGCCTTCGGCGATGAGCTTGCCGCCCTCGCCGTCCGGAGCCATGCCGAGCGCCTCGTAGGTGAGGATCTCGTTGACCGAGAAGCAGTCGTGCAGCTCGATGACGTCGACGTCGTCGATGGTCAGCCCGGACGCGGCGAAGACCTGCTCGCCGGCGAGGCGCGACATCGGCTTGCCGACCACGTTGATCACCGAGCCGTCGAAGGCCTCGGCGGTGTCGGTGGTCATCGTCTGGGCGACGATCTCGACGGCCTGGTCCTGCAGGCCGTGCTCGATCACGAAGCGCTCGCTGCACACGATGGCCGCGGCGGCGCCGTCCGAGGTGGGCGAGCACTGGAACTTGGTGAGCGGCTCGTGGATCTGGCGGGCGCCCAGGATCTCCTCGAGCGAGTACTCGTCCTGGAACTGCGCGTACGGGTTGTTCACCGAGTGCTTGTGGTTCTTGACCGCGACGAGCGCGAACTGCTCCTCGGTGCTGCCGTAGCGCTCCATGTGCTCGCGGCCCGCGTTGCCGAAGATCTGCGCGGTGGGCGGGGCCATCACGAAGGGGTACTTCGCGGCCATGATGCCGTAGTGCCGGCCGACCGGGCTGGTGGCGAAGCCGCCGGCGCCCGCGTCGCCGCCCATGGCGCCCTTGGTCATCTTCTCGAAGCCAAGCGCGAGCACGCAGTCGTTGAGGCCGCCCTGCACGAACTGACGGGCCATCATCAGCGCCGACGAGCCGGTCGCGCAGTTGTTGTTGACGTTGTAGACCGGGATGCCGCTCAGGCCCAGCTCGTACACGGCGCGCTGGCCCTGGGTGGACGGCCCGAAGCAGTAGCCGACCGCAGCCTGCTCGACCAGGTCGTACGCGATGCCCGCGTCGGCCAGCGCCTTCTCGCCGGCCTCCTTGGCCATGTCGTAGTACTGCCAGTCCTTGCTTTCCGGCTTCTCGAACTTGGTCATGCCGACGCCGACGATGAAGACCTTGTCAGACACTGCGCTGCCCTCCGGTACCGATGGTCAAATTCCTAGACACGATCAAGTTACTTCTCGGACGGCGCAGGGTCACGGGGCAGCCCCAGAATCCGCTCGCCGACGACGTTGAGCTGCACCTGCGTGGTGCCCCCCGCGATGGTCAGGCAGCGGCTCATCAGGAAGCCGAACGACGCCTTCGCGCCCGCCCCTTCGTCCACCGCGCCGAGCGCGCCGAGGATCTCCAGGCTGAGCTCCGACTCGCGCTGCTGGTGCGGCGTGCCGACCAGCTTGCGGACCGAGGCGCCCGGGCCGGCCTCCAGGCCGGAGATCTGCGCCATCGTGGTGCGCAGCCCGATCAGCGCGAGCGAGGACGCCTCCGCGATCAGCGCGCCGAGGCGCTCGCGGTAGCCGCCGTCCACGAACTCGCCCGCAGGGCCGGCCACCGCCGCGACCAGGTTCTCGATGCCCGCGCCGAACGACGAGTCGGCGCCCATGTGCACGCGCTCGTTGCCCAGCGTGTTGCGGGCCACCTGCCAGCCGCCGTCGACCTCGCCGACCACCATCGAGTCCGGGACGAACAGGTCCTCGATGAAGATCTCGTTGAACATCGCCAGGCCGCTGATCTCCTTCAGCCCGCGGATGTCCAGGCCGGGCGAGGACATGTCGACGATGAAGTAGGTCAGGCCGTCGTGCTTCGGCTTCTCCGGCGAGGTGCGGGCCAGCAGGATGCCCCACTCGGACTCCTTGGCCCGCGAGGTCCACACCTTCTGGCCGTTGATCAGCCAGCCGCCCTCGACCTTGGTGGCCCGGGTGGACAGCGACGCCAGGTCGGAGCCGGCGCCCGGCTCGGAGAACATCTGGCACCACTGGAAGTCGCCGCGCAGCGTGGTGAGCGCGAACTTCTCCTGCTGCTCGGGAGTGCCGTACGCGAGGACCGAGGGCAGCACCCAGTTGCCCATCGTGATGTCCTTCAGGCGCACCCCGGCGGCCTTCATCTCCTGCTGGATGACCAACTGCTCGATGGGGCCGGCGCCCAGGCCGTACGGCGCGGGCAGGTACGGCGCCGCGTAGCCGGTCGGGGCCAGCGCGATGCGCGCCTCGTCGGCGTTCTTGCCGACCGCGGGGGCGATGCCCTCGCGGATCCGCTCGCGCAGCGCGTCGGCGCCTTCCGGCAGGTCGAGGACCAGCTCGCGGCGCGCCCCCTGGACCGCCAGTTCGGTGACCCGCAGCTTGTGCGCGCTGCCCGGGCCGGCGTACTGGCGCAGCGTCATGGCCCGGCGCAGGTAGATGTGCGCGTCGTGTTCCCAGGTGAAGCCGATGCCGCCGAGGATCTGCACGCAGTCCTTGGTGGTGGTGAACGCGGCCTCGATGGCGTACGTCGCGGCGATGGCGGCGGCCAGCCCGCGGGTGGCCGGGTCCTCGCCGATCGCGCGGGCGGCGTCCCAGGTGACCGCGCGGGACTGCTCGACGCGGACCAGCATGTCGGCGCACATGTGCTTGACGGCCTGGAACTGCCCGATCGGCCGGCCGAACTGCTCGCGCACCTTCGCGTACTCGGTCGCGCACTCGAGCGCCCAGGTGGCCACGCCGACGGCCTCGGCGGACAGCAGGACGGAGGCGTAGTCGCGGACCAGAGCGGTGTCCACGGCCAGGACGCGCGAGGCGGGGACGGTGACGCCCTCCAGCGCGACCTGCGCGCTGCGGCGCGTCGGGTCGACGCTCTTGAGCTCGCCGATCGCCGCGTCCGCGGCGTCCAGCACGAACCACAGGTCCGGACCGTCTTCCTGGCGGGCCGTCAGCACCAGCAGGTCGGCGTTCGTGGCGCCGAGCACCGGCTTGGCGGCGCCGGAGACGGTGAAACCGCCGTCCGCGGCGGCCGCGGTGAGGCTGCCGGGCTCCAGCGCGATGGCGGCGATGGCGGCGCCCTCCGCGATGCCGGGCAGCAGTTCCTTGGCGAGCTCCGCGGACGACGAGGCGCCGATGACCGCGGAGGCCAGCACGGTCGGCAGGAACGGGCCGGGGAGTATGCCCTGGCCGGCCTGCTCCAGCGCGACCGCGGCCTCCACCAGGCCGTAGCCGGCGCCGCCGTGCTCCTCGGCGATGTGCATGCCCAGCAGGCCCTGCTCGGCCAGGCCCGCCCAGTACGCGGGACGCTGCTCGGCCTCCGCCTCCAGGGCGCGGCGTACCTCGCCGATCGGTGAAACGCGTTGCACCCACCCGCGCACCGACTCCTCGAGTGCCCGGTGCTCCTCCGTGATACCGATCGCCATGGTGCCCTCTCCACTTGCTCTCGCTGCACGTGCGTACCTGCGAGGCGTCCTGAAAATGCCTGACCGTCGTCGCGATAGTAGAACGCGTTTCACTTGTTGGGGAGTGCCGGAAGTCCTCCGCACGCCGGATGTGGCCCTCGACACGGCAGCCGCTCCCCCGCTGCGGCAGGATGATCGCCCACACGCCCCGAAGAAGACAGGGGCGCCGAGGGCTCAGAGCAGGGGACGCGCATGACGGACCGCACCACGAACGGCGCCATCGACCCGCAGGTACTGGACGCCTTCGACTCCGCGGTCGGCTTCATGCCCGCCGACGAGGGCGCGGCGCTGTACGCGGCGGCCGTGGAGGCCGCGAAGGTCGGCCCGCTGCTCGAACTGGGCACGTACTGCGGCCGCTCGACGATCCTGCTGGCCGCGGTCGCCCGGGACGCCGGGACCGTCGTGGTGACGCTGGACCACCACCGCGGCTCCGAGGAGCAGCAGCCGGGCTGGGAGTACCACGACCCGACGCTGGTCGACGCCGAGGTCGGCGTGATGGACACCCTGCCGACGTTCCGGCGCACGCTGTACAAGGCCGGCCTCGAAGACCACGTGGTCGCGCTCGTCGGCCACTCGCGCACCGTCGCGCCGCTGTGGAACACCCCGGTCGGCATGGTGTTCATCGACGGCGGCCACACCGACGAGCACGCGAGCGGCGACTACGAGGGCTGGGCTCCGCACGTCGCCAAGGGCGGTCTGCTGGTGATCCACGACGTCTTCCCCGACCCGGCGGACGGCGGCCAGGCGCCGTACCGCGTCTACCTGCGCGCACTCGCGTCCGGTGCCTTCACCGAGGCCGCCGGGCACGGATCGCTGCGCGTGCTGCGGCGCACCGGCGACGGGATCTGAGCCCGCGTCACCCCTGCACCGCCACTGCACCACCACTGCCTCGTCGCCACGTCGACATTCCGTCCTGCCGCCGCTTGGCGGTATGTCGACGGGCGGCGAGGGAAGTGCCGCAAACATCAACTAAGCCAGTGACACGGCCCGGTCGGAAGCGGGAAACTATGTGCCCCGACGAGGTCCGTATCTGACGGGGATCCGAAATGGCCGAGGGCGAACACAACGAGCGGGTCTGGGACCCGGCGACCCGTCGCTGGGTGACCCGTCCGGCTCCCGACCGACCGACCGCGGACCAGCCGACGGCCGAAGCGCCGACCCAGGCAGGCCCCGCGGACCCGGCGGTCCCGGGCGCCGCGCACGGTGATCCGGACGAACTGCCCAACCCCTTTGCACCGCGCCCGCCGAGCAACCCGAGCAACCCGGGTGCCCCCGGCGGGTCCGGCCGCCCGCCCGCCCCGGGCACCCCGCCCGCCGGGCCGCGGGCCCCGGGCGGTCCTCCTCCGCGCCCGGCGCACGCCCCTGACGTGCACCTCGCGCCCACCCGCCTGACGCCGCACGCCCCGGCAGCCGGCGGCACCCCGCAGAACCCGCGTCCGGCAAACGCCCCGGCGCCGATCCCGCCCCGGTCCCCGCAAACCGGCCCCGGTCCGGGATCCGCGGCACCGCCCGCGGGCGGCCCTTCCGGAGTGCACGGGCAACCCACCGAGCTGCGCCCCTCGGGTCCGCAGGGTCCCGCGGCTCCGCAGGGTCCGCACGGGCCCCGGCAGCCGCAGTCCGGGCCTCCACCCGGCGGCGCTCCCGGCGTGCACGACCGGCCCACCGCACCGCGCGCGATCGACCAGCGCGCCGCCAAGCCCGCCCTCGGCCCCGGCGCCCCCGGGCCGTTGGCGCTGCCCTCCGGTGCAGGCGGGGCACCCGGTCCTCTCATACCCGGCGATGTCGCGGACGGCAGCGGCGACGAAATGGCGCCCGGCTGGTTCGCGCGCAGCCAGGAGCCGCCGCGCATGCCGCGCGGGGCGACCTTCGCGGACGCCGCGGCAGGCCCGCGCACCCCGCCGCGCGGCACCCCCTCGGGTCCCGGCGCGCCGACCGGCCCGCCGCGCTCGGGAACTCCCGCCCACGGGACGCCCGGTCCGTTCACCCCGCCGCACGGCACACCCGGCCCCTTCACTCCCCCGCACGGCACCCCGGGTGCGTTCTCCGCCCCCGGCCAGGCGACCGCCGCGCGGATGCCCGCGGCACCCGGCGTGTGGGCGCCGATCCCCCCGGCCGGACCCGGCATCCACCAACCCGCCCGTGGGGCAGGCGAATCCGACGACGGGCGGCTCCGCACCCTTGCCTTGATCACCGCGATCGTGGTGCTGCTCGCCGCCGCCGCGACCGTCGTCGTGATGCGCCCCTGGCACAAGGACAACACCGCAAAGGTCGCCGACTCGTCACCGCCTGTCCCCGGGCCGACCGGCCGGACCACCCCAGGGGCGAACCCGACGAGCGCCGGTCTCGCGCCGGGCGGCGGAACACCGTCCGGCACCGGCGGTTCGGCATCCGCGACCGCCTCCCCGTCCGCCTCGCCCAGTGCCGATCCGGCCACCCAGGCCGGTGCGCTCAGCAACCTGCTGGGCCGCAGCGGCACTTCGCGGCAGTCGGTCATCGACGCGGTCAACGCGGCGGAAGGCTGCAGCTCGCTGACCGCCGCACACGACGCCCTGGTGCGTGCCGGAGACGCCCGTAGGGCGTTGCTCACCGAACTGGACACGCTACGCTTCGACGCGCTGCCGAACCTGTCGCCCGCGCTCGAGCAACTGCGGACCGCCTGGCGGGAGTCCGCAAGCGCGGACGACGAGTACGCCAAGTGGGCCGCGGCGCAGGCCTCGGACGGCTGCGGCGCCGGGGATTCGTTCAAGGCCGCGGGCGACCTCGCGAGCGGCCGGGCGACGGCCGCCAAGCAGGCGTTCGTCCGGGCCTGGAACCCGGTCGCGACCGACTTCGCACTGCCGACGAGGACCGAGCTTGCCATCTGATCCGTGGGAGCCATGGGACAGCCCGCCTGCCCCCAGGCGGCGGGACCGCGCGCAGCAAGACGCGGACCGGCGGCGTACCCGCACGACCGTGGCGGTCGCGCTCGGCGTCCTGGCGCTGCTCGCCGGCACCGCGGTCGCGGTCGGCTGGCCGGACGGCGGCGGGACGAGCATCACGTCCGCAGGCAGCAGTTCGGCGGACGGGTCCGCGGCCGGTCCCGGCACCGGCCCGGGGACCGGCACCGGCCCGACCGCGGAGATCCTGCCCACCGGCGGCGGCGCCACCGCGCCGCTCCCCGGACCGCCCGCCACCGCGGTCGGCCCCGGTTCGGACGTCGGCGGGGCCACACCGGGTACCGCCACGACCCGTGCCGTACCGCCGGGCACGGGGACCAAGCCGCTGACCGGGAAGACCGTGGTCATCGACCCCGGGCACAACCCGGGCAACACCCGGCACACCGCCGAGATCAACCGGCAGGTCGAGGCGGGCGGCTTCAAGAAGGAATGCGACACGACCGGGACCGAGACCAACGCCGGGTACAGCGAGGCGAAGTTCACCCTGGACGTCGCGGCCCGGGCCCGCGAGGCGCTGACCGCGATGGGCGCCCGGGTGCTCTTCACCTGGGACGGCGACCGGGCCTACGGGCCCTGCGTGGACGAGCGGGCCCGGATCGGCAACGCCGCCAAGGCCGATGCCGTGGTGTCCATCCACGGCGACGGCGCCTCGGCGAGCGGCACCGGCTTCCACGTGATCGTCCCGTCCGAGGTGCGCAGCGGCGGCACGGACACCCGGCCGATCATGGCTCCGTCGCGGGCCCTGGGCGATGCGCTGGCCCAGGCGTTCGCGCAGGCCACCGGGGCCCGTCCGGCGAACTACGTCGGGCAGAACGGCATCGACGTCCGGGGCGACCTGGGCGGCCTCAATCTGTCCACGGTGCCCAAGGTCTTCATCGAGTGCGGCAACATGCGCAACTCGGTCGACGCGGCCCGCATGTCGGACCCGGCCTGGCGCCAGAAGGCCGCCGAGGGCATCGCGAACGGCATCCGCGACCACCTGACGAAGGGGACCTGACCGCCACTTCTTCCCTTGTCCGGCGCACCACCGCCCCTGCGCACCGCGCGCAGGGGCGCTGCCCCGCCGCACCGCGGCGGTACAGCACCCGGCACCGCAGCACACGGCATCGCAGCACCATCGCAATCCCGGGCGCCCGGACCTGCCCCGCCGCACACGGCCGACCGCACTTCGGCCGCGTCCCGGCTCCGCAGTATCGGCACGGCATGCGTTCGACCGCCGTACGGGCCGCCGCGGGGTGTTTCCGGAACCGTTCGCGTCCACGTCCCCATCGCGACCCAGAGGAGCATCGTGAACCAGAGAGGCCTGACACGGGGAGACGGCCTGGTCTTCGTCTGTGTGGCTCTGATCTTCGGCATGTCGTTCGCCCCGTACTTCGAGGGCAAGCCGATCGACGGCGGGGGCCGCGGTTTCGGCTTCGGCGACGGCGACAGCGACAGCCGCTCGTCGAGCGACGGGGACACGCTGTCCGTCAACGCCTGGGCCCAGGACCACTGGCCTCTGATGGCCGTGGTGATCCTGCTGCCGCTGCTCTCCTTCCTGCTCCTGGTCATGTACCGCTACATGATCAACGCCGACCAGCGCCCGGTCGGCGGCCTGACGCTGCGTCAGTGGGCCACGGCGCTCGGCGTGGTGGCCGCGTGGAGTGCCCTGTGGTCGCTCGGCGGCAATGTGTTCGGCAACGCCGACATCCCGCTGGAGCAGATGGGCTACGAGAGCGAGCATGCGTTCGGCGCGTTCGTCATCCTGCCGTTCACGCTGATCCTCGCGGTGCTGCTGATCATCATCGACCGGGTGCCCGGCCTCGCGTACCCGCTGTTCGTGACGCCGCCGCAGTACCCGCAGACCGGCTACATCCCGGCGCAGCCGGGCCAGCCCGGCCCCGGCCAGCCCGGGCAGCCCGGCAACTCCGGCCTGCCCGGCTACGGGACGGGTGCGTACGCGCAGCCGAGCGTCCCGCCCGGTACCCCGGTGTCGCAGATGCCGCCGCCGGTCACCCCCGCGTCGGGCACCCCGGTGGCCGCACCCGCTGCGGCGCCCGCCCCGGCGCCGGCCGCCGAGTTCGCGCAGTTCTGGCTGGCCGTCCCCGAAGAGCGCCCGCTGCTGCCGCTGGGCGGCCTGGACAAGACGCCGGTGGCGACCCTGGTTCCGGGCAGCTGGTACCTGGCGGTCGAACCGGCCGGCGACGGGCTCGTGGTGGAGGTGGACGGGGTGCGGGGTGTGCTGTGGAACACATCCGGCATCCAGCGCGGAGAGTAATGGCGCACCGACACAAGATGAACTTTCCCTGGTAAGCCGGGTACCGCCGCGTCGCCCCCCGACCGGCGGTCCACCCGCCCCCGACCGGATCTGGCACAGTGTCCGACCGGAAGACATCAACCCCATAGGCACCGGCAGCGCGCGGGGGCGCGGTCGGCGCGGCAATTCGGGTCGCCCCCGTACCCTGGCGGCGCCCACCCCCTCGGGAGGAGACCCCTAGTGGACATCAGCAAGATCACCCGCGTCGATGCGGCTGCGGCCGGCATCGCGCTGCTCACCTTCATTTTCTCGTTCTTGAAGTACTACGAAGTCGACGTGCCGGGCGGTGACTCGTGGAACGCCTGGGCCTCGGACTGGGCGCCGCTCACGTCGGCGCTCGTGCTGACCCCGATCATCGGTGCGGCCCTGTACGTCCTGGGCAGCCTGCTGCCGCACATCCAGTTCGCCGGCCTGAACCTCAAGCAGTGGGGCCTCCCGCTGTCCGCCATCGGCGCACTGAACGCCTTCTGGGTCCTCATCGGCGGCCCGGAGGGCATCGACCTGGCGGTCGGCGGCATCTTCCTCGTGCTGCTCGCGTTCCTGCTGGCCGCGGTCGTCATCACGGCCGAGTTCGTGCCCGCGCTGAAGGCCCCGCTGGGCATCGGCGGCGGCGCCGGCCGGCAGCCGCAGCAGGTCGGCGGCTACGGCCAGCCCGGCGGCGCGTACGGTGCCCCGGCGCAGCCCGGCGGTTACGGTGCGGCCCCGCAGCCGACCCCGTACGGCGGTGCCGCTCCGGCCGCTGCGCCGGCCGGCGGCGACCCGTCGTTCCAGCCGTACTGGTTCTCGGTGCCGGACCAGCGCCAGCTGGTGGACGCGAACACCAACGCGCCGACCGCGTCGCTGAACCCGGGCGTCTGGTACCTCGCGGTCGCGAACCACGGCCAGGGCATCATGGTCGAGGTCGACGGCGTCCGCGGCGTCCTGTGGAACGTCACGGGCATCCAGAAGTCCGCCTGACGCTCCGCTGCAGCACTCCCGAGAGGGCGTCCACCGCGAAGGCGGTGGACGCCCTCTCGGCGTTCCGGCGGCTGCGCGCGGTGCGGCGCGACGGCGTCCCGCGTGTGATCCGTGCGGCCCCCATGGCCAGCAAAGTAAAACGTGTTCTACAGTGCCAGGCGGAAGCTGACGTCCTGTCAAGGACGGTCCCCCGGCCTCGAGGAGAAACGCGATGCGGCTCGGTCTGACGTTCGGATACTGGGGCCGCGGCCCTTCGGCCGGGTTCGTCGAACTCGCCCAGGAGGCCGAGCGCCTCGGCTTCGACTCGGTGTGGACCGCGGAGTCCTGGGGCTCGGACGCGTTCACCCCGCTCACCTGGATCGCCGCGAACACCTCGCGCATCAACCTGGGCACCGCGGTCACCCAGATGACCGCGCGCACGCCCACCGCGACCGCGATGCACGCGCTGACCCTGGACCACCTGTCCGGCGGCCGCATGCTGCTCGGCCTGGGCCTGTCCGGCCCGCAGGTCGTGGAGGGCTGGTACGGGCGGCCGTTCCCGAAGAGCCCGCTGACCTTCACCCGCGAGTACGTCGACGTCATCCGGCAGGTCCTGCGCCGCGAGGGCCCGGTCGCGCTGGAGGGCCGCTACGCGCAGCACCCCTACCGCGGCGAGGACGGCACCGGGCTCGGCAAGCCGCTCAAGCCCATCACCCACCCGCTGCGCGCCGACCTGCCGGTCTTCCTGGGCGCCGAAGGCCCCAAGAACGTGCACCTGACCACCCAGGTCGCGGACGGCTGGCTGCCGCTGCACTGGTCGCCGTTCAACCCCGCGGTGTACGCCGAGTCGCTGCGCGACAAGCCCGAGGGCTTCCGGATCGCCCCGATGGTGCAGGTCGCGATGGGCGACGACGTCGAGCAGGCGATGTTCCCGATCAAGGCCGCGATGGGCTTCTACGTCGGCGGCATGGGCGCGAAGTCCAAGAACTTCCACGCCGACCTGATGCGGCGCTTCGGCTACGCCGAGGCCGCGGACCGCATCCAGGACCTGTTCTTCGAGGGCAAGCGCGACGAGGCGATCGCCGCGGTGCCGAGCGAGTTCGTCGACGAGATCGCGCTGGTCGGCCCGGCGGACCGGATCCGCGAGCGCTTCCAGGCCTGGAAGGACGACGAGCACGTCACCGACATGATCGTGACGACCCGCGACCTGACGGCGCTGAAGCTGCTCGCCGACCTCGCGAACGACTGAGCCGGCCGCTGCGGTTTCCCGAGGGCCCGCCCACCCGCCGAACGGCGGGAGGGGCGGGCCCTCGGCACATCTGCGGCACCGTGCGCCCCGGACACCAGGGACACGTCCAGGGGCGACCGGCGGGCGGCTCCGCCCACTCGGCTGCACGTCCTGCTCGGCTGCTCGTTCTGCTCGTCCCGCTAAAGCGCGCTGGCGGCCAGCCACTTGTCCAATACGGCGCGGTCGCCGAAGAGTTCGACCGCGCCCGCGGCCAGCGCAGCGCCCGCATCCCGGCGCCGGGTCATCACCAGCAACACGTCCGCCGCCGGGCCGCGCAGTGCCGCGTCGCCCTTGGCGTGGCCGCGCTCCCAGCGGTAGCCCTCCGGGGCGAGCGTGACCGTCCACTCCCCGGGCACGTCGCCGCCCGAGGTGTGGACGTGCAGCGTCTCGCCGCCGCCCGGCGCGACCGTGCGCCCGGCCACCCCGGGGAGGATGGTGAGCAGCTCGTCGATGCCGTCCACCGCGGTCTCCGGAGCGATCTCGGGAGCGATTCCGAGGGCGATTTCGGTGTCCAGCCGGTGCACCATCGTCTCGTGCAGCATGCGGCGGCCCCAGAAGCGGGCGTGCGGCACCGGCCCGAACGTCCAGGCGGGCGCGTCGGGTCCGGCCTCGCGCAGGAAGTCCGCGGAGCGGCGCGCGCCGGCCGCCAGCCATTCCGGCAGCCCGGCCGGGTCCGCGGGCAGCCCCAGGTCGAGCGAACGCGGCGCCACCGGGCCGCCGTCCGGCCCGGCCTTCACGTTCGCCGCCGACCAGGCGTGCGCGATCCCGAGGTGCTTGGCCAGCTTGGCCAGCGTCCATTCAGGGCACGTCGGCACCGGTGTCCCGAGGTCGGCCCCCGCCAGGAGCGCCGCGATCCGGTCCGCCTCGGCGACGAACAGCTCGCAGTACTCGTCGTGCGTCCACCTGTAGTCCGGCTCTGCCATGGCCTTCCCCCGTCCCGGGTGCTGCCTGCGATTGCGTCGTCCGCATTCGACCCCATGCGGCGTGCGGCCGCCAGTCGGACGCGCCGCAATGTGCCGCCCCACACGCTCGGACGGGGCCGCACGCACCGGCGGGCGGGCCCGAAAACCGGGACCGCCCGCCGCCGTTCTTCCCGCACTGCTCAGCCGCGGGGCTCCACGCACAGGTCGGAGCCGCAGCGGACGTCGGAGGGGGCCATGCCGACCGGCAGGCCGGTCTCCGCGTAGCCGCTCTCGCCGCCGAAGACCGTGGTGGTGGCCGGCTCGCCGCCGAGCACCGCGGTGGCCAGGATCATCGCGCCCGCGGTCCACGCGGTGCGCTCCTCGGGCCAGATCGCGTCGTCCTCGAAGACGTAGCCGGTCCAGTAGAGGCCGTCATCGTGGCGCAGCCGCTGCACCCACGAGACGATCTCGACGGCCCGGTCGCTCTGCCCCAGCGCCCACAGGGCGATGGCGAGTTCGCAGCTCTCCGCACCGGTCACCCAGGGGCGGTCCGAGACGCAGCGGGCGCCGAGCCCCGGGACGACGAAGGTGTCCCAGTGGTCGGCGATGCGCTGCTCGGCGGCCTCGCCGCGGAGCGCGGTGCCGAGTATCGGGTAGTACCAGTCCATCGAGTAGCGGTTCTTGTCGAGGAACCGCTCGGGGTGCGACACGACAGCGTGGCCGAGGCGGCCGGTGGCGAGCTCCCAGTCCGGCTGCGGTTCGCCGAGGTGGTCGGCGACCGCGAGGGCGCAGCGCAGCGCCTGGTACATGCTGGACGAGCCGGTGAGCAGCGCGTCGGGGACCGCGGTGCCGTCCGCCTCGCGCTTCCAGCGGATCTCGCCGCCGGGCGCCTGCAGGTCGAGGATGAACTGCGTGGCGCTCTTCAGGTGCGGCCACATGCGGACGAGGAACTCCTCGTCGCCGGTGAGCAGATGGTGGTGCCAGAGGCCGACCGCGAGGTACGCGGTGAAGTTGGCCTCCTTGTTGTGGTCGGTGACCTTGCCGTCGACGTACGCGGCGTACCAGGACCCGTCCGGGTTCTGCCGGGACGCCAGCCAGCGGTAGGCGCGTTCGGCCAGGTCGTGGCGGCCGGCGAGGTCGAGGGCCATGGCGGCTTCGGTGTGGTCCCAGGGGTCCAGGTGCCCGCCGACGAACCACGGGATCGACCCGTCCGGACGCTGGATCGAGGCGATGCCGTCGATCGTCCGGGCGATCTGATCGACCGTCAGGACCCCGTCCAGTGCCAGGAGTTCGAGCGACTCCCGACCTGTGCCCCCGTGGGCCCCAAGGCGCGTCATGCCGCAGCCCCGGCGGTCTCGCGGGGCTTGGTCGCGTACACCACGAAGCTCTTGCCGATCAGCGGGTTGAGCGCCTTCTCGGCCCAGCGCGTGGTGCGCGGCGCCTTCATGATGTCCCAGACCAGGAGCTTGTGGTACATGCGCACCGGCAGCGCCTTGTCGTTGTCGACGCCGACCGCGCACTTGATCCACCAGTACGGCGAGTGCAGCGCGTGCGTGAAGTGGTCCGCGTACGGCTCGAATCCGGCCGCCTCGACGCGCTCCACGAGCTCGTGGCCCTTGTAGATGCGGATGTGCCCGCCCTCGACCTCGTGGTACGCGTCGGACAGCGCCCAGCACACCTTCTCGGGCCCGTAGCGCGGCACCGTCATGGCGGCCAGGCCGCCCGGCTTGAGCACCCGGAAGATCTCGGCGAGCACGCCCTTGTCGTCCGGGATGTGCTCCAGCACCTCGGAGATGATCACCTTGTCGAAGCTGGCGTCCTCGAACGGCAGCGCGAGCGCATCGCCGACCAGCGCGGTCGCGGTGGCACCGGCCGGCACCTCGCCGCCCTCGGCCATCGCCGCGAACATCGCACCGACCTCGGCGATGTCCTTCTCGCTGCGGTCCAGCGCGACCACGTGCGCACCGCGCCGCAGGGCCTCGAACGAGTGACGGCCGCCGCCGGCGCCCAGGTCGAGGACCCGGTCTCCCGGCGCCAGCGGGAAGCGTGAGAAATCCACGGTGAGCAAGTCGGCGGCTCCGTCTCCTGTGCGGTACTGCGATGCGAAACACGGTGCGAAACGCGGTGCGGAAAGCTGGTCGGTGCGGCGGTTCCGGCGCGCGGCCCGGGGTGCGGGCCGCGGGCCCGTGCGGGGCGCCGCCGGGTCAGCCGGCGTGCATCGCCGCCCGGTAGCGCTCGGCGGTCTGCACCGCCGCGTTGCGCCACGTGAAGCGTTCGAGCACCCGGGCGCGGCCGTTCCGGGCGAGTCTGCCGCGCAGGGCGGGCTCGTCGAGCAGCCGTCCGATGGCCTTGCGCAGCGCCTCGGCGTCGCCGGGCGGCACCGCGAGGCAGGTCTCCCCGTCCGGGCCGGCCACCTCGGGTATGGCCCCGCCGGTGCTGGCCACCAGCGCGGTGCCGCAGGCCATGGCCTCGGCGGCGGGCAGCGAGAAACCCTCGTAGAGCGAGGGGACGCAGGCCACTTCGGCGCTGCGGATCAGGTCGACGAGCTCGGCGTCGGTGAGGTCGCTGACGAAGCGGACCGCACCGGCCAGGCCGAGCCGGTCGATGGCCTTCATGACCGGCCCGTCGGGGCGCGGCCTGCCGACCACCACGAGTTCGGCGTCCCGCTCGGTGCGCAGCTTGGCGAGCGCCTCGACCAGGAAGATCAGGCCCTTGAGCGGGACGTCGGCGCTGGCCGTGGTGACGATCCGGCCGGGCACCTTGGCGATCGCGTCGCTCGGCGAGAACAGGTCGGTGTCGGCGCCCACCGGGATGACGCTGATGCGGTCCGGGGCGACGCCGAGGTGCTCGATGATCTCGGCCTTCGAGGAGCCGGAGACGGTGACCACCTCGGGGAGGCGGGCCGAGACGCGCTTCTGCATGGTGGTGAAGCCGTACCAGCGGCGCAGCGTGAGCTTGCGGCGCAGCGTGGCGGCCTCGGCGATCTCCAGGGCCCGGTCCACGGTGATCGGGTGGTGGATCGTGGTGACCAGCGGGAAGCCCATGCGGGGCAGCGCGAGCTGGCCGTAGCCCAGGGTCTGGTTGTCGTGCACGACGTCGAACTCGGCGCGGCGGGCCTTGAGGTGCCGGGCGGCGCGCAGCGAGAACGTGAGGGGCTCGGGGAAGCCGGCGGTCAGCATGCCGCCGACCTCCAGCACGTCGATCCAGTCGCGGTACTCGCGCGGCCGGGGCAGCCGGAAGGGGTCCGGGTCGCGGTACAGGTCGAGGCTGGGAAGCTTGGTGAGCTTCACCGGGTTGCCGGGGACGTCGTCGACGACCGCGTAGGGCGGTCCGGTGATGACCTCGACGTGGTGGCCGAGCCGGGCAAGTTCACGCGACAGATGCCGGACGTACACGCCCTGGCCGCCGCAGAACGGGTCCCCGCGGTACGCCAGGAGGGCGATTCTGAGCGGCCGATCCGCAGAGGAAGGCGCGGCGGAGGCGCCGATTTCTGCGGCCTCCTCGGTCTTCCGTATCACGAATGGCCCCCTTCGACGCTCTTGGCGGAGCATAGTAGTCGCGTAATCTAGAACGAGTTTCAATATTGGCCCGTCGGAGACTGCAAGATACCGCCGGGCACCGGTCACACAGGCCCCCGCGTGACCCGTAACACACACCGGGGCCGTATCTGAAGTGCAGTCAGGTGAACTCCAGTGTCCGGCATGCCCAGGACGACGACAGACGGGCGGATGATGACGACGTACACCAAGGGCGCCGGCGCGCCTCTCACGGAGCGCCAGGAGGCCCGCAGACGCAGGATCCTGCGGGCCACGACCCGGCTCGCCGCGCAGGGCGGCTACGACGCCGTCCAGATGCGCGAGGTGGCCGAGATGTCCGAAGTGGCGCTCGGCACGCTGTACCGCTACTTCCCGTCCAAGGTGCACCTGCTGGTCGCGACCATGTACGACCAGCTGGAGCAGCTGGGCGGGCAGCTGCGCCGCAAGCCCAACAAGGGCCTGCCGCCGCGCGACCGGGTCGTGGACACGCTGCTGCGCGCGTTCCGCGGCATGCAGCGCGAGCCGCACCTGACCGAGGCCATGATGCGGGCCCTGCAGTTCGCGGACCGCTCGGTCTCGGCCGAGGTGGACGGGGTCAGCCGGATCACCACGCAGATGATCTACGAGGCCATCCACGAGGACCTGACGGTCGAGCCCGGCCCGGCCGAGCTCGCGGTGATCCGGGTGATCACGCACACCTGGCACTCGTCCCTGATCTCGTGGCTGAACGGCCGCGCCTCGATCGCCCAGGTGCGCCTGGACATCGAGACGGTCGCCCGGCTGATCCCCGAGGAGCCGGGCTCTGCGGACGAAGCAGGCGAAACGCAACATTCCGCATGACACGTGTCGAATCGGCTGCGCGCCGAGGGGCGGAACGCCGGGCCTGAGGCCCGCGGCGGTCCGCCCCTCGGCGTTTGCGGCCGGTCCGGCCGGCCCGGCTAGTCCGGCGGGAACAGCGTCGCGCCGGTCTCCGCGTCGAAGATGGAGATGGCCTCGACCGGGCAGCTCTCCGCGGCCTCCATGACCGCGTCGGAGGACGGCAGGATCTCCAGGCGCGGGTGCGACTGCCGGCCCGCGTCGAGCTTGAAGTCGTCCGGCGCGCTGCCGATGCACATGCCGGAGCCGATGCAGACGCTGCGGTCGACCTCGACGCGCCACTTGTCGCCCATGGGGGATGTCACCTCTTCGTTCGCGGTTCGCGGTTCTTGTACTGCACGGCTGCGGCACGGCACTTCGCGGTCCGGCGCGGACCGCGCCGGACCGCGCGCCGGGCTCAGGCCTCGCCGTAGCCCTTCGGCATGACGATCGACTTGCTCTCGACGTACGCCGACAGGCCCTCCAGGCCGAACTCGCGGCCGATGCCGGAGTTCTTGAAGCCGCCGAACGGGCCGTTGAAGTCCACCCCGTAGGTGTTCACCGAGTAGGTGCCGGTGCGCACCTGGCGGGCCACGCCGAGACCGCGTTCGACGTCCTCGGTCCAGACGCTGCCGGACAGGCCGTACTCCGAGTCGTTGGCGATCTTGACGGCCTCGGACTCGTCGCCGTACGGCAGCAGGCACACGACCGGGCCGAAGATCTCCTCGCGGGCCACCCGCATGGAGTTGTCCACGTCGCCGAACAGTGTGGGCTCGACGTACCAGCCGGTCGGCTGCGACGCCGGGCGGCCGCCGCCGACGAGCAGCTTGGCCCCCTCGTCCTGGGCGATCGCGATGTAGTCCAGCGAGCGCTGCCGCTGCCGGTCCGCGACCAGCGGGCCGACCTGGGTGGCCGGGTCCAGCGGGTCGCCGACCACGAGTTCGGAGACCCAGGCGGCGATGCGCTCGGAGATCTCGTCGTAGCGGCTGCGCGGGACCAGGATGCGGGTCTGCGAGACGCACGCCTGGCCGTTGTTCATGAAGGCGTTCGGCATCAGGCCGGGCACCGTGTGCTCCAGGTCGGCGTCCGGCAGGATGATCGCCGCGGACTTGCCGCCCAGTTCGAGGGTGACGCGGGTGAGGTTGCGGGCCGCGACCTCCATGATGCGCTTGCCGGCGTTGACCGAGCCGGTGAACGCGACCTTGTCGATGTCCGGGTGGCCGACGAGGTATTCGCTGACCTCGCGGTCCGCCGGGACGATGTTGAGCACGCCGTCCGGCAGCCCGGCGTCCTTGCAGATCTCGGCGAGGATGTACGCGTCGAGCGGGGTCTCCGGGGACGGCTTGAGGACCACCGTGCAGCCCGCGGCGAAGGCCGGGCCGAGCTTGGCCGCGGTGACGAACTGCGGGACGTTCCACGGCACCACGGCCGCGACGACGCCGACCGGCTCGCGGCGCACGATCAGCGGGTTGAGGACGCCGGCCCGGCTCTCCTCCCACTGGTAGGCGCGGGCCGTGTTGATGGCCGTGTCGTACAGCATCCCGGCGCCCATCGACTGGGCGAAGATGCTCCAGGAGTACGGCGAGCCGTTCTCCGAGCTGATGAGCTTGGCGATCTCGTCGTAGCGCGTCATGAACGCGTCCTTGATGCGCCCGACTATCTCCAGGCGCTCCTCGAGGGCCATGCGCGGCCACGGGCCCTCGTCGAAGGCCCGGCGGGCCGCGGCGACCGCGGCGTCCACGTCGGCCTTGGACGCGTGCGGCACGCGGCCGATGACCTGCTCGGTGTGCGGCGAGACGACCTCGATGACATCCGACCCGTGCGGGTCGACCAGGTTCCCGCCGATGAACAGTTGACCGTAGTCCAGCACGTCCGCCACCTGCTTCTCCGTAGGGCTCGGGCCTCGTAGTCCGCCGACGCGTGTGCATGCGTCTGCTGAGTAGAACAGATATCAGTTGCACGCGGCGGTAACAACGGAATCGGCGCATGAATGAGACTGGAGTCTCACCCGGAGTCCCACGCCGACCCTGCGCCCCGCCCGCCTCGTACGGGTGATCCCGGCTCGCCCCGGGCGAAATTGCTAGACCGCGTCAATTATATTGCGAAGGCGAAGCGTGCACCGTGCACCCAGTCGGGGAGGACGACCATGACGGCAATGGATTCTGACCAGGCGTCGACCCCGGTAGCGGCCACCGACCTCGGCGGCGGCGTGTGGACCATCCCGGTACCGATCCCGGACAACCCGCTGGGCTGGACCAACGTCTACGCCCTGGAGAGCCCCGCGGGCCCGGTCCTCGTCGACGCCGGCTGGGACGACCCGGCCTCGCTGGCCGCGCTCACCTCGGGCCTGGAGTCGATGGGCAGCTCGCTCTCCGCGGTGCACGGCGTCATCGCCACCCACAACCACCCCGACCACCACGGCCTGACGTACGCCGTGGTCGAGGCGTCCGGCGCCTGGGTGGCCATGCACGAGGCGGACGCCGCCCACGTCCACCTGATCAACACCGCGCCGCGCTCCCGCTGGCTCGAGCACCACCTCGGCGCACTGCGCGCCGCGGGCGCCCCCCAGGAAGCCGTCGACGCCCTCGCCGAGATGCGCAAGCCGTCCATGGAATCCGCGGTCATCAAGCCCAAGTTCCGCCTGCACACCCCGGACCGCTTCCTGGTGCACGGCGAGCTGGCCGACGTGGCGGGCCGCGACGTGCGGATCGTGTGGACGCCCGGCCACACCCCCGGGCACGTCTGCCTGCACCTCGAAGAGGGCATCGGCAGCGGCCCCGGACGCGCCGGCCGCCTCCTCTCCGGCGACCACCTGCTGCCGTCCATCACGCCGCATATCGGCCTCTACGACGACACCGAGGAAGCCGACCCCCTGGGCGACTTCCTCGCCTCCCTGGCCCGCGTCGCGGCACTCCCCGTCACCGGCGTCCTGCCCGCCCACAAGCACAACTTCACCGACGCCGCGGGGCGCGTCGACGAAATCGTCGCCTTCCACGAGCAGCGCCTCGGCACGCTCCTCGCGCGCCTGTCCACGCCGCTGACACTCTGGGAGATCGCGGTGGGCATGGACTGGAACCGCCCGTGGGAGCAACTCGGCCTGCAGAACCGCCAGATCGCGCTGAGCGAGGCGGCCGCCCACCTGCGCCACCTCGTCAAGCGCGGCCAGGCCGGCGCGGTGAACACCGACGACCCGATCCGCTACGGCGCAATCTGACACATACGGCCGGGGCGGGAGGGCACACGAACCCTCCCGCCCCGGACCGCACCGCCGATCAGATCCGCTGGATGATGGTGGCGGACGCCTGGCCGCCGCCCCCGCACATCGCGATGAGAGCGAACTCCTTGTCGGTCCGCTCCAGTTCGTGGAGCGCCGAGGTGATCAGCCGGGCCCCGGTGGCGCCCACCGGGTGCCCCAGGGCGATCGAGCCGCCGTTCACGTTCACCTTGGACATGTCGGCGGCGAACGTCCGCGTCCAGGCCAGCACCACCGCGGCGAACGCCTCGTTGACCTCGACCAGGTCGATGTCGTCCAGGCTCAGCCCGGACCGCCCCAGCACCGCGCGCGTCGCGGCGATCGATCCGTCCAGGTTCAGCGACGGGTCCGAGCCCACCAGCGCCTGCGCCGCGATCCTGGCCCGCGGGCGCATCCCCAGCGCGGTCGCGGACTTCTTCGAGGCCCACAGGATCGCCGCCGCACCATCCGACACCTGCGACGCGGTGCCCGCGGTGTGCACACCACCCGGCAGGATCGGACGCAGTGCCGAGAGCGCCTCGAACGACGTGTCCCGGACCCCCTCGTCCTCCTCCACCAGATGCCAGGCGTCGTCCCCCGCGGGGACCTTCACGCCGAACGTCTCGTGCTTGAAGCGGTGGTTGTTCCAGGCCTGCCGGGCGCGCTCCTGGGAGAGCAGCCCGAGGCCGTCCGCGGCCTCCCGCGAGATCCCGTACTTCCGCGCGATGCGCTCGGCGGCCTCGTACTGGCTCGGCAGGTCGATGTCCCACGCGTCCGGGTACGGGCTGCCGTCCTGCGCGCCGCTCGCGGTCCCCAGCGGCACGCGGCTCATCGACTCCACGCCGCAGGACACGCCCACGTCGATGACGCCGCCCGCGATGAGCCCGGCCACCAGGTGCGCCGCCTGCTGCCCCGACCCGCACTGCGCGTCGACGGTCGTCGACGCAGTGTCGTAGGGCAGCCCGGCCGCCAACCACGCATTCCGCGTCACATTGGCGCTCTGCTCGCCGGCCTGCGTCACGCAGCCGCCGACGACCTGCTCGACGATGTCGTCCTTGGCCCCGGAGCGGTCCAGCAGCTCGCGCAGGGTCTGCCCCAGCAGCTCGGTCGGATGGAGCCGGGAAAGGGTCCCCCCACGCTTCCCCACCGGGGTGCGTACTGCCTCGACGATGACGGGTTCGGCCATGACAGGTCCTTTCTTCGTGGAGGGTTTCTAACTCCGCGCCGACGACCCGCACAAGAGGTTGACAAGCTCCGAACTGTCATATCCAAATCACCACAAATAGTGCATTCCACTCCCCCATTCGCACACTTTGCGGCATTTGGCAGAGTCAATGACCATCCGTCAGAAACCCCGCCTCTCAAGGCAGTCCGCAACGCACGGAGGTGGGGGGGCGGCCGGGGGGGGGCCCCCCCGCCCCCCGGCCCGCGGGCCCCCGCC
>NZ_JAKFHA010000038.1:62584-82276 GCF_021502675.1 Yinghuangia soli
CTCACCCTCCGTCACACACCCCGCCCCCCCCGCCAGCCCGCAACCCACGGAGGGGCCGCCCCGACGGGGGGCGCCACCTCCGTCCGACGGTCCGTCAGCCCGGCTATGACCTCCGTCACCCGAATCTCTCCGGGAGCGATCTCCCGGACCCGCTAGCCGGTGTAGTCCTTCGTGGAGAGCGTGCCGTCGGGCCACCAGTACTTGCCGTCGTTGGCCGTCTGCTTGTCGTATCCGCCGGGGGCGACGCGCCATTTGTTGTTGCGCCAGGTGACGTTTGTGCCACCCCAGCCGTAGAGGGGTCCCCACATGGGCTTGAGGTCGGTGCCGAAGGTGTTTCCGGTGAAGGTGATGCGCTGGTTTCCCTTGCCGTTGCCGCCGATGTTGACGGTGTAGCCGAAGCCGGAGAAGTAATTGTTCGTGACCGACACGTCGGTGTAGTAGTTGTCCTCCACCTGGAACGCGAGGCCGTTGGTGTTGCCGACCGACGCGATGGTGTTGTGGTCGATGACCATGTACGTCGGACCGCCGTCGCTGCACAGGATGGCGTCCGTGTGGTCGATTCCGCCGTCGCTGCGGGCGTCGTGGAACCACGTGTTGCGGACCACGAAGGGCTTTTCGCGGCTGGAGAATCCGATCTGGATGCCGTTGCCGAATCCCCAGATGTCGGAGTGGTCGACGGTCAGCTGCACGTTGCGCTTGACGTCGATCGCGTACTGGTAGCCGTTGTTGTAGTCGACGGGCGGCGCCGGGTCCTTGGACGGTGCGAAGGTGCTGTAGTCGAAGACGACGTTCTCGCTGTAGACGGCCACAGTGGCGTCGTCGACGCTGTTCGACTCGAACAGGCAGCCGATGAAGGTGATGTTGCGCAGGGTGCGGTCGGTGGTTCCGACGAAGAGCTTTCCGGTGAAGCGCATGAACCGATAAGTGCGGTTGCTCTCCAACTCCCCGGTGAACGTCGTCAGTGATCCCGGGTAGCCCGGCGCGTTCTTGTAGCCGGTGTTCGACGCGTTGGGCCATGCACCGTTGTTCGCTGCAGGTTTGGCGGCAGGGGCGGAGGTGCTCGCCGTCGGGGCAAGGGGGGTCCGGGTGGCAGGCGCGGAGGTGGCCTCGCCGATGGCAGGTGCCGGCGCCCCGGTCGGCGACTCCGCGGTGCTCGGGGCGGTCCCAGGGACCTGCGGCGCGACGGCCCCTCCGGCGCTTGCCGCCGGTGGCGCGGATGCGTCGGGATCGGCGCCGCCGCCGCACCCCGCGATCAGGACAACGGCGAGTGCTCCCACGAGCAGGCGGGGGACCCTGGTTCCGGCACGGCGGTTCGTCTGGCGTCGCATGGCGGACACGATGCCCGAACCGCGAGTCCGGCTCCGGAGGATGGACGACACCTCGCGCAATCTGGCCGTCCGGATGAACGCCCGCGCACCTCTTGTGACTTCGTACGATATGCCGACCGGAAGACGGGTGGTGGCGGCGCCGCGCCGGGGCGGCGCCGCCATGCGTCAGGGGGTCACGGAACCGGTCCAGTAAGGATCGGTTCGTGCTCCAGTTCGGCAGCCTCCTCGTCGGTGAAGACGCGGGAGCGGATCAGGAAGCGGAAGCCGGTCGGGGCTTCCACGGAGAAGCCGCCGCCTCGGCCGGGGACTATGTCGACGGTGAGGTGGGTGTGCCGCCAATACGCGTACTGGGCGGCGCTGATGTGGAACGGGGTGCCGGCCACGTGGCCGAGGTAGACGTCGGCGTCGGACAGGCGGAACTCGCCGCGCGGGTAGCACATCGGGGAGGATCCGTCGCAGCAGCCGCCGCTCTGGTGGAACATCAACGGGCCGTGCTTGTCCGTCAGTTCACCCAGCAGCGCAGCCGCTGCCGGGGTGATCGCGACCTTCTCGACCATGCCGGCTCCCGTCTCCGGCCGACGGGGGCGCCGCCCCGCCGGCCGGCCCTTGTGGCCTAGAAGAAGCCGAGCTTCTTGGGGCTGTAGCTGACCAGGAGGTTCTTGGTCTGCTGGTAGTGGTCGAGCATCATCTTGTGCGTCTCGCGGCCGATGCCGGAGGCCTTGTAGCCGCCGAAGGCCGCGTGCGCGGGGTACGCGTGGTAGCAGTTGGTCCAGACGCGGCCCGCCTTGATCTCGCGGCCCAGGCGGTACGCCCGGGTGGCGTCGCGCGTCCAGACGCCCGCGCCGAGGCCGTAGAGGGTGTCGTTGGCGATGCGCAGGGCTTCGGCTTCGTCGCGGAAGGTCGTGACGGAGACGACGGGGCCGAAGATCTCTTCCTGGAAGATCCGCATGTCGTTGGTGCCGCGGAAGATCGTGGGCTCGACGTAGTAGCCCTCTTCGAGGCCCGGGAGGATCTTGCGGGCGCCGCCGGTGAGCACCTCGGCACCTTCCTGCCGGCCGATGTCGAGGTAGGAAAGGATCTTCTCCAGTTGGTCGTTGGACGCCTGGGCGCCGACCATCGTGGCGGGGTCGAGCGGGTCGCCCTGCACGATCGCCTTGGTGCGCGCGACGGCCTTCTCCATGAACGCGTCGTAGATCGAGTCGTGGATCAGCGCGCGGGAGGGGCAGGTGCAGACCTCGCCCTGGTTGAGGGCGAACATCACGAAGCCCTCGACGGCCTTGTCGAGGTAGTCGTCGTCGGCCGCCATGACGTCGGCGCAGAAGATGTTCGGGCTCTTGCCGCCCAGTTCGAGGGTCACCGGGATGATGTTCTCGCTGGCGTACTGCATGATCAGCCGGCCGGTCGTGGTCTCGCCGGTGAAGGCGATCTTGGCGACCCGCTTGCTGCTGGCCAGCGGCTTGCCGGCCTCGAAGCCGAAGCCGTTGACGACGTTGACGACGCCCGGCGGCAGCAGGTCGGCGATCATCTCCATGAAGACGAGGATCGAGACGGGGGTCTGCTCGGCGGGCTTGAGGACCACGCAGTTGCCGGCCGCGAGCGCCGGGGCGAGCTTCCAGGTGGCCATCAGGAGCGGGAAGTTCCACGGGATGATCTGCCCGACGACGCCGAGCGGCTCGTGGAAGTGGTACGCGACGGTGTCGTCGTCGATCTGCGCGATCGAGCCCTCCTGGGCCCGCACCACGCCGGCGAAGTAGCGGAAGTGGTCGACCGCGAGCGGCAGGTCGGCGGCCAGCGTCTCGCGTACCGGCTTGCCGTTGTCCCACGTCTCGATGACCGCGAGCTTCTCGAGGTTCTGCTCCATGCGGTCGGCGATCTGCAGCAGGATGCGCGAGCGTTCGGTGGTGCTGGTGCGGCCCCAGGATTCGGCGGCCGCGTGGGCGGAGTCCAGCGCGAGCTCGATGTCCTCGGCGGTGGAGCGGGCCACCTCGCAGTAGGCCTGGCCGGTGACCGGCGAGATGTTCGCGAAGTACTCGCCGCGGACCGGCGGCACCTGCTTGCCGCCGATGAAGTTGTCGTACCGTTCCTGGAAGTTGACGACGCTGTCCGGCTGTCCCGGCCGCTGGTACACCACGTGTCCTCCTCGGCGCGCACGACGGGCCGCACCGCACAGGCACTTTCGGGCGGTGACCGGCCCTCGGGTCTGCGACCGAAACTAGTAGTAGTCAAGCGATCACACCACCCATCCGGACCAAGAACGTGGCGGGAACGGGTGAAGGGCGGCAAGCCGGGCACAGGACGTGCCGTGACCTGGCTCCCGAAGAAGCTCGTCCTCGGCCGCCCGCTGCGCACGACCCAGATGGGCCAGACCCTGCTGCCCAAGCGGCTCGCCCTGCCGGTCTTCTGCTCCGACCCGCTCTCCTCGGTGGCGTACGCGACCGGCGAGATCCTGCTGGTGCTCTCGCTGGGCGGCCTCGCCGTCCTGCATCTGGCCTGGTGGGCGGCCGCGGCGATCATCGTGCTGCTCGCCGTGGTGGTGGCCTCGTACCGGCAGACCTGCCACGCCTACCCGGCCGGCGGCGGCGCGTACACGGTCAGCGCCGAGAACCTGGGCGAGACGGCGGCGCTGACCGCGGCGAGTGCGCTGATGGTCGACTACGTGCTGACCGTGGCCGTCTCGGTGGTCGCCGGGGTCGCGGCGATCTCCTCCGCGGCGCCGTCGCTGCACGGTGCCGCGGTGCCGCTGTCGGTCGGCTTCGTGGCCCTGCTGACGCTGCTCAATCTGCGCGGCATGCGCGAGTCTGGCCGCATCTTCGCCATCCCGACGTACGGCTTCGTGCTGGGCATCTACGTGATGTTCGCGGTGGCCGCGGTACGCCTGGGCAGCGGGCACACCGTACGCGCGGAGTCCGCCGACCTGCCGTTCCACGCCGCCGGGACGTATACCGGCCTGGCGCTGCTCTTCCTCGCGCTGCGCGCCTTCGCGTCCGGCTGCACCGCGCTGACCGGCGTGGAGGCGATCAGCAACGGTGTGCCGGCGTTCAAGAAGCCCAAGAGCCGCAATGCGGCGAACACGCTGGTCGTGATGGGTGCGCTGTCGATCACCATGTTCGGCGGCATCACCGCCCTCGCGATGATCACCGAGGTGCACGTCGCCGAGGACCCCGCGGACCTGGGCCTCGCCCCCGGGACACCGCAGTCCACCGCGCTGGCCCAGGTCGCCCGGGCGACCTTCGGCGACTGGAACTTCCTCTTCTATTACGTGCAGGCCTTCACCGCCGGAATCCTGGTGCTGGCCGCCAACACGGCGTTCAACGGGTTCCCGATGCTGGCCTCGATCCTGGCCCGGGACCGCTACCTGCCGCGGCAGCTGCACAACCGCGGCGACCGCCTGGTGTTCTCCAACGGGATCCTGCTCCTGGCGCTGGCCGCAGCGGCCCTCATCGTGGCGTTCGATGCGAACCTCACCAAGATCATCCAGCTGTACATCATCGGCGTCTTCGTCTCGTTCACGCTGTCCCAGGCGGGCATGGTCCGGCACTGGAGCCGGCTGCTGCCGGATGCCGCCGGCACCCGCGAGCGCCGCCGCATGCACCGCTCCCGCGCGGTCAACCTGCTCGGCGCGGTGCTGACCGGCATCGTGCTGGTGATCGTGACGGTCACCAAGTTCACCCACGGGGCGTGGATCGTGCTGATCGCGATGCCGCTGCTGTTCCTGCTGATGAAGGGCGTCCGGCGGCACTACACGAATATCGCGGACGAGCTGCGGGTGGCCGACGACGCGCGCCCGGAGCCGCCGGCCGGCAACCACGCGATCATCCTCGTCTCGCGCCTGCACGCACCGACGCTGCGGGCCGTGGGGTACGCCAAGTCCATCCGGCCGGCGCGCCTGGAGGCCCTGACGGTGTCGGTGGACCCGGATGCCACGGACGAGTTGCGCGAGCAGTGGGAGGCGCGCGACATAGGCGTGTCGCTGACCGTGCTGGACTCCCCGTACCGGGAGTTCACCCACCCGCTGCTGCGGTACATCCGCGAGCACCGCGAGGCCAATCCGCGCGACGTGGTCACCGTGGTGATCCCCGAGTACGTGCCGGGCCGCTGGTGGGAGCAGATCCTGCACAACCAGAGCGCGCTGCGGCTGAAGACCCGGCTGCTGTTCATGCCCGGGGTGATGGTCACGAGCGTGCCGTACCAGCTGCGCTCGGCAGCCAAGTTGCGCCGCCCCGGACCGCCGGCCCATAACGGCGGCAACGGCGGCGCCGACCAGCCGGCCGACCAGGGCAGCGAGGCCGAAGCAAGCGACGGCCCGCCCTGAGGACGCCCGCGGCGGGAGCCGCAGGCCGGACGCGAGAGGCCGGGGTCACGCGACGCGGATCACGGATCTCCGGCCCTGCCGGAGGCGGGTGGCGGCTCGGTACCCTCAGGGCATGCCCAACTACGAGTTCCGCTGCCGCGCGTGCGGCGACACGTTCACCGTGAGCCGCCCGATGTCCGAGTCCGGCGCTCCGGCGTCGTGCCCCGAGGGCCACGACGACACCGTGAAGCTGCTGTCCGCGGTCGGCATCGCCGGCACCGCAGGCGCCGGCCCGGCACCCCGCCCGGCAAGCGGCGGCGGTGGCGGGGCCTGCTGCGGAGGCGGCTGCTGCGGCTGACCGCCCCGTCACTTCGCCTGGGCGGCGGCCTTCTTCTGCTTCTTCGCGTTCTTGTCGTCCGGCTTGACCGCCGCAGGCTCCTCGGCGGGCGCTGCCGCGGCAGCCAGCGGGGCCGGAAGTTCCTGGCCCAGGTCCCAGCGGGCCAGTGCGCGGCGGTCCAGCAGGTGCAGGTTGTCCGTCGCGGCGCCCAGGTCGCAGGCCTTCTGCGAGAAACCACCCGCGGTGGTGGCCAGCACCAGCAGGTGGTCCGCGTGGTGCTCGTCCGCGGTGAAGCGCTCCACGATCGAGCCGGAGATGGACGCCGCGCCCGCGGCGCTGCGGCAGCGGACCGCCAGCGTCGTGCCGTCGGGGAGCGTCCCGGTGACGTCGACCGAGTGCGCGTCGTCGTGCACCCGCACCGCGGCGACGTCCGCGAGCCCGTCGCGGCGGCACAGCTCCGCGACGTGCTCGCCCAGCCGGCCGGGGTCCATCCGGGCGTGCCGGAGCAGCGCCGCGCGCGTGTCGCGGTCGCGGTGCTCGCGCTGCCGGACCACCTCGACCTTCGCGGCGGTGTCGCGGTAGACGGTCCACCACAGGAGGATGCCGACCGCGCCGCCGACCGCCGCGTACACGCCCAACTGCCAGGGCTCCTGCCGGATCTGCATGCCCTTGAGCACCGCCCAGATCCCGAACGCCAGCAGTTCGATACCGGTCAGCAGCACGGCCAGCCGGCCGAGCGACCTGGCCGTCCCGCGCCCTCCGCGCGCCCCGCTTCCCCCGTGTCCCGCCATGTCCGCGTGCCCCCTGTAGGTCGGGTCCCGGTGGAGTCCCGGTCCGCTCCGGTCGTGCCCTCCGTGGCCTGATACCCGCCCTGACGATCGAAGTCGCATGACGGTTCCCGGAATTACCGGCCCGCGAACAAGGTCACGCCGGCAACCTCACGCCTGGTCGGGCAGGTTGGTCCAGCCGCGGCCGTCGGCCTTGCCGTACCAGCCGCTGGCCGCGGTGGTGCCGCCGTCCACCGGGATCAGGTGGCCGGTGACGTACGAGGACGCGTCCGAGGCCAGGAACAGCACCACGTTCGCGTAGTCCTCGGGCTCGCCGAACCGCCCGACCGGCACCCACGACCCGATCAGCTGCGGGTCGCGGCCGCGCAGCTTGGCCTCGTACGTGGTCTGCGGCGTGTTGGCCATGTCCGGCGCGATGCAGTTGACCCGCACGCCCTTCCGCGCGACGTCGACCGCGAGGCTCTTGGTGAACGCGATGATCGCCGCGTTGTACGCCGAGTACACCGGGCAGCCCGGGATGCCGCGCAGCGCCTCGACGGTGGAGACGTTGACGATGCTGCCCGCGCCGTTCTCGACCATGACCGGCAGCAGCGCGTGGGTCACGCGCAGCACGTGTTCGAAGTTGATCGCATGCGACGCCTGCCAGTCCTCTTCGGTGCTGCGCAGGAACGTCGAGGACGGGCGGTAGTCGCCGACGTTGTTGACCAGCACGTCAATGCGGCCTTCGGGGGTGGCCGCGAGAGCCGCGTCGCGCAGCCGCGCGACGGTCTCCGGCTCGCGGATGTCGCCGACCACGGTGATCGCGCGGCCGCCGTCTTTGGCGATGTCCGCGGCGGTCTCCTCGGCGTACGCGGCGTCGATGTCGTTGAGCACGACCAGCGCGCCGGCCTTGGCCAGCAGCCGCGACACACCGCCGCCGATGCCCGCCCCGCCCCCGGTGACCACAGCTACACGACCGGCCAGCGGCTCGGGATCCAGCATGCTCATCGCCTCCAGATATGACGGACCGTCAGATAGATCATGTCTACCCGACCGTCCACCCGGGCCGACAGCCGGGTCGCGAGGTCGGGGGTCGTAGGGTCGAATGGTCCGAGAGCTTCACATGCCGACCGAAACTGAGGTCCACATGGACGTCACTGTCGTCAATGCGCCCGAGAACGACCGCTACGAGGTCCGGGTAGACGGCGAGCTGGCCGGGTACGCCGAGTACATGGCCACCGAACAAGTGACCGTATTCACCCATACGGAGGTATTCGACAAGTTCGAGGGCAAGGGGCTCGGCGGTGTCCTGGCCAAGGGCGCACTGGACGACGTCCGCGCCGGAGGCCGCGGAGTACTTCCGCTGTGCCCGTTCATCAAGGGATGGATCGAGCGCCACCCGGACTACGCGGACCTCGTGGTCGAGGATCCGCGCGGCGCGCAAACCGGCTGACCCGGGCCCCCGGGATTCCCCGGGAACGCCGAGGGACAGGGACGGAGCCACCACAATGAGCGAATCCCACGCGAAGGTCTACGAGGCCGAGGACGTCACCGTGACGTTCGACGCGCACCGCTGCCTGCACTCGGGCGAATGCGTGCGGGGCCTGCCCAAAGTGTTCGACACGAGCCGCAAGCCGTGGGTGGACCCGCAGGGCGCGACACCCGAGGAGATCGCCGAGGTCATCGCCCGGTGCCCCAGCGGGGCACTGCACTACACCCTGACCGGCGGTCCCCCCGAGGACCCGGTGCACCCCACCACGGTCACCGCGGTGCCCGGCGGGCCCTTCGTGGTCCGCGGCCACCTGGTCGTGCGGACCGCGGACGGCAAACACCGCCACGAGACGCGCGCGGCCCTGTGCCGCTGCGCGCACAGCGGCAACCAGCCGTACTGCGACGGCAGCAACGACTGCCTGCTGCAAGGCAAGAACTGGCAATAGCAGCCGACCCACGGAGGCCGGGGCAGCGGCCGCACACCGCCGCCCCGGCCTCCGCCTGCGTGCGTGCGGCGGCCACCGCCTACCCTTCCCCCATGGCCGACTCCCCTGCCTCCCCCTCCCTCCTCTTCATCTGCACCGGCAATGCGACGCGCTCGGTGCTCGCGGGCGTGCTGGCGGCCCGGGCGCAGCCCGGGTGGCAGGTGCGGACCGCGGGGACGTTCGTGATCGAGGGGCAGCCGGTGAGCTGGCGTACCCGGCGGGCGCTGGAGTCCCTCGGAATCGAGGCGAACGGCCACCGCAGCACCCAGCTGACCGCGGACCACCTCGCCGAGGCGGACGTCGTGGTCGCGCTGGCCTGCGAGCACGTCGCGTACGTCCGCCGCAACCACCCCGAGGCCGCGGCCAAGACCGCCACCCTGCACCGGCTCGCCGCGCAGCTGGCCCCGGGCCCCGAACCGCTCCCCGCCCGCCTGGCCGCGCTCGGCCTCGCGGCCGCCGAGCCGGACCCGGCCTGGGAGGACGTCGAGGACCCGGGCGGCGGCGAGGTCGAGGACTACCTGGCCTGCGCGGTCGAGATCGACACCCTGATGCGGACCGCCGTGCCGCTGCTGGCCCCCTGAACCGGCCCGCGGCGGGCGACCCGGAAACCCATGTGCCGAACAAATAGTCGGTGCGCTAACTTCGTGGCCTTTCCCGACACTTCCCTTGGATGAGGCCACCTTGTCGACCCCTGCCCCGCACGGCAGCAATCCCTTCGCCGGCAGTTCCCCTGCTTCCGGCGCCCCTGCCCATGCCTCCGTTCCGCAGCAGGGCGGGCAGAACCCCTTCGCAGGAGGAGCCGCCCTCGGCGGGACCGCGGACTCCGCCGCGGCGCAGGACCTCCGCGCGTACTACGCGAACAGCACCTCTGCCGTGATCTGCGCGGTGTGCGGCGCCTACCCGGCCGCCGAGGCGAACTTCCGGGCGCACCGCGGCATGGTCATCGCGATGTCCAACGCCAAGGTCGAGGGGCCGTTCTGCCGCGACTGCGGTACCCGGGCGTTCCAGGAGACGCAGAACTCCAACATGCTCAAGGGCTGGTGGAGCCTGGGCTCCCTGGTGGTCAACCCGGCGATCCTGGTCTGGAACGCGATACAGCACCGCAAGGTCGCCAAGCTGGCCGCACCCGCACCCGGCGGCCCGCGGACTCCGCTCGCGCCCGGCAAGCCGCTGCACCGGCGCCCGGTGTTCGCCTTGGCGGTGCTCTTCCCGGTCGTGGTGGTCTCCGTGATCGTCGCGGTCGTGCTGTCCTCGGGCGACGATGTGACCGGCGCGAACGCCGGCGACTGCGTCCGCAACACGGGCACGGACAGCAACCCGACGGTGGACATCGTCGCGTGCACCGGACCGGACGCCGAGTACCTGGTCCTCGAACGCCTCGACGGAACCACTTCGGACGCGATGTGCCCGACCCTCACGTCGGCGGCGCTGACCTACGACTCGGGCGGCGACAAGTTCGTGCTCTGCATGACCGAGGCCTCGTCGCTCATCCGGCAGCCGACCCCCTGACCGGACACCCCGCCTGGTGCACCGCTGAGCGGGGGCCCCCGCGGGGGGTGAACCGCGCGGCCCCGGGCCTGCACCAGGCGGGGTGTCTCCGGCGCGGCCCGAGGCCGCGACGTAGGCTCGGGCGCGTGGAGAGTCTGCGCATCATCGAGTCCTGGCCGGTCCCGCATGCCGCAGCGGCGGTCGTCGGCGGCGACGGCACCGTCCTCGGGCAGCACGGGCCGGTCGACATGCCGTTCCGGCTCGCCTCGGTGACCAAGCCGCTGACCGCGTACGCCGTCCTGGTCGCGATCGAGGAGGGCGGCGTCGAGCTGGACGAGCCGGCCGGGCCCGACGGGGCCACCGTGCGGCACCTGCTCGCGCACACCGCGGGGTACGCGTTCGACCACGAGCGGGTCATGGCCCGGCCCGGGGAGCGGCGGATCTACTCCAACGCCGGGTTCGAGGTGCTGGCCCGGCACGTCGCGCAGAACTGCGGGATCCCGTTCCCGGTCTACCTGTCCGAGGCGGTCTTCCGGCCGCTCGGCATGGCGGACTCGCGGCTGGACGGCTCGCCGGCCGCCGACGGCGTCTCCACGGTCGCCGACCTGGCCCGGTTCGCCGCCGAGCTGATGGCGCCGAAGCTGCTGGCGCCCGAGACCGTGGCCGAGGCGACCTCGGTGGTCTTCCCCGGGCTCGACGGCGTGGTGCCCGGGTACGGCCTGCAGCGCCCCAACGACTGGGGGCTGGGTTTCGAGATCCGGGACGGCAAGGCGCCGCACTGGACCGGGGCCCGGAACTCACCGGCGACTTTCGGCCACTTCGGGCAGCGCGGCACGTTCCTGTGGGTCGACCCGGAGGCCCGCGCGGCCGCCGTCTGCCTGACCGACCGCGACTTCGGCACCTGGGCGATCGAGGCCTGGCCGCCGTTCAGCGACGCGGTGCTCGCCGAGCTCGGACGCTGAAACCGGGGCCGCGACCTGCGCGTCCCCCACGGCAGCAGCGGGCCGCCAGGCCAACCGCGCAGCCGTTACCGGCGGCTACAGGGCCGCCGGACATGCCGGATGTGTCCGCACATCAGGAACGCGACACGCCCCAATTACTGACACTCCGTCAATTTCCGTGGCCGGATTTGACACTGTGTCCATTGCTCGGACGATCGCGCCCCGGAATCGTTCATGCCCAAGCGGAACCCGGACCGCAACCCGGTCCACACCGCCGTCGCCAGGTCCCACCTTCCCCGCTGGTCCCACGCACCGCACGCACCCGGCACGACGTTTCCCCCGCGCTGCAGGGCACCGCGAACCCCTTCAGGAGGTCCGCCGCATGAACTCCCGGGACAACAGATCCGGTTCCCCCTCGGACTTCGGTCCCGAGATCGACGCCGCGCTCGAGACGATGTCGCCGGCGGTCCGCGCCGCCGCCATCCGGAGCATGACCACCGGCCGCGGTGCCGCACTGCGCAACGCCATGTCCCGGCGCTCCATATTGCGCGGAAGCGCCATGGCAGGACTCGCCGTTGCCGGCGGCAGCCTGCTCGCCGCATGCAGCGACGACGACGACAAGAAGGACAGCGCGGACGACGGCGGCAGCGGGGGCGCCGGGCAGGTCGTGTTCTCCAACTGGCCGCTCTACATCGATGTCGCCGAAGACGACGAGAACAAGCACCCCACCCTCGACGCCTTCACCAAAGAGACCGGCATCAAGGTCAAGTACACCGAGGACATCAACGACAACAACGAGTTCTACGCCAAGATCCAGCCGCAGCTGGCCTCGGGCGACGACACCAAGCGCGACCTGATCGTGCTGACCGACTGGATGGCGTCCCGGCTCGTCCGCCTCCAGTACGTCCAGAAGATGGACCCGGCCAACGTGCCGAACGCGGTCAAGAACCTCGACCCGCGCTTCAAGGGCAACACCTGGGACGCCAAGCGCGAGTACGCCTACCCGTGGACCCAGCTGTCCACCCTCATCGCGTACAACTCCAAGGCCACCGAGGGCTACGCCCCCGAGTCGGTCGACGACCTGCTCACCAACCCCAAGCTCAAGGGCAAGGTCGCGCTGCTCACCGAGATGCGCGACACCGTGGGCATGGTGCTGCTGAGCATGGGCAAGAAGACCGAGAGCTTCACGGACGACGACTTCAACGCCGCCCTGGCCAAGATCCAGAAGGCCGTGGACAGCAAGCAGATCCGCCGCTTCACCGGCAACGACTACGTGCAGGAGCTGGCCTCCGGCGACATCGCGGCTTGCCTGGCGTGGTCCGGCGACCTGATCCAGCTTCAGGCGGACAACCCCGAGGTCCAGTTCGTCATCCCCAAGCACGGATACGCCACGGGCACCGACGAGCTGCTCATCCCGACCAAGGCGGCCAACAAGGCCAACGCCGAGAAGCTGATCGACTACTACTACCGGCCCGAGGTCGCGGCGCAGCTGACGCTGTCCATCAACTACGTCTCCCCGGTCGTCGGCGTGCAGCCCGAGCTGCTCCGCATGGACCCGGCCATCGCCTCCAACCAGCTCGTGATGCCGTCCCCGGAGACGGCCGCGAAGGCGAACACCTTCCGGGCCCTGAGCGAGGCCGAAGAGACCAAGTACGAAGAGGCCTTCGCCAAGGTCATCGGCGTCTGACGCCACCCGCGCACGCCCGTACGAGGGCGAAGCCCCGGCCCCGCCCCGCGCGCACCGCGACACGTGCGCGCCGCCCGCGGCCCGGTCGGGGCTTCGCCTCTCGGCGTGTCCCGGAACCAGCCCCCCGGAATCACACATAAGGACCAGGATGAGCAAGCAGGGGCGCGACGCCGGCCGCGTCGAACTGACCGGCCTGAGCAAGCGGTTCGGCGGATTCACCGCCGTACGGCCGACCGATCTCACCATCCCCGAAGGCTCGTTCTTCGCGCTGCTCGGGGCCTCGGGGTGCGGCAAGACGACCACGCTGCGGATGATCGCCGGCCTGGAGGCGCCCAGCACCGGGCGCGTCCTGATCGGCGGCCAGGACGTCACCGGGCTGCCGCCGCACAAGCGGCCGGTCAACACGGTCTTCCAGAGCTACGCGCTCTTCCCGCACCTGTCGGTGGCCGACAACGTCGCGTTCGGTCTGCGCCGCAAGGGCCGCAAGGACGTCGCCCAGCCGGTGAAGGAAATGCTGGAGCTGGTCGAGCTCGGGCACCTCGGCGGCCGCAAGCCGGCCCAGCTCTCGGGCGGCCAGCAGCAGCGTGTCGCGGTGGCCCGGGCGCTCATCAACCACCCGCAGGTCCTGCTCCTGGACGAGCCGCTGGGCGCGCTCGACCTGAAGCTGCGCCGCCAGATGCAGCTCGAGCTCAAGCGCATCCAGACCGAGGTCGGCATCACCTTCGTGCACGTCACGCACGACCAGGAAGAAGCCATGACCATGGCCGACACCATCGCCGTCATGAACGGCGGGGTGATCGAGCAACTCGGCTCCCCCACCGAGCTGTACGAGTCGCCGAAGACCGCGTTCGTGGCCAACTTCCTGGGCCAGTCCAACATGCTGCCCGCCGCGGTCCTGGGCCGGCAGGGCGACGACCTGGCCCTCGACGTGCACGGCGTGCGCATGACCCTCCCGGCCTCGCGCGCCGTCCCGGGCAGCTCGGGCAGCTCCCGCATCGTCATGGGCATCCGCCCCGAGAAGATCACCCTGGGCAAGGCCGAGCCCGACGACGCGCACCGCAACATGCTGCGCGGCATCGTGAGCGAGGCGTCCTTCATCGGCGTCTCCACCGAGTACCGGGTCCGCATCGCGGAAGGCTCCGAGCTCGTGGTGTTCTCGCAGAACCGCGACGACGAGCGCCCCCGGGTCGGCGACGAGGTCGTCCTGCACTGGAACCCGCGGCACGGATTCGGCCTCGACGCGGGCCAGGACCTGGACGCGGGCACCGGGGAGGACGCCCTGTGACCACCCCCGCAAAGACCTCCGACGCCGCCGACGCCGCCGAGGCCGCCGGGCCGAAGCACGCCGGCGCCGACGGCCGGCCCGAGCCGTCCGGCCCCGCCCGGGCGCTGCGCGCGATCACCGGCGAACTGCGGCGCATGCCGTACCTGTTGCTGCTGCCCGGCATCGCCTGGCTGATCTTCTTCTTCCTGGTGCCGCTGTACTTCCAGGCGAAGATGTCGGTGTCGTCCGGGACGCTCGACAAGGGCTTCGACCTCACCTGGACGTGGAGCACCTTCAGCGCCGCGTTCGAGGACTACGACGAGCACTTCCTGCGGTCGCTGTACTACGCGGGCGCGGCGACCATCCTGTGCCTGGTGCTGGCGTACCCGCTGGCATACACCATCGCCTTCCGCGCGGGCCGCTGGCGCAGCCTGCTGCTCGTGCTGGTGGTGGCGCCGTTCTTCACCAGCTTCCTGGTGCGCACGCTGGCCTGGAAGACGATCCTGTCGGACAACGGCACCGTGGTCGGCTTCCTCAACACGCTGCACATCACCGACGTCACCGCGACCCTCGGTCTCACCGAAGGCGACCGCGTGCTGGCCACGCCGCTCGCGGTGGTGACCGGTCTGACGTACAACTTCCTGCCGTTCATGATCCTGCCGCTGTACGCCTCGCTGGAGCGCATCGACCCGCGCCTGCACGAGGCCGCCCGCGACCTGTACGCCAGCCCCGCCTCGACGTTCCGGCGCGTCACGCTGCCGCTGTCGATGCCGGGCGTGGTGGCCGGCACGCTGCTGACGTTCATCCCGGCGTCCGGCGACTACATCAACGCCCAACTGCTCGGCACCACGCGGGAGACGATGATCGGCAACGTCATCCAGTCCGAGTACCTGCGGGTGCGCGACTACCCGACGGCGGCCGCGATGTCGTTCGTGCTCATGGCGGTCATCCTCGTGATCGTGACCGTGTACATCCGCCGCGCCGGAACGGAGGACCTGGTCTGATGCTGAAGTGGCTGCGGCACAACCTGGTGGTCTTCGCCGGCCTCGGGACGCTCGTCTACATGCTGGCGCCCAACGTCGTGGTGTTCGTCTTCTCCTTCAACGACCCCGTCGGCCGCTACAACTACGAATGGGCGGAGTTCTCCGACAAGGCCTGGACCGACCCGTGCGGCGTCGCCGGGATGTGCGACTCGCTCACCCTGAGCTTCAAGATCGCCATCCTGGCCACGCTGTGCGCAACGGTGCTCGGCACGCTGATCGCGTTCGCCCTGGCCCGCTACCGGTTCCGGGCCCGCGGGCTGGTCAACTCGCTGATCTTCCTGCCGATGGCGATGCCGGAGATCGTGATGGCGGCGTCGATCGCCATGCTGTTCCTGAGCATGGGCATGGACGCCGGGTTCACCACCATCCTCATCGCGCACATCACCTTCTGCGTCAGCTTCGTGGTGACCGCGGTGAAGTCCCGGGTGATCGGCATGGACCCGGCGCTGGAGGAGGCCGCCCGCGACCTGTACGCGTCGCCGATCCAGGTCTTCCTGCGCGTGACCCTGCCGCTTGCCGCCCCCGGCATCGCGGCCGGCGCGATGCTCGCCTTCGCGCTGTCCTTCGACGACTTCATCATCACCAACTTCAACGCCGGCCCCGACACCGTCACCTTCCCGATGTACGTGTGGGGCGCCGCGCAGCGCGGAACTCCCCCGCAGATCAACGTGATCGGCTCCGCCATGCTGGTGATCGCCGTACTCGTGGTGGTCGCCGGACAGATCGTGGGGAGGCGCAACCGCGCCAAGGCCTGACACACCAGGCACCAGCGCCCCGTCTGCGGGCCCGAAATGCTCGGGCCCGCAGGCATGTTCGTTCTCCCCGGCCAGGAACCACCCACCGGATCACGGAACGACAGAAGGGCTTTGCCATGCCCGATTCCCGTCCACAGCCCGAATCTCCCGACTCTTCTGCTGCCACTTCCCCTCCTGCCGCCGACCCGGCCCGCGATCGGGAGCTCGGCATGCACCGGCGCATCCCGCGCCGGGACTTCCTCAACGGCATGGCCGTCACCGCCGGTGCGCTGGCCGCCATGCAGCTCCCCGGCCTCACCGGGCAGGCCGCGGCCGCCCCGGCTTCGCACGGCGGCGGCACGCCCGAGGCGTACCCGCCCGCGCTCACCGGGCTGCGCGGCAGCCAGCCCGGCTCGTTCGAGACCGCCCACGAGGTGCGCGACGGAACGTTCAAGCCCGGGCGTACCGTGCCCACCGGCGAGAAGTACGACCTCGTGGTCGTCGGCGGCGGCATCAGCGGCCTGGCCGCGGCGTGGTTCTACCGCGAGGCGCACGGGCGGCACGCGCGCATCCTCGTCCTGGACAACCACGACGACTTCGGCGGCCACGCCCGGCGCAACGAATTCACGGTGCGCGGCCGGAAGTTGATCGGCTACGGCGGCACCCAGTCGCTGGACGGGCCGGCCACGTACAGCCCCGAGGCGATCGGGCTCATCAAGCAACTGGGCATCGACACGCAGAAGTTCTACAAGGCGTACGACGAGGGCTTCGAAGACCGCTGGGGCCTCGGCAGTGCGACGTTCTTCGACAGCGCGACCTTCGGCGCGGACAAGCTCGTCAAGGGCACCCCGTACGGCGACCCGGCGGCCTTCGCCGCGCAGACCCCGCTGTCCGAGGCCGGCCGCGCCGACCTGGTGCGGCTGTTCTCCGACACCGCCGACCCGATGCCCGGGCTCGGCGATGCGGAGAAGAAGGCCGCGCTGGTCAAGATGAGCTACGAGGCGTACCTGCGCGACGTGCTGCGCATCGGCCCCGAGGTACGGAAGCTGCTGCAGCGCGGCACCCACGGCCTGTGGGGCGTGGGCATCGACGCGGTCTCGGCGCTCGACTGCTGGCCGACCTGGCAGCCGGGCTTCGCGGGCCTGAACCTCGAACCGACGCCGTACCCGGGGCTGGGCAAGTCCCCGCGGCACGCGCTGGAGTCCGAGGAGCCGTACATCTTCCACTTCCCGGACGGCAACGCCTCGGTGGCGCGCCTGCTGGTGCGGGGCCTGGTGCCGGGCGCGATCCGGGGCTGGACGATGGAGGACATCGTCACCGCGAGGGCGGACTACGGGCTGCTCGACCGCCCGGCCAACCGGGTGCGGATCCGCCTGGGCGCCACGGTCACGCACGTCGCCCACGACGGCCCCGTGCGGCGGCCGCGCGGCGTCGAGGTCACGTACGCCCGCGCCGGACGCACGTACTCGGTGCGCGCCGACTCGGTCGTGATGGCGTGCTGGAACACGATGGTGCCGTACCTGGTGCCGGAGCTGCCGGCCGACCAGAAGGCGGGGCTGCAGTACGGCGTGAAGGTGCCGCTCGTCTACACGAACGTCGTGCTGCACAACTGGCGCGCCTTCACCAAGTTGGGCATCGGGGGCGCACGCACGCCGGGGATGTTCTGGGACGGCTTCGACCTGGACTTCCCGGTCTCGCTGGGCGACTACCGCTTCTCCCGGGACCCGTCCGAGCCGATCGTCGTGCATGTGTCCAAGGCTCCGACCAAGCCGGGCCTCGGACTCCCGGCGCGCACCCAGCACAAGGCCGGGCGCGGCGAGTTGTACCGCACCACGTTCGAGACGTACGAGCGCGAACTCCGCGACATGCTGGCCCGAGCCCTCGGCGGAGGAGGATTCGACCCCGCACGCGACATCGCCGCCATCACCGTGAACCGCTGGCCGCACGGCTACGCGTACGAGTACTCGTCGCTGTGGGACCCGATCGGGCCGGACGAGGAGATGCCCTTCGGCATCGGCCGCCGCACGTACGGCCGTATCGCGATCGCCAACGCGGACTCGCAGGGCTTCGCCTACACGGACGCCGCCATCGACCAGGCGTACCGAGCCGTGCACTCGCTCCCGCGTCGCTGAGCAACTGCCGCCCGGCGACATGTTCCGTCGCCGGGCGGTTCGCGGTGCGCCGGTGGGTCAGGTCGTGGCGAACGTGTAGTTCCAGGTGTTCCAGATCAGCCCGTCGGGCCCCTTGAGCCAGATGTCCACCTGGATGCGGCGCCCCTCGGGGATGTCCTCGCTCACGGTGACGCAGTTGCCCTTGCCGCCGACCGTCAGCGCGGTGCCGAGGCGGTCTCCGGAGGTGGTGTAGAAGCGGCCCCACACCGACTTGCCGTCCGCCACCAGGTCGCAGATGGTCGCCTTGTCGCCGGCGTGGAAGAACTGGATGCTGCCGCCGTGGGCGGCGTCGACGGTACGGATGTACTGGCTGTTGGTGCCTGCAGATGCCTGGGGCGCGGCGACCATCACTCCTCCGAAACCGAGGGCGATGGTGCATGCGGCCATGACGGAACGCTTCATGATTCCTCCCGGGGACATGAGCCCAGAGGGGTCCTCGCCAGGCGCAAGACTGCGCGGGCGGTGTCCCTCGGTGCCGGGCCAAAGCCTAGGCACCGCAAGATCATTCCTACTATCCACCACACGAGAATGCGGCGGTGCGGGGATGGATAGTCGCGGCGGGACGCCGCTCGCCGAAGTCGGCCCACCAGACTTCTCGCGCTGCGCTGCGTCCCCCTGACGCCACTGTCCCGAGCAGGATGTCAAAGAGTGCCGCGGACGCTGGCCCGAGCCGAGCACACGTAGCCGAGGGGGCGGAGTCCCTCGCTCAGGTACAGGCTCTCCGAGGCGCCTCCCAGTTGGGACTGGACCAACTGGTACGCGGCGCCGTGTGCGCGGCCCCAGCCTGTGGCGGCCCGCCACAGGTCGCGGCCGACGCCCCTGCCTCGAAACTCGGATCCGACGCCGAAGTACGGCGGGAGCAGCATCGGCCGACCGACCGCGTCAGCCAGGACTCCGAGGGGGCCGATCGCACCGGCCACGCGGCCTTGTTCGATGACCGCAAGAACCGACCGTTCAACCGTCCAGCCGCGAACTGCTCGGCCAGGAAAGCGAAGCCCGCGTTCTCGGGCTCGCGCGCCAAGTCCGCCAACGACGCGCGTACCGGCGCCGGAAGGCCGGCAAGGTCCACCACGCCGCCGGAGACTGCCGCCCGGTGGCCGCCGAGATCGTTGACGAGGATGCCGACGGCATGCACGCTGCCGACGTCGGGGCGCGCCGTGGAGAACCAGACTGTGCGTACGTCGCTCATCGCCAGGTCGCGCGCGCAGTCTTTGGCCAGAGCCATGACGTCGGCCGCGCCGAGTCCTGAGCCGTAGTGGTAGACCGTCACCCCCGCCCGGCGCCCTGTCGTCGAGGTCGCGAGCACGGTATCCGTCGGCGTGTGCACAAGCGGCCCTGGCAGGATGCGCTCCGCCTTGCTATCGGCCCATCGACGGTCCTTGTCGTACGGCAGAACCGCCCCGGACCGGCTGATCTCGACAACCTCCGCGAACAGCCGCGCCGACAGGACGTCCGGGTGCACAGGGCCCAGCGTCGGCACGTACGGGACGGTGATCTGCGAGGCCAGCCAGTCCCAGCGAAGCTGCATGCGGACAACGCTAGAGGTTGTCTCGTAACCCGTTCGGCCGTGTCGCGTTGGTTGGGTATGGCGGTTGTTTCTGCGGCGGATCGTGAACTGGTGCCTGTGTTCACGGGGTTGACGTATGCGCAGTTCCGCGCGTTGGT
>NZ_JAKFHA010000039.1:0-38922 GCF_021502675.1 Yinghuangia soli
ATCGCCTTCGGAACTCTCGCCCAGCTCCGGGCGGTTGTCCTGGGAGACGTAGTTGCAGCGCGGGGCGGCGACCGCGCTCGGGGCGACGACGCCGGCCGCGGGCGGCCCCCCCCCCCCGGGGCGGGGGCCCGCGGGGCCGGGGGGGGGGGGGGGGGGGGGCCGCCCCCCGCGGCGGCCGGGGGCGCCCGGGGCCCCCGCACCCCGTGGCGCGGCCCTGCCGGGGGCGCGCCGGACAGCAACGACGGGAGCTACGTACATGACCGCGCTGCGGGTCGCCGTGATCGGCGCCAAGGGCCGGATGGGCGCCGAGGCGTGCCGGGCCGTCGAGGCCGCCGACGGGCTCGAACTGGTCGCGCAGGTCGACCAGGGCGACGCCCTCGAGGCGCTGGTCGCCGCGGGCACCCAGGTCGTCGTCGACTTCACCCACCCGGGCGTGGTCATGGGCAACCTCGAATTCTGCGTCCGCAACGGCATTAACGCGGTGGTCGGCACCAGCGGCTTCACCCCGGACCGGCTCGACGCGATCCGCGGCTGGCTGGCCGAGCAGCCGTCGGTCGGCGTGCTGATCGCCCCCAACTTCGGCATCGGCGCGGTCCTCATGATGCAGTTCGCGGCCAAGGCCGCGCGCTTCTACGAGTCCGTCGAGATCGTCGAACTGCACCACCCCAACAAGGTCGACGCGCCCAGCGGCACGGCCCGGCGCACCGCCGAACTGGTCGCCGAGGCGCGCGCCGCCGCGGACCTCCCGGCGATGCCGGACGCCACCACCGACGACCCGGACGGCGCCCGCGGCGCCAAGGTCGACGGGATCCCCGTGCACGCCGTCCGGCTGCGCGGCCTGGTCGCCCACCAGGAAGTCCTGCTCGGCGACGCCGGCGAGATGCTCACCATCCGGCACGACTCCTTCGACCGCACCTCCTTCATGCCGGGTGTGATCCTGGGCGTGCGCAAGGTCGGCTCGGTGCCGGGCCTCACGCTCGGCCTGGAGCACTTCCTGGACCTGGGCTGAGGATGTCCCGAAGGACGACCCGAAGGGCGACCCGATGGACGGCTCGGGGATGGCTGGAGGCATGATTCGGGGGATGGTTCGGGGATGGTTCGACGGATGCTTCGAGGGATGGAAGGCGTGACCCGCCCGTGAAACAACGCGTCACCGCGCTGGTCCTCGTCGGCGTCCTCGTCTTCTACGTCCTGCTCGTCGGCAGCCGCGGTTTCATCGCCATCAAGGACGGCCGCCCGACCGTGGTGGTCCTCGGCATCGCCGTCCTGGTCATTCCGGTCGTCGGCGTCTGGTACATCTGGCGCGAGCTGCGCTTCGGCTTCACCATGCAGCAGCTGGCCCGCGAACTCGAGGCGGAGGGCGAACTCCCCGCCGACGAACTCGACCGCACCCCGAGCGGCCGCGTCTCACGGGACAGCGCCGACGAGGTCTTCGCCAAGCGCAAGGCCGAGACCGAGGCCGACCCGGAGAACTGGCGGGCCTGGTACCGCCTGGCCGTCGCCTACTCCGACGCCCGCGACAACGCCCGCGGCCGCAAGGCGATGCTCAACGCGATCCGGCTGCACCGCGCCGAACGCCGCTGACCCTTCGGCTCCCGCGGCCGCCCCGAGCGGTGGCGGCCGCGCCGCATACCGGCGTCACGCGGTCCGTTCCACCGCGACCACTTCGGGCGCCGCGGGGACCGCGGGCACTGCCGCCTCGGAGACCCCGGCCGCTTCGGGCCCAGCCGTCTCGGGGGCTGCGGTCTCGGGGACTGCGGCCAGAGCCGCCAGCGTCTCCGCTGATACCGGCGCCGAGAAGATCCCCACCACCGCGTCCACCAGATCCGCACAGAACGCCGCAGGCGGCAGCACGTCCTCGGGCATCCCCTCGTGCACCCGCTGCTCGCGGTCCGCGGTGGCGTGCACCGCCAGACTCCCGCCCAACTGCAGCCGGCTGCGCCGCACCGCGGTCGGCAGCTGCACCAGCGCCTCGCCGATCATCGCGCCGATCCGCGTCGCACTGCCCTCGACCCCCATCGCCGGCAGCGCGTACACCGACGCCCCGGCATGCTGGTGCACGCGGGCCAGAAACCGCACGTAGAAGCTCCCGCCGCCGTCGATCTGCTCGGCCAGCGGCCGCACCATCGCCTCGGTCAGCGCCCGCAGGTCGGCCCCCCGGCCGTCCCGCAGCAGCACGTCCACCATCTCCTCGCGCCGCCGGTTGATCCCCGCCAGCCGGAACGCGAAGATCGCGCGGATCAACTCCTCCTTCGTACCGAAGTGGTACTGCGCCGCGGAGTTGTTGCGCTGCCCGGCCGCCACACTGATCTGCCGCAGCGAGACCGCATCGATGCCGTGGACGGCGAAGAGGCGTTCGGCGGTGAGCAGCAGGCGCTCCCGGGTCAGGGCGCGAGTCTGGGTCGACGTCACCCGCCCACGTTAAGACGAGTGTCTTACTTGTTCAATGCGTGATCGCCGGGACTTTGCGCCGGTCATCACGCATCCGCGGGCGCCAACGCGGTGTGCAGCCGCACCTGCCGGACCCGCTGCGTCCCGTGCTCGTCGAGCTCCAGATCCCGGTGCGCCCCGTCCACCGCCCACCCGGCCGCCTCCAGGAACTCCCGCAGCGGCGCGTCCGGCTCCAGCACCCACATCACCAGGATCTCCGCCCCGCTGCCCCGCGCGTGCTCCACCGCGGCGGCCAGCAACCGCGACGCATGCCCCCGCCGCTGCTCCCCGGGCGCCACCACCAAGATGCTCAACTCCGCGGCGGACGCCGCCAGATCCGGATCCTGCGCAGGCACCACCGCGGCGAACCCGGCCGGCTCCTCGCCCGCGCACGCCACCAGCACCGTGTGCCGCGGACTCGGCGGATGCGCCGCGGCATGCTCCCACCCCGCGGCCAGCACCTCGGGATCGAACGGCTCCAACGCGACCTCGGGCAGCACCCCCTCGTACGCCGCCCGCCACGCCGTCGACTGGACGACCCCCAGCGCGGGACCGTCCGAGGCCCGCCCGGTTCGCACACTTACGTCCGCCATGCCGACTCCTTCGCAACAAGCTACGCCCTGCGGATTCTGCCGCGAATCACCCGCCCGCGTCTGCCGATCGACACGCAACGGTCCGACACGCGGAAGGGGCAAGCGGCGGCGGCACCCCCCGTGCCACGCTGTCCCCGACGCATCCCGCCGCGGAGAGGAACAGGACCATGGGGGCCCGGCTCTGGCGCACCGCCACCACCTGCGCAGCAGTCCTCCTGGCCACGACAAGCTGCGTGGTAGGCCCCACCATCACCGACGACCCCCCCAAACCCGCCGCCGCCACCGACCCCGCCTTCCCCCCGGACCAACCCAACCCCCCACAGGGCGGCAACCCGGGCAACTGGCCCCCCAACCCCGGCAATCCGACCGCCGCCCCGCCGTCGGCCAGTCCGTCGCCCACTCAGCAGGTGTACGCGATCGGCGGTACGGAACCCTTCGAATTCGCCCCCGGGATGAAGCTCTGGGTCGAGAAGATCGACAAGGTGGGGCCGATCGCCGTCGGCGCGCCGGGACGGGAAAAGGTCGCGGTGCGAATCGTGGTGCGCAACGACTCCAACCGCGATCTGCGCTCTTTCGGGCTGATCGTCACCCTGCGGGCCTGCCCCGCCCCCAGCGGAAGTTGCAGCACGCCGGGAGACGGACCGGACCGGGTCGAGCCCACGACCATCTCGGCGGGCAGCGAGCAGCCGGTCGTCCGGTACTTCGGGGTGACCGAGGTGGGCGCACTGGCCACCGCGCGCATCGACGTGGCCTACAACACGGCCCGTGGGACGTTCGGGACCCTCTGACCCGAACACGAGGTTGCGGAGCGGCCAGAGCAGAGGCGCCAATCGCATCCGCGGGCGGAAGGCTGTTTCCGTGCCCTGCGGGCCAGTTGCTCGGTGCTGGGGCGGTGTCAGGTAGGCCGCTCATGCTGCGGACGCGGCGCGTCAGGTGCCTCATCCGACGGCTGCGACGGGGCGGGGTCGGGTGGCGGGGGTGGTGGATCGGCGTGGCTAGGCTGAGGGGCGGTCGGGAACCTGGAGGGGGATCTGGGGCCCGGGCCGTGGCAAGTGATCATCTGTCCTAGGAGTGCCCCGCGTGTCCGACACGTTCGACGAGTCCGAGATCCGTTTCCGCAGTGATGTCACCGTGGAGTTGGTGAAGCACAGCGCCGGCGACCAGGACGTCCTGTGGGCGGCGCGGGTGTCGACCGCGGGGGAGAAGTCGCTGGACGAGCTGCAGAAGGATCCGGAGCGGTCCAAGGGGCTCATCAACTACCTGATGCGGGACAAGCACGGCAGCCCGTTCGAGCACAACTCGATGACGTTCTTCGTGAGCGCGCCGATCTTTGTGTTCCGGGAGTTCCACCGGCACCGGGTGGGGTGGTCGTACAACGAGGAGTCCGGCCGCTACCGCGAGCTGCAGCCGGTGTTCTATGTGCCCGCGGAGGACCGCAAGTTGGTGCAGCAGGGGAAGCCCGGCGCATATGACTTCGTGGACGGGACCGCGGAGCAGTTCAAGATCGTCGGGGAATCGACCCGCGAGTCGTACCGGCAGGCGTACCGTGCCTATCAGGAGATGCTGGCGGCCGGTGTCGCGCGCGAGGTGGCGAGGACCACGCTCCCGGTGGGGCTGTACTCGTCGATGTACGCGACCTGCAATGCCCGGTCGCTGATGCACTTCCTGGGGCTGCGGACGCGTCGGGACGATGCGGCGTACCCGTCGTTCCCGCAGCGCGAGATCGAGATGGTCGCGGAGAAGCTGGAGGCGGCGTGGGCGGAGCTGATGCCGCTGACGTACGCCGCATTCAACATGAACGGCCGCGTCGCACCGTGACGGCGGGATCCGCGTCCGGGTGAGGCGGGGCCGGGCGGGCACCGGAGGTCGGAAGGGCGCAGGTTAACCCGGGTCCGGCTGCCGCGCGTGCTCAAATCGGCACAAAGGGTGACGTACAACTTTTTTCGCGTCATTACCCGGCATTTTTCTCGTGCGTGCCTGATACTGAAGAAGACCTCGGCGCTGCTTGAACCCCCGAGCAGGCAGCGCCGGGGTCCCTTCATGTCCGGGGTCCGGCCGGGTCCGGCCGCGGTGCGGCCGGAGATCGGCCGAGGAACGGTTGGGGATCGGCCGGGGGCTGGTTCCGATGTCGGCCCCGGGGCCGTGCGCAGTGGGGGCCGGGGGGCAGGTCTCGTGTCGATCCGTGTGCGGTCCGGGTGTACGGCCGGTGTCGGTCCGTACGCCGGTCCGGGGAGTGCGTACCGCCGCTGGTGAGGACCGGAATGTGGGCCGCTACAGCCTCGCCGGTACCCGGCCCGGTACCGTTTGGGGCATGGCTCCGACCTCCACCCCCCAGACCCCTTTCGGCAGGGTTCTCACCGCGATGGTGACGCCGTTCACGGCCGAGGGCGCGCTCGACCTGGATGCGGCCCAGCGGCTGGCCGTGCATCTCGTCGACGCCGGCAACGACGGCCTGGTCGTCAACGGCACCACGGGCGAGTCGCCCACCACGAGTGATGCCGAGAAAGCCCGGCTGGTACGGGCTGTGGTGGAAGCCGTCGGGGACCGGGCGTTCGTGGTCGCGGGGGTGGGCACCAACGACACGGCGCACAGCGTCGAGCTGGCGCGCGAGGCGGCGGACGCCGGGGCGCACGGGCTGCTGCTGGTGACGCCGTACTACAGCAAGCCCCCGCAGGAGGGGCTCTACCGGCACACGGTGCGCGTCGCGGACGCCACCGAGCTGCCGTCGATGCTGTACGACATCCCGGGCCGGACCGCGGTGGCGCTGGAGACCGAGACGATCGTCCGGTTGGCCGAGCACCCGCGGATCGTGGCGAACAAGGACGCGAAGGGCGACCTCGGCGAGGCGTCGTGGGTCATGGCGCGTACCGACCTGGCCTACTACTGCGGCGACGACATGCTGAACCTGCCGCTGCTGTCGGTGGGCGCCGCCGGTTTCGTGAGTGTCGTGGGGCATGTCGTGGCACCCGAGCTGCGTGCCCTGGTGGATGCGTACCTGGCGGGCGATGTCGCCAAGGCCCGGGAGATCCACCAGCGGCTGCTGCCGGTGTACACCGGAATCTTCCGCACCCAGGGTGTGATTTTGAGCAAGGCCGCGCTTGCGGCGCAGGGCCTCATCGGCGGCACGCTGCGGCTGCCGCTGATCGAGGCGACGGAGGAGCAGATCGCCCGGCTGAGGCAGGATCTCGCGGCGGGCGGGGTACAGCTGTAGAAAGTGCCCGGACGAGAGCACAACTCGTCCGGGTTTGAACGCATCACTTGCGCAGGACGCCCGGTCGATCCGGGCGCGCCCGCGTGGCGAGGAGAGAACTTGAGTCATCCGCATCCGGAACTCGGGCCGCCCCCGGAACTCCCTGAGGGCGGACTCCGTGTCATCGCTCTGGGCGGTCTCGGCGAGATCGGCCGGAACATGACCGTCTTCGAGTGCGCCGGGCGGCTGCTGATCGTCGACTGCGGGGTGCTGTTCCCCGAGGAGGAGCAGCCCGGTGTCGATCTCATCCTGCCGGACTTCACCGCGATCAGGGACCGCCTCGACGACATCGAGGCGATCGTGCTCACGCACGCGCACGAGGACCACATCGGTGCCGTGCCGTACCTGCTGCGCGAGAAGGGCGACATCCCGCTCATCGGCTCGAAGCTGACGCTGGCGCTGATCGAGGCCAAGCTCAACGAGCACCGCATCCGCCCGTACACCCTCGAGGTGGCGGAGGGCGACCGGGAGCGCCTCGGCCCGTTCGACTGCGAATTCATCGCGGTCAACCACTCGATCCCGGACGCGCTCGCGGTCGCGATCCGCACGCCGGCCGGCATGGTCGTGCACACCGGCGACTTCAAGATGGACCAGCTGCCGCTGGACGGCCGGCTCACCGACCTTCCGGCGTTCGCCCGACTGGGTGAAGAAGGCATCGACCTTCTGCTGGCCGACTCGACCAACGCCGAGGTCCCCGGCTTTATCCCGCCGGAGCGCGACATCGCCGGCGTCCTGGACCGGGTCTTCGCGGACGCCGACCAGCGCATCATCGTGGCCAGCTTCGCCAGCCATGTGCACCGCATCCAGCAGGTGCTGGACACCGCGTACGCGTACGAGCGCAAGGTCGCCTTCGTCGGCCGCTCGATGGTGCGCAACATGGGTGTGGCCCGCGACCTGGGCTATCTGAAGGTGCCGGCCGGCCTGGTGGTCGACGTCAAGACGCTCGACGACCTGAAGCCGGACGAGGTCGTACTGGTGTGCACCGGTTCGCAGGGCGAGCCGATGGCCGCGCTGTCGCGGATGGCCAACCGCGACCACCAGCAGATCCGCATCGTCGAGGGCGACACGGTCGTGCTGGCCTCCTCGCTGATCCCGGGCAACGAGACCGCGGTCTTCCGGGTCATCAACGGCCTGACCCGCTGGGGCGCCAACGTCGTGCACAAGGGCAACGCCAAGGTGCACGTGTCCGGGCACGCCTCGGCCGGCGAGCTGCTGTACTTCTTCAACATCGCCAAGCCGCGCAACTTCATGCCGGTGCACGGCGAGTGGCGGCACCTGCGGGCGGCCGCCGACCTCGCACACAAGACGGGCGTCCGCAGGGACCGCATCGTCATCGCCGAGGACGGCGTGGTCGTGGACCTGGTGGACGGCGTGGCCCGGATCACCGGCAAGGTGCAGGCCGGTTACGTCTACGTGGACGGCCTCTCCGTCGGCGATGTGACCGAGGCTTCGCTCAAGGACCGCCGGATCCTGGGTGACGAGGGCTTCGTGTCGGTCTTCCTGGTGGTGGACTCGTCCACCGGCAAGGTGGTCGGCGGACCCACGATCACGGCCCGCGGTTCGGGTATCGACGATGCGAAGTTCGACGACGTGATCCCGCGGATCGAGGACATCCTGACGAAGGCGGCTGCGGACGGCGTGGCCGAGCCGTACCAGCTGCAGCAGCAGGTGCGCCGGGTCGTCGGCAAGTGGGTCAGCGACACCTTCCGCCGCCGGCCGATGATCCTCCCGGTGGTCGTGGAGGTCTGAGCCGGGCCCGGTCATGGGACCGGAGAGTTGTGGGCTGGGGCCCGCGGTGGAGCATCCGCCGCGGGCCCCAGCCGTGTGCGGGATGGGTTTGGTGCGGGGTCGGTTGGGTGCGGGGCAGGGCGTGTACGGGATGGCCCGTGTGCGGGACGGGCCGGGGCGGCGGTGCGCCCGGGGGTGGGCGCAGGCGCACCGCCGCGTCGTGGGGCCGCCTGTGGTCAGGCGGCGCGATCGCGGGTGTCCTCGGCGGCCCGTAGTTCGGCTCTGATCCGGGCCATGAGGGTGTCCGGGTACGAGGTGATCTCGCCCGGACCGCATTCCAGGACCCGCCAGCCGACGCCGCCGATACTGCGGTGGCGCAGCCGGATCGCCGGGAGCGCGGCCGGGGCCGCCCCGGTCGACAGCGGGGTCCGGTCCAGGTCGACGGCCAGTCGCACCAGCGGCCAGGCCAGCGTGAACCGGTGCAGGACCCGGCCGAAGGCCGACACCACTTGCCAGCCGGGTTCCGGCGCCGGGATGCGGGCCATGTGCAGGGCGAGCCGCAGCCGGGTCTCCTCCGTGCTTGCGCTGCGGCCGTCGGCGAGCCGGGCCACGTCGGCCAGTTGCCGGACCCCTGCGTACCCGTGGAACCGGGCGACGGTGTCCTCCAATTGCCGTTTCGAGAACTGCCGGCTGTGCAGGAAGGCGTCTGCGACGGCGACCGCGGGACCGAGGTCCCAGGTACGGCCCAGGTCGGCCGCGGTGCGCAACGGGGTCGTGGCCTGCAGGCCCGCCACGCGGGTCGTCTCTCCTTTCTCGAAGGTCCAGCTGCGGCCCAGCACCCCGGACCGGCGCGGCGGGGTCGCGGAGCCCGGGACCGCCGCCTCCACCGGCAGCGGGCGGCCCCGGCGGTCGTGGGTCCCGGCCGCCCCGATGCCCCATATCCAGGCGGCAGTACGGCCGCAGATCACCGCGTCCGGAGCCATGAGGGCGAAGGCGCGGGCCCGCAGTGTGGGGGAGTCGGGCACGTGGCTGCCGACGTACGCGCCGCGCAGCACCATGCGGGTGTCGCCGTCGCGCAGCCAGCGGCGCAGTGCGGCGCGGCCGATGCCGTGGGCGGCTGCGCCGGCGACGGTGAAGGGGGAGGACAGGAACGCCGTGAGGCGTGCTTCGTCGGCGGACATGGGCTCACTGTGGCTCCCTGTGGACGGCGGCGCGCTCCGCCGTCCACAGGGGCGCCGCGGCGGTCCGCTCATCACACCGGAGGGACGCCGGGATCAAGGGGTGCCACCAAGACCTCGGAGGCGGGCTTGGCGGGCTTCGTCGGCTTCGGCTTGGGCTTGGCCGGCTTCGTCGGCTTGGCGGGCTTGTTCGGCTTGGTGGGCTTGGCCGTGGGGGTGGTCGGCTTGGGCTTGGCGGGTGAACGCGGCTTCCCGCAGCCCTTCTTGGCCCGGTAGAGCACCTTCCAGGTCGCCTCGTCGGTGTAGCCGCTCTCCTTGACCTTGTTGCACTGCTGCACCCACAGCACGGCCTTGGTGGTCTCCGGTCCGAAGATGCCGGAGACGTCGAACTTCGTGGGGTACCCGGACCGGGTGTTGATCAGGCACTGGGCCTGGGCGACCGCATCGCCTTCGGAACTCTCGCCCAGCTCCGGGCGGTTGTCCTGGGAGACGTAGTTGCAGCGCGGGGCGGCGACCGCGCTCGGGGCGACGACGCCGGCCGCGGCCGCCACCGCGCCGGAGAGCAGGAGCACGGCGGCGCGGTTGCGGCCGGCGGTGCGGGTGCGCCGGGCGCTGCGCGGCGTGCGGGGCGCGTCGGCGACGCGGGAGACGGTACGCATGGCTCCTCCTGAGGACCGGTACCCGAGGCGTTTCCTCGAGGACACGGACGACGCTACGGAGCCCCGAAGCCCGGACCGAGAAGGCTGATCTTCATACCGGCGAGACTGAAATGCCGGGAAAGCAGGGCGAGTTCCCGCCACGATCGACAGACGACCGACCAGACCCGCCGAGCAAGGCCGAGGCCGCCCGCCGACGAGCACGCACACCAGGTCGCCGACGCGCCGACCGCCCCACCTCACCGTGCAAGATCACGAGAGGGAAGCGAAGAGCACGCAATGGCAACGAAGTCGCACGCCCTGCGGCCCCTCGGCGAGCGCTGCGGCCGGCCGCCGCAGCGGCAACAGGAACCCCAGCCGGGGCCGTCCTCGTCGTCACGGTCGGCTCGCGTGCTCGCCGACAACGCTCAGCACCGGGATCGTCGTGGCCTCGCAGGCAGGTTCCGTTGCCGACCGCGGTCAGTGCTCGTGGTCGGCGACCACGCGCAGGACCAGGATTGCCATGTCGTCTCGGGCCGGTTCCGCCGCGAAGGTCTCGACGGCGCGGTGGACTCGGGCGGCGACTGCGCCCGCGGTCATGCCCGTGCAGCCGCCGAGGACGCGGGCCAGGCCGTCGTCGCCCAGCATGCGGCTGCCCTCGCGGCGTTCGGTGACGCCGTCGGTGACGCAGAGCAGGACGTCGCCCGGGTCGAGGTCCACCGTCTCGGCGACCAGGTCGACTTCGTCGAGGACGCCGAGCAGCGGCTGCGGGTTGGCGACCTGCTCGACCGAGCCGTCCGGCCGCAGCCGAAGCGGCAGCGGGTGGCCGGCGGAGACCAGGTTCAGCCGTACGCCGCCCTCCTCGCGGGGCGTCATGTGGCCGTGCAGCAGCGTCAGGAACCGGCTGCGCGGGCCTTCGTCGAGGATGGCGGTGTTGAGGCGCTGCAGGACCGCCGGGACCGGCATGCCCTCGCGGGCCAGCAGCCGCAGGGCCTGGCGGGCCAGCCCGGTGACCGCGGCGGCCTCGGGGCCGGTGCCGCAGACGTCGCCGATCGCGAAGCCCCACAGGTCGGGGCCGATGGTGAACAGGTCGTAGAAGTCGCCGCCGACCTCGTTGCTCTCGCCGGACGCCTGGTAGACGACCTCGATGTCCATGCCCGGCACGCGCGGCAGTTCGGGCGGGAGGAGGCTGCGCTGCAGGGCCTGGCTGGTGGCGCTGCGCTCCGAGTAGAGGCGGGCGTTGTCCATCGCCAGGGCGGCGCGCCGCGAGAGGTCTTCGGCGAGTTCGAGGGTCTCGCGCCGGAAGCGCTCGCCGGCCGCGTTGCCGAGTGTGAGCATGCCGATCCCGCGGCCGCGGGCGACCAGCGGCAGCGAGACGACCTCGCCGGTCACGAGGTCTTCGTGCTGCGCGGCGGCCTCCGCGCCGAGGCGGCGCAGCCCGGGCCAGGCGCGGGCGCCCGGCGTCGGGTGGGCGCGCGGCGGCTCGGCCTGGTCGAGGAGTTCGCGGAGGTCGTCGATGCGCGTCTCGTCGGTGTGCCAGACGCAGCCGAGGGAGGGGTCGTGGCCTTCGCCGATGGTGTGCACCGCGCACCAGGTGGCCAGCCGCGGGACGACGATCTGCGCGACCATGGCGAGCGTCATCTCGGGGTCGAGCGTGCCGGCCAGCAGGTCGGACGCCTCGGCGAGGAAGGACAGCGAGCCGCGGCGCACGCGTTCGAGCTCGGAGAGCCGGGCGCTTTCCACGGACAGCGAGATGCGGTCGGCGGCGCGCTGCAGGCGCGCGGCGGCGTCGTTGTCGAAGTGCGCGGCCGTCTCGGACGCGACGCCGATGGTGCCGGTCAGCCGCCCCTCGACCTTGAGCGGCGCGGTGACCGCCGAGCGCATGCCGCTGTCCGCGAGCAGCGGTACAGCGTCGTGGACGGCCTCGGCGTCCTCGTGCACGGCCGGCATGCGGGCGGTGCCGAAGCGCCCCGCGGACGTCTCGACCGGGACGCGGGCGAAGCGCTGCTGCGCGGTGCCCAGGCCCGTGGTGGCCCGGACCTCCATCTCGCTCTCGTCGTCGGTGGCGATGAGCACGAACGCCGCATCGCCGTCCAGGAGGTCGCGGCCGCGCTCGATGGCGCGCTGCAGGAGCTCGTCCAGCCCGGTCCGGTTGGGGCCCTCCAGGCCGTCCCATTCCGTGTCGGTCGGCGGCGGTACGGGGGTGCGCCCGGCGGCCGCCGCGGCGCGGGTCTCCAGGACGGCCCGGGCCCGGGCCGGCACCGCGAGCAGCACCAGCTGGGGGTTGTCGGACACGTCGCGCAGCCGCACGTGCGAGGCGAAGACGCGTACCGGCCGGCCTTCCGCGTGCTTGATGTCGTACATGCCCTGCCAGCGCGACAGCTCCAGCATGGCCGCGAAGGGCAGGTCGCCGTCGTTGATCTCCGGCGTGTGCGGCCAGTCGACCAGCTCGGACAGCCGCATGCCGACGGCCTCCTGGGCGGGCCGCCCGAAGAGGTCCGCCGCGTCGACGTTCCAGTGCGTGACCCGCTGGTACGCGTCCGCGTGCACCACGGCCACCCGCACCGGGGTGTCCGCGCCGGGCAGGACGTGGGTGGGCAGCGTGGGCCCGGCCAGGCTGGTCGCCGCCGTGCCGCCGTCCGGCAGGTCGAGCCGGAACCAGACCTGCTTGATGCTCTTGGTGTACTCCACGCCCCACGCGGACGCGATGGAGGCGGACAGGAAGAGTCCGCGGCCGCTCTCGTCGTCCGCATCGAAGGCGGCCACCGGGGCCGGGAGTTCCAGGGTCGGGTAGCGGTCCACGACCTCGATCTGCACGGCACCGTCGTAGCGGACGCAGGAGACTTCGGTCGCGGTCCCGGCATGCACGATGGCATTGGTCACAAGCTCGCTGACCAGCAGCACGGCGTCGTCGACGACGCCCGCTGCGTCCCATTCGGTCAGGGTCTGGCGCACGAAGGATCGCGCGGCGGCCACCGATCGGCCCTCAGGGGCGAACGTGGCGCTCACTCTCGCGGTGACGACCATCTCGGTTTCCGGATCCATACACTCCGCATCCTGCGATCTGCGGTGGTTGCGGTGGCGCGACCTCGCGGCTTCCTGGTCTGTGCGGTGGCGCGAGGCGCTCCCCGCGGCAGCTCCGCACACTACCGCTTCCCCGCGACACGGGCGCAGGTCCTTGACGAACATTGACCCCTGTGCAATGGGGCCCGGACCTGCGGAGTCGGCCGTGTACACCCCGCAAGGATGCAAGACTGCCGGTATCAGCGGCGCCCGCCCACCCGGAGCCCCAGGGAGCCGGCAGGCCGGCGGGCGCCGGGGCCGGGTGGAGGAATTTCGAGATGGCGAACGCTTCCAAGCGCGACGGGCGTGCCGGGACCGCGGCGAAGCGCGCGGCCAAGGCCGCCGCGACCGGGGCGGCAGGCGCGTCCTCGGGCAAGGGTGCACGCCGCGCCGCGGGAGCGGGCGGAAACTCAGGCAACGCCGGAAACGCCGGAAACACAGCCGGGACCAGCGGAAATGGCGGAAACGGCGGCAGCGCGGCCGCCCGCCGCGCCGAGGAGCGCGAGCTGCGGCAGCTCCTCGACGCGCTCACCGCGGTCCGGGACGGCAACTTCCGGCGCCGCCTGACCGTCTCCGGCAACGGCGTGATGAGCGAGATCGCCGCGGTCTTCAACGACGTGGTGGACCGCAACCAGCACCTGGCCGGCGAGCTGGCCCGGGTACGCCGCGTCGTGGGCCGCGAGGGCAAGCTGAGCGAGCGCTTCGTGTCCGGCCCCGGCGAGGGCGCCTGGGCGGCCAGCTTCGAGAACGCGAACGCGCTGGTGGAGGACCTGGTACGGCCGACCGTGGAGGTCGGCCGGGTGCTCGCCGCGGTGGCCGAGGGCGACCTGTCGCAGCGTATGGAGCAGCGCGTCGGGGACCAGCCGCTGCGCGGCGAGGTGCTGCGGATGGGCCGGACCGTGAACGGCCTGGTGGACCAGCTGTCGGCGTTCGCCGACGAGGTCACCCGGGTGGCCCGCGAGGTGGGCACCGAGGGCAAGCTGGGCGGCCAGGCCCAGGTGCGCGGCGTGTCGGGCAGCTGGAAGGACCTCACCGACTCGGTCAACACGATGGCCAGCCGGCTGACCGCGCAGGTCCGCGACATCGCGCTGGTGACCACCGCGGTGGCCAAGGGCGACCTGTCCCGCAAGGTCACCGTCGAGGTCGCGGGCGAGATGCTCGAACTCAAGAACACCGTGAACACCATGGTCGACCAGCTGTCCGGGTTCGCCGACGAGGTGACCCGCATGGCCCGCGAGGTGGGCACCGAAGGGCGCCTCGGCGGCCAGGCCCGGGTCGAGGGGGTCTCGGGCACCTGGAAGGACCTGACCGACTCGGTCAATGTCATGGCCGGGAACCTGACCGCCCAGGTCCGCGACATCGCGCAGGTCACCACCGCGGTCGCGTACGGCGACCTGTCGCAGACCATCACCGTGTCGGCCCGCGGCGAGATGGCGCAGCTGGCCGAGACGATCAACTCGATGACCGGGACGCTGCGCACGTTCGCGTCCGAGGTGACGCGCGTGGCCCGCGAGGTCGGCATCGAGGGCCGCCTCGGCGTGCAGGCCCAGGTGCCGGGCGGCGCGGGTATTTGGAAGGGCCTGACCGACTCGGTCAACACCGCGTTCTTCAACCTGACCGCGCAGGTCCGCGACATCGCGCAGGTCACCACGGCAGTGGCGCAGGGCGACCTGTCGCAGAAGATCACCGTCGATGTGTCCGGCGAGATGCTCGAACTCAAGAACACCGTCAACACGATGGTCGACCAGCTGTCCGCATTCGCCTCCGAAGTGACCCGCGTCGCGCGCGAGGTGGGCAGCGACGGCATCCTGGGCGGCCAGGCGCAGGTCCCGGGCGTGGCCGGCACCTGGAAGGACCTCACCGACTCGGTGAACTTCATGGCCGGCAACCTGACCGGCCAGGTCCGCAACATCGCGCAGGTGTCGACCGCAGTGGCCCGCGGCGACCTGTCGCAGAAGATCACCGTCGACGTGTCCGGCGAGATGCTCGAGCTGAAGAACACCGTCAACACGATGGTCGACCAGCTGTCCGCGTTCGCCTCCGAAGTGACCCGCGTGGCCCGCGAGGTGGGCAGCGACGGCGTGCTCGGCGGCCAGGCCCGCGTGGTGCCCGGCGTGGCAGGCGTCTGGCTGGACCTGACCGACTCGGTGAACTTCATGGCCGGGAACCTGACCGGCCAGGTCCGCAACATCGCCGACGTCACCACCGCCGTCGCGCGCGGCGACCTGTCCAAGAAGATCGACGTCGAGGCCCGCGGCGAGATCCTCGAACTCAAGAACACCGTCAACACCATGGTCGACCAGCTGTCCGCATTCGCGGGCGAGGTCACCCGAGTCGCCCGCGAAGTGGGTACGGAAGGCATCCTCGGCGGCCAGGCGCAGGTGCTCGGCCTGGGCGGCGTGTGGCGCGACCTGACCTACTCGGTGAACTTCATGGCGGGCAACCTGACAGGCCAGGTGCGCAGCATCGCCCAGGTCGCCACCGCGGTCGCGAAGGGCGACCTGTCGCAGAAGATCACCGTCGACGCCCGCGGCGAGATCCTCGAGCTCAAGACGACGATCAACACGATGGTCGACCAGTTGTCCGCGTTCGCGGGCGAGGTCACCCGAGTCGCGCGCGAAGTGGGCACCGAGGGGCGCCTCGGCGGCCAGGCCGACGTGAAGGGCGTCTCCGGTACCTGGAAGGACCTGACCGAGTCCGTCAACGTCATGGCCGGCAACCTGACCGGCCAGGTGCGCTCCATCGCCGAGGTGACCACCGCGGTCGCGGGCGGCGATCTGACCCAGAAGATCATGGTCGACGCGCGCGGCGAGATCCTCGAGCTCAAGGACACCATCAACACGATGGTCGACCAGCTCTCCGCGTTCGCCGACGAGGTCACCCGGGTCGCCCGCGAGGTCGGCACCGAGGGCATCCTCGGCGGCCAGGCCCGCGTCCGCGGCGTCTCGGGCACCTGGAAGGACCTCACCGACAACGTCAACTCGATGGGCAACAACCTCACCAGCCAGGTCCGCAACATCGCGCAGGTCGCGACCGCGGTGGCGTCCGGCGACCTCTCCAAGAAGATCGACGTGGAGGCGCGCGGCGAGGTCCTGGAGCTCAAGAACACCCTCAACACCATGGTCGACACGCTGCGCGCCTTCGCCGACGAGGTCACGCGCGTGGCCCGCGAGGTGGGTACGGAAGGCATCCTCGGCGGCCAGGCGCACGTGCCCGGCGTGGCCGGCACCTGGAAGGACCTGACCGACAACGTCAACTCGATGGCCGACAACCTCACCGGCCAGGTGCGGTCCATCGCCGAGGTGACCACGGCGGTCGCGAGGGGCGACCTGTCGCAGAAGATCACCGTCGACGCCCGCGGCGAGATCCTCGAGCTCAAGACGACGATCAACACGATGGTCGACCAGCTGTCCGCGTTCGCCTCCGAGGTGACCCGCGTGGCCCGCGAGGTGGGCAGCGACGGCATCCTGGGCGGCCAGGCCGAGGTGGAAGGCGTCTCGGGCACCTGGAAGCAGCTCACCGAGAACGTGAACGAGCTGGCCGGCAACCTGACCCGGCAGGTCCGCGCGATCGCCGAGGTGGCCACCGCGGTGACCCGCGGCGACCTGACCCTGCAGATCGACGTGGACGCGCGCGGCGAGATCCTCGAACTGCGCGACAACATCAACCAGATGATCGCGAACCTGGGGGAGACCACCCGGGCCAACATCGAGCAGGACTGGCTGAAGACCAACCTGGCCCGCATCTCCGGACTCATGCAGGGCCGCCGCGACCTGATGGCGGTGGCCGCGCTCATCATGAGCGAGCTGACCCCGGTGGTGTCCGCGCAGCACGGCGCGTTCTTCCTGGCCGAGTCGACCATCGAGGACCGCATCGAGCTGCGCCTGATCGCCAGTTACGGCTACCAGAGCGGCGGTGCGCCGACCCGGTTCCGGCTCGGCCAGTCGCTGGTCGGCCAGGCCGCGCTGGAGAAGCGCTCGATCCTGGTGGAGCAGGCCCCGCCCGGCTACATCAAGATCTCCTCGGGGCTCGGCGAGGCGCCCCCGGTCAACGTCGTCGTGCTGCCGGTGCTGTTCGAGGACCAGCTGCTCGGCGTCCTCGAACTCGCCTCGTTCAGCGCGTTCACCCAGGTGCACCGCAACTTCCTGGAGCAGCTCAACGAGCAGATCGGCGTCACGGTCAACACGATCATGGCGAACTCGCGCACCGAGATGCTGCTCGCCGAGTCCCAGCGCCTCACCGAGGAGCTGCAGGAGCGTTCCGAGGAACTCCAGCGGCAGCAGGGCGAGTTGCGCCACTCCAATGCGGAGCTGGAGGACAAGGCCGAACTGCTCGCCCGGCAGAACCGGGACATCGAGATCAAGAACAGCGAGATCGAGCAGGCCCGCAAGGCCCTCGAAGAGCGCGCCGAGCAGCTCGCGCTGTCCTCGCGCTACAAGTCCGAGTTCCTCGCCAACATGTCGCACGAGCTGCGCACGCCGCTCAACAGCCTGCTGATCCTGGCCAAGCTGCTCGCCGACAACGTCGAGGGCAACCTGACCCGCAAGCAGGTGGAGTTCTCCGAGACGATCCATGCGGCCGGCTCCGACCTGCTGCAGCTGATCAACGACATCCTCGACCTGTCCAAGGTGCAGGCCGGGAAGATGGACGTACGCCCGGCCCGCATCGCGCTCGCCCAGCTCATGGACTACGTCGAGGCGACGATCCGCCCGCTCGCGGTGGAGAAGGGCCTCGACTTCACCGTCCACGTCTCGCCGGAAGTGCCCGGCACCCTCTACACCGACGAGCAGCGCCTGCAGCAGGTGCTGCGCAACCTGCTCTCCAATGCGGTCAAGTTCACCGACACCGGCTCGGTCGAGGTGGTGATCCGGCTCACCGACGACATCCCGGTGAGCGGCGGCGACCTGGAGGACGCGGCGCACGCCATCGCCTTCTCCGTGGTGGACACCGGCATCGGGATCGCCGAGGACAAGCTCAAGGTCATCTTCGAGGCGTTCCAGCAGGCCGACGGGACGACCAGCCGCCGCTACGGCGGCACCGGGCTCGGCCTGTCGATCAGCCGCGAGATCGCCTGGCTGCTCGGCGGCGAGATCCACGCGGAGAGCGAGGCCGGGCGCGGCAGCACCTTCACGCTGTACGTGCCGCTCGACAACGTCCTCGCCGAGGACGCGCAGGCCCCGTCCGCGGCCACTGCGGCCCGCCCGCTCGGCGCCGGCCCGGAGAGCGCCGCGGCGGACGGCCGCCCGGCGATCACCGCCGCTCCGGACGGCTTCGCGGCGCAGCGCCCCGCGGCGTCCCGCAAGCGGATCCTGGCGGTCGAGGAGCCGCAGGCGGAGGGCGGCCCGATCGCCACCACGCTGGCCGGGCTCGGCGACCTCGTCGAGGTGGCCACCGCGGCGACCCCGGCCGAGGCGGCCGCCGCGATCGAGCTGTTCGCGCCCGCCTGCATCGTGGTCGACCTGCGGCTGGCCGACGAGGGCGGCTGGCGCCTGCTCGACGCGGTGTCCGGCCGGGCCGACCTGCAGGACGTCCCGGTCGTGGTGCACGTCCCGGTGCGGCCGACCCGCTCGGAGGCCGCCCGGCTGCGCGCGTACCGGCGCCGGATCGCGACCCTGCACCGCGTCTCGGGACCGGATGCGCTCGCCGATTTCGTCACCGATGCGGTGCGCCGCTCGCCCGAGGAGGTGCGCACCAAGCCGGCCGTGCACCCGTTCGAGGGGTCTTTCCGTGGCGAAAAGGTGCTGATCGTCGACGACGACGTGCGCAACGTGTTCGCGCTGACCAGCGTGCTCGAGCAGTACGGGCTGGTGGTCACCTATGCGGAGAACGGCCGCGAGGGGATCGAGAAGCTGCAGGCCGAGGAGGACATCGCGATCGTCCTGATGGACATCATGATGCCGGAGATGGACGGCTACGCCACGACGTCGGCCATCCGCCGCATGCCGCAGTACGCGGGCCTGCCGATCATTGCGCTGACGGCGAAGGCGATGAAGGGGGACCAGGAGAAGAGCATCGCGTCCGGGGCGTCCGACTACGTCGCGAAGCCCGTGGACACCGGGCATCTCCTGGGCCTCATCCGTACCTGGCTGGAACACTGAGGCGGCGTAAGGTAATTGGAGGTGTCCGGCATGTCCGGGTCGGTGGCGAAAGATGCGCGGATGCGGCCACCGGCCCGGCCTGCCCGGGAACCCCGGGACTGTCGGAAGCGTTGAATCCGTGGGAGGGTTCAGCGGGGCCGACCGACACCGTACGTGGGTTTTCGGTTACGCCGTGCGGTCGTCGCTTCCGGAACCGCCTGCCTCGGTCCGGCCGGGAGCACTACCATGACCGGGACGACCACAGACCCCGACCACTATGTGTACGAAGCGGCAGAGCACTGAGCCAGCAACGAGCGGAGCCGACCGGGACGCGGGCCTGCCCGGGTCGCCGGATCGAAGAGGGTGGGCCATGACGGAGAAGGCCAAGATCCTCCTGGTCGATGACCGTCAGGAGAACCTGCTCGCACTCGAGGCGATCCTGTCCGCGCTCGACCAGACCCTGGTCCGGGCGCATTCGGGCGAGGAAGCACTCAAGGCGCTCCTGACCGACGAATTCGCGGTCATCCTGCTGGACGTGCAGATGCCCGGGATGGACGGATTCGAGACAGCCGCGCACATCAAGCGGCGCGAGAAGACCCGGGACATCCCGATCATCTTCCTGACCGCGATCAACCACGGCCCGCACCACACCTTCCGCGGCTACGCGGCCGGTGCGGTCGACTACATCTCGAAGCCGTTCGACCCGTGGGTGCTGCGCGCCAAGGTCGCGGTGTTCGTCGACCTGTACAAGAAGAACTGCCAGCTCCGCGAGCAGGCCGCGCTGCTGCGCGGCCGCCTGGAGGCGGTGCCCGGCGAGGCCCGCTCCGGCGACCTGCTGGGCGAGCTCTTCACCCGGCTGGCCGCGCTCGAGGAGAGCGCGGACGGCATGGCGAAGCAGTTGGAGAACGCCGAGGACCCGGCCCTGTCCGCGTCCGCCAACCAGGTGCTGACCCGGGTGGCCCGGCTGCGCGCCGCGATGGACGCGCTGGTCCCGGCCCCGGTGGGGAACGGCGGCCCGCCCGCCGAGCCGCGTCCGCCGGCCCCGCAGGGACCGCCCGCGGCCCGGCGTCCGCCCGACGCCGGCTGAGCACGCGCGGTCCGATCGTCACATTTGCAACACGACACACCTCGGTGAGTGCCGTGTGACACGTGAGACACGCGGGTCCGGGGGGTAGCCTCCCCTTTATGGCCACGCGTACGTCCGGCGGCGGCGCCCGGACCGGCGGCGCCGCGAAGAAGAAGGCCCCGGCCAAAAAGGCCGCCGCGCCTCCTCCGCCACCGCCCAAGCCCGGGGTCTTCGAGCGCATCGGCGACCTCGTCTTCCGCTTGGTCAAGGGCATCTGGCTGGGCCTCGCGCACGGTGTCGGCGGCGTGTTCCGCAGCATCGGGCACGGCGCCCGCGGCCTGGACCCCGCACACCGCCGCGACGGCCTGGGCCTGGCGCTCATGGGCCTGGCGATCGTGGTCGCGGCCGGTGCGTGGGGCGATGTGGACGGCGCGGTCGGCAAGGCCGTGGTCGCCGTGGTGGCCGGCACCGTGGGGCGCCTGGACGTCCTGGTGCCGTTCCTGGTCGCGGCCTTCTCGGTGCGCGTCATGCGGCACCCGGACCAGAGCGACGCCACCGGCCGCATTGCGATCGGCTGCATCGCGCTGGTGGCCGGCGTGCTCGGCCTCATCCACATCGGCTCCGGCACCCCCCGCCCGGACGACGGCGCGGCCGCGATGCGCGGCGCCGGCGGCCTGATCGGCTACGTCTTCTCGGTGCCGCTGGTCGAGTCGGTCACGGTCTGGGCGGCCATACCGCTCCTGCTCCTCGTCATCTGCTTCGGCCTCCTGGTGGTGACCGCGACCCCGGTGGCCGCGGTGCCCGGCCGGCTGCGCACCTACCTGGGCTTCCCGGGCGGCGAGGAGCCGTACCCCGAGTACGACGACTACGACGACCGGGACGCGTACGACGACGATTACCGGGAGGACGAGGAGGCTGCCGCCCCGCCGCGCGTCAAGCGCAAGCGCCTGCTCGACGTCGAGCCCGAGGACGCCGAACCTCCGCAGCGCGCCCGGCCGCGCCGCCGGGGCGGGCGGGGCCAGGGCCCGGACCCCGTCGACGTGGCCGCCGCTGCCGCGGCAGCCCTCGACGCGAACTCCCCGTCGGTGCCCTCCGCGCGCACCCGCAAGGCCGCCAAGGTCCAGGACGTCACGCGCGAGGCCCCGCTGCACACCCCCGCGCCACCGCGCAGCGAGCAGCTCAAGCTGTCCGGCGACATCACGTACCACCTGCCGGCCGCCGACCTGCTCAGCAAGGGCGGCCCCGGGAAGGCGCGCAGCAAGGCCAACGACGACGTCGCCGCCGCGCTGATGCATGTCTTCGAGCAGTTCAACGTCGACGCCCAGGTCACCGGCTTCACGCGCGGCCCGACCGTGACGCGCTACGTCGTCGAACTGGGCCCGGCGGTCAAGGTCGAGCGCATCACCGCACTGGCGAAGAACATCGCCTATGCGGTGGCCAGCGCCGACGTGCGGATCATCAGCCCGATCCCGGGCAAGTCCGCGGTCGGCATCGAGATCCCCAACACCGACCGCGAGATGGTCAACCTCGGCGACGTGCTGCGCTCCGACGAGGCGGTCGCCGACCACCACCCGATGCTGGTCGCGCTGGGCAAGGACGTCGAGGGCGGCTTCGTGGTCGCCAACCTCGCCAAGATGCCGCACGTGCTGGTCGCGGGCGCCACCGGCGCGGGCAAGTCGTCGTGCATCAACGGCCTGATCACCTCGATCATGATGCGCGCCACCCCGGACGAAGTACGCCTGGTCCTGGTCGACCCCAAGCGCGTCGAGCTGACCGCGTACGAAGGCATCCCGCACCTGATCACGCCGATCATCACCAACCCCAAACGGGCCGCCGAAGCGCTGCAGTGGGTCGTGCGCGAGATGGACATGCGCTACGACGACCTGGCCAACTTCGGTTTCCGGCACGTCGACGACTTCAACGCCGCGCTGCGCAGCGGCAAGCTGACCACGCCGCCCGGCAGCGAGCGCGAACTGGCGCCGTACCCCTATCTGCTGGTCATCGTCGACGAGTTGGCCGACCTGATGATGGTGGCCCCGCGCGACGTCGAGGACTCCATCGTCCGCATCACGCAGCTGGCCCGGGCCGCGGGCATCCACCTGGTGCTGGCCACCCAGCGGCCGAGCGTCGACGTGGTGACCGGCCTGATCAAGGCCAACGTGCCGTCCCGGCTGGCGTTCGCGACCAGTTCGCTGGCCGACAGCCGCGTCATCCTGGACCAGCCGGGCGCGGAGAAGCTGATCGGCAAGGGCGACGGGCTGTTCCTGCCGATGGGCGCCAACAAGCCGGTCCGCATGCAGGGCGCGTTCGTGACCGAGGCCGAGATCGAGGCGGTGGTCCGGCACTGCAAGGAGCAACTGCAGCCGGAGTACCGCGAGGACGTGGCCGCCGCGGGCGGGCCGAAGAAGCAGATCGACGAGGAGATCGGCGACGATCTGGACCTGCTGTGCCAGGCCGCCGAGCTGGTGGTGTCCACGCAGTTCGGCTCGACCTCTATGCTGCAACGCAAGTTGCGGGTCGGGTTCGCCAAGGCGGGCCGGCTGATGGACCTCATGGAGTCCCGGGGCATCGTCGGTCCGAGTGAAGGCTCCAAGGCCCGCGACGTGCTCATCAAGCCTGATGAACTCGATCAGGTGTTGTCCACGATTCGTGGGGAATGAGCAAAACTAGTTCACTTTTGATCACGTCTGTTTCAGCTGGGCTACAAGGCATTTATGGGGCGGCTCGGCCGTGAAACTCCCGTTCTGCCCGGCCCTAGACTGATTTCCGCCGCAGTGGTTGCACGCTCGGAGGCGCGCTCGTGTCCATCGGTCAGACTCTCGCCGACGCCCGTACCAAAGCGGGGCTCACGGTCGACCAGGTGAGTGAGGTGACGCGGATCAGGCAACCCCTGGTCGAGGCGATCGAACAGGACGATTTCGCGGGCTGCGGCGGGGACTTCTACGCCCGCGGCCACATCCGTACGTATGCCAAGGCGGTCGGCGTCGACGCCGAGCCGCTGCTCGCCGAGTACGACCAGGCGCACGGCAAGGGCCCGGTGCCCAGCCCGACGGTCATCTTCGAACCCGAGCGGGTCAAGCCCGATCGCAAGCTCGCACCCAACTGGACCGCCGCGATGGCCGCCGCGATCGTCGCGGTGCTCGCTTTCGCCGCCTTCCAGTTGGTCGGCGGCAGCGACGACGACGGCAAGACGCAGGCCGGCAAGACCAGCGCGCCCCCCGCGTCCGCCTCCGCGACGCAGGCCGCACCCGTGCCGCCCAGCAGCCCGCCGGTGCAGGAAGTCGTCGCGCAGGTACCCGTCCAGGTGAAGGTCAAGGTCACCGCGGTGGACGGCAAGAGCTGGGTGCGGGCCACCGACAGCACCGGCAAGAAGGTCTACTTCGAGGGCACCCTCGACAAGGGCGCCAGCCAGGAGTTCACCGACCCGACCGAGCTCAAGCTGGTCGTCGGCAACGCCGAGGCGGCCCGCCTGGTCGTCAACGGCAAGGACATCGGCCCGGCCAGCACCAAGAACTCCGTGGTGCGCCTCGCCTTCAAGCCCGGCGACCCGCAGCAGGGCTGACCGGCCGCGCGGCCGCACCGAGCGCCCCTCGCACCCGGAGTGCGAGGGGCGCTCGCATGCCCGGCCCCGGCGCGCAGCCGGCGCACGGGCGTTCCCGGGAACGGTCCCGGCCCCGTGTCCCGCAGGCGACCCGCCGCCGTGTATTGCTTCCCGCGTCCGGTCCGGGTCCCGTCCTGACGTAGGCTTTCCGGCATGCCCGCCCCCCGCACCGCGTCCGATGAGCGCCCCGCCGAGCACGCCGAAGCCCCTGCCGCCGCCACCGCGGGCGGCGGCCGCACCGTGGCACTGGTCACGCTCGGCTGCGCCCGCAACGAGGTCGACTCCGAGGAACTGGCCGGGCGCCTGGAAGCGGACGGCTGGAAGCTCACCGAGGACGCGTCCGACGCCTCCGTCGTCCTCGTCAACACCTGCGGCTTCGTGGAGTCCGCGAAGAAGGACTCCATCGACACCGTGCTGGAGGCCGCCGACCTGAAGAAGGACGGCGGCGTGACGCAGGCCGTCGTCGCGGTCGGCTGCATGGCCGAGCGGTACGGCGACCAACTGGCCGGCGCGCTCCCCGAGGCCGACGCGGTGCTCGGCTTCGACGACTACGAGGACATCGCGGGCCGGCTGCGCGCCATCCTGGCGGGCGAGAAGCACACCTCGCACGTGCCCCGCGACCGCCGCAAGCTGCTCCCGCTCAGCCCCGCCGCCCGGCAGTCCGCGGACGTCGCGGTGCCCGGCCACGGCAGCGCCGACACCGCCGCGGCCGCGGTCCCCGAGGACCTGCCCGAGGGCGTGGCCCCGGCCTCCGGACCGCGCACCCTGCGCCGCCGCCTGGCCGGCGGCCCGGTCGCCTCGGTCAAGCTGGCCTCCGGCTGCGACCGCCGCTGCTCGTTCTGCGCCATCCCCTCCTTCCGCGGCTCCTTCCTGTCCCGGCGCCCCACCGACCTGCTGGACGAGGTCCGCTGGCTCGGCGGCGAGGGCGTCCGGGAGATCGTCCTGGTCAGCGAGAACAGCACCTCGTACGGCAAGGACCTCGGCGACATCCGCCTGCTGGAGACGCTGCTGCCCGAACTGGCCGCGGTCGACGGCATCGAGCGCGTCCGGGTCAACTACCTGCAGCCCGCCGAGATGCGCCCCGGCCTGATCGACGTGCTCACCGGGACCGATGGCGTCACCCCGTACTTCGACCTGTCCTTCCAGCACGCCAGCGAGCCCGTGCTCCGGCGCATGCGCCGGTTCGGCTCGCGCGAGGCGTTCACCGGGCTGCTGGAGCAGGTCCGCGCCAAGGCCCCCGAGGCCGGCGCGCGCTCGAACTTCATCGTGGGCTTCCCCGGCGAGACCGAGGAGGACGTCGCCGAGCTGGAGCGCTTCCTGACCGAGGCGCGCCTGGACGCCATCGGCGTGTTCGGCTACTCCGACGAAGAGGGCACCGAGGCGGCCGGCTACGACGGCAAGCTCCCCGACGAGGTCGTCGCCGAGCGCCTGGAGCGCGTCTCGCGGCTCGCCGAGGAGCTCACCGCGCAGCGCGCCGAGGAGCGCATCGGCACCGAAGTGACCGTGCTCGTCGAGGAGATCACCGACATCGCCGAGGACGGCACGGTCACCGCCGAGGGCCGCGCCGCGCACCAGGCCCCCGAGATCGACGGCCTGACCATGCTCGTCGGCCGCGACCTGGAGGTCGGCACCTTCGTGCGCGCGCTGGTCTACGCGAGCGAGGGCGTCGACCTGTACGCCACCGCCGCCGAGCCCGCGCACGCCGTCCTCGACGACCCGGCGGACCCGGACTCGGCCTCGGCAGGGCCGGCCCGGTGACCGAAGACCCCACACCGCCCGCTCGTCCGCGCCCCTCGGAAGCCGCCCGCGCCGCGGCCGCGCAGCGCGCCGAAGCCGTCCGCGCCGCCGCCGCCCAGCGCGCCGAGGCGGTCCGCGCGGCCGCCGCGCAGCGGGCCGAGGCGGTCCGGGTCGCCTCCGCGCACCCGGTCGAGGCGGTCCGCACCGCGGCCGCCAACCACCCGCCCAAGCCCGACCGGCTCGGCGACCCGACCACCTCGGTCAGCGTCTGGAACGCCGCCAACGGCCTGACCATGATGCGCATCGCGCTGGTCCCGCTCTTCGTCTACCTGCTCCTCCAGGACGGCGGCCACGACCCCGTCTGGCGCGCCTACGCCTGGGCCGCCTTCGCGGTGGCCAGCATCAGCGACCGCTTCGACGGCATGCTGGCCCGCCGGCACGGCCTGGTCACCGACTTCGGCAAGCTGGTCGACCCGATCGCCGACAAGGCGCTCATGGGCGCCGCGCTGATCGGCCTGAGCGCGCTGGGGGATCTGCCGTGGTGGGTCACCGGCGTGGTGCTGTTCCGCGAGATCGGCATCACCGTCATGCGGTTCTGGGTGATCAAACGCGGGGTGATTCCGGCCAGCCGCGGGGGCAAGCTCAAGACGATGCTGCAAGGCACCGCGATCGGCATGTACGTCCTGGTCATGACGGGGCCGCTGGCCACGTTCCGGGCCTGGATGATGGCGCTCGCGGTGATCGCCACCGTGGTGACCGGCATCGATTACGTGGTCAAGGCCCTGCGCGGCGGCACACCCGCCGCAGCAGCGGCCGAAGGGGAGTCGGACGGCGGCATCGCCGCCGTCCCGGCGGACATGGGACGTACCGAATAGGGGGCACGGTGAAGGTCGAACTGGTCGCGGTCGGGGACGAGCTGCTCATCGGCGACGTCGTCAACACCAACGCGACCCGGCTCGGACGGCTGCTCACCGACGCGGGGATGCGCGTCACCGGCATCTCCACGGTGGGCGACGGCCTCGACGAGCTCGTGGACGTGCTGCGCATCGCGGTCGGCCGCGCCGACGCCGTGCTGATCACCGGGGGACTCGGCCCCACTTCCGACGACCGCACCCGCGAGGCAGTGGCCCGGGTGGCCGGTGTCGCGCTGCGCCGCGATCCCGAGGTCGAGCAGTGGCTGCGGGACCGCTACAAGGACACCGGCCGCACCCTGACCGCGCTCGGCCTGCAGCAGGCCGACGTGCCCGAGGGCGGCCGCATGCTGCCCAATGGCCGCGGCAGCGCGCCGGGCCTCGCCGTCGACGTCCGCGGCAGTGTGGTCTATGCCACTCCCGGAGTGCCGCACGAGATGGCCGCGATGGTCGCCGAGCAGGTCCTCCCGGACATGTTGCGCCGCGCGGGCTCGCCCGCACCCCGCGCCCAGCGCGTGCTGCGCACGGTCGGGGTCGGCGAGGGCATCATCGCGGCGTACCTCGAACCGCTGGAGAAGGAGCTCGCGCAGGCGGGTGCGGTCGAGGTCGCGTACCTCGCCGAGCCCGGCGAGACGCGCGTCAAGCTCACCTCGGCCGGCCCGGGGGGAGGGGCCGCGGTGGACGCCGCGGCACTGCGCGCCTACGAGCTGCTCGGCGATTGCGTGTACGCCGAGGGAACCGAACAGCTGGCCGCAGTCGTTGCACGGTTGCTGGCGGAACGCGGCGCGACCCTCGCGGCCGCGGAATCGCTGACCGGCGGCCAACTGGCCGCGACGCTGGTGGGCGTGCCGGGAGTCTCCGCGGTGTTCCGCGGTTCGGTGACCGCGTACGCCACCGACGTCAAGCAGTCGGTGCTCGGCGTGGATGCCGCGCTGCTGGCCGCCGAAGGGGCCGTACACCCGGGCGTGGCACGGGAGATGGCCGCGGGTGTGCGATCGCTCTTGTCGGGTACGTACGGAGTGGCCACGACCGGTGTGGCCGGTCCCGACCCGCAGGACGGGCATCCGGTCGGCGAGGTGTACATCGCGGTGGCGGGCCCGGACGGCGACGCCGTGGCGGCCCTGGCCCTGCCCGGGGACCGCGACCGGATCCGCACGCTGGCCGTGGTGCGGTCCTTGGAATTGCTGCGGCGTACCCTGCTGGGGCTTCCGCAGGAGCACACCCGGGAATTCACCGGTTGAGAGGGGGGTTGTGCGAGCGATGCGGTACGAACGGTACGAATGTGGCAAGCCGTCGGCCGAGAGCACTCGGCTTCACGCCCTCGGTGAACAGGACGGCAGACCGGGTACGCAGTCGAGGTCTGCCGGGTACGGTGGGGCTGTGTCCGTTGCAGCCGCGGTCCTAGGAGGGAGCGACCGATGATTCTGCTCCGTCGCCTGCTGGGTGACGTGCTGCGTCGGCAACGCCAGCGCCAGGGCCGCACCCTGCGCGAGGTGTCGTCGGCGGCCCGGGTTTCGCTCGGGTACCTCTCGGAGGTCGAGCGCGGCCAGAAGGAAGCCTCGTCCGAACTCCTCGCCTCGATCTGCGAGGCGCTGGACGTCCGGATGTCGATTGTGCTCCGCGAGGTCAGCGACGAGCTGGCCCTCGCCGAGCTGGCGCACAGCGAGGGCCTCACCTCGCGTCCGGTGCTGGAGCCGGTCGGCCCGTCCGGGGCCGAGCGCGTGCCCGAGCGCGTCCCGGGCCCGGGACCGGGCCCGGTGAAGTCGACCACCAGCCAGGTGGACGTCGTGGTGGCCGCATAGCGGCCGCCTGCACAAGGCGAATGTCGAGGGCGGTGCGGATCCCCGGGATCCGGCGCCGCCCTCGCGCGTTCCCGGGGACCCTCCGTCGGCTTTCGAGTCCTGTCTGTGCGTAGTCGCTGGCCCGGATTTCGTCACTCAGTGTGCGAATTTGGTCCGCCGTTCGGGTGAATGGCCGTCCCTTCCCTGGTCCAACCGGATGTTTCCGGGTGACGCTGGGGATCCCCCAAGAGGGGAACCGAGGAGGCCGACCATGAACCAGGTTGGGCAACACCTTGGCAACACCGTACGGAGTGCCCTGGGTACTCCGGCCCGCCTGCTGCGGGCTTTGGTGCACGGCGACCCGCGCGACCGCGACCCGGCCACGTGGGCGCTCGCCGCCGTGCTGACGCTGGCCTGGTGGGCCGGGCTCGCCTGGCTGCTGGCCGCGGACGACCCGGCAGGCTCGCCGGCCACCGGCGCCATGCTGCTCGGCGGCTGGAGCCTGACCTTGCTGCCCGTGCACTGCGCGCGGCGCTTCCGGCTCGGGGCCCGCCGCGAGACCGGCCCGGCCGGTCCGGCGCACGCCCTGCCCGCGTACCCCGCCTACCCCGAGACGCCCCCGCCCGGGCCGTGGTCCGGCCCCGGAGACGCCGAAGGCGCCGTCCGGGAGTAGGTCCCCCCGGAGCGGCGCCCGGCCTGCCTGATGTGCCGCGGGTGCACAGCGTGCCCGCGGCACGTGTCGGCAGTGCGGCACTGCATCAGCGTGACGTGTGCGTCACCACGGCATCGTGACGCCGCCGTTGGGGCGGAGCACCTGCCCGGTCATGAACTTCGCGGCGTCCGAGGCCAGGTAGGCCACCGCGTACGCGATGTCCTCGGGCTCGCCGACCCGCTTGAGCGGCGACATCTTCGCCATCGGCGCGGCGACCGCGGCCTTGCGGTCGGCGTCCTCGGTGCCGTCCGCGGCGGTCCAGTGCCGGCCGGTCATGCCGGTGACGGTCCAGCCGGGCGCGACCGCGTTGACCCGCACGCCGTGCGGTCCGACCTCGGTGGCGAGCGTCTTGGTGAGCTGGAACATCGCGGCCTTGGCGGCGCCGTAGCAGAGCAGCCCGGCGTTCGCGGTGTCGATCGCGCTGGACGCCATGTTCACGATGCTGCCCGAGCCCTGCTCGGTCATCACGCGCGCGGCGGCCCGGCAGCCGTAGAAGACGCCCTTGAAGTTGATCGACAGGACCTTTTCGAGGTCCTCGTCGGTGGTCTCGACGACCGTGCTCGTGTGCATGATCCCGGCGATGTTGGCCATCACGTCGAGCCGCCCGAACTCGGCGACCGCACCCGCGACCAGCGCGTCGACGGACGCCGCGGCCGACACGTCCACCGCGGTCGCGGTCGCGGTGCCGCCCGCCTCGGTGATCAGCTTCGCGGTGGTCTCCGCACCGCCCAGGTTGATGTCCGCGCAGACGACCGCGGCGCCGAGCTCGGCGAGGACCTGGGCACTGCTGCGGCCGATGCCGCTGGCGGCACCGGTGACGACGGCGACGCGGCCGGACAGATCGAGGGCTGTGCGCAACACGGGTTCCCCTCCCGAAAGGAGTGTCGGGGCCGGGATGCCGGGCCCTCCGGGGACCGTAGATTCGATCTGACGAACAGTCAATAAACGTGCACTGTGCGCCTCGTCGCGGCCTGAAACGGCTCCGGACCGGTTCCGCCGCAGGTCAGTGCTACTGCCGCTGCTGCGCCAGGCACCACCGGTGGTCCGCACCGCCGACCGGGAAGATGCCGTACTGGGCCAGCCCGTCGCAGGCGTTCGCGGGCAGCGCGGTCTGCGGCGCAGTCGCGGGCGCGGCCGCGGGCGCCGGGCGCTGCGACGGGGCGGGCCGGGTCTGCGGCCCCGGGCGGGGCGGCGGCAGGCGCGGAGCGTCGGCCTCGCCGCCCGCGGGGCGGTCCGTGCCGACCGGTGCGGGCTCGGGGGACACCCAGGCGCGCATGGGCGGCGCCCCGGAGGGCAAACCGGCCGGCCCCGCCGACGGCGCGGGAGGGGGCGACGACGGCAGCGCTTGCGGCGCGGGCAATGTGCCGATGGCCGCCGCATCCGGCTGCCGCGGGCCGGGCGCAGGCTCTCCTGCGGCCACGGGCACCGCGGGGGAGGGCCCGAGGGCGCGCGGCGCGACCGTGACACACCCGGCCAGCAGCGGCGCGGCCAGGAGCGGTACGGCGGCCCGCAGGAGCAACGGCCGGTATGCGGACGCCACGGGCTCTGCAGGCGCTTCGGGCGGCACGGGCACCACGGGCACCACGGTCAAAGAAGTCCTCCGGAGCTTCGCAGGAACGCCCTGTAGGACGACGCAGCAGCCCGGCGGTCACCCCAAGTCCCCCCGAAGAGTGGGCCCGCGACCGGAACCGGACGATCCCACCGGGCCCGAACCCGGCACTGCGTCCGGCTCCGCACCGGGCACTGCGTCCGACTCAGCGCCCGCCCCGGTCCGGTGCGGGCTGGCACGTCGGGCACCAGAACACCACCCGCGGCGGCTCGCCCGATTCGGCCCTGCGGACCGCGGTCCCGCAGCGCCGGCACGGCCGTCCGGCCCGGCCGTACACCCAGTGCTGCTGCCCGGGTGCCGGATTGCCGGTGGTGACGTGCCCGGGCTGCGCCCGGTTGGCGACCAGGGCCCGGTGCGCGAGGTCGGCCATGGCGTGCAGGTCGCCCGCCTCGTCGGTGCGCGCGAACGGCGAGATCCGCCGCAGGAAGCAGAGTTCGGCCCGGTAGACGTTGCCCACCCCGGCCAGGTTGCGCTGGTCGAGCAGTGCCTCGCCGATCGCCCGGGCGGGCTGGGCGGCCAGCCGCCGGGCCGCCTCGTCCGCATCCCAGTCCGCCCCCAGCAGGTCCGGCCCGAGGTGCCCGACCACGCGCTCCTCGTCCGCGGTGCGCAGCAGGTCGACGACCGGCAACCGCAGCCCGAGCGCGGTGTACTCGTCGTTGGCCAGCACCACCCGGACGAAATCCCGGCCGCTCGCGGCGTTCCCGGGTATCCGCGCGGTCGCCGGCTGGACCCGCCACAGGCCGTCCATCCGCAGATGCGTGTGCAGCGTCGCGCCGCCCGAGAACCGGATCAGCAGGTGCTTGCCGCGCGAGGCGACGCCGAGCACCTCGCGCCCGGCCAGGTCCGCGGTCGCGTGGCGCGGCACCCGGAAATCGGTGTGCCGCAGGACGCGGCCGGCCAGCGCCTCGCGCAGCCGGCCCGCGACCTGGAAGATCGTGTCACCCTCGGGCATCTGCCCATTGTCGGGGACCGCGCCGACACCGCGGAAAAGCGGGCGGGCAAAAAAATGATCACAACCGGTGTCGCACCCGCGCGGCCAGGAACACGTGCGCGACACCAGTTGTGATCTGCCCCTACCGTGGCGCGTGCAGGGTCGCCACGGGCGAGGTCCCTCCTGGTGGGGAGGTACGGAATGGCGGTGCCTCCGTGCCTCGATACTGCGCGATGCACGTGACCGGGGTGTTTCGTACGGCGGGCAAGGGCGTAACGAAAAGGTCTCACCCGCGCAGGCGCAGCCCCCGCGGTGTCGCGTGGAAGCCGGCCGCCTCCAGGGCCCGGCCCAGGGACGACGTCAAAATGCCTTCCCCGTCCGCGCGTTCGACCGTCAGCTTGCCCAACGCGCCTTCCCGGACGGCCAGTGCGAGGGCGTCCACGGCAGGCTGCAGCCGGACCGGTTCCTCGGTCCAGGTCAGCAGCGAGCGGCCGCCGCGCTCCACGTACAGCACCAACTCGCCGTCCACCAGCACCACCAGCGCCCCGGCCTTGCGGCCCGCGCGGTGCCCGCCGCCCGCCTCGCCCGGCCGGTCCGGCCACGGGAGCGCGGCGCCGTACGGGTTCGCCGGGTCGGCGGCGGCCAGCAGCAGGGCCCGCGGACCGCTGTCGTCGCGCTTCGCGAAGCCGCCCGGACTGCGGGCGCCGCCCGGGTACCCGCCCGGGATCCCGAATCCGTCGCCGGCGCCGGACCCGCCCGCCGACTCGGCCCGCCGCTCGGCGGCCTGCTGCAGCGCGCGCAGCCGGTCCACCGCACCGTCCGCGGCGAACTGCGCGGCGCCCAGCCCCTCGACGAAGTAGCCGCGGCGCACCCGACCGGTCTCCTCGAACACCGAGAGCACCCGGTACGCCGCGGAGAACCCGCCCGGGCTGCCTTCCGCGACCACCGCGCCGCGCGTCACCACACCGTGCCGGTCGAGCAGGGTCTCGGCGAGCGCGTGTGCCCGCCGCGTCGCATCGGTCTCCCGGTCCGGTACCAGCGACCAGCGCCCCACCGCCGTCGGCGGCGCCGAGCGCACCGGCCCGACCGGCCTTCCGCGTCCCAGACCGCCGTACCGCGAGCGCGGCGCGGCCCGGCGCGCCCGGTGCGCGGTCGACCCTGCGGTACGCCCCGACCCCATCAGCGCGCGCAGCGGCGCGAGCGTGTCGCCCGTCACGTGGCCCGCCCAGGCCAGGTCCCACAGCGCCGACACGACATCTGCATCGCTCGGCTGCGGCGTGTCCGGGGGCAGGAACTGCGCGGCCCGGTCCGCGATCTGACGGAAGAACAGGCCGTAGCCGCCGGCCAGTGCATCGAGCACCGCGCGGTGCAGCGGCCCCAGGTCGGTGGGAACCGGCGGCGGCATCAGCAGCGGTGCGGCGTCCGCGAGATACAGCGACACCCAGCCGTCGTTGCCGGGCAGTCCGCCGTGCCCGGCCCATACCACCTCGCCCGTGGTGCACAACTCGTCCAGCAGCGCGGGCTGGTAGCCGGACACCCGCCCGGGCAGCACCAGCTTCTCCAGCGCGGACGCGGGCACCGCCGCGCCCTGCAACTGCTCGACCGCGCGGATCAGCCCGTCCGTACCGCGCAGGCCGCCCGCGCCCGAACCGCCGACGCCCTGCCACACCGGCAGGAAGCGGGCCAGCGCCACCGGCGGCACCGGCTCGACCTCGTGCCGCAGCGCGGCCAGCGACCGCCGCCGCAGCATGCGCAGCACTTCGGCATCGCACCACTCGGTGCCCGCGCCGCCCGGCCGGAACTCGCCGGACAGCACCCGGCCGTTGGCCGACAGCCGCTGGTACGCCCCGGTCACCACGGCCGCGCCGAGCCCGAACCGGGCCGCGGCGTCCGCCGCGTGGAACGGGCCGCGGGTCCGCGCATACCGGGCCAGCAGGTCGCCCAGCGGGTCCTTGACCGGCTCGGTGAACGCCTCCGGGACCCCGACCGGCAGCGGCGTGCCCAGCGCGTCGCGCAGCCGCCCGGCGTCCTCGATCGCGGCCCACTGCTCCGTCCCGGCGATCCGGACCCGGATGACGCGCCGCGCCTCCTCCAGCGCGACCAGCCACCGCGAGGTCTCCGCGGCGGTGCCCTGGCTCCGGGCCGCGGCCTCGTCGGTGGACAGCGGGCCGAGGATGCGCAGCAGGTCCGCGATGCCCTCGAGGTCGCGGGCCCGGCGGTCCTCGGCGAGCCGCTGCAGCTCGGCCTCGGTGCGCTCGACGACCTCCGCGTCCAGCAGCTCGCGCAGCTCGGCCTGGCCGAGCAGTTCGGCGAGCAGCCGCGAGTCGAGTGCGAGCGCGGCCGCGCGGCGCTCGGCCAGCGGCGAGTCGCCCTCGTACATGAACTGCGCGACGTAGCCGAAGAGCAGCGAGCGGGCGAACGGCGACGGCTCGGGGGTGGTCACCTCGACGATGCGGACCTTGCGCGCCGCGATGTCCGCCATCAGACCCGCCAGCCCGGGCACGTCGAAGACGTCCTGCAGGCACTCGCGCATGGTCTCCAGCACGATGGGGAACGAGCCGTACTCGCTTGCCACCGAAAGCAGTTGCGCGGCGCGCTGGCGCTGCTGCCACAGCGGTGTACGGCGGCCCGGCATGCGGCGCGGCAGCAGCAGCGCCCGGGCCGCGCACTCGCGGAACCGGGACGCGAACAGCGCGGAGCCGCCGACCTCGGCGGTCACCAGCGACTCGACCTCGGCCGCAGCGAAGACCGCGAAGTCCGGCGGCAGGCTGAACTCGGCGTCCTGGTCGGCGTTCCCGTCCATGCCGAAGGGGTCGCCGGTGTCCGGCAGGCGCAGCACGATGCCGTCGTCGCCGTGCATGGTCTGCACGTCCAGGCCGGTCCGCTCGCGCAGCCGCGCGGCGACCGCGAGCGCCCACGGCGCGTGCACCTGCGCCCCGAACGGCGAATGCACCACGACCCGCCAGTCGCCCAGCTCGTCGCGGAACCGCTCCACCACGATGGTCCGGTCGTCCGGGATGTGCCCGCAGGCCTCGCGCTGCTCGGCGAGGTAGCCGAGCAGGTTGTCGACCGCCCACGCGTCCAGCCCGGCGGCGGCCACGCGCTCGCGGGCCTGCGCCGGGTCCATCGCGCCGACCTCGCGCAGGAACGCCCCGAGCGCGCGGCCCAGTTCGACGGGCCGGCCGAGGGCGTCGCCGTGCCAGAACGGCAGCTTGCCGGGCACCCCGGGAGCGGGGGAGACCAGCACCTTGTCGTGCGTGATGTCCTCGATGCGCCACGACGACGTGCCGAGCGTGAACACGTCGCCGACGCGCGACTCGTAGACCATCTCCTCGTCGAGCTCGCCGACCCGCGACTTCTGCTTGCCGTCGCCGGCCGCCAGGAAGACCCCGAAGAGTCCGCGGTCCGGGATGGTCCCGCCGCTGGTCACCGCGAGCCGCTGCGCGCCCGGGCGTGCGGTCAGCGTGCCTGCGACGCGGTCCCACACCAGGCGCGGGCGGAGCTCGGCGAACGCATCGCTCGGGTAGCGCCCGGCGAGCATGTCGAGCACGGCTTCGTACGCCGAGACCGGCAGGGACGCGAACGGCGCCGCCCGCCGCACGAGCGCCAGGAGTTCCTCGACGTCCCAGTCCTCGACCGAGACCATCGAGACGATCTGCTGGGCCAGCACGTCGAGCGGGTTGCGCGGCGGCTGTACCGCCTCGATCTTCCCGTCCCGCATGCGCTCGGTGACCACCGCGGTCTGCACGAGGTCGCCGCGGAACTTCGGGAAGACCACGCCGCGCGAGACCGCGCCGACCTGGTGCCCGGCCCGGCCTACGCGCTGCAGCCCGGACGCCACCGAGGGCGGCGACTCGACCTGCACCACCAGGTCCACCGCACCCATGTCGATGCCCAGTTCGAGGCTGGAGGTGGCGACCACGGCAGGCAGCCGGCCGGCCTTGAGGTCCTCCTCGACCAGGGCGCGCTGCTCCTTGGACACCGAGCCGTGGTGCGCCCGGGCCAGCAGGGCGGGCGCGCCCCGGTTGCTGCCCGCCTGGGCCATCATCTCGGCGGGCGAGCTCGACTCGGGCAGCGTCTCGCCGGTAGCCCGCTCGTACGCGATCTCGTTGAGCCGCCCGCACAGCCGCTCGGCCAGTCGCCGGGAGTTCGCGAACACGATGGTCGAGCGGTGCGCCTCGACCAGGTCGACGATGCGCTCCTCGACGTGCGGCCACACCGAGGCGCGCTGCACCTGGCCCAGCTCGTCGTACTCGGCGGGCCGCTGCGCCAGTTCGCCCATGTCCTCGACCGGGACCACGACGGAGAGGTCGAACGTCTTGGCGGCGGGCGGCTGGACCACGGTGACGTCGCGCGTGCCGCACAGGAACCGCGCGACCTCGTCCACCGGCCGCACGGTGGCGGAAAGCCCGATGCGCCGCGCCGGCTTGTCGAGAATCTGGTCCAGGCGCTCCAGGGTGAGTGCGAGATGCGCGCCGCGCTTGGTGCCGGCCACCGCGTGCACCTCGTCGACGATGACCGTGTCGACGCCGCGCAGCGCGTCCCGGGCCTGCGAGGTGAGGATCAGGAACAGCGACTCGGGCGTGGTGATGAGGATGTCCGGCGGCTTGGTGGCGAACCGGCGCCGGTCGGCTGCGGGGGTGTCGCCGGACCGGATGCCGACCTCGATCTGCGGTTCCGGCAGGCCGAGGCGTACCGACGCTTGCCGGATGCCGGCCAGCGGGCCGCGCAGGTTGCGCTCGACGTCGACCGCGAGGGCCTTGAGCGGCGAGATGTACAGCACGCGGCAGCGGCGCTTCGCGTCCACGGGCGGCGGCTCGGCGGTCAGCCGGTCCAGTGCGGACAGGAACGCGGCCAGCGTCTTGCCCGACCCCGTCGGGGCGACGACGAGCGCGTCGCGGCCCTCGGCGATGGCGTTCCACGCCCCGGCCTGCGCGGCGGTCGGGGCCGGGAAAGCGCCCGTGAACCAGTCGCGGGTGGCGGGCGAGAAGCGCGCGAGGACCGCGCCGAGGTCGTCGGCGCCCGAAGGGTTCGCGTCGAGGTCATGCATAGGCGTCCCATGGTGCCTCCTCGCTCCGACAAACGACTCGGACCCGCCGCGGCCTGGGATAATCGAGGAATGCGACTGACCGACTTCTGGGAGCGGATGCGGGCCCACTTCGGGGCGACCTATGCCGACTCCTTCGCGCGCGACCACGTCATGACCGAGCTCGGCGGCCGGACCGTCGTCCAGGCCCTGGAGGCCGGGTACGAGACCAAGGACGTCTGGCGCGCGGTGTGCACCGCGATGGACGTGCCGGCCGCCAGCCGCTGACCCGCAGCCCCCGGGTAGTGCGGGCATAGCCGACGGGATGTCCGGAAACCGGCATAGTCCGGCATAGGGTGCATCCCGTGACAGCGACCCGCCCCCTGCCCGACGACCTGCCCGGCGACCCGCCCGCGCCCGCCCCCGACGAGGACGGCGACGGCCCCGGCGGTCCGGGCGGCGGTGCCGCGGACGGCACCTCGGTCTTCGGCGGCGAGCGCATGCCCCCGTGGCTGCCGCGCGGGGTGCTGCTGGTGTTCACGGCGATCATCGGCTTCATGCTGCTGCGCTGGGCCTTCGGCCACCTGCGCGGCTTCCTGATCGACCTGCTGATCGCGCTGTTCCTGTCGCTGGCCATCGAGCCCGCGGTCGACCGGCTGGCCCGCCGCGGCATGCGCCGCGGACTGGCCACCGGCCTCGTGTTCGTCGTCGTGACCCTCGCCTTCGCGGCGGTCCTCGCGGCCATCGGGTCGCTGCTGGTCGACCAGATCGTCAACCTGGCCCGCAACCTGCCGGACCACATCCAGTCGCTGCTCGACTGGATCAACAAGCGGTTCGACACCGACCTGACCATGGAGAAGATCCAGGGCGGGCTGTTCAAGGACTCCAACACCGTGCAGGGCTACGCCGAGACCGTCGCGGACAACGCGCTCGGCTTCGGTACCGCGCTGGTCGGCGGCCTCTTCGAGCTGTTCACCATCGGCCTGTTCACGTTCTACTTCGCCGCCGAAGGCCCGCGCCTGCGCCGCGGGGTGTGCTCGCTGCTGCCCCCGGGCAGGCAGGCCGAGGTGCTGCGGGCCTGGGAGATCGCGATCGACAAGACCGGCGGGTACCTGTACTCGCGGGCGCTGATGGCCTTGGTGTCGGCCGTCGCGCACTACATCTTCTTCCTCGTGATCGGCCTGGACTACGCCATCGCCCTGGCGATCTGGGTGGGCCTGGTCAGCCAGTTCATCCCGACCGTCGGCACTTACCTGGCGGCCGCGCTGCCCGCCCTCGTCGCGCTCACCGAGAGCCCGATGGACGCGGTCTGGGTGATCGTCTTCGCCACCGCGTACCAGCAGTTCGAGAACTACCTGCTGCACCCGCGCATCACGTCGATGACCGTGGACATCCACCCCGCGGTGGCGTTCGGCTCGGTCATCGCCGGGGCCGCGCTGCTGGGTCCGACGGGTGCGCTGATCGCGATCCCGGTCACCGCGACCACAACGGCCTTCTTCGGTACCTACGTCCGCCGCTACGACGTCGCCGAGCACCGCCTCGCGCCCGACGCCCCGGCGAAGCCCGCCAGGAAGCGCCGCAAGCACAAGGACGGATCCGGCGATGCGCCGGGCGGCGCCGGGGACGACGCCACCGGGTAGCCGCCGCGGGCTACTTCCAGAACTTGAACAGCTGATGGCCTGCGTAGGCCCAGTCCCGGGGCACTTCGAGGGCGTCGGTGACGACGTACACCTGGTCGAAGAACCAGTCGTTGATCTCCGGGGTGAACAGCAGGCCGAAGAGCAGCAGCGGGGCGAACGGCGCGTACGGGGCGATCGCGCGGCGGAAGTCGTAGGACAGCCACGGCTCGATGATCCCGTAGCCGTCCAGGCCGGGCACCGGCAGCAGGTTGAGTATCACCGCGATGATCTGCAACTGCGTGTAGAACACGAACGCCGCGTAGAAGGCCGGGTTCGCGTCGTTGAACACCGAGGTCTGGATGAGGATCACGCACACCGCGGCGATCGCGATGTTCACCAGCGGGCCGGCCGCCGAGACCAGGCTGTGCTGCGCCCGGCTGCGGATCCGGCCGCGCTCGATGTAGACCGCGCCGCCGGTGAGCGGGATCCCGCCCAGCAGCACCATCAGCGTCGGGATGACGAAGGTGAACAGCGGGTCGCTGTACTTCAGCGGATCGAGCGTCAGATAGCCCTTGTTGACCACCGAGGTGTCGCCGGCCCGCAGTGCGGTGAAGGCGTGCGCGAACTCGTGCAGGCACAGCGAGACCAGCCAGCCGGTCATCACGAACATGAAGACGGTGAACTTCTGCTCGCCGTCGCCGTTCCACAGCACCGCACCCGAGATCACGAACACCAGGAGGATGGCGAGGAAAAGCGGCGAGGGGCGCACATGGCGCAGCTGGGACCCGGGGCGGGTCCAGGCGTCGGTCACGATGACGGCTCCGCGTCTTGTGGTCGTCCCGTGCGCAGTCGGTCGGACGCGCTCACGGTGCTGGTCCGAGAAGTATGACGCGTCGCCGCCCTCCGCACAGGAGGGCGGCGACGCGTCATCGCCGCGGGGGGGGCGCGGGGGGCGGGGGAGGGGGGGGACGGGGC
>NZ_JAKFHA010000039.1:38932-63862 GCF_021502675.1 Yinghuangia soli
CCGGGTGCGGGCCCGTGCTGTTGGCCGGGCCCCCCCCCCCCGCCCCGGGGGGCGGCGCCGCGTCATCGCAGCGGGGGTTCCGCGGGCTCAGTGGAAGGCGTGCTCCGGGCCCGGGTACGAACCGCCGACCACGTCGGCGGCGAACTCCCGGGCCGCATCGCCGAGTGCGCCGCGCAGGTCGAGGTACTGCTTGACGAACTTCGGCAGCCGGCCCGGGGTCAGGCCGGCCATGTCGGTCCACACCAGGACCTGCGCATCGCAGCCGGAGCCCGCGCCGATGCCGACGGTCGGGATGTCGAGCTGCGCCGTGACCTTGGCGGCCAGCTCCGCGGGGACCAGCTCCAGGACCACCGCGAAGGCGCCCGCGGCCTGCATGGCCTTGGCGTCGGCGAGGAGTTGGGCGGCTGCTTCGTCGCCGCGGCCCTGCACCCGGTAGCCGCCGAGCACGTTGACCGACTGCGGGGTCAGGCCGATGTGCGCCATGACCGGGATGCCGGCCGTGACCAGCGCCTCGACCTGCGGCACCATCGCCACGCCGCCCTCCAGCTTGACCGCGCCGGCGCCGGCCTCCTTGAGGAAGCGCGCGCCGGTCTCCAGGGCCTGGGCGGGGGAGACCTGGTACGAGCCGAACGGCAGGTCCGCGACGACCAGGGCGCGCTGCGTGCCGCGCACCACGGCGCCGGTGAGCATGACCAGCTGGTCGACCGTGACGGGGATGGTGTTCTCGTAGCCGAGGTGGTTGTTGCCCGCCGAGTCGCCGACGAGCAGGACCGGTATGCCGGCCTCGTCGAACACCGACGCGATCATCGAGTCGTAGGCGGTGAGCATCGGCCACTTCTCGCCGCTCTGCTTGGCCCGGGCGAGGTCGCGGACGGTCACGCGACGGCCGGTTCCGGTACCGCCGTACAGCGTCAGCCCGGGGCCTTCCGGTACCGCCTGGGGTGCGGTCGGCGGGGCGCTCGCGGCGGGCTCTGCGGCCGGCTGGGGCACGGACGAGTGCTGCTCGGACATGTCGGACTCCTCATCTCGAGGCGCACGGTCGGCGTCCCCGGACTAACGCCATGGTGGCACGTGACGCGTGCCCATGAAAGGGCCGCTCGTCCCCTTGTGGACTGCTCGCCGGCCCCGGCGGTTTGCCGAGTATTTACGATACGAGACTAGACCGTATCGAAAATGAGAGTATCGTCGTCTGCATAGAAACGAGACCGATCCGTATCGTATTGATGCCGGCCCTCCAGGGCCGCCGACCCCTCGGAGAGCCGCTGTGAACCCACCGGAGAACCGCCCGGCCGCGGCCCCGCCGCGCACCGTTCCCGAGCACATCCACAAGCGCCGCTGGTACATCCTCGGCGTGCTGGTCGTGGCCCTGCTCGTGGTGGTCCTCGACAACTCGATCCTCAACGTCGCCATCAAGGTCATCGCCGACCCGGACGCCGGCCTCGGCGCCTCGCAGAGCGAGCTCCAGTGGGCGATCAACTCGTACACGCTGGTCTTCGCCGGCCTGCTGTTCACCGCCGGCATCCTGGGCGACCGGTTCGGCCGCAAGAAGCTGCTGCTCTTCGGCATGGTCGTCTTCGGCATCGCCTCGCTGCTGTCGGCCATCTCGCAGAGCCCCGGCCAGCTGATCGCGGCCCGCGCGGTGATGGGCTTCGGCGCGGCCTTCGTGATGCCCGCCACGCTGTCCATCATCAGCAACGTCTTCGAACCCCACGAGCGCCCCAAGGCGATCGGCATCTGGTCCGGCGCGGTCGGCCTGGCCATCGCCATCGGCCCGATCACCGGCGGCATCCTGCTGGAGCACTTCTGGTGGGGCTCGGTCTTCCTGATCAACGTGCCCATCGTGGTGGTCGGCGTGCTCGCCATGGTCTTCGTGGTGCCCGACTCCAAGGACCCGCGCCCCGGCAAGCTCGACCCGGGCGGCGTGGCCCTGTCGATCGCCGGCCTCGTCTCGCTGGTGTACGGCATCATCAAGGGCGGCGAGGACTCCTGGACCAGCCCCGAGGTGCTCGCCACCATCGCCGTCGGCGTCGCGATCCTCGCGGTCTTCGTCTGGTACGAGAAGCGCAGCGACCACCCCGCGCTGGACGTGAAGTTCTTCCGCGAGCCGTCCTTCTCGGCCGCCTCCGCGGCCATCGGCCTGGTCTTCTTCGCGCTCATGGGCGTGACCTTCTTCATGGCCTTCTACCTGCAGAGCGTGCGCGGCTACACACCGCTGCAGACCGGCCTGTTCCTGCTCCCGCTGGCCATCGGCCAGCTGATGTTCGCGCCGCGCAGCGCCGGCTTCGTGCGCAAGTTCGGGGTCCGCGCCGTCACCACGGCCGGCATGATCCTGGTCACCGCGACCTTCCTCGGCTTCCTGCCGATGGGCCGGACCACCCCGATGTGGATCCTGCTCGTCGTCTTCTTCCTGCAGGGCGTCGGGATGTCGCTGGTCATGCCGCCGGCCACCAACTCGGTCATGGCCTCGCTGCCGCGTGAGAAGGCGGGCGCCGGCTCGGCGGTCACCAACACCGTCCGGCAGGTCGGCGGCGCTCTCGGCGTCGCGGTCCTCGGCTCGCTGCTCTCCTCGGTCTACCGCGACCAGATCGCCGGGAACGGCGTGCCCAAGGGCGCGGACGAGTCCGTCGAGGCGACCCTCGGCGCGGCCGCGCACGCCGGGCCTGCCGGGGCCGGATGGGTGGACCCCGCCAAGGACGCCTTCGTGCACGCCATGCACTACAGCGCGCTCGGCTCCGCGATCGTCGGTGCGATCGGCGCGTTCGTGGTCTTCAAGTGGATGCCGCGCAAGGCCGTCCCGGCTGCCGGAAGCCTGCCTGAGCAGGCCCGCGAGACCGCTAAGGTCTAGGGCGATGAGCTCCGCGACCGACACCGACGGCCCGGCCGAGAGCGCCGAGACGGCCGCGCCGGACGCCCCTTGCACCCCTGCGGTGCCCGGTGCGCGTCCGCGCGGCCGTCCGCGCAGCGCCGCGGTGGAGCGCGCCATCCTGGACGCCACGCTGCGCCTGATCGCCGACGAGGGCAGCGTGGGCGCGCTGTCCATCGAGGCGGTCGCGCAGGCCGCCGGGGTCGGCAAAGCGACCATCTACCGGCGCTGGCCCAACAAGGAAGCCCTGGTCATCGCCGCGGTCGAGGCGGCCGAGCACCCGATCCCCGAACTGCCCGGCAAGAGCGCCCGGGACGACCTGGTCCTGCTGCTGACCGCGCTGCGCACCAACCTGGTCGACCAGCGGGCCGGCGGGCTCGTCTCGATCGTGCTCACCGAGGTCAAGCGGCACCCCGAGCTGTGGCGCCGCTACCACGACGTGGTGATCGAGCGCCGCCGCGAGGCGATGCGCGAGATCCTGCGCCGCGGGGTGGCGTCCGGCGAACTGCGCGACGACCTCCCGATCGAGGTCATGAAGGACCTGTTCTCCGCACCGCTGCTGGTCCGCAAGATGGTCCACGACACCGAGCTGCCCGAGGGACTCCCCGAGCAGATCGTGGACGCCGTCCTGCGCGGCGTCGCGGCCCCCGGGCCGCACTCCTGAGACTTCCGGCGACTCCCGAGGCGCAAGGGCACGTCCGCCGGCGAGGTTTGTGACGGTCCTGTCCCGGAAACGTCCCGGCGGCGCCGTCGGGGAACCTCCCGGACGGCGGCAGGCGTCCTCAGAGGACGTATGCGACATTCGGCGCACGCGAAAGCAGCCGCCGGCCGGAGGACCTCCGGACGACCTTGGGAGAGCGCAGATGACGTGGCCCACCACGACGGACACCCCGACGCCGCCGGCGGCGGACGCCCGGGGGAGCCGGCGCTGGTCGTGGCCCGGCTTCCAGGAGCTCATGGCACGTCCGGCCTGGCGCCGCGGCCGCATCGTCGCGGTCTTCGCGCTGCTCGTCGCCCTGCTGATCGGCGGCCACAGCCTGGTGCCGAACACGCCGGGCCACATCGGTTCGCTGCTGGAGACCTTCCTGCCCTGGACCGGCCTGCTGCTGCTCCCGCTGCTGGCCGCCGCCGCGGTACGCCGCTCCTGGACCGCCCTGGTGGCCTCGGCGCTGCCCGCGGTCGTGTGGCTGGCGATGTTCGGCGGCACGGTCTTCTCCTCGGCCGGCAGCGGCCCGTACGACCTGCGCGTGGTCACCCACAACATCAACGCCGAGAACCCGGACCCGGCCGGCACCGCCCGCTCGCTGCTGGAGGCCAAGGCCGACGTGGTCGCGCTGGAGGAGATCCCCAGCGGCCAGCGCGGCCGCTACGGCGCGGTCCTGGACAAGGCCTACCGGTACCACGCGGCCGAGGGCACCGTGGCGCTGTGGAGCAACTTCCCGATCGAGGACGTCGAGCCGGTCGACGTGGGCATGGGCTGGACCCGCGCGATGCGCGCCAAGCTGGTCACCGAAAAGGGCGAGGTCACCGTCTACGTCGCGCACCTCGCCTCGGTGCGGTTCGGGCCGGGCGGCTTCGGCATCGACCAGCGCGACGACACCGTGCGCCGGCTCGCCGCCGCGGTCGACGCGGACCCGGCCAAGTACGTCCTGGTCGCGGGCGACCTGAACGGCACCGTCGCGGACCGCGGCCTGGAGCCGCTCACCGACGGCCTCACCGACGCCCAGGACGCGGCCGGCGGCGGCTTCGGCTTCACCTGGCCGGCATCGCTGCCGATGGCCGCGATCGACCACGTGATGGTGCGGGGCCTCGACCCGGTCAGCGCCAAGGTGCTCCCGAAGACCACCAGCGACCACCGTCCCGTGCAGGCGGACTTCAAGTTCTGACCCGGCCTTCGGGCACGGCCCAGGCACGGCCCGGGCAGGCCTAGCGGGCCCGCGGGAGTCCGAGCACGCGCTGGGCGACGATGTCGCGCTGGATCTGCGCGGTGCCGCCGTAGATCCCCGCGGCCCGGGACCACAGGTAGCCGGTCATCGCGTCCGGGCCGGCGAGGTCCAGGCGCAGGCGGCCGACGAGTTGGTCGACCCGGGTGAGCAGCAGCTTGTCGATCGAGCCCTCCGGCCCCGGGTCGTCGTCGCCGGTCCGTGCCGCGAGCCGGGCGCGGACCCGCAACCGCAGGGCGTAGAGCCAGTGTTCGGCATGGTCGAGGCGGTGCGCGAGGACGGGGTCGGCGGTGCCCCGGTCGCGCATGTCCGCCACCGCCGCGGCGAGCCGCGAGGTCCACCCGATGTCGGCGGGGCCGCGCTCGTAGCCGAGCAGCGCCATCGCGATGCCCCAGCCGTCCCCCTCGCCGCCCAGCCGCGCCGCGGCCGGGACCCGTACGCCGTCGAGGAACACCTGGGCGAACTCCCGTGTCTCGAAAGCGGTCACGATCGGCACGACACGCACCCCGGGCGCGTCCATCGGCACGAGCAGCACGGACAGCCCGCGATGCCCCGGCTCGCCGGTGCGGCACAGCAGCAGGCAGTGGTCGGCGTCCACGGCGTCGCTGGTCCAGATCTTGGTGCCGTCGACGACGTACGCGTCCCCGTCCCGGCGCGCCCGGGTGGCCAGCGCGGCGAGGTCGGACCCCGCCTCGGGCTCGCTGAACCCCTGGCACCACGCGGCCTTGCCGGACAGCAGTCCCGGCAGGTACTCCTCGCGCTGCGCGGCCGTACCGAAGCGCCTTATGGCATGCGCCAGATGCCCGATCGGCGGCACGGGCGGCAGCCCGCGGAACCCGAGCTCGTCGTTGACGATGGCCTCGTAGGCGGGTGCCAGCCCGCGCCCGCCCGCCTCCACCGGAAACGAGACACCCACATATCCGGCGTCGTACAAGAGCCGGTGCCAGGCGCGTCGGCTCATGGCGGCGGTGGCACCGATGCCGTCGGCCCACGCGGCCAGTTCGCCGCGGAACGCGGCCTCGTCCGGCGAGTCCAGCCCGCGCAGGTCCGGCAGCGGGGCCGCCGGGCGCACGCCGGGAGCCCGCAGCCGGAGCTCATGCGCACGCCGCAGCCGCATATGCGCCAGGTGCTCCCACGTCATCCCGATGCCGCCGAGCAGCTGGATCGCCGTTTCGCACACGGCGATTGCCGCCTCGGCGCACACCGCGCGGGCGGCGTACGCGACCGAGAGCGCTTCAGGCGTCGGCAAATGGTCCACGCCCCAGGCGGCATGGTCCGCGAACGCCTCCGCGGCGGCGAGGTCGACAGCAGCCTCGGCGGCAAGGTGCGCGACCGCCTGGAAGCCGCCCACCGCGCGCCCGAACTGCTTGCGCGTCCGGACGTATTCGACCGCGTCGTCGAGCGCACCGCGCGCCGTCCCGACGAGGTCGGCGGCGGCGAGGGCGAGTGCGAAGGCGTCGACCGCGGGGCCGTCTGCGCCGGGGCGACGGCCTTCGGTCGCCACCGCGTCTTCGAGGTACCGCACGGGTGCGAGTGCGCGGGCGAGTTCGGCGGCGACGACGGCCACCTGCGCCGCCGTCGCATCGGTTCCCGGGGCGCGCAGCTCGGTCAGCCCCGCGGCGCGCAGGACGTCGATCCGGTCGCCCGCGGCCGTGAAGGCGTCCGTGTTCGCCGGCCGCAGCGCCTCGGCTATCCGTGCGGCGGTCCGGCGGAGAAGGCGTTCCTCGTCGGTCACCGCCGCACGGTAACAAGGCAATCTTTATGAAGAAAGAGCTTCCTCTATCCCTCGCGCCAGTGGTTCGTGATGGGCAGCCGGCGGTCGCGGCCGAAGGCCTTCAGGGAGATCTTCGTGCCCGGCGGGTACTGGCGGCGCTTGTACTCGGCCGTGTCGACCAGCTTCAGCACGCGGTCCACCAGCGCCGCATCGAAGCCCGCGGCGACGATCGCGTCGCGGCCCATGTCCTGCTCGACGTAGTCGTCCAGGATGTCGTCGAGGATCTCGTAGTCCGGCAGCGAGTCGCTGTCCTTCTGGTCCGGCCGCAGCTCGGCGCTCGGCGGTTTGGTGATGGAGTTCTCCGGGATGGGCGGCGTCTCGCCGCGCCGCAGCGCCTCCTCGTTGCGCCAGCGGGAGATGCGCCACACCAGCGTCTTGGGGAGATCCTTGATCGGCGCGAAGCCGCCCACGGCGTCGCCGTACAGCGTGGAGTACCCGCAAGCGAGTTCGCTCTTGTTGCCGGTGGCCAGGACCAGGTGCCCGTCCTGGTTCGAGATGCCCATGAGCGTGGTGCCGCGCACCCGGGCCTGGAGGTTCTCCTCGGCCACCCCGGTCAGCTTCACCGCGTCGAGGTACGCGTCGACCATCGGCGCGATCGGCACCTGCCGGTAGTTGAGCCCGATGCGCTCCGCGGTGTCCGCGGCGTCGTCCTTGGAGTGGTCGGAGGAGTACTTGCTCGGCATGGACACGCCGTAGACGTTCGCCCCACCCACCGCATCCGCGGCGATCGCCGCGACCAGTGCGGAGTCGATACCGCCGGAAAGGCCCAGCAGCACGGATCGAAAGCCGTTCTTCGCCGCGTAGTTCCGCAGCCCGGACACCAGCGCGCCGTAGATCTCCGCGTCGTCGGACAACCGCTCGGCGGTGCTCGCCGGCGCCGGCTCGTACGGCTCCACGGGGGTGTCCGACACGGTGGCCTGCACGATGGTCAGGCCGTCCGCGACCACGTCGCCCGGGTTGTACGCGCTGTCGTCGGTGGACGCGGCCGGCAGGTCCAGGTCGACGATCAGCAGTTCCTCCTCGAACTGCGGTGCACGTCCGAGCAGTTCGCCGTCGGCGCCGACGACCAGGGAGTCGCCGTCGAAGACCAGCTCGTCCTGCCCGCCGACCATGTTGACGTACGCCAGCGCGCACCCGGCCTCGGCGGAGCGCCGCCGCACCAGTTCGAGGCGCACGTCGTCCTTGGCCAGCTCGTACGGCGAGCCGTTGACCACCAGCAGCAGCCCGGCCCCCGCGGCGCGCACCGCGGCCACCGGGCCGCCGTCCTGCCACAGGTCCTCGCAGATCGCCAGCGCCACGTCGACGCCGTGCACGCGCACCACGGCCAGCTTGTCGCCCGGCACGAAGTAGCGGAACTCGTCGAACACGCCGTAGTTGGGCAGGTGGTGCTTGGCCGAGCGGATCACGACCCGGCCGCCGTGCAGCACCGCCACCGCGTTCTGCGGCGCGCCGGCCGGGAGGCCGAGCCGGGGCGTGGCGGTCTCGCAGCGGTCCAGGTAGCCGACCACGACGGTGGTCTCGCCCAGGCCCTCGCCGGCCAGCCGGGCCGCGAGCGCGTCCAGCGTGCGGCGGGACGCCTCGACGAAGGACGAGCGCAGCGCGAGGTCTTCGACCGGGTAGCCGGTCAGCACCATCTCGGGGAAGGCGACCAAGTGCGCACCGCGGCCGGCCGCGCGCTTGGTCCACGCGACGACGAGGTCCGCGTTGCGGGCCAGGTCGCCGACGGTCGGGTTGATCTGGCTCAGGGCGATCCGAAGCTGGGGCATGCCCGCAGCATAGCCGACCTTGATGTCAGTTTGACGATTAGTGGTGCAGGTCTCCGCGTGTCGCGTCGCGCTTGGCGCCCGTACGTACTCCCGGACGTGCTTCCGGGCATGCCGAGGGCCGGTCCGGAGGCGCGATCCGGACCGGCCCGGCAGGCGGGGATCAGGCCGCTGCGGCACTGTCCGCGTGCAGCAGCGCGAGGAGCCGCTCCTGCACGCCGCGGTACGCCGGCTGGTCGATGACCGTCACCCGGTCGCGCGGCCGCGGCAGGTCGACGTCGATGACCTCGACCACCGACGGGCCCGGCGGATTGCCCATCACCACGATGCGGTCCGCGAGCAGGATCGCCTCGTCGATGCCGTGCGTGACCATCAGGACGGTCTCGGTGGTGGACTCGGTGCTCCACAGTTCGAGCAGCTGCTCCTGCAGCCGCGCCCGGGTGAGGGCGTCCAGAGCACCGAACGGCTCGTCCAGCAGCAGAACCTTCGGGCCGACCGCGAACGCCCGTGCCACCGCCGTGCGTTGCTGCATGCCGCCGGACACCTGGCTGGGCAGCTTGTTGCGCTGCTCCCAGAGCCCGACCGCGGTCAGATACCGCTCGACGGCCTCGTCCAGCAGCGCCTTGGAGCGGTCCGGGCGCGATGCGCGGGCCGCCTCGCGGACGTTGGCCAGCAGGCTCAGCCGGGGCAGCAGCGAGTAGTTCTGGAACACCATGGCCCGGTCCGGGCCGGGCGCGGTGATCTCCGCCCCGCCCAGCATCACCGACCCGGCGTCCGCGCGCTGCAGGCCGGCGACGATGCTCAGCAGCGTCGACTTGCCGCATCCGGAGTGCCCGATGAGCGAGACGAATTCGCCCTGCTTGACGGTGAGTTCGATGTCCCGCAGGACGTGCTGCGGCGGTACGCCCCGGCGTCCGCCGAACGACTTGTGCAGGTTCTTGATGACCAGGTCACTCACGGGGTGGCCGCCTTTCCGCCGACGATGCGGAGCAGCCACAGGAAGAACATGTCCAGGGCGAACCCGACACCGCCGATGAGCACGATGGCGCTGATGACCTCGGAGAGGTCGCCGCCGTTGTAGGAGTTCCAGACGAACGAGCCGATCCCGGTGCTGCCGGACAGCATCTCGACGGCCACGATGACCATCCACGCGATGCCCATCGACAGCCGCAGCCCGGTCACGATCGAGGGCAGCGAGTGCGGCACCATCACATGCCGCACGTACGCGACCTTGCCGAACCGGAACACCCGGGCCACATTGCGCTGGTCCTCGGGCACCGAGGCGGCGCCCGCCGCGGTGTTGAGGACGATCGGCCACAGCGCGGTGACGAAGATGACGAACACCGCGGCCTGCGGGCTGTCCTTGAGCACGACGAGGCCGAGCGGGAACCATGCCAGCGGCGAGACCGGGCGCAGCAGCTGGACGACCGGGTTCGCGGCCTGCCAGGCCCGGCGGTTGCCGCCCATCAGCAGGCCGAGCGGGATGCCGACGAGCGCAGCGAGTGCGAAGCCGGTGAACACCCGCTGCAGCGAGGTGAGCAGCTGCAGGCCGATGCCCTTGTCGCCGGGACCGTTGTCGTAGAACGGGTCGGACAGCAGGTCGCCGAGGTTCCCCAGCACGTCGAGCGGGGTGGGGAGTTCGGGGGTGCCGTCGGCGGCCCACAGCCACAGCCCGACCAGAACCGCGAGCCCCACCAGCGACCATGCGCACGCTTCGAGCGCGCCGCGCAGCCTGCCGCCGGTACGCCGGGGCGGCGGGGGAGTGGCGGACTCCCCCTCCGCCCCGGCCCGCACTCCGGACTCGGTCGCGGCTGGTGCGGTCTGCGGGGCCGGATCTTCGTCCGGCAGGGTGGCGACCGGTGCGTCGCTTTGTGTCGTCATGCGCGAGCCACCTCCTTGGCGAGGTCGTTCGGGTCGAAGCGGGCGCTGTCCAGTTGCACGTCGAACGGCTGCATGTCGGTGGCGACGGGGATCTTCTCCGCCTCCGCGACCTCCTTGTAGAGGTCGGACAGGATGATCGAGTCGACGAGCTTCTGCGGGTCGGCGATCGGGTTCTTGGCGATGCCGAGCCGCTGGTACTGCGCGAGGAACCACAGGCCGTGCGACTTGAGCGGCGTGTTGACCTGGCCGTCGTCGAAGAACCGCATCATGTCGGTGGTGTACGTCTTGTCCGGCAGCCCGGCGCCGAGCTGGTAGCGCCCGGTCAGCCGGCCCTCGATCTCGGCGGCCGGGGCGTTCACGTACTGGTTCGCGGAGATGGTGGTCGCGGCGTTCTTGCGGTTCGCGGGGTTGTCGAGCCAGCGACTGGCCTCCAGCACGGCGGCCATCACGTCCTTCAGGGTGTCCCGCTTGCCGGTTGCGAAGGCCTCGTTGACCACGAGGGCTTTCTCCGGGTGGCCGCGCCACAGGTCCTGGCTGGTCAGGTGGGTGAAGCCGATGCCCTGCTGGACCGCGACCGCATTCCAGGGCTCGCCGACGCAGTAGCCGTCCATCGCGTCGACCTTCATGTTGGCGACCATCTGCGGCGGCGGAATCGTGATGATCTTGGCGGCCTTCGTGTCGACCTTGGCGGCGCGCAGCCAGTAGCGCAGCCATATGTCGTGGGTGCCGCCGGGGAAGGTCATCGCCAAGGTGGTCTCCTTGGCCTCCAGGACAGCCTTGGCCTTGGCCAGATCACCGTAGCCGACCGAGGAGAAGCCCTTCTTCAAGGTGATCGCCTGGCCGTTGTGGTTCAGCATCATCGCGATCTTCAGCGCGGTCGATCCGTCGCCCCCGATCCCGGTGGCCACCGAGAACGGCATGCCGAACAGGCAGTGCGCGCCGTCGATCTGGCCGTTGAGCAGCGCGTCGCGGGTGGTCGCCCAGGACTGCTGCTTCTCGATGGTGACGTCCAGTCCGCGCTTGGCGAAGTAGCCGAGCTCCTGCGCCATGACCAGGGACGCGCAGTCGGTCAGGGCGATGAAGCCGAGCTTCACCTTGCGCTTGGGCCCGCTCGCCCCGCCGGACCCCCCGGGCGTGGAGCCGCTCTTCGTGTCGTCGCTCCCGCAGGCGGCGGTGAGGCCGGCGGCGAGGGTGGTGGCGCCCGCGGCGCGGAGGAAGCTTCGTCTGTCCATGCCACGGAAGGTAGGCACGCCGCTCTACGGCGCTGTTTCCCCGCCGTCACCGCGCAGTGAAGCTCTGCCGCGCCGGTGCCGCGGCGCGCATGATGGCCGCGACTCAGACCGGCAAAGGCCCGGACCCGTGCACGAAACACGGGGCCCGGTCCGGAATGGTGATAGTTCGCAGCTTGTCCGGGTTGGCCGCGCCCTGGATCCCGGCGATGTTTCCGTCGCGAGTCTCGAAGCTCAAAAGCAGCCGGTGCTCGCCCAGCACGAACAGCACCGCAGGGCCGCCGTTGACGTCCAGCCGGTAGCAGCGCGCCTGCGGCGCCTTGTCCAGGACGCCCATCAGGAAGCGCATGACCTTGGCCGGCCCGTGCACCGGGTTGAGCGCGGCGCGGACCTTGCCGCCGCCGTCGCTCCACAGCACCACGTCGTCGGCGAGCAGCGCCTGCAGCCCGGCGCGGTCCCCGGTCGCCGCCGCCGCGACGAAGCGGTCCACGAGCGCGAGGTGCCTGCTGCCGTCCACCGCGAACCGGGCCTTGTCGCCGGCCAGCCGCGCCGCCGCGCGGTGGTACAGCTGGCGCGCGTTGGCGGCGCCCACGTCGAGCGCGTCGGCGATCTCCTGGAAGGGCAGCTCGAACGCCTCGCGCAGCAGGTAGACGGCGCGCTCGGGCGGCGTCAGCTGCTCCATGAGGCGCAGCGCGGCCAGCGACACGGTGGCGCGCTGCTCGGCGGTCTCCGCGGGGTCCAGGGCGAGCCGGCCGGTGGGCACCGGTTCGGGCACCCACGGCCCGACGTACGTCTCGCGCTGCCGGCGCGCCGAGCGCAGCTGGTCCAGCGCGATGCGGGTGGTGACGGTGACCAGCCAGCCGCGCGGGTCGGCGACCGACTCCGGTCCGCTGCGCCGCCAGCGCAGCCAGGCGTCCTGCACGGTGTCCTCGGCATCCCACCAACTGCCGAGCATGCGGTACGCGAGGCCGAGCAGCACCGGGCGGTGCTGCTCGAAGACCTCGTCGTACACGTCGCTGCCAGGGGCGGCGACGGTCACAGGGCCGGGGGCTGAAGGTGCGTGCTCACGCCGATCCGGTTCCACACGTTGATCGTACTGATGGCCAGGATGAGGTCGGCCAGCTCGCGGTCCGAGAAGGCGTCCTGCGCGGCCGCCCACACCTCGTCGGTGACGCCGTGCTCGCCCAGCTCGGTGACCTCGTCGGTGAGCGCCAGCGCGGCCTGCTCCTCGGCGGAGAAGAACGGCGACTCGCGCCACGCGCTGACCGCGAACAGGCGCCGCACGTCCTCGCCGGCCTTGAGCGCGTCGGTGCTGTGCATGTCGACGCAGAACGCGCAGTTGTTGAGCATCGAGGCGCGCAGTTTCACCAGCTCCAGGAGCGTGTGGTCGACGTTGGCGCGGACGTACTGCTCGAGGCCCAGCACGGCCTTGTAGCCCTCGGGAGCGACCTCGAACATGTTCATGCGCTGCTGCATGGCACGGATTCCTTTGTGCTTCGCCGGCCGCCGGATGCGGCGCGGTCACCAGTACGACGGGGCAGCGGGTGCCGGATGTGACAGTCCCCGGGCGCTTTGGGTGTGACGCCGGTCACGCCGGGGGCAGGCCGTTTTGCGCCGCCGATCTTTTGTTGGAGGCCCCGTAATGTGTTCGCAACCGGGACAGGCCAAGATGTACCCATGGATAAGCAGCAGGAGTTCGTGCTTCGCACGCTGGAGGAGCGCGACATTCGGTTCGTGCGCCTGTGGTTCACCGACGTCCTCGGCTTCCTCAAGTCGGTCGCCGTGGCCCCTGCCGAGCTTGAACAGGCCTTCGCCGAGGGCATCGGCTTCGACGGCTCGGCGATCGAGGGCTTCGCCCGCGTGCACGAGTCCGACATGCTGGCCAAGCCGGATCCTGCGACGTTCCAGATACTGCCGTGGCGCGCCGAGGCGCCCGGGACCGCCCGCATGTTCTGCGACATCCTCATGCCGGACGGCTCGCCGTCCTTCGCGGACCCGCGCTACGTCCTGAAGCGCACGCTGGAGCGGGCCTCGGACCGGGGCTTCACGTTCTACACGCACCCCGAGATCGAGTTCTTCCTCTTCAAGGACATGCCGCTGGACGGCACCCCGCCGACCCCGGTGGACCACAGCGGATACTTCGACCACACGCCGCAGACGGTCAGCCACGACTTCCGGCGCCAGGCCATCACCATGCTGGAGAACATGGGCATCTCGGTGGAGTTCAGCCACCACGAGGGCGCCCCCGGCCAGCAGGAGATCGACCTGCGCTACGCGGACGCGCTGAGCACCGCGGACAACATCATGACCTTCCGCCTGGTGGTCAAGGAGGTCGCGCTGGAGCAGGGCGTGTTCGCCTCCTTCATGCCGAAGCCCTTCTCGCAGTACCCGGGCTCGGGCATGCACACCCACCTGTCGCTGTTCGAGGGCGACCGCAACGCCTTCTACGAGGCGGGCGCGGAGTACCAGCTGTCCAAGGTGGGGCGCTCCTTCATCGCCGGCCTGCTCAAGCACGCCGCGGAGATGGCCGCCATCACCAACCAGTGGGTGAACTCCTACAAGCGGCTGTGGGGCGCGTCGGCGCGCACCGCGGGCATGGGCGGCGAGGCCCCCTCGTACATCTGCTGGGGCCACAACAACCGCTCGGCGCTCGTGCGGGTGCCGATGTACAAGCCCACCAAGGGCCAGTCGACGCGTATCGAGGTGCGCTCGATCGACTCGGCGTGCAACCCGTACCTGACCTTCGCCGTCCTGCTCGGTGCAGGGCTCAAGGGCGTCGAAGAGGGCTACGAGCTGCCGCCGGGTGCCGAGGACGACGTGTGGGCGCTGACCGACGCCGAGCGCCGCGCGCTGGGCATCGCGCCGCTGCCGCAGAACCTGGCCGAGGCGATCGCGCTCATGGAGCGCAGCGAGCTGCTGCCGGAGGTCCTCGGCGAGCACGTCTTCGAGTTCTTCCTCCGCAACAAGCGCCAGGAGTGGGAGGAGTACCGCCAGCAGGTCACCCCGTTCGAGCTGGGGAAGTACCTGCCGGTCCTCTGACCCGCCGCACGGCGCACCGCAGCACGGCCGTACGCACGACACTGCGCCGGCCGGCCTGTCCCCACGGGGCGGGCCGGCCGGCGCAGTGCGTTCGGCGCGTCGGCGGGCCGGGTCCTACGGTCGGCGGGGGCCCGGGCGGAGCAGTTCCATGATGTAGCGCTTGAACGCGTCGGACTCCTCGCCCTGCGGCAGCAGTTGCGGGGCGCCGCGGCGTACCAGGGCGATGCCGACCGCGATCATCCACGCGGCGAGCGCGTGCTGCCGGGCGACGTCCGGGGCCAGCCCGAGTTCCTCGTTGAGGCGCGCGCCCCACGCGATGCGGTCCTCGGTGACGCGCTCCAGGAACGGGCCGACCACCGGGTGCTGCGAGTTGATCAGGAGGGTGGTGCTGATGTCCGCCCCCTGCGGCCCGGTGAACGCGAACTCGGTGAGCCAGCGTCCGCGTTCGGCCGGATCGGTGATGCGGGCGGCGGCCGCCATCATCGCGTCGGACTCGGCGACCCACATCTCCAGTGCGGCGTGGACCAGCGCGTCGCGGTCCTTGAAATGCCAGTAGAAGCTGCCTTTGGTCGTGCCGAGCCGCTCGGCCAAGGGCTCGACCGCGATGGCGCCGAGGCCGCTTTCGCGCATCGCCTCGAGCGCGGCGCGGGCCCAGTCGTCCCGGGACAGGGTGCGCCTGCCGGCCCGTGCTGGTCTGTCTGTCCGGACATCGTCCGAGGGAACACCGTTGCGCATGCCTCACACGCTAACGTAGGGTGACTTCCCGTACGGTGGCGTATGGAGAACTGGCAAGACGGAGGATCCCCCAGGCCGTGGGACGGACGACCTGATGGGACGGTTCACCGGAAGGCCACCGGGCGGGTAGCGCGTCGGCACCGGTCATCGCGGTCGGGGGACTCGATGGATCGGGACGCGCCTACGGCGTGCGGCCGTCGGAAGCTCCCTTCCGACGGCCGCATGTTGCATTCCGGGCGTCGATACCCGCCGACTGCCTGCCCACTGCCTGCCTGCTGCCTGCCGACTCCGGAACCTGACGGCGGGTCAGCTGTTGGGGCGCACGGGGCGCGCGGATAGTCTCGGCTGGTGACCACATGGGATCCGGTAACCCCGGGAGTGTCCACGGCGCGGCTGGTCAGGCTGGGTTTCCACGATGCCGCCGCAGCCGCGCGGCACCTCGCGGACCCTGCACTCGCCGGGATACGGGACGACTCGCTGCTGCTCGAGGCCCTGTCCGCGACCGCCGACCCCGACCTGGCCCTGCTGGGCCTGGTCCGCCTCGCCGAGGCCGCCGACGACCGGCCGGTCCTGCTCTCCACGCTCGCCTCCGCCAAACCGCTGCGCGACCGGCTCCTCGGCGTGCTCGGCGTCAGCGCGGCGCTCGGCGACCACCTCGCCCGGCATCCCGGCGACTGGCGCACCCTGGTCACGTACGACGTCCAGGACGCCCACCCCACGCCCGAGTACTTCCGGCGTACCCTGCGCGCCGCCCTCGAGGACCGCTCGCAAGGCCAACTGCACGGCGATGCCGCCCTCGACACGCTGCGCGTCGCCTACCGCCGCTGCCTGCTCTCGATCGCCGCCCGCGATGTGTGCGGCACCGCCGACGTCGCCCAGGTCGCCGCCGAGCTCGCCGACCTGGCCGGCGCCACCCTCGACGCGGCCCTCGACCTGGTCAGCCGCGAACACCCCGTCGAGGCCGACCAATGCCGCCTCGCGGTCATCGGCATGGGCAAATGCGGCGGCCGCGAACTCAACTACGTCAGCGACGTGGACGTCGTCTTCGTCGCCGAGGCCCCGCCCGGCGTCGAGGAAGGCACCGCACTCGCCGCCGCGGCCCGCATCGCCGCCGCCATGATGCGCGCCTGCTCGCACACCACGCGCGAGGGCACCATCTGGCCGGTCGACGCCAACCTGCGCCCGGAAGGCCGCAACGGGCCGCTGGTCCGCACCCTGGCCAGCCATCTGGCCTACTACGAACGCTGGGCCAAGACCTGGGAGTTCCAGGCCCTTCTGAAGGCCCGCCCGGTGGCCGGCGACCTGGCCCTGGGCCGCCGCTACATCGAGCGCATCGCCCCGCTGGTGTGGACCGCCGCGCAGCGCGAGAACTTCGTCGCCGACGTCCAGGCCATGCGCCGCCGCGTCGTCGAGTCCATCCCGCACACCGAGGTCGAGCGCGAACTCAAGCTCGGCCCCGGCGGGCTGCGCGACATCGAGTTCGCGGTCCAGCTCCTCCAGCTCGTGCACGGCCGCGCGGACGCCTCGCTGCGCAGCGGATCGACCCTGGATGCGCTCGCCGCGCTGTCCACGGAGGGCTACGTCGGCCGCGCCGACGGGGCCGCCCTCGACGAGGCGTACCGCTTCCTGCGGCTCCTCGAGCACCGCATCCAGCTGCACCGGCTGCGCCGCACCCACCTGCTGCCCACCGACTCCGCCGACCTGCGCCGCCTGGGCCGCTCACTGGGCTTCCGGGCCAACCCGGTCGGCGAGCTGGAGGCCACCTGGCGGCGCACCCAGCACGAGGTGCGCCGGCTGCACGAGAAGCTCTTCTACCGCCCGCTCCTGGACGCGGTGGCCCGCCTGCAGCCCGGCGAGACCCGCCTCACCCCGGAAGCCGCCGCCCAGCGCCTCGAAGCACTCGGCTACGCCGACCCCGCGGGCGCGCTGCGGCACCTGGAGGCCCTCGCCTCCGGGGTCAGCCGCCGGGCGTCCATCCAGCGCACCCTGCTCCCGGTCATGCTCGGCTGGTTCGCCGACTCGGCCGACCCGGACGCCGGCCTGCTGGCCTTCCGGCAGGTCTCCGACGCGCTCGGCAACACGCACTGGTACCTGCGCCTGCTCCGCGACTCGGGAGCGGGCTCGGGCGGGGGCGCGGCCGCGGAGAACATGGCCCGCGTCCTCGCGTCCGGACGCCTGGCCCCCGACCTGCTGCTGCGCGCCCCCGAGGCGGTCGCGCTGCTCGGCGACCCGGACGGGCTGCGGCCGCGCTCGCTCGCCGCCCTCGACTCGGAGATCCTCGCCGCGGTGGGCCGCGCGCCCAGCGCCGAGGTCGCCGTGCAGATCGCGCGCAGCGTGCGCCGCCGCGAACTGTTCCGCATCGTGGCCGCGGACGTCCTCGGGCGCCTCGACGTCGACGAGGTCGGCCGCGCGCTCTCCGACGTCACCGCGGCCACCCTGGGCGGCGCCCTGCGCGCCGCCACCGACGAGTACGCCCGGCAGATCGGCGGCGCGGTCGGCACCCGGCTCGCGGTCATCGCGATGGGCCGCTTCGGCGGCCACGAGCAGGGCTACGCCTCCGACGCCGACGTGGTCTTCGTGCACGAGCCCGAGGAGGGCGTGCCGGAGCCGGTCGCGGCCAAGCAGGCCCATGCCGTCGCCAACGAGATGCGCCGCCTGCTGCAGCTGCCCGCCACCGACCCGCCGCTGGTCGTCGACGCCGACCTGCGCCCGGAAGGCCGCCAGGGGCCGCTGGTGCGCACGCTGGCCTCGTACCGCGCCTACTACGAGCGCTGGTCGAAGCTGTGGGAGAGCCAGGCGCTCCTGCGCGCCGCGCCGGTCGCCGGGGACGCCGACCTCGGGGCCCGCTTCCTCGACCTGGTCGCCCCGCTACGCTGGCCGGCCGCCGGACTCACCGACAACCAGGTCCGCGAGATCCGGCGCATGAAGGCCCGCATCGAGGCCGAGCGCCTGCCGCGCGGCGCCGACCCCACCACGCACACCAAGCTGGGCCGGGGCGGCCTCGCGGACGTCGAATGGGTCGCCCAGCTGCTCCAGATGCAGCACGCCCACCACGTGCCCGCACTGCGTACCACCGGCACCCGCGAGGCGCTCGCCGCGGCCGCCGAGGCCGGCCTCCTCGACGCGCAGGACGCCAAGGTGCTGGACGACGCCTGGCTGGAGGCCACCCGGGTGCGCAACGCGGTCATGCTGGTCCGCGGCCGCCCGTCCGACCAGTTCCCCTCGGACGTGCGGGAACTGGCCGGTGTGGCGCGCCTGCTCGGCTACCGGGCGACCGGCGCCGGGCCGGTGGGCGCGGGCACGGTCATCGAGGACTACCGGCGCATCACGCGGCACGCGCGCGCCGTGGTCGACCGGGTGTTCTACGGCGAGGGAGAGGACGCGCCCGCCCGTTCGCGCTGACCGCCGGACCCGGCGCCTGCCGGCGAGCCGTCGCCGGCCCCGGCCCCGGGCGGTCCGTCCGGGCCGCCGGGGCCCGCGCGTTCTTCCGAGCGCGGGTCGTCCGGCGTGTACCGCGGGAACCGGTACGCCGAGCGCCCGTTCAGCAGCCGCTGGATCGCGAAGCCGGCGGCCAGCGTGATCCACCCGCCGACCGCGTCGAGGATGAAGTGGTTGCCGGTCGCCATGATCACGATCAGCGTGGCGACCGGGTACAGCAGCCCCAGCACGCGCACCCACATGGGCCGGGCGAACGTCCAGATCGCCAGCGCGCACCACGTCGACCAGCCGATATGCATCGACGGCATCGCGGCGTACGGGTTGGAGACGTTCTTCATGTTGCCCGAGGCCATCGAGCCCCACGTCTCGTGCACCAGGACGGTGTCGATGTATCCGGCGCCGGGCATCAGCCGCGGCGGCGCGAGCGCGTAGAAGAAGTACCCGAAGAGCGCCAGGCCGGTGGTCACGAACAGCACCGTGCGCACCGCGCGGTAGCGGCCCGGATGCCAGCGGAACAGCCACACCAGCACACCGATGGTCACCACGAAGTGCAGCGTGGCGTAGTAGTAGTTCATCCCGACGATGAGCCACGTGATCTTGTTGACCGCATGGTTTATCGCGTACTCGATGTCGATGTGCAGCGTTTTTTCGAAATCGAGCAGCTGCCACGCGCGTTCCATGGCGAGCGCCTCGCGGTTCGGCACCGCGTTGCGGATCAGGGAGTACACCCAGTAGCTGAGCGCGACCAAGGCCAGTTCGACGACGAAGCGAGGCCTGCGCGGCGTGCGCATGTAGGTGCGGAGCCGTACCGCCGCGGACGTGGCTGCGGCGGCCGCAGAAGTCGCCTGCGGCGCCGCCGGCGTCGACGGCTTCCGCGGGCTGTGTCGGGTGTCGGTTTCCCCCATAAGGGCCAAGTCTGCCAGAGTCCCGACGCCCCCAGATCACCCGGCGGGACGGTTCGGGGCCGTGCGGGTAGGCCCTGCGGACGACCCCGGGCGGCACGGGGCCGCCCGGAATCCGGGCCCGCCGGGACACGGCAGGCGGGCCCGGATCCGCCCGGTCAGCGCAGCGGCACCGAGATCCACGACGGGTCGGCGGCCGGGGAGCCGAAGGCCAGCGACGACAGCGCCGGGTTCTGCTCCAGGTACAGCAGGTCGACGGTGTCGACGACCAGCGCGAGCCGGTGCCCGGCCGGGACGTCGTACGCGGTGGCCAGCAGCTCGACGTCGGCCGCGAACGGCCGCCACGCCTGCTTGCCGAAGAACGTGTACGGCGCGTGCGTGACGAGGCGGCCCACGCCCAGCGCGTCCACGTCGTACAGATAGGCGATGAACGTGCCCTGCGACGCGGTCGGGGTGACCGTCACGTGCAGATTGGCCGTACCGCGGACCTGGCTTTCCGCGGCCAACCGGTCGGACTGCCACACCGCGGCGACCGCGCGGGGCAGCATCGGCACCGACACGGTCGGCGGGATGCGCAGGTACTCCTCGACCAGGTTGGTCAGGAAGATGATCCCGCCGTTGGCGCCCGAGTCGACGTTGGTGCCGATCCGGGTGGACCACCCGGTGCCCGCGTCCGGTGCCAGCGGCCCGGTGCGCGACCAGCCGTTGTCGCCGAGCCGCAGATCGAGCCGCGAACCGGTGAGATCCGCCCAGTCGGCGTAGCCCTCGTACCCTCCTTCGAGCCGCGGCTTGATCTGCACGGGAGGTTGGCGGTCGATGCCGTTGTCGGTGCCCTTGAGATAGCGGTCCAGCCAGGCGCGAGTGTTGGCCCACGTGTCGTTGGGCAGTCCGGCCAGCCCGGGGATCTCGGGCGTGGCGTGGTCGCCGGGCCGGAACTCCAGGCGCTTGGGGACGGTCAGCCGCCCGTAGAACTCGGCGAGCTGGTTGGGCGGGAAGATGCTGTCGCCCCACGCGTTGGCGAGCATGACCGCGGCGCCGTTGGCGTTGAGCCGGTCCACGTACGTCGCCGGCGAGCGGACGTTCGCCCAGGCGATGAGCTCGGGCACGTTCGCGGTGGTCAGGAAGTCGACCAGGAACTGGCTGAACTCCGAGGACGGGCGCCCGGTCAGATAGCCCGCGACGGCCAGACCGGCCGCGGACTGCACGTGCTGGGTCTGGCCCATGTAGATCGAGTCGACCAGGTCGGCCCAGCCGCTCAGGGCGGCGACGGCCTTGATACGCGGGTCGTGCGCGGCGCCCAGCAGGCCGAGGCCCGCGCCGTACGACACGCCGGCCATGCCGATGCGGGACGCGTCGGCAGGCGTGTTGGCGAGCGCCCAGTCGATCACCCGCGAGATGTCCGCGACGTCGTCCGGGCCGGCCACGCCGATCTCGCCGCCGGAGAGCCAGAATCCGCGGGCGGTATAGGACAGGGCGATGTAGCCGCTCTCGGCCAACTGCCGGGCCGGCACCACGTATTCGAGGGTCGGCATGGACCAGCTGGCCGGCATCACGACGACCGGCGCCGGGTGCGCGGCGTCGGCCCCGGCGGGCACGTAGACGTTGGCCTTGAGGGCGACGCCGGGGGCCACGGGGATGTCGACGAACCGGAAGGAGGGCCCGGCCGCCGACGCTTGCTGCGCGCCTCCGACACCGGGCACGAGCAGGGCGGCGAGCAGGGCCAGCACGGCGGCCAGGCGTGTCCTGGCGCGCCGGGGGCGCGGGGCTGCGGGGGTCCGTTCGTATCGCTCTCTCACGCGTTCTCCCAATGACGGGGGGATCGTGGGCGGGTGCGTAGAGCCGAAGAGCCGAACTAAGTGACTGGAGAGTAACCCCCGGGAGTTACCTGAGGTAACGCCACCGAACATAACGAAACCGCAAAGCCCGCAGGGACGCCGTACGGCTGCGCGCCGGACGCGACCGCGAGGGCAGCGGCCAGGGCGCCCATGCACGTGCGGGCGGGGCGGGTCCGTTGACCCGCCCCGCCCTCTGGTGCCCCCACGCGCGCAGCCTCGACTCGGTCGGCCGCCGCGCCGGAGCGCCTGTCCGTCCCGCCTGCCCCCGACGGCGGCGCGGGACGGCGCCATGGTGGCCCCGGCTGCGCGGATCAGCGGGTGACCAGGACCAACTTGCCGCGGATGCGGCCGGTTTCGCTGGCCTTGTGGGCCGCCGCGGCCTCCTCCAGCGGGTACACCTCGGCCAGCGGCAGCGTCAGGGTGCCGGCCGTGTGCAGGTGGGCGGCCTTCGCGAGGGCGCGCAGCAGGTAGTCCTCGCCGCCGTGCCCGGAGGAGAACCGCACGCCGTTCGCGCCCGCGTCGACCGGGTCGACGATGCTGATGACGCGGTCCGGGCCGCCGGCCAGCGCGACCGAGTCGGCCAGCACGCCGCCGCCGATGAAGTCGACCGCAGCGTCCACCCCATGCGCCGAGACCGCCCGCACGCGGTCGGCCAGGCCGGGCCCGTACGCGACCGGCTCGGCACCCAGGCTGCGCACGTAGTCGTGGTTGCCCTCGCTCGCCGTGCCGATCGCCCGCGCACCCGCCGCGCGGGCGAACTGCAGCGCCAGCGTGCCGACTCCGCCGGCCGCCGCGTGCACGAGGACGGTGTCGCCCGCACCCGTCCCCGCGCCTTCGTCGATGCCGACCTCGGCCAGTGCCCGGTACGCCGCGTCCGCCGCGGTCGGCAGCGCCCCCGCGAGCGCCCACGGCATGTCCGCGGGCTTGGCGGCCAGCCGGTCTGCGTCGGCCACGACGTGATCCGCGTAGGTACGGGCGGCCATGCCGAAGACCTCGTCGCCGACCGACCATGCGGTCACGCCCTCGCCGACTGCGTCGACGACGCCCGCCACGTCCTGGCCCGGCACGTGCGGGAACGCGACGGGGAAGACCGCGGACAGCACGCCGGAGCGGATCTTCCAGTCCAGCGGGTTCACCCCGATCGCCTCGGCCCGGATCCGGACCTGGCCCGGGCCGGGCTGGGGGAGCTGCTCCTCGGGCACCTCGACGACCTCCAGGACGTCGGTGCTGCCGTAGTCGGTGAACTGCACTGCTCGGGACATGGGTACCCACCTCGTGGTCGCGGTCGTGGTCGCGGTCGCAAATCCAAACCACACCGTTCAGTATTGAAAACACACTGAACCGTATAGTTAAATCAGTGGGGCCGGGCGGTTCGCCGCCTCGGCCTGCTGGGAACAACCACGACCCTGCCGGACTTGCTCTGCGATGAGGAGCGGACCGCCCTGCCTGGGATCGCCGGTCCCCGGCTACGCATCGGAGGGGGAGACACGACATGCAGATGGACCGCCGCGAGCTCGCTGACTTCCTGCGGCGCAGCCGCGAGCGCCTGCGCCCGGCCGACGTCGGGCTCCCGGACGGCGCCCGGCGCCGCACCCCGGGCCTGCGCCGCGAGGAAGTCACCGTGCTGGCCGGGATGTCCGCGGACTACTACATCCGGCTCGAACAGGCCCGCAGCCCGCAGCCGTCCACCCAGATGCTCGCCGCCCTCGCCCGCGCCCTGCGCCTCGACGACGACGGGCGCGACCACCTCTACCTCCTGGCCGGGCACCGCCCGCCGGCCGGCCGCAAAGCCGGCGAGACGGTCGGCGCCGCGCTGTTCCACCTCCTCGGCAGCATCGAGGACACCCCCGCGCAGATCCTCAGCGACCTCGGCGACGTGCTCGCCCAGAACGCCCTGGCCGCCGAGCTGTTCGGCGGTGTGTGCACAACGTCCGAGAACGGCCGCAACATCGTCTGGCGCTGGTTCACCGACCCGGGCGTACGCCAGGCCTATCCGCGCGAGGAGTGGGAGCACTACAGCCGCCTGCACGTCGCCGACCTGCGCGCGGCCGTCACGCGCCGCTCGTCCGACGAGGCCGCGACCCGCCTGGTCCGCCGACTGCGGGGCACCGGCGAGGAGTTCACCCGGCTCTGGGAACTCCACGAGGTCGGCGTCCGGCGCAAGACCCGGATGCGCGTGCTGCACCCCGTGGTCGGCGCCGTCGACCTCGTGTGCGAGCGCCTGCTCACCCCCAACGAGGACCAGCAGCTGCTGATCTTCACGCCGCCCGCCGACTCCGCGTACTCCGCACAGCTCGAACTGCTGCGGGTGGTCGGCGGCGAGACCTTCGCCGCCGGGCCCCGGGCTGCGGTTACCGTGGCGCCATGATCGACAAAACCGGCCGGCCACCCGGCGGCCGGACCCGACGTACCGCAGAGGACGAGGCCCGAGCATGAGCGAGCGAAGCGAGGCGGCGGCATGAGTGATCTCGACACCCATCCGGTCGAGCGGGTGTGCGGCGGACGCGAGGACGTCTCCGCCGCCCCGGTCCACGAACTCATCCCCGGGCGCGTGGTCACCATCGGCGACGACCGCCCGGTACGCCGCATGCTCCCCACCCTCGGCCGCCGCATGGTCGGCCCGTGGTGCTTCCTGGACCACACCGGCCCCGACGACATCGCCGACCAGCCCGGCGCGCAGATCGCCCCGCACCCGCACATGGGCCTGCAGACCGTCAGCTGGCTGCGCGAAGGCGAGATGCTGCACCGCGACAGCGAGGGCAACACCGCGACCGTGCGCCCCGGCCAGCTCGGCCTGATGACCTCCGGGCGCGGCATCGCGCACTCCGAGGAATCACCCGTGCCGCACCCGCGGTTCCTGCACAACGTCCAGCTGTGGACCGCCCTGCCCGACGCGCACCGCAACACCGACCCGCACTTCGAACTGCACGCCGACCTGCCCCGTTTCACCGCCCCGGGCCTCGACGGCACGGTCATCATGGGCGAGGTCGACGGCGCCCGCTCGCCCGGCGCCGCGTACTCGCCCATCGTCGGCGCCGACCTGACCCTGGCCGCGGACGCCGACCTCCGGCTGCCCCTGGAACGCGACTTCGAGTACGCGGTCATCGCCACCGAGCCGGGCGCGATCGTGGACGGCGTCCCCGTCCCGGTCGGCTCCCTCCTCTACCTCGGCTGCGGCCGCCGCGACCTCGCGCTGCGCACCGAAAGCGCGGCCAACCTGATCCTCATCGGCGGCGAGCCGTTCGAGGAGAAGATCGTCATGTGGTGGAACTTCGTCGGCCGCAGCCACGACGAGATCACCGAGGCCCGCACCCAGTGGCAGGCCGCGGAACGCTTCGGCGAGGTCCACGGCTACCACGCCCCCCGCCTCGACGCCCCCGAACTCCCGACCCTGCCCCTCAAACCCCGGGGCCGCGTCCGCTGACCCCCTCCGGCTCCTCGCCGCGCATGCCGCCACCGGCCCGGCGAGGAGCCCCGCGGGAGAGCGGCGGGGTGGGGAAGAGTGTGGTACGTGAAGGGTAGATATCG
>NZ_JAKFHA010000039.1:63872-77151 GCF_021502675.1 Yinghuangia soli
CGCCCCCGAACTCCCGACCCTGCCCCTCAAACCCCGGGGCCGCGTCCGCTGACCCCCTCCGGCTCCTCGCCGCGCATGCCGCCACCGGCCCGGCGTGGAGCCCCGGCGACCGCAAAACGCCCTGCCCTTTCCCGCCCGTCCCTGCCACGATGTCCGGCCATGAACAAGATCATCAGCTTCGACACCTCCGCCTGCGAGCCGGTCGACCGGCCGACGACCGACGAACTCGCCGGGTCCTGGATGTGCGGCCCCGATGTCCTCGTCACCGTCCACGAGTTCGAGCTGGTACCCGACCTGCCCGCAGGCCTCGCCGATCTCGCCGTACTGCGCGCGGCACTCGTGCACTCGGCCGCCGCAGGCGGCGCCGGCCTGATCGAGGCGGACATCATCGAGATCGGCGGACTGCCCGCGGTACGGCAGTTGATCAAGACCCGCATACCCGGCCGCACCCACGGCCTTGCCTTCATCGGCGCCGTGACCATCCCGCGCGCCGACAGCAGCGCGGTCTTCAAGGTCCAAGCCGTCGAACAAGGCATCACCGGCATGCGCGAGGCCCTCATCGTCGACCGCCTTGGCCTCGACGCCCTCTCCTTGATGCACCCGTACGCTATCGGCGCCGACCTGGCCCTGCCCTACAACGCTGCCGACTCGGCCGAGTACGACCCCGAATTCCCCGAGCACCCCCTCACCCGAGTCCGCACCGAACTCAGCCGCCTGCTCCCCACGATCCGCCTCGCCGAACCTTTCCGAGCCCGCCCGGAGTTCACCCTCACCCCCGCACCCCGCAAGCGAAAGTGGTTCGGCGGCCGCTCCTGAGCGCGGATATCCCGATGCGAACGGGCCCTGCCGCGCGCTAAGTTCGTGGTGCCTCCCGGTGCGTAGGTGTGCGGTTACTTCTCTGGAGCCCGAAAGGGCGGTGAAGGTGACTCGGCGGAGTTTCGGCTTCGCGTACCCGCAGCCGCATTGAACTCGGGGGGTTTTGTGCTGTCCGGCCGCGGGCTGCTTCCTGCACCGCAGCGGGCGGCCGGTCTTAGCCTGGGAGCCTGGCAGCTTGCGGCACGGGGGTGCGCTTGGGGCGTAAGGGCAAGGGCGGCTGGCGCTGGTGGTATGTCCTGCACCCGGGGGTCTGGGTGTTCGTGGGTCTGTTCGGGCTCGGCACGGCGGCTTCCTGGATCGCGGGGCTGCGGCGGACCGTGACGACCGAGCAGGCGCGGCGCCGGGCCGGCGAGTTTGCGGACGCGACGTTCGCGCTGCTGCCGAAGGGGCTCTCCGTGGAGCGGTTCGGCGGTGTCGACGCGGTGCGCGGCGATCCGTTCGCGCGCGGTCTCGACGGCGGGGTGAGCACCGAGCAGGTCTTCCGCATCGCCGGGATCCGGACCGCGACGGTGCTGCCGGCGATGGACCTGATCGGCAGCCACTGGGTGCGGAACGGCTTCGCGGTCGACCGCGACGACCGGGTCGGGCCGAATCCGGCCCTGGTCCTCAAAGAGCGCCGGGCTCCGCGCGGGGCGCGGATCACGCTCGTCCTGCAGGGTTACGAGCGTGGCGATCTGTACGTCACGGTCGGCACCGAGGACTCCTGGCCCGACGGCCGCCGCCCCCGGCGGCGCTGAACCGGGCGGGACGGGCCGGGCGGGGCAAGCCGGATGGGCCAAACGGGACGGGACGGGCGGGGAAAAGCCGGAACGGCCCCGGGACGCGAAGTCTCCGGAGCCGTTCCAGGGTGTTGCCGCACAAGCCGGGCGCGGGCGCCGGGCCGTGGTGTCTTTAGATGTCGAAGTACATCTCGAACTCGTGCGGGTGCGGGCGCAGACGGATCGGGTCGACCTCGTTGGTGCGCTTGTAGTCGACCCAGGTCTCGATGAGGTCCTGGGTGAACACGCCGCCCTCGAGCAGGTACTCGTGGTCGGCCTCGAGCGCGTTGAGGACCTCGGGGAGCGAGCCCGGCACCTGCGGCACCGCGGAGTGCTCCTCGGGGGCCAGCTCGTACAGGTCCTTGTCGACCGGCTCGAGCGGCTCGATCTTGTTCTTGATGCCGTCCAGGCCCGCCATCAGCATCGCCGAGAAGGCGAGGTACGGGTTCGAGGACGGGTCCGGCACGCGGAACTCGATGCGCTTGGCCTTCGGGTTCGAGCCGGTGATCGGGATGCGGATGCACGCCGAGCGGTTGCGCTGCGAGTAGACCAGGTTGACCGGCGCCTCGAAGCCCGGGACCAGGCGGTGGTACGAGTTCACCGTCGGGTTCGTGAAGGCCAGCAGCGACGGGGCGTGCTTGAGCAGGCCGCCGATGTAGTAGCGGGCCATGTCCGACAGACCGGCGTAGCCGACCTCGTCGTAGAACAGCGGCGCGCCGTCCTTCCAGAGCGACTGGTGGCAGTGCATGCCCGAGCCGTTGTCGCCGAAGATCGGCTTCGGCATGAAGGTCGCGGTCTTGCCGTTGCGCCACGCGACGTTCTTCACGATGTACTTGAAGAGCATCAGGTCGTCGGCCGCACCCAGCAGGGTGTTGAACTTGTAGTTGATCTCGGCCTGGCCCGCGGTGCCCACCTCGTGGTGCTGGCGCTCGACCTGGAGGCCGGCAGCGGCCAGCTCCAGGGAGATCTCGGCACGCAGGTCGGCGAAGTGGTCGACCGGCGGGGCCGGGAAGTAGCCGCCCTTGTAGCGGACCTTGTAGCCGCGGTTGCCGCCCTCTTCGACGCGGCCGGTGTTCCAGGCGCCCGCCACCGAGTCGATGTGGTAGTACGACTCGTGCGCGTTCGTCTCGAAGCGGACGTCGTCGAACACGTAGAACTCGGCCTCGGGGCCGAAGAACACGGTGTCGGCGATGCCGGTGCCGGCCAGGTAGCGCTCCGCCTTCTTGGCGATGTTGCGCGGGTCGCGGCTGTACTCCTCATCCGTGAGCGGGTCGTGGATGAAGAAGTTGATGTTGAGCGTCTTGTCCTTGCGGAACGGGTCCATGCGAGCGGTCGACAGGTCCGGACGCAGGGCCATGTCGGACTCGTGGATCGCCTGGAAGCCACGGATCGACGAACCGTCGAACGCCAGCGTCTCACTCGGCTCGAAGATCTCGGCCGGGATCGTGAAGTGCTGCATGACGCCAGGCAGGTCGCAGAACCGGACGTCGACGAACTTCACGTCGTTGTCGGTGATGTACCGCGACACCTCGTCGGCGTTGTTGAACATCCATGCCTCCTCGACCCGGCTCCGGGCTCGGGTAGCTTCTCGTTCTCGGGGGCGGCCCTTCTCCCCGCTGGCCACTGGACCCGAAGGTATGGTGAGGCGGTTTCCCGCCGGTGTCCCGAATGTTTCACACAAGTTACGCGGTCGCCCAATCGGGCCAGTACGGTTGCGAGCGGCCTGATCTTGCCGCATCCTTCGCGTTTGCCCCGGTGGGGGTGTTGCCCAGGTCACTCATCTACCGTGGTGGGGTGACCAGGAATCAGACCGGCAATCGGACGGACCGGAGCGCGCGGATGCCGCAGGAAGCGGGACAGCAAGCCGAAGCGGACGACTTCGGATACCAGGGCAAGCGCCTCGGCCTCCCCGAGGACGGCGTCAACTCGCTGGCCCCGGTCGGCCGGCGCCTGATCGCCCTGCTGATCGACTGGATGCTCTGCTACGTGATTGCGCTCGGCTTCATCGGCCGCGGCGACCTCAACGCGGCCGGCACCAGCCTCGGCACGCTGGCCGTCTTCGCGGCCGCGAACCTCCTCCTCGTCAGCACGCTCGGCTACACGGTCGGCAAGCGCCTCATGGGCCTGCGCGTCGTGTCGGTGACCCAGCCGCACCTGACCCCGCTCGCGGTGGTCATCCGCACTCTGCTGCTCTGCCTGGTGCTGCCCGCCGCGGTGTACGACCGGGACGGGCGCGGCTTCCACGACAAGGCGGTCGGCACCGCGGTGGTCCGCGCCAAGTAGCGCACCCCGGGCGGTACGGGGACAGAAGCGGGGACGAATACGGGGACAAGTACAGGGACAAGTACAGGGACAAAGAAGAACGGCGGTGGGGGAGGAGCAGCGCGCCTGCGGTCAGCGGCGCGGGCCGCGCGGCATGCGCGAACCCTTGGGCATCGGGCCCTTGGGCAGCGGCATGTTGTCCATCAGGCCGCCGAGCGCGCGCAGCCGGTCGTTGACCGTCGCGACCTGCGCCTTGGACATCGTGCGGGGCAGCTTCACCAGCTTGCCCTGCAGCTTGCGCAGCGGGACCTGGCCCTCGCCGTCGCCCACGATGATGTCGGTGACGACGACACCGTCGGCGATCTTCGACATCTTGCGCTTCTCGGCCGCCAGCAGGTTCGCCACCCGGCTCGGCTGGCCCTCGCCGACCAGCACGATGCCGGCCTGGCCGACCGCGCGGTGCACGATGTCCTGGTTGCGGGTCACGGCCACCGCGGGGGTGATCACCCAGCCGCGGCGCAGCGACTGCAGCACCGCGGCGGCGGCACCGGGGGTGCCCTCCATGTCGCCCAGGACGGCCTTCTCGGCCCGGCGTCCGAACACGAACGCGGCGGCCACCAGGCCGAACAGCAGGCCGAGGATGCCGAGGATGATGTAGTGGTCGATCAGGAAGCCGATCGCCAGGAACACCCCGAAGATGCCCAGGCCCCACGCCGCCACGACCAGTCCGACCTTCTTGTCGGACTTCTTCGTCATCTGGTAGGCGAGCCGGATCTGCTTCAGCCGGCCGCTCTTCTCCGATGTTTCCTTGCTCGCCATGCGCCCAAGAATACCTAGTGCGCGCGGCGGTTCAGCGGGGGCCATGGTCACGAGTTCGACAGGACTCGCCGGACGTACGGCCGGACGGCGGAGGTCAGCCGCCGAGGCTGCCCATCCGGTTCGGCTTGTCGGCCGCCAGGCGCTCCAGGATGTCGGTCGCCTCGGCGCGCTGCCGGGCGCGGCGGCGGTCGTCGCACACCGCATCCCAGGCGTTTCGGCGCGCGGTGCGCTGCCCGCCCTGGAACAGCAGGAGCGATTCCACCGTGCGCAGCATCGCGCCCATGGTGGCCTTGCGAGCCGACGCGCCCCGGTCGTACGCACCGCGCAGTGCCGCGGCGTTGCCGAGCGCGATCCGGCCGAATGGAACGTTGCCGACCTGCATGATTGTCGTCCCCCTGTCACCGGCCGCCGGGTCGCGGGGCCGGGTTGGCGTGAGTTTCCGCGCGCGGTCCAGGCGCCGCTGCGCGGGTCGTGCGCCGTACTTGTGGTGCGGGTGCGGTGCGCGATGAGTTCCACCCTCGACACCCTGTGTTACCAGCGGATGACGTAAGGGTCAAACCATCGTGAAAACTCCGGCGCGTCGCCGACGCATTCCGATCGCGGAAGTCGCGAAACGACCGGATGGGGCGGGACGGTCAGGCGTTGCCGGTGCCGGCCGCCGCGCGCGACTCGCGCAGCTCCAGCGCCTGGCGGTACAGCCGGCCCGCGCGGTACGACGAGCGCACCAGCGGTCCGGACAGCACGCCCGAGAAGCCGATGTCCTCGGCCTCCTCCTGCAGCGCCACGAACTCCTCCGGCTTGACCCAGCGCTCCACGGGGTGGTGCCGGACGGTCGGCCGCAGGTACTGCGTGATGGTGAGCAGCTCGCAGCCGGCGTCGTGCAGGTCCTGCATCGCCTGGCTGATCTCGGCCCGCTCCTCGCCCATGCCCAGGATCAGGTTGGACTTGGTGACCAGGCCGGCCTCCCGGGCCGCGGTGATGACCTGCAGCGAGCGCTCGTACCGGAAGCCCGGGCGGATCCGCTTGAAGATGCGCGGGACCGTCTCGATGTTGTGCGCGAGGACCTCGGGACGCGAGGAGAAGACCTCGGCCAGCTGGTCCGGCTGCGCGGTGAAGTCCGGGATGAGCAGCTCGACGCCGGTGCCCGGGTTCAGCTCGTGGATCTGCCGGGTGGTCTCGGCGTACAGCCACGCGCCGCCGTCCGGCAGGTCGTCGCGGGCGACACCCGTGACGGTCGCGTACTTCAGGCCCATCGCCTGCACCGACTCGGCGACCCGGCGCGGCTCGTCGCGGTCCAGCTCGGCCGGCTTGCCGGTGTCGATCTGGCAGAAGTCGCAGCGCCGCGTGCACTGGTCGCCGCCGATGAGGAAGGTGGCCTCGCGGTCTTCCCAGCACTCGTAGATGTTGGGGCAGCCGGCCTCTTCGCACACCGTGTGCAGGCCCTCGCGGCGCACCAGGCCCTTCAGCTCGGTGTACTCCGGGCCCATCTTCGCGCGGGTCTTGATCCACGAAGGCTTGCGTTCGATCGGGGTCTCGGCGTTGCGGACCTCGAGGCGAAGCATCTTGCGGCCGTCGGGTGCGACAGCGGACACGCGGGCTCCCTTGTGTGGAGATAGCCGAACTGTGCGGGCAGAGCATCGTGCGGGCGGTAGAACAAGGGTACGCCCCCGTTTGGCCGCCTCCGGACGGGGGAACGCACTACGGCCGCCGGGGATTCCCGGCAGGCGATTACCGGACAGTCCGGGCGCCGCCGTTCGGCGGTCGGCAGGACAGTCCGGGGCATCACACCGCGAGTGGGGCGTACACCTCGACAAGATGCCGCTCGACCACCGGAAGGACCTCGGCGACCGGCACCGGGCGGCCCAACTCCTGGCTGAGCGAGGACACTCCGGCGTCCCGGATCCCGCACGGCACGATGCGGTCGAAGTACGTCATGTCCGGGTCGCAGTTGATCGCGAAGCCGTGCATGGTGACCTTGCGCGAGACCCGCACGCCGATCGCCGCGATCTTGCGGTCGTCGCCGCGCTGCCCGGCATTGGACGGGGCGTACTCCGGACCCGCCAGACGCGGGTCGAACTCCGGGTGGTCGCGCGGGTCCGGTACCGCGATGCGGGCGTCCAACTGCAGATTCAGGCCACCGGACGCGGGCGCGGTGCGGGCCGGCAGCGGGTCGCCGAGCACCCAGACGCCGCTGCGGCCCTCGATGCGGGTGGTCTCCAGCCCGAACTCGGCGCACGTGCGGATCAGCGCCTCCTCCAGGCGGCGCACGTGCGCGACGACGTCGACCGGCTCGGGCAGCCGGACGATCGGGTAGCCGACCAGCTGGCCGGGGCCGTGCCAGGTGATCTTGCCGCCGCGGTCGACGTCGATGACCGGGGTGCCGTCGACCGGGCGCTCCGAGTCCTCGGTGCGGCGGCCCGCGGTGTAGACCGCGGGGTGTTCGAGGAGGAGGCACGTGTCGGGCAGCTCGCCCGCGACGACGGCGGCGTGCACGCGCCGCTGCTCCTCCCAGGCGGTGCCGTAGGGAACGGCCTGGGATCCGATACCGGCGTGTACGAAGCGCAAGTCAGCCACGGGTCCAGCGTACGGCGGCCGGGGAAGCGCCCGGTCCGGGGGCCGCCGCGGCGCCTCGGACGCCGCGGGGCGGGCCGGTCAGCCGACCGGGACGGTCGTCCGGGCGCCGTTGAACGTGTAGGAGATGCTCGACGGCCAGTCGGACCGGTCGTACTCGATCCAGAACGTCAGCTGGACCTGCTGCTGCCCGCCCATCTGCTGCCCCTGGCTCTCCGCGCCGCCGTACGAGGCCCTGGCGAGCGACCTGTTGCTGGACTCCCAGTCGTAGACCCACCCGTCGCCGACCTCGAGCACGAGGCTCCAGCGGGCCAGGGGCACGGTGTTCGGGTTCGCGACCGAGACGGTCAGGGTGAGCACCTCCCGCGAGCGGTTGCCCGAGGCGGCGCCCGTCACCGCGTACGGAACGGGCGGCGGAGGTGCCGTGGTCGCCGGCACCGTGGGGCTGGGCGGGCGCGTCGTCGCCGGCGGCTGCGTCGGGGGCTTCGTGGTCGGCCGGGGAGCGCTGGTCCGCGGCGCGGCCGTGGTCGGCACGGCCGTCGGCGATGCGGAAGCGCCGGTCGGCGATGCCGCCCCGGTGTCCGGTGTGGCCGGTATTCGGCTGCTCATGTCCGGTGCGGGCACGGTCACCGGGACGTCCAGGCCGATCGGCCGGGTCGGCTTGTCCTCGCCCGAACCGCTGAACAGCCAGACGCCCGAGGTGGCCAGCAGGCAGACGACCGCCGCGGCGGCCAGGGGCAAGGCGACTCCGCCTGCGGTGCCGTCGCTGCGTCCGGGCCTGTTGCCCGACGCGCGGTCCCCGTGCCGGCCCACGCCGTTTCCCCCCGAATTGTTCGGTAGCTGTCCGATGCCCGGTCCCCGTCCGGCGGCCGCCCCAGCCTAGAGGCGTGCGGCGCATGTTGCCCGACCCGGCATGCGGAGACAAGAACGTCGGCGCGAACAGGGCAAGAACCGGGCGGGAACACGGACAAGAGCGGATTCACGAGCTGCGACGCGCGTTGCGGCTATTTGGTTCGCCACCCACGTGGGTGGCTCGAAAAGTGCCATGCGGTGTGGCGCGGGGTGGCGATCATGTGGCGTCCGAGACCAGCCCCATCATCCGAAAGGGTCATTCTCTGCGCCATTGGGGTCGCCGCCCTTCTGCGCTCGCTAAATTCTCGCGCGTTCCTCACCCGCGGACTCGGGAGGCGTACGCAGGAATGACGACCAGGGCCGAACGGCGCCCCAACCACCGGCTTGCCACTCTTGTGGAGGAGGCCGGGTTCTCGCACGCGGGTCTCGCCCGAAGGGTGGACCAGCTCGGTGCCGAACAGGGCCTCGATCTCCGGTACGACAAGACCTCGGTGGCGCGCTGGCTGCGCGGCCAGCATCCGCGGGGCATCGTCCCCATACTCCTGGCGGAGGTCTTCACCCAGCGCCTGTCGCGCAAGCTCAGCGCGGAGGACCTGGGCATGGCGGGCTGCCGGCCCGACTACGCGGGGCTCGAGTACGCGGCCGGCCCCAACGAGGCGGTCGAGATCGTCTCGGGCATGTGGCAGGCCGACTCCGCACACCGGCCCGCGCTGGTGGAGGCCGCCTTCACACCCGGCGCGCTCGTGGTGCCGAGCCGCGACTGGCTGATCGGCTCGGGCGACGAGGAACCGCACCGCGCGGACGGCGGACGGGTGGGCTTCGGCGATGTCGCGGCGGTCCGCGCGGTCGGCGAAGCGTTCCGCCGCCTCGACAATTCGTTCGGCGGCGGGCACGCCCGCCAGGCGCTGGTGCGCTACCTCGACACCGAGGTCGCCACCATGCTGCGCGGCACCTACTCCGGCGGGGTGGGCCGCGACCTGTTCTCCGCCGCCTCGGTGCTGACGCGCCTGGTCGGGTGGATGGCGTACGACGTGGGCGTGCACGGCATGGCGCAGCGCTACTTCGTGCAGGCGCTGCGGCTCGCCCAGGCGTCCGGGGACCGGGCGCTGGGCGCGTACGTGCTGGCCACCATGAGCCGCCAGGCCGTGTACCTGGGGCACGGCCGCGAGGCGGTGCAACTGGCACGCGTCGCGCAGCAGGGGGCGATGGCGGTCGCCACCCCGCGCGTACGGGTGCTGCTCCACGCGGTCGAGGCGCGCGGCCACGGCCTGCTGGGCGACGGGCGGGCCTGCCTGGCCGCGCTGGTCCGGGCCGAGCAGGCGCTCGGGCAGGCGGGCCCGCCCGCCGAGGAGCCGAACTGGGCCCGCTACGTCGACGAGGCGCAGCTGGCCGACGAGTTCGCGCACTGCTACCGGGACCTCGAAGACCACCGCAGGTCGCGGGAGTTCGCCGAGCGCTCGCTCAAGCTGCGCGGCGAGGAGTACACCCGCAGCAAGTTGTTCTGCCGCACGGTGCTGGCCACCGCGATGCTCGGGCTCGGCGAGCTGGACCGGGCCTGCCAGATCGAGGCGGAGGCCACCGAGGAGGCGGGCGGCCTGCGTTCGGCCCGGGCGGTGGACTACGTACGGGAGTTCTTGCTGCGGCTCACGCCGTTCCGCGACACCCCGGCGGTCCGCGACTTCACCGCGCGGTCGGACGAGTTCCTGCGGACGGCCTCGTAAGGCCCCGGATGTGCGGCGGGACGCCGATGTGGGCTGGGGGTCCGGCCGGCGTCCCACCGCGCATCCGGCTCAGGCCGCCGGGGCCTTCCCGCCGCCCTGGCGGGTGCCGTCCGCGAACGCGGTGAGCGCGCCGAGATCGGCGAGTGCCGAGCGGGCCGCCCGGCGGCCGGAGGCCAGCGCGCCCTGCACGGAGCTGGAGTCCCGGTGGTCGCCGCAGACGTACAGCCCGGCCAGGACGCGTACCGGCCGGCGGAAGTTGTGCCCGGGCTCCACGACCGGAAGCGCCTGCGGCAGATGCCGCGTGGCCAGGTGCTCCCAGTCGCGCACGGACGCGCCGTGGATGGCCGCGAGGCGTTCGCGGACCTGGAGTTCGAGCTTGCCCGGGTCGCTTCCGTGGTGCCCCAGCACCGTGGAGCACACCAGCGCGCGCCGGTCGGGGGAGTAGGTCGGGGCGACTTCGCTCAGCACCGCCGTGTGGGTCAGCGGCCCTGGGTCGTCGATGTCCACGATGAGTGCCGGTTCGCCGGGCGGGGCGGCCGGGGCCACGTGCCACAGCGTCGTCACGGCGTGGAATTCGGGCTGCCGCAGCCCGGGCAGCAGCCCGACCGCGGTGGTCGGGTCGGTCGCCACGATCACCGCACGGGCCGGGAGTTCGCCGTCCACGTCGGTGGTCACCCGGTCGGTCGCGATCGCCGTGGCGCGGACGCCGCAGCGCACCGTGCCCGGCGGCAGCCCGGCGGCGAGCTGGGCGGGCACCGCGGCCATGCCGGCGGCCGGCAGCGCGGCCCGGCCGCGCACGTAGGCGCGCAGCATGAGCTCCGCGAAGCGGCGCGAGGTGGCGAGCTCCGGGTCGTGCAGCAGCGCGACCAGCAGCGGCCGCAGCGACGGCGGCCAGCCGGCCTCCTTGACGGCGGTGTCCGGGGTGCTCAGGATCCGGTGCACCGGAACCGCGGACGCCCGGCCGAGCGCGGCCGCCGCGCGGGCCCGCTCGGTGGTGCCGGGCGTGCGCAGGGCGCCGATCGCGTCGCGCATCCGCCGGACGTCCCCGAGGCGCCGCACGCCGCCGGGCCGCCACCCGGCGGACGGCCCCGCCTCGCCGGCGAGCCGGACGCCGGGGGCGAAGGCCCGCAGGTCGAGCCGCCCGAGGTCGAGCCGCGCGGCGACCTGGGGGCAGGCGGTGGCAAGTTGCTGCAGGCCGTTGTCGATGCGGAATCCGTCGATCACGTCGGTGCGTATGCGGCCGCCAGGGCGGTCGCCGGCTTCCAGGACGGTCACGTCGACCCCCGCGTCGACGAGTCTGCGGGCCGCGCTCAGGCCGGCGAGTCCGGCCCCCACGACGATGACATCGGTGCGGTGTGCCTTGGCCACGGTGTCCCCTCCCGTTGCCCCGGGCGCGGCGCGTGCGGCCGCGCGTTCGCCCTGGTGTCATACCCAACGGAATCCCCGGAAAGCACGTACATCCGCCTGACCGCACCCGGACAGGAGTCGAGTGCTGTGGCGAACCGGCTTACGGGCGGCTGCTGTTGATGGTGCGTCAGGGGATCAGCGGGTACGCGCGACGGACAGCGCCAAGTCGATGGTCGGGTGCGCGAACGAGAATCCCGCGTCCTCCAGGACCCGCGGCACCGCCCGCGTGCTGCACAGCACGTCGTCGGCGAACTCGCCCAGCACCGTGCGCAGCGCGACCTTGGGGACGGGGAACACCGCGGGCCGGCGCATCACGCGGGCCATCGCCTTGGTGGCCTCGGCGTTGGTCACCGGATGCGGGGCGGTGAGGTTGACCGGGCCGCGGACCTCGTCGGCGTCCAGCAGGAACCGGATGGCGTTGATCTCGTCGCGCAGCGAGATGAAGCTCCAGTACTGCCGGCCGCTGCCCAGCTTGCCGCCCACCCCGAACCGGAAGACCCGGTAGAGCGGGCCCCACGCGCCGCCCTTGCTCGCCACCACGAGCCCGGTGCGCAGATGCGCCACCCGGACGCCGGCGGCCTCGGCGGGCGCCGTGGCGGCCTCCCAGTCGCGGCAGATGTCGGCGAGGAACCCGCTGCCGCGCGGCGCGGATTCGTCCACGGTGCGGTCCCCGGTGTCGCCGTAGAAGCCCACTGCGGAACCGGACAGGAAGACCCGCGGCGGGACCTCCATCGCGGCGACCGCCTCGGCGAGCACCGCGGTGCCCTGCACCCGGGAATCGCGCAGCACCTGCTTGTACTTCTTCGTCCAGCGGTGGTCGCCCACGCCCGCCCCGGCCAGGTGCACGACGGCCTCGACGCCGAGCAGCGCATCGGTGTCGAGGAAGCCCGCGGACGGGTCCCAGCGCGCCTCGTCGGGGGCCTTGGGGGTGCGGCGTACGAAGCGCACCAGTTCGTGGCCGTCGGCGCGCAGCGAGCGCACCAAGGGCATGCCGATCAGTCCGGTCGATCCCGTCACCGCGATGCGCATGCCGTCATACTGCCCGAAACGCCGGAGGCGATCCCGGGGAACCGGGACCGCCTCCGAACGTTTCACGACCCTGGTCGGCGTGGCGCCGGCCGGATCGGACTGCTGCCGGCCGTCAGAGCCCGAGGTCGCCCTCGAACGCGCCCTCTTCCAGACGCGCCTTGACCGTGGTCAGGAAGCGCGCGGCGTCGGCACCGTCGACGATGCGGTGGTCGTACGACAGGGCCAGGTAGACCATGTCGCGGACCGCGATCGTCTCGCCCAGGTCCGGGTGGTTCACGACGACCGGGCGGCGCACGGTGGCACCGATGCCCAGCATCGCGACCTGCGGCTGGTTGAGGATCGGGGTGTCGAACAGGGCGCCGCGCGAACCGGTGTTGGTGACCGTGAAGGTCCCGCCCGCCAGCTCGTCCGGCTTGACCTTGTTGTCGCGCGTGCGGGACGCGAGGTCCGCGGTCTTCTTGGCGATGCCGGCGATGTTGAGGTCGCCCGCGTCGTGGATGACCGGGACCATGAGGCCGCGCTCGGTGTCCACCGCGATGCCGATGTTCTCGACCGCGTGGTAGGTGATCGAGTCGTCGTCGTTCACCCGGGCGTTGACGACCGCGTGCACCTTGAGCGCCTCGGCGACCGCCTTGACGAAGAACGGCATCGGCGAGAGCTTGACGCCCTCGCGCGCGAGGAAGTCGTTCTTCGCCCGGTTGCGCAGCCGCATGATGTTCGTGACGTCGACCTCGACCACCGTGGTCAGCTGCGCCGAGACCTGCAGCGAGTTGACCATGTGCTTCGCGATCGCCTTGCGGATGCGCGTCATCGGCACCGTCTGGCCGCGCAGCGCGGACGGCTCGGCCGGCGCGGCGGCCGGCTTCGCGGCGGCCGGGGCGGCGGCAGCCGGAGCCGCGGCGGGAGCCGGGGCGGCCGCGGCCTGGGTGCGCGCCGCGTCCAGCACGTCCTGCTTGCGGATGCGGCCGCCGATGCCGGTGCCGG
>NZ_JAKFHA010000004.1:0-71273 GCF_021502675.1 Yinghuangia soli
CGTGAGACACCGGGCGGCCAGGTGATCTGAACCATCGAGGGCAACCGACTGAAAGCCACACCCGGTGTCTCTGGGCCCCATGACCATACGACTGGCCATGATCAACCCACACAACAACGTAGGACCGGCTGACCGCGGCGCCGCGGGGCGTCCGGTCAGTGCATGCCGGCGTGTTCTGCCTCGCCGGCCTGCTCGGTCGGGTCGGGCGGGGTGGGGCGGGTCGCGCGGTCGGCGTGGCCGGGCCACCAGGCGGCGTGGCCGATCAGGGCGGTGACCGAGGGGACGAGGAACATCGACATGATGAACGCGGCGATGATGATGCCGACCGAGACCGCGAAGCCCATCTGCGTCATCATCGCGATGCCCGCGAACATCAGCGAGGCGAACGTGCCGGCCAGGATGACGCCGGCCGCGCCGATCGACGGGCCGGCGTGCTCGACCGCCAATGCGGCGGCCTCGCGGGGCTCGTGGCCCTGCTGCGCCTCCTCGCGCAGCCGGGCGACCATCAGGATGTTGTAGTCCGTGCCGATCGCCACCACGAACATGTAGATCATGATGGGCAGTGAGAACATCACGCCCGGATCGCCCACCAGCCCCTGGAAGACGTACACCGTCGCGCCCAGCGTGGCCAGGAAGCCCAGCACCACGGCGGCCATCAGGTACCACGGCGCCACGAGGCTGCGCAGCAGCAGCGCGAGGATCAGGATGATCAGCGCGCCGGCCACCGGGAAGATGACCTTCATGTCGTGGTTGGTGGCGTCCCGGATGTCCGCGAACTGCGCGGTGCCGCCGCTGACCAGGACCTCCGTGCCCGGCGGCGCCTGCGCCTTCGCGGTCTCGCGCAGCGGGCCGATCGCGTCCAGCGCCTCGGTGGTGTACGGGCTTTCCTCGAGGACGACCTGGATCATCGCGGCGGTGCGGTCCGCGCTGTACGTCACGTACTCGGGGACCGCCGCGCCCGGGTTGACCGGCTTGAGCGTGCCCACGTCGTCGTCGGTCTCCAGCGAGCGGGCGAACGCGCCGACCGCGACCGGGTCCAGCGGGGCGCCGCCGGTGGACGAGACGAACACCTGCGTCGGATTGAGCAGGCCGGCCGGGAAGCCCGTCTCCAGGTCCTTGGCGGCCTTCGCTGACTCGGTGTTGTCCGGCAGCTGGCCGAGCGCGTCGTAGTCGGCCTTGAAGCCGAGCACGCCCGCGGACAGCGCCAGCATGATCAGCGCGGCGATGCCGCCGACCAGCACCGGGCGGCGGCCCACCTGGGCGCCGAGGCGCTGGAAGCCGTGGCCCTGCGGCACCTGCTGCCAGCTCTTGGACGGCCAGAACACCTTCGGGCCGAGCAGCGAGACCACCGCCGGGACCAGCGTCAGGGCGGCCAGCGCCATCACCACGACGGCGATCGCCAGGCCCGGGCCCATCGACCGGTAGCCCCCGAAGGTGGCCAGGATCATCGCGCCGAACGCCACCACGACCGCACCGGCCGCGGACGCGATCGCCTCGCCGACCCGCTCGACCGCGACCACCATCGCGAGCTTCGCGTCGTCGCCCGCGCGCAGGCGCTCCCGGTACCGGAACAGCAGGAAGATGATGTAGTCGGTGCCGATGCCGAACAGCACCACGATGAGGATCGTCATCAGCGACTGCTCGACATGCAGCCCGAACGCCTTGCCGAACAGCGCGATGACCGGCGGCGCGACCATCGCCACCAGGCCCACCATGACGATCGGCATGAGCGCGGCGACCGGGCTGCGGAAGATGACCAGCAGCAGGATGAGGATCAGCACGACGGTGGCGATGCCGACGATCGCCTCGGCGCGCTTGAAGGCGTCCTCGTTGTCCAGCGACATCGCCGGGCCGCCCGCGTAGCCGACCACCAGCCCGGTGTTCGCCACCAGCGGCTTGGTCGCGTCGCGCAGATGTTTGACCGCTTCGTTGACCGCGGTGTCCTGGGCGCTGCCCTTGATGGTCGCGGTGGCCACCGCGATCTGCCGGTTCGGCGAGACGAGCGCGGGGCTGACCGAGGTGACGTCGCCGACCTGCGGATCGGTCGGCACCACGGTCTGCGCGCCGACCTGCGTGAGGATCTCCTGCGTCCTGGCGACGTCGGCCTCGGTCAGCGGCGCGCCGTCCGCCCGCTTGACCACGATCTGCGCCAACTGGTCCTGGGACTGCGGGAACTGCGCCTCGGCGAGCTCGGCAGCCTGCGCCGACTCGTACTTGGAGGGCAGGAAGCTCGCGGTGTCCTGATCGGTGATGTCGGACAACTTCGGCGCGAACGCCACGAGGACGACGGCGGCGAGCACCCAGAGCCCGATGACCTTCCACGGGTTGTGGACCACCAGCCGGCCGAGTCGTCCGAACATGGAGGGCTCCTGTCCTCGTGGTCCTCGGGGCGGCCGCCACCGGGCCGCTGCCTTTTTGCGACATTAGGTGCATATGGCGCAGGGCGCGTCCGGAGCGGGGCACGCGCTGCGCCGAGTGGGGGACGGACCGTCGGAGGCGCCGCAGGACGGTAATTCGGTGGGCGGCGCTGCGGGCGCGGCGTAGCGTACGAACGCTTCCGAGGGGGTGGCATGCCGTCGCGTGCGTTGTTCCGGAACCGGGTCTTCCGGCGGGTCTGGGCCGGAGAAGCCCTGTCGGGACTGGGCGACCTGGCCTTCGAGGTCGCCTTCCTGTGGCTGGTCCTCGAACACACCGGATCCCCGGCCCTGCTGGCCGCCGTACTGGTCGTGCAGGCCGTGCCGCGCGGCGTCCTGATGCTGCTCGGCGGCGCGGTCACCGACCGCGTGTCGCCGCGGACCGTGCTGCTCGCCTGCCATCTGGTCCGGGCCGCGGCAGTCCTCGCGCTGGGCGCCGCATCGGCCGCCGGACAGGTGCACACCTGGCAGTTCTTCGCGCTCGGCCTCGCGGCCGGCGCCGCCGAGGCGTTCTCGGTGCCGGCCGGCGGCAGCATCCTGCCGCAGCTCGTGCCGCACGACGACCTCGCCCGCGCGAACGCCTGGGTGGGCTTCGGCGAGCAGGGCGGACGCCTGGCCGGCCCGGTGCTGGGCGGCGCCCTGGTGGTGTGGGCCGGGACCGCCACCGCGGCCTGGTTCAACGCCGCGACGTTCCTGGCCGCCGCGGCGGCGATCGCGTCGGTGCCGCGGCGGCAGCCCGCGGCCGAGCGCCCGGCACCCGCTGCCGACGGCGGGCCCGGCGCCGCGGGCACCGGTTCGGCGCTGCGCCGCGACATCACCGCGGGGCTCGCGTACGCCCGGCGCAGCCGCGACGTGCGGACCGTGCTCCTGCTGGTCGGCGCCGCGACGCTCAGCTACGCCGGGCTGTTCGCGGTCGGCCTGCCCGCCCTCGCCGCGACGTACCCGGACGGCCCGATGACGCTCGGCCTGCTGGTCTCGGCCTGGGGCCTCGGCCAGCTCCTGGGCTCCGCGGCCGCCGCGGCCACCGGGCTCCCGGAACGCTGGGGCCTGCTCATCGTCGGCATGACCCTGACCGAAGGCGCCGCCTTCGCGGTACTCGGCTTCGCCCCGACCGCCTGGGGAGCGGCCGCCCTGCTCGCCATGCTGGGCTTCGGCGTCGCCTACTCGAGCGACGTCGCCCTGCCGACGTACGTGCAGACGCGCACCCCGCCGGAGTACCTCGGGCGCGTCAACAGCGTCATCTACCTGCCGCGGGTGGTCCTCGAACCGGTCTCCGTCGCCCTCATGGGCGTCGTGGTCGCCGCCGGGGTGCGGTGGGGGTTCGCGGCCGCAGCCGTGCCGATGCTGGCGGTCGGCCTGCTGCTCGCCGCCGACCCCCGGGCCCGCGGCCTGCGCACGACGCCGACCGCCGAACCGGGCTGAGGCACGGCTGCCGCCTCCGGCTATCGGCACCCGGCTGTGGAACTTGCCCGCCTCGTGTGCCAGAGTCGGCGGCACTTGTGACCGGGGCGAGGGGAGAGGGGCGGCGTGAAACTGCGCACCCTGATACGGGGATTCGGCGAGCTGTTCATCACGCTCAGCATCGTGATGCTGCTGTTCGTGGTCTTCGAGCTGTATTGGACCGGTGTGCTCGCCCGCGAGGCGCAGGCCGACGAACTGTCCAAGCTGGAGAAGAAGACCGAGCAGGTCCAGGCCAAGGCGGCCGCCACCGGTACGCCCGCGCCGGTCGCACCGGTCGTCGGCCAGCCCGCCGTCGAGACCCCGGCCGTCCCGCCGCCGCCCCCGTACGAGATCGGCGAGACCTTCGCGGTCATGTACATCCCGCGCTTCGGCAAGGACTGGGACTGGACCGTGCTGGCCGGCGCCCGCACCGAGATCCTCAAGAAGGGCCTGGGCTGGTACGAGGGTTCCGCGGCGCTCGGTGCCGACGGCAACTTCGCGGTGGCCGGCCACCGCAAGACGTACGGCGACCCGATGCTGGACTTCGACAAGCTCAAGGTCGGCGACAAGGTCATCCTGCGCGACACCATGAACTGGTACGTGTACACGCTCGACCAGCCGCTGGTGAACGCCGCGAACAACCCCGGCAAGGCGGTCTACAAGACCGTCCCGAGCGACGTCGGCGTGGTCGCCGCGCTGCCGGAGTCCGCGTACGACAAGCCCGGCAAGTACATCACCCTCACCACCTGCGAGCCGAAGAACGGCAGCACGCACCGGCTGATCGTGTGGGGCCACCTGGAGTCCGTCCAGCCGCTGTCGGCGGGCGAGCCGGCGGCCCTCAAGGGCAAGAAGTAGCCGGATTTCAGGGCGAAACGGCCCTGTCGAGAGGCACCCCGCGGGCCCGCTTGGCGCCGAGCAGCCGGGCGTAGCGCGGCCGCGCGGCGAACTCCGCGTACCGCCACACCACCGGGACGCCGACCTCCTGGCACAGATGCAGCACGTGGTCCGGCCCGACGTGGACCGCGACGTGCGCCGCATAGCCTTCTTCCAGCCCGGGCTTGGGCCCCGAGTCGAAGAGCAGCAGGTCGAGCGGCGCCGGATCCGCCACGGTCTGCACGGCGTCGTGCTCGGCCCACAACCCGGAAGAGTGCAGCGGCGGCACGTACCGCCCGAAGTGCGCGAGCACGGCGTACGCGTAGACCTGGCAGTTCGCCCCGCCCGACACGTCCCCGGGCTCGGTCGCCTCCGGATGCCGCGCGTAGACGTACGGAACGCCTCGCAGATGCTCGGGCAAGAACGCGAGCGAAGCCAAGTCGCCGGAAAACTCCATGGGTCAAGAATTCCGCATGGCATGTACCCGACCTGCGCCGCCCCGGCTCGCCGCGCTGTTCGGTCCGGTGGCGCCTGTTCGCGCAGGGTGGTTCACCCGTTCGAATGAGTGCGGGCGTCCGCTGCCGCGGGGGTGGGCGACGATATGTCCTTGTGTCGGTTGCTGCGGCGGTGCGGTTGCTCGACGCCGGGCTGCGCGAAGGGCCCGCGGCCATGCGGGCCGCGGTGCTGCGCACCCAGGAGACCGCCGACCTCAGCAGTGGTCCTCGACGTACAGCATCCGCCAGCCGTCGTCGGACCGGAACTCGTGGCCCAAGTAGCGACCGTCCGGCTTTCCACCCGGGCCTGCGTACGCGTCCTTGAGCTGTGCCCAGACTTCACCCCGCTCCGCCTCCGACAACGCACGCGGGCTGATCCCGCCCATGTCTCCCCAGATGACGACCGCATCCCGGTCTTTGGCGAGCCGTCGGACCACGCGCAGGTCGAGGCGCTTGCGGTGCAGGCTCCACCGGCCCCCGCCGTCGTCGACGAGGACGACCGGACCGGCAAGGCTGTCAGGGTTCATGGGGAAGCTCTGCATGGGCGGAATCGTGCCGTCCCTGGCCTCGCGAGGGAAAGCGGGATTTCGGAGTGGGAGCCACCGGGGTCGCGACCGCCCGGGGATCGGGCCGTCACCCGTTCGCGGCTGGGCCGAGCGGGTGACGGGCCGCAGAGAGCCCTGTTGCTGCGGCTCGGGCGCGCCCGTTGCGCTGCGTACGCCGGCAGGTTGCCCCTTTTGCGGGCCTTCTGGGCCTCTGTTTGAGTGGGAAGGCACGTGCCCCCGACGGTTTCTCGCGAGGACTCCCCATGTCGTTGTCGTCCTTCGGTTCCTATGGCCCGTCCGACCCGTTCGCCGATCTCCTGAACCGGTTCTTCGGTACCTCGCCCGCGGCCTCGCCGCCCGCGGTGCAGCGGGTGCCTATCGGCCGACTGCTGACCGAGTCGTCCCGGGAACTCCTCGCGCGGGCCTCCGGCAAGGCCGAGGAAGACGGCAGTGCCGACCTGGACACGCTGCACCTGCTGTGGGCGGCCACCCAGACCGAGCCCTCCCGGGCGCTGCTGGCCAAGGCCGGTGCGGCCCCCGAACGGCTCGGGCAGGACATCGCGGCGGTGCTGCCGCGCGAGGACGGCATGCCGTCCGCCGAGCCGGGCCTCACCCCCGCCGCGAAGCGCGTGCTCATCGCCTCGCACGCGCGTTCGCAGGCCGCGGGCGGCTCGTACATCGGCCCTGAGCACATCCTCGGCGCGCTGCTCGACGACCCCGACACCGGCGCGGCCAAGCTGCTGCGCGCCCGCGGCACCGACGTCGACGCGCTGGACCAGGCCGTGGACCGCGGCGCCGGCAGCGGCCGCGGCGAACGGCAAGGTCCCGGAGCGGGGTCCGGCACCGGGCAGCCCAGCGAGACCCCGACCCTCGACGAGTACGGCCGCGACCTCACCGAGGACGCCCGCTCCGGCCGGCTCGACCCCGTGGTCGGCCGCGCCGAGGAGATCGAGCAGACCGTCGAGATCCTCTCCCGCCGCTCCAAGAACAACCCGGTGCTCATCGGCGAACCCGGCGTCGGCAAGACCGCGATCGTCGAGGGCCTCGCGCAGCGCATCGTGTCCGGCGACGTGCCGCAGACGCTCAAGGACAAGCGCGTGGTCGCCCTCGACCTCTCCGGCCTGGTGGCCGGCTCCAAGTACCGCGGCGAGTTCGAGGAACGCCTCAAGAAGGTCATCGACGAGGTGGCCGCCGCCGAGCACTCGACCATCTTGTTCATCGACGAATTGCACACCGTCGTCGGAGCGGGCGCGGGCGGGGAAGGGGCGATGGACGCCGGCAACATGCTCAAGCCGGCTCTGGCCCGCGGCGAACTCCACGCGGTCGGCGCCACCACGCTCGACGAATACCGCAAGCACATCGAGAAGGACCCCGCGCTGGAACGCCGCTTCCAGCCCGTCATCATCCCCGAGCCGACGGTCTCCGAGACCGTGGAGATCCTCCAGGGCCTGCGCGACGCCTACGAGGCCCATCACCAGGTGCGCTTCTCCGACGAGGCGCTGGTGGCCGCCGCCGAGCTGTCCGACCGCTACGTGTCGGACCGCTTCCTGCCCGACAAGGCCATCGACCTCATGGACCAGGCCGGCGCGCGCGTCCGGCTCGCCTCGCTGGGCCGGAGCACGGCCGTCGCGGACGGCGAGGACGAGCTCGCCAAGCTGCGCCGGGAGAAGGACGAGGCGGTGGCCGCCGAGGACTTCGAACGCGCCGCGGAGGTCAAGAGCAAGATCGCCGACGCCGAGTCCGTCCTGGCCGGCCTCGGGGAACGCCGCGAAGGCGTGGTCGCGGTGACCGCCGCCGACATCGCCGAGGTGCTCTCCCGCCGCACCGGCATCCCCGTCTCGCGCCTCACCGAGAGCGAGAAGGACAAGCTCCTCAAGCTGGAGGACGCCCTCCACGAACGTGTCGTCGGGCAGGACGAGGCGGTCGTCGCGGTCTCGCAGGCGGTACGCCGCAACCGGGCCGGCATGGGCGACCCGAACCGCCCGGTCGGCTCGTTCCTCTTCCTGGGCCCGACCGGCGTCGGCAAGACCGAGCTGGCCAAGGCGCTGGCCGGACTGCTGTTCGGCGACGAGGACCGGATGATCCGGTTCGACATGAGCGAGTTCCAGGAGAAGCACACCGTCTCCCGGCTGCTCGGCGCCCCGCCCGGATACGTCGGCCACGAAGAAGCCGGCCAGCTGACCGAGAAGGTCCGCCGGCAGCCGTACAGCGTGCTGCTCTTCGACGAGGTGGAGAAGGCCCACCCGGACGTCTTCAACACCCTGCTGCAGGTCCTGGACGACGGACGCCTGACCGACGCGCGCGGCCGCACCGTCGACTTCCGCAACACCGTGGTCATCATGACCAGCAACATCGGCGCGCAGCGGATCCTCGCGCACCAGGGCGACACCGCCGCGATCCGCGACGAGCTGATGGCCGACCTCCGGGGCCGGTTCCTGCCCGAATTCCTCAACCGCATCGACGACATCATCATCTTCCACGCCCTCGGCGAGGACGAGCTCGGCCGCATCGTCGACCTGCTCCTCGACCACAGCCGGCGCCGCGTCCGCGCCCAGAACATGGAGCTGCGGGTCACCGAGGCGGCCAAGAAGCTGCTCGTCGAGCAGGGCCATCAGCCCGAGTTCGGGGCGCGCCCGCTGCGCCGCACGATCCAGGCGGAGCTCGACAACCGGATCGCGACCCTGCTGCTCGGCGGCGAGGCGCAACCCGGCGACGAGATCGTCGCGGACGTCCGGGACGGCGAACTGGTCTGCACGATCGCCCGCCCGGCCGCGTCGGCGGCAGCGCCCGGTGCCGCGGAGCCGCCGGGCTCCCCGAAGGCTTCGGACTCCTAGGCGTTCCGCGCCGCGGCGTCGGCAATGCCGGCTGAACCGGCCGCATCAGCCGCATCCGCGGTGCCGCGGGTTGCCGTTTCCTCGTAGGCGAAGACCGCGGCCAGGACCAGGGCTGCGCCGGCGACCTGGGCCAGGGCGGAACCCTCGGTGCCCAGCGGTACGGTGGCGGCCACCGCGGCGGCGCCGATCAGCCTCGGGGTGTGCGGGGTCAGGCCCACCGAGCCGCGGATCGCCGCGTTCGCCAGGAGGAAGACCACGACGCCGCCGGCCAGTGCGGCGGCCGGTGCGGTGCCGATGGTGTCGGCCGGGTGGGCGACCACCGACTTCGCGCCGACCGCGGTCAGCAGCACGCCGAGCAGCAGGAAGTAGTGCGCGAGGTTGTAGAGGCGGACCGCCAGGCGGTTGCGGCGGGCGTCGTCGAGGGAGGCCAGGAAGTCCGCGCAGTGCTCGTCGTCCCCGTGGCCGAAGTACGCCCACCACAAGCCGACCAGGACGGCCAGCGACAGCAGCGCCGAGACCAGCAGCGGTGCGGTCAGCCGGGCGTCGCCCGCACCGATCCCGATGGCGAGGACCGTCTCGCCGAACGCCACGATCACCACCAGGCCGTGCCGCTCCACGAAGTGCGGGGCCTGCAGCCGGAACACCGGCAGGTCGACCAGCCGCGGGATCGCGAACTGGAGGGCGAACGCCAGTGCCCACAGGACCAGCTGCGGCCGGCCCTCGACGTAGCCGCCGAGCGTCACCAGGCCTCCGCCCAGCAGGTTGAGGCCGCCCATCCGCAGTACCGGGCCGGCCGGCACGCCCGAGGCGGCGAACATGCCGGTGTGCAGCACCACGATCGCCAGGTACGCCCAGCCGAACGCCACGCCGCTGCCGTCGAACGCGTGCGGAATGGTCAGCGCGATGACCAGGAACGCGCCCATGCCCAGCAGGTGCAGGCCGCGCCGCCGGTGGTTGGACGGCGGCATGGCGTTGGACAGCCATATGAACGCGTCGTACATCCACCAGATCACCGCCAGTATCACCAGCACGCGGGCCAGGCCGCCCGCGTCCAGGTGGTGCGCCAGGCTGTCGCCCAGCTGCATGACGGTGAAGACGAAGACGAGGTCGAAGAAGAGTTCCAGCGGGCTGACCCGCAGTTCGGAGCCGTGGTGCACGGCGTGCGGGCCGGCGGCTCCGGAGGCGGCGGCTTCGGGGATCATGGGCGACGAGTATGGGGCAGAGCGAAGCCGTCCCGTCGGCCGGGTGGCCGCGGCGGGCGGTATTCCGCACCGCCGGGACCCCGCGGCGGTGCGCCGCCGGAGCGCCGTACCGCCGCGGGGAAGCGGGGGAGTGGGGGAGCGGGAAAGAGCGTCAGGCTCCGGGCAGTTCTCCGGCCGCGACCTCGCCGCCCTTGAGCACCGCCAGCGGCTTGCCCTCGGCGATGACGCCGATGTCGGTGGCCGGGTCGCCGTCCAGGACCAGCAGGTCGGCCAGCTTGCCGGGCTCCAGGGTGCCCAGGTCGTGTCCGCGGCGGGCGAGTTCGGCGCCGTTGCGGGTGGCCCAGCCGATCACTTCGAGCGGAGAGATCCCGGCCTGCTCGGTGTACAGGCGCAGTTCGCGCCCGTAGAGGCCGTGTGCGAAGCCGATCGCGCCGTAGTCGTCGCCCAGCACAAACCGCACGCCGGCCGCCTGCGCCTTGGGGATCGCCTCGTACATGTGCGCGAGGTCGGCGCGGATCGCCTCGGCACCGAAGCCGAACCCGTCGCCCATGAGTTCGAGGAAGTGCTTGGGGAAGTGCAGCGACGGGACGACGGATGCGCCCGTCTCCACCAGCGCGGCGATGATCTCGTCGTCCATCTCGTCGCAGTGGTCGACGATGTCGATGCCGAGTTCGAGCGCCATCATGATGGCGGGCTTGTTGACCAGGTGCGCGCGGATCAGCACATTGCGCGAGTGCGCGGCCTCGATCGCCGCGGCCAGTTCGTCCCGCGTCATCTCGATGCGGTCTTTGGGGGCGAGCGTGCCGTGCCCGCCGGTCACGAACAGCTTGATGACCTCGGCGCCGCGCTTGATCTCCTCGCGCACCCCGAACCGGAACTCGTCCGCGCCGTCGCAGATCCGCACCGCGCCCGACTGCGGCATGCCCCAGTGCCACGGCACCGTGTCGTTGGCGTGCCCGGTCGTGGACAGTTCGCGGCCGCACGGCCAGAAGCGCGGGCCGGGGATCAGGCCGTCCTCGACGGCCCGCTTGACGCCGGGCTCGACCTCGTTCGCGCCGCCCGCGCCGACTACGCCGGTGTAGCCGTGTTCGAGCGCGGTCCGCAGGTTCTTCGCTGCGATCAGCGCCTGGTACGAGGGCGGGAAGTCGTTGCCGTACGGCACGTTCGGGCGCGAGCCGAGCTCGTGGTACGTGGAGTGGAAGTGGCAGCTCCACATGCCCGGCATCACGGTGCGCCCGGCGAGGTCCACCACGGTGTCGCCGGGGGCCGGGACCAGCGACGCGGCCGCCTCGGCGCCGTCGGCCGCGCTCGGACCCGGGCCGTCCGCGGGTGTCCCGATCGCGGCGATCCGGTCGCCGTCGATCACCACCGTGCGTCCCGCCGCGGGCCCGTCGATCCCGTTCAGCACCGTGGCGTTCGTCAGCAGCAATCGACCTTCTCGACCCACAACAGCCTCGTTTCCCCGGCGGAGCGGCTGCCGCTCCGCGTCCGCGTGACGTGTCCGCGAGCCGGATGCCGCGTCGTCCCTGCATATATCGCACGGCCGAAGGCAAGGAACAAGACCCACAACAGCGCGACTTGATCAATGCGCGGGTGCGGGAGGCCATGCCCCCGGTGCGGCCCGCCGGGGTCAGGCGTCCGCTGCCACCAGTTCGGCGCCGAACTCGGCCAGCGCGGTGACCAGCAGATGCGTGTTGGCCCGAGGCACGGCCGGCACCACCGACGCGTCCACGATGCGCAGACCGGCCAAGCCGTGCACGCGCAGCCCCGCGTCCACGACGGACGAGGCCGGGCCGTCGCCGATCCGGCAGGTGCCGACGCCGTGGTAGAAGGCGTAGAAGCCGGAGGCGGGGGCGAGTACGTCGTCCGGCGCCTCGCGGGTCGCGTGCGCGGCGCGTAGGGCGGCGTGGTCGAGCAGCAGTCCCGATTCCGCCACGACGTGGGCGGCCAGCCGCATACCTGCCGCGAGCCGGGACAGATTCCCGGCGTCGTCCGTGAACGGCCATGCGATCCGCGCCGGGTCCGCCGGCGCGGCTCCGCCGGGCGTCACCGATCCGCTGCCGTCCGGGAGTTGGAGGGCCACGCTGATCTCGATCTCGCGCGTGCCGTCCGCGTTGCGCCGGGCGATCGGCGTGAGTTGGAGGTCGTGCCGCCGGTCGGCGGCCGAACCCGGGGCGGTGGCGCGGGCGATGGTCTGCAATGTCGGACCGCCGTCCGGGACCGCCTCGGGGCGTACCGGGGCGCGGTACGACACCACCATATGGTCCGTCAGGTTCCGTCCCACCGCGGCCAGTTCGTGGACCGGGTCGATGCCGAGCGCGGCGATGCCGGCGGCCGGTCCTATGCCGGAGCGCCACAGCAGCAGCGGATTCTGCACGACCCCGGCGGCCAGCACGACCTCGCCCGCGTACAGGCTTGCCCCGTCGGCCAGTTCGACGCCGATCGCACGGCCCGCGGCCGGGTCCAGCAGGATGCGGCGTACGTGGGCGTCGCCGCGTACGGTCAGGTTGCGGCGCTCGCGGGCCGGCGCGAGGTACGCGGCCGCATTGGAGACCCGCTCGGTGCCGCGCCGGTTCATCGGGATCGGCCCGGCCCCGGTCGAGCCCGGGCGGCTGTGGTCGGCGCAGAACTCGAGGCCGGCACCCACGCATCCGGTCACGAAGCCGTGCTGCAGCGGCGACCAGTCGGCCTCCGGGTGCCGGACGATCGGGATCGGACCCGCGTCCCCGTGGTAGTCCGCGGCCCCGAAGTCCAGGTCGCGCTCGATGCGGTTGAGGTACGGCAGCATCCGGTCCCAGCCCAGCTCCGCGGGCCAGGCCGCGAAGTCCTCGGGCTCGGGCCGCATCGCGACCGCGCCGTTGGTCGCGGACGAGCCGCCGACGCCGCGGCCGCGGGCGTAGTTGAGGAGGCGCCCGTCGGCCGCGGCGACCTTGTCGCCCCAGTTGTACGGCCATGCCACCGGACGCGACAGGTACCTCAGCTCGTCCGGCACCGCGCCGTCCGCGGCATGGTCGGGCCCGGCCTCCAGGAGCAGGACCGTGCGGTCGGCCCGCTCGGACAGGCGGGCGGCGAGTACGCAGCCGGCGGATCCGGCGCCGACCACGATCACGTCGAACTCCGCGGTGGCCTGCGGTTGCTGCGGCTGAGCCTGTGCCATGGTGCGACGCCTCCAAGTCCGGGCAAGGCAGTCATCATAGCTATGATGGCTATGTTGAGACAGGGCGCGGCGCCGGTTTTCTGATGAATGGTCAGCAGTCCTGCACGGTGGGCCTTTCGGTTGCGGGGAGGGCTGCGCCTACGCCGCGCCTACGCCGCGCCTGGCCTCGGACTACGGCCCGGCGTCGGCGCCGGATGCGCGGCGGTCCAATTCGCCGTGGTCGACCTTGCCGTTCGGCAGCCGGGGCAGCGCGGGCACCACGACCACGCGCCCGGGCACGGCTGCGGCGGGGAGGCGCTCCGCGAGGTGGGCGCGCAGCGCGCGGCGGTCGAGCGGCGCGCCGGATCCCGCTGCGTCCGGGGCCGAGCCGAGCGCCGCGTCGACTGCAGTGCCGGGAGCGGTGTCGAGAGGGGCGTCGGGGGCGGTGTCGAGAGCGGTGAAGGCGACGACGCGCACCCGCTCGCCCGCGTAGGCGATGCCCGCACCCGCCTCGGCGACCCCGTCGAAGGATGCGACGGCGCTCTCGATCTCGGCCCGCTCGACCCGCATGCCGCCCAGCTTCACCTGCAGGTCGGCGCGGCCGCGGAAGACCAGCGCGCCGTCCTCGCGCAGCGCCACCAGATCGCCGGTGGGATAGGCGCGGACCGGGGGTCCGTCCGCGTCCGGGAGGACTGTGACGCCGACATCGCCCTCGGCCAACCCCGGCCCGGAGACGATGAGTTCGGCGCTGCCGTCGTCGGCTTCTGCGGGCCGCAGATATACGGTCGCCCCCGGGATCGGCCGCCCGATCGGCACCGCGGGGCCGTCCGCGTCCTCCGGTACGCAGCGGTGCACCGTGCTCCAGACTGTGCACTCGGTGGGCCCGTACTCGTTGTACAGCGCCGTCTCCGGCAGTGCCGCGAAGTGCCGGCCCACCAGGTCCGGCGGGCACGCCTCGCCCGCCACGATCACCGCCGCCAGGCCGCCGAGCCGCGCGCCCAGCCCGCCGCGCAGCGCGATCGCGTACAGCGACGGGACCAGCAGCAGATGGGATGCGTCCGGGGATTCGGCCGCCCGCGCGAGAGCCAGCAGGTCGCCGGTGCGCGCGCCCGGCAGGATGAGCCGGCCGCCGGAGGCAAGCGTCCACCAGATGCCCGCCGCGGAACTGTCGAACGCGATCGACGACGCAAGGACGAAGCCGCGCACCGGGGCGCCGTAGTAGGCGAGCCGCGCGGCCGTCGAGTAGCCGAGGGCCTGCGCCGAGACCACCACCGGTTTGGGCACGCCTGTGGAACCGCTCGTGAAGCAGGTGTACGCGTACGGCCCCCGCGCGACCTCGACCTCGGTCCCGGCGTCGGCCTGACCGCATGCGGCGATCACGGTCGTCTCCGCGCCGGGCCGCAACTCCGGCAGGCCGTCCTCGGCCAGCACGATCCGCGCGCCGGACGCCTCGGCTGTCTGCCGCTGCCGGGCGGCCGGGAACGCGGCGTCCACCGGCACGAACCTCGCGCCTGCGCACAGCACGCCGACCATCGCCGCCACCGACCACCGCGTCCCGCCGCCGTGCACCACCACCGGCTCGCCGGTCTGCACACCCGCCTTGCGCAGATGCTCGGCCACGCCGCCGGCCATCGCCGCCAACTCGGCGTACGACACGGTGCCTTCCGGATCCGCGACGGCCACCGCCGGCGATGCGAAATGCGGCTCCAGCAGATCGAGGATGTGCGGGACCGGCTCCGGGAAGTCCGGACCGCGCATGAGCGGCCAGGGCGCTCCGGGAGCCGCCGCGTCCCGTCCTCCTCGTCCGCCGGCCTGCCCCTGCGCCGCCTCTGCCACAGCCACGCCCCCTGTCCCGTCGCCCTGCCACCTGTGCCCCGCCGTGCCTTCGCGCCGTTGTCCCGTCTCCGCGGACGCGCATGATCGTGCCGGGACCGCGCCGCCGCCGGAACCCCCAATCAGGCCAATCGCCAAGGGCATCCGCCGTCTGCACGCCCCGTTCGTCTGCCCCGTCCGGGCACCCGGGTAGCCCGAACGGGCGGAATCGGCGGACACGCATCAGCCAGGTCCTCTTCCCCTCCCGGGTCCGTGATCGAGTGGCCGAGTGGGAGGACGACGATCAGGAAAATGCCGGCGCTGCTGCGCGGCACTGCTGCTCGGCGCGCTGACGCTCGGGCTGCCGGCCGCGGCGTACGCCGATCCGCTGCCCGTACCGCCGGCCGCCCCGGCGCCGGTGCCACCGGTCGCCGAACCGGCCTTGCAGAGCGGCAAGTTGCCGAGTTCCAGATCAGCAGTCGAGAACCTGCGCCCGGCGTCCGGCCCGCTCGCCGCCCTCACGCTGCCGTCCGCCCCGGCCACCGGCCCCGTCGGCCGCATCAGCCCCCGGACCCCCGCCGACCGCCTGCCGGGTATCGGCGAGACCCCGGCCGCGCAGATCCCGGCGGCCCCGCCCGACTTCGAACTCCTGCGCGTGGGACAGCGCATCGCCGTCCTCGCCAAGTCCATCGACGAAGCCGGAGCCCGCGCCGAGACCGCCCGCGCAGCCGCCGACCGCGAACGCACCCGCCTCGCCGAACTCCAAGGGCGGCAGGCGACCCTGCAAGCCCGGCTGGACGCGATGAAGGTCGAGATCGGCCAACTTGCCAGCCTGCAATACCGATCCGGCGGCGTCTCGCCGACCGCCGACCTCATCCTCAGCGGCGACGCGTTCGGCTACCTGCACATGGGCGCGGTCTACCGCCGCATCGCGGACGGCCAAGCGTCCCTGGAGAAGACCTACACCGAGCGCTACCACGATCTCGACGGCGTGGTAGCCGAAGCCGCCGCGGCAGCCCGCGCACTGGCCGTCGAGGAAGCCGCCGCGGCCCGCGAACTCACCACGCTGCGCGAGGCGTCCGCCGAGGCCACCCGGCTGCTCACCGGCCTCGACCTGGCCGGCCTGATGGCCGCTCCCGGCCACGACCCCGGTCCCGCGGCACGCACCGCGCTGCACTACGCGGTCTCCCAGATCGGCCGCCCCTACGTGTGGGGCGCCACCGGACCCGACTCGTTCGACTGCTCCGGACTCACGTCCCGCGCTTGGCAGTCCGCAGGCGCCACCGTGCCGCGGACGTCCCAGGAGCAGTGGGCGCAACTGCCCCGCATCCCGCTGAACGAGATGCGTCCGGGCGACCTCGTCGTCTACTTCCCCGACGCCACCCACATCGGCATGTACCTCGGCGCCGGCATCATGGTCCACGCCCCGCGCCCGGGCCGCCACGTCACCACGGCCAAGGTCGACTCCCTCCCCATCCTCGGAGTCGTCCGCCCCGCCGCCCCTGCCGCGCCCGCCGCCCCCGCAACGCCGCCACCCGCAGCGAGCAACTGAGGCTGTCGGCGGCCCGCGCGCGGGTCAGATGTACTCGGTCTCCTGGACGCCGCGGGACTGCGCGTAGGCGCACAGCGCGCGGGCCTCGGCGGAGAGGGGGCGGCGGGTCCAGGCGAGGGCCACAGTGCGGAGCAGCGGGGGAGAGAGCGACCGGATGGCCACCGTGGAGGCGAAGCGGGTGGCGAGGTCGCGGTACCAGAGGAGCGACCCGTGGCCGGCCGCGACGCACGAGACCCAGGCGCCGCGTTCGTCGGTCTCCATGACGATCTCGGGCTGGATCTCGTGGCGGCTGAACAACTGGTCGAACTGTCTTCGGCGCACGCTGCCCGCAGCGGGCATGATCATCGGCAGACCCTGCATGTCCGGCCAGGCGACCGGGTCGGGCAGCTGGAGGCCGGGCGGCGAGACGAGCACGATCTCGTGGTGGGCGAACGGCTGGACGCGCAGGTCGGAGGGGACCGGCAGATCGATCATGACCATGTCGATCGCGTTCTCGCGCAGGGCCTCGACGGCCAGATCCGGGCTCTCGTACGGCTGGACGTCGATGCCGATGCGGGGGTGGCGGTTCCGGAACGGCGGCAGGATCGTGGTGATCAGCTCGATGGCCAGGCTCTGCGTCGAGCCCAGCACGAGGCGGCCGGTCGGCTCCGGGATGTCGGCGGGCGCGAAGGTGTCCTCGATGGCCCGCACCCCGGTGAGGATGCGTTTGGCCAGGTGCGCGATGCGGGCGCCCTCGGGAGTGGGCGCCACGCCGCGGCCCGAGCGGACGAACAACTCGGTGCGCAGCTCGCGTTCGAGGGCCTGCAGGGCGCGCGAGAGAGCCGATTGGTCGACGAAGAGCGCCTGTGCGGCGGCGGTCATGCCGCCGTGCTCGACGACCGCGAGCAGGTAGCGCAGTTGCTGGAGGGTCACTGATCCCCCGTCCCGGCGGCGGCATCCGCTCGGAGGATCGCGAGGAATGCGCCGCGGATCTGCTCGGGGGCCAGGGGTTCCGGCGAGACGAGGCCCAGCATGGAGAGCCCGTCCATCGCGGCGGTCAGCGCGAGCGCGGTGGCCGGCGAGGTCATGCGGGACAGCATGGCGACCGTCGCGGTGGTGTAGACGGTGGCGAGTTCGCGTAATTCCGGGTGCCGCATGGCGGCCACGCTCAGCTCGAAATCGACGACGACCTGGTGCCGGTGGTCGCGGTGCGCCATGACGATCAAGTCGGTCAGCGCGGTGGCGAGTTCCTCGGGGGAGGGGCGGCCGAGCTCCTCGGCCCAGCCGTGCATCCAGCCGACGTAGCGCCGCACGACGCGCTGCAGCGCGGCGTGTCGCAGGTCGCCCAGGGTGGCGAAGTAGTACGTGGTGGAGCCCAGCGGCACGTCGGCCTGCTTGGCCACCGCCCGGTGGGTGAGGCCTTCCAGGCCGTGCGCCAGCAGGACTTCCTCGGTGGCCGCGATGACCCGCTCGCGGCGCTGCGGATCTGCCGGACCACGCCGGGCACGGTCGTGCGACAACATCGGGTCCCCCTCCCACGGATGCCGTAACACCGTACAGAGAACCGGAACACGTGTACACAGATTCGCGGCGAAGGCCCGGCGAAGGGCAGGGCCGCGACAGGCGTCCGTGGCAGGAGGATGATCGGACGACGGATTCCGTCGTGGACCAGCGGGTCAGTTGACGGCTTCGGCTGCCGCGGAGGCGTCCGGCTGCGCGTCCGGCCGCGGCGCGGGCCAGCCCGGGACCAGCCCGAGGTCCTTGCAGACCTTCTGCGCGCGCACGATCTCGCCGCAGTACGCGTCGGCTTCGGGCGCCGACGCCAGCCACCCGATCACCTCGCCCGGCACCTCGGCCGGCGCGCTGCGGAAGTGCGCGCTCAGGTGCGCCGCCGACCCGCGGGCCTTCTGCGCCTCGGTCACGATGTGCCCCGGGTCGACGTTGTACGCGCGCAGCCCGCGGTCGCGGTACTCGGCGTGCAGCACCCCGGCCACGCGCGCGAAGGCCGCCTTCGAGGCGGCGTACGCGACGCCCCAGCCGCCCGAACCGGCCGGGCCGGGCGGGTTGAGGGTGGCCGATCCGGAGGTCATGTTGATCACGTACGACCGCTCGTGCTCCAGCAGGTGCGGCACCAGGCGCTGGATCAGGACGAGTTGGTGGAGGTAGTTTCCGGTCAGCATGTTCTGCGCGGCGTCCAGCGGCAGGTCGAGCAGCCGGTCCATGGCGCCCGGGCCCTGGTAGATCGCGTTGTTGAACAGCACGTCGACCCGGCCCCACGCGTCCAGCGCGGCATCGCAGGCCGCGTCGAGCGAGGCCCGGTCCATGAGGTCCATGCGCAGCGGCAGCGCGCGGCGGCCCAGCGCGGTGATCTCGCGCGCGGTCGTCTCCAGGCTGCCGGGCACGGCCACCGCGGCCTGCCCGCTGCCCGAGGTGGTCGGGCCGGTGCGGCCCTCGCCCTCGTGCACGGTGCGCGCGGTCAGCACGATGTCGTAGCCCGCGCGGGCCAGCGCCAGCGCGCCGCAGCGGCCGATGCCGCGGCTCGCGCCGGTCACGAAGGCGACCGGCGCGCCTGCGGATCGGCGGCCGGGGGACTGGGGTTCGGTTGCCGGGGTGCCCATGATCGCACCCTTGCAGAATTAGTTGACCATGTCCATCACTTGGTGGCGTCGACCAGCTCCCCGGCCCGGCGCCGGGCCGCGGCCGCCTCGGCCGCCCGGCCCAGCCGGTCGGCCAGCCGGGCCTGCGCCAGCCAGTTGTAGGGACTGCTGGGCCGGACCCCGATCCGCTCGCTCAGCAGCGTGCGCGCCACATCGTCCCGGCCGGCCCGCAGCGCCGCCTCCACCAGCGTCTTCTGCACCGCGTCCCGCTGCGCGTGGCTGCCGCCGTAGGTGTTGAGCCGGTGCCGCAGCGGCAGCAGCAGGTCGACGGTCTGGTCGTAGCGGCCCTGCGCATACGCGATCAGCGCCCGCCCGACCGGCACCCCGATCTCCTCGGTCATCGCGTGGTTGGCCACCCCCGGATGCGGGGCGGCCAGCCAGACCTGCCGCTCCTTGACCAGCGCCTCGGCGTCCGCGATCCGCCCCGCGCCCAGGTACGCCATCAGCGCGTGCACGTCGTTGAACGCGTAGTACGGCCCGTCCCGCCGCGCCGCCCACGCGTCGGCCAGCCGCGCCCAGCGCTCCGACTCGTCCTCGCCGGCCAGCAGCAGCCGCCACAACAGCGCCGAGGCGTCGAGGAGTTCCATCGCCAGGCCCTCGGACTCCGGGGTGTGGATGGACGCGTCGTAGATCTCCAGCGCCTGCGCGGTGTTCCCGGACTCCAGCGCGTACAGCGCGTAGTGCCACCAGTTGTGCACGTTCAGGTAGTTGCCGCTCGACCAGTCGTCCGTCCGGGCGTCCAGGTACGCGATGCCCTCCGCGAACCGGCCCTGCATCTCGTACGTGTGCACCACCGCGTGGATGCCCCACACGTCCCGCGGATTCGCCTCGACCGCGGCCAGCCCGACCTGCTCGGACCGGTCGTAATGCCCGGCCTCCTCCAGGCCGAACGCGAACATCCCCAGCAGCAGGCCGTAATGCGGATCCGCGTCGTCCCACGCGGACAGCACCCCGCCCACCCGGTCGCGCAGCTGCACCGCGTTGCCGGTGAAGAAGTCGATCTGGTGCCCGACGGCCAGCGCGAGCAGGTCGCGCGGGTACGCCACGCTCACCTCGCCGAGCAGCCGCCCGGCCTTGTGGATGTCGCCCTCCAGCCAGGCCGACACCGCGTCCACATGGGCGAGTTCGCGCGGCGTCGCGGCCGCGCGGTCCAGCCCGGCACGGAACCGGCCGAACCATTCGAGCGTCTGCGCGGCGTCCTTCTCCTCGGTGCCGAGGAGCCCCAGGTACGCGGCGAACACCTGGGCGGACGGCGAACCCGGGGCCGCCTCCACCGCGCCCGCCGCCGCCTCGGCCACCGCCGGACGCAGGAACAGCATGTCGTCCAGGCCCTGTTCGAGCAGGGCTGCGGCCTCCGCGCCGGTGTCCGTCAACGCGTGCCCATGCCGGTCGGCAGTCATGGCAACTCCCCATCCCGGGCGGACGGCCCGCCCGACGTTCCGGTCTCCATTGTCCGCCGCAGTTGCCGCCGGTGGGCTCAGGCAACGCCGAACAGTGGGTCTGGACCCACCCCTGCCGGGCGCCTGGGGCCAATGTCCGCACCCCGGCGGCCCAGAAGACTCGAACCCGTGAGCAGGACCGACACACCGCACACACCGCAGACACCGGGAACACCGCACACCGGCATACCGAATCGAGGGGACGGGACCGCCATGGGAGCCGACCGCACGCCGTACCAGCCGTACGAAGGGCACGAGGCGTATGCGCCGCAGCGGCCGGACGGCGCCGCACACCGGCCGCAGTACGCAACGCCGCGGCCCGGGCACGCACCGCCGCGCCGGACCGCCACCGTGCGCCTCGCCCGGTGGAGCGCCACCCACCCGTGGCGGGCCATCGGCATCTGGGTGGCCATGGTCATCGCGTGCCTCGTGGTCGGCGGCATCGCCGGCACCGAGAAGGCCACCAACGCCGACATGGGCGTCGGCCAGTCCGGCCGGGCCGGCGAGATCGCCCGCGAATACGGCCTGGTCGCCCCGGCCTCCGAGAACATCCTGATCACCGCCGAGCAGGGCACCCTCGACCAGGAGGCGGGCCGCCGGGCGGCCGCCGCGATCGCGGCGAGCGCCGCAGGGCTGCCGGACGTCGCGAAGGTCGGCGAGGTCGCCGCCGCCGCGGACGGCAGCGGCTTCCTCGTCCCGGTCGACCTCAAGGGCGACCCGGACAAGGCCCAGGACCACGTCGGCGACCTCGAGAAGGCCGTCGCGCAGGCCGACAAGGACCATCCGGGCCTGCGCATCGAGCAGTTCGGCGACGGCTCCGCCGGCAAGGCCATCGAGAAGCAGATCGGCAGCGACCTCGCGCAGGCCGAGCTGTTCAGCCTCCCGGTCACCCTGCTCATCCTCATGGTCGCGTTCGGCGCGCTGATCGCCGCATCCGTGCCCGTGGTCCTCGCGATCACCGCGGTCGCCGCCTCGATCGGCCTGTACGGCCTCGCCTCCGCGGTCTTCCCCGACCCGGGCAGCGCGGCCAACGTGATCATGATGATGGGCATGGCGGTCGGCGTCGACTACTCGCTCTTCTATGTGCGCCGCGAACGCGAGGAGCGCGCCAAGGGCCGCACCCGCGTCGACGCCATCGAGATCGCCGCGGCCACCTCGGGCCACGCGGTCGTCGTCTCCGCCTTCGCCGTCGCGGTCGCGATGGCCGGCATGTACGTGGCCGGCGACGCGATCTTCTCCGGCCTGGCCACCGCGGGCATCATCGTCGTGGTCGTCGCCTGCGCCGGCTCGCTGACCGTGCTCCCCGCACTGCTCGCCAAGCTGGGCAACAAGATGGACCGGCCGCGCATCCCCGTGCTGTGGCGGCTCAGCAGCCGCCCGGAGAGCGAGCCGCGCATCTGGAAGGCCATGCTGCGCCCCGCCCTGAACCACCCGCGCGCGACGCTCGGCATCTCGGTCGCGGCCCTGATCGCGCTCGCGCTGCCGGCCTTCGGGATGAAGCTGCAGAACACCGCGGTCGACGACTTCCCGCGCGAGATGCCGGCCATGCAGACCTACGACCGGCTGACCGCCGCGTTCCCGAACGAGCACTCGCCCAGCGGCATCGTCGTCCTCGCCGCGCAGGGCCGGGAGGCCGCGACGCGTGCCGCACTCGACCAGGCGGTGGCCCGGACCGCCGCCGACCCGCTGTTCACCAAGGACCCGGCGGAGATCCGCGTCTCGGCGGACGGCCGCGCCTTCGCCGTGCAGGTCACCTCGCCGTACGGCAGCAGCAGCGACGAGGCGAAGGACGCGCTCGCCGCGCTGCGCGGCGACATCCTGCCCGGCACGGTCGGCAAGGTGCCCGGCGCGGAGTTCGCGGTGGAAGGCGAGACCGCCGAGAACGTCGACTACGCGGCGCACGTCAAGGACAAGCTGCCGCTGGTCATCGCCTTCGTGCTGCTGCTGACCTTCGTGATGATGGCGTTCACGTTCCGGTCGGTGGTCATCGCGCTCAGCGCGATCGCCATCAACCTGCTCTCCGCGCTCGCCGCGTTCGGCCTGCTCGTGGTGGTGTTCCAGTACGGCTGGGGCGAAGGCCTGCTGGACTTCACCTCGAACGGCGCGGTGATCTCCTGGCTGCCGCTCTTCCTGTTCGTGGTGCTCTTCGGCCTCTCGATGGACTACCACGTCTTCGTGGTCAGCCGGATCCGCGAGGCCGCCGAGACCGGGCTCGACACCAAGCGCGCGGTCGAGAAGGGCATCACCGGCTCGGCCGGCGTCATCACCAGTGCCGCCGTCGTGATGGTCTCGGTGTTCGCGGTCTTCGCCACGCTGAGCATGATCGACATGAAGCAGATGGGGTTCGGCCTCGCGGCCGCGGTCCTCATCGACGCGGTCGTGGTCCGCATCGTGGTGCTGCCCTCGCTGATGGTCCTGCTGGGCGACCGCAACTGGTGGCCGGGCAAGGTCCCGGGCGCCCGGGCGCAGCGGCAGGTGTCCGACCAGGCGTATGAACCGGCCCGCTCGGTGGGCTGAGCCGGTACGGCAAGACCGGCGGGGCACGGACCACCGCACAGGACGAAACGCCGTGCCGCAGGGAAATGCCGCGAGGCGCGGGAGGAGACCTCCCGCGCCTCGCGGCGTTCTGCCTGCCCGCCCTACTGCCCGCCTACTGCTCCCGCATGCCCCACGGGGAGCCGTACGCGGTGAGCAGGTCCAGGAACGGGCGCGGCGGCAGCGCCTCCGGGCCCAGCACCCCGGCACCCGACCAGGTGCCCGCCGCCATCAGCTCCAGCGCGACCACCGGGTTGATCGCGGTCTGCCACACCACGGCCTGCGAGCCGTACTCCGCCATCGACCACTGGTTGTCGACCACGTGGTAGAGGTACACCTCGCGCGCGGCGCCGTCCTTGACGCCCTTGACCCAGGTGCCCGCGCAGGTCTTGCCGTGCATGCGCTCGCCGAGCCCGGCCGGGTCCGGCAGGCACGCGGCGACCACGTCGCGCGGGGACACCTGCACGCGGCCCTGGTCCGAGGCGACCCCGACCGGCTCGGTGCGGTCCAGGCCGAGCTTGTGCAGCGTCTTGAGGACCTCGATGAACTCGTCGCCGAGCCCGTACTTGAAGGTCACGCGCTTGGCGTCGACCCAGCGCGGCATGAGGAGGACCTCCTCGTGCTCGACGTTGACGCACTCCACCGGGCCGATGCCCTCGGGGAAGTCGAAGACCTCCGGCTCGCTGAACGGCGGCGTGGTGAACCAGCCGCGCCCGGCCTCGTAGACCACCGGCGGGTTGAGGCACTCCTCGATGGTGGTCCAGATCGAGAACGACGGCGCGAAGTCGTAGCCGTCCACGGTCAGGTTGGCGCCGTCGCGCACCCCGATCTCCTCGATCTCGTCGAAGAGTTCGTCGGCGGCGTAGCGGGCGAAGACGTCCGAGAGACCGGGCTCGACGCCCATGCCGCACAGCGCCAGCCGGCCGGCCTGCTCCCATTCGCCGGACATCGCGAACTGCTCGTCGCCCAGCTTGACGCCGGTCAGCGCATGCGGCTGCTCGGGGTGCGGGTACGACAGCGACATCGCCATGTCCAGGTAGTTCGCACCGGCCGCCAGCGCGGCCCGGAACAGCGGCATCACGAAGCGCGGGTCGGTGGCGTTGAGCAGCACGTCGCAGCCGGTCTCGGCGAGCAGCGCGGTGACCGCGGCGGTGTCCGAGGCATCGACCCGGGCGGCCGAGAAGCGGTCGTCGGCGACCGCGGCGACCGCCTTGGCGGCGCGCTCGGGGTCGTAGTCGGCGACGACCATGTGGGCGAAGAAGTCCCGGCGGGCCGCGATCCGGACGACCGCCGAACCGACGCCGCCCGCTCCTACCAGCAGGATCCGCATGCTGAACGCACTTCCTTAACCGGCGCGGGGGCCGCGCCGTACCGCCGAATGAACGGGTCGTTCATCCGGACTGAACAATTTGTTAAGTGGACGCTAGCACGTCCGGCGCGGCGGTTTGCCCGGTTGTCGCCGTGCTCGCTAGGTTGCGCCGGTGCACATCGGAGAACGGGTCCGCGAATACCGCCTCATGCGCAGACTGACTCTCCGTCAGCTCGGTGCTGCGGCGGGTGTCAGCGCGAGCTTCCTCAGCCAGCTGGAGAACGGCCGCACCGACGCCAGCGTCGGCTCGCTGCGCAAGCTCGCCACCGCGCTCGGCGTGTCGGTCGCCGACCTCATCGAGGCGGGCCCGCCGGCCGGCCACCGCGTGCTGCGCCGCGCCGACCGCCCCGAGCTCGGACTCGGCGCGGGGGCCCGCAAGTTCATGCTGACCCGGCCGCCGCTGCGGCACCTCGAGGTGTACGCCACCGAATTCGAGCCCGGCGGGTCCACCGGCGACGACCAGTACGTGCACGGCGACGCGCAGGAGATCGTCCTGGTGCTGCGCGGCCGCGCCCGGCTGCTGCTCGGCGACGAGGAGCACGACCTGGCCGAGGGCGACAGCGTCGAGTACGCCACCTCGGTCCCGCACCGGCTGGTCAACCCGGGCCCGGAGACGGCCGAGGTGCTGTGGATCATCAGTCCGCCAACGCCGGACGCCGAGGTGCACAGGCCGCAGACTCCCGATGAATCCCCTTGAATACCAACGAATACCAACGAAAAGAAAAATAGCCCGCAAGGGTCGTGAACTGCGTCACCCCGCGTGCCGACGCGTGTCGGAAAGGGGCTAAGGTCCCCCCTTGTGTACGACACGAACGTCCAAGGCGCAGGAGCTGCGCCGCCTCGCATTCCCAGCCAGATGGGCTCCGGCGACGGCAACGCCAAAGGCAAAGGGCTCGGAAAAGGCTCCATAGGCCTGCTCGGCAGCACCGTCCTCGGCCTCTCCTCGGTGGCCCCGGTCTACGCCCTGACCTCCACGCTCGGCCCCACGGCCGGCGAAGTCGGCGTACACCTCCCGGCGATCTTCCTGGCCGGCTTCCTGCCGATGCTGCTGGTGGCGTTCGCGTACCGCGAGCTGAACCGCCGCATACCGGACTGCGGTACGTCCTTCACCTGGACGGTCAAGGCGTTCGGTCCCTGGGTCGGCTGGATGTGCGGCTGGGGCATGATGCTCTCCACCATCATCGTGCTGGCCAGCCAGGCGGGCGTGGCGACGTCGTTCCTGTACCTGACCGCGGGCGAGGCGTTCAACAGCGACTGGATCGCCGGCCTCGACGACAACAAGCCGGTGCACGTCGCCACGTGCCTGGTCGTCATCGCCGTCGCCACGGTGCTCAGCTGCCGCAAGATGACCGACGGCAAGGTCCTCCAGTACACGCTGGTGTTCTTCCAGATGGCCGTGCTGACCGTCTTCACCGTGGTGCTCTTCCTGCGCGTCGCCGAGGGCGGGACCCCCGGCTCGCTCGACTTCTCGTGGTCCTGGCTGAACCCGGCCAGCGGCTTCTCGGTCGCCGCGTTCACCGCCGGTCTGTCGCTGTCGATCTTCATGTACTGGGGCTGGGACACCTCGCTGTCCGCCAACGAGGAAACCGTCGGCAGCACCCGCACGCCCGGCCGCGCCGCGCTGCTGGCCATGGTCATCCTGGTGCTCTCGTACTGCCTGTGCGGCATCGCCGCCCTCATGTACGCCGGCACCGGCACCGAGGGCCTGGGCCTGAACAACCCGGACACCCAGGACAACGTCTTCGCCGCCCTCGCCGACCCGGTCCTCGGCTCCTGGCTCGGCCTCGCACTCTTCCTCGCCGTGCTGGCCAGCTCCGCGGGCAGCCTGCAGACCACCTTCATCCCCGGCGCCCGCACGCTCCTGGCGATGAGCGCCTACAAGGCCCTCCCGGCGAAGTTCGCCGCCGTGCACCCCCGCATGAAGACCCCCGTCTTCGCCACCGTCGTGCAGGGCGTGGCGACCGGTGTCTTCTACGCGGTGATGACCTTCCTCAGCGAGAACGTCCTCGTGGACGCCATCTACGCGCTCGGCCTCATGATCTGCTTCTACTACTCGCTCACCGCCTTCGCGTGCGCGTGGTACTTCCGGCACGAGGCGATGCGCTCGGTCCGCGACTTCGCGGTCAAGTCGGCCATCCCGATCGTCGGCGGCATCATGCTCTCCGCGGTCTTCCTCAAGACCCTGTACGACATCTGGGACCCGGCCTACGGCAGCGGCTCGCAGATCTTCGGCATGGGCAGCGTCTTCCTCATCGGCGTCGGCCTGCTGGTCCTCGGCGTGTTCGTGATGCTGGCGGTCAACGTCTTCCAGCCCGCGTTCTTCCGCGGCGAGACGCTGAACGCGAAGACCGCCGTGCACACCGAGGACGACCTGCTCAGCGACTGACCCGTCCGTCGCCGTTGGCGGCGCGGTCCGCCCCCGCCGGGCGGGCCGCACCGTCCTTGTCCCCCTTGCTCCCCTTGCCGTCCGCGTACTGCGCGGCCTGCATCGTGTACATCTCCGCGTACCCGCCCCCGCTCGCCATCAGCTCCGGGTGGCTGCCCTGCTCGGTCAGCCGCCCGTGGTCCAGCACGAAGATGCGGTCCGCCAGCCGGGTGCTGGCCAGCCGGTGGGTGATCAGGATGACCGTCTGCCCCCGGTCGGCCAGTTCGCGGATCTTGGCGAACGCGGCGATCTCCGAACGGGCGTCCAGCGCGGACGTCGGCTCGTCCGCGATCACCAGCGCGGCATCGCGGAACCGCGCCCGGGCCAGCACCATGCGCTGCCACTGGCCGCCCGACAGCGCCACCCCGCCGACGTAGGAGCGGTCCAGCAACGTACGCCAGCCCTTGGGCAGTTCGTCGATCACCGCATCGGCCTCGGCGTACTCCGCGGCGGACACCAGTGCGGGCTGCGGCGCCGCGGCCGGACCGGGGAGGTCGGCCGGACCGGGGGAGTCGGCCGGTCCGCGCGGCCGGCCGATCGCGATGTTCGCCGCCGCGGTGAACGGCCACTCGGTGAACGACTGCGACACCAGCGCCACATGCCGGAACAAGTCGTCGCGGTCCAGCCGCCCGTCGTCGGTGCCGTCCCACAGGATCCGCCCCGCCTGCGGCCGGTACAGCCCGGCGATCAACTTGGCCAGCGTGGTCTTGCCCGAACCGTTCTCGCCGACCAGCGCCACGATCTGGCCGCGCCGGATGGTCAGCGACACGGCGTCGACCGCGGGCTTCTCGCGGTCCGCATACGTGTACGACACCTCCTCGAGGGCGATCTCGTCCGGGAACCGCTCCACCGGCACGCCCCCTTCCGGGATCGCATGCTCGTCGGCCAGCACGCACGCCCGCTCGTAGTCCGCCAGGTACAGCGACTGCCGGTACGTCATCTGCACCTGCGTGACCAGCCGGCCGAGCCCGCCGGTCCCCGTCCGGATCGCCAGCACCGCGGTCCCGGACGCGGCCAGCCCGGTATGCCCGTTCAGCACCAGCCAGCCCAGCACCAGATACGTGAGCAGCGACGCCAGTCCGGACAGCGCCGACGACCCCAGGTCCGTCACCGCCTCGGCCCGGGCCAGCCGGCCCGCCTCGGCCTCGCCCGCGGCCGCCATACGGCGGTAGTGGTGCAGCAGATACCGCCCCACGCCGTGCACCCGGACCTCCTGCGCCGACTCGCGGTCCCGCAAGTGCCAGGCCAGCTCGGCCTGCTGCCGGTTGTGGTCGATCCACGCCTGGGTGGACCGGTAGCGGCGCCGCGCGTCGCGCACCGCACCCCACGCCTGGGGGAGGGTGATGAGGAACAGCAGCGGCAGCAGCACCGGGTGCAGCACGGTCAGCACCACGCTTGCCGCGGCCAGCGAGATCAGCGCGTTCACGATCCCGACGCTGTAGCCGACCATCTGCCGCGACGCATCGGTGCCCCACGAGGCGGACTGCAGCAGCCGCTTGAAGTCGCCGTCCTCCAGCTTCTCCATCTCCACCCGGGCCACCTTGGTCATCAGGGTGACCTCCGCGGCGCGCTCGACCTTCGGTTCGAGCCGGCCCGCGGCAATGGTGGACAGCGCCCGCAGCAGTGCGGTCAGCGTCCCGGACACCGCCACCGCGATCAGCGCGGGCAGCGCGTTGCGCACCCGGTCCGGCGTCGGGCCCTGCGCGAACAGCCCGACCAGCACCTCGTTCGTGGCCAGCAGGCTGAACGCGCCGGTCAGCCCCTGACCGAGCTCGGCGGCCGCGACCACCAGCGTGGCATTGCGGTCGGTACGCGCCGCCAGCCGCACGGACCGCGCCACCAGGCGCGGGAGTTGGCGGAACGTGTCCACCAGCGACAGTTCCAGATGCGCCTCGATATGCCTGCGGTAGCCGTGGTCGTACTCCAGCGATCCGCCGAACAGCTCCTCGCCGGAGGCGATCCCGGCCGCGATCGTCTCCGCCGCCTGGTCGCGGCGCCGCTTCCTGCTCCCCACCCGATCCCCCCGTGCCCTGCCGTCGCCGCGCGGACGCGAACGAACAATCGAGTTGTCGAGTGTCGCGCGCCGCGCCGCCCGGGCCAAGGACCGAACCGGGGGCGCGCGAAGCACCGGGAGCGAAGGGGCTCCGGTACGCGCCCCTACATGTGGGTGCCGCCGTCGATGCGGATCTCCGTCCCGGTCACGAACGCCCCGTCGTCCGAGGCCAGCATCGCCACCACGCCCGCGACCGCCTCGGGCCCGGCGAAGCCGAACGGCGAATCGCCGGGCTTCAGGGCAGGCATGAGCTTGGCGAACAGCGCCATGTCGGCGTCCTCGGGGATGCCCGGCCCGCGGTTCTCCCCGCTGGCCCCGGATGCGTCCGTCATGCCGCTGCTGATCGACCCCGGCGCCACGGCCACCGCGCGCAGCCCGCGCCCGGCGTACTCCAGCGCGATCGCATGCGTGAACGACTGCACGCCGCCCTTGCTCGCCGCGTAGGCCGCCATGTACGGATGTGCGAACGACGCCGACGTGGAACTGAAGTTGACCACCACACCGCGCCCGCTCGCGAGCAGCGCGGGCAGCGCCTCGCGGGTCACCAGGAACGTCCCGGTCAGGTTGACCCGCAGCACCTGGTCCCACAGGTCCAGCGACATCGACTCGGTGTGCGCCGAGCGCAGGATGCCCGCGGCGTTGACCAGCACGTCCAGCCCGCCCAGGTCGGCGATCGCGGCCGGGACCACGGCCCGTACCGACTCCTCCGCGCCGATGTCCACCACGATCGTGGTCAACCGCTCCAGATTGCCGTCCAGTTCGGCGCGGGCCGCGGTGTCGTCCAGGCCGGTCCGCGCGATGTCCGCGGCGGCCACCGTGGCGCCCTCGTCGAGCAGCCGCAGCACGGTGGCCTGGCCGATGCCCGAGCCGCCTCCGGTGACGAGGGCGTGCCGGCCGGTGAAGCGCTCCATGGTCCTTGGCCTTTCGGTGTCCCGGGTCCGGTGCCCGGTAGTTCGGATGCAGTGCGGGTGCAGTGTGGGTGCAGTGCGGGTTTCAGTGCCGGCTTCGGTGCCGGCTTCAGTGCGGGCGGATCCGCGAGGCGAGCAGCGCGATGTCGTCCTCGGCACCTCCGCCCAGCGCCTCGAGGACGGTGTCGAGCAGCTCGTCGAGGCTGCCGTCGACCGGGAGTTCGAGTGCGGTGAGGCGGCGCAGCGAGGCGTCGATGTCCTCGCCGCGGCGCTCCACCAGCCCGTCGGTGTACAGCAGCAGCACCGGACCGGGCCAGGACGGCACGTCCACCGCCTCGTAGCCGCCCACCCCGGTGCCCAGCGGCGGCCCGCCCGGCACGTCGAGCAGGCGCACCCCGCGGCGGCCCACCACGGCCGGCGGCATGTGGCCCGCGTTCGCCATCGTGCACACCCCGGAGGCCGGGTCGACGACCACCAGCAGGCAGGTCGCGGCCCGTTCGAAGCCGGCCGCGGCGATCATCGTGTCCAACCGGTCGAGCATCGCCTCGGGCCCGAGGTCCTCGGTGGCCAGCGCGCGCAGCATGGACCGGTAGTGGCTCATCGCCACCGCCGCCTCCACGCCGTGCCCCATCACGTCGCCCATCACCTGGAGCGTGCGCCCGCCGGACAGCGCGATGGCATCGAACCAGTCGCCGCCGACCAGCACCGTCGCCCCGGCGGGCCGGTAGCGCGAGGCGATCTCGACGTCCGGGTGCGGGCCGCGGGGCTCGTTGAGCAGCGCCTGCTGGAGTTCCAGGGCGATACCGTGCTCGTGCGTGTAGTGCACCGCGTTGTCCAGCGTCACCGCGGCCCGCCGGGCCAGTTCCTGCGCGGCCGCCACGTCCGCGGCCTCGAAGCCGGGGGAGTCGCCGGCCCGCAGCACGGTCATCGCGCCGATCGCGTGGTCGCGCGCGGTCAGCGGCACCACCATGCCCGAATGCACCCCGGCGGCCAGGTAATTCGCGACCCGCGCGATGTTGGGCGCGGCCTGCCGCATGGCCGCCACCGAGGCGAAGTTGTCGACCACCGGCGTGCCCGCGGCCAGGCACTGGTGGATGGCCGAGCCCTCCTGGAGGTCCACCGGGCCGCCCGGATGCTCGACGGCGTCCGCGACGGTCCGCAGCGCCGGGACGTACGCCAACCCGGCCCGGTGCATCCGCAGCACCCCGTGCACCGGGCCGCGCCCCAGGTCGGCGTGCCCGTGCGGGAAGATGTCGACGGCGACCATGTCGCCCAGCAGCGGCACCGCGAAGTCGGCCAGTTCGGTGCATGTGGTGTCCATGTCGAGCGTGGTGCCGATGTGCTGCATCGCCGCGTCGAACAGCGCCAGGCGCTTGTGCGCCAGTTCGGCTTCGAGGTGCGCGTGCTCCGCCTCGCTGACCTCCACCACGATCCCGGCCAGGCCGAGCACCCGGCCGTCCCGCTCGATGCGGTGGTAGACGCCGTGCCAGAAGCGCAGCGGATGCGGGGAGTCGGCCCGGGTCTGGCCGCTCGTGGTGATCTCGCGCGGCTGCCCGTCGGCGAGCAGCGCGCGCAGTTCCGCCTCGTTGGCGTCCAGGCCGGGCAGCACGTCGGCGATGGTGCGGCCCAGGTGCTCCTCGGCCGGGACCCCGTTCATCCGGGCCAGCGCCGGGTTGACGTACGCGTAGCGCAGCTCGGCGTCCAGGATCCCGACGCCCGCCGAAGTGCCGTCGAGCAGCAGCGCCAGCATCGGCTGGTCGACCCACGGCAGCGCACCCGATGACACCGGCGTCCTTTCCCGGGCGTTGTCCGATGTCGGCCGGTCCGACCGCCCGGAATCCATCGTCCGCCCGCGATCGGCGGGCCGCACGTCGTCCAGGGCCGCACGGGTGGTGCCGCGGACCGGAAACCAACGGCTTGGGAACTACGGTGGGCCGATCACCGTTGGCTCTCCGTAGCCAGTCCGCCGGCACCGACGATTCGAGGTCGCACCCGTGTCCCAGGCTCTCGGCGAGGTACGCGCGGGCCCGAAGGCGACCGGCGCGGCCGCGGCGCCGGCCGAGGCAGCGCCCGGCCTGTCGAAGCGGGGGCGGCGGGCGGTCCTGGCCGCGGCGCTCGGCTGCGTCCTGGTCGCGGTGTACACCGGCAGCCGCATGCCGAGCGCCTGGGCCGCGACCCTGCAGACGGTCGGCCTCCAGGACGGCTTCCGGCGGCGCTTCGCAGTCGGCACGCTGACCGGGCCGGTGCTCGACGTGACCGGGCACCGGTACGAGCTGCTGGCCGTGCTGTCGTACCTGGTCCTCGCCGCGCTGCTGGCGGTCCTGGTCCGGGAGGCCGTGACCACCGCGCAGCCTGCGCGGCGGCTGCTGGTCTTCGCGTTCCTGCTGCTCCCGACCGGCGGCTACCTCGTCCACGAGGTCGGCTACTTCGACCAAGTGCTCTACCTGCTGCTGTTCGGCGCGCTGCGGCTGCTCGGCAAAGGCCGGTGGACGGCGGCCGCACTGCTGATGGCGGCCGCGATGTGCGTGCACGAGATCGCCGCGCTGACCGTGCTGCCGGTGTTCGTGCTGGCCTGCGCCCGCTGCCTGCCCCCGGTCCGCGCGCTCGCCGCCGCCCTGCCCGCGGCGGCGGCCGGGCTGTTCGTGCTCGCCGCCCCGCCGACCCCGCCGGCCGCCTCGGCGGACCTGCAGCGCAGCCTCGCCGCCGAGGGCTTCCCGGTACGGCCGGACGCCCTGGACCTGTTCGCCCGTACGCAGATGGACAGCTGGCGGCTGTACTCGCCGGCCGACGTCCTGCTCTTCCTGCTGCCGCTGGCCCTGTTCGCCGCGGCAGCGCTGATCCTGGCCGCCCGGTGCGGGCCGCGGCGGGACCGCCCGCTGCTCCTGGGCCTCTCGCTCGGCGCGGCACTCGCGCCCGTACTGGCCGCGTTCGCGGGCTGGGACAAGGAGCGCTGGGCGTTCCTGCTGATCGCCAATTTCTTCCTGGTGCTCTGGCTCCGAACGGGTGATCTGCGCATCGGCGCCGGGCTCGGCATCGGCAGCCCGCAGGTCGCCGTCGTGGCGGTCGCGCTGCTGCTCACCGTGCACGTGCCGCTGAAGTACTTCGACGACTTCAAGCCGCGGCCGCTGACCGGCCCGGGCATCGGGAAATTCTGGGTGGACGTCTCATCGGGCCACTTCTTCGCCACGCCCCGCCGCTGATCCGGACGGGGGCGCGCGTTCCCCGGGCGTGGCCGGAAACCATCGGTTCGGTGGGCTCCGGAGGACAAAAACGCCTCTTCCCATTGCACGGCTCTTGCTGTTAGGTCCCGCTGCGGAATCCGCAAGATCCGGTTCCGCACCCGGCCGCCTCCGTCCGTCGGCCTGCTCCGCCATGCCCACCCACCCGCCCCCACGGGAGTCCACGCATGTCCGAGAACCTGGAAGAGTCCCCCGCACCACCCGGCCCCGCGGCCGGCGACGACGTCACCGGACGCCTCGAAGGCGCCTCCAAGGCCCGCGTGTTCAGCGTCCTCGCGGTGATCGTGCTGTTCTCCGAGGTCGTGCCGCTGCAGTACTCGATGGTGTCCACCGCGGTCCAGAAAGTCGGCATGGACTTCCCGTCGGCCGGCGACAACATCAGCTGGATGATCATCATCCTGGGCCTGGTGGGCGGCGCCACCACGCCCATCCTGGGCAAACTCGCCGACCTGGTGGGCAAGAAGCTCGTGCTGTTCGGCTGCAGCATCGCCTTCCTGGCCGGCTCGCTGCTGTGCGCGCTCACCGAGAGCTGGGCGATGTTCCTGGTCGGCCGCGGCCTGCAGGCCGTCGCGTTCGCGATGGCGGCCATCGCGGCCGGCCTGATCCGCGACCTGATGCCGCGCAAGTACGTGCCGCTGTCCATCGGCGTCATCGCCACCGGCTTCGGCGTCTCCGCGCTGGTCTCGCCGTTCCTCACCGGCTGGCTGACCGACCACTGGAGCTGGCGCTCGATCTTCTGGTTCCTGACGATCTACATCCTGGTGCTGATCCCGGTCTTCTGGATCGTGGTGCCGGAGACCAAGCTCAAGGTCAGCCAGAAGCTCGACTGGCTCGGGTCGGTCCTGGTCGGCGCGGGCGCCGCGCTCGCCCTGGTCTACATCTCCAACGGCCAGCAGTGGGGCTGGGGGCGCTTCTCCGCGTACATCTACCTCATCGGCGGCATCGCCCTGCTGATCGCGTTCTACCTGTGGGAACTCCGCGCCCCCGAACCGATCATGGACCCGAAGCTGCTGCGCACCCCGCGCGTCTCGATCGTCCTGGCGGTCGGCCTCTTCGCCAACATGATCATCGGCGTGCAGGCCTACGCGATCGCCTACATGGCCCAGATCGACAAAGAGTTCGTGGACGGCAATGTCATCGCCGGATTCGCCGAGAAGTCCGGCTTCCCCGCCGAAATGCTGAGCCAAGTCCTCGTCTTCGACGGCGACTTGAGCTACGCCCTCGGGTTCACCCTGATGGCGCTCGCGCTGCACATCACGGCCTGGCAGGCCATCCCGGGCATGTTCACCGGCCCGGCGGCCGGCGAATGGGGCAAGCGCACCGGACTGCGGCAGCCGTACCTGGCCTCGATGGTCATCATGACGCTCACCATGGTCATGTACGCGCTGTGGCACGGCAGCTGGGTGCAGTTGCTGCTGATCAGCATCCTGTTCGGCATCGCCTTCGGCATGTACTACGGCGCCGCCAACAACCTCATCGTCGAGGCCGTGCCGCAGGAGCAGCAGGGCATCGGGGCCAGCATGCTGGGCCTGACCCAGTCGTTCGGCAGCGCGGTGGGCACCGCCATCCTCACCGCGATCGTGTCCGCCCACCCGTACCAGGTGATCACCCCGGACGCGCCCGGCAACCCGTCGCAGACCATCGACATCCCGCAGGTCTACACCGACGAGGGCTGGACGCTGGTCTTCTGGGCGATGGCCGCGGCCGGCCTGGTGTGCGTGGTCCTGGTGTACGTCATGCGCGCCGGGCGCACCCCGGCGACCGGCGGCACCCTGCACTGAACCGGCGGGGGGGGGGGGGGGCCCGCCCCCCCCCCCCCCCCCCCCCCCGACTCCGCTCACCCGCCGGCCCGTTCGCGGGTGCGGCGCGGCGTATGCCCCGCTCAGGGCGCGGCGCGGTACGCGTCCAGCCAGGCCGGGAAGCCGGTCAGATCGGCGAGCACCGCGTCCGCGCCTGCGGCGGCCAGGTCCGACGCGCTGATCGGACCGGTGGCCACCGCCACCGACACCGCACCCGCGGCCCGCGCACCCCGGATGTCGCCCAAGTGGTCGCCCACGTACACCGAGGCGCCGTGCTCGCGCAGCGCCGCCCCCTTGCCGTCGCTCCACAGCCCGCCGACCACGTCGTCCACCGCCAGGCCCAGGTGCTCGACGTGCAACTCGGCGTTGCGCTGGGCCTTCGCGGTCACCAGGACCACCCGGCCGCCGTGCCGGTGCACGGCCGCGAGCGCTTCGTGCGCGCCGGGCATCGCGTCGGTGCCGGAGACCGCGAGGGCCGGGTAGATCGCCCGGTAGCGGTCCGCCGCCGCGGGGACCTGCTCCGCGGGGAACCACTGCGCCAGTTCCTGTTCCAGCGGCGGGCCGAGGCGCGACACCACCAGATCGACGTCCACCGGCACACCGGTCTCGTCGGAGAGCAGCTGCATGGCAGCTCCGATGCCCTTGCGGCCGTCGATCAGCGTCATGTCCAGGTCGAAGCCCACCACCAGTTTGTCCACGTCGAGCACAGTAACCCGCGCTCCTCGCCCGCCCGGTACGCCCCGGCCGTCCCCTCGCCGGTCAGGCGTGCGGGTGGTTTTCCCATGGCGGCCGCTGCTCGGCCTGCGGCGCGCCCGCGCCGCCGCCGTACATGCCGGGGCCGGTCGGCCCCTGGCCGGGAATCGCACCGGCGCCCGGTGCAGCGCCGGGTGCGGCGGGCTCGTTGGCGGCCCGGTAGGCGTCCGCGTACGTGGTGCCGCCCAGCCGGCCCTTCGACTCGACCGCGTCCTTCCACTGCTCCTCGGTCCAGCCGTCGCTGACCACGCGCCCCGCGGTGACGCGCGCGGCCTGCAGGAACACCTCGCGCAGCAGCGGGTCGTGAATGCGTGTCAGGCCGTAGAGCGCCACTTCGCCCAGTCCCTTGCCACCGGGCACCGCATCGCCGAGCCGCTGGACCACGGCCGGGTCCCGGACCAGGTTCCACAGGTGGAACAGCGCCATGTCGTTGAGCGGCGCGCGCAGCTTGTCGTAGCTGGTGAAGAGGAAGTAGTGCAGGGCCAGGCACAGCAGCGTGCCGAAGATCGCGACCACCAGATTGGCCACCCACAGGCCGGTGTCCTCGGACGGCGAACCGGCCAGCGGCTCCGCGAACAGCCCGGCGATCACCACCAGGGGGATCACGGAAAGCGTGACGCGTACCGGGCGCAGCTTGCTGTTGCGGGCCGACGGGTTGAGCAGGCCGGCCGCGAAGACCCGGTCGCGGACCGCGGTCACCGCAGGGTTCGCGGCGACCGCGAGCCGGGACCCGGCGACCGTGGCGCTGTCGCCCGCGGCCTGGGCCGCGGCGTCCACCGCGGCGGCGAAGGGGTCGGTCGGCGGGCCCTGCGGGCGCAGCACGAGGCGGCCGTTCTCCGCGACCGAGACCGCGCCGCGCCCGGCCGCGGCGAGCAGCGCGATGTCCGCGGTGCGCCCCGGGCCGCCGGCCAGGAAGGCGAGTTGGTAGAGGTCGAGCGCGTCCGGCGCCGGCGACGCCGCCCGCGCCGAGCGGGCCGCCTTCAGTGCGGGCGCGGTGACGGCCGCGGCCGCCACGAACAGAACCAGGCTCAGGATGAGCCACACCATGACCGATTCCCCCTCGTCTCTCTCGTCGCGCGTCGTGCTCGTTGTGCCTACTGTGCCTACTGTGCCTGCTGTGCCGGTGATGCGGGCCGGTCCCGGCGCGCGCCACCCGGTCCGGACGGGGACCACCCTTGCACGGCCGTGCGGGCTGCCGCCGAGGTGTTTGGCCCCCGGCGTCCGGCGAAAGCGATTCGTGAGGACCTGTTCAACCGTCGTTCGCCTGGGGCGGCCGGACCGCCGCGACCGGACTTCACGCCTCGGGGCTGCGCCACAGCTCCGCGTACCGGGCCATCGTCGGCGCATGGCCCGGCAGCGGCGGGTCCGGCTCCCCGGCCCGGGACCTCAGCCCGTCGAGCAGCAGCGCGACCAGGCGGGCCCGTACGTTGGGGTCCTCGCCGGTGGGGACCGGCGGGCGGCGCGCGAACTGCTCGATCACCGCGAAGACGTCGATGGTGGTGGCGTCCGGGCGGAGCACGCCGGCCCGGTGTGCGCGGGCGACGACCTCGTCGGCGAGCCGGTCGGCACGGTCCCCGGCCGCGGCCATCTCCGCGGTGAAGGCGACCGTCCCGGCGACCGGTGCCAGCGAGGCCGGCCCGAAGTCGACGCAGGCGCGGACGTAGTGCGCGAATCCGTCCCAGGGGTCCGGCACTTCGAGTGCGGCGCGGGCCGCCTCGGCGTACTGGTCGGCAGCCAGCACGCAGAGGCGCTGCAGCAGCTCTTCCTTGGTGCCGTAGCGCCGGTACAGCGAGGCGATGCCGACGCCGGCGCGTTCGGCCACCGCCGAGACCGGGGCGTCGGCGCCCAGCGTGCTGAACACCTCGCGGGCCGCGGCGAGGACGCGAAGGTCGTTTCGCGCGGCCTCGGCCTGCCGACCGCGTTTGCGCGGGCTTTCGCCGGTAGTCATGACCCCAGAATAAGCATTGCGGAGCGGACCGCTCCGATATAGATTGCCGGAGCGGTTCACTCCGTTATTCATCCGCCGGTCCACCCCGACCGGATACCCGGCGGACTTCCAGGGATCCGCACCGGGATCCGCACCGAGAGAGGCAGGGACTCCCATGCGCGCAGCGGTCGTCACCACGTTCGGCGGACCCGGGAACCTGCACCTCGCGGAGATCCCCGCGCCGCGGCCCGCGGCCGGCGAGGTCCTGGTCCGCATCCGCGCGGCAGGCATCCTGCCCTTCGACACCGGGCTGCGCGCCGGACACATGCCGCCCGCCATGACGCCCGGATACCCGGAGCATCCCGTGGTGCCGGGCAACGAATTCGCCGGGACGGTCGCCGAAGCCGGCGCCGGCGTCACCGCCTTCGCACCGGGCGACGACGTCCTCGGCTTCACCACCACCGGCGCGTACGCCGAGTACATCGCGGTCCCGGCCGGCAACCTCGCCGCGAAGCCCGCCGGCATGCCGTGGGACGTGGCCGCCGCCCTCTCCGGCAACGGCCAGGGCGCGCACATGGCCCTGCGGCAGCTCGGCGTCGGCCCCGGCGACGTCCTCGTCGTGCACGCGGCCGCGGGCGGACTGGGCACCATCGCGGTCCAGCTCGCCCGGCACTTCGGCGCCGCCAAGGTGATCGGCACCGCGAGCGAGGCCAACCACGACTATCTGCGCTCGCTCGGCGCCACGCCGGTCACCTACGGACCCGGGCTCGTCGACCGGATCCGCGCGGCCGCCCCCGAGGGCGTCGACGCCGCGCTGGACGCCGCCGGACCGGAGGCGCTGCACGCCTCGGTCGAACTGGTCGAGGACCGCAAGCGCATCGTCACGATGATCTCCGACGCCGAGGCCCGCGAACTGGGCCTGCCCGAATGGTCCGGCGTCCGCACCGGCGAACGCCTCGCCGAACTCGCCGACCTGTGGACGCAGGGCGCGTTCACGCTGCACATCCGCGCCGCCTACCCGCTCGCCGAAGCCGCCGACGCGCACCGCGCGATCGAGACCGGGCACGGCCGCGGGAAGCTCGTCCTCACCGTCGGGGAGGACGCATGACCGCCGCGGAGCCCGGTCTCGATCGCGCGGTGCGCGGCCGCGACCTCTTCGCCGACCGGCGCTTCCTGATCCTCTTCGCGGCCCGCACGATCTCGGTGCTCGGCGCGTCCTTCGGGCCGGTGGCCCTCGCCTTCGGCGTACTGGACCTGCCCGGTGCGGACGCCACCACCCTGACCATCGTGCTGACCGCCCAGACCGTGCCGCAGGTCGCCGGGATGCTGTTCGGCGGCGTCATCGCCGACCGCATGCCGCGGTTCCGGCTCATGATGGCGGCCGAACTCCTGTCCGCGGCCGCCTCCGCGGCGCTGGCCGTGATGTTCGTGACCGGACACGCCCCGGTCCCGGCGATCGCCGGGTTCGCCGCCCTCACCGGACTCGCGCTCGCCTTGTACTATCCGGCGCTGACCGGCGTGGTGCCCGACGTGGTCGCCGCCGACCGGCTGCAGACCGCCAACGGCGTGCTGCGGCTCGGCGTCAACAGCGCCCGCCTGCTCGGCATGGCGCTGGCCGGCGTCACCGTGGCGGTGGTCGGCGCGGGCTGGGCACTCGCGGTCAACGCGGCCGGATTCCTGCTCTCCGTCGGGCTGATCGCCACCCTGCGCGTGCCGCCCCGGACCGACCGGGCACGCACTTCCGTGCTCACCGACCTGCGCGAAGGCTGGCAGGAGTTCTCCGCCCGGCAGTGGCTGTGGGCGATCGTCCTGCAGTTCGCGTTCGTGGTGGCCGCCATGCAGGCCGCCTTCGGCGTGCTCGGGCCCGTCGTCGCCAAGGCCGAACTCGGGGGCGCCCCGGCCTGGTCCGCGATCCTGGCCGCGCAGGGCGCGGGCACGATGATCGGCGTGGTCTTCGCGATCCGCATCCGCCCGCGCCGCCCGCTGGCCGTGGCCACCGTGTCGACGTTCGCGATGGCCGTGCCGATCACCCTGCTCGGCCTCGGGGCACCGGTGTACGTGGTCGCCGCCGGCGCGTTCGTCATGGGCGTCTCGCACGACGTGTTCGGCGTGCTCTGGGAGACCACGATGCAGCGCGAGATACCGCGCGAGGCGCTCTCCCGGGTCAGCGCCTACGACGCCCTCGGCTCGTTCATGTTCGGACCGCTCGGCCTCATCGCCGCCGCACCCCTCGCGGACGCGGTCGGGGCGCGGCACGCGCTGCTGCTGTGCGCGGGCCTGATCGTGCTGGCGACCGCCGCTGCGCTGTGCGCCCCCGAGGTCCGCAACCTGCGGGCACCCGCGAACGCCGCCCGGCCCGAGGAGGGCACCGGTTCCGCGGCCGCCGCGCTGCCGGTGCCGGACGGGACGCCCGACGCGGTCCCCGGCCCCCGCGGCTCGGCCCCGGTGCGCTGACCGGCGCGCCGTCAGTCCGGCGGCTCCTCGGCCCGCGGCACGGGTGCCTGCAGGCGGGCGGTCACCGCTATCCGGTTCAGCGCATTGGTGACCGCCACGGTCAGGATCAGATTGCCCAACTGCTGCGGCCCGAAGTGGCGTTCGGCGGCCGCGTAGACGTCGTCCGAAACGCCCTCGGGCCCCAGTCGGGTGACCGCCTCGGCCAGCGCCAGCGCGGCACGCTGCGAGGCGGAGAACAGCGACGACTCGCGCCACCCGGCCAACTGGTGCAGCCGCTGCGGCGATTCGCCGAGCCGCAGCGCCTCGCGGGAATGCCGCTCCAGATGCAGTGCGCAGCCGTTCAGCTGCGAGGTGCGCAGTTTGACCAGCTCGCGCAGCCGGTCGTCGACCAGGCCGTCCCGCCGGATCAGGGTGTCCAGCCGGGCGAGCGCCTGGTAGCCGCCGGACGCCGCGGCGGGCAGGTCGATGCGCTGACGGTACACAAAGGACTCCATGTTCAAGGGTGTTCCGGCCGGCGGCCGGGGGGCGGCCGCCGGCCGGACGTACGCGAAGCCCGCGGCGCAGCCGCCGCGCGGCCCGAGCCGCTCGGCTCCGCACGTGCTCCGGTGGTTCAGGCGGCGAACGGGCGCGCCTCGCGGCCACGCCGCAGCGTCACCGCCCACCACGCCAATTGGTCGAGCAACGCCTGTGCCGCCGCCGCGCATTCGGCCGGCCGCCGCGGGGCGCCCTGCTCGTCGAAGAGCTCCCAGGCGTACGGCAAGGCCACGTGCCCGCGGACCGGCACCGCATGCATGTCGGCGAACAGCGGGCGTACTTCCTCGACCGCGCGCCGGCCGCCGATCGCGCCGCCGTACGACACGAACCCGACCGGCTTGGCCCGCCATGCCTCGCAGTGCCCGGCGATCAGCTCGCGCAGCGCACCGAGATTGCCGTGGTGGTACTCGGACGTCACCACCACATAGGCATCGGCCGCGTCGAGCCGGCGCCGCACCGTGAACGCCGAGGAGAACGGCACCGCCGGGTCGGTCGGATCGGTATCCGGCGGAAGGCGTTCGCCGACGTCGAACGGCAGATCGACCTCGGCCAGGTCGATCACGTCGATGTCCAGTTCGTCGCGCTGCTCGACCTGGCGGATGAACCAGTCGGCGACCACGGTCCCGTGGCGCCCGGCCCGCACGCTTCCGATGATCACGGCCAGCCGGAACGTCTCGACGCCCATGTCGCGGGGGTAGTCGTCCTCCGGTGTCGTGCTCGTGCCCATCCGGTCCTCTCTCGGCAGTGGCGATGGATCTCCGCCACTCCACGATCGGGCACCGCACGCGGGCGAACAACGACCAACCTCGTAATGAGCGTTAAGCCCCGCTAACCGATCGAACGCGCAGGTCGCAGCCCCGTCGGGACAGCCGGTCCCGGGTAGTTCGGGGCAGGCCGGGGCAGGCGGGGGCAGGCGGGGGCAGGTCAAGTCAGGCCGGTACAGTCGCGGCCCGCACGCACAGCACGTCGGGCAGGTGCTCGGCGATCCGCTGCCAGCTGCGGCCGCCGTCCTTCCCGACGTACACCTCGCCGGAACGGGTGCCGAAGTACACGGCCGGCTCGGGTGCGTCGTCCAGGCACAGCGCATCGCGCATCACCCCGGTCCAGAAGCCCTCCGGAGGCAGCCCGTCGCCCACCGCGGTCCAGCTGCGGCCCGCGTCGTCGCTGCGGTGGACCAGGCAGCGGCCGTCCGGCGGGAACCGCATCGCGTCCGCGGTGAGCGGGAACACGTACACGGTCTCGGGCCGGTGCGGGTGGACCGCGACCGGGAAGCCGAAGTCGCTCGGCAGGCCGTCGGCGATCGAGGTCCAGGTGCCCCCGCCGTCGTCGCTGCGGTAGACGCCGTGGTGGTTCTGCAGGAACAGCCGCTCCGGGTGGTCCGGATGCCGGGCGACCTTGTGCACGCACTGCCCGAACTCCGGGTACTCGTCGGGCAGGAAGTACGCCCGGATCCCGGTGTTGGAGGCCGCCCAGGTCGCCCCGCCGTCGCGGGTGCGGTAGACGCCGCCGGTGGACATCGCCACCGTGACGTCGCCCGGCTCGGTCGGATGCGGCAGCACGGTGTGCACCGCCATGCCGCCGAACCCCGGCGTCCAGTGCGGCCGGTGCGGGTGCTCCCACAGGCCGCGGACCAGCGCGAAGCTGCGGCCGCCGTCCTCGGAGCGGAACAGCGCGGACGGCTCGATCCCGGCGTACACGGTGTCCGGCTCGGCGGGCGGCCCGGGCTGGAGCTGCCAGACGCGCTCCACCGAGGCGTCGGTGTCCTTGGGGAACGCGACCACCGCTCCCTCCGGGCCGTCCCAGGTGGCCCCCAGGTCGTCGCTGGCCGCCACCAGGGGCCCGAAGTGCTCGCTGGTCACCCCGGCCAGCAGCCGCGGAGCCGCGCGGCGTTTGTCGATCAGCACCGAATACACCCCGGTCATCGGGTGGTGCGGTCCGCTGAACTCCCACGCGTCGCTGCCGACTTCCGTACGGCCGAGCCACAGCCCCTTGCGGGTGCCGACGGCGAGCAGGATGGAGTCGGTCATGGCAGCCTCCCGGAGGCGCGGGTCGTCGGCCGGCGTGTCAACGCCCGGCCCGAACCCTCTGCACGCTACGCCGCACCGCCGACGCGGTCCTGCGGAACCGCCGGGAATCGTTCGAACGAGTGAACGAAATCGGCCGCGGGCGGGCTTGGCCGCGGCCATTGTGGAACGCCGTTCCGCATCAATACCATGAGCCGGTCCGCCCGGCCGGGCGGCGGGGGCGTCCGGGCAGTCTGGGCAGTCTGGGCAGTCTGGGCAGTCTGGGGGGATTCCGGGTGATCTACCTCGTGTACCGCATGCGGCTGACCGAGCGTTCGCGCCGCGACCAGAAGGCGTTCTGGTCCTGGCTGGAGGAGCGCGAGCGCTGGTTCTACCGCGACCTGCCGATGGTCCGTGAAGTGCGCTGGTTCTACAGCGTGGTCGGCGACGTGTACGTCCTGGAGAACTGGGCCGCGTTCGAGGACGAGGCGGCCTGGGGCGCCTACCGCGCGGCGCTGGCCGGCCTCAAGGCGGACGGCGGCTGGGAGGCCGAGCGCGTCACCCAGGACGACTGGTGGGAGTTCCTCGACACCCGCATCGTCACCGACCCTCCGGTGCCGGTGGGGTTCCGCGCGGCCACGTGAACCCCGCGCGCGGGTCGGCCCGGCCCCGGCGCCGACCCGCGTCCGGCCCCGGAAAAGAGCGGAGCCGGCCGGGTCAGGGGGAGTGACCGGCCGGCTCCGCGGGGGAGGGAATGGCTCAGGCGGCGACGGCGACCGCGGTGCGGTCGAAGGCCGGGATGCGCGGCGCGAGCACCGGGGCGACCGCCGGGCGGGTCTGGGGGGCCTTGGCGGCCCCGCCGCGCGCGGCGGCGAAGACGAACACCCGCAGCACCGCGAACCGGCCTATGCCCGCCAGACCCGACGCGGTCAGGTAGACCGCCTGGTCCAGCAGCACGCTCGGCGACGCCACCACCGCGTGCAGCACCAGCATCGCGGTGGTGGTGAACAGGTAGCTCACCGCCACGGTGCCGGTCGACTTCAGGTGCATCCGCCAGCCGCGCTCCGCGCTGCGGAAGGTCAGCCGGCTGTGCAGCTCGTTCGCGACGATCGTCGACGCGACCGTCACCAGCGCGTTCGCGAGCACGAGCGACATGTAGCCGGACAGGAACAGCAGGACACCGCTGGCCGCGAGGCCGGTGCCGCCGCCGAACGCCACGAAGCGGACGAACGAAGCCAGCGGGCCGTTGCTCTTGGCGGCTGCCGCTGCGGTGCTCGCGCTGCTGTTCACAAGTGGCTCCTTCGTCCCCCGCGGACCGGTCGGTTCCGCCGTCTTCCTGCACTTACGACTCTAGGATTCAAATAGGAAGGGTCGGTTCCTGAATGCTTCCTGGATGTCGTGCTGGCCTTCCCTTTTTCAGACCGGTCCGCTGTGCCGAACTCATCGGTGGTGACAACAAGAAACCCCGGCCGGGAACTCCCGGCCGGGGTGTGGTCCGCAGCACACTCGACGGTGGCGGACCTGTCGATCTTGTGACGTTCTCGTGAACTCCTCAGGCCGCCGTGCGCCGCGACCGCCGGCCCCGCTGCTCCAGCCACTTGGCCAGTCCGGAGAGCAGCATGCACAGCCCGATGTAGATCGGCGCGATGACGATGACGACCGGGATGAACGGCAGGCTGTAGTCCAGGTTCGTGGCGATCTGCTTGCCCGCGTACAGGAACTCCTCGTACGAGATCAGGTAGCCCAGCGAGGTGTCCTTCAGCGCCACCACCAACTGGCTGATGATGGCCGGCAGCATCGTGCGCACCCCCTGCGGGATCAGCACGTGCGCCATGACCTGCGTCTTGCGCATGCCCAGCGCGTACGCCGCCTCGCTCTGGCCGCGCGGCACCGCGTGCACGCCGGCCCGGAACACCTCGGCCAGCACCGACCCGTTGTAGAGCGTCAGTCCGGCGATCAGCGCGATCCGCGGCTCGACCTTCATGGCGATGAAGATGAAGAAGATCATCACCAGCACCGGCATGGCCCGGAAGAACTCCACGACCAGCGTCGAGACCCAGCGGACCAGCCGGTGGTCGGACAGCCGCCCGGCCGCGAAGACCGCGCCGAAGACCAGCGAGAGGACCGCCGCCCATGCGAACGCGCGCAGCGTGTTGCCCAGGCCGCGCAGCAGCAGTTCCTGGATGCCGGCGTATGTGAACGCGTTCCACTTCTCGGCGGTGAACTGCCCCGTGTCGAACATCTTGTACACGAACCACGCCACGATGCCGGCCAGGACCAGCGTCGCCGCGATGCCGTACAAGCGGTGCCGGGCCAGCGCCTTCGGGCCCGGCTGATCGTAGAGCGCGGTGCCGTCCGTGCTCACCGGGCCACCTCCCAGTGCTTCTCCAGGTACGCGAACACCGCGCTGATCGACAACGTGATGATCAGGTAGCCCACGGCGATCCAGACGAAGGTCCACACGATGTTGAAGCCGAGTTCACTCAGCGTGCGGTAGGTGCCGAGCAGTTCGACCACGCTGAACGACCCGGCGATCGCCGAGTTCTTCGCCAGCGCGATCAGCGTGCTGCCGATCGGCGGGATCACCGACCGGAACGCCTGCGGCAGCACGATCAGCCCGAGCGTCTGACCGAACGTCATGCCCAGGCTGCGGGCCGCCTCGCCCTGCCCGGTCGGCACCGTGTTGATGCCGGCGCGCACCGCCTCGCAGATGAACGCGGAGGTGTAGCAGCCCAGCGCCAGCACCGCGAACACGAAGAACGGCAGCACGATGCCGAACCGCGGCAGCCCCAGCACCACCGCGAAGAACAGCAGCGTGAGCGGGGTGTTGCGCAGCACGTTCACCCACACCGCGCCGAACATCCGCATCGGAGCGACGGGGGAGACCCGGCAGGCCGCCACCAGCACGCCCAGGACGAGGGCCAGCGCGGCCGACACCCCGGTCAGCTTCAGCGTGCCGAGGAACCCCTCCCAATACGTGTCCCAGTTGTCGAAGAGGACGTTCAACGTCGGATCCCTGCCCTAGTACGTCGTGCGCCGTGCGGCATGCGTGGGCCCGGCCGCTCAGTAGCGGTCGATCGGCGGCGGGGCCGGCGCGGGCACGCCGGACAGGCCGAGCGTCGCGTCGTACGCCCGCTTCCAGTCCCCGTTGGCCTCGTGCCGGGCGATCGCGTCGTCCAGCGCGAGCCGGAACGCCCGGTCCCCGCGCGGCACCCCGATGCCGTACGGCTCCTGCGAGAACGGCTGCCCGGCCAGCTTCAACTGGTCCGGCACCTTGGCCGCGTAGCCCATGAGGATCGTGTCGTCGGTGCTCACCGCGTCGACCTGGAAACTGATCAGGTTGTCGACGCACACCGAGTAGCTGTCGTAGCCGATCAGCTTGACCTTCGGATAGTCCTTCTGCAGCCGCTGGTACGGCGTCGAACCGGCCACCGAGCAGACCTTCTTGCCGTTCAGGTCCTGCGGCCCGTTGATGTCCTTCTCGTCCGCCCGCACCAGCAGCGACTGCCCCGCCATGTAGTACGGCCCGGCGAACCCGACCGACTTCTTGCGGTTGTCGTTGATCGTGTAGGTGCCCGCGTAGTAGTCGACCTGGCCGTTCTGCAGCGCGGTCTCGCGGTTCGCCGAGGTGATCGTCTTGAACTCGATGCGGTCCACCCCGAACCCGAGGTCGGCCGCGATCATTTTGGCGATCTCGACGTCGAAGCCCGAGTAGTAGCCGGTCGCCGGATCCTGCTGGGCCACGTACGGCTGGTCCGCCTTGGTGCCGACGACGAGCCTCCCGCGCTCCTTGGCGTTGCGCCAGGTCGGCGAATCCGGGACGTCCGCCGCCGCGTTCACCTCGTACGTCGGCAACTCGCCCTGGTCCGGGCCCTTCGGCGGCGGCGTCCCCTCCTTGCCGCACGCGGCCGCGGCGAGCAGCAGCGCGGCGCAGGCGAGAGCGAGGAGCCGCGGGCGGGCTCGTGGAGTGCTGCGCATGGTGCCCGCCCTCAGTGGTGGAGGATCTTGGAGAGGAAGTCGCGGGCGCGGGCGCTCTGCGGGGAGTCGAAGAACTCCGCGGGCGGGCGCGACTCCACGATCTGCCCGTCGGCCATGAAGACCACGCGGTTCGCCGCCGAGCGGGCGAAGCCCATCTCGTGGGTCACCACGATCATCGTCATGCCCTCCGCGGCCAGCGACCGCATCACCTCGAGCACCTCGTTGATCATCTCGGGGTCGAGGGCCGAGGTCGGCTCGTCGAACAGCATCAGCTTCGGGTCCATCGCCAGCGACCGGGCGATCGCCACCCGCTGCTGCTGCCCGCCGGACAGCTGCGCCGGGAACTTGTTCGCCTGGTCCGCCAGTCCGACCCGGTCCAGCAGCTCGCGGGCGCGCTTCTCGGCCTCCGCCTTGCCGCGCTTGCGGACCTTGATCGGGGCCAGCGTGACGTTGTCCAGCACGGTCTTGTGGGCGAACAGGTTGAACGACTGGAAGACCATGCCGACCTCGGCCCGCAGCCTGGCCAGCGCCTTGCCCTCCTCGGGCAGCGGCTGCCCGTCGAGCGTGATGCTGCCCGACTCGATGGTCTCCAGCCGGTTGATGGTGCGGCACAGCGTCGACTTGCCCGACCCGGACGGGCCGATCAGCACGACGACTTCGCGCTCGTCCACGGTCAGGTCGATGTCGCGCAGCACGTGCAGCGACCCGTAGTGCTTGTTGACGCCCTGGAGGACGACCAGCGGGCGGCCCGTGGCGGGCCCGGGGCCCGGGGGCGTCGGGGCGGTTGGCGCGTCGGTCACACCGGCAACCCTGCCGCGGACCGGTCGTGCGGGGCGGTGCGGCGCCGGGCGTGCACCCGTACGGCGGACGCCCCTCACCCGTACGGCCGGGCGTGCGCGCGGCCGTACGGGTGAGGGGCGTCCCGGAGTCGGAGCCCGGCTGCCCTCGGTCGGGCGTCCGGCGTCAGGCGTCCTTGCGGTTGAAGCGCCACCAGCCGAAGAACAGCAGCACCGCGACCTCGAGGCAGAACACCCCGAAACCCACCCACGGGCTCAGCGCCGACGAGTCGAACTGCCGGGCGGTGGTGATCTGCGCACCCGCGTTGCCGGGCATGAGCTTGGCGACCCACTCGCCCCACTCGCCGGGCAGCAGGCCGACCACCGAGCCGATCACGAAGATCATCGCCAGGCCGACGGTGATCGCGCCCGCGGTGTGCCGCAGCAGCAGCGCCAGGGCGAAGCCGAACAGCGCCAGCACCGCCAGGTACAGCCCGACGCCGAACAGCGCCCGCGTGATGCCCGGCGAGTCCAGCGGCACGCCGATGTCCTTGTTCTCGAAGAACGGATTCGCCGCGAAGTACCCGACGAACGCGACGATCGTGCCGACCACGAACACGAGCAGCAGCAGGATGAGCGCCTTGGCGACCAACACCGACGTACGCCGCGGCATCGCGGTCAGCGTCGAGCGGATCATGCCGGTCGCGTACTCCGACGACATCACCAGGACGCCCAGCACGAGCGCGGCGACCTGCCCGAACGCGGCGCCCACGGTCAGGAACTGGTCGGGGTGCTCGTCGTTGCCCACCCGGCCCTCGGCGACGTCCTTGGCCAGCGAGTCCGCGGACAGCGAGCAGATCAGCACGGTGATGCCGATGCTCACCACGGCCAGCGCGATCAGCGTCCAGAACGTGGAACGCACGGTCCGGATCTTGATCCACTCGGCGACCAGGAACGCGCCGAACCCGACGCGGCCTTCGGGCGCCGCATCGCCCTCGGGCAGCCGCACCGTCTGCGCGGGCGCGCTCATCGGCCCGCCTCCGAACCGCTCGGGTCCTGCGGGGGACCCCAGCCGCCGGCCGCCTGCGGCGGCCCCCAGCCGGGCGCGGCGCCGGTCTGCGGCGGATGCGCGGGCTCGTGCAGCCCCGGCACCCCGGCGTGGTACTCCACGCTGTCCGCGGTCAGCTTCATGAACGCCTCCTCCAGCGACGACTGCACCAGCGTCAGCTCGTGCAGCCAGATGCCGGCCTGCCCGGCCGCGTTGCCGATCCGCACGGTGTCGGCGCCCTCCACCCGCAGCGACCCGTCGGACTCCGCAGCGGCCTTCAGGCCCTCGGCGTTCAGCAGGTCGCGCAGCGCCTCGTGCTGCGGCGACCGCACCCGCACGTGGTTCGTCGAGTTCTGGTCGATGAAGGTGCGCATGTCGGTGTCCGCGAGGATCCGGCCGCGCCCGATCACCACCAGATGCTCGGCGGTCAGCGCCATCTCGCTCATCAGATGGCTCGACACGAAGACCGTGCGCCCCTCGGCGGCCAGCTGCTTCATGAGGTTGCGGATCCACAGGATGCCCTCGGGGTCGAGCCCGTTGACCGGCTCGTCGAACATCAGCACCCCGGGGTCGCCGAGCAGCGCCGACGCGATGCCCAGGCGCTGCCCCATGCCCAGCGAGAAGCCCTTGGCCGGCTTCTTCGCCACCTGCGCGAGGCCGACCAGGTCCAGTACTTCGTCCACGCGCCGCTTCGGGAGCCGGTTCGACGCGGCCATCCAGCGCAGGTGGTTGTAGGCGGTGCGGCCGCCGTGCATCGCCTTCGCGTCCAGCAGCGCACCCACCTCGCGCAGCGGCGCGGCCAGCTTCGCGTACTGCTTCCCGTTCACCGTCACCTGGCCCGCGGTGGGCCGGTCCAGTCCCAGGATCATCCGCATCGTGGTCGACTTGCCGGCTCCGTTCGGCCCCAGGAAGCCGGTCACCGTGCCGGACGGGACGGTGAAGTCCACGCTGTCGACCGCGGTCTTGTCGCCGTATCTCTTCGTCAACCCCTGCGCCACGATCATGGAACCACGGTGCGGCCAACCGGCCGGTCCCGCCACCAGGCGGGACCGCGGAACGTCCGAACGGATGAGCCGGAGCGCCCATTTGAGCACCCGTCAGGCGACCGGGCGAGACCGCGCCGCAGCCGGCGCGCGCAGCCGCCCCACGCGGCAGGCCCCGCGTCCGGCAGACTGTCCCCGTGAACGGAACAGTGCTGGTCCTCGGGGGCCGCAGCGAGATCGGTACGGCCGTCGCGGTGCGCCTCGCCCGGCGCGGCGCGCAGCGCATCATCCTCGCCGCCCGCCGCAGCGGCGACCTCGACGCCCAGGAAGCCGAGATCCGCGAGGCCGGCGCCCTCGATGTCGTCCGCGCGGAGTTCGACGCCGACGACATCGCCGCCCACCAGGACTTCCTCGACGGCATCACGGCCAAGTACGGCCCGCTCGACGTCGTCGTCACCGCCTTCGGCATCCTGGGCGACCAGCAGCGCGCCGAGTCCGACGCCGACCACGCCATCGCCGTCGTGCACACCGACTACGTCGCCCACGTCGGCATCCTGACCCGCCTCGCGACCCTGCTCCGCGCCCAGGGCCGCGGCAGCCTCGTGGTCTTCTCCTCCGTCGCCGGCGTGCGCGTCCGCCGTGCGAACTACGTCTACGGCTCCGCGAAGGCCGGACTGGACGGATTCGCGAGCGGCCTCGCCGACGCCCTCGCCGGCAGCGGCGTCCACCTGCTCCTGGTCCGGCCCGGCTTCGTCATCGGCCGGATGACCGAGGGCATGACCCCTGCACCCCTCTCCAGCACCCCCGACCAGGTCGCCGACGCCACGGTCAAGGCCCTGGTGCGCGGAAAGGGCGAAGTATGGGTGCCCGGCACGCTGCGTCCCGTCTTCGCGGGAATGCGGCTGATGCCCCGTTCGTTGTGGCGACGGTTGCCGCGCTGACCTCCGACTCCCGACCGGATCGTCCCAGCAGGTCCGGACCCGGGTGCACGGTGACCGGACCGTGATGCTGGGATGGCTTGAGGAACCGAGCGAGAGGGGAATCCGCGCATGGCCGACGGACATTTCGACGTGGTGGTCCTGGGGGCGGGACCGGGCGGCTACGTCGCCGCGATCCGTGCGGCGCAGCTGGGGCTGCGCACCGCGATCGTGGAGGAGAAGTACTGGGGCGGCGTCTGCCTCAACGTCGGCTGCATCCCCTCCAAGGCGCTCCTGCGCAGCGCCGAGCTCGCGCACATCGTCACGCACGAGGCCAAGGGCTTCGGCATCGACATCGAGGGCCCGGTCAAGCTCAACTACGCCGAGGCGCACGCGCGCAGCCGCCGCGTCGCGGACGGCCGCGTCAAGGGCGTGCACTTCCTCATGAAGAAGAACGCCATCACGCAGTACGCGGGCCGCGGCACCTTCCTCGACGCCAACACCCTCCAGGTCGCCGGCAGCGACGGCACCTCGTCGCGCGTGACGTTCGACAACTGCATCATCGCGGCGGGCGCCACCACCCGGCTCCTGCCCGGCACGCAGCTGAGCTCGCGGGTGCGCACCTACGAGGAGCAGATCCTCGCCGACCAGCTGCCCGCGAGCATCGTCATCGTCGGCGCGGGCGCCATCGGCGTCGAGTTCGCCTACGTCATGAACAGCTTCGGCGTGCAGGTCACCATCGTCGAGTTCCTCGACCGCGTGGTGCCGCTGGAGGACCAGGACGTCTCCGCGGAGCTCTCCCGCCGCTACCGCAAGCTCGGCATCGACATCCTCACCTCGACCCGCGTCGAGGGCATCGCCGAGGACGCCGACGGCGTCACCGTCACGGTCACCGGCAAGGACGGTCAGCGCAAGGACCTGCGCGCCGACCAGGTCCTGCAGGCGGTCGGCTTCCAGCCGCGCGTCACCGGCTACGGCCTGGAGAACACCGGCGTACAGCTCACCGAGCGCGGCGCGATCGACATCGACCCGTACTGCCGCACGAGCGTCCCGCACATCTACGCCATCGGCGACGTCACCGCGAAGCTCATGCTCGCGCACACCGCCGAGTCGATGGGCGTCGTCGCGGCCGAGACCATCGGCGGCGCCGAGACCATGCCGGTCGAGTACGTCATGGTGCCGCGCGCCACGTACTGCCAGCCGCAGATCGCCAGCTTCGGCCTCACCGAGGCCCAGGCCCGCGAGCAGGGCTACGACGTCAAGGTCGCCAAGTTCCCCTTCACCGCCAACGGCAAGGCCCACGGCCTCGGCGAGGCGGTCGGCTTCGTCAAGATCCTCAGCGACGCCAAGTACGGCGAACTCCTCGGCGCCCACCTCATCGGCCCCGAGGCCACCGAGCTCCTCCCCGAGCTCACGCTGGCCCAGCAGTGGGACCTCACCGTCCACGAGATCGCCCGCAACGTGCACGCCCACCCGACCCTCGGCGAAGCCGTCAAGGAAGCCATCCACGGCCTGGCCGGCCACATGATCAACATGTGACGCCCGCACCCCCGAACGCCGCGGCGCCCACCCCGAAGCGGGGCGGGCGCCGCGGCGTTCTGCCGGAGGTCACATCTTGCGGGCGACGGTGACGTCCTTCAGGACGATGAGGTCCTTGGGGATGCCGTCCTCGGAGCCGTCCCAGACGCCGTCGGCGGCGATCGCGCGGACGATGTCCAGGCCGGCGGTCACGGTGCCGAAGGGCGTGTAGTTCGGCGGCAGCGGGGTGTCCTGGTAGACGATGAAGAACTGGCTGCCGTTGGTGTTCGGCCCCGAGTTCGCCATCGCGACGGTGCCTGCGGGGTAGGTGGCGCCCGCGAGGTTCTCGTCGGCGAATTTGTAGCCCGGCGTGCCGGTGCCCCGGCCCGTGGGGTCGCCGCACTGCAGGACGAAGATGCCCTGCGTGGTGAGCCGGTGGCACGGGCTGTTGTCGAAGTAGTCCTTGCCGGCCAGGAACGCGAACGAGTTGACCGTGACGGGCGCCTTCGCGGTGTTCAACTGGACCTTGACCGTGCCGCAGCTGGTCACCAGGGTCATCTCGTAGGCGGCGGCCGGGTCGATGACCTGCTCCGCTGCGGAGAACGTCAGCTTGTTCGGCGGCTTGTCGGACGGCACGCACTTCGCGGCGCCGGCCGAGATGCCGCCGGGCGCGGCGATCGTGGTGGGGGCTCCGGGCTTGGTGGCGGCGGCCGAGGACGGCTGCTTCGAGGAGCCTGCGGACGAGGGGGTCCCGGCTCCGGTCGGGGACGGGGCGCCCGCGCCGCCGGTCGCGGCGACCGGGGTCTGGGGGTCGTCCTTATCGTCGCCGTCCGCAGCGGCGTACCAGATGCCGCCGCCGATCAGCGCGGCCGCGACGACGCCGGCCACCGAGCCGAGGACCAGCTTGCGGCGCCCGGCCGGGCCCTGGCCGCCCGCGGGCGGGGTGCCATAAGGGGTGGGCGGCTGCGGCGGGCCGAGCGGTCCCGGCTGCCCGAACTGGCCGGGCTGCCCGAACTGCCCGGCGGGCGGGGCGCCGTACGGGCCCGGGGCCTGCGCGTACCCGGGGCCGCCGGGAGCGTACGACGGCGGCGCGGGCGGGTTCTGCGGGGTGCCCTGCGGGGCCTGCGGCACGCCGTACTGCGGGGGACCGGCGGGCGGCTGCGGCGGGCCGGATCCGTACGGCTGCCCGGGGCCCGGCGCTGCGCCCTGCCCGGGTCCCCAATCCGGCTGCCCCGCCCATCGCTGCTGGTCGTCCACGCGCCCGCTCCCCAAAGTCATGGGCGGCCCTGCTGCGCCGCCGCCCTCGGCCGATGCCGGAGCGAGCCTACGGCGTGCCGGCGGCCGGGCGGGCCGCGGCAGCCGCTGGGCGCGCCGGGGCTCCGCGCGCGCCGCTTCGCGGACCGACGTAGGTTTTGAGGAGGTATGCCGCATCTGTCATCGAGGCAGGGAGACCAGGATGCGCGGGCGCTCGCTGGCGGACGAAGTCCTCAAACGGCTCGGGGACGAACGGCTCGGCAAGATCGCCGGTGCCCTCGGGGTCGACCAGGCGCAGGCCCGCAAGATCGTCCAGGACTCGGTCCCGCCCATCGCCGGCGCCCTCGCCGACGACGCGGTGCGCAACAAGACCGAGGCCACCCGCGTCGCGGGCGCCATCAACGAGGCCATGCCGCCCGGCCCCGCGCACGGATTCGCCGCCGGGGGAGCGGGCCGCGGCCGGAGCCGCATCCCGCTGGCCGGCATCAAGGGCGGCATCCTCGCCCTGGTCATCCGCAAGGTCGCCGGCCCCGCGGCACGCCGCATCGCCAAGAAGACCGGCCTGCCCGCGCACGTCGCCATCTCCCTGGCCGAGACGCTGCTGCCGGTGGTCATCGCGGTCCTCGCCAAGCGCCTCAAGGCCCGCAACTCCGGAAAGGGCATCGGCGCGGTGGACGTGGGCGGCGCCATCGCCACCGAGGCCGCGCTGCCGCCGCGCGCACCCCGCCGGGGCCTGGCCGGGCTCGCGGACCGCATCACGGCGGCCCTGCGCCGCTGACGCTGCGCCGCCGATCCCGGCGCAGCCCCTCGGACCGCCCCGCCGGCCCCGGAACCGGCGGGGCTTTCGCATGCCCGAGGGGGTGCGGACCGGGGCTCAGCCCGAGTCGGACGAGTGCCCCGGGAACACCTTCGCCGACGGGTCGATCACCGTCATCGCGTTGTTGACCGCGGTGGCCGCCTCGCCGAACCCGGTCGCGATCAGCTTGACCTTGCCGTCGTAGTCCGCGATGTCGCCCGCCGCGAACACGCGCGGCAGGTTGGTCCGCATCGTCGAGTCGACCAGGATGTGCCGCTTGCGCTGCTCCAGGCCCCAGCGGCTCATCGGTCCCAGGTCGGCGACGAAGCCCAGCGCGGCCACCACCGCCTGGGCGGGTACGGTCCGCTGCGCGCCGTCCTCCTTCGCGGTGATCACCGCGGACTCGACGCGCCCGTTGCCCTGCAGTGCGGTCACCTCGGCCGAGGTGATCACCTCCACCGACGAGGCCAGGACCCGCTGCACGGTGTGCTCGTGCGCCCGGAACTTGTCGCGCCGGTGCACCAGCGTGATCGACTTCGCGAGCGGCTCCAGGCTCATCGCCCAGTCGAACGCGGAGTCCCCGCCGCCCACGATCAGCACGTCGAGGTCCGCGAGTTCGGCCAGGCGCGGGACGAAGAAGACGACGCCCTCGCCGTCGAACGCGTCCGCGGCGGGCAGCGGGCGCGGGCTGAAGGTGCCGATGCCCCCGCTGATCAGCACCACCTTCGCGGTGACCACCAGGCCGGTGTGGCAGGTCACCACCACCGCGTCGTCGCCGTGCACCAACTGCTCGGCGCGGTGCCCGAGCAGGTACACCGGCTCGAACGGAGCCGCCTGCTCGCCGAGCGCGTCCACGAGGTCCTGGCCCTTGACCGCCGGGAACCCCGCCACGTCGTAGATCATCTTTTCCGGGTACATCGCGGTGATCTGGCCGCCGATCTCCGGCAGCGAGTCGAGGACCGCGACCTTCAGTCCCCGGAACCCCGCGTAGTACGCGGCGTACAGGCCGGTCGGGCCGGCCCCGACGATCAGCAGATCGGCCTCGACCGGATCGGGGACGTCCGCCGGGACCGCCTGGGCCGATACCTCGGCTTCGTCCGGCTGAGCAGGCTGAACAGGCTGGGACACGCGAGCTCCCTCCGCTAAGGGTGTGCGTGGAGACGGTCGAGGGCCGTGCCCGTGCCGACCGGATTCCTGACGGCTGGTCAGCCCTGAATGTGATCAGCCGCAGAAGCCGCGACGACCATACCGACGGCGGTCGTGCACTACCTGCATACGTGCCCGGCGTCACAACCCGGAAAGCCCGAAGTCCCCGCAAAGCACCATCGAGGGGCCGCATACGGCAACGCCCGCACGGAGCAACGGCGATAGGCCGTACGGGGGAGCCCGCACACCGCCGCCCGGCCCCCGCGCAGGTGCGGCCCGGACGGCGCGACGCAAGGAAGAACCTGTTCTCATTTCCGTCACGTGTCACTAGGGTCGCGCCATGCAAATATCGTGCGCCCTGCCGCCCTCGGCGGAAGCCCCCGCCCTGATCGCCGAGGCCGAGCGCCTCGGCTACACCCGCGCCTGGTGCTACGACTCGCCGGTCCTCTACGGCGACGTGTGGATGACCCTCGCGCTGGCCGCCGAGCGCACCAGCACCATCGGCCTCGGCCCCGCGGTGCTCGTCCCCAGCCTGCGGCACCCTATGGTCAACGCCGCCGCCATCGCGCACCTGGCCGAACTCGCCCCCGGGCGTGTCGCGGTCACCCTCGGCGCCGGCTTCACCGGCCGCATGATGCTCGGCCAGCGGCCCATGCCCTGGTCCCAGGTCGAGCCGTACGTCGCGGCCGTGCGCGCGCTGCTGCGCGGCGACGAAGTCCTGTGGGAGGGCAAGATCCTGCGCATGCTGCAGCCGCCCGGCCACGGCGCCCCGCGCCCCCTGGCCGACGTGCCCATCCTGCTCGGCGCCGAAGGCCCCAAGGGCATCGCCGCCGCCGAACGCCTTGCCGACGGCGTCTTCTCGGTCGGCTCGGTCCAGAAGGCCGGCGGCTTCGGCTGGCGTGCCACCCTGCAGTTCGGCACCGTCCTCGAAGACGGCGAACACCCCACGTCGGACCGGGTCCGCGAGGCCGCCGGACCCGCCGTCGCGGTGATCTACCACGCCGTCTACGAGCGCGCCGGGGCCGGCGTCGACGGGTTCCCGGGCGGCGAGACCTGGCGCGAGTCCGTCGAACTGGCCGCCGAGGACTCCCGCCACCTCTCCGTCCACGACGGACACCTCGTCGCCCTCAACCGGCACGACCGGCTCATCTGGGAGCAGTCCCGGGACCTCGCCACCCAGCTCACCATGACCGGCACGCCCGCGCAGGTCCGCGAGCGCATCGCCGAGATGGAGAAGAACGGCGTCACCGAACTCGCGTACCAGCCGGTCGGACCCGACAAGGTCCGCGAGCTGCGCGCCTTCGCCGCGGCGGCCGGTCTGACCGGAGAAGCAACCGAATAGGCGGGTTCGCTTCGCCGGCCGGGCAACCAACTCGTCCCCGGCCATGGCCGAGCGGCGTACCCGGCCGCTATGTTCTCCCTCCCACAGCCTCCGCCGGACCTCGTGACCGGCGGAGGCGACGACCATGTGATGGAGAATCAGATGTCCTACCCGCCGTCCCCCGGCTACCCCCAGGACCCGAACGCCGGCTACGGCTACGGCCAGTACCCGCAGCAGGGCATGCCCGGCTACGGCTATGGCGCGCCCGCCCAGTTCGCGAGTTGGGGGGCACGCGTCGGGGCGACGCTCATCGACTCCCTCATCGGCCTGGCGATATCCCTGCCATTCCTGGTCGCGGGAATGGCCACCGAGAGTCCGGCTCTGGTGTACGTCGGCTACATCCCGTCCATCGGCTTCTACCTCTGGCAGTTGCACAGGCAGGGCACGACCGGCGCCACCATCGGCAAGAAGTACGTCGGCATCCGCGTGGTACGCGAGGCCGACGGCCAGTACACCGGGTTCGGCATGGCGTTCGTCCGCATGCTCGCGCACATCCTGGACGCGCTCCCGTGCTACCTCGGCTACCTGTGGCCGCTGTGGGACGAGAAGAAGCAGACCTTCGCCGACAAGATCTGCGGCACGCTCGTCATCCGCTAAGCGCCAAGAGCTAAGCGCCAAGAGCCAAGCCCAGGCAGGCCGGGCCGGGGAGCTACTGCCCCGAGCCCGGCTCGCCGCCGCCCTTGCGGCGCAGATACCGCTCGAACTCCAGCGCGATCGCCTCGCCGGACGCCTCCGGCAGATCCTCCGCATCGCGCGCCGCCTCCAGGGCCTGCACGTACTCGGCGACCTCGGTGTCCTCCGACGCCAACTGGTCCACGCCCAACTGCCAGGCGCGGGCGTCCTCGGTCAGGTCGCCCATCGGGATCGACACGTCGAGGAAGTCCTCCAGCTTGCGCAGCAGCGCCAGCGTCGCCTTCGGGGACGGCGCCTGCGACACGTAGTGCGGCACCGCAGCCCAGAAGGTCAGCGCCGGCATGCCCGCGTGCGCACACGCCTCCTGCAGCACGCCCACGATCCCGGTCGGCCCCTCGTACCGGGTCTGCTCCAGACCCAGCCCGCGCGCCACCACCGGATCCGACGTCGTCCCGGTCACCGGCACCGGACGCGTGTGCGGCGTGTCGCCGAGCAGCGCGCCCAGCGTCACCACGGTCTCCACGCCCAGCTCGTGCGCGAACGCCAGCAGCTCGTTGCAGAACGACCGCCAGCGCATGTTCGGCTCGATGCCGTGCACCAGCACGATGTCGCGCCGCGGCTCCGGCACCCGCAGCACCGAAAGGCGCGTGGTCGGCCACGTGATGCGGCGCGTGTCGCCGTCCATCCACACCGTGGGCCGGTTGACCTGGAAGTCGTAGTAGTCCTCGGCGTCCAGCGCCGCGAAGACCTCGCCACCCCAGACCTGGTCGAGGTGCGCGACGGCGGCCGACGCGGCATCGCCCGCGTCGTTCCACCCCTCGAACGCGGCCACCATGACCGGGTCCACCAGCTCGGGGATGTCGTCCAGCTCGATCAAGCCGGTGCCTCCTCGCCGGCCATAAGCCGGTCCAATCGTCGATCCGTACGGTCGTTCCTACCCAGGTCCGCCGCGTCCACCCTACGGGTTTCGGCCGCGGCACCACCCGCGCACCGGGTCGCAACACCGCCCGGCCCCCGGGTATGCCCGGTCCCGCAGCCGGACCGGATCGGGCCGCACACGCCGCCCTGTGACGGTGCGCCCATCTGGTGGGACGGAACGCAAGATCGCCGCGGCCCGCCGTTAGGCTGTTCGCCCGGCCGCGCGCGTGCGGCCCAGGCCCGTCCCCGGGCCGCCAAGCCGACAGCCGTCGCACCCCAGGGAGAATCCTGATGACCGCAGCATCCGCGACCCCCCAGCAGCTCCGCGAAGCACTTGCCACCCGCGTCGTCGTCGCGGACGGGGCCATGGGCACCATGCTGCAGGCGCAGGACCCCACCCTCGACGACTTCCAGGGCCACGAGGGCTGCAACGAGATCCTCAACATCTCCCGCCCCGACATCGTCCGGTCGGTCCACGAGGCCTACTTCGAGGTCGGCGTCGACTGCGTCGAGACCAACACCTTCGGCGCCAACCTCGCCAACCTCGGCGAGTACGACATCGCCGACCGCATCTTCGAGCTCTCCGAATCCGGCGCCCGCATCGCCCGCGAGGTCGCCGACGGCTACTCCACCGCGGAGCGCCCCCGCTGGGTGCTCGGCTCGATCGGCCCCGGCACCAAGCTCCCCAGCCTGGGACACACCACTTACTCGGTGCTGCGCGACGCCTACCAGGCCAACGCGGCCGGCCTCATCGCCGGCGGCGCGCACGCCCTCCTCGTCGAGACCACCCAGGACCTCCTGCAGACCAAGGCCTCGATCATCGGCGCGCACCGCGCCAACCGGGCAGCCGGCACCGACCTCCCGGTCTTCGTCCAGGTCACCGTCGAGACCACCGGCACCATGCTGCTCGGCTCCGAGATCGGCGCGGCGCTGACCGCCCTGGAACCGCTCGGCGTCGACCTCATCGGCCTGAACTGCGCCACCGGCCCCGCCGAGATGAGCGAGCACCTGCGGCACCTCGCCCGGCACGCGCAGATCGGCGTCTCCGCGATGCCCAACGCCGGCCTGCCCGTCCTCACCAAGGACGGCGCGCACTACCCGCTGAGCCCCGAGGAGCTCGCCGACGCGCACGAGGTCTTCGTCCGCGAGTACGGCCTGTCCCTGGTCGGCGGCTGCTGCGGCACCACCCCCGAGCACCTGCGGCAGATCGTCGACCGGGTCCGCGGCCGGGAGCTCGCCCCGCGCAAGCACCGGCACGAGCCCGGCGCCGCCTCGCTCTACCAGTCCGTGCCGTTCCGCCAGGACACCTCGTACCTCGCCATCGGCGAACGCACCAACGCCAACGGCTCCAAGGCCTTCCGCGAGGCGATGCTCGCGCAGGACTGGGAGAAGTGCCTGGAGATCGCCCGCGACCAGTCCCGCGACGGCGCGCACATGCTCGACCTGTGCATCGACTACGTCGGCCGGGACGGCGTCCAGGACATGAAGGAGCTGGCCGGCCGGCTCGCCACCGCCACCACGCTGCCCATCGTCCTCGACTCCACCGAGCCCGCCGTCATCCAGGCCGGCCTGGAGATGCTCGGCGGCCGCGCCATCGTCAACTCGGTCAACTACGAGGACGGCGACGGCCCCGACTCGCGCTTCGCGAAGATCGCCGGCCTCGCCCGCGAGCACGGCGCCGCGGTCGTCGCCCTCACCATCGACGAAGAGGGCCAGGCCCGGACCGCCGAATGGAAAGTCCGGGTCGCCGACCGGCTCATCCGCGACCTGCGCGACAACTGGGGCTTCGCGGTCTCCGACATCATCGTCGACTGCCTCACCTTCCCCATCGGCACCGGCCAGGAGGAGACCCGCCGGGACGGCATCGAGACCATCGAGGCCATCCGCGAGCTCAAGAAGCGCCACCCCGAGGTGCAGACCACCCTCGGCCTCTCCAACGTCTCCTTCGGCCTCAACCCGGCCGCCCGCATGGTGCTCAACTCGGTCTTCCTCAACGAGTGCATCGAGGCCGGCCTCGACTCCGCCATCGCGCACGCCTCCAAGATCCTGCCGATGGCCCGCATCCCCGCCGAGCAGCGCCAGGTCGCGCTCGACATGGTCTACGACCGGCGCACCGAGGACTACGACCCGCTCACCCGCTTCATGGAGCTCTTCGACGGCGTCGACGCCAAGTCCGTACGCGCCTCCCGCGCCGAGGAACTGGCCGCACTCCCGCTCGGCGAGCGCCTCGAGCGCCGCATCGTCGACGGCGAGCGCCAGGGTCTGGAGGCCGACCTCGACGAGGCCCTGCGGGCCCGCCCGGCCCTGGAGATCATCAACGACACGCTGCTGGCCGGCATGAAGACCGTCGGCGAGCTCTTCGGCTCCGGCCAGATGCAGCTCCCGTTCGTCCTGCAGTCCGCCGAGGTCATGAAGACCGCCGTCGCCCACCTCGAACCGCACATGGAGAAGAGCGACGCGGACGGCAAGGGCACCATCGTGCTCGCCACCGTCAAGGGCGACGTCCACGACATCGGCAAGAACCTCGTCGACATCATCCTCAGCAACAACGGCTACAACGTCGTCAACATCGGCATCAAGCAGCCCGTCTCGGCCATCCTCGACGCCGCCGAGGAGCACAAGGCCGACGTCATCGGCATGTCCGGCCTCCTCGTGAAGTCCACCGTGATCATGAAGGAGAACCTCGAGGAGCTGAACCAGCGCGGCCTGGCCACCGGCTACCCCGTCATCCTCGGCGGCGCGGCCCTCACCCGCGCGTACGTCGAGGAAGACCTGTACGACATCTACGCCGGCGAAGTCCGCTACGCCCGCGACGCGTTCGAAGGCCTGCGCCTCATGGACACCCTCATGGGCGTCAAGCGCGGCGTGCCCGGCATCGAACTCCCGCCGCTCAAGCGCCGCAAGGTCGCGGCCGCGACGCTCACCGTGACCGAGCCCGAGGACATGCCGGCCCGCTCCGACGTCGCGGTCGACACCCCGGTGCCCGTCCCGCCCTTCTGGGGCGACCGCATCGTCAAGGGCATCCAGCTCGCCGACTACGCCTCCTGGCTCGACGAACGCGCCACCTTCATGGGCCAGTGGGGCCTCAAGCCCACCCGCGGCGGCGCCGGACCTTCCTACGAGGAGCTCGTCGAGACCGAGGGCCGCCCCCGGCTGCGCTACTGGCTCGACCGCCTGGTCACCGACAACCTCCTCGAAGCCGCCGTCGTCTACGGCTACTTCCCGTGCGTCTCCAAGGGCGACGACCTCATCGTCCTGCACGAGGACGGCACCGAGCGCACCCGCTTCACCTTCCCGCGGCAGCGCCGCGACCGGCACCTCTGCCTCGCCGACTACTTCCGCCCCGAAGACTCCGGCGAGGTCGACGTGGTGGGCTTCCAGGTCGTCACCATGGGCTCCCGGCTCTCCGGCGCCACCGGCGAGCTCTTCGCCGCCAACGCCTACCGCGACTACCTCGAACTCCACGGCCTCTCCGTCCAGCTCGCCGAGGCCCTCGCCGAGTACTGGCACGCCCGGGTCCGCGCCGAACTCGGCTTCGCGGGGGAGGACCCGGCGGACATCGACGGCATGCTCAAGCTCCAGTACCGCGGCGCCCGCTTCTCGCTCGGCTACGGCGCCTGCCCGGACCTGGAGGACCGCGCCAAGATCGTGCAGCTCCTCGACCCGGCCCGGATCGGCGTGGACCTGTCCGAGGAGTTCCAGCTGCACCCGGAGCAGTCCACGGACGCCATCGTGCTGCACCACCCGGAGGCCAAGTACTTCAACGCCCGCTGAGCCGCCGCCACCGCATCGTCCAGGAAGGCCCCGCAGTGCTGCACGACGTCGTCGGATATCTGCGCTGTCCGCACTGCGGCGCCGGCCTCGACCTGGCGCCCGACGGGCGCAGCCTGCGGTGCTCCGCCGGGCGGCACACCTTCGACGTCGCCCGGCAGGGGTACGCCAACCTGCTGGGCGGCGACGCGAAGGCCGGTACGGCCGACACCGCGGAGATGGTCGCCGCCCGCGACGCCTTCCTCGGCGCCGGGCACTACAAGCCCATCGCCGAAGCCCTGGCCGCCGATGCCCTGGCCGCCGAAGCAGGCGCAGCCGCAGGGGAGGGGGCCGTCGTCGACGTCGGCGCCGGCACCGGGTACTACCTGGCACACGTCCTCGACGCCCTGCCGGAGCGGGCCGGGCTGGCCCTCGACATCTCGAAGTACGCGCTGCGCCGCGCCGCCAAGGCGCATCCCCGGGCCGGGGCCGTCGTCTGCGACGCCTGGAAGCCCCTCCCGCTGCGCGACGCGAGCGCGGCCTTCGCCCTCAACGTCTTCGCCCCGCGCAACCCCGCCGAACTGCACCGCATCCTCGCGCCGCACGGCACCCTCGCGGTCGTCACCCCGACCGCCCGGCACCTGCGCGAACTCGTCGGCGCCCTCGGCCTCCTGCGGGTCGACGAGGACAAGAAGACCCGCCTCGACACCGCCCTCGCCGGCCACTTCACGTCCGTCCGCGACCACCAGGTCGCCTTCACCCTCGGGCTCGCGCACCACGACGTGGCCACCGTCGTCGGCATGGGCCCCAGCGCCTGGCACACCGACCCCGCCCGGCTGCGCGACGCCATCGCGGGCCTGCCCGACCCGTTCGGCGTCACTGCCGAGGTCACCTTGTCCGTCTACGCGCCCAACCCCCGCTGATGACCGGGTGAACACCTCGCGACGCGCGTAGCTATCCGCTTGCCTCCAACCGCACGGTCACGGACAATCGAGTGCCCATCACCGGTGCGTGAGGCAGCGAAGCCGGGCAGCAGCCGAAAGCAGACCGAGGAGGGCGCGCGAGCGCAGCAGCACGCCGGTCGGGGCCCATACGCCGCGCAGTCCGGCCGTACCACCGCCGGGCCGCCCGACACGAGAGGCAGGTGGCCATGACGGCACTCGACGCCCGCGCCTACCCCGGCCCGGCCGACGCAGACCTCCAGGCAGTCCTGTGCGACATGGACGGCACCCTGGTCGACACCGAGCGCAGCTGGTTCGCCACCGAGGTGTCCGTGATGGCCGACCTCGGCTTCCACCTCGGCCCCGAGCATGCCGAACGCCTGCTCGGCAGCCCGATGGAACCGGCCGTCGCCTACCTGCTCGGCGTCTCCGGCGTGCCGATCGACCCCGCCGCGCTGGAGCACCGCATCAACGAGCGCATGGTCGAGATCCTGAGCAGCGGCGTGGACCTGCGCCCCGGCGCCAAGCGGCTGCTCGCCGAACTGGACGCCGCCGGCGTGCCCATGGCCCTGGTCACCGCATCCAGCCGGGCCATCGTGAACGCGGTGCTGCCCTCGCTCGGCGCGCACCACTTCCGGATCACCGTGGCCGGCGACGAAGTGGCCCGGTCCAAGCCCGCCCCCGAGCCCTACCTGGCCGCGGCCGCCGCACTCGGCGCCGACCCGGGCCGCTGCATCGTGCTGGAGGACTCGCCCACCGGGGTCGCGTCCGGCGAAGCGGCCGGCTGCGTCGTCGTCGCGGTGCCCAGCATGACCGACATCCCGGCCGGGCCCCGGCGTACCGTCCTGCCCAGCCTGGAGGGCGTGGACCTGGGCGTCCTGGCCCGCCTGGTACGCCGCCGCGCCGGAGTCCGCTGACCCGGCCGCCCGGAACCGCACTGACCGCCGGACCTACGGGACCTACTGGACCTGCCGGACCGGTCCGGACATGCGGAAGCGGACGGACCCTGAAGTCCGTCCGCTCCGCTCCCCGTGCCGTTCCCCCGACGACGTCCCCCGAGCCTGTTCCTCCCGGCGGCTGCCCCCGCAGCCGCCTTCCCGTCCAGGCCGTCGGGCCCGGTCCTCGGCGATCTCCCCATCGCCGACGACCGGTCCCTGCACGCTCCGCCCGCTCCCCGTATCCCCGTAGAGCGCGGAACCCGTCCCCGTGGCTCTCGTCCGCCCCCGCGGACGAGATGTCCCCACAAGATCCCCCGTGGATCCTGTGAGCACATGGACCGCGGCCGAACCGCCGTCCCGGATACCGAAACCGCCCTTTTGCGGGCTGGATCCCCCGTGCACTCAGAGTGTCGCGGCAACGCGGGTAGACCGTCGTCAGGGAAATCCCTCGACATCACCGGCCCCGCCGAGGGCCCGGGGAGCAGAACGCGGCTCCTCCGCAAGTCGCAGACCCGCCCCGGCCCCGTCCTCCGTGCGGACGAGACCGCCCGGGGGAGGGCGAAATCTCCAGGTCACAGCCTCTACGGTGGACCTGTGACCCCCGCCCCCGACGATGCCGCGCAGCTCGCCGCCGCGCCGGCCGACCGCACCGCGGCCGTGCCCGGACCGGCCGACCCCCGGCCGAGCCGCACCGAACGCCTGCACGACCGCGCGCTCGGCTGGCTCGACGAGCTGCGCCGCGGCGAAGGCCCGCTGCTGCGCAAGCCCGCACCCGTGGACATCGCGCTCGTCGCGGTCCTCGCCGTGCTGGCCGTCGGCGGGCTGTTCATCGAGGACCTCGGCAACGACACCCGCCGCGACCCCGACGCGGCCGGCGTCATCCTCGCACTGCTCTGCGTCCTGCCGCTGCTGTGGCGCTCCAGCCACTCGCTGCGCGTGCTCATCGCGGTCACCATCCCGTTCCTGATCCTGGCCGCCAACCACTACGGGGCGGCCGGCGCCAGCCTCGGGCAACTCGTCGCGATGTACAGCGCCGCGGTCAGCCGCCCGCGCATCCCCGCCGCCTTCGCGCTGTTCTTCGCCGAAGGCACCACGCTGATCTGGCTCGCCCTCGGGCACCGCAACATCGGCTTCGTGGACGTACTGGCCAACCTCGCCGCGCTGTTCGCGGTCTGGGCCTTCGCCCGCAGCGTCGGATTCCGCCGCGCCTACACCGCCGAACTCGAGGCCCGCGCCGACCGCCTCATGCACACCCGCGAAGCCGACACCCGCGCCGCCCTCGCCGAGGAGCGCGGCCGCATCGCCCGCGAACTCCACGACGTCGTCGCGCACCACGTCTCGGTCATGACCGTGCAGGCCTCCGCCGCGCAGCGCACCATCGACCGCAACCCCGAGCGCGCCCGCGAGGCCATGGCCTCGGTCGAGCAGACCGGCCGCGCCGCCCTCGTCGAGATGCGCCGCCTGGTCGGCATCCTGCGCGGCAACGAGGACGCCGCCGGCGGCACCGTGCAGCTCAGCGAAGGCCACAACGCCCCGCAACCCGGCCTGGACGCCCTCGAATTCCTCGTCCAGCAGGTCCGCGAGGCAGGCGTCCCGGTCGAGCTCACCATCGAAGGCGTGCCCGCCGAACTCCCGCCCGGCATCGACCTCGCGGCGTACCGCATCATCCAGGAAGCCCTCACCAACACCCTCAAGCACGCCGGCCCGGCCGGCTCCCGGGTGCTGCTGCGCTACCGCCCCGAGGAGATCCTGGTCCGGATCGCCGACGACGGCCGCGGCGCGGCCGCCACCCTCTCCGCACCGGACACCGGCCGCACCGGGCACGGCCTCCTGGGCATGCGCGAACGCGTCGCCCTCTACGGTGGACGCCTGTACGCGGGACCGCGGGCCGGCGGCGGCTTCGAGGTCCTCGCCCGCATCCCGCTCACTCCGAGCGACACGCGCCCGTCCGCGGCCCGCCCGCAACCCGCCCGCAGCACCCCCGCCGCCCCCGCGGCCGCCCCGGCCGCCGCCCCCGGCGCCCCGCCGGCCGACCGCGGCGGCAACCAGGACGACCGCGGCGACCAAGACGACCGCGACAACCGCGACAACCGCACCGACCGACTGGAGCAGAACCCAGCATGACGATCCGCGTGATCCTCGTCGACGACCAGCCGCTGCTGCGCACCGGGTTCCGCATGATCCTCGAAGCCGAGCCGGACATCGCGGTGGTCGGCGAGGCCGCCGACGGCCAGCAGGCCGTCGAACTCGTCCGCACCCTGCAGCCGGACGTCGTCCTCATGGACATCCGCATGCCGCGCATGGACGGCGTCGAGGCCACCCGGCGCATCGTCGGCACCGGCCGCGACGGCGGGCGCCCCGACGACGGCAGCGCCCGCGTCCTGGTGCTGACCACGTTCGACCTCGACGAGTACGTGGTCGAGGCGCTGCGCGCCGGGGCCAGCGGCTTCCTGCTCAAGGACGTCCCCGCGGACGACCTCATCGCGGCGATCCGGGTCATCGCCGACGGCGACGCCCTCCTCGCGCCCAGCATCACCCGGCGCCTGCTCGACATGTACGCGGCCCGGCTGCCGGCCGCCGAGGATCCCACGCCGGACGCCCTCGCGATGCTCACCGAGCGCGAGGTCGAGGTGCTCCGCCTGGTCGCCCGCGGCATGTCCAACGCCGAGATCGCCGCCGAACTCTTCGTCAGCGAGACCACCGTCAAGACCCACGTCGGCCACGTGCTGACCAAGCTGGGCCTGCGCGACCGCGTCCAGGCCGCGGTCTACGCCTACGAGAGCGGCCTGGTCCGCCCCGGCGCCATCTGACCCCGGATGCCTGACTCCGACGCCTGACCCTGGGCGCCTGACGCCGGAAACCGGTCCCGGAAACGCCGCACCCGCCCCCGCGCCGGCCGAAGCCGCGCAGGGGCGGGTGTCCGTGCGTCAGTCCCGTGCGGGGACCACCGGCAGCGGGTACACCGGCGGCGTGCCGCCGAACTCCGGGCACAGGTCCTGGTGGTCGCACCACCCGCACAGCCGGGTGCGGTTCGGCCGCCAGTCGCCGGTGCGCGTCGCCTCCCGGATCGCCGCCCACAGCGCCCGCAACTTGCGCTCGACGGCCAGCAGATCGGCTTCCACCGGGTCGTACCAGATCACGTCGCCGCTGCCGCCCAGATACACCAACTGCAGGCGCCGGGGCAGCCGCCCGTGCTGGCGCCACAGCACCAGCGCGTAGAACTTCATCTGGAACAGCGCCTTGTCCTGGAACTGCTGCGACGGCGCCTTGCCGGTCTTGTAGTCGACCACCCGCAGGTCCCCGCCCGGTGCCACGTCGAGCCGGTCGACGTAGCCGCGCAGGGTCAGCGCACCGTCCTCGTCGCCCTCCGCGGGCTCCAACTGCGTCTCGACGTACAGCTCGCGGCGCGCCGGGTCCAGGCGGTTCGGGTCCTCCAACGTGAAGTACCGCTCCAGGAGCTTCTCCGCGCCGGACAGCCAGTCCGCCAACTCCTCGGCCCGCACACCGCCGTCGCCGTCGTCGAACAGCTCCGCCAACTCCGGGCGCTCGGTCAGCAGTTCGTCCCAGGCGGGACGCAGCATGCGGAGCGCGGCATCCGGCGTGCGCGCGCCGCGCGGCAGATCGAACAACTGCTCCAGCACGGCATGCACCACCGTGCCGCGCGTCGCGGCCGCACTCGGCTTCTGCGGCAGCTTGTCGATCACCCGGAACCGGTACAGCAGCGGGCACTGCATGAAGTCGCCCGCCCGCGAAGGCGACAGCGACACCCCGCGCGAATCCGGCGCGGGGCCGCCCTCCTGCACCTGGCCGGGCACAGCGGCGGCCGCGGGATCCGCAGCGGGGGAGTCGGTTCCGGTCGTACTCATGCCACGAAGAGTACGGGCAGCTCCGGACAGCGGCGCAAATCCCTGCCGCGGGCCTGTGGACAAGGCGGACGCGACCGCACCGGGCCCCGGCAACCCGCTCGGCGACCGGCCGCGACATCTGGGAAGTTGCCCCACTCGCCAGTAACATCCGACGCGCTCGTGCGCCTCCGTCCCACCCGTTCCGTCGTTCGCCGCCGAAGGGGTTTGTGCATGCGCCCGAAATCCCGTCCGAAGCCGGTCCGTACGAAGACCGTCAGGTCCGCCCTCGTCGCCGCCGCCACCGCGCTCGCCGTCGGCCTCCTCCCCGCCGCGAGCGCCGCGGCCCACCCGGGACCCGGCCCGGACCCGCGCCCCGGCGCCGACCGCGTCACCGTCGGCGACCGCACCTACATCGCCGACGAACGCGGCCGCGCCACCCAATGGCGCGGCTTCAACCTCGCCGACAAGGGCCACCGCGGCGCCGAGGCCTTCACCGGCATCCAGGAGCGCGACCTGCGCGAGATGGCGCAGCGCGGCTTCAACCTCGGCCGCCTCGCCTTCCACTGGGACGACCTCGAACCCCGCCCCGGGCAGTTCGAACGCGGCTACCTCGCCAAGATGCGCCGCATCATGGACTGGGCCGACAAGTACGGCATCAAGATCATGCTCGACGCCCACCAGGACGTGTACGGCCCCTACTTCGGCGGCCACCGCGGCGCCCCCGCCTGGACCACCCGCGACGACGGCCTCCCGTACCAGGCCAACCCCGACGACTGGTTCTCCGAGTACTTCCAGCCGTCCGTCCAGGCCGCGTTCGACCACCTCTACAGCGACCGGGACCTCCGCGCCGCGCACGCCCGCATGTGGGTCACCGTCGCCGCCGCACTCGGCCGCCACCCCGCACTCCTCGGCTACGACCTCATGAACGAGCCGTTCGCCAAGTTCGCCCCCGACGAAGACCTGCCCACCGCGGCCGCCCGCTTCGAGAGCGGGCAGCTCACCGAAATGTGGAACCGCCTCGCCGACGCCGTACGCCTCGTCGACCGGCGCTCCTGGATCTTCGTCGAACCCACCGTCATCGTCGGCCTCGGCGTCCCCACCGCCCTCGGCCCCATCGACGACCCGCACGCCGCCTACGCGCCGCACTTCTACGAGACCGCCATGGAAGGCGGCGCCGACTACGACCCCGACGGCACCTTCATCCAGGCCTACGAAGCGGCCATCACCGACTACCCGGCCCGCAACCGCATGCCCGTCATCGTGGGGGAGTGGGGCCCGCCCGACCCGACCCTGCCGAACATGCGCACCTTCTTCACCCGCATGACCGCCGCCATGGACCGCTTCTCCACCGGCTGGACCAACTGGCAATGGTGCCGCGGCGGCGGGTACTGCACGCTCACCGCAGACGGGAAGCTCAAGACCAACCACGACCTGCTCGTCCAGCCGTACGCCCGGGCCACCGCGGGCAACCCCACCGCGCACGGCTACGACCCGGCCACCCGCACCTACACGCTCGCATTCACCACGCGTGCGGGGACCAGCGGGCCGACCGAGATCGCCGTGCCCCGCGACGTCTACCCGAACGGCTACCGCGTCGCCGTCGACGGACGCAAAGCCCACTGGGACAGCCGCGGCCAGACCGTCCGGGTCACCACCGACGGCCGCCCGGGAACGGCCTACACGGTCACCATCACGCCCCGCTGACCCCGCAGATGCGTCCCGGGGCGCCCGCGTCCGCTCAGCTTTCCGCGGGCGCCCCGCGCATCATCCGCAGGAACGCCTGCTCCACATCACTGCGCGCCAGCACGCCGTAGATGCTGCCGTCGTCCTCGACGACCAAGTACTCGCTCGCCGGCGTCGCCCGCAGTACGGCCAGCAGATCCTCGCCCGCGAGATCCACCGCCACCCGCATGCCCGGCAGCAGATCCCGCGCCAGCGGCCCCACGGCCACCCACGGACGCCGCTGCTCCGGCGTGTTCACCACGCGCGACTCGCGGACCAGCGCGATCGGCCGGCCGTTCCCGTCCACCACCACCAGCGCCCGCGCGCCCGCCTCGGCGGCCTGCCGCAGCGCCTCCGCCAGCGGCAGGTCCGCCGCCACCGGGATCGCCCGCCGCGTCAGCCCGCGCGCCCGCAGGCCGGGCAGCCGCTCCCGCAACTGCTCGGCCCGCAACGACTGCACCGCGCCGGTCCACATGAACCCGGCGATCAGACCGCCGCACACCACCGTGTAGATGCGCGTCCACGTCCCGTCGTCGCGCGACCACCACACCGCCGCCGCCAGCACCGCCACCGCGAGCACCCGGCCCGCCCACGACGCCGCCACCGTCCCGGCCATCGGACGCTTCGTCGCGCCCCACACGCCCGCGCGCAACATGCGGCCGCCGTCCAACGGCAGCCCCGGCAGCAGGTTGAACACCGCCACCATCAGGTTCGACACCGCGAGCAGCGCCACCATGCGCCCGGTCAGCGAATCGACGTCCAGCGCCAGGCCCAGCCCCCAGAACCCGCCCGCCAGGCCCAGCGACAACGCCGGCCCGGCCGCCGCCACCGCGAACTCGCGGCCCGGCGTCTGCGGCTTGTCGATCTCGGAGACGCCGCCCAGGAACTGGATGGTGATCCGGTGCACCGGCAGACCGAAGCGCAACGCCGTCACGGCATGCGCCAGTTCGTGGACCAGTACGGACAGGTAGAGCAGCACCGCGAACAGGAACGCGACCGCGTACCGCCACGCCTCCAACTGCGGGAACAGCTTCTCGAACGTCGGCGCGAAGAGCAGCGTGATGATCAACGCGATCACGAACCACGACGACGACACATAGACCGGCACCCCGAAGGGCCGGCCCATCAGCAACCCGCCCCCGGGCTCCGGCCGCCGCCCGGACTGCTGCGCCGCACCCTCCCCGCCACCTTGCCCGTCCTGCCCGCTGCGCTCCGTCACGACTCGATGTTATGCGGTCGGTGACCGGCCAACGAGGTCCCCTGGCCGGAGCGTCGCCCGCCGACCGGTACGCTGGTCCGCATGTCCGAACCGACCGGTGCCGCCCGTCGTCGCGGGCCCTTCCAGGTCGGGGACAAAGTGCAGCTGACCGACCCCAAGGGCCGCCACCACACCTTCACCCTCGAAGCGGGCAAGGCCTTCCACACCCACAAGGGGTCGTTCCCCCACGACGAACTCATCGGCGCCCCCGAGGGCACCGTCGTGCGGTCTTCGGGGAACTTCGACTACCTGGCGCTGCGGCCTTTGCTCCCCGACTTCGTCCTGTCCATGCCCCGCGGAGCCGCGGTCATCTACCCCAAGGACGCGGGGCAGATCATCGCGATGGCCGACATCTTCGCCGGCGCCCGCGTCGTCGAGGCCGGCGTCGGCTCCGGCGCGCTCAGCACCTTCCTGCTGCGCGCCGTCGGCGACCAGGGCCTGCTCTCCTCGTACGAACGGCGGCAGGACTTCGCGGACATCGCGAAGAAGAACGTCGAAGGCTACTTCGGCGGCCCGCACCCCGCGTGGAACCTCACCGTCGGCGACCTCCAGGACAATCTGGTCGAGACCGACGTCGACCGCGTCATCCTCGACATGCTGGCCCCCTGGGAGTGCCTCGAGGCGGTCCACAAGGCGCTCGTCCCCGGCGGCCTGGTCTGCTGCTACGTGGCCACCACCACGCAGCTCGCCCGCACCGTCGAGACCATGCGCGCCATGCGCTGCTTCACCGAACCCCAGTCCTGGGAGTCGATGGTGCGCACCTGGCACGTCGAGGGCCTCGCGGTGCGCCCCGACCACCGGATGATCGGCCACACCGGCTTCCTCGTCACCGCCCGCCGCATGGCCGACGGCGTCGACGCCCCGATGCGCCGCCGCCGCCCCTCCAAGGGCTACGACAGCGACGACTACGAAGCACCCCAGGTCTGAGCCCGCGGCGGCCCCACCGGGCCGCCACGGACCGCCTCACGGCCCTTCCCGGGGCACCGCAGTCCCACCCGAAACCCCGCCGGGGGGGGGGGCCGGGCCCCCCCCCCCCCCCCCCCCCCCGCCCACCGCCCCCCCCCCCCCCCCCGCCCCCCCCCCCCCGGCGCGGAG
>NZ_JAKFHA010000004.1:71283-180554 GCF_021502675.1 Yinghuangia soli
CACGGCCCTTCCCGGGGCACCGCAGCCCCACCCGAACCCCCGCCGGGGGCGGGCCCGTCCGACCGGACGCGCCCGCCCCCGCCGCACTTTCCGGCCACTGCCCGCCTTACCGGCCACGCCGCTTCTCTTCACTGCGCGCGACCGGCCCACTAACGTGGCCGACCGTGGCGGACGAACAAATCGTGCCGGGGCACGAACACACGGGCGCACCTCTTCCCGCACCGCGCGCGGCCGGTGAAGCCGCCCCCTCCGGACCGGCGGGACCCCCAGGCGGCACCGAGCTCATACCCATGGCCAAAGCGGCCCCGCGCGAGCAGCGCCCCGACGTGAAGAACTCCGTCGTCCTCGCGTTCGCCATCGTCATCCTGGCCTTCACCGCCATCAGCGGCGTCGCCATCTGGGCAGCGGCAAGCTTCGAGGGCGGGCAACCCGGCATCACCGCCCCCGCCGACGGCCATCGCGAAGACCCGGTCATCCGGCCCGCCGACCGCACCCGGCCGCCCGCGCCCGAGGAGACCACCGAACCCGTCGGCGAGGCCAAGGCCGGCGAGCCCAAGCCCGCGACCCCCGCCGAAGACCCGCGCACCCCGCAGCCCCAGACCGGCCGCGGCAACGAGCGCCCCGCGCCCGTCGACTGGACCGCCGTGGCCTACCCCATGGACTGCTCCGGCGCGCCCTTCGAGATCCGCGACGCGCGGCCGCTCGCCCCCGGCAGCGCCACCCACATCGTCCAGGTCCGCTGCGCCGCGGGCGCCGGCGCCGCACCCGACGCCGTCTACGCCTACACCGTCGCGCCCGACGGAACCGCCGCGCGCGACCGGACACTCCTCGACACCGAGGACGACAAACTCGTGAAATCCCTCGACATCAAGAACGGCCGCGTCACCGCGACCGTGCTCGGCTATTCCACCGAGGACATCCCGCGCTGCTGCCCGGACATCGAGGAGACCCGCGACCTCACTCCGTGAGCGCCCGGCGCGAACTCCCCGCGCCGGCCTCAGGCGGCGTCGGGTCCGTACACCTCGACGCCGTCCCCGACACGCCGCACATGAATGCACTCACCTGGGCATTTGCGTGTGGCGTCGATCACTTCGACCAGCAGCGGGGCAGGCACCGGCACCGCCGCACCCACCTCGGTGCGCAGCTCGTCGTCGTCGCCCTTCACGTACGCAAGGCCGTCGATGTCGAGCTCGAACACCTCCCGGGCGAACTGCACACAGATCCCGTCACCGGTGCAAAGATCCTGGTCGATCCACACCTCAAGAGGTTCATTCTCGGTGGACATCAGGCCTCGCACTTCGCTGTTGCGTACTCAGAACCGACCAAGAGACCCTACCGCCGCCCGCTTCTTGATGTTGTCCGGTGGGTATCTGCACCACACGACAGTGGGGGCAATCGCAAGGGTGAAGATCGGACACGCCCGGACCGTCTTTTGATCAAGGGGTTTCAACCCCTCCTGCCGCAGGTAGGGTCGGAGACGTCGCAGCTCCCAGGAGGAGGTGAGGACCGTGGCAGCCCACGACGACGACATGAACCGTGGCGGGAGGCCGGCTCGGGGTACGGACGACCTCATGAGCCAGGTGTCCTTTCTTGAGCAGGAAGTCGCCGTCCTGCGTCGCAAGCTCGCCGACTCGCCGCGTCAGACGAGGATGCTGGAGGAGCGCATTGTCGAGCTCCAGACCAGCCTCGCCGGTCTGACCACACAGAACGAGCGGCTTGTTGCGACGCTCCGAGAGGCCCGCGATCAGATCGTGGCCCTCAAGGAGGAGGTGGATCGCCTAGCGCAGCCACCTTCCGGATTCGGCGTATTCCTGAACGCAAACGATGACGGCACGGCCGACATCTTCACCGGAGGCCGCAAGCTCCGCGTGAACGTCAGCCCCAACCTCGACCTAGAGGATCTGCAGCGTGGCCAGGAGGTCATGCTCAACGAGGCCCTCAACGTGGTCGACGCCATGGAGTTCGAGCGGATCGGCGATGTCGTGATGCTCAAGGAACTCCTCGAAGACGGCGAACGGGCCCTGGTGATCGGGCACACCGACGAGGAGCGCGTGGTGCGCCTCGCCGAACCGCTGCTCGACGGCCCCCTTCGGGCCGGGGACTCCCTGTTGCTCGAACCCCGCTCCGGGTACGTGTACGAACGCGTCCCCAAGAGCGAGGTCGAGGAACTTGTCCTCGAAGAGGTGCCGGACATCGACTACACGAAGATCGGCGGTCTGCGAAACCAGATCGAGCTGATCCGCGACGCGGTCGAACTGCCGTACCTCCACCCGGACCTGTTCAAGGAGCACGAACTCCGGCCACCTAAGGGCATCCTGCTCTACGGGCCCCCCGGATGCGGAAAGACGCTCATCGCCAAGGCCGTCGCCAACTCGCTGGCCAAGAAGGTCGCCGAGGCCAAGGGCGGCGAGACCGGCAAGAGCTACTTCCTCAACATCAAGGGACCCGAACTCCTCAACAAGTACGTCGGCGAGACCGAGCGGCACATCCGCCTGGTCTTCCAGCGGGCCCGCGAGAAGGCCAGCGAGGGAACCCCCGTCATCGTCTTCTTCGACGAGATGGACTCGCTCTTCCGCACCCGCGGCTCGGGTGTCAGCTCGGACGTGGAGAACACCATCGTCCCGCAGCTGCTCTCCGAGATCGACGGCGTCGAGGGCCTGGAGAACGTCATCGTGATCGGCGCCTCCAACCGCGAGGACATGATCGACCCGGCCATCCTGCGGCCCGGACGACTCGACGTGAAGATCAAGATCGAGCGCCCGGACGCGGAAGCGGCCAAGGACATCTTCGCCAAGTACCTGACGGCCAACCTCCCGCTCCACGAGGAGGACCTGAAGGAGCACGGCGACGACAAGGCCACCACCGTCGTCAACATGATCCAGCGCGCCGTCGAGCGCATGTACTCCGAGAGCGAAGAGAACCGCTTCCTCGAGGTGACGTACGCCAACGGGGACAAGGAGACCTTGTACTTCAAGGACTTCAACTCCGGCGCCATGATCGAGAACATCGTCGGCCGGGCCAAGAAGATGGCCATCAAGGACTTCCTCGAACTGGGCCACAAGGGCATCCGCGTCTCCCACCTCCTCGCCGCCTGCGTCGACGAGTTCAAGGAGAACGAGGACCTGCCCAACACCACCAACCCCGACGACTGGGCGCGGATCTCCGGCAAGAAGGGCGAGCGGATCGTGTACATCCGCACGCTCGTCACCGGCAAGCAGGGTGCCGACACGGGACGCTCCATCGACACCGTCGCCAACACCGGACAGTACCTGTGACACCAGCCGCCGCGGCCCACACACTGCTGTGGGCCGCGGCGGCGTGTCCGGGACCGGACGGCCCGGCGGGAACACCGCCGGCAACAATCCGGGCCGGCCGTATCCACACCGCCTGACAAGCGCAATAGGCTCGACATATGACCAGGGTGTACCCGGCCGGCTACCCGTCGGCCAGCGACACCTCGGCGGCCCACCGCCGAGGCGCAGACGGCCGGGTAAGTGATGAGGGGGTCGCATGACCGTCCAGCGCGTGATGGGCATCGAGACCGAATACGGGATCTCCGTGCCGGGGCACCCCGGCGCCAATGCGATGCTGACGTCGTCTCAGGTCGTGAACGCGTATGCGGCCGCCATGCAGCGCGCCCGCCGCGCCCGCTGGGACTTCGAAGAAGAGAACCCGCTGCGTGATGCCCGCGGCTTCGACCTCGCCCGCGAACTCGCCGATGCCAGCCAGCTCACCGACGAAGACGTCGGCCTCGCCAACGTCATCCTCACCAACGGCGCACGGCTCTACGTCGACCACGCGCACCCCGAGTACTCCGCCCCCGAGACCACCAACCCCCGCGACGCCGTCGTCTGGGACAAGGCCGGCGAGCGCATCATGGCCGAGGCCTCCCGGCGGGCCGGCGAAGTACCGGGCGGGCAGCAGATCCTGCTCTACAAGAACAACACCGACAACAAGGGCGCGAGCTACGGCTGCCATGAGAACTACCTCATGCAGCGCGCCACGCCCTTCGCCGACATCGTCCGGCACCTGACCCCGTTCTTCGTCTCCCGCCAGGTCGTCTGCGGCGCAGGCCGCGTCGGCATCGGCCAGGACGGCTCCGCGCACGGCTTCCAGATCAGCCAGCGCGCCGACTACTTCGAGGTCGAGGTCGGCCTGGAGACGACCCTCAAACGACCGATCATCAACACCCGCGACGAACCGCACGCCGACGCCGAGAAGTACCGCCGCCTGCACGTCATCATCGGCGACGCGAACCTCTCCGAGATCTCCACGTACCTCAAGCTCGGCACCACCGCGCTGGTCCTGTCGATGATCGAGGACCGCTTCATCACCCACGACCTCTCGGTCGACCAGCCGGTCCGCACCCTGCACCAGGTGTCGCACGACCCGACCCTCAAGCAGCTCGTCACGCTGCGCGGCGGCCGCAAGCTCACCGCGGTCCAACTCCAGATGGAATACCTGGAACTCGCCCGCAAATACGTCGAGGACCGCTTCGGCACCGACGTCGACGACATCACCGCCGACGTCCTGGACCGCTGGGAATCCGTCCTCACCCGCCTGGAGACCGACCCCATGTCGCTCTCCCGCGAACTGGACTGGGTCGCCAAACTCCAGATCCTCGAGGGCTACCGGCAGCGCGACGGCCTCGATTGGGACGCCCCGCGCCTGCACCTCGTCGACCTGCAGTACGCCGACGTACGCCCCGACAAGGGCCTCTACAACCGCCTCGAAAACCGGTTCGAGCGGATCGCCGCGGAGCCCGAGGTCCAGCGCGCCGCGCACCTGCCCCCCGAGGACACCCGCGCCTACTTCCGCGGCCGCTGCCTGGAGCAGTACGCGGACGAGGTCGCGGCCGCCTCCTGGGATTCGGTGATCTTCGACGTGCCCGGCCACGACTCGCTCCAGCGGGTCCCCACCATGGAACCCCTGCGCGGCACGAAAGCGCACGTCAAGGACCTCCTGGACCGCTGCCGGACCGCCGAGGAGCTGGTCGCCGCCCTGACCGGCGGCTGACCCCGCCCAGGCCCCGTACGGGCCCTCCAGGCGCCGCGGCGGCCCATGATCATCCGTCGGGGTGAAACACGTGTTCGCGGGCAGGTGAACCGGCCCGCGGATGGGTGAACCTGACCCGTGTGGGGGAAGAAGCGGGTGGAGGTCCCGGACCACCGACCGTGTCGCCCGCGATGCGCTCGGTGGTCCCGTGGTCCTCACGGCAAGCCGGCCGTCCGAGCCCAGTGTGACAAAAAGAATTCCCGTGAGCCGGAACAACTGTCGGCCTACGCTTGTAGTGTCTGATCACCTGGCCCGGCAGGGCCGTTCGATCGGATCGTCGAGCGGGACGGCATTGTCCTGCACGGGATCGAGACGAAAAGGCGGGGTGAGTCCCATGGCTGCAAAGGACACCGGTGGACAGGCCCGGGCGAATAAGCGCTCGGAAGAGGTCGAAGAGAATTCCGCCGAGGCCACCGAGGCTTCCGACCTGCAGGAACGCCACGAAAAGCTGACGGACGACGTCGACGCGGTGCTCGACGAAATCGACGAGGTACTCGAGGAGAACGCTGAGGACTTTGTCCGCGGATTCGTCCAGAAGGGCGGCCAGTGACCCAAATGCCCGATTCGCTGTCGAGCGGGAAATTCCCGCCCGGCGAACGGCGTTTGGCGAGTATTTCCCGAGCTTTCGGGGAATTGGTCGGCGGGCCGCGGTGCTGCTGCCGAAAACACCCGGCGGGCCGCGCTGCGGCCGGTCCGGAAACCGGGGTGATGAATACCCCGGTTCGAATTCGACGCACCTGGATCGCGCATGCCCCGGGCACGGGGCGAAGAAGTCGAGTGCGCAGCGCAGTGGGAGCGGAAGTACGGCCTCGCCGGGGCTGCGTACCCGGCGCCGGCAGAGGCGTGGGCACATTGCCGCGCAACATGCCTCGCGGCGCGGGCGGAACACGTCGACTGCGATCACGCAGCGGGTAAAGTCCCAGCCGTACTCTGCTTCATCTGCTTCAACTGCAATGCCGCACTAGGGCACTTCAAGGATCGTCCCGACGCCCTGCGCCGGGCCGCCGCCTACTTGGAAGGGATCGTGTGGAAGCCAACACGCGTGGCACCGGGCGTCTACCGGCTGCCTTCCTGACCCCCGGGTCTTCCTCGTTCACCGAGTTCCTGGACGCCTACCAGCCCGAGTTGCTGCCGTCCCGCCGCACGCTGCCGGCCACCCCGGTGACCGTCGAGGCGCCGCACGGGACCACGATCGTGGCCGTGACCTTCCCCGGCGGTGTCGTGATGGCGGGCGACCGCCGCGCCACCATGGGCAACCTCATCGCGCAGCGGGACATCGAGAAGGTGTTCCCGGCCGACGAGTACAGCTGCGTGGGCATCGCGGGCACCGCCGGCCTCGCGGTGGAGATGGTCCGGCTGTTCCAGGTGGAGCTGGAGCACTACGAGAAGATCGAGGGCGCCACCATGTCCCTCGAGGGCAAGGCCAACCGCCTGTCGCAGATGATCCGCGGCAACCTCGGAATGGCCATGCAGGGGCTCGCGGTGGTGCCGCTGTACGCGGGCTTCGACGTGGGCCTCGGGATCGGGCGGATCTACAACTACGACGTCACCGGCGGCCGGTCGGTGGAGCAGGGCTTCACGTCGGTGGGCTCCGGCTCGCTGTTCGCGCGCGGCTCGCTCAAGAAGCTGTACCGCGACGACCTGAGTGCCGAGGACGCGGTCACCGTGTGCGTGCAGGCGCTGTACGACGCGGCCGACGACGACTCGGCGACCGGCGGCCCGGACGTGTCCCGCAAGATCTACCCGATCGTGACCGTGGTGACCGAGGACGGCCTCGACCGCTGGAGCGACGAGCGGGTCGGCGGCGTGGTGCAGACCATCCTCGGCGAGCGCCTGATCCGTCCGAACGGCCCCAACGCCCCTGTGAACTGAACCTGTCTACGGCCTTCTTGAACCTCTACCGGCAAAGGACTCCACGGTGACTACGCCTTTCTATGTGTCGCCGCAGCAGGCCATGGCGGACCGGGCCGACTACGCCCGCAAGGGCATCGCCCGGGGCCGCAGCGTGGTGGTGCTGACGTATGCGGACGGCATCTTGTTCGTGGCCGAAAACCCCTCGCGGGCGCTGCACAAGATGAGCGAGATCTACGACCGGATCGCCTTCGCGGCGGTCGGCAAGTACAACGAGTTCGAGAACCTCCGTATCGGCGGCGTGCGTTACGCCGACATCCGGGGCTACTCGTACGCCCGGCACGACGTGACGGCGCGCGGTCTGGCGAACGTGTACGCGCAGACGCTCGGCACGATCTTCTCCAGCGGCGGGGAGAAGCCGTACGAGGTCGAGCTGATCGTCGCCGAGGTGGGCAGCACCACCGCGGACGACCAGATCTACCGCCTGACGTACGACGGTTCGATCGCCGACGAGCACCACTACGTCGCGATGGGCGGCAACGCCGACCAGATCACCGAGCAGCTCAAGCGCACGCACCGCGAGGGGCTGCCGCTGGACGAGGCGCTGCGGGTGGCGGTCGACGTGCTGGGCCGGGACGGCAGCGGCGAGAAGCGCACGATCACCGCGGCGCAGCTCGAGGTCGCGGTGCTGGACCGGACCCGGAGCCAGCAGCGCAAGTTCAAGCGGATCGTGGGTGCGCAGCTCGCCCGGCTGCTCGGCGAAGCGGCGCCGGCTGCGGAGGAGCCGGCGGACACCGCGGCCGACGGAGCCGCTGCGGACGGTGCCGGCGAGGCGAACGGTGCGGCGGAGAACGGCTCGACGCCCAAGGCCGAGGGCTCGCCGGAGGAGTAGCGGCAAGTCAGCAGCAGTACAGGCCGGACGCCACGGGCGCGCCCCTTTCGAGGGGGCGCGCCCGTCCGCATTCACCGCAGCGGGTCAGGTGCGCGCGGGCGGCGGAGCGGTGGAGCCGCGGACGGTCAACTCGGCGGGCAGGGACTGGTCTTGCGGGCGGCGTCCGTCGAGGAGGTCGAGGAGGGCGCTCATGCCGTCCGCGCCGAGCCGGTGCGCGGGGAGGCGGACGGTGGTGAGTTCAGGGTCCATGACGGTCGCGATGATGAGGTCGTCGAAGCCGGTGACCGAGAGGTCCTCGGGGATGCGCAGGCCGCGCTGCCGGGCGGCTTTGTAGGCGCCGGCGGCCAGGACGTCGTCGTCGCAGACAAGTGCGGTGGGCCGGTCGGGGCGGTCGAGCAGGGTGAGGGCGGCCTCGGCGGCGTCGTGCACGGTGAAGTGCGTGCGGGCCCGGGTGCTGCGGGTGCCGGGCACGCCGGCGAGGGCGGTGCGGAAGGCGTTCTCGCGGGCGGTGAACGTCCAGCCGTCGATGTGCGGGGTGAGGCGCCCGAAGTCGCGGTGGCCGAGGTCGAGCAGGTGGCCCACGAGGTCGCGCATGCCGGCCGCGACGTCGACGTTGACCGTCGCCGGGCCGACGCCGGGTTCGCTGTCCAGCATGACCAGCGGGAGTCCGGGCCCTGGGCCGGTGCTGCCGAGGAGTTCGGACAGCGTCTCGACCGCGGTGGACGAGGCGAGGACGCCGTCCAGTGCGGTGTGCGCGGCGGCGAAGGGGCTTGCGAAGGGCGCGCGTTCGGTGCCCGCCTCGATGCGGGACGGGTAGATGACGACGGAGAAGTCGCGCCGCGCGGCCGCCTCGGACGCGCCGGTGTGCACGGCCCCGAAGAAGGGGTTCGTCAGCGCGGGGACGACGAGCAGCACGGTGCGCGTGGTGCCGAGGCGCAGGTGGCGGGCGGCCTGGTTGGGCCGGTAGCCGAGCGCCGCGCTGGCCTCGTTGACGGCGCGCACGGTCCGCTCGGAGACGCGGCCGGGCCATTTTCCGGCGTGCACGAGCGAGACCGTGGACTGCGAGACGCCGGCCAGTCTGGCGACGTCCTTGCTGGTCGGGCGGGTCTCGGGGGTCTTGCCGGGGCGGTGGTCCGCGGGGCCGGCCGGGGGCTCCGCGGGCGAGCCGGTCGGGGGCACGGTGACGGTGTTCCCTTCGTACGTACGGGCGTCTGATGCCTGCCGCCACCTTAGGACGTCCCGCCGCAGGGGAGGGGGAGGACCCGGCGGCCGGGTGCGCGCGGGCTTGCTCTTTCCGCGGTGTCTGGTCAGACTGTCGACCAGGAAGTCATACGTATGACGGCAAGGAAATGGCGGCAGGCAGACCGATGCGCATCTACGTGGACCTCTTCCGGGCCCGCCACGCCGGGCGCCTGCTCGGCGGCACGCTGCTGGGTCGGCTGCCCAACGGCATGGGCATCCTGGCGATCCTGCTGCTGGCCCGCGCGGACGGGGCCGGCTACGGGGTCGCGGGCACGCTGTCCGCGCTTTCCGGCCTGGCCACCGCGATCGGGCAGCCCGCGCTCGGGCGCTGGATGGACCGCCGCGGCCAGACCCGGGTGCTGATAGGCGGCGCCCTCGTGTCGGCGCTGGGGTACGCGGTGTTCGCGCTCGTCGGCACCGATCCGCTGTGGCTCGCGTTCGTCGCGGTGCTGGTCGCCGGGTTCGCCACGCCGCCGCTGGAGTCGGGGCTGCGGGCGCTCTGGCCCGCGGTGCTGCGGCCCGACCAGGTGCACGCCGCGTACGGCCTGGACGCCGCGGCGCAGGAGATCCTCTTCACCGCCGGTCCGCTGATCGTCGTGGTGGTCGCCGAGACCGTGTCGGAGTCGGCCGCGGTGCTGGTGACCGGCCTTCTCGGGGTGGTCGGGACGTTGGTGGTGGCGACCTGTGCGCCGTCGCGGCAGTGGCGTCCGGTCGCGCATGTGCAGCATTGGGCCGGGCCGCTGCGGTCCGCCGGACTGCGGGTCCTGCTGGCCTCGCTCGTCCTGGCCGGCACCGCGCTCGGCGTGTTCAGTGTGGCGGCCGTCGCGTACGCCGAGGACATCGGGCAGGACGCCTGGTCCGGCGGCATCATGGCCGCGATGTCGACCGGTGCCTTCGTGGGCGGTGTCGTGCACGGCGCACGCCGGTGGGCACGCCCCGCTCATCAGCGACTCCCGTGGCTGATGGCGTGTCTGACGGTGGGTTACCTGCCGCTCATCGCCGTGCCCGGCCCCTGGCCGATGATGGTGCTGGGCGCGGTGTCCGGGGTGTTCCTGGCACCGGTCATCGCCTGCACGTTCACGCTGGTCGACGAACTGGCCCCGAAGGGCACGGTGACCGAGGCGTTCGCGTGGGTCGTCGCGGCGATGGGCACCGGTGCCGCGATCGGTACGGCGGTCGCCGGATTCGCCGGTGAAGTCGGCGGTGTCAGGGCCGCGTTCGCGGTGGCGCCGGTCGGTGTGGCGCTGGGTTTGGCGGTGTTGGCAGCCGGCCGGAAGCGGTTGTCCGGCGGCGTGATCGACATCGAGGGAATCACCCCCCGCGAGTTGGTGCCGTAACAGCACATCAGCGGCGTAATGTTGGTTCATGGACCGCCGAATCTTCGGGCTCGAAAACGAGTACGGCGTCACCTGCACGTTCCGCGGACAGCGCAGGCTGTCCCCGGACGAGGTGGCGCGGTACCTGTTTCGCCGAGTCGTCTCGTGGGGCCGGAGCAGCAACGTCTTCCTACGCAACGGGGCCAGGCTGTACCTGGATGTGGGCAGCCACCCCGAATACGCCACGCCGGAGTGCGACTCCGTACCCGAACTGGTCGTGCACGACAAAGCGGGCGAGCGCATCCTCGAAGGCCTTCTGGTGGACGCCGAACGGCGGCTGCACGAAGAGGGCATCGCCGGCGACGTGTACCTGTTCAAGAACAACACCGACTCCGCGGGGAACTCGTACGGCTGCCACGAGAACTACCTGGTGGCCCGGCACGGCGAGTTCTCCCGGCTGGCGGACATCCTCATCCCGTTCCTGGTGACCCGTCAGATGCTGTGCGGCGCGGGCAAGGTGCTCCAGACCCCGCGCGGTGCGGTGTACTGCGTGAGCCAGCGGGCCGAGCACATCTGGGAGGGCGTCAGTTCGGCGACCACCCGGTCGCGTCCGATAATCAACACCCGCGACGAACCGCATGCGGACGCCGAGCGGTACCGGCGCCTGCACGTGATCGTGGGCGACTCGAACATGGCCGAACCGACCACGATGCTCAAGGTCGGCGCGACCGACCTGGTGCTGCGCATGATCGAGGCCGGCATGGTCATGCGGGACCTGACCCTGGAGAACCCGATCCGGGCGATCCGCGAGGTCAGCCACGACATGACCGGCCAGCGCAAGGTGCGGCTGGCGAACGGGCGCGAGGCGTCCGCGCTGGAGATCCAGCTGGAGTACCTGACCAAGGCCATGGACTTCGCCGACCGCCGGGGCATCCGCACCGGCACCGTGCAGCAGGTCCTCGACCTGTGGGAGCGCACCCTGACCGCGGTGCAGACCGGGAACCTCGACCTGGTCGGCCGGGAGATCGACTGGGTCATCAAGTACCAGCTGATCGAGCGGTACCGGGCCAAGCACAGCCTGCCGATGGCGTCGCCGCGGGTGGCGCAGATCGACCTGGCGTACCACGACATCCACCGCCGCCGGGGGCTGTACTACCTGATGGAGCGGCGCGGCCAGATCGAGCGGATCGGGCAGGACGTCAAGATCTTCGAGGCGAAGTCGGTGCCGCCGCAGACCACCCGGGCGCGGCTGCGCGGCGAGTTCATCAAGAAGGCGCAGGAGCAGCGCCGCGACTTCACGGTCGACTGGGTGCACCTGAAGCTCAACGACCAGGCGCAGCGCACCGTGCTGTGCAAGGACCCGTTCCGGGCGGTCGACGACCGCGTGGAGAAGCTGATCGCCAGCATGTAGCACGCCGCAGAGTGCGGCAGCAGTGCGGCAGTAGTGCGGAAGCAGCAGGCAAGCAGTGCGGAAGCGGTACGGAATCCGCGGGCCGCCTGCCGGGGCCGTCGCAGGGGCAGGGGTGCCCGTGCGGCGGCCCCGTTCCGTCCGGCGCGGGGCGCGGGGCCGTGATGTTACGCACGGGTACGGTTCGGCAACGGGTTTGGTCTTCACACGATTCCGACTTGGGTTGGCCGTAGAGTGTCCGCGTCCTGTCGGCTCTTGTAGAGGATCACCGTGCGCCGTTTTGCCGCGCTGCTTCTTGTCCCTGCCTTGATGCTCGGTGCCGCGGCGTGCGGCGACGACGACAAGGCCGGCAAGAACAACGCCACTTCCAGCCCGTCGTCGACCAAGGAGGCCCGCAAGGCCGGGGTCAGCACGACCGGCGCTGCGACCGCGAATCCCGCCTTCGGGCAGGCCCCGGACATCAAGATTCCGGACGGCAACCCGCCGGCGGGCCTGCAGGTCCAGGTGCTGACCGAGGGCACCGGGGCGGTGGTCGGCGGACAGGACATGGTCAACGCCAACTACGAGGGCGTCTCCTGGAGCAGCCGCAAGGTCTTCGACAGCTCCTTCGAGCGCGGCGAGCCCGCCGAGTTCTACCTCGAGGCCGTCATCAAGGGCTGGACGCAGGCCCTGACCGGCAAGAAGGTCGGCAGCCGCCTGCTGCTCACCATCCCCTCGGAGCTGGGCTACGGCGCGACCGGCAAGGGCGACGACATCAAGTCGAACGAGACCCTGGTCTTCGTGGTCGACATCGTCGGCACGCGCCCCGGGTACGCGACCGGCACCCCGGTGCCGCCGAACCCGGACCTGCCGACCGTCACCACCGAGGGCGTCAAGGTCACCGGCATGACGTTCCCGGCCGGCAAGGCCGCGCCGACCGCGATCGCCAACCAGAACCTGATCGAGGGCACCGGCGCGCCGGTGGCCGCGGGCGACACCGTCGAGGCCCAGATCGTGCAGTGGATCTGGGGCCAGCCGCAGGCGTACGGCTCGTCGTGGGCGACGACCGGTCCGCAGGAGCTGCCGCTGACCGAGGCCGGCACCTCCGGCGCCCCGCCGATCCTGAAGTCGCTGATCGACGGCCTGACCGGCAAGAAGGTCGGCAGCCGCGTGATGCTGGTCCTGCCGCCGGACAAGGCCTTCGGCGCGGCGGCGCAGGCGGACAAGAACATCCCCGCGAACGCCACGTTCGTGCTGGTCCTGGACATCGTGAAGTCGGGCCCGGCGAAGGCTTCTTGACCGGTCCGCCTGCCGCGGCCGCCGGGAAATCCGGTCCGGCCGCGGCGGGGCGGGGCGCATGGTGCGCCCCCGGACTGGAAGAGTGTCGGACGACAGTCGTCACGCAACAAGGAGCAGTACCGCGATGAGCAGCAACGAGAAGCCCGAGATCGACTTCCCGGGCGGCGAGCCGCCGGCCCAGCTCGAGATCACCGACATCTGGGTGGGCGAGGGCGAAGAGGCCAAGGCCGGCCACACCGTGGCGGCCGACTACGTCGGCGTGGCCTTCTCCACCGGCGAGGAGTTCGACGCCAGCTGGAACCGCGGCGCGCCGCTGGAGTTCCCGCTCGGCGGGGGCCGCGTCATCCAGGGCTGGGACCAGGGCATCCAGGGCATGAAGGTGGGCGGCCGCCGCAAGCTGGTCATCCCGCCGCACATGGCTTACGGCGACCACAGCCCGACGCCGGCGATCAAGCCGGGCGAGACGCTGATCTTCGTGGTCGACCTGCGCGGCGTGCGCTAAAGCGCACCGGAACGCACCAAGGGCGGCATCCCCCAAGGGGTGCCGCCCTTTCGCGCACTAGGTGTCGGTACGGGGGCGCTCCTGACCACCTGTGCCGCCGCACTTCCGCTGTACCCCTGGAGTGGGGGCGTGTGGCGGTTGGTGATCAAGCAGTGGTGGTTGGCGCAGTGGTGGGCGGCAGCAGGGTCGCTGCGTGGCGTCCTGCGGCTGCCGAGGCCAGGAAGTGCGCGTAGTCCTCGTCCAGTCCGCGGCCCATCGTGGACAGCTTCACCGGTGCGGACCGCAGCGCCTCGTCGAGTCCGTCGACCGGCACGGTGACCACACGATGCCGGGCGCGCAGCGGCGCGACGTCGGCGACCAGCTGTGAGGCCAGGGGTTCGGCGACCTCCGGGACGATGACATCGGCGGCCACCAGGGCCACACGCCCGTATGCGGTGAGGCTGTGGTGCGAGATGCCCTGGTGCCGTTCGCGCGCATCCGCGTCGGAGATGCGCAGTGCGGCGACCGCACGGCCGCCCAGCGCCGCCGCGGCGTTGACCGCCTCGCCGGCCGCGACGCCGGAGAAGCCCCAGCGGGTGTCGGTGCCGAGGTTGCCCGGCCCCTGGGTCACCACCGCGATGTCGGCGCCGAGGACGTGCCGGGCGGCGAGCAGGCCGGTGTGCACGGTGACCGCCTCCAAGTCGCCGCCTACGGCCTGACCGGTCGTGACCGTACCGGCCAGCCAGCCGGCCTCGCGCAGCGCCGCAGCGGTCATGGAGAACCACGCAGGCAGCGCGCCCCCGTCCGTCATCACGTAGACGATGCGCGCGCCGGGGCGCACCGCGCGCACGCCCGCGCAAATGGCGGGCAGGGCGGAGTGCAGGTCCGCGACGACGACGGGCATCGCGCCCAGGTCGTCCGCGTCGCGGAGCACGTCGTGGTGCGGCGAATCCTGTTCGTCCGCGCCGAGCACGACCGCTTGCAGGGGCGAGTAGCGGCCCTTGACGAGATGCCCGGGGCCGGCGGGCGGGTCCGCGGGCAGCCGGTCGGGGAGCGCGACGACCAGGGCGTATCCGCCGGTGCCGAGCCCCATGGTCTGCGCGGTGGTGTTGAGCAGCACGGTGTCGCCGGGCTCGGGCCGACCCACGAGCTCCGGGTAGGCGAGCGCCCGCACCGATGCCCCCGCGTTCCCGTCGTCCTCGATGCGGACGGTCAGTTCGACCGCGCCGCGCCACTCGCGCCGGATGTCCACTACCTCACCGCGCCGCCACGTGATCACGGTGGGTGAGGCTAGTGGAGACGCCCGCGCAAGGCGAGTCGGCTGCGCAGAGCCGCTGCCGGCGCTTGGCAGCCGGTCGCACAGAGTGCGCGCGGACGCGGTACGGTCGGGGCGGAACGCGCTGCGCTGCCCCGTGAGTCACACGCCGGGGAGCGGGCTGCGCCCGGACACCGGACAGGCCGGACACACCGGACAGTCGAGCCAAGCCAAGGGGCGGGAACGGATGGCGATCCCCAAGCAGGAGCGGTTGGTGAGCCTGGTCATGTGCCTGCTCGCCGCGCGCCGGTACGTCACGAAAGAGGAGCTGCGCTCCTCGATCGAGTCGTACCGCATGTGCACCTCCGACGAGGCCTTCGACCGGATGTTCGAGCGCGACAAGGACGACGTCCGCGAGCTGGGCTTCACCATCGAGACCGGCGCGAACGACCCGCTCGTGGAGTCGGCGGACGGCTACCGGATCCGCCCCGAGCACAACACGCTGCCGCCGGTCGACCTCGACCCGGAGGAGGCCGCGGCGCTCGCGCTGGCGGCGGGCGCGTGGCAGCAGTCGTCGCTGTCCGGTGCCGCGACGGGCGCGCTCTACAAGCTGAAGGCGGCCGGCGTCGAGATCGACACCGCACCGCTGACCTCGGTCGAACCGCGGGTCACCGCGCGGGAGTCCGCGTTCGGCCCGCTCCTGGAGGCGCTGCGGGCGCGGCGTCCGGTGCAGTTCACGTACCGCGGTTCCGGCGCCGCCGAGGCCAGCCAGCGGGTCGTGGAGCCGTGGGGCATGAGCTGCTGGCGCGGCCGCTGGTACCTGGTCGGCTGGGCGCGCGACCGCGAGGAGCAGCGGGTGTTCCGCCTGGAGCGCGTGCTGGACAAGCCCAAGCCGAAGATCCTGCGCGAGGAACTGCGCGCGCCGGTCCCGGAGAACGTCGACATCCGGGCGCAGGTCGCCCGGTTCGCGGGCGAGGGCGGCGAGGGTTCGGCGCGGATCCGGCTGCGGGCCGGCGCCGGTTTCCCGCTGCGCGCCCGGGCCACTGCGGTGAAGCAGGTCGACGAGGCCTGGGACGAGCTGGAGTTGCCGTACGGGCACGGCCTGCACAGCTGGCTGGCCGAGTTCGGTGCGGACGTGGTGGTGCTGGACCCGCCGGACCTGCGCGGCGCGGTGGTACGGCAGTTGCGGGCCGCGGCCGGCCTCCCGGTGGGTGCGGGAGCCGCGGGCGTCGGGGCGGGGCACGAGGCGAGTGAGGGCATTTCCGCATGAGCAATGCACTGGATGACACCCGCCGGCTGCTGTCGCTGGTCGCGTACCTGCGGGAGCGGCCCGGGGCGCGCCTGGAGGACGTGGCGCGTGCTTTCGGCCACGACATCGGCGCCATCGAGGCCGACCTGGGCACGCTGCACATGTGCGGCACCAGCTTCATGGCCGACGACCTGCTCGAACCGCACGTGGACGCGGACGGCCGGGTGTGGCTGGACAACGCGGACGCCCCGGTGCGGCCGGTGCGGCTGGCCCCGCACGAGGCCCTGACGCTGCTGGTCGCGCTCCGCGCGCTGGCCGGGCTGTCCGGGCTCCGGGACCGGGACCGCGAGGCGCTGGGCCGGGTCACCGCCAAGCTGGAGGACGCGGCGGGCGAGGCGGCCCAGGTCGCGGCGCACGTGAGCGTGGAGTTCGAGGCCGAGGAGTCGTCGTTCGCGACGATGGACCGGGCGATCGCCGAGAAGCGCGTGCTGAAGCTGAGCTACTACGTGCCGCGCCGCGACCAGGTGACCGAGCGCGTGGTGGACCCGGTGCGGCTGCTGCTCGTCGAGGGCCGCCCGTACCTGCTGGCCTGGTGCCGTACCGCGGAGGACCGGCGGCTGTTCCGGCTGGACCGGGTGGTGGCCGCGGAGCTGCTGGACGAGGCGTCCGAGCCGCCCACGGTGGCGCCTTTCGATCCGGCGGACGGCCTGGTGCAGCCGACCCCCGACGACATCGAGGTCGTCCTCGAACTGGGGCCCGGCGGGCGCTGGGTGCGGGAGTATTACCCGTACGACAGCCTCGAGGAACTGCCGGACGGCGGCCTGCGGTTGACGCTGCGCACGCCGGACCCGTCGGTGATGCGCCGGCTGGCGCTGCGGCTGGGCGAGCACGGCCGCGTGGTGGCGCCCGCCGAGCTGGCCGACGAGGTGCAGCGGACCGCCGAGGCGGCGCTGGCGGCGTACGCGGGCGTCTGACGCCGCTGCGGCCTCTTGCCCGGCGCGGCAGGACGGCAGGACAGTAGTGCGGCGGTGCAGCAAGACCGAGGGTCCAGAGTCCGACCGGTGCGCTCTGCGCGGGCGCGCTGCACACATGAGGAGCGGCGGATGGCGACGTTCACGGCGCGTTGCCCGGAGTGCGGCCGGGTCGAGCTGACGGCGGATCAGCTGCGGCTCGTGCTCCGCAGGGACAAGCCGGGGGAGCCGAGCAAGTCGTTCTACGTCTTCCGCTGCCCGGGCTGCGACGACTCGGTGCGGCGCCCGGCCGGCGAGAAGATCGTCGAACTGCTGTCGGACGGCGGCGTGCCGTCGATGCAGGTCGCGGGCTGAGCCCCGGGTAGGGTCGCGCCATGCTTCTGTGGGTTCTGCTCGCCGCCGCGCTGCTGCTGGTCGTCGCGGGTCTGGCGGTCCTGGGCCGGCTGGCCTTCCGGCTGGCCCGTGAGGTGCGTCACTTGGCGGGGGAGATCGGCGATGCGACGGACCGCATCGGCCGTGCTGCGGCCGATCTGGACGACGCCCGCGCCGGCCTCCACTGAAAATTTAGTCAATCCTGGGTCTGTACAGGGCTGACAGGTTGGAAGATCGTGGATTAACGTCCGGTCACCAACGGGTTCTCAAAGCGCCCGGTGTTCGCCACGATGGCGTTGCACAGCCGTAACACTGATCGGCGTACGATCGGACCCATCAACCCCCCGGTTATGAGGTAGCAACTATGTTCGGCAGGCTTGGACCCACCGAGATCATCCTGATCCTGGTCATCGTCGTTCTTCTGTTCGGTGCCAAGAAGCTGCCGGACACCGCTCGGGCGCTCGGCCGCTCGATGCGCATCCTCAAGAGCGAGGCCAAGGCGATGAAGACCGACGACGCGCAGGCCGACGCGGCCGCCGCGAAGCCGGCCGACACCGCGGCCGAAGCCCCCCGGACGATCCAGGCGGCGCCCGGCGACGTGTCGCAGGCGCGCCCCGTGAGCGAGCCCGTGTCGCAGCGCCCCGTGGGCGAGCCCGACGCGAACCGTCGCTGACCCTTTCCAGCCCCCCGGAGTCGGCCCGCCAAGGTGAGCGAACGCAGAGGGCTCTGGCGTAAGCCTGCCCGCCCGCCCAAGAACGACGAGGGGCGCATGCCCCTCATGGACCACCTGCGCGAACTGCGCAACAGGCTGGTCAAATCGCTGCTGGCCATCATGGTGGTCACCATCCTGGCGCTGTTCTATTACCGGGACATCGCCAAGTTCCTGGTGGACCCGGTCTGCGACCTCGACAGCGTCAGCGGCGTCGGCAACGACGTCGAGTGCGGCCAGGGCATCCTCGTGCAGTCGGGTGTCCTGAACCCGTTCTCGACGATGCTCAAGGTCTCGCTCACCACGGGCGTCGTGGCCGCCGCGCCCATCTGGCTGTGGCAGCTGTGGGGCTTCCTCGCCCCCGGCCTGCACAAGAACGAGAAGCGGTACGCGGTCGCCTTCGTGGGCCTGGGCGCGCCGCTGTTCGCGGCCGGCGCGTGGTTCTCGTACTCGATCCTGCCGCACGCGCTCGACGCGCTGCTCGGCTTCACCATTGCGGACGCGAACAACCAGCTGCAGTTCGACGAATACCTCGACTTCGTGCTCCGCATGATCATCGTGTTCGGGCTGGCGTGCGAACTGCCGCTGATCCTGATCCTGATGAACGTCGCGGGCCTGGTCACCGGCCGGCAGCTGATCGGCTGGTGGCGCTGGGTCGTCATGGGCATCTTCGTCTTCGGTGCGGTGGCCACGCCGACCACCGACCCGCTGACGATGTGCCTGCTGTCGGTGCCCATCACGGTGCTGTACCTGGTCGCGGTCGCGTTCTCGCTCATCAACGACAAGCGCCGCGGCAGAAGCCGCAAGGCGGCCCTGGGCGGCGACGTGGACGACGACGAGGCGTCCGCGCTCGACCTGACCCCGTCGCCCGCCGAGCCGGCCACCCCGGCGCCGCGCAGCCCGGAGCCGGAACCGCAGTCCGTGCACGCGGACGACATCACCTGATCCCGAGTCCGGTTCGGAATCCGAGCCGGTGCCCGGGCCGGAGCCTGACCGGGCACCCCGCGCTTCCCGAGCCCTGACCAGCGGAGATGGCACGCCCTGCACTACTGTGCCGGGCGTGTCCCGTGAGATCGCACTCTTCGTGAACCCTGCCGCAGGCCGCGGCCGTGCCGCCCGTGCCGCCGCCCCCGTGGCGGCCGGACTGCGCGCCGCGGGCCTGGTGGTCCGCGAGATCCGCGTGCCGACCGCGGCCGACGCGCTGGAGCGGCTGCGCTCCGAGGTGCGCGGCGGCGTCGGCTCGGTCGTCGCGGTGGGCGGCGACGGCACCGTCTCGCTCGCCCTCCAGGCAGTCGCCGGCACCGGCGTGCCGTTGGGCGTCGTCCCGATCGGGTCGGGCAACGACTTCGCGCGGACCGTCGGCCTGCCGGTCGGCGACGCGGCCGCCGCGGTCCCGGTGATCGCCGCGGGCCACACCCGCGACCTGGACCTGGGCCGGGTCGGGAACCGCTGGTTCGGCACCGTGATCGCATCCGGGTTCGACTCGCGCGTCAACGAGCGGGCCAACGCCATGACGTGGCCCCGCGGCCGGATGCGCTACAACCGCGCGGTGGTCGCCGAACTGCCCGCGCTGGGGCCCATCCCGTACGAGATCGAACTGGACGGCAAGCCCCTCGAGGTCGAGGCCATGCTCGTCGCGGTGGGCAACGGCAGCTCCTACGGCGGCGGCATGAAGATCTGCCCGGACGCCGACATGACCGACGGGAAGTTCCAGATCACCGTGGTCGGCGCCTGCGGGCGGCTGGAACTCCTGCGGGTGCTGCCGCGCGCCTACAGCGGCCGGCACGTGGACCATCCCGCGGTCACCACCTACGAGGCGTCCGTCGTGTCGCTGTCCGCGCCCAAGGTGACCGCATGGGCGGACGGCGAGCGGATCGCCGCACTGCCGGTCACCGCGACCACCGAGCCCGGCGCGCTGCGGCTGCTCTGCCCGGCGCCCGCCGGCGACGTGCCGCGCCCCCGGATAAACGTGATCACATCCGAGGACGCCGCCCGGTAACCTGCTCGGTGAGATGCTTCTCGATCCTTGCCGCGGCGACTGCTGCGATCCCCGAGTCCTGAACAGCGCGCGACCGAAGAGCGGGTGGTCCGAATGACGAAACCGGACCGCACTCCCGACCCTTCCGAGGCTGCCGAGCCGTCGCCCGCAGAGCGCTTTGCCGCCGCCCGCGCGCGGCAGATCGAGGAACGCACCAGCCTGCACGCCTTCCGCAGCGAGTACGAGTTCGGCCTCGACCCCTTCCAGGAAGAGGCCTGCCGGGCCCTGGAGGCCGGGCGCGGCGTCCTGGTCGCGGCACCGACCGGCTCCGGCAAGACGGTGGTCGGCGAGTTCGCCGTGCACCTGGCGCTGGAGCAGGGCCGCAAGTGCTTCTACACGACGCCGATCAAGGCGCTGTCGAACCAGAAGTACGGCGACCTGGTCAAGCGCTACGGCGCCGACAAGGTCGGCCTGCTGACCGGCGACAACTCGGTGAACGGCGACGCACCCGTGGTCGTGATGACCACCGAGGTGCTGCGCAACATGCTGTACGCGTCCTCGCACACCCTCGAAGGCCTCGGCTACGTGGTCATGGACGAGGTGCACTACCTCTCCGACCGGTTCCGCGGCGCGGTGTGGGAGGAGGTCATCATCCACCTGCCGCCGTCGGTCACCCTGGTGTCCCTGTCCGCCACGGTGTCCAACGCCGAGGAGTTCGGCGACTGGCTCGGCACGGTCCGCGGCGACACCGAAGTGGTCGTCTCCGAGCACCGCCCGGTCCCGCTGTGGCAGCACGTCATGGCCGGAAACCGCACGTACGACCTCTTCACCGACGACAACCACCGCGAGGTCAACCCGGACCTCACCCGGCTGGCCCGGGAGACCAACGAGCGCAGCGGCCGCCCGTACGACCGCTACCGCAAGTCCCGCGGCCGCGACGAGGGCACCCGGGCCCGGCGGGTGTGGACGCCCAGCCGCGTGGACGTCATCGAGAAGCTCGACGCGCAGGGCCTGCTGCCCGCGATCACCTTCATCTTCAGCCGGGCGGGCTGCGCGGCCGCGGTCCAGCAGTGCCTGCACGCGGGCCTGCGGCTCAACACGCAGGCCGAGCGCGACCAGGTCAAGTCCATCGTGGAGTCCCGCACCGGGCACATCCCGGACGAAGACCTCCAGGTGCTCGGCTACTTCGAGTGGCTCGAAGCCCTGCAGCGCGGCATCGCCGCGCACCACGCGGGCATGCTGCCGACCTTCAAGGAGGTCGTCGAGGAGCTGTTCGTACGCGGCCTGGTGAAGGCCGTGTTCGCCACCGAGACGCTCGCGCTCGGCATCAACATGCCCGCGCGCTCGGTGGTGCTGGAGAAGCTCGTCAAGTGGAACGGCGAGACGCACGCCGACCTCACCGCGGGCGAGTACACGCAGCTCACCGGCCGCGCCGGGCGCCGCGGCATCGACGTCGAGGGCCACGCGGTCGTGCTGTGGCACCAGGGCTTCGACCCCAAGCACCTGGCCGGCCTGGCGGGCACCCGGACGTATCCGCTGCGCTCGTCGTTCCGGCCCTCGTACAACATGGCGGTCAACCTGGTCGGCCAGGTCGGCCGGCACCGCTCGCGCGAGCTTCTGGAGACCTCGTTCGCGCAGTTCCAGGCGGACCGCTCGGTCGTGGGCATCGCCCGCCAGGTGCAGCGCAACGAGGAAGGCCTGGAGGGCTACCGGGAGGCGATGACCTGCCACCTGGGCGACTTCGAGGAGTACGGCGCGCTGCGCCGGCAGCTCAAGGACCGCGAGACCGCGCTCGCCCGCGAGGGCGTCGCGAACCGCCGCGCGGAGGCCGCCGCGTCGCTGGAGAAGCTCAAGCCCGGCGACATCATCGTGGTGCCCACCGGCAAGTACGCGGGCCTGGCCGTGGTGCTGGACCCCGGGTTCGACGACGGCCACGACGGGCCGCGGCCGTTCGTGCTCACCGCGGACCGGCAGGCCCGCCGGCTGGCCTCGATCGACTTCCCGACCCCGGTCGCACCGGTCGAACGCATGCGCATCCCGCGGTCGTTCAACGCCCGCAACCCGCAGTCGCGCCGCGACCTCGCGTCCGCGCTGCGTACCAAGGCCGGCCACATCGAGCCGTCCCGCCCGCGCCGCGGCCGCTCGGCGGCCGCCGACGACCCGGAGATCACGCGGCTGCGCGCGGCCATCCGGCAGCACCCCTGCCACGGCTGCGACGAACGCGAGGACCACGCGCGCTGGGCCGAGCGCTACTACCGGCTGGCCCGCGACACCGAGCAGCTCGAACGCCGTATGAAGGGCCGCACGCACACCATCGCGCGGACCTTCGACCGGGTCTGCGGGATGCTCACCGACCTGGGCTACCTCACGGGCGACACGGTCACCGAGGACGGCCGGCGCCTCGCGCGCATCTACGCCGAGCTCGACCTGCTGACCGCGGAGTGCCTGCGCGAGGGCCTGTGGGAAAACCTCACGCCCGCGGAACTGGCCGCGTGCGCCTCGGCGCTGGTCTTCGAGGCCCGCCAGCCCGACGACGCCCTCGCCCCCAAACTGCCGGGCGGCGCGGCGAAGTCGGCGCTGGCCGACATGGTCCGCCTGTGGGGGCACTTGGACGCCCTGGAGGACCGCCACCACCTGGACTTCCTCCGCGAACCGGACCTCGGCTTCGCCTGGACCGCGTACAGCTGGGCCTCGGGCCGCCGCCTGGACGCCGTCCTCGGCGAATCCGACCTCCCGGCCGGCGACTTCGTGCGCTGGATGAAGCAACTTGTCGATGTCCTGGGCCAGATCGCCGACGCTGCGCCGGACAACGGCCAGGTCCGCAGCACGGCCCGCAAGGCGGTCGAGGCGGTGCGCCGCGGGGTCGTGGCGTACTCGTCGTTGAACTGACGCATGGCTCGGGGCGCCGGCCGGGACTCCATGAGGAGGCCCGGCCGGCGCTTCAGTCTTGCGGCGGCAAGGCGAACGCCTCCCGCAGGGCCGCGGTCAGCCGCGCGGCCTGCGCAGGCACCTGCGCAACCGCCCAGGCGTGCGCGAGGGCGGCGAAGCCGGCCAGATCCTGCTCGGCACCGGCCAGGAGCCTCCGCAGCTCGTCGGGCGCGACGTCGATGAACGGGCTGTTTGCCGCCTCGCCGTCCACGGTCAACCGCACCCGGTCGCCCAGGCGTTCGGCGGTCGGGTCGGGACCGTGCCCGAAGCCCGCGAAGCCGCTGCCGTCGAGCACGTCGTACCAGGCGAGCCGGTCCTCGAAGCCGTTGCAGCACCCGGGCAGGAAGACCACGCCGGACGCACTGTCGACCACCCGCATGCCGCCGGGCGCGAGTGCTCCGTCGCCGGTGAGCAGCGCGTCCAGGAACGCGGCACGGGGATCGCCGGAGGGCCCCGCCTCGGGCGCTACGTCGTTGTAGCGGGCCAGCGTCATGACCGCGGTCCCGACCTCGGCCGGGGACATTCCGCCGTGCAGCGCCAGGTAGCCGAAGCCGTCGGAGGCGACCACCGGCCACAGCGCGAAGCCGTCGTCGGCGGCCACTTCGAGGACGGGCTGCATCACGATCATGCCGCCATTGTCGCGCGGCGGTCAGCCGGCGAGGGCGACCACCGCCTCGGCGTCCATCACCGCACGCAGCGCGTGCCACGTGCGCGGGGCCTGCTCGCGGACCGCCTCGGCAAGCCGCACCTCGGCGGCGACGTACGGATGCCGGTAGGTGCCCGCGGCGTTCGCGTCCAGGCCGTACACGCCGATGGCGTCGGCGTGGACCGCCAGCAGGCACAGCGCCTCGGCGGGCAGCAGCCAGACCGCCGCGTCCGGATCCCGCCCGGCGAACTCCGCGGCCAACCCGGCCAGCGCAGCACCGACCTCGGGCGAGCCCGCATGCTGCCGCGCCAAGGTGCCCAGCACCATACGCACGTCGGCCGGGACGACGACAACGGACTCGCGGGACAAGCTGATCGGCTGAGGCATACCAGCATGGTTGCGCCCCGCACCGACACGAGGCCCGGAAGGCGACTGCGGGCACGCGCCGCCGTCGCGGCAGCGCCCCAGGCACGGTCGAGTCACCGCCGCGGCACCCGAACGCTGACCATCCGGGCATGCGCACGGCTGCCCTGCCGAGGACACGCGCAAGGACGCGTAGGGGCGGTGCTCACGGCCCCAGCGCTCACGCGGGATCTCCACGTTCCCGGCTTGGCCGGGCTGTCGCGGGCGACCGAGCGACGGCGAACCAGCCCGGCAACTCTCCGGCCGGTCCGAACCGGACATCACCTGGGGCGGTCGGCGCAGTGCAGGCCCTGGCGACCGGTGCCCCGCGGCGTGCAAGGGGCCTGGGGGTGCGGTCAGAGGGCGCCTGGCGTGGCCGGCCCGGACCGCACGTCGCTTGGGGCGGTCGGCGCGCTGCGGGCCCCTGCCGACCGCCGCCACGCGGCGTGCCGGCGTCCTGGGGCTGCGGTCAGAGGGCGTTGAGCGGCGGCACGGTTTTTCGGTGTCGGGGGCGACCCCCGCACTTCCGCTCGGTCCGGAGGTCACCTGCGGCGGTTGGTGAGGCGTGGGTCGTCTGCCCACCAGAACCGCACGGCACTTCGGTCCCCTGGGGGTGACCCGCGTACCTGCGTCCGGACCGGAGGTTACTTGCGGCAGATGGTGAGCCTGGGGTTGCCTGGTTGGCCGAAGTCGCGGCATGTCGGGGCGGGGGTGGGGCGGTTCGGGTTGGCGGGGCGGTTGGGGACGGTCAGGGTGACGTGTTCGCAACGCGGCATGCCGGCATTCGGGACCGGCTGGCCGGCGCACTCGAAGCGGGCGCGGCCGTTGTCGATCACGATGCGGGTCGGCTCGACGATGATCGTCGGCTTGCCGGGCTTCGGGGGCTTGGTCGGCTTCGGCGGGTCCGGCTTCGGGGGCTTCGGGGACTTGGACGGCAGCGCCGCGGCCGGCGGCGGGGCCGGCTTCGTGGTGGGCTGCACGGGCGGGGGAGCCGGCTTCGGGGGCGGGCTCTTGGGCGGGGTGGGCTTCGGGGGCGGCGGGGTGGCCGGCGGGGTCGCCGGGGGCTGGACCGGCGGCGCGGGAGGGGGCGTGGGCTTGGGCGGCGGGGTGGCGGGTGAAACCGCGGGCGGCGGGGCGGCCGCGACCGGCTTCTTCGGGTCGTCCTGATTGGCCACGAACGCCCAGGCCACCGCGGCGACCACGGCGATCGGGGCACCCGCGATCGCGGCCGCCTTCACCATGGTCCCGCCGCCCTCGGCGGCGGCTCCGGCCCCGGCGCTGCCGCCGGAGCCCGCGCTGCCCGCACCCGCGGCACCAGCCGACCCGGCTCCGGCACCTGCGCCGGCTCCCGCCGACCCCGTGCCCGCGGCGCTTGCGCCGACCGCGCCGGTGCCGCCCGCGACTGCCGCGCCGACCGCCGCGGCAGCTGCCGCGGCCGTCGCCAGGTACGCCAGTCCGGCCGCGCCCAGCAGGCCTTCGGCGACGACGCGCATGCACGTGCTGACACTTGCCAGTTCGACGCACGCCGCACGGCACCGGTCGCACGCGTCCAGGTGCGCCTTCACGCTGTCCTCGGCGCGGTCGCCGAGCCGGTGCCGTACGTAGGCGCCGTAGTTCTTGGCGAACGGGCGGCACTCCTTGGGCAGTCCGTTCTCGACGTAGACCTTGAGGTACGCCTCCCGCAGGCCGTCGCGGGCGCGCTCCTTGAGCTTCGACAGCGCATTGGGGCTGACCCCGAGGAGCGGCGCGACCCGGTCGCGGGGCTCGCGTTCCACCTCGGTGTACCAGAGCACCGCCTGCCAGCGCTCCGGGAGTTCCTGGAACGCCTTGGCGGCGAGGTTGCGGTCCGTCGCGGCGACCGCGGGGTCCTCCGGCTCGCCGCCCGGGCTCGCCTCGTACGCGGCGACGTCGTCGGTGAGCAGCACGCGGCGCTCGTTGCGCGCCCAGTCGCCCGCCACGCGCCTCACCGTCGTGAGGAGGTAGGGGCGGCATGCCTCGCGCGGTCCGTGGCCGGAGCGCAGGGCGTGCAGCGTGCGGGTGAAGGTCTCGCCGACGAGGTCCTCGGCGTTCTCGCGGGTACGGGTGCACAGCCGGGCGAGCCGGCGGACCGCGTCCACGTGGCGCTGGTACAGGACTTCGTACGCGGCGTCGTCGCCGTCCCGGACCCGGTCGGCCAAGTACGCGTCGGACGGGCCGTCGTCGCCGCGGTCGGCGGCGTGCTGGTGCTCGGCGCCCGCACCGCCGTCGTCGGCGCCGGGCGCGGGTTCCGGGGCGTCGCCGGGCAGGCCCGGTCCGGGCCCGGGCGGCCCGGGTTCGGGGCGCGGCGCGGGGCCGGTGCCGGCCGCTGCGGTGTCGTCCGGAGGCCCGAGGGGGGCCGGGACGGCACCGGGCGCTGCGGGGTCGGCCGGCCCGGTACCGGTCGCGCCGGCTCCGGCCGGCTCGTGCCCCCGCGGAGCCGGGAACGGTCCGCGGCGGTGGCGGGCGGTGCGCTGCCCGGGGACGACGGGGTGCGGCGGTCCGGCGTGGCGGCCCTGGCCGGGGACCCAAGCGGCGTCCGGGCCTTCGGCCGGCTCCGGTGCGGGGTCGGCCGGCTGCTCCGGCGGCTGCCGGTCGGGACCGGAGGCCGAAGGGTCGTCCTCGCGTGACACCCGTGACCCCCTTGAGCGGTGCTCGTCGCCCCGGTAGCTGCTGCGGCCTCGGTCGGCTCTGTCGTCAGCATCGTGGCGATCTCGCGGGGATCTGTCCAGATCGTCAGGGGGCGTGCGCGGTAAGGGTTGTGCGCTCCGGCGCGCGTAGTGCAGAGCAGGCGCGAGGATTTCCCGTTCGCGCCCGCCCCGAATTTCGCGACGCAGCCGGGGTGACGCTGCGTCATGTGCTGTCCCGCAGACCCCCCGCGGCGGACGGGACAAGCCGTACATGCGGTGCGAGAGGTGCAAGAAGTGCGCGAAATGCTGGAAGTGCCACCAACATACGAACAGATGGAACGGGAAGTGCGGGTGGTGCTGTACACGTTCAGCTCCCCTGGGGAGTACCGGGCTCGACGGCGAGCCGGACGTGCGGGCGTGGGACGGAGGGGACGTGTCCGGGGGCGCCCTGGACCCCGGACAGCGGGTCCACGGGCGCGCGGCAGAGCCGGTCGAGCCGGTCGGTGAGGGCGGGTTCGTCACCGTCCACGAGCGCCATGAGGCGGCCCGCCGGCACGGCGTGCACGTCTTCCTGGAGGGCGCGCTCCATGTGCCGGGCGGTCAGCAGCAGGTGCCGCAGGTGCGCCCAGAAGCGCGACTCGGCGACCTCGAGCTGGACCACCACGAGCCGGGTGCGCTCGCCGGCTCCGGCGCGCGCCTGCAGGCTCCGCTGCAGGACGGCGGCGGAGGGCAGTTCGGTGAGGGGGTCGGTGCCCGGCGGCAGCGTGCCGGGCGCGGTGGCGCGGGCGCGGGCTCCCACGTACGCCTGGACCACCGCGGCGGGGGCCGCGTAGGCCAGTGCGCACAGGAAGAGCGCGTCCAGTTCGGCGAGCGCCACGTCCAGCGGGATCTCGGCGGCCGCGCGGTCGCGGCCCAGCGCGAGGCAGGCGGCCCGGACGTGGCCGGTCGTCACGAACGACTCGATGCACAGCTCGACTGCTTCGCTGTGCCATTCGACGCGGGAGGGCCAGCCGGCCCGCTGCGTCACACGGTGCCACTCGCCCCGCAGCCAGGCGGGGTCGGCGGTCGATGCGATGTCACACTCGGTACCCATGCCAAGGGAGACCGGGGTCCCCCCGAGAAGTGACGCGACTTCCGAGTAATATTCGATGTGACCTGGGTCACACTCTCATTGCGCGCCCGGCGCGCAGCGGGGTGACCCTTTCGAGCGAGAGCTTTGCCTTGCCTTGACCCCCTTGCGAGGGTCGCTCGCAAGGGGGACGAAGTCGGGTCAACTGCCGCCTGCGAGCACCGCCACGAGGCGCTGCACCGAGGTGTTCAGGCCCCAGCGGGCGGCCAGCGCGTCCACCGCGGCGGGATCGCGGGGCGCGCGGGGGAGCGCGAGGTCCAGACCCGGCGGAACCGGAACATCGCGGACGACCTGCACGACCCCCGGAGCCACGTCCAGATAGTCCGCGGCCGCCACGATGTTGCGCCGACGCGCGGGAGTCAGCGACGACGCCGGGTCCTCGGCCGCCGCCCGCACCCCGGCCAGGTCCCCGAACTCGGCGATGAGCTGCGCGGCGGTCTTCTCGCCGATGCCCTTCACGCCGGGCAGGCCGTCGGACGCATCGCCGCGCAGCGTCGCGAAGTCCGCGTAGGACGACGCCGGCACGGCGTACTTGGCCAGCACCGCGGCCTCGTCCATCACGTCGACCACGCCGACGCCCTTGACCGGGTACAGCACCCGTACGCCGCGCTTGTCGTCGACCAGCTGGAACAGGTCGCGGTCGCCGGTCACGATGTCGACCGGCAGCAGGGACTGCGTCGCGAACGTCCCGATCACGTCGTCCGCCTCGAAGCCCGGCGACCCCACGCGCGCGATCCCGAACGCGGCCAGCACCTCCTCGATCACCGGGACCTGCGGGCTCAGCGTGTCCGGGACCTCCTCGGTGTCGGGGGCGTCGCCCTCGACCTCCTCGGCGACCCGGTGCGCCTTGTACGACGGGATGGCGTCCACCCGGAACTGCGGGCGCCAGTCGTCGTCCCAGCAGGCCACCAGCTGGTCCGGGCGGTGGTCGGCGACCAGGCGCGAGATGAAGTCGAGCAGCCCGCGCACCGCATTGACCGGGGTGCCGTCCGGAGCCTTCATCGACTCGGGCACGCCGAAGTAGGCGCGGAAATAGAGCGACGCGGTATCGAGGAGCATCAGTTGTCCAGGCACGCGCCCTATCGTGCCGTACAGGTGTGCCACAGGCCCCGATGCCGCGCGCTCAGCCTGCCGGGCCGAGGCCGAACATCTCCAGGCAGGCGCCCAGGCCGTGCAGTTCGACCGGCACGGTCCGGTGCGCGAGCCACGCCTCGCGGTCCAGCCGGACGCGCTGGAAGAGGCGCTGCCGCCCGTCCGGCGCCGCGTACACGTCGATCCCGTCCGGCACGTACCCGAGCTTGCGCGAGACGCCCAGCGAGGCCGGGTTGTCGGTGAACGCCGACGACACCGCCCACTGCGCGCCCAGCCCCTCGAACGCGAGGTGCAGCACCGCGGCGCGCATCTCCGCGCCCAGCCCGTGCCCGTGCCGCCGGCTCTCCAGCCACGAGCCGGACGAGACCTGCCGGGTGACCGGGAAGTCCGCCCCGCTCAGGTCCTGCGCACCCGCGGGCACCCCTTCGTGGAAGACCACCAGGTCCAGCGTCCAGTCCTCGGGTGTCCACGACGCCCACTGGTGCCAGTGGTGCTGCAGGGCCTTGCGCGAACGCTCCGGCTCGGGCAGCGCCGTCCAGGGGAAGTTGAACGGCATGTAGTCCGGGTCGTGCACGCCGCGCGCCACGGCCGCGAAGAGGCCGTCGAAGTCCTCCATGCGGGGCAGCCGCAGCTCCAGGCGCGGCGTGGTCACCCGCAGGCCGAACAGCGGCCAGTGGTCGGTGATCATGTCCGATCTTCCCGCGGCCGCGATGCCGGGCGCGAGCCGGTTTCCGGCGCGCCGCGGCGTGCTGCCGGGCAGGCCGGTGCAGTTCGGCGGTGCCCCCGCCTCAGACCGAGAACTCGTCCAGGACTTCCTGGAGCGTGTCGCGGACCCCCAGGATGTCGATCAGCCCCGTCATGCGCAGCGTCGCCCGCACATGCCGGTCCGGCGCCGCGAGCCGCAGCCCGCCGCCGCATGCATGCATCGCCTTGAACGCGTCGATCAGCACACCCAGCCCCACCGAGTCGCAGAACGTGAGCGCCGTGGCGTCGACCACGATACGGCGGCAGCCGCCGTCGATGAGGTCGATCAGCGTGCGGTGCAGGAGCGGGGCGTTGTGCAGATCGAGTTCGCCGTGCAGGTGGACGACGGCGCACCCGCGCCAGATCGTCACCCCGGTGACGGGGTGTTCCTGACCGAGCATGCCGAGCCGCGCGACCATGGCCTCGACCTTTCCGTGGTCGGGACGGAAGTGGAACCTCACGGCGCCGACTGCATTCTGAAGCATGCGGGGCGCCGTGGACAGTCCTTGCCGAGCGCGTCTTGGTCGGGACCGGGCGGATCGCGGGTGACTTGGCCGGTTAAGGGGGCTTTCGAGGCTTGTCGGGTTCCGAAAAACCGGGCATTCCCCCGGCTCTGACGGAAGATCAGCAGCGCGCCGTCACCGCCGCGTCACAGGAACGTGCGGCCCTCTCCGCGGTACGTCGGGACCGTGCCGACGACCTCGTCGCCGGACACCAGGTGCAACTGCTCGAACCGCTCGCACAACTCGCCCGCCTTGGCGTGCCGGAACCACACCCGGTCGCCGATCAGTAGGTCGTCCGCGGCGCTCCCGCGCAGCGGCGTCTGCACCTCGCCGGCGCCCTCCTGCGGGTCGTACGCGAGGCCCTCGGGCAGGTACGGCTGCGGCAGCCGGTCCCGGCCCGCCGCACCGGACGCGGGGTAGCCGCCGCCCAGCACCGACACCCAGCCCACCCCGGGCCGGCGTACCACCGGCAGCGCGAACAGCGCCGCCGGGCGCCCCGAGAACGACGTGTAGTCGTCGAACAGCCGCGGCTGGAACAGCCCCGAACCGGCCGCGACTTCGGTGATGCACGGCTCCGCGGCGGTGCGCTCCACGCTGCCGGTGCCGCCGCCGTTCACGAACTCCAGATCCGCCACCGCGCGCACCGCCCGGACGATCTCCGCCCGGCGCGCCGCGAGCTCCGCGCCCGCGCGCGCCTGCATGAACCGGATCGCCCGCCCGTACAGCGCGCGCCCCTGCGGCGCATCCCCGACACCGGCGATCTGCGCCTCGTAGGCCATCAGCCCCACCAGGTGGAACTGCGGCCGCTTCACGACCTGTTCGGCCACCTCGGCGACCTGCTCGGGAGAGTGCAGCGGGGACCGGTGCGCACCCACCCGGATCCGCCCGCCGAACGGCTGCCACGAGCAGTCGATGTCCACGCACACCCGGATCCGCTCGGTGCCGTCGCCGCGCACCCGGTCGATGTAGTCCAGCTGCGCCACGTCGTCGACCATCACCGTCACGCGCGCCGCCGCCACCGGGTCCGCGGCCAGCGCCCGGTACGCCTCGCGGTCCGTCGACGGGTACGCCACCAGTACGTCCTCGACGCCCTGCGCGGCCAGCCACAGCCCCTCCGGCAGCGTGAACGCCATCACGCCCGCGAACCCGTCCAGCTCCAGCACCTCGCGCAGCAGCGGCAGGCAGCGCACCGACTTGCTGGCCACCCGGACCGGCACCCCGCCCGCGCGGCGCACGAGGTCGGCGGCGTTCGCCCGGAACGCCTCGAGGTCGACGATCGCGAACGGCGCGTCGAGATGCGCGGTGGCACGGTCGTAGCGGGCCCGGTCGTCGGAGCGGCGGTACGCGGTGCGCGGGGTGGTGAGGCCGGTCATGGGCGCAGCCTGCCAGATCCGGTTACCAGACGGTAGGGCGAGTGGCCCGCGGCCTGGCCGGGCAGGCCGGAACCGCGGCATCCGGTCCCGCGCCCGGACGGGCGGTTCCGGCGGCATCCGCCCCTCCCCGCCGGTTTCCGGCGGCCCGCCCGCCCCCGGTGCCGGATCCTCCGCCTCGGAAGGGTCCCCCACCACGCGTGCAGATCATGGCAAGGTGCTCAGTGATCCACTTGTTCCCCACGTTCCACCTCGCGCCGGCGCACTCTCGCCACTCACCTCGCGGCCCGGCCAGGCCGGGAAGGCGGACCCCATGCACGTGCGTGCCCTCGACCTGATCGACACCGTCCTCGATCCGGGCAGCTTCACCGCCTGGGCCGACCCGCTGCCGGAGCCTGCCGGGATCGAGCCGCGCTACGCCGAGGAACTGCGCGCCGCACGCGAGAAGACCGGCCTGGAAGAGTCCCTGGTCACCGGCGAAGGCCGCATCCACGGGCGGCGCGTCGCCGTCGCCGCCTGCGAATTCGCCTTCCTCGCCGGGTCCATCGGGGTGGCCGCGGCCGAACGCCTGGTCCGCGCCGTGGAGCGCGCCACCGCGGAACGCCTCCCGCTGGTCGCCTCGCCCACCTCCGGCGGCACCCGCATGCAGGAAGGCACCGTCGCGTTCCTGCAGATGGTCAAGATCTCCGCCGCGGTCGCCGCCCACAAGGCGGCCGGCTTGCCGTACCTCGTCTACCTGCGGCACCCCACCACCGGCGGCGTCTTCGCCTCGTGGGGCTCCCTCGGCCACGTCACCGCCGCCCAGCCCGGCGCGCTCATCGGCTTCCTCGGCCCGCGCGTCTTCGAGGCCCTCAACGGCGAGCCGTTCCCGACCGGCGTCCAGGTCGCCGAGAACCTGTACGAACACGGCCTGCTCGACGCCGTCGTCCCGCCCGGGCAGTTGCGCGAGATCGTCGGCAAGGTCTTCGCCGTCCTCGGCCCCGACGATGATCCTGATGACACGCCCCCGCCCGCGCCCGCTTCCGCCGCCGCCACTGCGCCCGCCCCCGCCGCGCCCGTCGAGCCTGCGCCCTTCCCGGACACCCCCGCCTGGCACAGCGTGCAGCGCTCCCGCGACCCCGAGCGCCCCGGCCTGCGCACCCTCCTGCGGCACGGCGCCCAGTCCGTCACCCCGCTGCGCGGGACCGGCGAAGGCGAGAGCGAACCCTCGCTGCGCCTCGCCCTCGCCCGCTTCGCCGGCCCCGGCTCCGCGGGCCGCCCCTGCGTGGTCCTCGGCCAGGACCGCACCCGGCAGAGCGAGTACGGCCCCTTCGGGCCGGCCGGCCTGCGCCAGGCCCGCCGCGGCATGCGCCTCGCCGCGGAACTCGGGCTGCCCCTGGTCACCGTCGTCGACACCGCCGGCGCCGCGCTCTCCGCGGACGCCGAACAAGGCGGCCTGGCCGGGGAGATCGCCCGCTGCCTCGCCGAACTCGTCATGCTCCCCGCCCCGACCGTCTGCCTCCTCCTCGGCCAAGGCGCGGGCGGCGGCGCGCTGGCCCTCCTCCCTGCCGACCGCGTCCTGTGCGCCCAGCACGGCTGGCTCTCCCCGCTGCCCCCGGAAGGCGCCTCAGCCCTCCTCTTCCGCAGCACCGACCGCGCCCCGGAGATCGCCGACCGCCAGGGCATCCGCGCCGCGGACCTCCTGGCGCACGGGATCGTCGACCGGATCATCCCCGAACTCCCCGATGCGGCAGCCGAACCCGAGTCCTTCGTACGCCGCGTCGCGGCCACCCTCGAACACGAACTCACCGCGCTCCAGGCGGACACCCCGGAGGACCGCATGCATCGCCGCCTCGCCCGCTACCGGAACCTGGGCCTGCCCGAGGTGTAAGACCGGCCGACGCGCGAGGAGGACAGGGGCTTCGCCGCCTCGGATTTTCGCTCTGCGGCATAGCGAAGGCGGCACCGAGGCCACCTAGTTCACGGCGGGCGATGCGCGCTGAGAGCTCCGCGACGCCCCGCGCCCCGGCATGTACCGCGTCGGAAGCTGCCTGAGGGGGGAGCGGTCGCAATCGAGATCCGGCTCGGCGGCTCCGGTCGCTGGTCCGCCCCCGCAGGGCGGCCTTTTCGCCTGGCCGGCGCCACCCGTACGCCAAGCCGGGGGCTCACTCGTACGGGTGAGCGACCGGTGATCGGCTGGCGGCAACTCCGGGGGTGCGTAGCCTGATTCACGTTCGGGATCACGGGTCGTAGCAGCCCGTCCCGCGCCGCGTGGCGGCCGACGACACTGATCGCAGAGTCGTCCGCACCGCGGGCCGCAGCCCCGGACGGGATGCCGCGCGCGGCCCAGTGGTCAAGCCGCGCGCGGCATCCCAGCGCCGGTGCCGTGCAGGTCCGGGGCCCGTCCGGGGCGGTCCGGAGGGGTGCCGCCCGGGCGTTAGGGTCGAGCCGTGGACTTCACCGGCAAGAGCATTCCCGACCCCGGATTCTCCGGCGACGACGGCACCGCCGACGCCGCCCTGGCAGCGGCACTGGCCGCCGACGCGGAGGACGCGTCCGGGCCCGAGGCGGTACTCGGTGCACTCGCCGGGGCGCGCCTGCTCGTCCCGGTGGTCGCGATCCTCGGTGAACTGGAGGAGACCGCCCCCGGCGAGCTCGCCCGCGAGAAGTCCAGCGACATGGCGATCCCCACGATCGTCGGCCCCGGCGGCCGCAAGGCGCTGCCCGCGTTCACCTCGACCGAGGCCCTGGCCCGCTGGCGCCCCGACGCGCGTCCGGTACCGGTCGACGCCCGCCGCGCCGCGCACGCCACGTACTCCGAAGGGGCGGACACGCTCCTGCTGGACCTCGCGGGCCCATACCCCTACGAGGTGACCGGCGCCGCACTGCGGGCGCTCGCCGAGGGCCGCGAGCTGACCGCTCCGCACCTCGACGAGCAGGTCCGCACCGCAGTACGGGACGCCGCGGCAGCAGAGGAGGCGGTCACCGCCGTGTACCTGACCGCAAGCCCCACCGCCGACCTGCAGCTCACCCTCGCCACGACGGCCACCCCCGCAGAAATCACCGCCGCCGCCCAACGCATCGCCGCCCGCCTGGCCGAGAACGACATCCTCCGATCCCGCCTGACCCGAGGCCTGGACTTGGCCCTGCTACCCCCCGACGCAGCGCCCCCGGCACCCCCGCTGTACATCCGCACCCCCTGACCACCGGCAAGGCGCCCCCGCTCGGCCGTGCGCACGAGGGCGGACGCGCCTCCACCGCAGCCGGCAAGACAGCGCCCCGACGCGCACCCGCTCGGACGGCGCACGTCTGCGGGCAATCACGCCGCCCAAGCCGCCACCTGGCCCTGCATGTCCCGAGCTTGGGCCTGGCCCCGTTGCCCCCCGACGCAGCGCCTCCGGCCCCGCCGCTGCGCGTCCGCAGTGGCTGACCACTCGCAGCGCCGCCTCGGCGATAGGCCAACGCCCGCTCGCGCCTGCCTCCGGCCCGTTGCTTCCGCCTGACACGGCACCCCCCCCGGCGCCGCTGTCGTCCGGACCTGCTGATCGCTCACGGCGGTGCCGACCCCGCGCGGCCGCGACGCGAGGCGTGGTCGCGACTCCGCCAGCCGTGCTGCCGCGGCGCGGCACCGCCCGAAGGCCCGTGGGCGGGCCGTGTCGGGGTATCGCCGTCGCGACTGCAGCCGCCCGAACGGCATGCGGCCCGTCGCTCCGCTCCGTATCCGTGCGGTGTCCGTGCGCGCCGGCCGCCCGCGTGCGGCCAGTGCTGCTGTGGAGCCCAGCCTGGCTCGCCCTCGCGGCACGTGATTCCCTGCCGTGCCGGAGGCGCCCCGCCGGAGTGCCGCTCGGGTGCCCGGGCAGGCGCGCCTGGGTGTCTGCGGTTGTTCTTGCCGCTGTGGCATCCCCGCGGGGGCGCGAAGGCGCCCGTACGCTCGGTCGGGCTGCAGGGGGCAGCAAACGCGTGGTGCGGGGGAGTGGATGGTGGACGCTGTCAGCGTGCCCGACGCGGGCGCGCGTTCCTGGTGGGGCCGGGTGTTTCGGTGGGAGCGGCGGCGGTTGGGGGATCCGCCCAAGCGCGTGTTCGTCGGGTGCCTGGTCACCGTCTCGCTGGTGTGCGCGTGGACGTCGAGTTGGCCGAACGGCAGTTTGTTCTGGTTCTTGGCCGAGGCCTTCGCGTGGTTCGTGCTCGGCGTGGTGTGGGCGTTCCTGTTCGGCGCGGCGGTGCTGACCCGGTCCGGGCGGGCCCGGCTGCGGGCTGCGCGGTGGCGTTGGGCGGCGGTGCCGGTCGCCGTCGTCCTGGTGCTCGCCGGGCTGCGCGCGGGGCTGCCGCTGCAGGCCCGGTTCGCGGCGTCGGAGGACGCGCTGCGGGCCACGGCGGTGGAGGCGGCCCGCGGCGGGGAGCCGCAGTTGGGGTGGCGCGGGTTGTACCGGGTGACCGCGGCCGAGCCGCTGGCCGCAGGCCGCGGCGCGCTGCTCAGCGTGCCGGGCGGTAGCGGGGTCTTCCGGATCGACGGCGGCTTCGCCTACGCCCCGGACGGGAGCCCGGCTGCGGACCGCGGGCGGGTGTCGTTCATCCATCTCACAGGTGATTGGTACACCTGGTACGAGTCCTGGTGATGCGGCTGCGGCCGGCCAGGGCAGTGCGAGAACGCCTGGGCCGGCCGCAGCGGGTGCGTCCTAGCCGTAGACCGGGCCGGTGAACTTCTCGCCGGGGCCCTTGCCGGGCTCGTCCGGGAAGAGCGAGGCCTCGCGGAACGCGAGCTGCAGCGACTTGAGGCCGTCGCGGAGCGGTCCCGCGTGCTGCGATCCCAGTTCGGGGGCGCCCGCGGTGACCAGGCCGGCCAGCGCGGTGATGAGCTTGCGGGCCTCGTCGAGGTCCTTGTCCTGCTCGCCGTCCTCGGCCAGGCCGAGCTTGACCGCCGAGGCGCTCATGAGGTGGACGGCCACGGTGGTGATCAGTTCCATCGCGGAGACGTCGCCGATGTCGCGGGTCATCGCGTCCACGGAGCCGGCGTCGTCCGCGGGGGAGGGCTGTGCGCTGTCGGTCATGGCACCCAGTGTCGGGCATCGCGGCACGCCGCCCGCCCCCGGTACTCCGGTCACGGAGCATCCGGTCCGGTCGCGTACAGTAGGGGGCGCGCCTACGCCGCCCGGTGTCCGGTTCATCCGGCCGGGTGGTATTGTGGTGCGTCGACCGATCGGGCACTGATGTGTCCGACCTGCAAGCGGAGGCTCCGTCTCCCACCCGATCGACCTCACGGTCGACGGGTCCCGGTCCGGTGCGGATCATCCTCGGATGATTCCGTGGTGCCGCCCGTCCCCTGTCAGGGGGAATGGGCTGCGCCTGCCACCGGTTATGGAGCCTCGCATGCATCCCATGCGGGGCTTTTCGCATGTCGGGCCGCTTCGGCCGGCCCGGCGCGCAAAAAGGCCCGCCCGGGAGATCGAAGCAGGAGTACGTGGCAGCGGGAAGGACCGCCGACCACTTCAGGAATCGAGGAGGCCCCATCAGCGCCGAGCCCCGCATCAACGACCGGATTCGCGTCCCCGAGGTGCGACTCGTCGGTCCCAGCGGCGAGCAGGTCGGGATCGTTCCGCTTGCCAAGGCCCTGGAGCTTGCCCAGGAGTACGACCTCGACCTGGTCGAGGTCGCGGCCAACGCCCGGCCGCCGGTCTGCAAGCTCATGGACTACGGCAAGTTCAAGTACGAGTCCGCCATGAAGGCCCGTGAAGCGCGCAAGAACCAGGCGCACACGGTCATCAAGGAGATGAAGCTCCGGCCGAAGATCGACCCGCACGACTACGAGACCAAGAAGGGTCACGTCGAGCGGTTCCTGAAGCAGGGCGACAAGGTCAAGATCACGATCATGTTCCGCGGTCGTGAGCAGTCCCGCCCCGAGCTGGGCTTCCGTCTGCTGAAGCGGCTGTCCGAGGACGTCCAGGAGCTGGGCTTCGTCGAGTCCAGCCCCAAGCAGGACGGCCGCAACATGATCATGGTTCTCGGTCCGCACAAGAAGAAGACCGAAGCCATGGCCGAGGCCCGCGAAGCCGCCGCCGCCCGCAAGGAAGCGCGCCGTGGCGAGGGCGAGGCCCCGGAGGCTGCCGAGGCGCCTGAGGCGGCCGAGGCCGCCGCTGCGCCGGCCGAGGAGCCCGTCGCGGCTCCGGCCGCCGCGGACGAGAGCTGACCCCGGTCGTCCCACGACCAGTAGTTCCACACACATCTGTGCCTGCCCGGTGCGATGCCGGGCAGGCGCGGCACGACGAGGAGACAGCGGCGACATGCCGAAGAACAAGACGCACAGTGGTGCCAGCAAGCGCTTCAAGATCACCGGCTCCGGCAAGGTGGTCCGTCAGCGTGCCGGCCGCCGCCACCTGCTCGAGCACAAGCCCTCGACGCTGACCCGCCGCCTCGCGGGCACGGTCGTCGCGGCGCCGGCTGACGCCAAGAAGATCAAGAAGATGCTCGGCAAGTGAGCCACGTGTGCCTGTCCCCGCGAGCCTGACGGCGAAGCGGAGGCGGCGGGCGCCGGTCCCAGTCGTACCCCGGGTCGGGGTCACCACGCCCCGGTCTGAAGTCAAGGAGTCATCTAGTGGCACGCGTCAAGCGGTCCGTCAACGCCCAGAAGAAGCGCCGCGTCATCCTCGAGCGCGCGAGCGGTTACCGCGGTCAGCGTTCGCGCCTGTACCGCAAGGCCAAGGAGCAGGTCACCCACTCCCTGGTCTACAACTACAACGACCGCAAGAAGCGCAAGGGCGACTTCCGTCAGCTGTGGATCCAGCGCATCAACGCCGCTGCCCGCCTGAACGGCATCACCTACAACCGCTTCATCCAGGGTCTGAAGGCCGCCAGCATCGAGATCGACCGCAAGATGCTCGCCGAGCTCGCGGTCAACGACCCGACGGCGTTCGCCGCGCTGGTCGAGGCCGCCCAGAAGGCGCTTCCGGCCGACGTGAACGCGCCGAAGGAAGCCGCCTGATCTTTCGGGCATCACCGGTGGGTCCCCGCACCGGCCGCCGCGGTCCGCAAGGACCGCAGGCGGCCGCGGGGGCCCATCGGTACATTCGGGGGCAGAACGCCCCTGCTGCGGCGGTCCGCCCCCGGATTTCCGTACCTCTCCCGCCGAGCCACGTAGAACGGTTGCCCCCATGGCGAGTCCCGAGCTGACGTCCACCCGCTCACCGCGTGTGGTGGCGGCCCGGCGGCTCGCCAAACGCGCGTTCCGGGCCGGCGAGCGGCGCTTCCTCGCCGAGGGCCCGCAGGCGGTCCGCGAGGCCGTGGCACTGCCCGGCACGCCGATCGAGGTGTACGCCACCGCCGAGTCCGCGGAGCGCTACCCGGACATCGTCGAGGCGGCCCGCGCGGCCGGCGTCCCGGTCCTGCAGGCCAGCACCGAGGTGGTGGCCGCGGTCAGCCAGACGGTGACCCCGCAGGGCATGGTCGCGCTGTGCCGGTTCGTCGACGTGCCGCTCGCCTCGCTCGCCGACGGCCCCGCCCCGGACCTCGTCGCGGTCCTCGCGCACGTGCGCGACCCGGGCAACGCCGGGACCGTGCTGCGCGCCGCGGACGCCGCCGGTGCCGAGGCCGTGGTGCTGACCGACGCTTCCGTCGACCTCTACAACCCCAAGACCGTGCGCGCCTCGGTGGGCAGCCTGTTCCACCTGCCCGTGGTCGTCGGCGCGCACATCGAGGACACCGTCGCGCAGCTGCGCGCCGCGGGGCTGCGCATCCTGGCTGCGGACGGCGCGGGCGAGGCCGACCTGGACGCCGAGCTGGACGCGGGCGGCCTGGACGGGCCCACCGCCTGGATCTTCGGCAACGAGGCGTGGGGCCTGCCCGAGGAAGTCCGGGCGCTCGCCGACGCGGTGGTGCGGGTGCCGATCCACGGGCGTGCGGAGAGTTTGAACCTGGCGACCGCGGCGGCCGTGTGCCTCTATGCGTCCGCGCGGGCGCAGCGCGGGAGTTCCGGCTGCCGCACGCTGCGCGCCGGTTAGCTTCGATGCGCCGGGGCCGCGCGGGCGTGCGCCCGCTTTCGCCATGGGCGCGCAAGGAAAACTGGTCGCGTGACTGTCGAGTGGTGCGGCCCGTTGGAGTAGTGTGACCGGCCCGGAGCATCTGCTTCATAGGGGTATGCCGTTCCGCGGGGGGCCACGGAATGGTGCAATCCCTCGGCCGTGTGGGGTCGGAAGGGGGCCGGTGGACGTGGACGCGGATCCGTACGTGGCGGACATGCTGGGCGGGCTGAGTGCCGACGCACTGCCCGACGGCCTGGTGGTGGCGGACGCGGCGGGCACCGTGGTGTGCTTCAACGCCGCCGCCGAGCGCATCACCGGGGTCAAGGCCGGGGACGCCCTCGGCAAGCAACTCGCCGACGCCCTCCCGCTGGAGGACATAGACGGCCGGCGCTGGTGGGTGTGCACCGACCCGTACGGCGGACTGGGCATCCGCACCCGGCAGCCGGAGCGCAACCTGGTGCTGGGCGGCCGCGAAGTGCTGGTCACCGCCTCGTACGTACGCGAGGACGGCGCGAACTCGCCGGTCAAGCACGTCGTCGTCGCACTGCGCTGCACCTCCGCCCGGCGCCGCGGCGAGCGCAACCACGCCGAGCTGATCGCCACCGTCGCGCACGAACTCCGCTCGCCGCTCACCAGCGTCAAGGGCTTCACCGCCACGCTGCTGCGCAAGTGGGAGCGCTTCACCGACGAGCAGAAGCGCCTCATGCTGGAGACCGTCGACGCGGACGCCGACCGCGTCACCCGGCTCATCACCGAACTGCTCGACATCTCCCGCATCGACTCCGGGCGCCTGCAGCTGCACCGCGAGGTCGTGGACCTGCGCGAGGCCGTCGACCGGCACGTGCGCGCCCAGATCGCGGCCGGCCAGCCCGAGGACCGCTTCCGGGTCAAGGCCCAAGGCCCCCTCCCGCCGACCTGGATGGACCGCGACAAGCTGGACCAGATCCTCGGCAACCTGCTGGAAAACGCGGTGCGCCACGGCGCGGGAGCCGTCACCATCGAGATGGCCGGCACCACGTTCGGCGCGGCCGGCCCGGCCGCCGACGGACTCGGCGGCACGGGCGACGACGAGGGGACGGAGATCACGGTGAGCGACGAGGGCCCGGGCATCCCGGACGAGTTGCTCGGCCGCGTCTTCACCCGGTTCTGGCGCGGCAACCGCCGCGGCGGCACCGGCCTGGGCCTCTACATCGTCAAGGGCCTGGTCGAGGCGCACGGCGGCACCATCGACGTGGGCCGCGCCGAGTGCGGCGGGGCGATGTTCCGATTTCGGCTGCCCGCGGGGATGCCGGACGTCCTGGCCTGAGCGCCGGACCGCACCGCCCCGCGGGCCTGGCCCCCGCGACGATCCCGGGTCCGCCCCGGCCGCCGGGCCGTACCGCCGCAGTGCACGACCGCGATCCCGCGGTGCCGCGGCACGGCCGGGTTCCAGGTCCGCGGCCCGATTCACCTAGACTCGCCCTGTCGCCCCGTACTCCACCGTCCGTACCGCATGCGGTCGGCCGAGGCCCGGAGTGCGTGGCCGCCCGGCTTCGACCGGACACCCCCGCGGGCGAGCATCCCTACAGGAGCACTGGAAGCAGATGTCGGCACCGAACAAGTCGTACGACCCGGTCGAGGTGGAGAGCCTGAAACCGGAGGAGGTCGACAAGGCGCGGGACGCGGCGCTGGCCGCCTTCGCCGCCGCCCAGGACCTCGCCGCCCTCCAGGAGGCCAAGGTCGCGCACACCGGCGACCGCTCGCCGCTCGCCCTGGCCAACCGCGAGATCGGCGCACTGCCGCCGCAGGCCAAGGCCGAGGCCGGCAAGCGCGTCGGCCAGGCCCGCGGGCAGGTCAACCAGGCGCTCGCGGCCCGCCGCGAGGAGCTCGAGGCGGAGCGCGACGCGCGCGTGCTGGTCGAGGAGACCGTCGACGTGACGCTGCCGTGGGACCGCGCCCCGCGCGGCGCGCGGCACCCGCTGACGACCCTCGCCGAGCGCGTCGGCGACGTCTTCGTGGCGATGGGCTACGAGATCGCCGAGGGCCCCGAGGTCGAGGCGGAGTGGTACAACTTCGACGCCCTCAACATCGCCCCGGACCACCCGGCGCGCACCATGCAGGACACTTTCTTCGTGCAGGCCGCGGACGGCTCCCCGGACTCCGGCGTCGTGCTGCGCACCCACACCTCGCCGGTGCAGATCCGCACCATGCTCACCCGCACCCCGCCGATCTACGTGATCTGCCCGGGCCGCGTGTACCGCACCGACGAGCTGGACGCCACGCACACCCCGGTGTTCGGCCAGGTCGAGGGCCTCGCGGTGGACAAGGGCCTGACGATGGCCGACCTGCGCGGCACGCTGGACCACTTCGCCTCGTCGATGTTCGGCGAGGGCATCGTGACCCGCATGCGGCCCTCGTACTTCCCCTTCACCGAGCCGTCCGCCGAGGTCGACCTGCAGTGCTTCGTGTGCCGCGGCGCCTCGGTCGGCGACCCGGACAACCCGTGCCGGACCTGCCGGTCCGAGGGCTGGATCGAGTGGGGCGGCTGCGGCATGGTCAACCCGCGCGTGCTCGTCGCGTGCGGCATCGACCCCGCGGTGTACAGCGGTTTCGCCTTCGGCATGGGGCTGGAACGCACCCTGATGTTCCGGCACAACGTCGAGGACATGCGGGACATGGTCGAGGGTGACGTGCGCTTCACCCTTCCGTTCGGGATGGAGATCTGATGCGGGTCCCGCTTTCTTGGCTGCGGGAGTACGTCGACCTGCCGGCCGGCCAGTCCGGCCGCGACGTCGCGGAAAAGCTGGTCGCGCTCGGCCTCGAGGTCGAGACCGTGGACCAGCTCGGCAGCGACCTCAAGGGTCCGCTCGTGGTGGGCCAGGTCCTCGAGATCGAGGAGCTGACCGGCTTCAAGAAGCCCATCCGGTTCTGCAAGGTCGACGTCGGCGACGCCAACGGCACCGGCGAGCCGCAGGAGATCGTCTGCGGTGCCACCAACTTCGAGGTGGACGACAAGGTCGTCGTGATCCTGCCCGGCGGCGTGCTGCCCGGCGGCTTCGAGATCTCGCAGCGCAAGACGTACGGCCACACGTCGGCCGGCATGATCTGCTCGGCCCGCGAGCTCGGCATGGGCGACGACCACGACGGCATCATCGTGCTGCCCATCGAGGTCGAGGTCGGCTCGGACGCGATCGAACTCCTCGGCCTGGTGGACGAGGTGCTCGACATCGCGGTCACCCCGGACCGCGGCTACTGCCTGTCGATGCGCGGCGTGGCCCGCGAGGCGGCGATCGGCTACGGCATCCCGCTGCGCGACCCCGCGCTGCTCGACGTGCCGGCGCCGAACTCGTACGGCTACCCGATCGCGGTCGAGGACCCGGAGGGCTGCCGCCGGTTCGTGGCCCGCACCGTGGTCGGCGTGGACCCGTCCGCGCCGTCGCCGCTGTGGCTGCAGCGCCGCGTGCAGATGGCCGGCATGCGGCCCATCTCGCTCGCCGTCGACATCACCAACTACGTGATGCTCGAACTCGGCCAGCCGCTGCACGCCTACGACCGCGCCAAGCTCCAGGGCACCATCACGGTCCGCCGCGCGCACGAGGGCGAGAAGCTCAGGACGCTGGACGGCGCCGAGCGCACGCTCGACCGCGAGGACCTGCTCATCACCGACAAGAGCGGCCCGATCGGGCTGGCCGGCGTGATGGGCGGCGAGACCACCGAGATCGGCGCGGAGACCCGCGACATCGTGATCGAGGCGGCCAACTTCGACCCGGTCTCCATCGCGCGCACCGCGCGCCGCCACAAGCTGGGCTCCGAGGCGTCGCGGCGCTTCGAGCGCGGCGTCGACCCCGAGGCCGCCCGGGCCGCCGCGCAGCGCGCGGTGGACCTGCTGGTGCTGCTCGGCGGCGAAGGGGCGGTCGCCGAGGCGGGCGTCACCGAGGTCGACGCGCCGCGCGAGCCGGTGCGCATCGGCATGGCGGTCGACCACCCCGGCAACGTCGCGGGCATCGCGTACGCCGCCGAGACGGTCGCGCAGCGCCTCCAGGAGGTCGGCTGCACGGTCGAGGGCATCGACGCGCTCACCGTGACGCCGCCGACCTGGCGCCCGGACCTCACCGACCCGAACGACCTGGCCGAAGAGGTCATCCGGCTGGAGGGCTACGACGAGGTCCCGTCGACCCTCCCGCAGGTGCCGCCGGGCCGCGGGCTCACCCCCGCGCAGCGGCTGCGCCGGCGGATCGGCCGCGCGCTGGCCGGCGACGGCTACCGCGAGGTGCAGAACTACCCGTTCGTGGGCGAGGCGGTCTTCGACGCGTTCGGCCTGGACGCGTCCGACCCGCGCCGCATCACGGTCAAGCTGGTCAACCCGATCTCCGACGAGGAGCCGGCGCTGCGCACCACGCTGCTGCCGGGCCTGCTCGCCACGCTGCGCCGCAACGTCGGGCGCGGCAACGCGGACGTCGCGCTGTTCGAGACCGGGCTGGTCTTCCGGCCCAAGGCCGAGCGGCCGGTCGCGCCGCGCCTGCCGGTGGACCGGCGGCCGACCGAGGCCGAGCTGGAGCAGCTCGCCGCGGCACTGCCGGACCAGCCGTACCGCGTCGCCGCGGTGCTGTCCGGCGAGCGCGCGCCGTCCGGCTGGTGGGGCGGCGGCCGGACCGCGACCTGGGCGGACGCCGTCGAGGCGGCCCGCACGGTGGCGGCCGCGGTGGGCGTCGAGGTGACCGTGCGCCAGGACCGGCACGCTCCTTGGCACCCGGGCCGCTGCGCCGCGCTGCTGGTCGGCGACACCGTCGTCGGCCACGCGGGCGAGCTGCACCCGCGCGTCGTCAAGGCGCTGCAGCTGCCGGACCGGACCTGCGCGATGGAGGTCGACTTCGACCTGCTGACCGCGGAACTGGCCGCGACCGGCGGCGAGAAGCTCGCGGTCGCGGGCCACATCTCGTCGTTCCCGGTGGCCACCCAGGACGTCGCGCTGATCGTGGACGAGACCGTCCCGGCCGCCGATGTCGAGGGCGCGCTGCGCGAAGGGGCCGGCGAACTGCTGGAGTCCCTGCGCCTGTTCGACGTCTTCACCGGCGAGCAGGTCGGGGCCGGCAAGAAGTCGCTGGCCTACGCGCTGCGCTTCCGCGCGACCGACCGCACGCTGACCGCCGAGGAGTCCACGGCGGCCCGCGACGCGGCGGTGGCGCTGGCGGCGGACCGCACGGGCGCGGTACTCCGCGGGGCGTAGCGCTCCGCGCGATCGACAAGACGAAGGCCCGGCAGCCGAGGAATGGCTGCCGGGCCTTCGGCGTGTCCGGAGAGACGGGAAGCCGCCCACCCGAAGCACACGCGAGACCGCGTCGGCACCGACCGCAAGCGACGCGCAGGGGCCGAGGGGGCTGACGAGTGGAGAACGTGAGGCGTTGGCGGGCTGAGTCGCGGAGGCGCCGAAGTTGTGGGGACGTGGCGCTGAGGGGTGGAGGGAGTGCCCGAGGGGCGGGCGTGGCGTGGCGCTGAGGGGCGGAGGGAGTGCCCGCGGGGGCGGGTGGGGCGTGGCGTCGGCCCCAGGCGTCTGTCGGCCCCCAACCCGCCTGGTAGGGCTACTGCTGCGGGTCGTCGGGGCCGTACGGCCTCAAGTGGAGGCGGCGGGCGTCGTGGTCGGCCAACTCGGCGGCGCGGGTGGCGAGGGCGTCCAGGTCGTCCTTGCCGGCATGCAGGAAGCGGCCCGCGAGGGCGTCCAGGCGGCCTTCCGCCACGGCCACGAGTGCGTCGAGGAAGCGGTCGGGGGAGTACCAGTCGGTCTTGCCCGCGAACATGGCCATGCCTGCGGTCATGTCCGTCTCCAGCGCGCCCGGCGAGATGTCGAAGACGTACACGCCCTTCGCGGCCAGCGGACCGGCGATGGTGTCGGTCAGCCGGAGCAGCGCGGTCTTGGACGTGCTGTACGCCGAGTAGTCCGGGAACGCCTCGACCGCGAACCCGCTGCTCACGTTGACGATGCGGCCGCGGCCGCGGGCCACCATGCCGGGCAGTACCGCGCGGTCGACGTTCGCCGGGCCGCGCAGGTTGGTCTCGACGACGGCCCACCACTGGTCCTGGTCGGCCTCCCAGAACGGGACCTCGGCGGCGTCGATGAGCCCGGCGTTGTTGAGCACCAGGTCGAGCGGGCCGAGCGCGGCCTCGGCCTCGGCGACCGCGGCGCGCACCGCCTCCGGGTCGGTGACGTCGGCGACCACCGGGACGCTCCGGGCGCCGCCCGCCGCCAATTCCTCGTGCAGCGCCCGCACCCCGTCCGGGCTGCGCCCGAGCAGGGCGACGGCGATCCCCTCCGCGGCCAGCCGCCGCGCGGCGAGTCTGCCGATGCCGCGGGCTGCGCCGGTGACCAGGGCTGCGGACGTGGGGCTCATCAGGCGTGCTCCTCGGGGTCGCGCGGGCGGGGACCGGCGCGATCGTATCCGGGCCCTTCGGCCTGTTTCGTGCCGCCGCGCGCGGATTACGCGCCGCATTCCGGCCGGATCCGGGCCGTTTCGTGAGCAGGACCACACGTTGGGCGGTGGGTGCTGTCGAGACAGCGTCGTGCAGGAGATATCTTGATGTCGAGCAATGTTGCAGACGTGGAGTGGAGCGGAGCACCCGGTGACTGACTCGACCATCATCTACACGCACACCGACGAGGCCCCGGCCCTGGCGACGTACTCGTTCCTGCCGGTGGTGCAGGCGTACGCCTCGACGGCCGGCGTGACCGTGGAGACGCGTGACATCTCCCTCGCCGGGCGGATCATCGCGGTGTTCCCCGAGTACCTGCGCGAGGACCAGCGCATCGCCGACGCCCTGACCGAGCTGGGCGAGCTGGCGAACACCCCGGCCGCGAACATCATCAAGCTGCCGAACATCTCGGCCTCGATCCCGCAGCTCAAGGCCGCGATCGCGGAGCTCCAGGAGCAGGGCTACGCGCTGCCGGAGTACCCGGACGACCCGCAGACGGACCAGGACAAGGACGTCCGCGCGCGGTACGACAAGGTCAAGGGCAGCGCGGTGAACCCGGTGCTGCGCGAGGGCAACTCGGACCGCCGCGCCCCCGCCTCGGTCAAGAACTTCGCCAAGGCGCACCCGCACCGCATGGGCGCGTGGTCCGCGGACTCGAAGACCAATGTCGCGACCATGGGCGAGAACGACTTCCGCTCCACCGAGAAGTCCGCCGTGGTCGCCGAGGCCGGTGCGCTGCGCATCGAGCTGGCCGCCGCGGACGGCACCACCACGGTGCTGCGCGAGTCGGTACCGGTGCTGGCCGGCGAGGTCGTCGACGCCTCCGTGCTGCGCGTCGCCGAGCTGCGCGAGTTCCTGACCGCGCAGGTCGCCCGGGCCAAGGCCGAGGACGTGCTGTTCTCGGTGCACCTCAAGGCCACCATGATGAAGGTCTCCGACCCGATCATCTTCGGCCACGTCGTGCGCGCGTTCTTCCCGCAGACGTTCGCCAAGTACGGCGACACCCTCGCGGCCGCGGGCCTGACCCCGAACGACGGCCTCGGCGGCATCCTCAAGGGCCTGGAGGCCCTGCCCGAGGGCGCCGACATCAAGGCGTCCTTCGACGCCGAGCTGGCCGACGGCCCGGCGCTCGCCATGGTCGACTCGGACCGCGGCATCACCAACCTGCACGTGCCCAGCGACGTCATCGTGGACGCCTCGATGCCGGCCATGATCCGCACCTCCGGCCACATGTGGGGCCCGGACGGCGAAGAGGCCGACACCCTCGCGGTCCTGCCGGACAGCAGCTACGCGGGCATCTACCAGGTCGTCATCGACGACTGCAAGGCGCACGGCGCGTACGACCCGGCGACCATGGGCTCGGTGCCCAACGTCGGCCTCATGGCCCAGAAGGCCGAGGAGTACGGCAGCCACGACAAGACCTTCGAGATCGCCGCCGCGGGCACCGTGCGCGTCGTCGACGCGTCGGGCACCGCCGTGCTGGAGCAGGCCGTGCAGCCGGGCGACATCTTCCGCATGTGCCAGACCAAGGACCTGCCGATCCAGGACTGGGTCAAGCTGGCCGTCTCGCGCGCCCGCGCCACCGGCAGCCCGGCCGTCTTCTGGCTGGACGAGGACCGCGCGCACGACGCGCAGCTCATCGCCAAGGTCAAGGCGTACCTGCCGGAGCACGACACCGAGGGCCTGCAGATCGAGATCCTCTCGCCGGTCAAGGCGATCGCGTTCTCGCTGGAGCGCATCCGCCGCGGTGAGGACACCATCTCGGTGACCGGCAACGTGCTGCGCGACTACCTGACCGACCTGTTCCCGATCCTCGAGCTCGGTACGAGCGCGAAGATGCTGTCGGTCGTCCCGCTGATGAACGGCGGCGGCCTCTTCGAGACCGGCGCGGGCGGCTCGGCCCCCAAGCACGTCCAGCAGCTGGTCAAGGAGAACTACCTGCGCTGGGACAGCCTGGGCGAGTTCCTCGCGCTGGCGGTCAGCTTCGAGCACCTCGCGCAGACCGCCGGCAACGCGCGGGCGCAGGTGCTGGCCGACACGCTCGACCGCGCCACCGGCACGTTCCTCAACGAGAACAAGTCGCCGGCCCGCCGCGTGGGCAGCATCGACAACCGCGGCAGCCACTTCTACCTGGCCATGTACTGGGCCCAGGAGCTGGCGCAGCAGACCGCGGACGCCGAGCTCGCCGCGGCGTTCTCCGCGCTCGCCGCGACGCTGGCCGCGCAGGAGGAGACGATCAACGCCGAGCTGATCGCGGTCCAGGGCTCGCCGGCCGACATCGGCGGCTACTACCAGCCCGACCCGGCCAAGGCCGCCGCGATCATGCGGCCGTCGGCCACCTTCAACCAGGCCATCGCAAGCCTGGCCTGACGGCACACGGCAGGCGAACGGCCCTTCGCACCGGGCCGGTCCGCCCGCCCGACGTCCTGAGCTCCGCCCCGTCCGGTCTTGTGCCGGGCGGGGCGGACGCCGTTCACGGCCGGTCCGGGGAACGGTCCGGGGAACGGTCCGGGGAGCGGACCGGGATCAGGCGGCTTCGGCGGCGGGACGGTTCTCCACCGCGGCACCGACCAGCACGGCCGTGGTGAGGCAGGCGGCGATGACCGCCTCCGCCCACAGGAATGCCAAGTAGTCGAGCAGCGAACCCAGGGGCGGGTTGCCGGGCGCGGTGTTGCGGAACGCGGCGAGCGCGAACAGGGTGGCGGCCATCCAGCCCAGAGCCGGCCAGACCAGGCCGCGGCGCCCGGCGACCAGGATGCGGGTGGCGATCGCGACCGAGACGGCGAGCGCCCACATCGCGGCCATCATGAAGACCGCGAAGACCAGGACTGTCGTGGACCGGTCGACGCCCACGTCGAACAGTGCGGCGCCGTCCTCGGCCTGGGCGTCGACGTCGAGCGAGAAGAGCGCGTCGCTGTTGCCGAGCGTCATGTCGACCGGGACGGGCCTGCCGTCGGCCTGCGCACTGACCTCGATGCTCGTGCGGTAGTCGTCGAACGGATAGTCGGTCACCGAGCCGCCGGAGAGCGCGACCGCGAGGTCGGTGGTGGCGATCCGGGTGTGCGCGCGGTAGTTGAGGTCGCCGCGGACCTGCGGCGACGTCTGGAGGGCCAGGTCGACGGCCGGGGCGAGGCCGCCGTCCTCGGCGAGCGCGCCGCGCGGGGTGACCAGGACGCGCAGGACCAGCTCGCGGGCTGCCGCGTCGACGCGCACGACGGTGGCGGTCACGTCGACCCGGTCGGCGTCCGCGCCGGCCGGGACCGCGCGGTACCGGGTGTCCAGGTCGGCCCGTTCGCCGAACTGCAGCCACACGCCCGTCGCAAGGACGGCGGCGACGACGGCCGCGACGGCCCCCGCGACGGCGATGCGGCGGCGCTTGCCCGGGCCGTGGCGCCGCCCTCCGTCCGGATCGCGGCCTTGCCCCCGAGCCGGATCCCGGCTTGGGTCCGTCATGCCGGGGGAGTGCCCGGCTGGTCGTGCGTGGCGCAGTGGATGCCGCCGCCGCCCGCGGCCACGGCATCGATCTGCACCGCGACGATCTCGCGGGTGGGGAAGTGGTCCTTCAGGATCTGCTGCGCCTTGTCGTCCGCGGCCTTGTCGCCGAAGCGCGGCAGGAACACGGCCTTGTTGCCGACGAAGAAGTTCACGTAAGACGACACGAAGTCGTCGCCGCTCCCGGTCATCTCCTGCGGATCGGGCTGCGGCAGGTCGATGACCTGGATCGGCTTGCCGCGGGCGTCGGTGGCGTCCTTCAGCACGCCGCGGGCCTGGTCGGCGGAGCGCGACCACGAGTCCGGGGGCTCGCCGGGGAAGGCCTTGTCGAGCAGGACGATGCCGGGGGCCACGAAGCGGACGAGTGAGTCGACGTGCGCGTCGGTGATGTCCTCGCCGCGCACGCCGTCGAACCAGATCACCTTGGCGACCCCGAGGACGCGCTTGAGCTCGTCCTCGATCTGCTGCCGGGTCCTGCCCGGATTGCGGTTGGGGTTGACCACCGAGCTCTCGGTGACCATGAGGGTGCCTTCGCCGTCGGTCTCGAACGAGCCGCCCTCGGCGACGATCCACGTCTGGTCGCGCGGGATCCCGTACTTCGCCGTCACCTCGCGGGCGACCAGGGCGTCGCGTTCGTGCGGCTGCTTGTTGCCCCAGCCGTTGAAGTTGAAGTCCACGCCGTGCACGACGCCGCCTTCGGTCACGAACACCGGGACGGTGTCGCGCGCCCACAGGTCGTCGACCGGGATCGGGACGACCTCGGCGGCCGAGCCGACCGCCTGCTTGGCGGCGTCGGCCTGCTCGGGCCGGGCCATCAGGACGACGGGTTCGGTGGCGCCGACCGCGCGGGCGATGCGCGCGATGTCCTCGCGTACCGCGGGCAGGTCGTCGCCCCAGATGCCGGCGGATGCGGGCCACGACATGAAGGTGCGGACGTGGCTGTCCCATTCGGCGTCGAACCGCCGGGCCGCGGCCGACGGGGAGGGGGCCGCCGCTCCGGTCGTCCCGCCCGACGCTGCGGGCGAGGCAGGCGCGGACGGCGCGGGGGAGTCCCCGGAACCGCCGGAGTCGGAACAGGCCGCGGAGCCGAGGGCGAGCGCCCCCAGGCCGGCCAGCGACTGCAGCGCCGTCCGGCGCGGCATCGGGGGAAAAGTCGAGGGGAAAGCGGCCACCGGCGACGACCCTCTCGCGCGAGGGCGGGGACGTCCCCGCCCCGATTGCTGCGGGCAAGGGCTCCACGCTACGGCCGCGCGGGGAAGAATGTCCGGTTTGTCGACCCTTGCGTTCGGGTGTGGCGCGCGGCGAACGGGTGATGCCGTGCGGCGCGCCCGGGATGCCGCGGGGTTGGGGTGGTGACGGTCCGGGGTGGTGCGGTCCGGGCCCGCGGCCGGTACGCCGGCCGGGGCGCAGGCCGCCGGCCCGGACCTCCCCGTGGCCGCCACTCTGGCACGTACTGAAAATTCAGTCAATTTTCTGGGCGGCAGAAACCGGCAGCGGGCCCAGCTCCCGCACGATCGCGCCGCGCAGCAGGTCGCGGGCCCGCGCCAGCGACACCGATCCGCTCAGCCACCGCTCGCTCAGGCCCTCGATCAGGGTGGTGAGGCGCTCCGCCGCGCCGAGCGCGTCCACCTCCCGGCCCGCATCGCCGGTCTTCTGCGCGGCCAGGATCAGGTACGCGGCGTCGTCGACCCACTGCGCGGTGGCCTCGCGCAGTTGGCGGCCCAGGTCGGGGGTGAAGACCGCGGTGGCCCGGAACTCGCCCCATGCGGTGCTGTTCTCCATCACCTCGGGGTCGTCCTGGAGCTCGAAGAGCAGCATCTCCTCCAGGTAGCCGCGCGGATCGTCCAGCGGATCCCGCTCGGAGGTGGTGTAGCGCTCGGCGCGCTCGTTGATGAACTCCCAGGTCTGCTGCATGAGTCCGGCCCGGTCGCCGAAGTGGTAGTACACCAGGCCGACCGAGACGCCGGCCTCGGCGGCCAGCTCCTCGACGCGGAGGCCCCGCACGCCCCGGCGGGCGATGAGCCGCGCGGCGGCTTCCAGGATCAGCAATTGGCGGTTGGACACGCTGGCACCCCACACGGGCCGGAGCCGGCCCCGGAACTCGAACGACGGACACAAAAACAAACTGAAGTTTCAGTCACGTTAGCGTGTGCGCACACTCCTTCGCCCCCGTCCGCGCCGCGACCGGCAGCGACCGCGCCCCGCGGCAGTAGAGTGGCGCTCCGTGGCCGATCGACGAACCGTGATCCTGGAAGCCGCCGCGCGGCTCATCGCCCGCCGCGGAGTGCGGGGCCTTCGCGTGGAGGAACTGGCGGCCGAAGCCGCGGTGTCCACCGGGCTGATCTACTACCACTTCAAGGACCGCAGCGGGATCCTCCGCGCGACCCTCGAATTCATCAGCGACCGGGCCGGCCGGTACACCGCCGACCAGGTGGCCGAGGCCGCCCCCGCGGAACCGCGCAGCGTCCTCGAGGAGACGCTGCTGCTGGAGTTCCAGGAGACCGAGATGGTCCGGGAGAACAGCACCGCGTGGGGCGAGCTGCGGGCGAGTGCGATGTTCGACGACACGCTGCGGGCCGGCCTGGAGGACGCCACCCGGGTCTGGAACGGGGAGATCGCCGAGCTGATCGCCGCGGTGCTCCCGGCCGTCCCGGGGGATCCGGCGTACGCGAGCGCGCAGCGCCTCACCGCCCTCGTCGAGGGCCTCAGCGGCCGCTGGCTGAGCGGCGGGATCACCGTCGAGGCGGCCCGCGACCTGATGCTGGACGCCGTCGACGTGGAGCTCGCGCGGCTGGCCCGCTGACCCTTCCGGTCCCACGACCCGCCGGCTCCGGTCGGCGGGTCCTTTGTTCACCGAAGTATTGACTGACTTTTCAGTCAGTGCCACAGTGTGGACACGCCGGACCGGCTCCGCGCCTCCGCCGCCCGCTCCCCGGGCGGCCGGAGAGCGGCCCGATCCGGCCGGCCGCGGGGGCCGTCGGCCGGAGCCGGGCCCGGCAAGGCCCGGCAGCGACGCCCGCAGCGCACAAGCCCTGCATCCCACCCGCCGCAACCCGGCGGAGCGAGCACCCGAGAGGGAGAGTCAGCCATGTTCGGAACGCATCGCAACGGCCCCGTCCCGGCAGCCGGGGAGAACGGCACCGGCCCGTCCCGCCGCAGTGTGCTGGGCGCGACCGTGCTGGGCGCAGCCGGCCTCGCGGTCGGCACCCAGGCCGTCGCCACCGCAGCCGGGGCCGCCTCGCCGGCCGCGGCCGCGGGGACCTTCCGCGTCCCCTCCGACGACGTCGCCCACGTGCGCACCTGGATGGCCTGGCCGGCCAGCCGGTCGATCTGGGGCAGCCTGCTCAACGGCATCCAGAACGACGTCGCACTGATCGCGCGGACCATCGCCCGCTTCGAGCCGGTGATCATGTGCGCGCCGGACGCCTCCAGCGCCTCGACCGCGCGCAGCAAGTGCGGATCGACCGTCACCGTCATCAGCTCGATCCCGGTCGACGACCTGTGGACCCGCGACACCGCCCCGGTGTTCCGCACCGACGGCCTGGGCAACCGGGACGCGATCGGCCTCGGCTTCAACGGGTGGGGCGACAAGCAGACGCACGCCAAGGACGCCCTGGTCGCCTCCCGGATCGCGGCGTACACCCGGCTGCCGTTCTCCCGGACCGCGTTCGTCGGCGAGGGCGGCGCGATCGAGACCGACGGCGACGGCACGGTCATGGCCACCGAGAGCAGCCTGGTCAACCGGAACCGCAACCCGGGGAAGACCAAGGCGCAGATCGAGCAGGCCGTACTGGCCGCCTACGGCGCCACCAAGATGATCTGGGTGCCCGGCATCAAGGGGCAGGACATCACCGACGACCACATCGACGCCACCTCGCGGTTCATCCGCCCAGGCGTCGTCATGGTCCAGGTCCCGCCCGCGAACCGCACCGACATCTGGGCGCAGGACGCCCGGCAGCAGCTGGCCATCCTGTCCGCGGCCACCGACGCCAAGGGCCGCCGGCTCCAGGTCATCCGGCTCGACGGCCCGGACACGGTCCGGTCCACCAACCCGGACTTCCTCGACTCGTACATCAACTTCCACGTCTGCAACGGCGCCGTGGTCATGTCGCAGTTCGGCGACCGCACCAAGGACGCCGCCGCCCGGCAGGTCGTGGCCGCGGCGTTCCCGGGGCGCCAAGTCGTCCAGCTCGACGCCGACCGCCTCGGCGGCGGGGGCGGCGGAATCCACTGCGCCACCATGCAGGAGCCGGTGGCCTGACGCCCGCGGACACCCCGCACACCTCCGCCCTGCCGCACCGAATCGCACTACCCCGTCTCGGAGTTCACTCGTGTTCGCTTCTTCTCTGTCCCGTCGCGCCGTGCTGCGCGGCCTGCTGGGTGCGGGGGCCGTCGCCCTCGGCGCCACCGCCTGCACCTCCGCGGACGCCAGCGGCGGCGGGTCCGAAAGCCCGGCCGGCACCCCCGGCACCGCCGCACCGCAGGGCGGTACGGCGCCGAGAAAGTTCGCGGCGGAATGGGAGCGCCACGAGCGGACCGTCATGTCGTGGCCCGCGTCCACCGGTATCTGGGGCGCCGACCTGACCGCGGTGCGGGCGGACATCGCCCGGATCGCCCGCGCCATCGCCGAGTTCGAACCGGTCGTCCTCCTGGCCCGCCCCCGCCCGGAGGACGCCGCGCAGCGCGCCAGCGGGGCGGCGGTCGAGGTCGTCGCGCTCGACGTCGACGACCTGTGGGCGCGCGACACCGTCGCGGTCTTCGTCGAGGAGGCCGGCCAGGTCGTCGGCGTCGACTTCAACTTCAACGGCTGGGGCAAGAAGCAGACCCACGCCGCCGACGCCAAGGTCGCCGCGGCCGTGACCGCCCGCTACGGCCTGCGCCGCGACCAGGCGCAACTGGTCGCCGAGGGAGGCTCGTTCGAGACCGACGGGGCCGGCACCCTGCTGCTCACCGAGAGCTCGCTGATCAACGACAACCGAAACCCGGGCAAGAGCAAGGCGGACATCGAGGCCGAGCTCAAGCGCGCCCTCGGGGTCACCGCGATCGTGTGGTGCGAGGGCGTCCGCGGTCAGGACATCACCGACGCGCACATCGACAGCCTGGTGCGCTTCACCGAACCCGGCGTCGTCCTGCTCGACACCCCGTTCCCCGGCACGCCCGCGGACTCGTGGTCGCGGTCCGCCGACCAGGCCCGCAAGGTCCTCGGCAGCGCCGTCGACGCACACGGCAAGAAGTTCGAGGTCGTCGACCTGCCGCAGCCCGACCCCGACGCGATCACCGGGCAGAGCGACGACTTCCTGTCCACCTACGCCAACTTCTACATCGCCAACGACGGCGTGTTCATGCCCGAGTTCGGCGACCGCCGCGCGGACGACCGGGCGCGCGGCATCCTCGCCGAGCACTTCCCGGGCCGCGAGATCGTCCCCGTCCGCATCGACGCGGTCGCGAGCGGGGGCGGCGGCATCCACTGCGCCACGCACGACGTACCCGCGGCGCCCGGGCCCGGCGCGAAGTAGCGCCGCGGGGGCGCCCGTCAGCCGTCCCGTACCGGCGCGTGCCGCTACATGCGCCGGTACGGGATGCCGGCCCCGCACCTCAGCTCCACGAACCAGCACCACCCGATCCGAAAGAGACACGACATGACGTTCCGCATGCCTGCCGAGTGGACCGAGCACGAAGGCTGCCTGATGGCCTGGCCGACCCGCGAAGACCTGTGGGGGGACATGTTCGGCCCGGCCAAGAGCGAGTACGCCGCGGTCGCCCGCGCCATCTCCGCATTCGAGCCGGTCACCATGGTCACCATCCCCGGGGCCGGCGACGAGGCCCGCGAGCTGTGCGGCGACGCCGTCACGGTGATCGAACTCCCGATCGACGACGCGTGGTTCCGCGACTCCGGTCCGATCTTCGTGACGGACGGGGAAGGCCGCCGCGCGGGCGTCGACTTCCGCTTCAACGCCTGGGGCCGCAAGCACTCCCCGTGGGACGCCGACGACCGCATCGCCGAGGCGCTCATCGCCCGTACCGGCGACCCGCGCATCGCGTCCGACATGATCCTCGAGGGCGGCGCCATCACGGTCGACGGCGAGGGCACCCTCATCACCACCGAGCAGTGCCTGCTGCACCCGAACCGCAACCCGGACATGAGCCGCGCCGACATCGAGGCCGAGCTCAAGGCGAAGCTCGGCGTCACCAAGATCGTCTGGCTGCCGTACGGCGGCCTGCTCGACACCGAGACGGACGGACACGTCGACGGCGTCTGCGCGTTCGTGGCGCCCGGCAAGGTCATCATCCAGCTCCCCGACGACCCCGAGCACCCGGACTACGCGCGCTGCCGCGCGAACCGCGCCGTGCTGGAGGCCACCACCGACGCGCAGGGCCGGCCGTTCGAGATCCTCGAGGTCCCGCAGTCCGCGTTCGTGACCTGGGGCGGCACCGACATCGAGGTCGGCTACCTCAACTTCTACATCGCCAACGGCGGTGTCGTGGTGCCCACCGCGGACCACCCCGCGGACGCCGGCGCGCTGGCCGCCATCCAGGCCGCGTTCCCGGACCGCAAGGTCGTCGGCGTGCCGACCCGGACCGTCGCGTACGGCGGCGGCGGCGTGCACTGCATCACCCAGCAGATCCCCGCCGCGGCTTCCCCCGCCGTCTAGTTCGGACCCCTCGTCGTGCCGGAAAGGACCTCCAGATGCGCCCGCTGATGCGCCGAAATGTCCCGCTCACGTCCAGATCCGCCCTGCGCCGCACGGCCGTGCCCGCCGCGGCAGTCGTGGCCCTCGCCCTGGTCGCGGGCGCCTGTTCGGGCCCGCCGAAGAAGGAAGGCGGACCCTCGCCTGACGGCGGCGGCTACAAGCTGTCCGACGGAACGCCGCCCGCCAAGGGCGAGATCGACAAGTTCAGCTGGGCGCTCTACGCCGAACCGCTGACCCTCGACTACACCATGGCGTTCGACTACCCGCAGAACACCGTGCTGTCGAACGTCTGCGAAAGCCTCATGCGGTGGACGCCGCAGCTCACCGTGGCCCCCGGCCTGGCCGAGAAGACGGCCAACCCGGACCCGCTGACCTGGGTCTACGACCTGCGGTCCGGCGTGAAGTTCCACAACGGCGAGACGATGACCGCGGACGACGTCGTGTTCAGCGTCGGCCGCCAGATGGACCCCGAGATCGGCGCCGCGTGGGCCGACTCGTTCCAGTACGTCGAGTCGGTCACCGCCACCGGGCCGCTCCAGGTCACCTTCAAGCTCAAGCAGGCCGACTCGATGTTCCCGCAGCTCATGGCCACCGCCGCGGGCGTGGTGGCGAGCAAGAAGGGTGTCGAGGCAGCCGGAAAGGACTACGGCGTCCAGGGCGGCCTGGAGTGCACCGGCCCGTACAAGCTGGGGGAGTGGTCCAAGGGCCAGTCGCTGCAGCTGCAGCGCAACGACGCGTACTGGGGTACCAAGGCCAAGTCCAAGAGCGTCGAGTTCAAGTTCCTCACCGACCCGTCGGCGCGCACCAACGCCATGCTCAACAGCGAGGTCGACGGCGGCTTCCTGGTCCCCACCGAGAGCTACGAGCGGCTGCGCAACAGCGGCGTCGGCACGCTCTACTTCGGTGAGGGCCTCAGCACCGTCAACGTCAACGTGACCAGCATGAAGGGCGCCCTCGGCGACGTCCGGGTCCGCAAGGCCATATCGATGGCGCTGGACCGCAGCGGGTTCGTCAAGACCGCACTGGCCGGCAACGGCTCGGTCACCAACTCGATCACCCCGAAGGCCTCGTGGGCGGGTGCGCCGGCCGACGCCAAGGCCGCCGCGTTCGACAAGCTGCCGCCGTCCACCCAGGACATCGAGCAGGCCAAGAAGCTCATCGAAGAGGCCGGCGCCAAGGGCAAGAAGCTCGTCGTGGCCACCAGCCCCATCGGCCTGGACGTATCGCTGCTGGCCACCGCGCTGCAGGACGCCGGCACCCGGATCGGCCTGCAGATCGAGCTCAAGACCATCGCCCCGGACGCGTTCTCGGCGCTGTTCACCGACCCGGCGGCGCGCGAGGGGATCGACATGTTCCCCGAGACGTTCTACCTGTCCGTCACCGACCCGGTCGACCTGCTGCGCAACTTCAAGACCGGCGCCTACCAGAACCACGCCTCCTACTCGGACCCCGAGTACGACGCCCTGGTCGAGCAGATCTTCCAGACCTACGACCCGGCGCAGAAGTTCGCCCTGGAGGCCAAGCTCCAGCAGATGGCCCACGACCGGGTGCTGTGGATGCCGGTCGCCGAATGGCCGTCCACGGTGTTCCTCAACAAGCGGATCACCGGCGCGCCGACCACCATCTCGTACATGTACTACCCCTGGGCGGCCGATGTGGGGGCCGCGGGGTGAACTTCCTGAGATTCGCCGTACGGCGGCTGCTGGAAATGGCCGTCACCCTGCTCGGCGCCTCGTTCGTGGTCTTCGGTGCGATGTACCTGGCGCCGGGCAATCCGGCGAGTTTCCTCCTCGGCGGGCGGTCGGCCTCCCCGGCCGCCCTCGAGGCGATCGAGAAGCAGTACCACCTGGACGACCCGTTCTTCGCGCAGTACTTCCGCTGGCTCGGCAACGTGCTGCAGGGCGACTTCGGCCGCTCCCTGCAGTACCGCACCGACGTCTCGGAGCTGCTGGCCTCGCGGCTGCCCACCACGATGCTGCTGGTCGGCATGGCGCTCCTGATCGTCGTCGTCCTCGGGCTGGCCCTGGGCCGGTTCGGCGCGGTGCGCGGCGGGGCGGCCGACACGACGGTCCTGGTCGGCACCACGTTCGCGATCGGCACCCCGTCGTTCGTCGCCGCGATCCTGCTGCAAGGCCTCTTCGCGGTCCAGCTCGGCTGGTTCCCGTCCAGCGGGAGCGGCAGCGGGGAAGGCTTCGGCAGCATGGTGTGGCACCTGACGCTGCCGGCCGTCGCCCTCGCGCTCTACCTCGTCGGACTCCTCGCCCGGGTCACGCGCAGCGCGATGCTGGAGGCCATGGAAGGCGAGCACGTGGCCGTCGCGCGCAGCCGCGGCGTCCCGGAACGCCACATCATCCGGCGGCACGTCTTCCGCAACGCGCTCGGGCCGGTGCTCACCACCGCCGGGCTCATCGTCTCGACGCTGCTGGTGTGCACGGTGCTCGTGGAGTCCGCGTTCAGTGTGGGCGGCATCGGCCAGCTCCTCGAACGTGCGGCCACCACCAAGGACTTCCCGACCGTGCAGGCCATCTCCCTGATCATCATCGGCATCTTCATGACCGTGAACTTCGTCGTCGACCTCCTGCTGCCGCTCGTCGACCCGCGCATCACCCTGGGAGCGAGGTCCAAGGCATGACCGCCCCTGCTCCAGCCCCGGCTCCTGCCCCGGCTTCGACCCCGGCGCCCGCCGGCGCCGCCGCACTGATCCGGCGCCCCGGGCTCGCCCGGGTCCGCGCCAAACGCGCCCCGCTGTACGTGGCGAGCCTGGTCTTCGTCGGCCTCGTCGTGCTCCTGGCGCTGCTCGCCCCCTGGATCGCACCGCACGACCCGAACACCGCCGACCTCGGGAACGCCCTGGCCCCGCCGTCCGGCGAGCACCTCCTCGGCACCGACGCCGCGGGCCGCGACACGCTCTCCCGGCTGCTGGTCGGCGCCCGCACCTCGCTGCTCGGACCGCTCGGCGTCGTGGTGCTGTCCACGCTGCTGGGCGCGGCGGTCGGCGTCGCGGCAGGCTGGCGCGGCGGATGGCTCGACTCGCTGCTCTCCCGCGGCTCCGAGCTCACCCTCGCGTTCCCCGGCCTGCTGCTCGCGATCCTCATCGTGGCGGTCTACGGCGAAGGCCTCATGGCCCCGGTGGTCGCCCTGTCCGTGGCGTACTTCCCGTACGTCAGCCGGCTGACCCGCTCGCTCGTCCTCGCCGAGCGCGAACGGCCGTACGTCGCCGCCTACAAGGTGCAGGGCCACTCCGGCCTGCAGATCTGCCTGCGCCACGTGGTCCCCAACATCGCGCCCGTGGTGCTGGCGCAGTCCACCGTCAACTTCGGGTACGCCCTGATCGACCTGGCCGGCCTGTCGTTCCTGGGCCTCGGCGTCCCCGCCCTCACACCCGACTGGGGACGCATGGTCTTCGACGGGAAGTCCGCCATCCAGAGCGGCTATCCGCTCTCCGCCGTCATCCCGTGCGCGGCGATCATCCTCACCGTCGTCGCGTTCAACGTGGTCGGCGAGCGCTGGGCCGACAAGGTCGCGGGGAGGAAGCGGTGACCACACTCGACATCCGCGGCCTGCGCCTGCGGCTCCCGCACACCGCCCGCCCGGTCCTCGACGGCGTCGACCTCGCGGTCGGCCCGCGCGAGACCGTGGCCCTGGTCGGCGAATCCGGCTCCGGCAAGACCCTCACCTCGCGGACCGTCCTGCGGCTGCTGCCCGAAGGGGCGGTCGCCGAGGGCACCGTCGAGGTGGCCGGGCAGGACGTCCTCACCATGACCGCCAAGGAACTGCGCGACCTGCGCACCCGGACCGCGGCCATGGTCTTCCAGGACCCCCGCGCCGCCATCAACCCGCTGCGCCGCATCGGCGACTTCCTCACCGAGAGCGTGGTCCTCAACAAGGTCCTCACCTCGGCGGCCGCCGAGGCCCGCGCCGTCGAGCTGCTGGAGGCCGTCGGCCTGACCTCCGCGGCGCTGCGCCGCTACCCGAGCCAGGTCTCGGGCGGCATGCTGCAGCGCGTCATGATCGCCGGCTCGCTCATGGGCGACCCCAAACTGCTGCTCGCCGACGAACCCACCACCGCGCTGGACGTCACCACCCAGGCCGAAGTGGTCAGCCTCCTGGGCGACATGCGGGAGCGCTTCGGCACCGCGCTGCTCTTCGTCACCCACGACCTCGGGCTCGCCGCCGCGATCAGCGACCGGGTCAGCGTCATGTACGCCGGGCGCATCGTGGAGTCCGGGCCCGCGGCCGAGCTGTTCGCGCACCCCCGGCACCCCTATACCAAGGCACTGCTGGACTCGACCCCGGATCCGGACGCCCCGCCCGGGCGCCTCACCGCGATCGAGGGGCAGCCGCCGGACCTGCGCGAGGAACTCTCCGGCTGCCCGTTCGCACCGCGCTGCGTCCTCGCGACCGCGGTCTGCACCGAGCAGGCGCCGCAGGCCGCACCCGCGCCCGGGAACCCTGCCCACACCGCCGCATGCCACCACAGCGACCGGCTCGGCACCCGCCTCGAAGGGGAGACCGTCGATGCCTGACCGGACCTCCGCGACTGCTGCGCCCGCCGCGTCCCCCGAGGCGCTCCTCGAAGTCACCGGGCTGTGCCGCTCCTTCGGCGACGTGCGGGCCGTCGACGACGTGTCGTTCGTGCTGCCGCCGGGCGGCTCGCTCGGGATCGTCGGCGAGTCCGGCTCCGGGAAGACCACGACCGCCCGCATCATCGTCGGGCTGGAGCGCGCCGACTCCGGGACCGTGCGGGTGCGCGGCCAGGCGCACAACGGCACCGGGCGCGGCCGGGCCGCCCGCCTGGCCCGGGCCCGCCGCGTCCAGATGGTCTTCCAGGACCCCTACCTGTCCCTGGACCCGCGCGCCCCCGTGCGCGCGGTCCTGGCGGAAACCCTCAAGCTGCATTTCCCGGGCACCGATCACGACGCCCGCATCCACGAGCTGCTCGACCAGGTGGGCCTCGGCGCCCGCGCCGCGGACGCCCGGCCCCGCGAGCTGTCCGGCGGCCAGCGCCAGCGCGTCGCCATCGCCCGCGCGCTCGCGGTCCGCCCCGAGGTGCTCGTCCTCGACGAGGCCGTCGCGGCCCTCGACGTCTCGGTCCAGGCGCAGATCCTCAACCTGCTCGCCGACATCCGCGAGGAGACGGCCGTCGGCTACCTCTTCATCACCCACGACCTCGGCGTCGTCCGGTGCGTCACCGACGACGTGATCGTCATGCGCTCCGGCCGCATCGTCGAGGCCGGGCGTACCGGCGAGGTCCTCGGCCGGCCCGCGCACCCCTACACCCGCCTGCTCTCCGCCTCGGTCCCGCGCCCCGGCTGGGACCCGCGCGCCATCGGCGCCGCCCGCCGGGCGCTGGCCGAGGAGGACGCCGCCGCCTCCTGACCGGCGCCGGTCCGCCGCCGCGGACCGCCGCCCCGCCTCGGGCCGGGCACATCCCCGCCCGCCCAAGCCTCCGCCCCCGGCCGACGACCCGGGGGCGGAGCCGTTTCCGGTCCGTGTCGCCACCCCGCCCTGTACTCCGCACGGCGTTTCTTGCGACCGCTGTCCCCCTCTGCGCGTTGTCCACAGCTTGCGGCGGGCCGCGTGCCGGGGGCGCGGCATGATCGGCATGATTGAAGGGTGGCGTCCGACTTGTCGGGCGGCACAGGCGATGTTGTTTGCATACATCTTCCAGCCTCCGTATAGTCATGCCATCACGAGGAGGCGACCATGGGGGTCACGGCGGCATTGGCGGGAGCCAGCGGCTATGCAGGCGGCGAGATTCTCCGCCTGCTGCTCGCGCATCCGGAGATCGAGATCGGCACGCTGACGGCAGGGTCGAACGCCGGCCAGCGCCTCGGTGCGCTGCAGCCGCACCTGGTGCCGCTCGCGGACCGCGTGCTGGCCGAGACCAGCGCGGAGACGCTGGCCGGGCACGACGTGGTCTTCCTCGCGCTGCCGCACGGGAAGTCCGCGGAGATCGCCGCGCAGCTCGGCGACGACGTGCTGGTGGTCGACTGCGGCGCGGACTTCCGGCTGCACGACGCGGACGAGTGGGAGCACTTCTACGGCTCGCCGCACGCCGGCACCTGGCCGTACGGCCTGCCGGAGCTGCCCGGCGCGCGGGAGCTGCTCAAGGACACCAAGCGCATCGCGGTGCCGGGCTGCTACCCGACCGTGTCGCTGCTCAGCTGCGTGCCCGCGTTCGGCGCGGGGCTGGTCGAGCCCGATGTCGTCATCGTCGCCGCGTCCGGCACCTCCGGGGCCGGCAAGGCCCTCAAGCCCCACCTGCTGGGCAGCGAGGTCATGGGATCGGCGAGCGCGTACGGCGTCGGCGGCGTGCACCGGCACACCCCGGAGATCCGGCAGGGCCTGAGCGCCGCGGCGGGCGAGACGGTGACGGTGTCCTTCACCCCGACCCTGGTCCCCATGTCGCGCGGCATCCTGGCGACCTGCACCGCCAAGCTCAAGCCGGGCGTCACCGCGGAGCAGGCCCGGGCCGCGTACGAAGCCGCTTATGCGCACGAGCCGTTCGTGCACCTGATGGCCGAAGGCCAGTGGCCTGCCACCGCCATGGTCTACGGCGCCAACACCGCACTGATCCAGGTCGCGGTCGACGAGCGGGCCGGCCGCCTGGTCGTCGTCGGCGCGATCGACAACCTCGCCAAGGGCACCGCCGGCGGCGCTTTGCAGAGCACCAACATCGCCCTGGGCCTCGCCGAGGACCTGGGACTGAGCAAGACGGGGGTCGCACCGTGAGTGTCACCGCAGCCAAGGGATTCCGGGCCTCCGGCGTCGCCGCCGGACTCAAGACGACGGGCGCGGCCGACGTCGCGCTCGTGGTCAACGACGGGCCTTCGCTCGCCGCGGCGGGTGTGTTCACCTCCAACCGCGTGCAGGCCGCCCCGGTGAAGTGGTCGCGCCAGGTGCTGACCGGCGGGCAGCTGCAGGCCGTGGTGCTCAACTCCGGCGGGGCGAATGCCTGCACCGGGCCGCAAGGCTTCCAGAACACCCACAAGACCGCCGAGCAGGTCGCCGGCCTGCTGGGCCTGAACGCCGGCGAGGTCGCGGTCTGCTCGACCGGGCTGATCGGCCTCCAGCTGCCCATGGACAAGCTGCTGCCGGGCGTCGACGCCGCGGCCGCCGCACTGTCCGCGGACGGCGGCGAGGCCGCCGCGATCGCCATCAAGACCACCGACACCGTGCACAAGGTCGCCACCGCGGGCGGCGCCGGCTGGACCGTGGGCGGCATGGCCAAGGGCGCGGGCATGCTCGCCCCGGGGCTCGCCACCATGCTCGTGGTGCTCACCACCGACGCCGACGTCCCGGCCGCGGAGCTGGACGCCGCGCTGCGGGCCGCCACGCACACCACGTTCGACCGGATCGACTCCGACGGCTGCATGTCGACCAACGACACCGTGCTGCTGCTCGCCTCCGGCGCCTCCGGGATCAGCCCCGGCCAGGGCGAGTTCGCGGCCGCCGTGCAGGCGGTCTGCGCCGACCTGGCCCGGCAGCTGATCGGCGACGCCGAGGGCGCCAGCAAGGACATCGCCATCGTGGTCGAGGGCGCGGCAACCGAGGCCGACGCGCTCGAAGTGGCCCGCTCCATCGCCCGCAACAACCTGCTGATGTGCGCGATCCACGGCGAGGACCCCAACTGGGGCCGGGTGCTCTCCGCGATCGGCACCACCGGCGCGGCCTTCGACGCCGACGAGCTGGACGTCGCGATCAACGGCGTCTGGGTCTGCAAGGGCGGCGCGGTCGGCGAGGACCGCGACCTCGTCGACATGACCGGCCGCGAGGTCTTCATCACCGCCCGGCTCAACGCCGGCGCCGAGACCGTCACCGTCTGGACCAACGACCTGACCGCGGACTACGTCCACGAGAACTCGGCGTACTCGTCATGACCGAGCACGTCGCACAGACAGCGCAGACCCACACCAACTCCGGGGGGAGCACGGTGAAGACCGAGTCGGTGGGCAAGGCCATCCGGGCCGCACGGCACAACGTCGCGCTCGGCAAGGCGCACACCCTCATCGAGGCACTGCCGTGGCTCGAGCACTATTACGGCAAGACCGTCGTCATCAAGTTCGGCGGCAACGCCATGGTCGACGACGCCCTCAAGCGGGCGTTCGCCCAGGACGTCGTCTTCCTGCGCTTCGCCGGCCTCAAGCCGGTCATCGTGCACGGCGGCGGCCCGCAGATCAGCGCGCACCTGGACAAGCTCGGCCTGGAGTCCACCTTCGCGGGCGGCCTGCGGGTCACCACGCCCGAGGCGATGGACGTCGTGCGCATGGTGCTGGCCGGCCAGGTGCAGCGCGAGATCGTCGGGCTGATCAACGAGCACGGTCCGTTCGCGGTCGGCATGACCGGCGAGGACGCGCACACCATGACCGCCGAGAAGCGGCACGCCGTGGTGGACGGCGAGCTCGTCGACATCGGCCTCGTCGGCGACGTCGTCGAGGTCAACCCGGGCGCCATCGCGGCGCTGCTGGACGACGGCCGCATCCCGGTCATCTCGTCGGTCGCGCGCGGCGCCGACGGGCACGTCTACAACGTCAACGCGGACACCGCCGCGGCCGCCCTGGCCGCCGCCCTCAAGGCCGAGCGGCTGGTCGTGCTCACCGACGTCGAGGGGCTGTACGCCGACTGGCCGACCAGCGACGAGGTGATCAGCCGGCTGGACGCCGACGAGCTCGCCGCGCTGCTGCCCAAGCTGTCCAGCGGCATGGTGCCCAAGATGGAGGCGTGCCTGCGCGCCGTCCAGGCCGGCGTCAAGGCCGCGCACGTCCTCGACGGCCGGGTCGCGCACTCGCTGCTGCTCGAGGTGTTCACCGACGAAGGCGTCGGGACCATGGTCGTCCCGGCACACGGCAAGGGGGCAGGGGCATGACGGGGAACCACGCGGACACCGGTGCGAGCGGCAACGCGGACTACCGGCAGCGCTGGGCCGGCGCCCTGATGCCCTCGCTCGGGCAGCCCACCGTCGCCCTGGTGTCCGGCAAGGGCGCGCACGTGGTCGACGCGGACGGCCGCGAGTACGTCGACTTCCTCTCCGGCGTCGCGGTGAACGTCCTCGGGCACGCCCACCCGGCGATCATCGACGCGGTGACCGCCCAGATCTCCGCGGTCGGGCACGTCTCCAACCTGTTCATCTCGACCCGCGCGGTCGAGCTCGCCGAGCGGCTCCTCGGCCTGACCGGCCGGGACGGCCGGGTGTTCTTCTGCAACTCCGGCGCCGAGGCCAACGAGGCCGCCTTCAAGATCGCCCGCCGCACCGGGCGGCCCGAGGTCGTCACCGTCGAAGGCTCGTTCCACGGCCGCACGATGGGCGCCCTCGCGCTCACCGGCCAGCCCGGCAAGCGGGAGGGCTTCGAACCGCTGCCCGGCGGCGTGAAGTACGTCCCGTTCGGCGACATCGAGGCGCTCGACGCCGCGGTCACCGAGAACACCGCGGCCGTGCTCCTGGAGCCCATCCAGGGCGAGTTCGGGGTCCGGCCGCTGCCCCCCGGCTACCTGGAGCGGGCCCGCGAGATCACCGCCGAGCGCGGCGCGCTGCTCATGCTCGACGAGGTGCAGACCGGCACCGGGCGCACCGGCTACTGGTTCGCCCACCAGGACCCGTACTTCGGCGGCGTGCAGCCCGACGTCATGACCCTGGCCAAGGGCATCGGCGGCGGCCTGCCGCTGGGCGCCTGCGTGGCGTTCGGCAAGGCCGCCGAACTGCTCGCCCCCGGCCAGCACGCCTCGACCTTCGGCGGCAACCCGGTGTGCTGCGCGGCCGGCCTCGCGGTCCTCGACACCATCGACGCGGACGGCCTGCTGGACCGCACCCGGGAGCTCGGCGCCCGGATCGCGGACGGCGTGCAGGGACTCGGCCACCCGCTGGTCGATCACGTACGCGGTGCCGGGCTCCTGCTCGGTATCGTGCTGACCGCACCGGTCGCCGCCCAGGTCGCGACGGCCGCGGGCGACGCCGGCTTCCTCGTCAACGCGGTCGCCCCGGACGTCATCCGGCTGGCCCCGCCGCTGGTCGTCGAGGACGCCGACGCGGCCGCGCTGGTCGAGGCGCTGCCCAAGATCCTCGATGCGGCGACCGCCGCCTCGACCCCGGGAGGTGCGGCATGACCCCCACGACCGCGGCGCGCCTCGGCGGCCGACGACGAGTCCGAAGGTAGGCGAGGTCGTCATGAGCAACGAGCAGGACACCATGCCGACGCCGGCATCCGACGGCGTGTACGCGGTGCCCAGCACCCGGACCGCCCGGCACCGGCGGATCGTGGACCTGCTGACCCGGAACCGGGTCAGGTCCCAAGGGCAACTTGCCCGGCTGCTCGCCGACGACGGCCTCGCCGTCACGCAGGCCACGCTCTCGCGCGATCTCGACGAGCTGGGCGCCGTGAAGATCCGCGACGCGGAAGGCGCGCTGATCTACGCGGTGCCCGCCGAGGGCGGCGACCGCACGCCGCGGCCGCCGCTCGAGGACGCGGTCAGCGAAGGGCGGCTCGCCCGGCTGGCCGGCGAACTCCTGGTCTCCGCGGAGGCCTCCGGCAACCTCGTGGTGGTGCGCACACCGCCCGGGGCCGCGCAGTTCCTCGCCTCGGCGATGGACCACGCGGAGAGCCGCGAGGTGCTCGGGACCATCGCCGGCGACGACACCATCCTCCTGGTGTGCCGGGACCCCGAGGGCGGTGCCGCCCTCGTCGCCCACCTGATCTCGCTCGCCGAAGGCCGCGCCGCCGCGACCGAATGACCACCGGATGACCACCGGATGACCTCGGCCGCGGACCGCACCACCTGAACCACCCCGCAAGGCCCGTCCTGCCCCGGGCCCGGCGGACCGAACGAAGGAGAACGCTCGTGACCGAGCGCGTCGTACTCGCATACTCCGGAGGTCTGGACACCTCGGTCTGCATCGGCTGGATCGCCGAGGAGACCGGAGCCGAGGTCATCGCCGTCGCGGTGGACGTCGGGCAGGGCGGCGAGGACCTGGAGGCCATCCGCAAGCGGGCCCTGGCCTGCGGCGCGGTCGAGGCCGAAGTGGCCGACGCCCGCGACGAATTCGCCGACGAGTACTGCCTCCCGGCGATCAAGGCCAACGCCCGCTACATGGACCAGTACCCGCTGGTCTCGTCGCTGTCCCGGCCGGTCATCGCCAAGCACCTGGTCGCCGCGGCCAAGAAGCACGGCGCCACCACGGTCGCGCACGGCTGCACCGGCAAGGGCAACGACCAGGTCCGGTTCGAGGTCGGCATCGCGTCGCTGGCCCCCGAGCTCACGTGCATCGCCCCGGTCCGCGACTACGCGATGACCCGGGACAAGGCGATCGCCTTCGCCGAGGCCAACAGCCTGCCCATCGCCACCACCAAGAAGTCGCCGTACTCCATCGACCAGAACGTCTTCGGGCGCGCGGTCGAGACCGGCTTCCTCGAGGACATCTGGAACGGCCCGATCGAGGACGTCTACGAGTACACCCAGGACCCGGCCGTGCCGCGCGAGGCCGACGAGGTCGTCATCACCTTCCGGTCCGGTGTGCCCGTCGCGCTGGACGGCCGCCCGGTCACCGTCCTGCAGGCCATCGAGGAGCTCAACCGGCGGGCCGGCGCGCAGGGCGTCGGCCGGATCGACATGGTCGAGGACCGCCTGGTCGGCATCAAGAGCCGGGAGATCTACGAGGCGCCCGGCGCCATCGCACTGATCACCGCGCATGCCGAACTGGAGAACGTCACCGTGGAGCGCGAACTCGCGCGCTACAAGCGGCAGGTCGAGCAGCGCTGGGCCGAACTCGTCTACGACGGCCTGTGGTTCTCGCCGCTCAAGCGCGCCCTGGACGGCTTCGTCGAGGAGGCCAACCAGTACGTGTCCGGCGACATCCGGATGACGCTGCACGGCGGCCGCGCCGTGGTCACCGGCCGGCGCAGCGACACCTCGCTCTACGACTTCAACCTGGCCACCTACGACTCGGGCGACACCTTCGACCAGTCGCAGGCCAAGGGCTTCATCGAGATCTTCGGCCTGTCCAGCAAGATCGCGGCGGGCCGCGACCTCACCCAGTAGTCCCGCGGCGCGGGGCGGCCGCTCGGCCGCCCCGCGATCCGCCACCGCCCTACGACGACCACCCGCACCAAGAGAAGGCGACTACCGTGACGAACGAGCAGGAGACCACCCGTCTTTGGGGCGGCCGGTTCTCCGACGGCCCGAGCGAGGCACTGGCGAAGCTGTCCGCGTCGGTCCACTTCGACTGGCGGCTCGCGCCGTACGACATCGCCGGATCGCGCGCGCACGCCCGCGTCCTGCACAAGGCCGGGCTGCTCACCGAGGACGAGCTGACCCGCATGCTGGCCGGTCTGGACCGGCTGGAGGCGGAGGTCGCGGCGGGCACGTTCACCGCGACCATCGAGGACGAGGACGTGCACACCGCGCTGGAGCGCGGCCTGCTGGAGCAGCTCGGCCCGGAGCTGGGCGGCAAGCTGCGGGCCGGCCGCTCGCGCAACGACCAGATCGCCACGCTCGGCCGCATGTACCTGCGCGACCACGCCCGCACCATCGGCACGCTGCTCGCCGACCTGCAGGAGGCGCTGGTCGAGCAGGCCGCCGCCAACCTCGACGTCGCGATGCCGGGCCGCACCCACCTGCAGCACGCCCAGCCGGTGCTGCTCGCCCACCACCTGCTCGCGCACGTCCAGGCGTTCTCCCGGGACGCGGACCGGCTGCGCGACTGGGACCGGCGCACGGACGTGTCGGCGTACGGCTCCGGCGCACTGGCCGGCTCGTCGCTCGGCCTGGACCCCGAGTCGGTGGCCCGCGACCTGGGCTTCTCGGCGTCCGCCGCGAACTCCATCGACGGCACTGCGAGCCGCGACTTCGCCGCGGAGTTCGCGTTCGTCACCGCGATGCTCGGCGTCAACCTGTCCCGGCTGGCCGAGGAGATCATCATCTGGAACACGAAGGAGTTCTCCTTCGTCGACCTGCACGATGCCTACTCCACCGGCTCGTCGATCATGCCGCAGAAGAAGAACCCGGACATCGCCGAGCTGGCGCGCGGCAAGTCCGGCCGGCTGATCGGCAACCTGACCGGCCTGATGGCCACCCTCAAGGCCCTCCCGCTCGCGTACAACCGCGACCTGCAGGAGGACAAGGAGCCGGTCTTCGACAGCATCGACACCCTCGAAGTGCTGCTGCCCGCCTTCACCGGCATGGTCGCCACGCTGCGCTTCCACCGCGAACGCCTGGAGGCGCTCGCCCCGGCCGGCTTCTCGCTGGCCACCGACATCGCCGAATGGCTGGTCAAGCAGGGCACCCCGTTCCGCGTCGCGCACGAGGTCGCGGGCGCCTGCGTGAAGTACTGCGAGCCGCGCGGCCTGGAGCTGTGGGACCTCGACGACGCGCAGCTCGCCGAGATCTCCCCGGAGCTGACTCCCGAGGTGCGCAGCGTGCTGACCGTGCTCGGCTCGATCGGCTCGCGCGACGGCCGCGGCGGCACCGCCCCGGTCCGCGTCGCCGAGCAGCTGTCCGACCTGCGCGAGGACCTCAAGGTGCAGCGCACCTGGGCGGAGAGCTGAGCGAAGGACACTGTGGGGCCCGGTCCGCGCACCCCTGGGGTACGCGGACCGGGCCCGACGCGTTGCGGTGCCGCTTCGGCCGTCGTCCGCCGTGCGGCCGACCGGGTCAGCCGGCCACGAGCTTGGCCACGCTGCCCACGTACTGGATCTTCGCGGACTTCACCTGGTAGGCGAACGTCCCGCCGGTGCCGGCCCATTCGCCCGTGCTGCGGTCGAAGGCGTACGACTTGACCAGGCCCTGGTAGCGGCTGGACCGGACCGCGCCGAGGACCGCGGCGCGGGTGACCGGCTGGTTGCCGAGCGACTTGACCGCCTCGATGAGCAGGTTGGCGATGTCGAAGCCTTCCGCGGCGTAGATGCCCGGCTTTTTCTGGAACACGCGCTCGTAATCGGCCGCGAACGCGGCGAGTGCGGGCTCCGCGGCGGCGTCGGCGACCGGGACGGTCAGCCACCAGTTCTCGGCCGAACTGCCCGCGGAGGAGACGAAGCCCTTCTCGGCCATGGCATCGGCGCCGAGCCGGGTACCGGTGAAGCCGGCCGAGTCCAGCGCCTTGGACAGAAGCGCCGCCTCGGGGCCGTAGCCGACGCACACCACCGCGTCCGCGCCGGCCTTGGCGACCGCGGTGGCGATGGCGGCGAAGTCCCGGGTGCCGGGCGGTGCGGTCTTGCGGCTGTGGCTGATGCCGCGCGAGGTCAGGCCCTCCAGGAGGCCTTCCACGATGCTGTCGGCGTACTCGGTCTTGTTGTCCACCACCACGACGTTCGTGGCCTTGAGCTTGCCGCCCAACAGCGCGGCCATCTCGGTGCCTTCGGCCCGGTCGCCGGGCAGCGCGCGGTGGAACGCGGTGAACCCGCGGGTGCCGAGCGTGTGCTTCGTGGCCCCCGGCGTGACGGTCGCCAGCCCCGCGGCGCCGTACGCCTCGCCGGTGGTCATGGCGGGGCCGCTGAACAGCGGTCCGACGACGGCGACGACCTCGCTGTCGTCGAGCAGCACCTTGGCGGCAGCGGGCCCCTTGGGCCCCTGGCCTTCGTCGTCCGCGACGACCAGCTCGAGCCGGAACGTCAGCTTGCCGGTCGACTCCGCCTGCTTGAGGGCGAGTTCGACACCGGTCTGGAGATTGGCCCCCATCTCCGCGGCGCCGCCGCCGGAGAGCGGAGCCTGCAGGCCGATCCGGTAGCGCGGCTTGGGGCCGGTGGGGGTCGGCGCCGCCGGCGCCTCGCTCGGCCCGGCCGCCGGGGGCGCGGGCGGGGGAGCGGAGCCGGTCGCCGCGGCCGACTTGGTGCCGTCGGACGAACACGCGGCCACACCGCCGATCGCCGCGGCGGACAGCAGCGCACCGCCGATGATCAGGCGCCGGCGCGCCGGGTCCGGCGCGGTACCGGATGCTTCGTCCCGTCGTGCTGACAGGTGGCGGCCGGTGACGGCGGCCGGATCGTCGGACTGCAGCGGGTGCACGTGCGGTTCCTTCCCCGAGTGGATCTTGCGCGGACATAGTGCCAGGACCGACTGGTCGTTTCATCGGCATATCCACGCGGCGCGAGGACCTCGAGGGGTGGCGGTTCAGCCGCCGGTGAGCTTGGCGACGCTGCCGAGGTACTGGATCTTTCCGGACTTCACCTCGTACGCGAAGGTCCCGCCGGTGCCTGCCCATTCGCCGTTGCCGCGGTCGAACGCGTACGACTTGACCAGGCCTTGGTAGCGGCTTGCACGCACCGCGCCGAGTACGGCCGCGCGTGTGGCGGGCTGGTTGCCCAGCGACTTGATCGCCTGGATGAGGAGGTTGGCGACGTCGAAGGCCTCGGCGGCGTAGGTGCCGGGCGCTTCGCGGTACTTGCCGGAGTAGTCCGCGGCGAACCTGGCGAGCGTGCTCTCGGCGCCTGCGTCGACGGCCGGGACGGTCATCGACCAGCCTTCCGCGGCGGTTCCGGCCGCGGCGACGAATGCCGGGTCGGCCATGCCGTCCGGGCCGATGCGGGCGCCGGTGAAGCCCACTTCGGCCAGCTTCTTCGCGAAGAGGCCGCCCTCTTGGTAGTAGCCCAGGTACGCGACGGCGTCCGCGCCCGAGTTCTTCACGGCCGTCGCGGCCGCCGAGAAGTCCGTGGTGCGCTGAGGCACCGAGTCCTTGACGACCTCCGCGCCCAGCCGGCCGAGCCCGGCCGACAGGGTGGCCGAAAGCCCTTGGCCGTACTCGGACATGTCGTCCAGCACGAACACCTTCCGGGCCATGAGCTTCTTGGCGAGGTAGGCCGCCATGTCGGTGCCCTGCGTGGTGTCGCTCGGTGTTGCGCGGTGGAAGGTGTCGAAGCCGAGACCGGCCAGCAGCGGGTTGGTCGCGGACGGGGTCACGGTGGCCAGTCCGGCACTGTCGTACAGCGGCAGGGCGCTCTTGGCCGTCATGCTGAACACCGGCCCCACCACGGCGAGGACCTTTGCGTTGTCGATCAGCTTCTGCGCGGCGGACGCGGCCTTGGTGGCACTGGCCTCGTCGTCGGAGGCGACGAACTCGATACGGAACGGCAGGTCGCCGCGCACGTCGGCCTGCTCGACCGCGAGTTCGGCACCGTTGCGGACATTGATGCCGAGTTGCGCGTTGGGGCCGGTCACGCCGCCCTGCATGCCGATCCGGTACACCGGCTTGGCCGAAGCGGACGGCGGGGGTGCCGCGGAGGCGCCGCCCGAGCCGGACGGCTTGCCGCCGGTGGGTGTCGAGGACGAGCCGCTGCCCGACGCCTTCCCGGTACCGCCGCCGTCCGACCGGGTGGCCAGCCAGCCGGCCACGCCGCCGACCGCGGCCACCGACACCACGGCGCCGCCGATGAGCAGCCCGCGCCGGGCGACCGCCGGGGAGGCCGGCGCGCCGGGCGGCGGGCCGGGCGGGCCGAACGGGAATCCGCCACCGGCGTGGCCTGCGGGCCCGGCGTGCAGCGGTTGTTCGTGCGGCACCGGAGCCGGCGGCCACGGCGCGGGGCCACCGGGCACCGGGGCACCCGGAGGCGGTACGCCGGGCAGGGCACCCACCGTGGGTGCGTACGCGGGCGGGGGAGGCGGCGGCACCGCGGACGGCGGAGCGGCCGGGGCCGGCGGGGCGGCGGCGGGCACCGCCCCGGGCACCTGCGTACCGCCTTCCAGGTCGAGCAGTGCGGCACTGCGCGAGGCGATGTCGTACGTGATGGCCGGCGGCAACCACCCGGCCCGGGTGAGGACTTCGGTGGTCTGGTCGCCGGGCAGCGCGGCGTTGCGCAGCTGCGCGGGCACCGGGCGCTGCGCCGGGTCCTTGGCCAGCAGCGGTGCCACCATCGGCACGAGATAGCCGGGCACGCCGCCGAGATCCGGCTGGGTGTGCACGATCCGGTAGATCAGCGACGGCGTCGAACCGGATCCGAACGGCCCCTGCCCGGTGGCCGCGAAGACCAGGACCGAGGCCAGCGAGAACATGTCGGACGCCGGCCCGATGTCGCCGCCGTCGGCCTGCTCCGGCGACATGTAGCCGGGCGAGCCGACGACAAGACCGGTACTGGTGATCGCGGTGTCGTCCACGGAGCGCGAGACGCCGAAGTCGATGAGCCGCGGCCCGTCCGGGGCGAGCAGCACGTTCGACGGCTTGAGGTCGCGGTGCACCAGCCCCGCGGCGTGCACGGCGGCGAGCGCCTCGGCCAGTCCCGCGGCGAGCGCGCGCACGGTCGCCTCGGGCAGCGGTCCATGCGCCGCGACCGCGTCGACCAGCGACGGGCCGGCCACATACGCTGTGGCCAGCCACGGCGTCCCGGCATCCGGGTCGGCGTCCACGACCGGGGCGGTGTACGGGCCGGAAACCCGCCGGGCGGCCGCGACTTCGCGCCGGAAACGGGTCCGGAACCCCTCCTCGAGGGCGAGTTCGGGCCGGACCACCTTGATCGCGACGGTCCGGCCGCCCGGCGAGCGGGCCAGGTAGACCCGGCCCATGCCCCCCGCGCCGAGCCGGGCCAGCAGGCGGTAGTCGGCCAGTTGCCTCGGATCCTCGGGCTGCAACGGCTCCACGTGAACGTCCTTCCCCCGGCACGTGCCGGGGGCGATCGCCCCCGGCACGTGCATGCTCCCATCGCCCCGGCGCCGCCGTCGCACGGCGTGGCGGAAACGCATCCCCGCAACCGGTCGCGAGTGATCGTCCACCGTTCCGTACCCGGCACATTGCCGTTCCGTTTCGGTGCCGTCTCGGACGACTGGTCGGTCATGAGTGGAAGTAAAGGTTCCGGACGTATATGTGAATTCGTCGTTACTACTGGCTAGTGGCTGTGTTCGCTCCGTTGATTCCGTACTACTGTCGGGCGTGCCGGATCGCCGCAGGGTTGCGAACGGATCACTGTGAGTGATCGGCTGCGCCGTGTTGTCCTGCTCTGGCCGGGGCCGCGCACCATCCGCTCGGGGGAGGGGAATCAAGCATGCTCGACCGCCTGCGCCGGATACGTTCCGAGGGCGAGAAGTCCGCACTGCTGCTGTCCGACATCCCCATGGGGGCGATGCTGCGCAGCGTCCCGCGCTCGGTCGGCTTCGGAGTCCGCTCGTACGTCCGGTCGCTGCGCGCCGAGCGCCGCAACTACCCGGACATGCCGACGGTCTTCCCGACGCCCGGCCTGGTCTCGGCGGCCTTCCTCGACGAGCTCGTGGTGGCCTTCATGTCCACCAGCCGGCTCTCGCCGGGCCCGGAGGACGCCCTCCGGATCCGCGAGGAAGTCGCCGAGGCGCTCGGCAAGTTCCGCGCCGAGACCTACCTGGACGACCCGGCGCTGTTCCACCCGGAACCTCCGCCGCTGACCGACCCGGTCATCCGCGGCAAGTTGTACGGCACCATCAGCTACGAGCAACTTGCCTTCGACAGCGGCTACGTCCCCTGGCCCGGTATCCCCGGCGCCACCCGGTGGCAGTCCGCCGGCGCGAACCAGCGCGTCTGGGCGTACGTCCTCCGGCACCCCGGAAAGCCCCGGCCGTGGGTGGTCAACCTGCACGGCTTCGGCATGGGCCGGCCGAGCGACCTGGCCGCCTTCCGGTCACAGCGCATGCACCGCGAACTGGGCGTCAACGTCATGCACGTGGTCCTGCCGATGCACGGCCCGCGCAAGGCGTCCCGCACCCAGGACGCGCCGTTCATCTCGTTCGACTACCTCGGCAACGTGCACGGCCTGGGGCAGGCGGTCTGGGACACCCGGCGCTGCATCGACTGGGCGCGCAGCCAGGGCGCCACCAAAGTCGCGGTCCACGGGCTCTCGCTCGGCGCGTACGTGGCCGCGCTGCTCGCGGGCGTGGAGGACCTCGACTGCGTGATCGTCGGCGTGCCGTCGGTGGACATGGCCTGGGTCATGTCGCACCACGTGCCGGACGACATCAAACGCGAAGTGCAGGCGGCGGGACTGCTCGGCACCGAGGCCGAGACCATCCACCACGTCGTCTCGCCGCTCGCCGTCACCCCGCGGGTGCCCCTGGAACGCCGGTTCGTCTACGCGGGCCTTGCCGACCGCATGGCCACGCCGCAGCAGGCGTACCGGCTGTGGAAGCACTGGGAGGAACCGTCCGTCTGCTGGTACCGCGGTTCGCACATCGGGGCGATGTGGAACCGGCAGACCCGTCGCTTCATCGATGATGCCCTGACCTCGTCGGGCATCGGGAGGAGGAACACCTGGTGAAGCTCTCCGGTCTGGACTCGGCCTTCCTGGCGCTGGAGTCGGAGACATGGCCGATGCACGTCGTCTGCCTCACCGTCGTGGACGCCTCGGACACCGGCGGACGCATCGACCACGAGGCCTTCAAGGAGACGCTCGCGAAGCGGCTGCCGCGGCTGCCGCTGCTGAGCCGCAAGCTGGTGCAGAGCCCGTGGGGGCTGTCCCGCCCGCACTGGGTGCCCGACCCGGACTTCGACTTCCGCGACCATGTGCACCGCGCGACCGTGGCCAGGCCCGGCGGACGCCGCGAACTGGCCGACCTGGCCGCGCAGATCTACCGCAACCGCCTGGACCGCGACCGGCCGCTCTGGGAGTGGTGGGTGGTCGAGGGCCTGGAGAACGACCGCATCGCGCACATGTGGAAGGTGCACCACGCGTGCATCGACGGCCGGGCCGGCGCGTCGATGCAGGAGGTCTTCTTCGACGCCGACCCGGTCGGCGGCATCTCGCGCGAACTGGTGCCGCTGCCCATGCCGGACGAAGAGGACCCGCTGCCCGAGGGGTTCGCGCGCGTCGCCGAGATGGCCAAGTCGGTGGCCGGCACCCCGGTGCGGCTGGTCGGGCAGCTGGGATCGACCGCGCAGGGGGTGGTGTCCGCCGCGATGACGGGGCGGCTCTCCCAGGCGATGCCCCTCAACATGCCGCGGACCCGCTTCAACGCGCCGGTGGGGAAGGAGCGTTCGTACGGGTTCTGCACGGTCTCGCTGTCCGATGTGAAGACCGTCAAGAACGCCTTCGGCGTCAAGGTCAACGACGTCGTGCTCGCCATCGTGGGCGGCGCGATGCGCGAACAGCTCGATTCTTTCGGCGAGACGCCCGACAAGCAGTTGGTGGGGACCGTTCCGGTCGACGCCACCAAGGGCGACACGCGCTCCAGCGGCAACTTGATCACCGGCATGCTGGTGGGCCTTTCCACCGACATCGCCGATCCCGCGGAACGCCTTTTGTGCATCCATGAGAACGCGCTGGCCTCCAAGGCCGTGCAGGGCGCGTTGGGCAACGACCTGCTGACCAACCTGGCGGACACCCCGCCTCCGGTTCTGCTGAGCCTCGGCGGAGACGTCTTCCGCGCGGCGAAGATCGCCACGCATCTCCCGCCGGTCTGCAACGCGGTCATTTCCAACGTTCCGGGCCCCCGCAAGACGCTGTACTCGCAGGGGCAGAAGGTGGAGGCGTTCCACTCGATGGGCATAGTCGCGGACGGATTCGGCCTCTTCGTCGGGGGCATGAGCTACGACGACCAGATCGACATCGGGGTGCTCGCGGACCGCGAGACGCTGCCCGACCCCTTCGCGCTGGCCGACAGCATCGTCGACCAGCTGAACGTCCTGCTGAAGGCGGCCCACGAGTTCGGGCTCCCGGCCGGTTCGGTGCCGCAGCCGGACCCGGAGACCCAGGCGGAGACCGAGGCGGAGGCCGTGGTCCCGGCCGAGGACCCGGTCGAGGTTCCGGCCGGACAGCCGGTCGAGGCGCCGGCCGAGACCGTCGCCGAGACCCCGGTCGCAGCCGCGGCCGAGGCCCCGCCGGTGCCCGCCGCCAAGCCCGCCGCCCGGCCCGCGGCGAAGCGGACCCCCGCGGCCAAGCCCGCCGCGAAGACCGCCAAGACCGCCGCGAAGAGCACGGCCAAGCCCGCCGCCAAGCCTGCCGCGAAGACCGCGGCCAAGCGGGCCCCGTCGCGCGGCGGCGCCGCGAAGAGCACGACCACGACCCGGACCGCGGCCACCGCGTCCCGCAAGCCGGCGGCCCGCAAGCCCGCCGGCCCGCGGACCGCAGCGGCACCGGTACCGGCCGGCACGACCACCGGTCCGGCAGCGCCGCCGGCCGACCCCCAGCCGCAGATCCCCGCCCAGGCCACCGCCGCCCGCGTCCGCCGGACGCCCGCAGCGCGCGGCCCGGCCCCCGCGACCGCGCCGACCGTTCCGGCCGCGACGCCGGCCGCGGAGGACAACGCCGTCCCCGCGTCCACCGCAGTTCCGACGACGTTGACCGCGAAGCCGGCGGCCGGCGCGCAGGAGGCCCCTGCCGCCGCGGCCCCGGTGCCGGCCTCGGTGGCCGGAGTCTGACGGAAGGGTGACCGTGGCACGGAAAGCACCGAGGAAGACCGCACTCGTCACCGGCGCCAACTCGGGACTCGGCTTGGCCGCGGTCCTGCAGCTGGCCCGGACCGGACTGCACGCCGTGGGCACCGTGCGGTCCGCGGAGAAGGCCGAGAAGGTCCACGCCGCCGCGGAGGAGGCCGGCGTGGACGTGGAGACCCGCCTGCTCGACGTGACCGACGCGGCCGGCTGCAAGGACGTCATCGGCGACGTGCGGCCGGACATCCTGGTCAACAACGCGGGCAGCACCTGCTACGCGCCGGTCGCGGACGTCATGGAGGAGGAGGCCAGGCACCACCTGGAGACCTCCCTGTTCGCCCCGATCCGGCTCGCCAGGCTGGCCCTTCCGCACATGCAGGACCGCGGATGGGGCCGGATCGTCCAGGTCTCGTCGGTGGCGGGCAAGGTCACCTATCCGCTGATGGGCTGGTACCAGGCCGGCAAGCACGCGATGGAGGCGGTCTCCGACGCGCTGCGCCTGGAGGTGGCCGGCTCCGGCGTCCAGGTCGTGGTCGTCGCGCCGGGCGGCTTCCGCAGCGGCATCAGCGAGGACATGGCCGACGTCGCGCACCGCTACCGGGGGTCTAAATACGCGACCGCCTTCCGCCGCCTCGACCTCGGGTTCACCCTGGTCCAGCCGTTCTGGACGGACACCGACGAGGTCGCCGACGTGATCGCGTTCGCGGCCACCGCGGAGAACCCCAAGGGCCGGTACGTGGTGGGCCGCGACGCCCATGTCACGTTGCTGGTCTCGCGGATCGTGGAGAACTTCGGTGCCGCGGTCGAAGCCCGGGACAAGGTGGTCCGCCGGCTCATCGGGCTGCCCTGACCCTCGCCCCGGCCGCTCCGGACATCCCGATTGCGCGGCCTCGCGATCCAGGGTGTGCCGCGGGTTCCCACCCGGGTAGAAGAACCGGAAAAGCCGTGTGGAACAGTGACGGAACACAAGGCGGCGGGCGTATTGCCCGCCGCCCGTGCACACTTCGCACGGCGATCAGGGCGATCAGGGCCCGTGCGGCGGGGGACGTCGGGTCGGCGTCCCCGGCCGCGCGTGCCCGCGGGTACACCAGGGAGTACCGGATGGGGCAGAACGTACGGGTCGACACGGCTGACGTAGCCGATGCCGAACAGATCCTGAAGTTGCAGTACCTCTGCTACCAGGGCGAGGCAGCCCTGTACAACGACTACGGCCTTGCGGCGCTCACCCAGTCGCTCGACAGCCTGAAGGCCGAGTTCGCCACCCACACCGTGCTGGTCGCGCGGCTCGGCGACGAGGTCGTCGGGTCGGTCCGCGGCGTGGTCGAGGACGGCGTGGCGCGCATCGGGCGGCTGATCGTGCACCCGCGCCTGCAGGGCCACGGCCTCGGTACGCGGCTGCTCAACGCGGTCGAGGACCGGCTGGCGCATGCCGAGTCGTTCGAGCTGTTCACCGGCCACCGCAGCGAGGACAACCTGCGGCTGTACGCCCGCCTCGGGTACGCGGAGGCCCGCGTGGAGCGGGTCGGCCCGCGGCTCAGCCTGGTCTACCTCACCAAGGCCACCACCCTCGCGGCCTGACGCGCAGACTGACTCGGGCCCGACTCGGGCTGCCCGGCAGTCCCGGCGAAGCCGCGGCCTCCCTCGACCGCGCTCCGCACCCGGCCTGTTCATACCTTGGAAACAACTTCAAAAGACCCCGGCGACCTGCGAAGTCATGGTCGTCGGGGTCTTTTGCATCCGTTCACATTTCCCAGACCGATGTTTGTCTGATTTAATCGTCACCATGTTCATCACGGCACACATGCGCGCAGTCGAGGCCATCGCCCCGACTCGCTGCTGTATGCGCCGAATGTGTCGAATGTGCGGCTGCTGAGGCCCTGAGCCCAGCGACCGGTTGAGCGCCCACCTGTCCGGCGCCCCGGCCCGTTCGAACACTCCCCGCCCGCCCGTCCGGCGACGCCTGCCCTGAGCGAACCTCACGGCACGCCGCCGCGGTCCCCGAGCAACCTGGAATCCACGGTGATCCGTACCCACGCCTTGACCAAGGTGTTCCGCACCCGCGACCGCGAGGTGACCGCCCTCGACGACGTCAGCCTGCACGTCCCGGAAGGCGAGATCTTCGGCGTGCTGGGCCGCAGCGGCGCCGGCAAGAGCACCCTGATCCGCACCGTCAACCTCCTGGAGCGCCCCACCTCGGGCACCGTCGAGGTCGGCGGCCGCGAGCTCACCGCGCTCTCGGCCCGCGAGCTGCGCGCCGAGCGGCTGCGCATCGGCATGATCTTCCAGCACTTCAACCTGCTGAGCGGCCGCGACGTCGCGGGCAACATCGCGGTCCCGCTGGAGATCGCCGGCGTGGGCCGCGCCGAGCGCACCCGCAAGGTCGCCGAACTGCTCGACCTGGTCGGCCTCGGGCAGCACGCCAAGGCGTACCCCGCCCAGCTGTCCGGCGGCCAGAAGCAGCGCGTCGGCATCGCCCGCGCGCTGGCCAACGACCCGCGCGTGCTGCTGTGCGACGAGGCCACCTCGGCGCTCGACCCGGAGACCACCCGGTCGATCCTCGACCTGCTGCGCGAGCTGCGCGCCTCGCTCGGCCTGACGATCCTGCTGATCACCCACGAGATGGACGTGGTCAAGAGCATCTGCGACTCGGCCGCACTCATGGAGGCGGGCCGCGTCGTGGAGTCCGGCACCGTCACCGACCTGCTGGCCCGCCCCGACTCGCGGCTGGCCCGGGACATGTTCCCGCTCGGCCTGCCCGCGCCCAGCACCGGCACCACGATCCTGGACATCACCTTCCGGGGCGCCGAGACCGCGCACCCCTTCGTGTCCACGCTGGCCCGCACCTACAACGTCGACGTCAACATCCTCGGCGCCGCGGTCGAGACGCTCGCCGGCCGCCAGGTCGGCCGCATGCGGATCGCGCTGGACGGCTCGTTCGAGGACAACGTCGTGCCGATCGGCTACCTGCGCGAGCAGGGCCTGCAGGTCGACGTGCTGGACGCGTACGACTCCGGCTTCGCCCCGGCCGCGCTGCCCGCGCAGCTCCCCGACGCCGTCCCGACCCTGGTGAAGGAGGCCTGACATGCCCTGGGACGAACTGCGCCCGCTGCTGTGGACCGCTCTCCAGGAGACCTTCACGATGGTCGGCTGGACGATGCTGCTGACCGTCGCGATCGGCCTGCCGCTCGGCATCCTGCTGGTGCTGACCGACAAGGGCGGCCTGCTCGCGGTGCCGCCGGTCAACAAGGTGCTCGGCTTCGTGGTCAACGTCGGCCGGTCCTTCCCCTTCCTGATCCTGCTGGTCGCCCTCATCCCGTTCACCCGCTGGGTGATGGGGCTGTTCGGCCAGGCCACCGCGATCGGCACCGACGCGATGGTGGTCCCGCTCACCGTCGCCGCCGTCCCGTTCTTCGCCCGCCTGGTGGAGACCTCGGTGCGCGAGGTGGACCGCGGCCTGGTCGAGGCCGCGCAGGCGATGGGCGCCTCGGTGCCCGTCATCGTGCGCAAGGTCCTGGTCCGGGAGGCGCTGCCGTCGCTCGTCTCGGGCCTGACGGTGACCGTCATCGCGGTCGTCGGCTACTCCGCCTTCGCCGGGGTCATCGGCGCCGGCGGGCTCGGCGACCTCGCAATCCGCTACGGCTACAAGAACTTCGACGACCGGACGATGCTCGTGACCGTCGTCGTCCTGATCGTCATCGTGCAGGCGGTCCAGCTGGTCGGCGACTTCGTGTCGCGCCGGCTGAGCCACCGCTGATGACCCGCCGGTCCGCCCCCGGACCGGCGCCGCATCACCGCTGAAACACCCACCCAAGAAGGAAAGGCACTCTTCGTGCGCAAGATCATTTCTCTCGCGGCGGTCGGAACCCTGGCGCTGGGCCTCGCGGCCTGCAGCAGCGACGACTCCAAGTCCTCCGACACGCTGAAGGTGGGCGCCTCCGCGGTGCCGCACGCCGAGATCCTCGAGTACATCCAGAAGAACCTGGCCGACAAGGAAGGCCTGAAGCTCGACGTCAAGGTCTTCGACGACTACTCGCTGCAGAACCCGGCGCTGGTCGACGGCAGCATCGACGCCAACTTCTTCCAGCACAAGCCGTACCTGGACAAGTACAACGCGGAGAACAAGAAGGACCTGGTCCCGGTCGGCCCCGTGCACCTGGAGCCGCTCGGCCTGTACTCGAAGAAGAACAAGGCCGTCGCCGAGATCAAGGACGGCGCGACCATCTCCTTCCCGAACGACGCCACCAACGGCGGCCGCGCGCTCAAGCTGCTCGCCGACAACGGGCTGATCAAGCTCAAGGACGGCGTCGGCGTCAACGCCACCGAGAAGGACGTCGCCGAGAACCCGAAGAACCTCAAGTTCAAGGCACTCGACGCGGAGCAGCTGCCGCGCACCCTGGACGACGTGGACGCCTCCGTCATCAACGGCAACTACGCGCTGCAGGCCAAGCTGACCGCCAAGGACGCGCTGGTGCTGGAGAAGGCCGAGGGCAACCCGTACGCCAACGTCCTCGTGGTCAAGAAGGGCCAGGAGAAGGACGAGAAGGTGCAGAAGCTGCAGAAGCTCCTGAACTCGCCCGAGGTGAAGAAGTTCATCGAGGACAAGTACCAGGGCTCGGTGCTGCCGGCCTTCTAAGCGGTACGGCGCGCCTGGCGTGCCGATGCCCTTGCCCTGACGTACAGGTGGCGCGGATGTGCGAACCGGCCGGACCCGAAACGGGTCCGGCCGGTTCTGCGTCGCCCGTCGCCCGTCGCCCGTCGCCGCGCGGCTGTTCAGGCGGTCCGCGCGGTCCAGTACACGTCGGTCACATAAGGCAGTTCGACCCGCTCCTGCCCGCGCGTCTCCGGATGCGCGTCCAGGACGTCCTCGACCTCGCGCCGCACCCGCGCCTGCTCGTCCGCGTCCAGGCAGGCGATGTGGCTGCTGGAGAGCATCCGGTCGATCACCCCGCCGCGCGAGACCCGCTGCGGGTTGGGGAAGTGGCGTTCGCGGATCCGGCCCCATCCCGGCCGCGCCTCCAGGCGCGTGCGCCATGTGCCGTCCTGGTGCGACGGCAGCCCTGCGGGTGCGCGCCGGAAGTAGATGTCCTGGTAGTCGCGCACCCACGGCACCGTCGCGTCATACGTGTTCCACACCAGGCCGAGTCCGCCGCCCGGCGCCAGGACGCGTTCGACCTCGCCCTGCGCCGCCTCGCCGTCGAACCAGTGCCAGGCCTGCGCGGCGATCACCGCATGCGCCGACCCCGCGGCCAGGCCGGTGCGCTCCGCGGTCCCGTCCGCGACGGTCACCGAGGGCAGCAGCTCCGCGAGCCGGCCGCGCATCGCGGCCACCGGCTCCACCGCCACCACACGGGCCCCGGTCAGCGCCAGCAGCCGGGTGAACAGGCCCGTGCCGGCGCCCAGGTCCACCACGGTCCGGCCGGCCGCCAGGCCGAAGGCGTCGGTGAGTTCGGCCAGTACCGGCAACGGGTAGGACGGGCGCGCCCGTTCGTAGACGCCGACGGCGCGCGTGTACCCGGTCCTCGCGACCTCGTGAGCCCCCACGCGCCGACGCTAGCAGCCCGAACGCACCCATAGCCGCAGGTCGGACGGATTTCGCGCAGTGTTCCGCGCCCGTTGACCCGAACGGGCGGACGCCCTTGCTACGCGGGCAGGTACGCGCCGATCCACCGCGCGAGTTCGGCGAACACCTCGGTGCGCGCGGCAAGCGGGGACAGCACCAGATCGTGCATGCCGCCCTCGATCCGCACCACCGTCACATGCCGCCCCAGGCGCGGTGCGAGCATCGCGATGCGCTCCGCGTCCAGCACCGCGTCCGCCCGGTGCAGGCCCTCGTGCCACAGCCGGCCGTCCACGCTCGCCGCCGACGACATGGCCAGCACCGGGACATCGATGCCGAGCCCGGCCGCGACCGCCCGGTGCCCGCGGTGCACTGCGGCCACCCACCCGGCATACGCGGGCACTCCTTCGATGGCCTTCCACGCCGGGTCGAACACCCACTCGCCGTGGTGGTCGCGGTGCAGGCTCTGCCCGTAGCCGCCGCCCAGGCCGCCCGGAACCGGGCGGCGCGCCACGTGCCGGCGGGCCGCGTTCACCGCGCGCACGCCCACGGTCCGGGTGGCCAGCGGCGCGTTCAGGTCGAGGAACGCGCTGTTGAGGAACAGCCCGTCGACCACGCCGCGGCCCGCCCGGTGGTGCGCCCACAGCGCGGCGGTCAGGCCGCCGGTGGAGTGCCCGTTGACCAACAGGGTCGTGTGCCCGTCCACTTCGCGGACCACCCGGGCCGCGAGGTCCAACTCCTCGGCATACCGGCCGAGATCGTCGACATAGCCGGGCGTCCGGTGCGGCCGGATCGAGCGCCCGTACGAACGCAGGTCCAGCGCATAGAAGTCGAAGCCGAGCGCGGTGTAGAAGTCCGCCAGGCCGGTCTGGAAGAAGTAGTCGTTGAAGCCGTGCACATACAGGACCGCCCGCCGCGCGGGCTCCGCCGCGCGGCGCCGGACGAGGGTCGCCACGGCCTCGCCCTCGGCGTCGTCCCGCAGCGCGAGCGTGGCGGCCTCGTAGCCGTCGCCGAGGACGTCGGGCTGGTACGCAAGGTCTTCCATACCGGCAGTCTGCCACCGCGGCACCGCCCGCCCGCCGCGCTGCCCATGCGTGTCGGCGCAGGTGGGAGCAGGTCGGGACGTCGGCCCCCGCCCCGGCGGAGCCTTGGTCCCGGCGGCCCGGAGCAGGTCGCCGCGCTCGGGCGCGGGTGTGAGAGGCTGTCGGCCGACAGCAGGGGAGGAATCCGGTGCGAAGCCGGAGCGGTCCCGCCACTGTGACCGGAAAGCCGCCCTCGGGCGGGCCGCGCCGTTCGGCGCGGACCCGCGGAGGGCATGAGCTTCCCGGGAGCCAGACACTTCCGGCTGTCCGGGACCGCGCCGCGGGCCCGCCACCTACCAGGGCGTGGACACCCGAGGGAGGCCGACAGTCGATGTCGCCGTGCATACCGTGCTGTTCCGGGACCGCCGTGCAGGTCCGCCGATGAGCGCCGGCTACCCGTTCTCCGCGATCGTCGGACTCGCCGACCTGCGCCTCGCCCTCCTGCTCAACGCCGTCTCGCCCGGCGTCGGCGGCGTGCTCGTGCGCGGCGAGAAGGGCACCGCCAAGTCGACCATGGTCCGGGCGCTCGCCGCGCTGCTGCCGGACACCGCCGCGGTCTCCGGCTGCCGCTTCTCCTGCGACCCGGCCGCCCCCGACCCGGCCTGCCCGGACGGCCCGCACGACGCCGCGGCGCCCGGCGAGACCCGGCGCGCCCGGCTCGTCGAACTCCCGGTCGGCGCCACCGAGGACCGCCTGGTCGGCTCGCTCGACCTGGAACGCGCGCTGGCCGAAGGCGTCAAGGCGTACGAGCCCGGCCTGCTCGCCGCCGCACACCGCGGACTGCTGTACGTCGACGAGGTCAACCTGCTGCACGATCACCTCGTCGACCTGCTCCTCGACGCCGCCGCGATGGGCACCGCGCACGTCGAACGCGAAGGCGTCTCGGTCCGGCACGCGGCCCGCTTCCTGCTGGTCGGCACCATGAACCCGGAAGAAGGGGAGCTGCGCCCGCAGTTGCTCGACCGGTTCGGCCTGACCGTCGAGGTCGCGGCCAGCCGCGAACCGCGCGAACGCGCCGAAGTGGTCCGGCGCAGGCTTGCGTACGAGGCCGACCCGGACGGTTTCGCGGCGCGCTGGGCGGAGCACGACGCGGCGCTGGCGCTGCGCATCGAGGCGGCCCGCGCGCTGCTCCCGGACGTCGTGCTGCCGGACGCCGAACTGGAGCGCGTGGCCCGGGTATGCGCCGCATTCGAGGTGGACGGACTGCGCGCCGACCTGGTCACCGCGCGCACCGCGATCGCGCTGGCCGCGTGGCACGGGCGTACCGAGGTCGAGGCGTCCGACGTACGCCAGGCCGCACAACTGGCCTTGCCGCACCGGCGCCGCCGCAACCCCTTCGATGCCCCCGGTCTCGACCAGGACAAACTGGACGAAGCGCTGCGCGACGAGCCCGAGCCCGACCTGCCGGACGACCCGGACCCGGATCCCGAACCCGACGGCCCGGACGGTTCCGGCGGATCCGACCGGCCTGACGGACCCGGCGGGCCCGGCGGACCCGACCAGGACGGCCCGGGCGGGGGCGGTCCGGGAGGCGGCCCCGCGCCGCAGGAGACCGCGCCCCCCGAGCCGCCGCGCAACGCGTCCTCGGATGCTCCGGCCGCCGAACAGCCGCCGCCGGCAAGGGAGTCCACTGCCGCCGCGGCCGCCCCCGAGCAGCCCGCGGTGGCCGCCTCGGAACCGTTCCGGGCCCGGCTGCTCGCGGTCCCCGGCCTCGGCCAGGGCGCCGCCGGCCGCCGCTCGCGCGCCGAGACCGGCACCGGCCGCACCACCGGCGACCGCCGCCCGTCCGGCCCGGTGGCCCGCCTGCACCTGGTCGGCACGGTGCGCGCGGCCGCGCCGCACCAGGCCGCCCGCGGCCGCCGCGGTCCCGGGCTGGTGCTGCGCCGCGACGACGTGCGCGAAGCGGTCCGCGAAGGCCGCGAGGGCAACCTCGTCCTGTTCGTCGTCGACGCGTCCGGGTCGATGGCCGCCCGGGCCCGGATGCGCACCGTCAAAGGCGCGGTGCTCTCTCTCCTGCTCGACGCCTACCAGCGGCGCGACAAGGTCGGCCTGGTGACGTTCCGCGGCGCGGGCGCCGAACTCGCGCTCCCGCCCACGTCGTCCGTCGAGGCCGGCGCGGCCCGCCTCGCCGCACTCCCGACCGGCGGCCGGACGCCGCTCGCCGCCGGACTGCTGCGCGCCCACGAGGCTCTGCGGGTCGAGCACCTGCGCGACCCGCGCCGCCGCCCGCTGCTCGTGGTCGTGACCGACGGGCGCGCCACGCACGGCCCCGACCCCCTCGGAGCTGCGCGCCGCGCCGCGGGCCTGCTGGCCGCGGCCGGCAACGCGTCGGTGGTCGTGGACTGCGAGAGCGGCCCGGTCCGCCTCGGGCTCGCCGCACGGCTCGCCGCGGACCTCGGCGGCCCGGTCCTCGGCCTCGCCGACCTCGCCGCGGACGGCCTGGCCGGCCTGGTCCGCGACCTCCGCGCCGCGGGGTGAGCGACGGGACCACCCCGCCCGCACCGCCCCGCCCGTACCGACCGCCCGCACCGACCGGCCCGGCGCGCCGGCCCGGCTGCGCCGCGCCGGCCGGCCCGCCGATCCCGTCACCTGTCCGTTCATGAGGAGGCGACCATGCCGCAAGGCAAACCCGAACACGTCCCCGCCGACGGGCTGACCACGCGTCAGCGCCGCAACCGGCCGCTGGTCATGGTGCACACCGGCCCCGGCAAGGGGAAGTCCACCGCGGCCTTCGGGCTCGCCCTGCGGGCCTGGAACCAGGGCTGGCCCGTCGGGGTGTTCCAGTTCGTCAAGTCCGCCAAGTGGAAGGTCGGCGAGGAGAACGTCCTGCGCACGCTCGGCCGCGTGCACGACGAGACCGGCGAGGGCGGTCCCGTCGCGTGGCACAAGATGGGCGAAGGCTGGTCGTGGATCCAGCGCGGATCGGACGCCGACCACGCCGCGGACGCCGCCGAGGGCTGGGCGCAGATCAAGCGCGACCTGGCCGCCGAGGCGTACCGCTTCTACGTCCTCGACGAGTTCACCTATCCCATGAAGTGGGGCTGGGTGGACGTCGCCGACGTCATCGAGACGCTGACCTCGCGGCCGGGGCAGCAGCACGTGGTGATCACCGGGCGCGATGCGCACCCCGATCTGGTCGCGTACGCCGACCTCGTCACCGAGATGACCAAGGTGAAGCACCCGATGGACGCCGGGCAGAAGGGCCAGAAAGGCATCGAATGGTGACATTGCGCATCCCGCGCCTTGTCGTCGCTGCACCCGCGTCCGGCCAGGGCAAGACCACCGTGGCGACCGGCCTCATGGCCGCCCTCGCCGCACGCGGCCTGGCGGTGTCGCCGCACAAGGTCGGCCCCGATTACATCGACCCCGGCTACCACGCCCTGGCGTGCGGCCGCCCGGGGCGCAACCTCGACCCGTTCCTGGTCGGCGAGGAGCGCATCGCGCCGCTGTTCGCCCACGGGGCGCGCGGCGCCGACGTCGCCGTCGTCGAGGGCGTCATGGGCCTGTTCGACGGGGCCGCCGGGCGCGGCGGGTTCGCCTCGACCGCGCACGTCGCCCGGCTCCTCGGCGCACCGGTGGTCCTGGTCGTGGACGCCCGGTCGCAAGGCCGCTCGGTGGCCGCCCTGGTGCACGGATTCGCGACCTTCCAGCCCGGGCTGCGCCCGGCCGGGATCATCCTCAACCGGGTCGGCACGGAGCGCCACGAGGCGATCCTCCGCGAAGCGCTGGAACCGCTCGGCATCCCGGTGCTCGGCGTGATCGGCCGGCACGACGCGATCGCCAAGCCGTCCCGGCACCTCGGCCTGGTACCGGTCGCCGAACGCCATGCCGACGCGGTGGCCACCGTCGACGCGCTCGGCGAACTCGTCGGCCGGGCCGTGGACCTGGACGCCGTACTGGCGATCGCGCGCGGCGCGGGACCGCTGGACGCGGTGCCCTGGGATCCCGCCGACGAAATCCGCATGGCCCGGGGCAACGCGGCCGCCGGGCCGCCGGCCGGGCAGGTCGGGGCTTCTGCCGCGGCACTGTCCGGCGCGCCGCGGAATGCGCAGAGCCGCGAGGCCGGAGGCGCTGCCGCCGCGTCGTCCGGCGCGTCGCCGGGCGGAGACCGCCGCGCGGCCGACGGTGCCCGCCCCCGGATCGCGCTGGCCGGCGGCGCTGCCTTCACGTTCGGGTATGCCGAGACCACCGAACTCCTCGCTGCCGCGGGGGCCGAGGTCGTGACCGTGGATCCGCTGCGCGACGAAGATCTCCCCGAGGGGACATCCGGGCTGGTGCTCGGCGGCGGCTTCCCCGAGGTCTATGCGGCCGAGTTGTCCGCCAACAGCGCCTTGCGCGCCGCAGTCGCGGACTTCGCGGCGCGCGGGGGAGCGGTCGCGGCCGAATGCGCCGGGCTGCTGTACCTGGCGCGTTCGCTCGACGGCAGCCCGATGTGCGGGGTCCTCGACGCCGAGGCGCGCATGACCGAGCGGCTGACGCTCGGCTACCGCGAGGCGACCGCGGCCGCCGATTCGGTGCTCTCCACCACGGGAACGCCGGTGCGCGGGCACGAGTTCCACCGCACCGCGGTGACGCCCAGGGCCGGCCGGACCGCCGCCTGGAACTGGCCGGGGGCGGCACCCGGCGAGGCGCGCAGCGAGCCACCCGGGGCGGAGACTTGCGACAGTTTCGGCCGCACGGTCCCGGCACCCGATCCCGGCGCCGCACGGCACACCGAAGGGTTCATCGCGGGGCGCGTGCACGCCTCGTACCTGCACACGCACTGGGCCGGAAACCCGGGCGCGGCAAGGCGGTTCGCGGCACACTGCGGCCTGCGGTGACCGGTCCGCCCGGTGCGCCGGCGCGTCCCGAGATGCGCGGTGGACCCGTCGGGCGGCATGATCGGGCCGCGCAGTCGACGACGTGTCGGGAACCTCATGCGGTCCCGCACACGTCGTGGCGGGTGAGATCGTGCGGCTGCGCGCCGCGGATGCCGGATCCCGGTGCCGCGGCGGCACCGCGGAACAGGCGACAGGACGGACGGGCAGGGCGTATGGCGGACCGGGTGACGGTCATCGGGTGGGACGGCGCACCGCTGTCCGCCGCGGCGCGGACCGCGTTGGGGTCGGCGACCCTGGTGGCGGGCGGTGCCCGGCACCTTGATGCGGTGCCGCTGCCGGACGGCGCCGAGCGCGTGGTCATGGGCAACGTGCACGTGGCGGCGCGCCGCATCAGCGAGCACCGGGGGAGCGCCGTCGTGGTGGCCTCCGGCGACCCCGGCTTCTTCGGGATCGTCCGCATACTGCGGCGGCCGGAATACGGCCTCGAACTCGAGATCGTGCCCGCCGTCTCGTCGGTCGCGCACGCGTTCGCCCGCGCCGCCATGCCCTGGGACGACGCGAAGGTGGTCAGCGCGCACGGCCGCGAACTGCGCCGCGCGGTCAACGTGTGCCGGGCGTACGGCAAGGTCGCGGTCCTGACCGGGCCCGGCTCGGGACCCGCCGAACTCGGCCTGATGCTGCGCGACGTGCCGCGCACGTTCGTGGTCTGCGAGAACCTCGGCACCGACCAGGAAGAGGTCACCATGCTGGCCGCCGACATGGCGGCCGACCGCACCTGGTCCGACCCGAACGTGGTGATCGTGGTCGGCCCGAACCCGGTCACCTCGGCACCCGCCGGCTGGATCGCCGGGCAGCGCCCGACGTTCCCCGGGCCGGTGCGCGGCTGGGGACTTCCGGACGACGCGTACGACAGCGCCGGGGCGGCCGTGACGCGCGCCGACGTGCGGGCCGCGGCACTCGCCCGGCTCGGCCCGCGCCCCGGCGACCTGGTGTGGGACATCGGCGCGGGCAGCGGCGCGCTGAGCGTCGAGGCGGCCCGGCACGGCGCCGCGGTGATCGCGGTGGACCGCGACCCGGTCGGCTGCGAGCACATCCAGGCCAATGCCGCGCGCTACGGCGTCGAGGTGCAGGTGGTGGCCGGTACCGCGCCCGACACGCTGTCCCGACTGCCCGACCCGGACACGGTGTTCATCGGCGGCGGCGGCCTCGAAGTGGTCGCGGCCTGCGCGGCCCGGCGGCCGGAACGCGTGGTCACCGCGCTCAAGGCCCTGGAGTCGGTGGGCGCCGTGCACCACGCGCTGACCGGTGCCGGGTACGAGGTGTCCGGCACGCTGCTCCAGTCCTCGCGCCTGGTGCCGGCCGGCGGGCAGGCGCACCGCCTGGCGCCCGACGAACCGGTGTTCGTGCTGTGGGGCGAACGCTTGTGACGATGCGCCTGGCCGTCGGGGTGGGGGCGTCGCGCGGCGCACCGGCGGCCGAGGTCGAGGAGACCTTGCGCACCGCGTTGGCCGCCGCCGGGTTGCCCTGGGACGCCGTGGCGGTGGTGGCCAGCGCGGCCGCCAAGCGCGGCGAGCCGGCCGTGCGGGAACTTGCCGAACGGCTCGGCGCCGAGCTGCTGTGGCTGTCCGCCGAGCAGCTGGCCGGGCAGCCGGTCCCCAATCCGTCCGCCGCGGTGGAGGCCGCGGTCGGCACCCCGAGCGTCGCCGAGGCCGCGGCCCTCGCGGCGTTCCCGGACGGAGAGCTCGTGATTGCGAAAACGCGCAGCAACCGCCGGCCATCTATGTGCACGATTGCCGTTGCACGCCATCGGGTTGGTGGGAATAGCGACACGAACGACCGAAAGCGAGCGGTCATCGTTCGGTGAATCGATCAGAGGGGGCAGGGTTGTGATCATTCCGTCGACCCCGCCGACCCGGACCGGCATAGTCACCAGCATGATGGACGCCGACGGCACGACGGCGGACCGCACGACGCAGGGCAGGGGCACGGACACACCGCATATGCGCACCACCGAACCCGAGGCAAGCTCGACCGACGGCACCATCGACGGCACCGCTGAAGGCACCACCGACGGCCGCACCGACGACGGCACCGAGGGCACCGACGGCACCATCGATCTGCGCCACCACGGCGACCGCGAAGTCGGCCCCGGACTCGTCGACCTCGCCGTCAACGTCCGCGGCAGCGCCCCGCCCGCCTGGCTCGCCGCCCGCCTCGCCGACAGCCTCACGCGCCTCGCCGCCTACCCGGACGCCGCCGACGCGCGCGCCGCGGTCGCCGCCCGGCACCGGCGGCCGGTCGGCGAAGTACTGCTCACCGCGGGTGCCGCCGAGGCGTTCGTGCTGCTCGCCCGCACCCTGAAGCCGCGTCACGCGGTGGTCGTGCACCCGCAGTTCACCGAACCGGAGGCCGCGCTGCGAGCCGCCGGGCATACTGTGCACCGGGTCCTCCTCGCGGAACGGGAGGGCTTCGGCCTGGACCCGGCACGCATCCCGGAGGAGGCCGACCTCGTGGTGATCGGCAACCCCACCAACCCGACGTCCGTCCTGCACCGCGCCGGGACGCTCGCCGCCCTGGCCCGGCCCGGGCGCGTCCTCGTGGTCGACGAGGCGTTCGCCGACACCGTCCCGGGTGAACCCGAAAGCCTTGCCGAACGACGCGACGTCGAAGGCCTCGTCGTCGTGCGCAGCCTCACCAAGACCTGGGCGCTCGCCGGACTCCGCATCGGCTACCTGCTCGCCCCCTCCGACCTGGTACGACGCTGCGCCGAGGCGCAGCCGCTGTGGTCGGTCTCGACCCCGGCCCTGGTCGCCGCGGAGGCCTGCAGCGGCCCCGACGCCGTGGCGCACGCCGAGGCTTCGGCCGTTACGCTCGCGACAGACCGGGCGTACTTGGTCGAAAGACTGCGTGCGATACCCGGGGTCCGGCTCCCCGTCGAACCCCGCTCCTCGTTCGTGCTCGCGCACGTCGAGAACGGCCTGGCGGTCCGCGAACTCCTGCGTGCGCAGGGCTTCGCGGTCCGGCGGGCCGACACCTTTCCGGGCCTCGGCCCGGACTGGCTCCGGATAGCGGTACGGGACCGTGCCACGACAGAGGCCTTCGCGGCTGCACTAGAGGGAGTGTTGACATCGTGAGCGAGCGACGCGGCGTGCGAAGCGAGGTGCGGGCATGAGTCAGCCCGACGAGCTGCGTCCCGCTCAAGGGCCGCACGGCGGACCCGGCGAGCCGGGGCACCCCGGCACGCCCGGACCGGCGTACGCGTACCCCGGCGTCGACGACCTCGATGACCTGGACGACCTGGACGACGACGATGCGCTGCTGATGCCCGGACCGCAGGGCGGTTGGGCCGAGGCACCCGCCGAGTCCGGGCAGTACGCCGCGCAGAACGGCCCCGTGCCGGGGGTCGGCCCCGGCATGCCTCCCGGTCCCGGTCAGGCGGCCGGGCCGGGCGCGGCAGTGCATCCGCACCCGAACCCGAACCTGAACCTGCATGTGGACCCGAACGCAGGCCTCGGTGGACGGGCCTCGGCCGGGCTCGGTCCCGTGCCGCCGGTCGCGATGCACGACACCGCGCGGCTCAGCCCGATCCCCGCGGAAGGTCCTTTCCCCGGCGCCCCGGTGGCGCCGCAGGGGACCGGTGCGCCCGGATTCCCCGGGGCGGACCCGCACGCGAGCGCGCCGGCGACCCCGAACCCGAACCTGAACCCGAATGCGGTTCCGGCGGCGGACCCGGGGAGTGGTGCGCAACGCGTCGCGGGGCGGGGCTTCGGCCCGGTGGTCCCGGCCGGTGCGACTCACCCCGGTCCCCACGTGCCCGGCGCCGCCGGTGTCCCGGGGCATGCGAACCCGGCTCAGGGCGGCGTGCCGCAGGCGGCCGGCTACCCCGCCGCGGCTCCGCAGGGCGGCTTCGCCGGAGACCCCGCCACGGGGCAACAGCCGGTGCCGGCCGACGCGTTCCCGGGTGCTCCCATGCCCGGTCCGATCGGCGGCCACGCCGGACCCGCCGGTACGCCCGAGGGCATGCAGCCGGCGGCAGCGGGCGGCGCGGCCCGCGGTCCGGTCCCCGGGTACGAGGTCCCCGGGGAGCCGCACAACGAGCCCCTCAGCGTGCAGTTCCACGCCCAACAGCCGGGCGCGGCACAGGGCATGGCCCCGGGGGCCGCCGGTGCGCCGGGTACGCCGATCGTGCCCGTCATGCCGCAGGACGTCCCTGGTGCGGGCGGCGAGGCAATGCCTCCGCAGCCGGGGGCTCCGCTCGGCGGTGCTGCGCCGGCCGGCAACGGTCCGGCCTCCGGACCGGTCCGCTCGCTCGCCGACCGCATGTCGGCCGCGGCCGCCGCGCCGGTCCCCGCGTCGGGCCTCACCCCCGCTCAGCCGGTGCAGGCGGCACAGCCCGTCCAGCCCGTCCAGCCGGTCCAACCCGGCCAGAGTGCAGCGGTGCCCGCCGGAGCCGGCCCCGTTCCGCCAGCCGGGCTTGCGCCCGCCGGCCAGGAGCCGGGATCCGCACCGGTGTTCGCGGTCCCCGGGACGGGACCGGCCGGAGGCGTGCCGCACCCGCCGGTGCCGGACTCCGGTGCCGCTCCGGCCGCGCTGCCGCAGCAGGCTGCGGACTCGCAGCCTGTGCAGGCCGGTCAGGGCCCGCAGACCGGCCTGGACGTGCCGCCGTCGGGCGTGCGCCCCGGCACCGCGGTGCCGGGCGCGGCACCCGCGGCGGAGATCCGCATCCCGGGCCAGTCCGGCCAGATCGCCGCGGTCCCCGCGCCCGCGAGCGATGCGTCCGCGCCGGTGCAACTGCCGCAGCAGCCCTCGGGAACGGGGCACTCGCAGCAGGTCCAGGCGATGACCGGCGGGCCGCTCCCGCAGACGTCTCGCACCACCCTGCCGCCGCGGCGCCAGCGCCGCGTGGGCCGCGGCCCGGCCTCCGCGCAGTACCAGGCGGTCGCACCCGGCACCCCGGGTGCCCCGGGTGCCGGCACCACCGCACCGACGGTGCCGCAGCCCGCGACCGCGCCGGCGCAGGCCGCGCCGCCGAACGCAACTCCGGTTCCTGCCGCGCCCGACGAAGCAGCAGGGGGCGGCACGGCGCAGAACACCGCCGCCGGGCAGGCTGCGGCTGCGCCCGATGCGGCAGTTGCTGCACCGTCTCCTGCGGCTGCGCCCGCGCCGGGCCCGGCTGCACCTGGTGAATCAGCTGGTGCACCGTCGGCCGCGGGTGCGCCCGCAGCCGGTCCCGCCTCGGCTCCGAGCACGCCCGCACCCGGTGCAGCCGTCGCCGGACGGCCCGCTGCGGGTGCGCCCGCGGCCGGTCCCGCGGCTGCTCCGGGCACGGAATCCGCTGCTCCGCAGGCCGGTTCGGACGTACCGCGGATTCCGCCGCCGCCCGCCGGCCCCCTCCCCGCGGGCGACGCGGGGCAGCCCGCCGACCCTGCGGCGGCCGCCGCGCCCACGCGGCGCATGCGTACCGCCGCGTTCGCGGACCCGGACGCAGCGCCCCGACGCGGCGTGCGGACCCGCAACCTGCGGGCGCAGCCCGCGGGTGAGGAAGCACCCGGCGCCGAGAACACGGAAGCCCGGTCCGCGACGGTTCCGGTCGCCGCGGCCGAGCAGCCCGCCGCAACGGCCGTGCCCGGCCAGGCGGCTGCCGACGAAACCGGTGCGGCTGCCGCGGACCGCACGCGCGGCACCCGGGTCCGCCCGCGGGTCCGGGCGCGCCACGTCCCGCCCGGCGCACCTCCGGTGCCGATCGGCGAGACCGCCGGTGCACAGGCGCAGGACGCTCCGGCGCACGACCCGGGCGCGCAGGCGGTCGGGGGAGGCACCGAGGGCGCGAACACGCAGGCGGGCGCGGATGCTTCGGCACCGCAGATCCCCGACGCGGGTACGGCCGGAGCCGCGGCCGTCGGCCCGGCGAACGCACAGCCCGGGAACCCGGGTTCCGCCGTTGCAGCAGGGGCGCCGAGTGCGGCGGCCACGGCTGCCGGCGGAGCGGGGACCGCGCAGACTCAGGACGCAGAGGCGCAGGTTGCTGCGGCCGCGACCCCGGGCGCCACGGGCGCGGCAAACCAGCAGCCCGCTGCGCCGGGTGTCCCCGTGCCGGTGGCCGACGCGGCGAACGGACAACCCGGAGGACCGGGTTCCGTCGCTGTCGCGGGCTCGCCGGGTGCGGCTGCCGATGGTGCCGGTACCGCGCAGACCCAGGACGCAGTGGCGCAGGCTGCTGCGGCCGCCACCGCGGGCGCCGCAGGCGCGAACCCGCACGCGGATGCAGGTGCTTCCGCCTCGCAGGCCCCCGGCGTGGGCGCGGCGAACGAACAGCCCGGGGATCCGCGTTCCGCTGCCGACGCGCAGGCTCAGGACGCGCAAGCTGCTGCGGCCACCGCCCCGGTCGCTTCCGGGGCCGACCCGCACGCGAGCGCTTCGGCACCGCAGGCCCCCGGCGCGGGTACGGCCGATGCGGCGAACGGGCAGCCCGGGACTTTGGGTTCTGCCGCTGTCGCAGGCTCGCCGGGTGCGGCTGCCGGTGGTGCGGGGACCGCGCAGGCTCAGGACGCGGTGGCGCAAGCTGCTGCGACCGGCCCCGCCGGTGTGTCGCCCACGGGAGCGGTCGCGACCACGAATGAGCAGGCTGGTGACGCGAGTTCGGCAGTCGCGGGGACTGGTGGCGTCGCTGCCACTGGTGCGCCTGCTGCCGGGCAGCCGACCGTCGAGGGCGCTGGTGCGGAGCCTGGTGCTCAGGCCCTGCCCGGTTCTCACGCGACGGTGGCCGGTGGCGGCGTTGCTGCTGCCGGTGTGCCCGCCGCAGGGCAGTCGTCCGGTGGCGGCGCGGTGCCGGGGGCTCAGACTGTGCCCGGGGGCGCTGCCGCCGTGGCCGGTGGCGGAGTTGCGGGTGCGCCCGCAGGTCAGCCGGCCGATGCCGGTGCCGTGCCCGGGGCTCAGGCCATGCCGGGATCCGCTGCCCCTGTGGTCGGTGGCGGCGCTGCTGCCGGCGTGTCCGCGGCCGCACCCGGGTCCAGTGCCGCGGCGACCGGGGATGGCACCGCCGCCTCTGATGCTGCTGCCGGTTCGCCCGCTGCCGGGCCGTCGCCCGTCGCGGGTGCCGGTGCGGCGCCCGAGGCTCAGGCTGTGGCCGGGGCCACTGCGGTGGCGGCCAGTGGCGGCGTCGCTGGTGCCGGTGTGCCCGCCGCAGGTCAGCCGTCCGGTGGCGGTGCCGTGCCTGGGGCCCAGGCCGTGCCCGGCTCCGCTGCCGCGGGGACCGACGGCGCTGCCGCCGGTGCGCCCGCAGGGCAGCCGTCCGGTGCTGGTGTCGTGCCCGAGGCTCAGGCCATGCCCGAGTCTGCTGCTGCCGGGCAGCCGCCCGTCGTGCCGGGGGCCCAGGCCGTGCCCGGGGCAACTGCGGTGGTGGCTGGTGGCGGCGTTGCTGCTGCCGGCGTGCCTGCCGCAGGGCAGCCGTCCGGTGCCGGTGCCGTGCCGGGGGCTCAGGCTGCGCCCGGCTCCGCTTCCTCGGTGGCCGGGGGCGGCGTTTCTGCGCCTGCTGCCGGGCAGCCGTCTGCCGCGGCGCCCGGCCTGCCCGACCCTGGTCCTGTCGGTCCGCCGGCTCCCTCGCACCGGGTGGCTCGGCGCGCCCGGTCCGCGGCCGCGGCAGCCGCCGCGGCGGCGCAGCGGGGCGCGGGGGCGGGCGTGCCGGTCCAAGGCACCCCGCAGCCCGGTGCTCCGGCTGCCGGCGGTCCGAACCCGGCGGGAACGCTGCCCGGTTCCCCGGCTGCCGCAGCCCCGAACCAGGCCCAGCCCGCGGCTGCTGCTGCACACGCGGCGGCGGCCGTGCCGGGTGTGCCGGTTGCGGGCGCTCCGCAGCCCGGTGGGCCGAACACGGCCGGAGCGGCGGCTGGTTCTCCGGCTGTCCCCGCTCAGGCCGCGACCGGTGCGCCGGTCCCCGGCACCCCGCAGACCGGCGCCCCTGCCGAATCGCCCGCGGCTGCCCAGGCAGCCGCTCCGGGCGACGGCGACGCCCCGACCGGCCCGCAGCCCGCCCAGGGGGCCCCGGAGGCCCAGGCCGCCGCAGGTGCCGCGAACCAGTCCGGAACCGCTGCCCGGCCGGGCTCGGCCGCCCAGGCGGCAGCCGCCCCGGCCGCGGCCGGCGGCCCGGCAGGGCGTAGCGTTCCCGGGACGGACCGGGGCGCCGCCCGGCGGGCCCGGCAGGCCGGGGCCGTCCCCGGCCCGGTGCCCGCCCCGGCGGCCGAGGGCGCTGCGGGGACCCCGGTGGTCCCGATTGCGGCGACACCGGCGGCCGGCACCGCGCCCGTATCCGCATCCGCTCCCGTACACCAGGGACCGATTCCCGTCCCGCCCGTGGCCCCGGCCCCGGGCGCGGAACCGGTCCCGGCAGGTGCCGCAGCCCTGGCAGGTCCCGGCGCCGGCACCGGCACGACAGGCAAGGACGACGTGACCGAGAACCCGGCGAATCCGGCGACCCCGGCAGCCCCGGAGGACGCAACCACCCCGCAGGCTCCCGGCGGCACGCCGCAGGCCGTTCCGGACGAGGTGCCGCCCGGCACAGGGACCCGCCGCCGTGTCGTGCCGCCCGGTGCGCCTGCACCCGGCGAGTCCGTCCCCGCCGCGGCGGCCACCGCACCCGGCGCACCCGCGGCCACCGGGGCCCCCGGGGACGGCGAACCCGCCGCCCAGGCCGCCGACGCCCCCGAAGGCGAAGCCGCCCCCGGGTACGCCGACGCCGACCGCGAGGCCGTGCACCGCGTCATGCGCGAGCGCCGCGACGTGCGGAGCGGCTTCCGCTCCGACCCCGTCCCGGACGACGTGCTGATCCGGGTCCTGGAGGCCGCGCACCACGCGCCGAGCGTGGGCTACTCGCAGCCCTGGGACTTCGTGGTGATCCGCTCCGCGGAGACCCGGGCCGGGGTGCAGCAGCTCGCCGCCCGGCAGCGCGAGGCGTACGCCGCGTCGCTGCCCAAGGCCCGCGCCAAGCAGTTCCTGGGCATCAAGACCGAGGCGATCCTGGAGACGCCGGTCAACATCGTGGTGACCGTCGACTCCACGCGCGGCGGCCGGCACACCCTGGGCCGCCAGACCCAGCCGCAGATGGGCCCGTACTCCAGCGCGCTCGCGGTGGAGAACCTGTGGCTCGCGGCCCGCGCCGAGGGGCTCGGGGTCGGCTGGGTGAGCTTCTTCGACGAGCGCGAGCTCTGCGCGGCCCTCGGCCTGCCCGAGCACCTGGAGATCGTCGCGTACCTGTGCGTCGGGTACGTCGACGCCTTCCCCGAGGAGCCGGAGCTCGCGCAGTCCGGCTGGGCCAAGCAGCGCCCGCTGTCCTGGGTGGTGCACGAGGAGGAGTACGGGCGGCGCGGCCTGCCCGGCGAGGAGCCGATCCGGCTGCTCGACGAGACCGTCCGCTCGGTGCGCCCGCTGGACGCCAAGGCGCTCAGCGCGGCCTGGGACCGGCACAAGGTCATGACCAAGCCCGCCGGCTCGCTGGGCGTGCTGGAGATGATCTCGGCGCAGCTGGCCGGGCTGGCCCGGGTCTGCCCGCCGCCGGTGCCCGAGCCGGCCGCGGTCGCGGTGTTCGCCGCGGACCACGGGGTGCACGCGCAGGGCGTGTCGCCGTGGCCGCAGGAGGTCACCGCGCAGATGGTGCACAACTTCCTGGCCGGCGGTGCGGTGGTCAACGCCTTCGCCCGGCAGGTCGGCGTCGAGGTGTGCGTGGTGGACGTCGGCGTGGCCGGCGAACTCCCGGTCGCCGCGGGCCTGCTGCCGCGCAAGGTGCGGCCCGGCACGGCCGACATGACGCAGGGCCCGGCGATGACCCGCGAGGAGGTCATGCGGGCCATAGAGGTCGGCATCGAGACCGCCCGCGACCTGGTCACGGCCGGCAACCGCTGCCTGCTCACCGGCGACATGGGCATCGCGAACACGACCGCCTCGGCGGCCCTGATCGCGGTGTTCACCGGTACCGACGTCGCCGAGGTGACGGGCCGCGGCACCGGCATCGACGACGTCACGCACGACCGCAAGGTCCAGGTGATCCGGGCCGCGCTCGCCAAGCACGCGCCGGACCCGGAGGACCCGATCGGGGTGCTCGCCGCGGTCGGCGGCCTCGAGCACGCCGCACTCGCCGGGTTCATCATCGGGGCCGCCGCGCTGCGCACCCCGGTGGTCCTGGACGGGGTCATCGCGGGCGCCGCCGCACTGGCCGCGCACCGCATCGCGCCGGACGCGCTGGCCGCCTGCGTGGCCGGGCACCGCTCGGCCGAGCCCGGCCACGCGGCCGCGCTCGCCAAGCTGGGCCTGCGCCCGCTGGTCGAGCTGGAGCTGCGGCTCGGCGAGGGGACCGGGGCGGTCCTGGCCCTCCCCCTGGTGCAGAGCGCGGCCCGCGTGATGCACGATGTGGCTACGTTCGACTCCGCCGGAGTCAGCGGCAAGACGGGCTGAACCGACCCCCGCGCGGCGGCGCGGCCGTGGCAGCACCCCTGCCGGGGTACTGCGTCCTGCGGCCGCCCGGCCGGATCTGCACCGATCCGGGTCGATCCGGGTTCCGACGGAAACGGATAGCGAGAAAGAGCGCCATGTCCCCGAAGTACGACGACGTCCCCGCCTACCCCGCAGGCCTGCGCCTGGCCGGGCGCAAGGTCGTGATGGTGGGGGCCGGCACGGTCGCCCGCCGCAGACTGGCCGGCCTGGTCGACGCGAAGGCCGATGTGCTCGTGGTGGCCCCCGCCGCGACTCCGTCCGTCGAGGCCATGGCCGACGACGGCGAACTGACCTGGGCGCGCCGCGGGTACGAGCCGGCCGACCTGGACGGCGCCTGGTACGTGATCGCGGCCACCGACGACCCCGCGGTCAACGCCGCGGTGGAGGCCGACGCCGAGGCCCGCCGGATCTTCTGCGTGCGCTCCGACGACGCCTCGCAGGCCAGCGCGTGGACGCCCGCCTCGGGCCGGCACGACGGCCTGCAGGTCGCGGTGCTCGCGGGCGGCGACCCGCGGCGCGCCGCGGCGATCCGGGACCGGATCCTCGAGGAGCTGCGCGAGGGCACCCTGGGCGCCGCGCACTTCCGGGCCAAGAAGGCCGGTGTCGCGCTGGTCGGCGGCGGCCCGGGCGACCCCGACCTGATCACCGTGCGCGGCCGCCGGCTGCTCGCCGAGGCGGACGTGGTGATCACCGACCGCCTCGGGCCCCGGGCGCTCCTCGACGAGCTGCCGTCGGACGTCGAGGTCATCGACGCCGCGAAGATCCCCTACGGCCGCGCGATGGCCCAGGAGGCCATCAACAACGAGATCATCAAGCACGCCTCGGCGGGCAAGTTCGTGGTCCGCCTCAAGGGCGGCGACAACTACGTCTTCGGCCGCGGCTTCGAAGAGGCCATCGCGTGCGCCGAGGCAGGCCTGGCGGTCGAGGTCGTGCCCGGCATCACGAGCGCCATCTCGGTGCCCGCACTGGCCGGGATCCCGGTCACCCACCGCGGCGTCGCGCACGAGTTCACCGTGGTCTCCGGCCACGTCGCCCCGGACGACCCGGCCTCGCTCACCGACTGGTCCGCGCTGGCCCGGCTGCACGGCACGCTCGTGCTGCTGATGGCGATGGAACGTCTCGGCAAGATCGCCGACGCGCTGATCCGGCACGGCCGCGACGCCGCCACCCCGGTCGCGGTGATCCAGGAGGGCACCATGGCCACCCAGCGGACGCTGCACAGCACGCTCGGCGAGGTCGCCGAGGCGGTCCGCACCGAGGGCCTGCGGCCGCCCGCGATCGTGGTCATCGGCGACGTCGTCGCGGTCGGCGACCGCATCCGGCCGCGCGGCACGCAGGACTGATACCGCGACGAAGGACCGGCCGCACGCGAGCGCGGCCGGTCCTTCCGCATGATCGCGACCGGTAGCGTATGGCCCGGCAAAAGCGCGGGGACCGCGCGGTCGGACAAGAGCGCGGGGACCGCGCGGTTGGGAAAAGGCGCGGGGACCGCGCGGTTCGGCGGCGCTGCGGCGCCCGGCAAGGAGCAGGCACATGGCGCGCGGCGGCCTCGGATGGAAGCTGTACGGGGACGGCGGCACCCCGGGGCCCGGCGAAGTGGTCCCGCCCGACGAGCGGTTGTCCTGGGGGAGGACCGCGGGCCTTGGCGCGCAGCACGTCGTGGCGATGTTCGGCGCGACGTTCGTGGCCCCGGTCCTCATGGGCCTGGACCCGAACCTCGCGGTCATGCTGTCCGGCATCGCGACGGTCCTGTTCCTGCTGATCACGCGCGGCAAGGTGCCCAGCTACCTGGGATCGAGCCTGTCCTTCGTGGGCGTCGCGGCGTCCATCAAGGCGGCCGGCGGCAGCGTCGCCACGGTCACCGGCGCGATGCTCGTGGTCGGCGCGGTGCTGCTGGTGGCCGGCCTCGTGGTGACCGCCCTCGGCGCGAAGATCGTGCATGCGGTGCTGCCGCCCGTCGTCACCGGCGCGGTCGTCATGATCATCGGGTTCAACCTGGCCCCTGTGGTGGCCCGGACGTACTGGCCGCAGGACCAGTGGATCGCCCTGCTGACCATGGCCTTCACGATGGCCGCGATGGTCGTCGTCCGCGGATTCTGGTCGCGCATCGCGGTGTTCCTCGGCCTGGTGTTCGGCTACGCGATGTCGTGGGTGTTCGACCGCGTCTTCGGGCAGATCGACTCGGCGACCGCATCCGGCGAGACCACCAGCCACTACCGGGTCGACTTCTCCGGCGTGGAGTCGGCCGACTGGTTCGGCCTCCCGTCCCTGCACGCCCCGGACTTCAAGCTCTCCGCGGTCCTGCTCGCGCTGCCCGTCGTCATCGCGCTCATCGCGGAGAACGCCGGGCACGTCAAGGCGGTCGCCGAGATGACCGGCGACGACCTGGACCCCGAACTGGGCCGGGCCATCGCCGCGGACGGCGCCGCGTCCGTGCTCTCCACCGCGGTCGGCGGCCCCGCCACCACCACGTACGCGGAGAACATCGGCGTCATGGCGGCCACCCGCGTCTACTCCACCGCCGCCTACTTCGCCGCGGCCGGCTTCGCCATCATGTGCGGACTGTGCCCGAAGTTCGGCGCCATCGTGGCGGCCACCCCGGGCGGCGTGCTGGGCGGCATCACCGTCGTCCTCTACGGCATGATCGGCCTGCTCGGCGCCAAGATCTGGGCCGAGAACAAGGTCGACCTCGGCAACCCGCTCAACCTGGTCCCGGTCGCGGCCGGCGTCATCATCGGCATCGGCAACGTCTCGCTGGAGTTCACCGACGACTTCAAGCTGGACGGCATCCCGCTCGGCACCATCGTCACCATTGCCGGCTACCACCTGCTGCGGCTGTTCGCGCCGCCGCACCTCAAGACCGGACCCGCGCCGCTCGACGCCTCCATGCCGGGCGGCGAAGGCGGGCCGAAGACCGCGAAGGACCGCGCGTGACCGCGACCGTACGCATCGAGGACCCGGCCGACCCGCGGCTGGCCGACTACACCGACCTCACCGACGTCGAACTCCGGCGCCGCCGCGAGCCCGCCGAAGGCCTGTTCATGGCCGAGGGCGAGAAGGTCATCCGGCGCGCCCTGGAGGCCGGCTACCCGCTGCGCTCCATGCTGCTCACCGACCGCTGGCTCGACGTGATGGCCGACGTCGCCGAGGCCGCCGACGGCCCGGTGTACGTCGCGTCGCCCGAGCTCGTCGAGCAGGTCACCGGCTACCACGTGCACCGCGGCGCACTCGCCTCCATGCAGCGCAAACCGCTCCCGGACCCGGCCGGACTCCTGGCCGGGGCGCGGCGCGTGGCGATCCTGGAAGCGGTCAACGACCACACCAACATCGGCGCGATCTTCCGCGGCGCGGCGGCGCTTGGCATGGACGCCGTCCTGCTCTCCCCGGACTGCGCCGACCCGCTCTACCGGCGCTCGGTCAAGGTCGCCATGGGCGCGGTGTTCTCGGTTCCGTACGCCCGCCTCGCGCCCTGGCCGCGCGCCCTGGAGACGGTCCGCGAAGCAGGCCTGACCGTACTCGCCATGACCCCGGCCGAAGAAGCCGTGCCGCTGCACGAACTCCCGCCCGCCGACCTGGAACGCTGCGCCGTCATGCTCGGCGCCGAGGGCCCCGGGCTGACCCGCAAGGCCCTCGACGCGGCCGACCGGCTGGTCCGCATCCCCATGTCGCACGGCGTCGACTCGCTCAACGTCGGAGCCGCGGCCGCGGTGGCGTTCTACGCGGTCGGCTACGGGCACGCGGCACACTGAGGACGCCCGCCGGAACCCGCCGCACCGGGCCGCTCGTCCCGGCGACCGGGACCAAGGTCCCGAGGGCGCGCCCGGTCGGCATGGCACAATCGGAGCAGTTGTCCGCCGCCCGGTGGGTCACCAGGACCCGGGCCGCACAGCTTCCGGCGACGAAAGGAGGCAGCTGTGTACAGCGAACCTCCTAGTCGCGTCCAGGCCTGACTTTTCGGCCGGACTCCCGTAATGCGCGCCCTGCGTACGCGATTTCCGCGTGCCCTGAGGCGCCTTGCACACCTTCCCGAGTGACGTCCGTCCGCCGCGCCCGCGTGCGCCGCGGACCGGCGTCTGCGTACCCGCGTGCGCCATGACGCGCGGCTGCGCCACATCCAAGGGCTCTGTCATGACGAACTCCGTACGTTCCGCGCGCCCGCGTCCGGGCGCCGCCGCACTGTCCACCCGCCGCAGCGGGCTCCCGTGGATCGACATCCTCGTCGCCGCGGCCGTCCTCGTCGGCCTCTACCTCGCGGTCCGCGTCGGCTCCGGCGCGGACGTGTCCTTCGACCCCTCGCACCCGCTCACCGTCGACACCGATCCGGCGAACCTGCCGTACGACGCGGCCCGCAGCCTGCTGCGCATGTTCGCGGCCCTGGCCGCCTCGGTCGTGTTCGCGTTCGCCTACGGCTACGCCGCGGCCCGCAGCCGCCGGCTCGAACGCGTGCTGATCCCGGCCCTCGACATCCTCCAGTCCGTCCCTGTGCTCGGCTTCCTGTCGGTCACCGTGACCGGCTTCATCGCGCTGTTCCCCGGCTCGACCCTGGGCCTGGAGGCCGCCGCGGTCTTCGCCATCTTCAGCGCGATGGCCTGGAACATGGCCTTCGCCTTCTACCAGGCCTCCCGCTCGCTGCCCGCCGAACTCGACGAGCTGTCCCGCGACTTGCGGTTCACCCGCTGGATGCGGTTCTGGCGCATCGAGGCGCCGAACGCGGCGATCCCGATGATCTGGAACGGCATGATGAGCTTCGGCGGCGCATGGTTCTTCCTGACTGCGTCGGAGGCCATCACCGTGCTCGGCACGGACCAGGCCCTGCCCGGCGTCGGCTCGTACGCGGGCGCCGCGATCGCGGACGGCGACCTCGGCAAGGTCGGCTGGGCCATCCTCACCATGGTCGTGATGATCACCGCGGTGAACTTCCTGTTCTGGCGCCCGCTCACGGCGTGGGCCGAGAAGTTCAAGAACGAGCAGTCCGAGGCCGCCGAAGTGCAGCGCTCGCTGGTCCTCGACCTGGTACGCCGGGCGCACTGGCCCGCGTGGGCAGGCCGGCCGTGCCGTGCCGCGGCGGACCGGATCGGGCGCGCCGCACGGGTGTTCGGTGTCGACGACCGCTCCCTCGCGGTCGACCCGGCCCGCCGCCGGGCCGGCGACCTGGCGTTCGGGGTCGCGGCCGCCGCACTGGTCGGCTGGGGCCTGGTCAGCCTGCTCGCGTACCTGCACGACCGCACCGGGCTCGGGGTGTTCGGCGAACCCCTCGTCCTCGGACTCGTCACACTGCTGCGCGTCATCGTGCTCGTGGTGCTCGCGACCCTGGTCTGGGTGCCGGTCGGCGTCTGGATCGGCATGTCGCCGCGCCGGGCGCGCATCGCGCAGCCGATCGTCCAGGTGCTCGCCAGTTTCCCGGCGAACTTCCTGTTCCCGGTGGCCATGTGGGTGTTCCTGCGCACCGGCCTGAGCATCGACATCGGCGGCATCGCGCTGATGGCGCTGGGCGCCCAGTGGTACATCCTCTTCAACACCATCGCCGGGGCCATGGCCATCCCCACCGACCTGCGCGAGGCGATGGACGACCTCGGCGTACGCGGATGGCAGCGCTGGCGCCGGCTCATCATCCCGGCCGTGTTCCCGTCCTACGTCACCGGCGGCATCACCGCCTCGGGCGGCGCCTGGAACGCCTCGATCGTGGCCGAAGTGGTCACCTTCGGCGGCACCACGCTGACCGCCACCGGACTGGGCGCCTACATCGCCGAGGCCACCGGCAGCGACGACTTCCCACGCGTGCTGGCCGGCGTCGCCGTCATGAGCCTGTACGTCGTGGTGCTCAACCGCCTGGTCTGGCGCCGCCTCTACCGGCTCGCCGAGAACCGCTTCGCGCTCGCCGCCTGACCCCCGGCCCACCAAAACACTTCATCGACAAGGAGATTCACCATGGCTCTGCGTCTGCTCACCAAGCACAGCGCCCACCTCGGCGCCGCCGACGCGCCGATCACCGCACCGGCCGGCCGCCCCGCACCGGTACGCGGCGAAGTCCTGCTGCGCACCCGCGACCTGGTCAAGTCGTACCCCGGCCCGGACCGCGACCTGCCGGTCCTCGGCGGCGTCGACCTCGACATCAAGGACGGCGAGATCGTCGCCCTGCTCGGCCGCAGCGGCTCCGGGAAGTCCACCCTGCTCCGCCTGCTCGCCGGGCTCGTCGCCCCCACCTCGGGCGAAGTCTCGTACCGGGGCACGCCGTTGACCGGTGCCAACCCTGGCACCGCGATGGTCTTCCAGTCCTTCGCGCTGCTGCCCTGGCTCACCGTCCAGCAGAACGTCGAGACCGGCCTGGAGGCCCGCGGCGTCCCGGCCCGCGAGCGCGCCGCAGCCGCCCGGGCCGCGCTGGACCGGGTCGGCCTGGACGGCTTCGAATCCGCGTACCCCAAGGAACTGTCCGGCGGCATGCGGCAGCGCGTCGGCTTCGCCCGCGCACTCGTGGTGCGGCCCGACGTCCTGCTCATGGACGAGCCGTTCTCCGCACTCGACGTCCTCACCGGGCAGAACCTGCGCGGCGACCTCATGGAGTTGTGGGCCGCAGGGGAGTTCCCCACCCGGGCCGCGGTCCTGGTCACCCACAACATCGAGGAGGCGGTCACGATGGCCGACCGGATCGTCGTCCTCGGCGCCCGGCCCTACGGGCACATCACCGCCGAGTTCGACATCCCCCTCGCACACCCGCGCGAGCGCGGCACCCCGCAGTTCGACGCCCTCGTCGACGCGGTCTACCGCACCATGACGGGCCACTCCGACGGCTCCGCCCGCACCCGGCCGGCCGCCAAGCCCGGGCACCGCACCATCTCCAACACCCCGCTGCCGGCGGCAAGCGTCGACGGCATCGCCGGACTCGCCGAACTCCTGTGCCGCGAACACGGCTCCGCCGACCTCAGCGACCTCGCCGAACGCCTGGGCCTGGAACACCGCGACCTGCTCCCGCTGGTCGCCGCGCTCGACCTGCTCGGCTTCGCGGTCGTCGACGGCGACGACCTGTGCCTGACCCTGGCCGGCCAGGACTTCGCCACCGCCGACGTGCAACTCTCCAAGGAGGCCTTCTCCGCCGCCGCACTCGGCGTCCCGCTGGTCCGGCTGATCGTCACCAGCCTCCGGCACAGCGACGCCCCCCTGCGCGCCGGCTTCTTCCGCGACCTGCTGGCCCACCACTGGACCCGCGAGCGCGCCGCCGGGCAGCTCGACACCGCGACCGACTGGGGCCGCTACGCCGAGCTCTACGCGTACGACGCCGACCGCGAGGAATACACCCTCGACCCCGCCGCCCGGTGACCGCGCGCCGGGATCCGGGTCACGACGGCGCGGCGCTGCCGGACTTGGCGGTCCGGCGGCGCCGCGCCGCGGTGCTGCGCCGCATGTGGGCGCGGATCTCGGTGCCCCGGGACCAGACTTCGGCAGTCTGGCCGGTCTCGTCCTGGCCGGTGCGCACCTCGTCGGGCAACTGCTCGCGGGCCAGCCTGGCCGCGGTGACACGGGCCCGGTAGTCGGCGAACACCTGGACTTCCAGGCTGAAATCCTCGTGGATGTCGTCGTAGTCCATGCCCCGCGGTGCGTACGGGCCGCGGTGGGCCTCCGCGTTCAGACCGCCGATCTGCACAGCCCATTCGCGCAGCCAATCCGCGGTTCCCGGCAGGACCAGCAGACCGGCGCGCTGCCGGATCACCGGACGCATGTGCCGCTGGTCGTACCCGTGGTAGTTCTGCGGCGGTCGGGCCGCGAACCACGCCCGGCTGTCCGTGAGTGCCGCGGCCAGGCCGTGCGCGTGCAGCCGCACCGTCCCCTCCGAGGGGCCGAGCGGCAGCTTGCGGCGCAGATCGCGCGCCGCGCCGTCGCCGAACGGGGTGGTCTGCACCGGCACGACGACGATCGGCGGCGACGGCTGCGCATCGAACGGGTTGGCGTCCAGGAACGGGCGGTCCACGACCAGGATCGTGTCCGGAGTCCGCTGGTACGAAAGCCCCCACAGCAGGGCGGCGAGCAGATGCGACCCCGCGGTGTGCGTGACGATGTGCCACGTGCCGTGGAAGTGGTTGACCGCGAACCGCTCGGCGGCCGCCGGGCGCAGGCCCAGCACGGTGTAGCGGCGCCCGTCGAGCAGCAGTGTGCGCCGGTGGAGTTTGACGTTGTCGTACGGATGCGTCGGCGGTGCGTCCCCGGAGATCCCGGCCTCCCGTTTCGGTGTTGTCCTGAAGTGCTCTTGCCGGACCGCGCCCCGTCGACTCCACGTCGATGAGGGTCCGTCATGTCCGTTGTGCGGCAAGGTTCCCGGGTCCGCTGCCGAATTGTCATCAGGTTTTCACCGAGCTTTGGGTCCACGAGACGGCGCGTCGGCGCACGCATCACCCGAACGGCTGTATCGTCGGGCGGTCGGCGGCGCCCTGCAACGGTGCGGCGTCCGACCGCACCGGTTTTCGCAGCGCCCCATCAGCCACGCACCCGGCCGCCGGAGCCAAGCCCTCCAGGGTGAACCGCCTGTCACCCACAGAGGGGTTGTTCCGCCATTCGGGATACGCGGCGCGGATTTTCCGCCAGGATAGGGCGCCGTACACGGGGGCATCCGGCGCGCAGGGAACGCTCCGAACTCCGGTCCGGCGCGCGCCGATTCGCTCGGGCACACGGGGGACCGGCGTCCGCGGTCCGGACCAGGTATGGGAAGGCAGGCACAACGGCTTCATGAAGATCATGGGTGTACCCCTGGCCTGGGCCGTCGTCGGCCTGGTCGAACTCGTCCTGCTCGTGGCGCTGGTGACGTACCTCTTGCGCACCAAGCGCGCCGCCGGGGTCGGACTCGCCGGCGACGACAGCTGGGAGCGCGACCAGGAACGCCGCCGCCGCAAGGAACTCTGGTACGGCGTCGCCTCCTACACGCTGCTGTTCTGCTGCGCCGCGGTCGCCGCGGCGCTGTCGTTCCGCGGCCTGATGGGCTTCGGCCGGGAGAACCTCGGCCTGGACGGCGGCTGGGAGTACCTGGTGCCGCTGGGCCTGGACGGCGCGGCGATGTTCTGCTCGGTCCTCGCGGTCCGCGAGGCCAGCCACGGCGACGCGGCGCTCGGCTCGCGCATCCTGGTGTGGACCTTCGCCGGTGCCTCGGCGTGGTTCAACTGGCTGCACGCGCCCCGCGGCATCGGACACGACGGCGCCCCGCAGTTCTTCGCGGGCATGTCGCTCGCGGCCGCGGTGCTCTTCGACCGCGCCCTCAAGCAGACCCGCCGCGCGGCACTGCGCGAACAGGGCCTCGTGCCGCGGCCGCTGCCGCAGATCCGCATCGTCCGCTGGCTGCGCGCCCCGCGCGAGACCTACGCGGCGTGGTCCCTCATGCTGCTCGAGGGTGTCCGCACCCTCGACGAGGCGGTCGAGGAGGTCCGCGACGACCGGCGCGCCAAGGCCGACTCGCGCGAGCGCCGCCGGCTGCAAAGCAAGCGCGAGCGCGCCCAGCTGAAGGCGATCAGCCGCGGCGAGAGCCGCAATTGGGGCCGGTCCGGCCCGCGTCAGGAAATGGCGGCGCTGCCGGGAGGTGGGGGCTCCGAAGCTGTTTCGGAGCCGGCCATAGCCGAAAGCGAAAGCGGCCCCGCAACGTCGCACTCCGCAAGCCGTCCTGCCCTTCCCTCGCCCGCCGAGGGGACGACCGGACGCGACGTCATCGACCTCACCGCCGAGGACGACACGATGACGCTCCCGCGCCTCGACTCGCTCGAGCGCAAACTGAAGGACCTGGAACGCCAGTTCGGCTGAGCCGAGCCGGACCACGACCACCGGGCGACTTCCCCGAGAAGGGGCGCCCCCCCCCCCCCCCCCCGCCCCCCGGGGGGGGGGGGGGCGGGGGGGGCGGGGGGGGGGCGGGGGGGAGGG
>NZ_JAKFHA010000004.1:180564-247711 GCF_021502675.1 Yinghuangia soli
GCGCCGACCCGCACCACGACCAGGGGGCGACTTCCCCGAGAAGGCGCCCTCCGACCCCGCACCGGGGCCCGGAGGGCGCCTTCTCGCCGTCGGGGGAGGGGGGAGAGCCGCACGGAGGCGGCGGGGCCGCCCCAGGGGCTGCGGGGGCGCCGCCACACCGCGGCCGCGCGGACGGCGGTGGATGGTGGAGCGGACCGAACTGCGGTGCGCCCGGTGCCTCAGCTGAGGGTGCCGTCCGGGCGTACCGCGTACCGGGTGACGACGTCGGGCTGCCCCGGGACGGTGGCGGTGCGCAGGATGGCGCCCGGTTCGACTGACCACTTCGCGGCGGTCATCGCGGGATCGCCCTGGACGGCCTTGACGCCGAGCGGGACCGGGACGCCGCCGTCGAAGCGGAACAACTCCACGAACTGCGTGACGGGGCCGCCCGCGCCGGGCGTGCGGGTCAGCACCACCACGACCGCCGGTTCGCCCGCGAAGGTGGCCGGGACGGTCTCCGACAGGTCCACGCGGTCCGCGCCGACCGTGGCCGAGCCGCCGATCAGGGTGAGCGACGCGCCGCCCGCGGTCGGGTCCGCATAGGTGCGGTTGGCCCAGTCCGCGGCGGGCGCCGACGCCGCGGGCGCGAGCGCGCCGACGCCCTCGGAGACCACCGGCTTCGGACTGCCGGCCGGCTTCCCGGAGTCGCCGCCCTGGAACGCCGCGATGGCCAGCGCCACCACGGCCGTCACGATCACGAAGACGATGGCCTGGTGCACCAGGATCCGGCGGCGGCGCTGCTGCGCGCTGGGACGGGCGCCGGACGTCGAACCGCCCCGCGAGCGCGGACCGGGACCCGCACTCGGGCGGCCGGCGGCCCCGTTCCGCGCGGCGCGGTTGCGGCCGGTGTCCGGGCCCGAGGCGCTCCCGCCGCCACCGGTACGCCCGTTGGGGGAGTCCGCGGCGCCGCCGGGGCGCGGCGGGTGCACGGCATCGGGCTTGGCGTCCGGGGCCGGTGCCGACGTACTGCCCGGCTTCGCGGTGCCGACCCGCTGCGACCCCGAGGGGGAACGCGCATCGCGGCCGGACGAGGACGCGATGCGCTGCGGACCGGAGCGCGGCCCGGCATCCGGCTCGCCGGCCTGGCGCCGGGCCAGCACGGCCAGCCGGTCGCGCACCTCTTCGGCCTTGGGCCGCATCAGCGGGTCCTTCGACAGGCACGCCGAGATGAGCGGCACCGCAGGCCCGGGCACGCCGTCGAGATCCGGCTCCTCGTGCACCACGCGGTACAGCAGCGCGTCGACCGGGCCCGAGCCGAACGGCGAACTCCCGCGCCCCGCGTACGCGAGCGTCACGCCCAGCGCGAAGACGTCGGTGGCCGGGGTGACCGGCTGGCCGCGCACCTGCTCGGGCGCCAGGAAGCCGGGAGAGCCCACCGCGGTACCCGTATGGGTGAGCGTGCCCGCACCTTCCGAGTACGCGATGCCGAAGTCGATGATCTGCGGGCCGTCCGGGGACAGCAGGATGTTCGACGGCTTCACGTCCCGGTGCACGACGCCGGCCGCGTGCACCGACACCAGCCCGTCGGCCACCGCGGAGCCCACCCGGGCCAGTTCGACGCAGCCCAGCGGGCCGCGCTCGCCCACCCGGCGCTGCAGCGAGGGCCCCGGCACGTACGCGGTCGCCAGCCAGGGCCGGGCAGCCTCCGGATCGGCGTCCACCAGCGGTGCGGTGCGGTTCCCGCGGACCCGGGCCGCGGCCGCCACCTCGCGGGCGAACCGGGAGCGGAACTCGGGGTTGTTGGCCAGCTCCGGCCGGATCAGCTTGAGGGCGACCTTCTGCCCGTGCCGGTCGGTGCCGAGGTAGACCACGCCCATGCCGCCCGCGCCGAGCCGGCGCAGCAGGCGGTACGACCCCACGACGCGCGGGTCCTGCCGACGCAGCCGCACCATCGTCATAGGGGGCGTTCTCCTAGTACCTGGTCGTTCCGGCCTGCACGGCCGGGTCCGGCCCGGCGGCCTGCACGGCTGCCATGGGACACACGTTAGAGGAATGTCGACGCTTCCAGCGGCAACCACGCCCCGGCGCGAGCCCGCGCCGAACCGCCGCCCCCGCCCGCGGTACGCAAAACCGGGTGACATCGTACGGCCGGAGCGCGACCCTGGTCCCGGCGCCGCAGCGTGAACCCCCGCTCCGGCGCCGTCCCTTGCGCACCTTCGCCGCCGGACACCTCCCGCGTCCCCCGGACGCCGCCCCCTCAAGGACCCTTTGTGCAGTCTTCCGTGACCGTCACCCCCGCCGCGCTGCCCGAGGTGCTGCTCCATGTGGCCGTCGTGCGGCCGGTGTTCCTGTGGGGCGCGCCGGGCATCGGGAAGTCCGCCATGGTCCGGCAGTTCGCCGACCAACTGGGCCTGGAGTGCGTCTCGCTGCTGGGCACCCAGTTGGCCCCCGAGGACCTGATCGGCGTCCCGCAGATCGCGGACGGCCGCAGCCGGTTCTGCCCGCCCGAGCAGATCGCCCGCGACGAGCCGTACTGCCTGTTCCTCGACGAGCTCAACGCCGCCGCGCCGGACGTCCAGAAGGCCTTCTACTCGCTGATCCTGGACCGCCGCATCGGCACCTACGAACTGCCCGCGGGCTCGGTCGTCATCGGCGCCGGGAACCGGGCCACCGACAACGCGCTGGCCCGGCCCATGTCCTCGGCGCTGGCGAACCGCCTCGTGCACGTCCACCTGCGCGCGTCCGCGGCCGACTGGCTGACCTGGGCGGTGCACGCGGGCATCCACCCGTGGATCGTCGAATACCTCACGCAGCGCCCCGACCACCTGTGGAGCGCGCCGCCGAAGACCGAGGAGCCGTTCTCCACGCCGCGCAGCTGGCACATGCTGTCCGACACCCTCACGTCGTACGGCGACGCCGTGAACGGCCCGCGCGGCACCGAGATCGTCGGCCTCCTCGCGCACGGCACGCTCACCGCGACGCACGCCGCGGGCTTCCTCGCCTACCTCAAGACCGTGCGCAACGCCTACGGACTGGAGGCCATCCTCAAGGGCGACGCCCGCTGGCCCGCCGCGCCCGCCGACCGCGACCTGCTCTACTTCCTCGCCGAGACCTTCCGGGCCCGGCTGGCCAAGGACCTGCCCGCGGACAAGCGGCACGCCTCGGCTTCCGTACGCCAGTTCGCCTTCCGGGCCAAGGGCCTGCTGGTCGAACTGGCCGAGATATCCCTGGAGATCGCCCAGCTCGTGATCGCCGACGACGACGCGGGCAACACGCCGCTGCCCGGCTGGTTCCTCATCGACGCGGCCAAGGACATGCCGCGCCTGGTCGCGGCCCGCGCGGGGAAGTGAGGCCGGTGTCCCGCGCGAAGGCGAAGGAGCAGGCCGCCCGCCGCGCCGCCGCCCGCGCGGCCGGCCAGGAGATCGTGCGCGGCCAGGGGACGCTGAGCAGTCTGCTGGGCAGCCCCCACCAGGACGCCGCAGGCCCCGAGCCGGTCGCCTGGGCGCGTGTCGGTTCGCGCGGCGGGATCGAGGTCAACCCGTACCAGGAAGGCCGGCCCGAGGAATGGGCCTGGGTGTTCACCCATCTGCTCCTGCACCTCGGACTCGGGCACACGGCTCCCGACCGGCTGCGCGAAGCCGGCATCGACCCGGGCGGCCCGGTGCCCGACGCGTACGCGGCCGCCTGCTGCGTCGCGGTCGAGCGGTTCGCCCAGGAGGCGCTGCGCATCGGGCAGCCGCTGACGCACCAGCCGCCGCTGCCGAACGGGGACGAGACCGTCCTCGCCGCGCGCTGGGCCGAGACCGGGGTCCCGCCCGAGCTGCGCGGCCTGGGCACGAACGGGAGCCGGCCCTGCTTCGTGTCCCTCCCCGAGCCCCACGGCTGGGACAGCACGTACGAGCCGTGGGACCCCGACTGGTCCGCGATCCTCGCCCGCGGCCTGGCCCGCACCGCGCAGGCGTCGATGCGCAAGGCCAACGAGCAGGCCGGCGGCGTGCAGCGCAAGACCGCGCCCGGCCCGTGGGACCGCGCGCTGAACTGGTTCGTCGCTGCGTACCCGCTGCTCGGCGCGCTGGCCGCGGGGCTGACCGTGGTCGACGATCCCGCGGTGGCCCGGGCCTGGGACATCGAGATCGCGGCGGTCAGCGCGTCCGCGGGGGAGATCTACATCAACCCCTACGCCGACCTCACCGAGCGCGAATGGCGGTTCGTGCTGGCTCACGAGATGCTGCACGCGGCCCTCGGCCACGAGCGGCGCCTCGCCGGCCGCGATCCGGAACTCTTCAACATCGCCTGCGACTTCGTGGTCAACGACTGGCTGGTCCAGATGGGTGTCGGGGACATGCCCGACGGCCTGCTGTACGACCCGCAGCTGCGCGGGCTGTCCGCCGAGGCGGTGTACGACACGCTCGCCACCGACCTGCGCCGGGCCCGCAAGCTGCGCACGGTGGCCGGCCGCACCCACGCGGGCAAGACCGGCGACGTGCTCGGCGACTGGCTGTGCGACCCGCAGGCCGCGGAGCGCCGCGGTACCCGGCACCGGGACCGCAAGACGCTGCCGCCCGCGCCGTGGGAGCGGGGGCAGGGGCCGCGCACGACCGTGGACCTCGACGAGTTCTACCGGCGCGCGCTGACCACCGGCCTGGCGTACCACGACTCGTCGCGCGGGCTGGTGCCCGCGGGGCTGATCGAGGAGATCCAGGCGCTCGAGCACCCGCCCTTGGCCTGGGATGCCAAGCTGGCCCGCTGGTTCGACGCGCACGTGCGCATGCCGGAGCACCGGCGGTCGTTCGCCCGGGCCTCGCGCCGCCAGGCGGCCACGCCGGACATCCCGCGGCCCGGCCGGTACCTGCCCGAAGACGTCCTGGCGCAGTGCACGTTCGGCGTCGTCCTGGACACCTCGGGGTCGATGGACCCGGAGCTGCTCGGCAAGGCGCTGGGCGCGATCGCGTCGTACGCGAGTGCCCGGGACGTGCCGTGCGCCCGCGTGGTGTTCTGCGATGCGGCCGCGTACGACGCCGGATTCCTGCCGGTCGAGGACATCGCCGGCCGCGTCCGGGTGCGCGGCCGCGGCGGCACCCGGCTGCAGCCCGGCATCGACCTGCTGCAGCGCGCCGAGGACTTCCCGCCCGACGGCCCGATCCTGGTGATCACCGACGGCCAGTGCGACCGCCTCGCGGTGCGCCGCGAGCATGCGTACCTGGTGCCGCGCGGCGCCCGGCTGCCCTTCACGCCGAGGGGTCCGGTCTTCCATGTCGTGTGACCGGTAGCCTGACCCGGTCATCGGCGGGAAACCCGGGAGGATATGGGCGTGACGGACCGTCAGCGCGTCGTCGAACTACTCACGCAGACCTTCGCCTGGCGGGATACGCCGGTCGGCGTGTTCGCCGACCTGTCCGGATGGTGGCGCGATCCCGAGCTGCTCGGCATGCTCGGCCCGGCGCTCGCCGGACTGCACGCCGACCGCCCGGACACCCCGCGGCCGACCGTGGTGGCCGGCATCGAGACGCGCGGCCTGGTGCTCGGTCCGCTGACCGCGCAGCACCTGGGCGTCGGATTCGTCGAGGTGCGCAAGGAGTACCGCATCGCGGGCGAAGGGCAGCGGGACGGCGACGACCCGATGCTGCGCGGCCGCACTCCGCCCGAGTACCAGGACGGCGGCCTCACCCTCATCGCCCCGCGGCGGTTGTTCGGGCCGCAGGACCGGGTCCTGCTGGTCGACGAGTGGATCGAGTCCGGCGCGCAGGCCAACGCGGTCCGGCGCATGGTCGCCGAGACCGGCGCGGACTGGGCCGGCGTCGCGGTGATCGTCGACGCCTGCGAACCGCGCGTGCGCGAACGCCTCGGCGTGCGCGGACTGGTGGCCGACACGGAACTGCCCGGCTGACCGGCCGCCCCCGCGACGTCCGGTCCCGCGCCCCGCGCTCCTGCCCTGCGTCCCCGCCTCCGCCCGGCCGCTCCGGCCGGGCGGCTAAGCCGCGTGCTCCTTTTCGCGCAGCAGCGCCGCGCGTTCCGTCTCGCCCATCCCCGCCCACACTCCGCGCCGCTCCGGAACCGTCAGCGCGTGGTCCAGGCACAGCCTCCGCACCGGGCAACTGATGCACACCTTCTTCGCGACCCGCTCGCGGGCCCGGCGCTCGCCGGGCCGCTCCTGGTCGTCCCCGAAGAACAATGCGGCATCCATCCCCCGGCAGGAAGCATCCTCCTGCCACCCGTAGCGCGGCGGTGTCGGAATGGCGATCCTCGTGGTCCCCATCGCCCCGTTCTCCTCCTGCTCGACCGGCACTCCCCGACCGGATATCCGTTTGGGCCTGTGCCGTACGGCCCCATGTCCTTATCCGACGCGCGTCTTGCCGTATTGGTTTCCGTGCGGCAGGAGTTTTCGTGCGGGAGGATGAGGGGCCACCCGGCGCGTCATCCCCTCCGACGATGCGCGCGGGTGCTTGCGTGCCCCCGCGAGCCCTTGCGCGGCACGGCAGTTCGCGACCCGAGGCGGCGCCGCGCGGCCACCAACCGATTGGCTCCGGGCCAAGTCGAACCCCCCGTTCACGCCCGGCAGGCCGCCGGTAGGGTTCCACCTCGACCGTAGAAGGGACGGGGTTTGGCCGTGGGATACAGACGTCTTGGCGTGATGGCGGCAGGGGCGGCGGGGGCGGCTCTGCTGGTCGCCGGGTGCGGGGACGGCGGCAGCGAGGACAAGCCGTTCGGCGCCAACAACCCGACGATCTTCGTGACGCCGCAGGCGCAGACCGGCACGCCGGCCGCCGAGCCGCCTTCCTCGCCGCCGGCCGGCGGCCCGAGCGGCAGCGGCACGGCCACCGCGACGTCCACGGGCGCGGCCGGGGATCCCAAGCTGGAGCTGTCCAACGCGTACCCGGACGCCGACACGCCTCCGAAGACGCTGGCGCTCCCGTCCGGCTCCTGTGTGGCGTGGGGCGACAAGACCACGCCCGCGGAGGAGATCCAGACGCGCACCGCGGCACCGGCCCCCGAGCGCGAGCTGTGCTTCGACGGCACCGCCCTGCAGTACGGCACCGCGGTGCTCTCCGCGGGCGCCGCGAAGCCGGACGGCACGTGTGCAGCGCCGCTGGAGGCCAAGCTCAGCGGGCCGCGCGTATCGGGCAAGGTCGACCTCGGCAAGTTCTACTGCATCGCGCAGACCGGCCACACGGTCGCGTTCCACGCCGCCAAGAAGGACACCGGCGTCGAGGTCACCTACGCGGTGCTCGCGCTGCGGGCCCCGGCGGCGTCCTGACCCGCCGTCACGCGGCCGCGGGCGAAGTTGCCCGGGGCCGCGGAGCAACCGCGCGGCCCTGCATTGCGTTCATGTGATCGACACACGAACATCGACAGCTCGGTCACAACCGGGTCCGGGTCCGCCCGCGGGCGCCCTGCCGGGTTCGGCGTTGGGTAGCGTGGCGGGACGTACGGCCGGGGATCCGGCGGTTGGCGGCAACAGGAGGCTCAAGTGGGCAGGTCAAGGCGACGGATTCCCTCGGTGGTGCCAGTGGCGCTGTCCGTCGTGGTCGCGGTCGCGCTCACCGGATGCAGCGGCGGTGGCGGGGACGGCAAGGACGCCTCGGAGCAGACCGCCAAGGACTTCCTTGCCAAGTGGCAGGCCGGCGACATCGCCGGCGCCGCCGCCCTGACGGACGACCAGGCCAAGGCGAGCGCGCAGCTCGACGCGGCGCGCCAGCAGCTCCAGCTGAAGTCCGGCGAGTACGTGCCCGGCGCGTACACCAAGGGCAGCGGCGACAAGCCCGGCACGCTCGCGTACAAGTCGAAGATCATGGTCGGCGGCATCGCGCAGCCGGTCGAGTTCGACGCCGTGGTGCCCGTGGTCAAGAAGGACGACAAGCCGGTCGTGCACTGGCAGTCCACGATCGTGCACCCGCAGTACGCCGAGGGCAGCAAGTTCGTGAACTCGCGCAAGCTGCCCGACCGCGCCTCGATCCTGGACCGCCAGGGCAACCAGCTGGCCGGCTCGTCGCCGGTCGTCGCGATCAGCCTGTGGCCCGCCAAGATGGGCGCCAACGCGGACGCCATCTACGCGGAGCTGTCCAAGCCGCTGTACGACGTGGACGTGCCCAAGCTCAAGGAGCGGGTGGCCAAGACCGCGAACCAGGACCAGGCCGTCGAGGTCGTCTCGCTCAAGAAGGACGTCTTCGAGTCGCAGGCCCGCGCCAAGCTCGCGCCGTTCGCGCCGGGCGTGCAGATCAAGGAGACGACGCAGCAGACGGCGCTGGCCGCCAAGCAGCTCGTCGGTACCACGGGCGCCGCGACCGCCGAGATCCTGGCGAAGAAGGGCTACGAGAACGCCGGGGCCGGCGACACCGTGGGCACCTCCGGCCTGCAGGCCCGCTACCAGGGCACGCTGGGCGGCACCGCGACCTCGAAGCTCACCATCGAGGGGCCGAACAAGCAGCCGGTGGCGACTCTGGTGGACATCCAGGGCAAGCCGGGCACTCCGGTCAAGACGACCATCGACAAGCGCCTGCAGGAGCTCGCCGAGCAGTCGGTGAAGATCTCCTCGGACAAGAACGCCGCGCTGGTCGCCATCGACACCAAGACCGGCGAGATCCTGGCCGCCGCGAACAACCCGCCGACCGGACAGAACCGCGCCTTCGAGGGCCACTACGCGCCCGGTTCGACGTTCAAGACGGTCACCGCGGCCGCGCTGCTGCAGGCCGGCCTCAAGCCGTCCGACCCGGCGCCGTGCGTCGCCACCGTGGTCGTCAACGGCCAGACCTTCAAGAACTACGACGCGCTCGACCCCATCCCGAACGCCGACTTCGGCACCGACTTCGCGATGTCGTGCAACACCGGCTTCATCGACCAGCGCAGCAAGCTGCAGAACGACTCGCTGGCCAAGGTCGCCAAGGACGTCTTCGGCATCGGCGATGCGTGGGACGTCGGCGCCAGCACCTTCGACGGCTCGGTGCCCGCCGCGACGAGCGCGAACGAGCTGTCCGCGTCGATGATCGGCCAGGGCAAGGTCCAGGCCAGCCCGCTGGTCATGGCCTCGGTCGCGGCCACCGTCGACTCCGGCACGTTCAACCAGCCGGTCCTGGTGACCGAGCCCGCGCTGCCCGGCCGGGTGGCCGCCAAGCCCGTCGACCCGGCGCTGGCCCAGGAGCTCAAGGGCCTCATGCAGCGCGTCGTGCAGAGCGGCACCGCGCAGGGCCCGCTGTCCGGTTCGGGCGCCGAGGGCGCCAAGACCGGCACCGCGGAGTTCTCCGAGGGCGGCGCGACCCTGACCAACGGCTGGATGATCGCCTTCAAGGGCGACATCGCGGTCGCGGTCATCGTGGAGAAGGGCAAGTCCGGCGGCGTCGCGGCCGGTCCGCTCGTCAAGGCGTTCCTCAGCGGCGTCTGATCCCCGCGCACACCACCGCACATCACGCGGACGCGGCCCCGGTGCTCCGGCACCGGGGCCGTTTCCGTTTCCATTCCCGTCCCCGGTGCCGTGCGGGCCGCCGCGTCCTCAGTGCCGGGGGTACGAGCCGTGCGCCCGGGCCGCCGCGGCCTGCTCCAGCGCGGTCCGCAGGAACGCCGCGGCATCCGCGCTCTCGACGGGGTCCGCGGACAGCAGCGGGCCCAGCAGCTCGGTCACCGCGACCACCGGCGGTCCCACGCCCGCGAGTTCGGCCAGCGACTGGGCGGACACCGCAAGATCCGGGCCCTCGCCGCGCCGGGCCAGCCGGTAGCGGCGGAACAGCCCCTTGCGGTCCGGGAGATAGGCGCCGTTGAGCTCGCGGGCCAGGCGTACCGCGGTCTCCGAGGGCATCTCGGCGGGCCACTCGCGCAGTTCGAAACCCGCGGCGGGAGGCTGCGCATGCCCGTTCCGCGGCGCGCTGCCGCTCCCGTTGCCGCTGTTGTCGCCGGTGCCGTGCTGCGCGGCGTCCGCGACCGCGACCGCGCTGTCGAGCAGCCGGTCCACCAGCAGCGGTCCGAGCCGCTCGGGCGGCAACGACGCGGCGTGGATCGGGGGATGGCGCTGCATCAGGTCGAACCACCGGGATCCCACCACGCGCAGGATGCCGTGGTACGTCGGCCGCCACGCCTCGTCGGCCGGCGCCGGCGTGATGGTGCGCAGCACCGTGTCGCGGCGCTCGCAGCGGGCCATCAGCCGGTGCGCGATGCGCCGGTCGCCCGGATCGGGGGAGCGCGACAGGTGCTCCAGCTCGATCGACACGTCCGGATCCGCCACGTCCACGAGCGCCTCGAGCGCGGCCCGGCGCCGCGGCCCCGGGGTCGCGGCGAAGGCGCGCACCCACATCACCACGGCCGGATTCGCGCTGCCCGCCGCGGTGCGCACGAGATCGGGGAACAGCTCGGGCTCGGCCACCGACAGCGCGTCCATCAGGGTGACCGAAAAGCGCGGCTGCAACTGTTCGGGCACCGCCACGCACACCAGGATCGCGAGCAGGTCCGCCCGGGTCGCGGCGTCCGGGTGGGACGCGGCGAGGTCCAGCAGACGCTCGGCGGACTCGGGTGCGAGCGGTTCGCACACGTCGATCACGCGACAACCTCCCGGCGTCCGGGTTCCTCTTGGGTCTCCCCTTGAGTGGTACCCGCCCGCGGCCCTGCGTCATGCCCTTCCGGTCCGCCAACCCGGTTTCCGGACCGGAAGGGCGGGCAACACCGGAGTCATCCGGCCGGCCGCTCAAGAACGGTGCCGAATCTGTCGATAGGTGTCGATAAGTATCGACAAGTGTCCAAATATTGCCGGGTGGCGACGCCCGCATCCGAACGGAGAACTCGCATGTCGAACAACGTGACCCTGGTCGCCCGCGTCCCGGTCCTGCGCTCCACGGATGCGGAACGACCGGTGGAACTGCGCTTCGGACCGCACACCGACGAGGAGGGCCGCCCCACCGAGGAATGGACCGTGGAGCGCCTCACGCTCGCCCAGGCGGCCCACCTCGTCGAGGACCTCGCGGCCATGCTCGGCATCCCGGTCGGCGGCCCGCCGGACCTCCGCGTGGTGAGCTGACCCGCCGTCACCGCGCTTGCGCCAGTCGGGTGGTTGGCGCGACCGGGCCGTCGAGGTCCGCCGGAGACAGCCCCCGGCCGCTCCACAATGTGGCGCGTGACCAGCAGCAAGACCGGGGCCGGCGCCGGTGCGGCACGTCGTGCCGGGCACGCCCCGCTTCACCCCCATGTCCCTGCCGCGCCCGACCGGAAGCGGGCGCGGACCGACGAACCCGCGCCCCCCGAGGCGCGGGTTCCCGGACCCGCCCCCGAACCCGCCGACGAGTCGCTGCCCGGCTCCGGCACCCCCGCCGACCTGCGCAGCACCCCCGAACTCGCGCGCCCGCACCGGCGCATGCGGCCGCCCCGCGTCCGCATGCGCCTGCCGGACGGCCAGCACCTCGACGTGACCCTCGTCAGCTGGCACCAGTACCGCGACGGCACCTGGCGGGCCCGCGTCAGCTGGCCGGTCTGGGGCGCCGTGGCGCACGCCGGCGAGGTCCAGACGAGGACCTGCGCACAGGAGGCGTACGTCCCGGCCCGTATGCTCACCCCGCTGCCCGGAGAGGACTACCGGGCGGTACGCCGGCACCGGCCGCGGATCAGTTTTCCGCGACAAGCCTGAAACGGGCCCCCGAGGCCCTACAGTCGGGCGACGAAGCCGCCGCGTCCCGCCCCGCCACGGGCGGGCCGCGAGGCCTCGTGGACGTCGTCCGGCGTTCATGTCCGTGAAATCCTGTTGCCCCCTGATCCGGCGCGTCGGATCCTGGCGACATGTTCGATCCAGCCAGGAACAAGTCATGACCAGTCGGGCACGTGCCGCGTACGAGTCGGCGGACCCCGCCGATGCCGCAGGCACCCCGGCCGGCCACCCGCTGCAGTCCGACCTGCTCGCGCAGCTGCGCAGCGGCCACGGGGAGGGCGCCCGCCGGGCGCTCGCCGCCGACGGCCCCGCCGCGCGCGCCGAGGTGGCCGCCGCACTCGATTCGTGCGTCCTCCGCGATCCGCGCGCCGTCCCGGCGACCGAATCGCGCTCCCTCTACTACGCACGCCTGTACCACCGGCTCGACGCCCCCCTCGACGCCCTGTCCGCGCACCTGCTGTGCGACGCCGACTGGGAGGACGAGGACGCCGAGCGCACCGCCTTGCCCTTGGCCGTGCTGGGCAACTTGGCCCGATTCGGCCGCACCGACGCCGTCGACCTGCTGCGCGCCTACGCCGCGGAAGGCCGCGACTGGACCCTCGCCCTGGAGCAGTTGGCGCACGCCGCCGACCCGCACGCGCTCACCGGCATGCTCGCGCTCGCCCTGGAACGGGCCGATGACGAGGAGCTGTACGAGTGCGTGCGCCGAGGTACCGGCATGCGCCCGTGGCGCATGTGGGGCTTCGCCAACGTGCGCATGCGGCGCATCGTGGAGAAGGTCGACCTCGACTGGTGGCGCTGGGAGCTGGCCCGCGGCAAGGCCGCCGCCCCCGAGCCCCGGCCCGCCGCCACGGTCGACCAGGTCCTGTCCGAGGCGGCCTCGAGCCCGCGCCGCAGCACGGTCTGCGGCAGAAGGCTCGCGACCCTCGCCACCCCCGAGCACCGCGGCCTGATCCTCGCCACCGCCTGGTCCGGCGCCGCGGGCGCCCGCATCGCGGCACTGCGCTACCTGGGCGACGTCGGCGACCCGGCCCTCCTGGACCTGGCCGAGACCGCGCTGGGCGCGCAGACCCCCGCACCCGTGCGCCAGGCCGCCGTGCAGGCGGTGGGCGCGCTGCGCAGCGGCGAGGCCGTCCTCCGCGCCCGGCGCTGGATGGGCGCCGACGGCCCCTTGGGCGAGGTCGCCGTCCGCATACTGGCCGGCGCCGGCGAATCCGCCGACGGACCCGCCCTCATCGCGGCCCTGCAGCGATGTCGGACCGCGGCCGCCGACGACCGCTTCACCCTGACCGACCTCGTGGACGGCATCGGCAGACTCGGCCTCACCGAGGCCCTCGACCCGGTCCGCGACGTCTACCGGGCCAGCCCCTGGGCCGGGCTGCGGTCCCGCGCCGTGGACGCCCTGGCCCGCATAGAGCCCGACTTCACCGCCACCACCGCGGTGGACTGCCTGTGGGACTGCGAGGCCGAGACCCGGCTCACCGCCGTCGAATGGGCCGACCTGAAGGTCGCCGGCGTACCCGACCGGCTCCGCGAACTCGCCCGCGACCCCGCGGAGGACGACGAGGTCCGCGAGGCGGCCCGGCAGCGGCTCGCCGCCGTGTGACCCGCCGCCCGGCGGCTGCGCCGATCGGGTAGCCTGACCGCTCGGCCGAACGGCCGACCGCCCCTTGGGCCGGTCGGCGCAATGCGGTCCCGGCGACACCGGCGAGGCCTGGCCGGGAGTGTCCCCCCGACGCTCTACTCTTGTCGACCGTGACCGTTTCCGCCCAGGCTGCCCGTGTTGGCACCCCCGCCATCCCCGGGGCCGCGCCGTACCGCGCCGGGGTCACCGAGGACGGCCTCGCCCGGCGCCTGAAGGCCCTCGCCTGCACCGCGCCGCTGCACGACCTGGAAGCGCGCAAGGCCAACCTGGCCGGCGAGTACTCGGTCTACGCCATGGCCGAACTCGGCCTCACCGCGATCGACCTGGTCACCGTGACCATGGACTTCGACACCGGCGCGGACCACGAAGAGGTCGTCGCGCGGCTGCGCCCCCGGGTCGCCGCGCAGGCCCCCGACCGCGGCCCCGCCGAGCACGAGCGGGTGGCCCGCTGGGTCCTCGAGAGCCTCATCAACGTCGGCAGCGTCGACCGCGGCTTCCGCGCGGTCTACGGCACCTGGACCCAGGCCGACGGCTACGTCCGCCGCGACTACGACTTCAAGCTCCTCGAAGAAGTCCCCGGCCCGGACGGCGACATCTTCCTGCGGGCCACCGACGAGGCGGTCAACGTCCTGGTCGGCGCCCTCGACACGGACGTCACCAGCGCGCAGATCGCCGCCGAGGTCAAACTCGAGCACCTCATCCGCCGCGGCCGCCTGGCCGAGGCCAGGTTCGCCGCCGAGCAGGCCCGCTACCGGACCGTGCAGTACGCCGAGACGCTGCGCCGCGCCCTGGAGGCCACCCGCCGCAACGTCCGCGCGGTCGACTGGCTCAAGGCCGTGCCCGACCTGATAGACGAGGCACTCGACCACGTCGCCGAGCGCTACCGGCACGAGAACGCCATCCTCACCAACATCCGCCGCGCCCGCGACGAGGCCGAGGAACCCGAGCACAAGCGCAGCGCCGCCGAACTGGTCGACATCGTCCAGGACTGCATCCGCCGCCACACCCAGCTGCAGACCCGCCTCATGGAGGCCGGGCCGCTCTTCCGCGCGGAGCAGGACCGGCAGGCGTTCGCGGCCCGCCCGCAGCGCCCCGGGCTGGACCTGTACGGGCAGCTGCTGCGCCCGGTCCTCGAACTGCCCGTGGGCGACGCGCGGGCCGTCACCGACCGGTTCTTCGCGGCCGGCACCGGCCTGCGCACCCCGGTCGCGGTCCGCCTGCACGACCTCACCGAACTGCTGCTCACCCCGCCCGTCGAGCGCGAGCACCTGGGCGCCGAGGTGCCCGAGCCGGACCTGGTGGCGACCCCGGACGACAGCCGCTTCAGCGAGGCCCAGCACGACGCCGCGGCCGCGCTGCTCGACCTGCCGCCGGACGCCCCGCGCCGGCTGTCCGGCCTCCTCGCCGAGGCCCGCGCGGGCGACCCCGACCTGCCGTACCTGGTCGCCCTGCTGGCCTTCCACGCGGCCTCCCCGCCGGTCGGCACCGCGCTGCGCCAGGGCGACCGGTCCCTGCTGGTCGCCATCGACGACGGCGTGATCCTGGACGACCCCGAGGTCGGCGGCGCCGACCTGATCGTGGGCACCGCCCTTCTGGCCGCCGAAGGCGAGCCCCAGGGGGTCGATGCCGCGGGTCCGACGGAGTCCGCCCCCGCGATGCTGCCGGACGCCGCCTTCGAGGTACCCCTGCACTCCGACGCGGTACGCCCGCCCGGCGCGCTCCCGCGCGCCGACGCGCCAGGCCCCGCGGCGGAACTCGCGGGGGAGCCGGCGCAGCCGGCCGGCGTCCCGAACCCGGGTGGTGCGGTTCAGGATTCCCCTTCCGAGCCCGGCGCGCCGGGCCCGGATGACCCCATCGACAGGCGGAACCGCGCGTGACCGACCCCAGCAGCTCCTCCACCTCCTTCCCCGGCCAGGACCGGCACGCGTCCCCGGGCGGCAGCCCCGCCGCGGCGCCGATCACCTCCGCGGACGTCAGCGACGCCGCCCGGCTCGTCGCGTTCGGCCTGCAGCCCAAGCTGCTGCCCGCGCGCGACGCCGAGTACGCCGAGCTGGTGCGCCGGCACCGCGAGGACCCGCGCTTCGCCTCGCTCTGCGATGCGGTCGCCGCCGGGCTCGGCCTGGTCGTCCTCGAAGTGTCGCCGCGCGCCGGCATGGCGGTCACCGCCGCCGAGGACTCCGTCTTCGCGGTCCGGATGAGCGACTACGCCCGGCGCGCGTCCACCGAGTCCGCCGACCGCTTCCTGCACGGCCTGGCCCATCTGGCCATAGCGGCACTGGCGTTCCCGCGCCCCGAGGACCTCGCCGAGGACTCCTACGTGGGCCGCATCAGCGTGCACGGCGTCGACGCCTTCGTCCGGCAGGCCTGCCGGCGCCTCGAGGAGCGCGCCGAGCAGAGCGGCGAGAACATCGACCCGGCCGTCGACGCCCCCGGGCTGGAAGCCGCCTGGCGCGTGTACGCCCGGCGCAGCGCCACCGGGGCGACCAAGGACGCCCGGCGGCTGTCCGCCTCGACCGTCGGCATCGTCGGCAAGGCCGTCGCGTTCCTGGTCGACTCCGGCTTCCTGCAGCGCGTCTCCGACGAGGCGGGCGGCACCTACCGCACCACCGCCCGCTACCAGCTCCAGGTCCGCGACATGGCCGGCAGCGCGGCGATGAGCGAACTGCTCGAACTGGGCGTCGTCCCGGTGTCGGACGGCAGCGCGACACTGGTGCCGCCCACCGACGACGCGGGCGAGCTGGTGCCCGGCGCGGGACTGCCGTTCCACGGCGTCTGACCTCCGCGGCCCGCGCCCCGACCCCTGTCCCTGCTGAAGCGAGAGAAGACCGCCACCGATGTACGAGCTGTCCCGCGTCCGCCTGTTCTCCATCGGGCCCGCGGGTGCGCGCTACGCCGACACCGTGCTCGACCTGCGCGGCGTCGGCGAGCCGGTGCCCGACCCGGCACCCCGGCAGGCCCAGCTCTTCGAGGGCGAGCCGGTCGGCCCGCCGCGCCGCCCCGCGCCCGCGGGCGTGCTGTTCCTGGAGAACGGCGGCGGCAAGTCGGTGCTGCTCAAGCTGATCTTCTCGGTCATGCTGCCCGGCCACCGCAACACCCTGGGCGGCGCCAGCTCCGGCGTGCTGCGCAAGTTCCTGCTCGCCGACGACTGCGGGCACGTCGCGCTGGAATGGCAGCACACCCAGACCGGCGAACTCGTCGTGGTCGGCAAGGTCAGCGAATGGCGCGGCCGCCAAGTCTCCTCCGACCCGCGCAAGTTCGCCGAGGCTTGGTACTCCTTCCGGCCCGGCCCCGGCCTGACCCTGGACGACCTGCCGGTCGTCTCGGCCGGCCGGCGCCGCACGATGCGCGGTTTCCGCGACGCGCTCGCCGAGACCGCCAAGCTCTACCCGGACGTCGACGTGGTCTGGGAAGAGATCCACGAGCGCTGGAACGACCACCTCAACCACCTCGGCCTCGACCCCGAACTCTTCCGCTACCAGCGCGAGATGAACGCCGACGAAGGCGAGGCGGCCGGCCTGTTCGCGGTCAAGAACGACGCGGACTTCGTCGACCTGCTGCTCCGGGCGGTCACCGACACCGCGGACACCGACGGCCTCGCCGACCTGGTGGACAGCTTCGCCGCCAAGCTCTCGCAGCGCGCCGAGCTGATGGCCGAACGCGACTTCGTGGAAGGCGCCACCGGCCTCCTGAACGCCCTCTCCGATGCCGCCGACCAGCGCGGCCGGGTGCGCGCCGCGCACCACGCCGCCGAGGACGAAGCCCGGCTGCTCGGCCGCGAGTTCGCGCTGCGCGCGGACCGCGAGCGGAGCCGCGCCGCGGACCTGTCCGACCAGGTCGCCGCGGCTGCCGAGTCGGTCGACGCCGCGCAGCGCTCCCGCGCGCACACCGCACTGGTCACCGCCGAGATCACCCACCGGCACGCCGGCATGCGGCTGGCCGCCGCGGAGGCCGACGGCGCCGCCCTCAAGCGCGAACTGACCGAGGCCCGCGGCATGCTCGCCGCCTGGCTCGGCACCGAGGCGGTGCTGCGCCAGCGCTCCGCGGCCGACCGTGCCGAGCGCGTGGCCGCCGCCATCCAGGCCGCCGAGCGCGACGCCGCCCCGGCGCTCGCCGCCCGCCAGGCCGCGGCCGGCGCCCTCGTCCGCGCGCTGAACGCCGCCGCCGCGGTCGCCGACGAACGCGCCGACCAGGAAGAGCAGCGCGCCGCCGAGCTCCAGGAGCGCGGCGAGTCCGCGCAGCGCGCCGCCACCGTTGCGGCCACCGAGACGCAGCGCACCCGCAGCGAGGCGGTCCACCTGCGGGCCCGGCTCAGCGAGGTGGGCAGCGAACTGGGCCAGGCCGTCGAGGCGGGCTGGATCGCCGAGGACGACGACCCCGCGGAGGCCGCCGAGCGCGCCGCCGCCGAGGAGAAGTCCGCCGCGACCGCCTGGAGCGAGGCCCGGGCCGCGGTCGAGTCCGCGGCCGGCGCGGTCCGCGACGCCGAGTCCGAACACGGCCGCGCCCAGCTGGAAGCGGCCCGCGCCGCGGACCGGCTCGGTGCCGCGGAGCACGAGCTGGCCGGCGTCCGCACGTCCTCCCGCGAACTCCTCGCCGAACCCCGGGTCGCCGAACTCCTCGGCCTGGAAGGCACGTCCGGCGCGGCGGACGACGGTCCGGCGGGCCCCGTGGCGGTCCTCGACCAGGCCGCCGACATCCTCGGCGGCCGGCTCGCGGACGCGGTCGCGGACGGCGAGCGCGCGCTGTTCCAGCTGCGCACCGAGGCCGCCGAGGACAGCCGCATCCTGGCCGCACTCGGCGACGGCGGCCTGCTGCCGCCCAACCCGGACGTCCTGGCCGCCGTCGAGCACCTCGGCGAGCACGGCATCCCGGCGCTGCCCGGCTGGCGCTACCTGGCCCAGTCCGTACCCGCCGAACGGCACGCCGCGGTCCTCGACGCGCACCCCGACCTCGTCGACGGCGTCGTCGTCACCGCCCCGAGCGAAATGCCGCGTGCCCGCGAGGTGCTGGCCGAGGCCGCGCTGCTGCCGCGGTCCGCGGTCGCGGTCGGCACCCCCGACGCACTGCTCGCCGCCCGGGCCGCGGCACCGGCCGCCGAGACCGTCTTCCTCGTCCCGCCGAACCCCGCGATGCACGACGAACGCGCCGCGGACACCGAACGCCAGGCGCTGCGCCGCCGCGCGACGGACCGCGACGACGCGATCCGGCAGCGCGCCGCCCGCCTGGAAGGCGACCGCAACCTGGTCGGACGCCTCGCCGCCTGGCGCGCCTCGTGCCCGGCCGGGCGGGTCGGCGAACTCGTCGCCGCGGTCCAGACCGCCACGCAGGCCCTCGTCGACGCCCGCGCGGCCGGCGCCGCCGCCGAGGCCGCCGCGGCGACCGCCGAGACCGTCCGGGCCCGCGCCGTCGACCAGCGCGACCGGCGCATGGACGCCGCGCAGCTCGCCCGGCGCCGCGCCGACACCCTGGCCGGCCTCGCCTTCCGGCTGCGCGAACGGGCCGGCTGGACCCGGCGGATCCGCGAACTCGACCAGGAGACCGGCGAGCACGAGCGGGCCGCCGAGGCCAACCTGAACCTCGCCCGGGCCGCCGACCAGGACCGCCGGCAGGCCCAGCGGGCCGCCGACGACGCCCGGCGCACCGCCCGCGCGCTGCTCGAGGAGCGCGCCGAGATCAGCGGCGCCCCCGACGACGACGCGGCCGCGTCCGGCGAACCGCCCGCCGCGCTGCCCGCGCTGCGTGAGGCGTACCGCACCGCATCGGTGCTGTACGACAAGGTCGGCGTCGGCGCCGACCTGCGTGCCGAGCAGGCCCGCGCGGAGAGTGAGCAGACCGCCGCGCAGGCCGCGTTGGACCGGCTGTCGGCGCGCGTCCGCAAGCACGCCGCCGAACTCCTGGAGAGCCCGGACGGTGCGGACGGCCCGTCGCGCCTGGCGGCCGGCAGCCGCGCCGAGGAACACGTGCGGACCCTGGAAGGCCGCACCGACGCCGCCAACGAACTCCTGGGCCGGCTCCGCGGCGAGGTCGAGCGCCACGCGCCCGGCGACGGCCGCGACGCGCACGTCGAACTGCCCGCGGACCGGATCCCGAGCGACCCCGCGCACGCGCAGGAACTCCTGCGCGAGGCGGCCGCCGAGCATGCCGCCTGCACCGAGCAGGTCGACACCGCCCGCGACGCGCACACCCGCCTGGTCCGGGCGCTGTCCGAAGCCGAGTCGGGCGTCTCGGTGTTCGGCGAGATCTCGGTCTCGCTGACCGACACCCTGCCGGCCGCCGAGGCGGGTCAGGACGACGACTGCACCGCGTTCGAAGGCAGCTCCACCGAGGCCCGTGAGGCCGCCACCGCCTGCCGCCGCGCGCTGCGCACCGCGGCGGGGGAGTTGTCGGCCGCCGAGGGCCAGGTCCGGGAACGCGCCGAGGCCGTCGTCCGGCACGCCGGCTCGGCGCGCTTCGAGCAGGTCCGCATGCCGGCCCGCCAGCAGATCCGCGAACTCCCGCTGTCCGCACTGCCCGAGCATGCGCTCGCCTGGGCCGCCGCGTTCGAGCCGCGGCTGCGCGTCCTCACCGACGAGCTGGCCCAGATCGAACGCAACCGCGACAGCATCGTGGACCGGCTGCGCGGCATGGTCGAGTCGTCCCTCACCACCCTGCGGGCCGCCCAGCGGCTCTCCCGGCTGCCCGAGGAACTCGGCGAGTGGTCCGGGCAGGAGTTCCTGCGCATCCGCTTCGAGGATCCGGACGCCGCACACTTGTCCGAACGCCTGGGCGAGGTCGTCGACGAGGCCACCCGGGCGGCCCGCCGCACCGGCGCCGCCGCGGTCCGCCGGGACGGCATGACGCTGCTCCTGCGCGGCGTCCACGCGGGCCTGGAGCCGCGCGGCGTCCAGGTCGAGATCCTCAAGCCGGACTCCGTCCTGCGCGCCGAACGCGTCCCGGTCGGCCAGATGGGCGACGTCTTCTCCGGCGGCCAGCTCCTCACCGCCGCCATCGCCCTCTACTGCACGATGGCCGCGCTCCGCAGCAACGACCGCGGCCGCGCCCGCCACCGCCACGCGGGCACGCTTTTCCTGGACAACCCCATCGGCCGCGCGAACGCCTCGTACCTCCTGGAGCTGCAGCGCGCGGTCGCCGACGCGCTCGGCGTCCAACTGATCTACACCACAGGCCTCTTCGACACGACGGCGCTCGCCGAGTTCCCCCTCGTCGTCCGCCTCCGCAACGACGCGGACCTCCGCGCGGGCCTGAAGTACATCTCCGTCGAGGAGCACCTGCGCCCCGGCCTCCCGCAACCCGACCCGGAAATCCCCGAGGGCCTGGGCCAGATCCACGCCACAAGGGTCTTCCGCAAACCGGCCGACACCCCGTCCGTCCCGCCCCAGACCCCGCAACCCGCCTCGAAGGACACCCCGGGCGTCAGCGTCCCCTGAGTGGTGGCCGCCGTGCCGCCGCGCCGAGCGGCGGTGCGGTCAGGCGGCGAGGTGGTGGACCTTGGCGGCGGCGGTCGCGGTCGTGTCGGCGGGCGGGGTGCCGGGGCGCGGGGTCCGCAGGGCCAGCAGGGTGCAGGTGGCGAAGCCGAGGGCGTTGGCCACTCCGTGGGTGGCGGCCATCCAGGTCAGGCTCAGGTGCGGGAAGTCGCTGACCAGGCCCAGGGACCAGCTCAGCGCGAGGAGCATGCTGGGGACCGGGACCAAGGCGGCTGCGGTCAGCAGCGTGCGTGCAGTGCGGGTGGCCGCGGTGGGGCGGGCGTGGTGCCAGATGGTCCAGGCGAGGGACCACATCGCCGCGGTCAGGGCGACTGCGCCTGCCAGTTGGAGCCAGGCGCCGGCGAAGTAGCCGAGCAGGACGGCGAGCGTCCCGGCGACCGCGGCGACGGCTGCGAAGGAGCCGTGGCCGGGGGCGTTGCGGGTGCAGAGCAGGGCGGCGACGAGCATGGCGGCGAAACCCGTGTAGTGGAAGTGCGCTTCGGTGAGCGCCAGGATCGCGAGGTCGAAGCCGAAGAGCTCGTGGCCGGTGCGTTCGGCGGTCTGGGCGGTGGCGGCGACCGCGGGGGAGGCCAGGGCGGTGAGGATGGCCAGTTCGCGCGGGGCCAGGGAGCGGGTGCGGAGCAGGCGGGCCGGGGCGCAGGCGGCCAGGGCCAGGGTGGCGGCCAGGTAGAGCGCGGCGAGCGCGGCCGCGTCCGGGCCGCGGGGCATCCAGAGGGAGACGGCGCCCGGCACGGCGGCGAGCAGCCACACCCGGGACAGCGCCACGGCGCCCGGGTCGGGCAGCAGCCGCAGGCCCGCGGGCAGGATCACGAGCATGCCGAACGTGACGAGCAGGTTCACGAGAGGAACCATCACGACCCCCTGAATTGAACGTGTTCAAAGCCTATCCAGAAGATTTGAACGTGTTCAACTGGGGGTTCGGAGGGTGACACGTGTCGGCTCCGGCGACTTTGGCCGGTACGGGGAAGTTCCCTGATGGGGAGGGGTTTTCGGAGGCACGCGACAAGGGGCGGCGGGTGGGGTGGGCATCCGAAAAGCTATCTCGGTTTGCTATTGACCATCGCCGGACGCTGGTGTGTGATCGTCGCGCATCCGATGCGACCGAGACGGCCCGGTGGCATTTCCGCGACATTCTGATCGGGGGATCAGTGTGACCGAAATCCATCCCAGCCGTAGAAGCCTCATCAAGGGCGCCGGCGGCCTCGGGGCCGCTCTGGCCTTGGGCGGTGCAGGCGTCGTCGCCGCTGCCGGCACCGCGAACGCCGCCACCGTCGCCGACGGCTTCGGCCTGCGGCTCATCGACCACAACGAGGACCACCCGCGGCTCAAGTACTACCGGGTCAAGACCGCCGAGATCGGCTGGCCGACCGGCCCCGGCATCAACGTCCTGCTGCCGGACGGGTACGCGACCAGCGGCCTGCGCTACCCGGTGCTGTACCTGTTCCACGGCGGCGGCCCCGGGCTGGACTTCACGCAGTGGGACTGGATCGTCCCCTACACCGCCGGCCTGCCGATGATCATCGTGATGCCGGACGGCGGCCAGGTCGGCTGGCACTCCAACCCGGTCAGCTCTTTCGTGGGCCCCCGCAACTGGGAGTCCTTCCACATGAACCAGCTCGTCCCGTGGATCGACGCGAACTTCCGCACCCACGCGGAGTTCGCCGGCCGCGCCGTGTGCGGCTTTTCGATGGGCGGATTCGGCGCGCTCAAGTACGGCGCCAAGTACTACGGCCACTTCGCCTCGGTCAGCTCGCACTCCGGGCCGGCCAGCATGCGCCGCAACTTCGGCGCCGCCGGGCACTGGGCCAACGCAACCTCGGCCGCGATCGACCTGGCCGGCGGCACCATCTACGGCGTGCCGTTCTGGGACCAGGCGCGGGTCAGCGCCGACAACGCCGTGGAGAACGTCGAGCGCTACCGCGGCAAGCGCGTCTACCTGGTGGCCGGCAACGGCACCCAGGACATCCTCGCCGACTTCAAGGGCTTCACCGAGAACCAGGTCCTGCAGGGCCACCAGGAGTTCTCCGCACTGCTCACCCACGCCGGCATCCCGCACCAGCAGTTCTCCGAACAGGGCGGCCACGTCATCCGCTTCCAGCGGATCATGACGGACTTCCAGGAGATCGTCGCCCACCTGCGCCCGGCCTCCTGAGCCGACCGCGCACCCGGACCGCAGGGCCGTGCCGTGGGCACGCGGCACGGCCCTGTGCGGTTCCCGGCGTGCTGTCCCGGCGTGCTGTCCCGGCGGCGACTCAGCCGGGGAACTCCGCGTACACCGCGTCGGAGCGGTCCCGGCGCCCGGTGAGCATGCCGTCCGGGACCGGCCAGTGCGCCGCCGGGTCGTCCACCCGCACCCACTCGGTCGTCGCCACCCGCCGCGCGATGCGCCACTGCCCGTCCCGGCGCGTGAAGTCGTCGACGTAGCGGAATCCGGTGGTCAGATTGCCGCGCGGATCGTCCGTCGCACTGCGGTGGTACGCCACCCCGTAGGTCTCCGCCCGCGCCAGGTCCGGGCCCTGGAACTCGGCCAAGTGGTTCGCGACCAGGTGCATCGTCATCGCGTACCGGGGCAGCAGCCGTCCGATCCAGGCCAGGAACTCGTCCACGGTCCCGGAGAAGCTGCCGTGGCTGTCCGTGGCATCCGGGTGGTAGCAGGCGCGCACCAGCTCCAGGTCCATGCGGTCCACGCCCCGGCAGTAGCGCAGCACCGTCTCGTGGATGTCCTGCTTGTCCAGCAGCCGCCGCACCGCCGCGTCGTGATCATGAGCCATGCGCGCATTCTGGCGGCCGGGCGCTGCCGGTACCAGGGCGCCCGGCGGGGTAGCGTCGAAGAGAGGTCCATGATCGACGACGCCGGGGAGGCAGGCGCGATGTACCAGCGCGAGGAGGAGCTGACCCTCCGCGAGTACGCCGGGGAGATCCGCGAGCTGGGCTCCCGTTGGCTGGACGGTGTCCTGTCCGACCCGCAGGTCGAGGCGGCCGGGGGAGACGCGGTCTGCTCGCCGGCCGGGCTGTGGCTCGCCCTCGCGGCGATATCCTGCGGCGCGCTGGGCGACACCGCCGACGAGCTGGCCGACCTGGTGGGCCTGGCCGGCCCCGAGGCCGCGCCGCTGGTGACCGCCGTGGCCCGCGACCTGGCCGGCACCGACGCCCTGGCCGCGGCGACGGGCATCTGGAGCCGCGCACCGCTGCGCGAGGAGTTCGCCGCCGGCCTGCCCGACGTCGGATGCGGGCCGCTGGGCGACCCCGCCGCGATCGCCGCCTGGATCCGGGACGCGACCGGCGGACTCGTCGACAAACCCCCGGCCGCCCCCGGCCCGGACACCCGGCTGATCCTCGTGAACGCCCTGGCACTCCGGGCCCGCTGGGCCGAGGCGTTCGCACCCGCCGACACCCGCGAGGCGGTCTTCCGGCCGGCCGCCGGCGAGCCCGCCAGGGTCCGCATGATGTCCCGCACGCTGCCGCATGCCGACGTCTGGACCATCGGGGCGTACGGCGGTTCCGTACACGTCGCCGAGCTCGCGTGCGCCGGCGAGCAGCCCGCGGTGGTCCGCTTCGCGCTCGGCCCCGAGGGCATGCCGCCCGCCACGGTGATGGCCGCGGCCTGGGCCCCGCGCAGCGCGGGCAACCCCGTCCCGTACGAGGAAGTCCGGCTCTCCCTGCCGCGCTTCGAGCTGCGGACCTCGCTCGCGGTGCACGGCCACCTCCCGGCCCTGGGCGTCGAACTGGCGCTCGACGAACACGCTGCGGAGTTCGGCGGACTGTCGTCCGAACACCTGTACCTCCAGCGCGTCGACCAGGAGTGCGTCGTACGCGTGGACGAGGAAGGCGTGCAGGCTGCCGCCGTCACCGACGTGCAGATGGCCTGGATGAGCTACACGCCCCCGCCGCCGACCCTGAACCTCGCCTTCGACCGCCCGTTCGCCTGCGCGGTCATGGACGCCTCGGGCACCGTGCCGCTGTTCGCCGCGTACCAGGCGACCGCGCCGCGCCCCGGCGGGGAACCGGTGGCAGCGCATCCGGCCGGGTAGCGTCGAGGGACGGCCCATGATCACCGAGACGCGAGGCAGGTGCGATGCTCCCGTACGCCGGCGAACCGCACGCGAGCGAACCACGTGCGCGCGAACCGCATCCGACTGAACCGCATCCGACCGAACCGCTCCCGGGTGACTCGTCCCCGAGCGACCTGCACGCGGGCGACCCGGACCCCACCGGGCTCTTCGACGGAGAGCCCGCGCTCCGGCAGTTCTCCGGCGAGATCCGCGAACTGGGCTCCCGGTGGCTGGACAGCGTGCTGTCCGACCCGGCGGTGGCCGCAGCCGGCGGCGACGCGGTCTGCTCCCCGGCCGGCCTCTGGCTCGCCCTCGCGGCCGTCGGATGCGGCGCGCAGGGCGACACCGCGGACGAGCTGGCCGACCTGACCGGCCTCGCCGGACCCGAGGCCGCCCCGGTCGTGACCGCGGTGGCCCGCGAACTCGCGGCCACCGACGCGCTGGCCGCGGCGACCGGCGTCTGGACCCGCGTCCCGCTGCGCGCGTCCCTCGTCGAGGCCCTCCCGGACGTCGCCTTCGGGCCGCTGCGCGACCCGGCCGCGATCGACGCCTGGGTGGCCCGGGAGACCGCCGGGCTGATCGGCGCGCTGCCGTTCCGCCCCGGGCCCGCAACCCTGCTCGTCCTGGTCAACGCCCTTGCGCTGCAAGCCCGCTGGGCCCGGCCCTTCGCCCCGGAGCGGACCCGCGACGCACCCTTCCGCACCGCGCAGGGCACCGAGGCGACCGTCCGCATGATGTCCGCGGACGTCCCGGTCGGCGACGTCTGGACCATCGGCGCGCACGGCGGCGACGTCCACGTCGTGGAACTCGCCTGCGCCGGCGAGAACCCCGCACTGGTGCGCTTCGCCCTGGGCCCCGAGGGGATGCCGCCCGCACCCGTGATGTCCGCCGCCTGGGCACCGCGCCGCGCCGGCACCCCCGCCCCGTACCGGCGGGCCGCCGTGCGGATACCCCGCTTCGGCCTGCGGACCGTCCTCGACGTCACCGCGCACCTGCCCGCCCTCGGCATCACCGCGGCCGCCGACCCGCGGACCGCGGACTTCGGAGGACTGGCCGAAGGGGGCGCGGACGAGGAGTTCTTCGTCGACCGGGTCGGCCAGGAAACCCTGCTGCGCGTCGCCGAGGAGGGCGTCGAGGCGGCCGCGGCCACCTGGGTCGCGACCCGCGGCGGCGCGCCCGCCGCGCCGCCGTCGTTCCTGGAGCTGGTCTACGACCGGCCGTTCGCCTGCGCGGTCATGGACGCGTCGGGCACGGTACCGCTGTTCGCCGCCTACCAGGCGACCGCCCCCGACCCGGGCGAAAACCCTGCCCGGGCCTGACGGGCTCCTCGGGTACGGTCGCGGCATGGCCGAAATCCCCGTCCCCCCGATCCCGTCCACCTCCCGCACGCCGGTCTCGGCGGCGGACGTGGAGTACGCCGTCGCGCTCGCCGTCGCGGCCTTCCGCGGCGCCCCCGCGGACGCCTCGTGGCAGGCCAAGGCGGGCGGCCTGGAGTGGGACTGCTGGGAGACCGGCGAGCACCTCGCCGACGACTTGTTCATCTACGCCGCACTGCTCGCCCCCGCGGTCACCGCGCCCGGCCGGTTCGGCCCCTACCAGGCCTCGGCGGGACGCCCCGGCGGACCCGAGAACACCCTGTTCCTGGACCGCGATTCGGGCCCTGAGGGCATGTACGAGGGACTGGAGGCCATGGCCGCCTACCTGGCCGCCATGGTGGCCACCCGCCCGAACGGCCCGCGCGCGTTCGGCGGCTACGGCCTCACCGACGCCGAGGGCTTCGCGGCCATGGGCGTCGCCGAGACGCTGCTGCACGCGCACGACATCGGCGCCGGACTCGGCGTCGGCTTCACGCCGCCCGCCGACCTGTGCGACCGCACGCTCGGACGGCTCTTCCCCGACGCGCCCGCCGGCACCCAGCGGTGGCAGACCCTGCTGTGGGCCACCGGGCGCGCCGAACTCCCCGGCCACCCGAGCCGGAAGGACGGCTGGACCTGGCACTCCGCGCCCCTGGCCGCCGAGACCGCGCACCCCGTACCGACCGCAGAGGAAGAAGAGGACCCGCAACGTGGCTGACACGCTCGCACCGGCCGGCACCCCGCACTCCGCACCGCGCACCCCCGTCATCGCCGCGGACATCGAGGCGACCATCGCGATCGCCGTCGCCGCACTGTCCGCAGTGCCTGCCGACGCCGACTGGGGTGTGCCCGCCGGTGCCACCGACTGGACCTGCCGCGAGTTCGCCGACCACCTCGTGGACGCACTGTTCAGCTACGCCGCCCAGCTCGCGCCCGGCCGCCCGCCGACCGACGCGTGGGTCCCGTTCCAGGAGGTCCGCGGCCGCGCCGGCGGGCCGTCCGTCATCGTGGCGGCCGACCCCGAAGCGGGCGCCGCAGGAGTGGCGCAGGCCGTCGAGGCGGTGGCCGGCATGGTCGCCGCGCTGGTCGCGCTCCGCGGCCCCGAGGTGCGCTCGTACCACTCGTACGGGATCGCCGACCCCGAGGGCTTCGCAGCCATGACGGTGATCGAGACCCTCGTGCACACGTACGACATCGGCCAAGGCCTCGGGTTCGCGATCACCCCGCCCGAAGACCTGTGCGACCGGGCGCTCGCCCGGCTCTTCCCCGAGGCTCCTGCCGGCACCGGGCGGTGGCAGACGATGCTGTGGGCCACCGGCCGCGCCGAACTCCCCGGCCAGGAGCGCCGGGGCCCCACGTGGCGCTGGCACAGCGCCCCGCTCGGCGAGGCGGTCTGACCCGGGCGCAGCCGACCCGCGGCCTCAGCCCCAGACGCGCTGCGCCGCCGCCCAGGCCCGGCGGGCGAACTCCGCCGGGCCCAGCGCGGCCAGCTCCGGGTTGATCACCTCGACGCTGACCACCCCGTCGAACCCGACCGCGTCCAGCGCGCCGCGGAAGGCGGCCAGGTCGAAGACGCCGTCGCCGGGCATGACCCGGCTGCCCATGCACTCGGTGTAGAGGTCGGCGTCCGCGGCGAGCGCGTGCGGGTGGTCGTCGAGCTGCACGTACGCCAGCTCGTCGGCGGACAGCTCGGCCAGGTCGCCCAACTCGCCCGGGCCGTTGAAGACGTGCCACGAGTCGACCAGCACGCCCGCCCGGTCGGTGCCCGCGTGCCGGACGAGCGTGCGCGCGTCGGCGACCGTCGCGATCGGGCTGAACGGCAGGAACTCCACGGCCGCCTTGCCGCCCGCGGCCGCGATGATCTCCGCGCAGCCCGCGAAAAGGTCCTGGCAGCGGGCGTCCGCCGGGAGCGTCACCATGCCCAGGGCGAACGACGCACCGAACGCGGCCACCGCCTCGGCGACCTGCCGGGCGCCGTCCAGCGTGCCGGGCTCGTCCTCGGCGACCACGAAGCCGAGCATCTCGGGGCAGGACAGGCCGGCGGCGCGCATCTGCGCCGCGAGCTGCTCGTAGGTGCGGCCCGACTCGGCGTACGAGGCCAGCGTGAACGCGTCCAGGCTGAGCGCCTCGAAGCCGGCCGCCCGCACCCCGTCCAGGAGTTCGGCGAAGTCGACGGCCTCCTTCGCGCCCGCGAACGGCGAGAAGGTGAAGGTGTTGAGGCACAGCGTGGGCACGTCGGGACTCCGATCGCCAGGATCACCAGGGACCGCGCGGCAGGGGCGCGGCGCGGGCTGACGCTATCTCAGATACCTGCAACATTCGACGCATCGGTTCGGTTAACCGAACACGCTCGGTCGGGTTCCGGCCCGGCCCGAGCCGCGTGCCCGGTGGCCTGCCACAGCAACGCGCCCGCGTACGACCAATGTCCCCGACGGTGTGGTACTTGTGAGAACGCTCGGACAGACGCCCACATCGCGGAGGCCTTCGGTGAGCAGTGACCGCATGCAGCGCTACGGCATCACCGTCCCGCTGAACGCACCCCTCGGCGAACACCCGCGCCTGGTGCGGGAGCTGACCGCGGCCGGCTACACCGACATCTGGTCCGCCGAGGTCGACGGCCTGGACGGCTTCGCGCCGCTCACCGTCGCCGCACTCGCCGACCCCGGGGTGCGCCTCGGCACCGCGATCGTCTCGCCCTACACGCGCGGCCCCGCGACGCTCGCCATGAGCGCCGCGTCCCTCGCGGAACTGGCCCCCGGGCGCTTCCAGCTCGGCATCGGCTCGGCCTCCCAGCTGATCGTCGAGTCGTGGAACTCCGCCGAGTTCGACCGCCCGTACAAGCGCGTGCGGGACACCGTGCGCTTCCTGCGCGCGGCCTTCAGCGGCGCGAAGGTCACCGAGGAGTACGAGACCTTCTCGGTCCGCGGCTTCCGCCTCACCCGCCCGCCGCAGGTCCCGCCGCAGATCCTGGTCGCCGCGCTGCGCGAGGGCATGCTGCGGCTGGCCGGCCGCGAGGCCGACGGCGCGATCATCAACTGGCTCTCCGCCGACGACGTGCGCGTCGTCGTGCCGCACGTGCACGCGGGCGGCCCGGGCAAGGAGATCGTGGCGCGCATCTTCGTGTGCCCGGTCGACGACCCGGTCCTGGCCCGCTCCATCGGCCGCCGCATGATCACCTCGTACCTCAACGTCCCGGTGTACGCCGAGTTCCACCGCTGGCTGGGCCGCGGCGACGTCCTCAAGCCGATGTGGGACGCCTGGGCCGCGGGCGACCGCAAGAAGGCCCTGGAACTCGTCCCGGACTCCCTGGTCGACGAACTCCTCGTGCACGGCAGCCCCGAGCGCTGCCGCGCGCAGATCCAGGCCTACGTCGACGCCGGCGTCACCGTCCCGGTCCTCGCCGTGATCGACCCGCGCCCCGACGCCGACCCCCTCGAAGCGGCCCTCTGGCTGGCGCCGACGGCCTGAGCCGCGACCCGGCGGGTCGTCAGGGATCGACCGGTCTCACCATGAAGACCCCCGGACGGCCCGCAAGGCCCGCGACGTCGTCCGAGAACCGGGCCGGGTCGGCCAGCTTGACCCGGAACGAGGCCGGCAGGTGCTCGGGCCCGATGTCGTTCTTCTGGGCGGGGTACCGGCGCGAGAACGCGAGGTACGCCTCCTCGGGGCTCTCGTAGAACACTGCGGCGACATCGGGCGAGGACTCCAGGACGCGCCGGATCTCGTCGGTCTGCGCCGCGGCCACCCTCACCACCGCATGCTCGCAAGGCTCGGCGGCATCCTCGGCGAAACGGGACAGCACACCGTCCGCACCGGCGCCGAGAGCAGGCAGAACACCCCGGAGGCCAGGGCCGTTGCGGTGCGGTTTCGTATCGTCCCGAGCATGTCCCGCCCCCGTTCCCCGGCTGCCGGTCGGCCGCCGGGGGAGCGTAGCAGCGGACCAACAGGGGTGTCAGAGCGGGCGGATCATGGTGGTGCGGGGCCAGCGGTCGAGGCCGTGGGCGGCTTCCGCGGTGCGGATTCGGCGTAGGCCCGGGCCCAGTTCGTCGTCGGCGAGAGGGCGGAAGCCCAGGCGGGTGTAGTACGGGGCGTTCCACGGGACGTCGCGGAATGTGGTGAGGGTGAGGGCCGGGAGGCCGTGCGCTGCGGCGTGTTCGGCGGCGTGGTCGATGAGGGCGCGGCCGAGGCCTTGGCGGGCGTGGTCGGCGTGCACCGAGACCTGCTCGATGTGCAGGTTGCCGTCGATCTCTTCGGCGATGAGGTACGCAGCCGGCTCGGGGGAGCCGTCCGGGACCGCGACCCAGGCGCGTCCGGCCTTGGCGTACGCGGCGAGTTCGTCGGTGCCCGGCGGGGCGTCGTCGGCGACCTCGGGCATGCCGATGTCCCGGAAGCAGGCTCCGGCGGAGCGTTCGATGTCCTGCAGCCGCGCCAGATCCGGCCCGGCTGCGGTGCGGATCAGCATGCGCTCAGTGTGGCACGGCGCACGGGTGCGGCCGCTTGACCGATTGTCTTAACGTTGAGATATATTCTCTTAGCGTTAAGAAATTGAGAAGCGGACGGCATTTGCCGTCGGCCAGGGGAAGGGGGCGCTCGTATGCGCATCACCGTGTTCGGCGCGGCGGGAAGCGTGGGCAGCAGGGTCGCCGCGGAGGCGTCGGCCCGAGGCCACGAGGTCACCGGGGTGGTACGAAGCCGGGCCAGGCTGGCCGAGTTGCCGTCCGGGGTGCACGGCCGGGTCGGCGATGCGGCCGAGCCGCAGGACGTGGCCCGGCTCGCGGCCGGGCAGGATCTCGTGGTCTCGGCCACCCGGCCCGCCCCCGGCCAGGAGGCCGAACTCGTCGCGGCCACCCGCGGCCTGCTGGCCGGACTCGCGGGCAGCGGCGTGCGCCTGCTCCTGGTAGGCGGCGCCGGCAGCCTCAGGATCCCGGGCGGCGGCGGGCTCACCGTCGTGGACGGGCCGGATTTCCCGCCGAGTTGGCGGCCCATCGCGCTCGCCTGCAACGACCAGCTGGACGCCGTCACCGCCGACTCCGGCGCAGTGGACTGGGCCTACCTGAGCCCGCCCGCGATCCTCGAGCCGGGGGAGCGCACCGGGGCCTACCGGCTCGGCACGGACGAGCTGGTCGTCGCCGCGGACGGCACCTCGTCCATCTCGGTCGAGGACCTCGCCGTCGCGCTCGTCGACGAAGCAGAGCGGCCCAAGCACCACCGGGTCCGCTTCACGGTCGGCTACTGAGGCGGTCGCGAGCCGCTATCGGCGGCGGCCGGGCCGGGGCGGGCGCCGGGCGGCGCGGCACAGAGCCGACGGCCCGGACGGCTCGGGCGCTGAGAAAGGCGCGAACGGTCCGAACGCCCCGGACGGCCCGGACGGGGCCGGCTGCGGCGCGGCAGCGTCCGGCGAACTCCCGGCGTCGAAGCCGGGATACGGGACGGCCGGCACGATGACCGCCGCCGGAGGCGCGGTCGCGGGCCGGAGGGGTGCGGAGAACGATCTGCGGTACATGGCCGATGGATCTCCCGTACGGCCCGGTTCAGACAGGCGTGCGAGTGCACGTCAGCCGCACGGTCCATCAAGTTGACCGGCTCGGCGGTACCGATGTCATGAGTCGGCCACAAGCCCGCGTCCACCAGGGTGTCGCCTTGCGGCCGGTGGGCGCGCGGCCCGCCCGCGCACTGTCGGGGTGCGCGGGCGGGGCGGCCGGTCAGAGGCCGAGGACCCGTAGCGCGTTGGTGCGCAGGAACTTCGGCCAGACCTCGTCCTTGAACGGCACGTTGGGCAGCTCGGCGAAGATCCGGTCCAGCGTCAGGCCGTACGGGAAGTACCCGGCGTACATGATCTTGTCGGCGCCGCGCGTGTTCGCGTAGTCGACGATCTCGCGCGGGTAGTGCTTCGGTGCGAACGCGGACGAGGACCAGTGCAGGCCGGGCCACTTGAGCATCAGCTTCACGGCCAGGTCGCACCACGGCTCGCCGCCGTGCCGCATCACCACGGTCAGCTCCGGGAAGTCGTAGCAGACCTGGTCGAACCGCATGACGTCCTGCGCGGTGGCGGGCACCCGCGGACCCGGGATGCCGGCGTTCACGAAGACCGGCAGCCCGAGGTCGATGCACGCCGCGTACAGCGGGTAGGCGAGCCGGTCGTCGACCGGGACCGGGGGAGTGCAGCCGCACGGGAAGAAGGACGCCGCGACCACGCCGGCCTCCTCGCGGGCCCGGCGCAGCGCCCGTACGCCTTCCATGATGTTCGTCGGGTCGACCTGGAAGCTGCCCAGCAGGCGGTCCGGGTGGCGGCGTACCGCCTCGACGGTGTCCGCATCGTCGAAGCTGACCGGAATCAGCGCCTTCTCGATGCCGAACCGGTCCATTTCATGGAGCAAATCATCAGAAGACGTGGCAGAACGCTCAACCTCAGGTAGAGCTTTGAACATGTATCCGGCCGGGTGGGTCATGCCGCTGCGGCTGTCCTCGTCGCGCAGCGTGCCCGCCATCGCGGTCGCCCACCAGCGGCGGTCGCGGTTCGGCAGGCCCATCAGCAGATCGACGACCCCCAGGTCCGAGATGTCGGACGGAAATCCCATGGCTGCGCACCCTCCTGCAGGTTCCGGCGCCGCGCGGCGGCCCGGAGCCGCCCGGGGCGCCCCCGAGGCGCCCCCGAGACGCCGGAGCCCCGACGGCGCGCGGCCGCCGGGACTCCGGAAATGAATCGATATGACGCTATGACGAGATGATCATGCTGAGATGATCACGCCGAGATGATCATGGTGAGATCGGCTAGCGCGTCACGATGATCGACGAGCCGTGCCCGAACAGGCCCTGGTTCGCGGTGATGCCGACCTTCGCGTTCGCCACCTGCCGGGCGCCGGCCTGGCCGCGCAGCTGCCAGGTCAGTTCGCAGACCTGGGCGATGGCCTGCGCGGGGACCGCCTCGCCGAACGAGCCGAGGCCGCCCGAGGCGTTGACCGGGATGCGGCCGGTGACCTCGGTCGCGCCGTCCCGCAGCAGCTTCTCGGCCTCGCCGCGGCCGCAGATCGCCAGGTCCTCGATCCAGTCCAGCTCGAGCGCGGTGGACAGGTCGTAGACCTCGGCCAGGCTCAGGTCCTCGGGGCCGAGGCCGGCCTCCTCGTACGCGGCGTGCGCGAGCGAGGCGCGGAAGGACAGGTCGTTCGGCTGCACGGCGGCCGACGAGTCCGTCGCGATGTCGGGCATCTCGATGACCGCGCTGGGGAAGGTCGGGGTGACCGTGGAGACCGCCGAGATGCGCACCGGGTTGGTGGTCCGCTTGGCGGCGAACTCCTTGCTGCACAGCACGACTGCCGCGGCACCGTCCGAGGTGGCGCAGATGTCCATCAGGCGCAGCGGGTCGGCGACCACCGGGGAGGCCGCGACGTCCTCGAGGGTGAACGCCTTCTTGTAGCGGGCGTTCGGGTTGTGCAGGCCGTTCTTGGCGTTCTTGACCTTGACCTTGGCAAAGTCCTCGACGGTCGCGCCGTACAGGTCGATGCGGCGGCGCGCGTACAGCCCGAAGTAGGTCGGGTTGGTGGCGCCGAGCACGTGGAAGCGCACCCAGTCCGGGTCGTCCGGGCGGTCGCCGCCGACCGGCGCGAAGAAGCCCTTGGGGGCGGCGTCGGCGCCGACCACCAGCGCGACGTCGACCAGGCCCGCGAGGATGTTGGCACGCGCGTTGGCGATGGCCTGCGAGCCGGACGCGCACGCGGCGTACGAGCTGGAGACGCGCGCGCCGGTCCAGCCGAGCGCCTGCGCGAAGGTGGCGCCCGCGACGAAGCCCGGGTAGCCGTTGCGGATGGTGTCCGCGCCCGCGACGTACTGGATGTCGCGCCAGTCGAGACCGGCGTCGGCGAGCGCGGCCTGCGCGGCCGTGATGCCGTACTCGACGAAGTTGCGGCCCCACTTGCCCCACGGGTGCATGCCCGCACCGAGGACGACGACCTCACGTTCGCGTGTCATGCGGAGGCTCCCGTCGGCTTGAACTTCCAGGTGGTGAAGACCTGGTCCTCGGTCTCGTACAGCACGCCCGGGACGATCTCGACCTCGGCGCCGACGGTCAGGTCGTCGACCGTGATGCCCGGCTCGGCCTGGCCGAGGACGATCATGCCCTCCTCGGCGAGCTGCACCGCGACGATGGTGAACGGCACCCACTCGACGTCCGGGTCGGACACGTACGGGGCGGGCGGCCGGTATCCGGCGTTGGTGTACGACCACACGGTGCCGCGGCCCGAGAGCTTGAGCTCCTCGAACTCGGTGCCCGCGCACGCGGGGTTCTTGCAGAACGTGTCCTGCCGGGGGAAGAACACGGTCCCGCAGGCGGTACACCGGGTGCCGAGGAGGCGGAAGTCCTCGTCGTCCGTGGTGAACCAGCCGGGGACCACAGGCTTGTGGTCCTTCATCGCCTGGGCCTCCTTCGTCTCGGGTGCAGTCCTCTCCGGGACGGGCGGCCGGGAGGGCCGGGCCGGGGCCGGTGGAGGCTGGCGGTTGCTCGGGCAGGGGCCGCGAAGGCCCCCACCCTATTCTGACGGTACGTCAGTTACCCGAGGCAAGGTGGTGGGCAGTAGCCCTGCTCACACCCCTGCTCACACGCCGCGCGCGGCCGGCGGCCGGTAGTCGCGCGGGACCAGCCCGGAACGCCGCCACAGCGCCAGTCCTGGGCCGCCCATCAGGTCGTTCTCCTCGAAGAAGCGCACCAGCCGCTTGGCCCAGTCCTGCATGGTCTGATTGCGGTGCGGGTTGGCCAGCGCCTCGCGCCGGGCGGTCTTCGGGTCCAGCCCGACCGCCGCGTAGACCTCCGGGTGGATCAGGTGCAGCGAGATGACGTGCGCCGAGCGCGCGATGATCAGCCGGGTGAGCGCCATCTCGGCCTTGTTCAGGCGCGGCGCGCGGCGGATGACCTCCTCGCGGGCATACCGCACGTGCCGGGCCTCCTCGATCACGTGGATGCGCGAGACGTTGCGGGTCAGCGGCTGGATGGCCTCGTCCTGCATCATCTCGCGCTGCGCGGTGTCCAGGATCTCCTCGGCGATCAGCGCGCACGCGAAGGTCTGGATGCCCATGCCGACGGTCTTCATCAGCCGGCCCAGCTCGTGGGCGTGCCGGCGGGGGCGGTAGTTCGGGCACTCGAACTTCTCGACCATGCGGCCGAACATCGTCGAATGCCGGCACTCGTCGGCTATCTCGGTGAAGGCGTACTGGACATGACGGCTCGTCATGTCCTGGTCGTAGGCATGCCTGATGAGCAGCTGCATCAGGATCACCTCGAACCAGATCCCGACGCTCGCGGTGCTGGCGACCTCGTGCCGGGTCAGGTCGATGCGCTGCTGCCGGCTCATCCGCTCCCAGGTGCGGGTGCCGTAGAGCGTGCAGCGCTTCTCGTCGATGAAGAACGTGTCGGGCAGCAGCGGGGCGTCCCAGTCGATCTCGGTCAGCGGGTCGAACGAGTTCTTCGCGGACGCCGCCAGCAGGCGCTCCGCGGTCAGTTCGCGGTCCTTGGTGCCTTCCTTGACCGGCATACGCGGCCTCCTCGTCGTCCGTGGCCGTCCAGGGTGGTCCGGCGGGCGCGGGGCAGCGCGGCCTCGCCGTGTGGTGTTACCGCAAGTAACATCCCGCCTGAGGCGGCAACCTGTCAACCGTCCGGCGGCGCGCCGCAGGGTGCGCGGCGGCCCTGCGGGTGGCATCCTCGGGCCCGGTCCCGAGTACCGAACGCCCGGAGGTGTGCGCATGACCGCCGTACCCGAGCCGTCCGCCGAGCCGCCCGCCGCGGCGCCCGAGATCCTGTGGCGGCCCTCCGAGGAACGCGTCCGCACCGCCCGCATCACCGACTTCGCGGCCCGGGTCGCCGAGGACCGCGGCCTGGAGCCGTTCGCGGACTACGCCGACCTGTGGGCCTGGTCGGTCTCCGAACCGGACGCCTTCTGGGGCTCGGTCTGCGCCTACTTCGACGTCGCCTTCTCGGCCCCGCCGATGCGCATCCTCGCGGCCGCCGACATGCCCGGCGCCACCTGGTTCCCCGGCGCCCGGCTCAACTACGCCCGGCACGCGCTGCGGCGCGCCGAGACCCACCCGGACGAGACCGCCCTCGTGCACATCGACGAGACTCTCGTCCCGCGCGACGTCACCTGGGGCGAACTGCGCCGCCGCACCGCCGCCTTCGCCCACCACCTGCGCGAACTCGGGGTGGGCCCGGGGGACCGGGTCGCGGCCTACCTGCCCAACATCCCCGAGGCCGTCGTCGCCCTGCTGGCCTGCGCGAGCATCGGCGCCGTCTGGTCCTCCTGCGCCCCCGACTTCGGCGCCCGCAGCGTCCTGGACCGGCTGCAGCAGATCGAACCCGCCGTGCTCATCGCCGCGGACGGCTACCGCTACGCCGGCAAGGAGATCGACCGGCGCGCCGAAGTCGCCGAACTGCGCCGCGAACTCCCGACCGTCCGGCACACCGTGCACGTCCCGCTGCTCGGCACCCCGGCCCCCGACGGCGCCCTTGCCTGGGACGACCTGGTCAAGGGCGAGCACGAGGACGACTTCGAACCCGTCGACTTCGACTACCCGCTGTGGATCCTCTACTCGTCCGGCACCACCGGCCTGCCCAAGGCCATCGTGCAGGGCCACGGCGGCATCCTCCTCGAGCACCTCAAGCACAACGCCCTGCATCTGGACCTCGGCCCCGGCGACCGGTTCTTCTGGTTCACCTCGACCGGCTGGATGATGTGGAACCTGCTGGTCGGCGGCCTCCTCGTCGGGTCGACGATCGTGCTCTACGACGGCAGCCCCGGCCACCCCGGCCCCGACGTCCAGTGGACCGTCGCGGAACGCACCGGCGCGACGGTCTACGGCACCTCCGCTGCGTACGTCATGGCCTGCCGCAAGCGCGGCCTGCGCCCCCGCGAGACCCACGACCTGGCCAAGGTCCGCTGCATCGGCACCACCGGCTCGCCGCTCCCGCCGGACGGCTTCCGCTGGGTCTACGAGGACGCCGCCCCCGACGTCTGGCTCGCCTCGGTCAGCGGTGGCACCGACGTGTGCAGCGCCTTCATCGGCGGCGTCCCCACCCTCCCCGTCCACCTCGGCGAACTGCAGGCCCGGCACCTCGGCTGCGCGGTGCACGCCTGGGACGAGAACGGCAACCCGGTCGTCGACCAGGTCGGCGAACTGGTCCTCACCGCCCCCATGCCGTCCATGCCCACCCGCTTCTGGAACGACCCGGACAACGAGCGGTACAAGGCCAGCTACTTCGACACGTACCCCGGCGTCTGGCGGCACGGCGACTGGATCACCGTCACCTCCCGCGGCACTGTCGTGGTGCACGGCCGCTCCGACTCCACCCTCAACCGGCAGGGCGTCCGGATGGGCTCCGCGGACATCTACGAGGCCGTCGAGCGCATCCCCGAGATCGCCGAATCCCTCGTCGTCGGCATCGAGCAGGCCGACGGCGGCTACTGGATGCCGCTCTTCGTCGTCCCCGCCCCCGGCATCGAACTCGACGACGCGCTGCGCGAGCGCATCAAGCACGTCATCCGCACCGAGGTCTCCCCGCGGCACGTCCCCGACGAGATCATCGCGGCGCCCGGCGTTCCGCACACCCTCACCGGCAAGCGCATCGAGATCCCGGTCAAGAAGCTGCTGCAAGGCCGCGCCCTCGACGACGCGGTCAACCCGGGATCGGTGGACGACATGGAGGTGCTGGGCTTCTACGCCCGCCTCGGCGCGGCCCGCAGCGCGGCGAAAGCCGGTCCCGAGCAGCCGCCGCAGGCGGGCCCCGAGGCACCGCCGCAGGAGTGAACCGGGAGCCGGTCCGGCCCTGCCGATGAGTTTCCGGGCCCGCCGCGGTCTACCACTCGACGGAGCACCAGAGGACACGACCGACACACCGGGAGCACGCCATGGGCCGCATCGGCATCGAACTGTTCGCCACCCTCGACCTCGTCGGGCAGGCCCCGGGGGCCCCGACGAGGACCCCGAGGGGTTCCCGTTCGGCGGCTGGCAGGCGCCGCTGTTCGACGAGGTCTCCGGGGCGCGCGTCCTGGCCGCCTACAAGGGCACCGACGCCCTCCTGCTCGGCCGGCGCACGTACGACATCTTCGCCGCGTACTGGCCGTACCAGGAGGGCGGCCAGGACAACGAGATCGCCGAGCTGTTCAACCGCATCCCCAAGTACGTGGCCTCGCGCGGCAAGCCCGACCTGACCTGGGCCGGGTCCACTCAGCTCGGCCCGGACCTGCCCGCCGCGGTCCGCGAGATCCGGGACCGGCACGAGCAGATCAAGGTCGTCGGCAGCCTGGACCTCGTGCAGACGCTGCTCCGCGAGCGGCTCTTCGACGAGATCGACCTGTGGCTGCACCCGGTCACGCTCGGCGTCGGCAAGAAGGTCTTCGACGGCGGCGTGGTGCCCGCGAACCTCACCCTGCTCGAACCGCCCGCGGCCGGCCCCAAGGGCGTCGTGAACCTGCGCTACGGACTCGCCGAAGGCACCCCGCAGACCGGCGACATGAGCGAGCCGCGGGAGGGCTGAGCACCCGCGCCGGCCGTATCGCCGGCACCGGCGGGCGCCCCGGCCCGGCACACCCGTACGGGTGACCGCCGAATGGCAGCCGGGACGCCCGCCGGGCGATGATGCCGAACATGTACCGGCCCCGAGGCAACCGGACCCTGTCCGCGCGCTTATGGCTCCCGCTCGGCCTGGTCCTCGCCGCCGCCGCGGCGACCGCCTGGGTGTGGACCGTACGGCACCAGCCCGACTGGCTGTGGCGGCTCATAGACCTCCAGGTCTACGACGCGGCCGGCGACACCCTCCAGCGCAGCCAGCACCGGCTCTACACGCGCCGCTTCGGCGACGGCAAGCTGCCCTTCATCTACCCGCCGTTCGCCGCCCTGGTCTTCTACAAACTGCCGTTCGCGTTCGGCACCCTCAAGCTCTTCGTCACCGGACTGAGCGCCGCGTCCCTCGTCGCCGTGGTCTGGGCCTCGTGGGGCATGCTCGGCTACCGCCGCGACCTCGGCCGGGCCGGCGCCACGCTGGTCGTGGCCGCCGTCGCGCTGTGGCTCGAACCGGTCCAGCAGACCCTGATCTTCGGCCAGGTCAACCTGATCCTGATGGCCGCGGTCGTGCTCGACCTCGCCCAACCCGACGCCCGCTGGTGGAAGGGCGTCGGCATCGGCCTGGCCACCGGCTTCAAGCTCACCCCCGCGATCTTCGTGGTCTACCTGCTGCTCACCCGGCGCTTCCGGGCTGCCGCGGTCGCGGCCGGCACCTTCGCCGCGACCGTGCTCGGCGCCTGGGCACTCGTCCCGCGCGCCTCGCGCACCTTCTGGTCCGACGTCATGGGCATCGGCGACCAGGTCGGCCAGGGCTTCATCTCGAACCAGTCGCTCAACGGCATGCTGCGCCGCGTCTTCGCCGAAGGCCCCGCCGAGAAGCCCCTGTGGCTGCTCCTCGCCGCCGCGACCGCCGTGCTCGGCATGGGCGCCGCCGTCCTCCTGTCCCGGCAGGGCCGCGAGCTCGCCGCGGTGCTCACCTGCGCGGTCACCGGACTCCTCGTCTCGCCGATCTCGTGGACCCACCACTGGGTCTGGGTCGTCCCGGCCCTGGTCCTGGCCGTGCACCTCGCCCTCACCCGGGCCCGGACCGCCGGACCGCCCCCGCTGCGCGCCGCCTGGCCGCTGCTCCCGCTCGTGCTCGCGCTGCTCGCCTTCGCCTGGCCCATGTCCCTGCCCGGCCGCCCCGCACTGACCCCGCAGGGCCTGCTGTGGCGGCTGCCGTACGACGCGGGCCGCGAGCACCACTGGACGCCGGTGCAGTTCCTGGCCGGCAACGCGTACGTCTTCGCCGGCCTCCTGATCGTCGGGCTCGCCGCCCGGACCGCCTGGCGCGGCCACCGCGCCGGAGCCGGGCGCGGCGGCCCGCACCGGGGGCGTGCGTCGGCCGGCGGCCCCCACCCGGATACGCTCGAGGCGTCAGTGCCCACCGGCGGTCGTACGCCCTGATCAGGAGACACGAGTGGTCGAGGCGTCACCGTCCCGCGCATCCGAGCCCCGCGAAACCGACGGGTCCGGCCCGGCAGGCGGCAACCCGGTCACCACCGACCGGATCTTCACCATCCCGAACCTGCTGAGCTTCGCGCGCCTGCTCGGGGTGCCGGTGTTCCTGTGGCTGATCCTGTGGCCCGAGTTCGGCGGCCCCAAGCACGACGTGGCCGCGCTCGTCATCCTGATGGTCAGCGGCTTCACCGACTGGCTGGACGGCAAGCTGGCCCGCAAGTGGAACCAGATCAGCCGGCTCGGCCAGATCCTCGACCCCGCGGCCGACCGGCTCTACATCATCTCCACGCTGATCGGCCTGACCGTCCGGGACATCCTGCCGCTGTGGGTGACCGGCATCCTGGTGGCCCGGGAACTGTTCATCGCCGCGCTGTTCCCGTACCTGCGGGCGCACGGCTACGGCCTCCTCCCGGTGAGCTTCATCGGCAAGGCGGCCACCTTCAACCTCATGTACTCCTTCCCCTGCCTGCTGCTCAGCGACGGCACCGGACGTGTCGCAACTCTCGCGGCGATCTTCGGGTGGGCCTTCGCGTGGTGGGGTATCGCCCTCTACTGGTGGGCAGGAGTCCTGTACGCGGTCCAGGCCCGGCGCCTGGTGTCCGAGGTGAAACAGGCAGAGGCCGGCTACGCGTAGCACGGCCCTGCCTTGCCGCCCGCGAGGCTTCCGCAACGACGGAAGCCACTCCGCGCGGGCGAAGCGAGTGAAGAGGAGGACGTGACTCGATGAAGGCCGTCGTCATGGCCGGTGGTGAGGGAACCCGCCTGCGCCCGATGACCTCCAGCATGCCCAAGCCGCTCCTGCCGGTGGTCAACCGGCCGATCATGGAGCACGTGCTGCGGCTGCTGAAGAGGCACGGGTTCTCCGAGACCGTCGTCACCGTCCAGTTCCTCGCCTCCCTCGTCCGGAACTACTTCGGCGACGGCGAAGAACTGGGCATGAGCCTGACGTACGCCAACGAGGAGACCCCGCTCGGCACCGCGGGGAGCGTCAAGAACGCCGAGGAGGCCCTCAAGGACGACAGCTTCCTGGTCATCTCCGGCGACGCGCTCACCGACTTCGACCTCACCAAGCTGGTCGAGTACCACCGCGCCAAGGGCGCCCTGGTCACGGTGTGCCTGACCCGGGTCCCCGACCCCGTCGAGTTCGGCATCACGATCATCGACGACGAAGGCCGCGTCGACCGGTTCCTGGAGAAGCCCACCTGGGGCCAGGTCTTCTCGGACACCGTCAACACCGGCATCTACGTCATGGAGCCCGAGGTCTTCGACTACGTCGCCCCCGGCGTCTCGGTCGACTGGTCCGGCGACGTCTTCCCGCGGCTGCTCCAGGAGGGAAAGCCGGTATACGGCTACGTCGCCGAGGGCTATTGGGAGGACGTCGGCACCCACGAGAGCTACGTCAAGGCCCAGGCCGACGTGCTCGACGGCAAGGTCGACGTCGACATCGACGGCTTCGAGCTCTCCCCGGGCGTCTGGGTCGCGGAAGGCGCCGAGGTGGACCGCGAGGCCGTCCTCAAGGGCCCGCTCTACATCGGCGACTACGCCAAGGTCGAGGGCGGCGTGGAGATCCGCGAGCACACCGTGCTCGGCAGCAACGTCGTCGTCAAGCGCGGCGCGTTCCTGCACAAGGCGGTCGTCCACGACAACGTCTACGTCGGCCCGCAGACCAACCTGCGCGGCTGCGTGATCGGCAAGAACACCGACGTCATGCGCGCCGCGCGCATCGACGAAGGCGCGGTCATCGGCGACGAATGCCTCGTCGAGGAAGAGTCCCTGGTCGCCGCCGGGGTCCGGGTCTACCCGTTCAAGACCATCGAGGCCGGCGCGGTCGTCAACACCTCGGTCATCTGGGAGTCCCGCGGCCAGAAGAACCTCTTCGGCCCGCGCGGCGTCTCCGGCATCCTCAACGTCGAGATCACCCCCGAACTCGCGGTCCGGCTGGCCGGCGCCTACGCCACCACGCTCAAGAAGGGCGCCACGGTCACCACCGCGCGCGACCACTCGCGCGGCGCCCGCGCCCTCAAGCGCGCCGTGATCTCCGCCCTCCAGGCCAGCGCCATCAACGTGCGCGACCTGGAGAACGTCCCGATGCCGGTGGCCCGCCAGGAGACCGCCCGCGGCTCGGCCGGCGGCATCATGATCCGGACCACGCCCGGCGTGCCCGACTCGGTCGACATCATGTTCTTCGACGAACGCGGCGCCGACCTCTCGCAAGCCGCGCAGCGCAAGCTCGACCGCGTCTTCGGCCGCCAGGAGTACCGCCGCGCGTTCCCCGGCGAGATCGGCGAACTCACCTTCCCGTCCCGGCCGTTCGACAGCTACGCCGGATCGCTGCTCAAGACCGTCGACATCACCGGCGTACCCGACTCCGGCCTCAAGGTCGTCGTCGACGCCGCGCACGGCAACGCCGCACTGCTGCTGCCCAGCGTCCTGGGCCGGCTCGGCATCGACGCGCTGTCCGTCAACACCGGCCTGGACGACGCCCGCCCGACCGAGACCGCGGAGGACCGCGCGGCCGGGCTGATCCGGCTCGGCGAGATGGTCTCGTCCGCGCGCGCCGCGTTCGGCGTGCGGTTCGACCCGGTCGGCGAGCGCATGTCGCTGGTCGACGAACGCGGCCGCATCATCGACGACCACCGCGCCCTGCTGGTCTTCCTCGACCTGGTCGCCGCCGAGCGCCGCGGCGGGCGCATCGCCCTCCCGGTCACCACCACCCGCATCGCCGAGCAGGTCGCCGCGTACCACGGCGTCCAGGTCCGCTGGACGACCACCTCGCCCGACGACCTGGCCCGGGTCGCCGCGCAGGACGGCACGGTCTTCGGCGGCGACGGCCGCGGCGGCTTCGTGGTCCCCGAGTTCAGCACCGTCTTCGACGGCACCGCCGCGTTCGTGCGCCTCATCGGCCTGGTCGCCCGCACCCAGCTGACGCTCAGCCAGATCGACGCCCGCATCCCGCGCGCCCACGTGCTGCGCCGCGACGTGCCCACCCCGTGGGCCGCCAAGGGCATGGTCATGCGCTCGGTCGTGGAGGCCGCGGGGGAGCGCGGCATCGACACCACCGACGGCGTCCGCGTGGTCGAGTCGGACGGCCGCTGGGCACTCGTCCTGCCGGACGTCGCCGAGGCCGTCACGCACGTCTGGGCGGAAGGCCCGGACGACGACGCCGCGGTCGAACTCCTCGACGAGTGGAGCGCGGTGGTCGAGCGCGCCGGCGACTAGCGTGTAGGCCAAGGCCGGCTGCGGCTCGGGGGCGGCGCCCCGGGCCGCGGCGCAGGCCGGACCCTGCGCGGAGTGCGCGGGCCGACATGGAACGATGGGGCCCATGACGCCGAAGTCGACGCCCGGGGAGGCGCAGTACAAGCGCCCTGACGCGTCGATGTCGCTGCTGATCAACATCATGGACCACAGCCTCGACGAGGGGTACGCCGAGGCCACCGCGCGCCGGGCGGTGCGCGGCGAGGAAGGCGTGATCAGCCGGGCGCCCGGCGCCCGGCTGCTCGTCGCGGTCGGCGTGGGCCTGATCGCGGTCGTGGTGACCATGGCCGCGATGCAGGTCCGCGCCGCCGCGCCGCAGGCCGAGAAGGAACGCCGCGACCTCATCAACCGCATCCACACCCGCGAGACCGACGCCGACGTCCTGCAGAAGGAAGTCGAGGCGCTGCGCGACCGGCTCGACGCACTGCAGGACAAGAACCTCTCCCCGGACGAACTGAAGCGCGTCCAGCAACTCGCCATGAGCACCGGCGCCGAGGCCGTCGAAGGACCCGGCGTCAAGGTCGTGGTCGACGACGCCGAGCAGGCCGACGCCAAGGACGGCGCCAACAAGGACCCGCGCCAGCAAGCCGAATCGCTCGCCAACGGCCGCGTCCTGGACCGCGACCTGCAGCGCGTCGTCAACGGCCTGTGGGCGGCCGGCGCCGAGGCCATCGGCATCAACGGGCAGCGCCTCACCGCGCTGTCCGCGATCCGCGCCGCGGGCGCCTCGATCCTGGTCGACAACCGGCCCCTCTCGCCGCCGTACACCGTGCTGGCCATCGGCGACGCCAAGAAGATGCAGGTCGACTTCCAGGACGGCCCCGACGGCCGCTACCTGCACGCCCTCGGCGAGCGCTACGGGATCCGGGCCACCATCGGCACCCAGAAGAAGATCAAGCTGCCCGCCGCGATCGGGATAACGCTGCGCGTCGCCCAGCCCGAGGGCAGCACCCCGCAGGGCGGCAGCACGCCCTCGCCCGGTCCCGGGCCTTCGCCGGGCGCCGGCCCCGGTACGGTGTCCCCCTCGGCGGGCGGCACCCCGTCCCCGGGCGCCACCCGGACGGCCTCGGCACCCACGCGTACCCCGAGTCCGGCCAAGACCGGAAAGACCACTCCGGGAGCCGGCACCGGTTCCCCCTCGAACAAGGCGGCCGCGCGGGACCCCGCACCGGCGCATGAGGAAGGACAAGCGTGATCGCGGTACTCGGCCTGGTGTTGGGCGTCGTGGTCGGGTTCTTCGCCCGCCCGGTGATCCCGCACGAGCTGGAGCCGTACCTCCCCATCGCGGTCGTCGCCGCGCTGGACGCGGTCTTCGGCGGCCTCCGCGCACTGCTCGACGGGATCTTCGACGACAAGGTGTTCGTCGTGTCCTTCCTGTCCAACGTCGTGGTCGCGGCGCTCATCGTCTTCCTCGGCGACAAGCTCGGCGTCGGCGCGCAGCTGTCCACCGGCGTCGTCGTCGTCCTCGGCATCCGCATCTTCTCCAACGCCGCGGCCATCCGCCGCCACGTCTTCCGGGCCTAGGGGACAGGGGACACGGATGGCAGACGAGACACCGCCGCAGCCGCCGCACGAGGGCGACGAGCAGGCCGCCGCGCCAGGGCCGCAGCACCGGCGCCCGGGACGTCCCGTGCCGCCCGCCTTCCGGGCGTTCCGCGACATGGAGGCGGCCGACCGCGAGGAGGCCGCCGAGGCGCCGGAGGCACCCGGGACGCCCGAGGCTCCCCAGCCCCCGCAGGCCTCCCGCGGCTCCCACGCCTCCCCGGCCCCGGAGGGCCCCGAGCCGGACCCGTCCCGCAAGCCGACCCTCGAGCAGCGCCGCCCGGACGATCTGTACGGCGCGGCCCGCGGCCGCCGCGCGGAACCGCACGGCCGGCTCGACGACGAGACCGGCGAACTGCCGCCGGTACGCGGCCCCGAGCCGGCCCCGCCGGCCGCCGGGGGCGGCTGGTTCGGCGGTCCGGGCGCGGCCCGGCGCCTCGGCCCCGACACACCGCGGGCCGGCGACACCGCGCGCCTGACGCCCCGTCCGCCGACCGTGCGCGGCCCGCGCGACACGCCCGGGAATCCGCAACGCGGCACGGATCACACTCCGGTCCACGGCACGCATCGCGCGGAGTCCGGCGCAGCGGCGCCGGCAGCGGTCCCGGGAGCCGCCGAGGCGGTACGCGGTGCGCACGGCGGCACCCGCAGGCACGCGGGGGCCGGGAGCAAGGGCGGCGACGGAGACGGCCCCGCCGGGCCCGCCGCACCGCACGGCCCCGCCGGGTCCGGCGGCGGCGAACCGCCCGAGGACCCCAACACGCCCGAGCCCAGCGGCCGCCGCAGACTCCTGGAAGCGGTCTGGCCGCCGCGCGTCAGCCGGGCCCAACTGATCGTGGGGCTGCTGCTGTTCACCCTCGGCGCCGGACTGGCGATCCAGGTGCGGAGCAACACCGAGTCCGACCCGCTGCGCGGCGCCCGCGAATCGGACCTCGTCCGCGTGCTGGACGAACTCGAGCAGCGCACCCAGCGCCTCGACTCCGAGAAGCGCAAGCTGGAGATCAACCGCGACCAGCTGGAGAGCAGCAACAACCGGGCCGAGGAGGCCCGCCAGCAGACCGACCAGCGCGCGCAGGTCCTCGGCATCCTGGCGGGCACCGTGAAGGCCACCGGGCCGGGCATCACGCTCACCATCAACGACCCGATGGGGAACGTCCGCCCGGACATGCTGCTGGACGCCCTGCAGGAGCTGCGCGCGGCCGGCGCCGAGGCGATCCAGATCAACAACGTGCGGGTCGTCGCCGAGACGTTCTTCACCGAACCCGCGCAGGGCCAGATCGAGATCGACGGCCAACGGGTCACCGCGCCTTATGTCTTCAAGGTCATCGGCAATCCGCAGGACCTGCAGCCCGCCCTGAACATCCCCGGCGGCGTGGTGCGCACGCTGGAGAAGAAGCAGGCCCAGGCGCTCGTGGTGCCCTCCCAGCAGGTCGTCGTCGATGCCTTGCGGGTGCCGACGGCGCCTGACTACGCTCGCTCGGCACCAGGCTCGGGCAACGGCGGCTGACCCCCGGGTGATCGAGACCTGACAGAATCAGCGGCAGCGTCGGCGTGTGGGGCGCCGGCGGCCCGGACCGGCCGTCCGGTGCAGCGTCCCCACACGGCCGCGACACGGGCATCACACGGGCAGCACACGGCGACACGAGGCGCCACGAGGCAAGGAAGGCAGGGCGGATCCGGCATGTACCCCGCAGACCTCACGTACACCGCGGAGCACGAGTGGGTGCGCTCCCTCGGCGACGAGGACGGGACCGTGCGGATCGGCATCACCGAGTACGCCCAGGACGCCCTCGGCGACATCGTGTACGTGACCCTGCCGCAGACCGGCACCGCGGTCGCGGCCGGCGAGCCGTGCGGCGAACTGGAGTCCACCAAGAGCGTCAGCGACGTCTACGCTCCGGTCAGCGGTGTGGTCGTGGCCGTCAACGACGCGCTGGAGACCGCGCCCGAACTGGTCAACTCCGACCCGTACGGGGACGGTTGGATGTTCGAGGTGCGCCCGGACGACCCGGACGCGGCCGGCGCCCTGTGGGACGTCGCCGCGTACGTGAAGAGCCTGGACTCCTGAGCGCCATGCCCGGGAACCGCCCGCGGAACCACCGCGGCACATGTAGCACTTGTGTCACCGGTCGCACGAGCAGTTGTACGACCACCGGATTTACCTGTTGCATCAGCACTGGCAGCAGCCGCAGTACCACTGGCAGCACCACAGGCATCACCACGACGACTCATACCTGCCCGACGGGCGGGCCAGGCTTTCTCGGGGAGGTTCTCGCGTGAAGTTGTTCGCGAGGCTGTTCGGTCGTTCGCGTCGCACCGAGCAGGAGGCACCGCAGGCGCCTGCCGGCGGGCCGTACCCCGGGCCAGCCCAGGGCGCGCCCGGCGCGGTGCCGCCGGGCCCCGCCTACGGCGCCCCGGACCCGCGTTCCGCTCCGGACCTGTCCGAGAGCACGCAGAGCTTCCCGGCGTTCGGTGCGGCCGTCGCGGCCGCCGACCCCGGGACGGTGGTGTGCGGCAACTGCGGCAACACCAACCCGGCGGCCGGCCGCTTCTGCTCGTACTGCGGCAACCCGCTGCGCCCGGACGTCGAGCGGCCGTCCGAGCAGACCTCGACCATCTCGATCACCGGCATCGAGGCGCTGGACGCCGAACCGGCCCCGCGCGAGGTGCTCAGCCCCGAGGCGCAGGCCGCCGTCGAGGCGCTGCCGCCCGGCACCGCCCTCCTGGTGGTCCGCCGCGGCCCGAACTCGGGCAGCCGGTTCCTGCTCGACTCGGACCGCACCACGGCCGGCCGCCACCCGGAGAGCGACATCTTCCTGGACGACGTCACGGTCTCCCGGCGGCATGCGGAATTCCGCCGCAGCGCCTCCGGATTCACGGTCGCCGACGTCGGCAGTCTGAACGGCACGTACGTCGGCCGCCAGCGGATCGACGAGGTACCGCTCACCGCGGGCGACGAGGTGCAGATCGGCAAGTACCGCCTGGTGTTCTTCCCGAGCCGCCACGCGCAGATCGGCAGCGGGGAGCACGCGTGACGTCGGCGCCGCCGCGCCGCGGCGGCGGCCGCGCCCTCGTGGGCATCGGCGAGGTCATGGCGATGCTGCGGGCCGAGTTCCCGGACGTCAGCATCTCCAAGATCCGCTTCCTGGAGGCCGAGGGGCTGGTCGAACCGCAGCGCACGCCTTCGGGCTACCGCAAGTTCGGCCCGTCCGACATCGACCGCCTGCGGTACGTGCTGCGCGTGCAGCGCGATCAGTACCTGCCGCTCAAGGTGATCAAGGACCACCTCGATGCGATCGACCGCGGTCTCGAACCGGACGACGACGGTCTCGGCCTGGCGCCGGCCGGGACCGCCGCCGACGGCGAGTCCGAGACCGCGCCGCCGGCCGTCCTGCTCGACCGGGCCGAGCTGCTGGCCGCGGCGGGCATAGACGAGCCCGCGCTGGCGCGCCTGGAGGAGTTCGGCCTGATCGAGCGGCGCCGCGCGCCCGAGGCGCCGGGCGAGGAGGTGCCGGCCGATGCAGCGGCGTCCCCGCAGGCCACGGAGATCGCCGAGGCCGCGGAGGCCGCAGAGGCCGTGGAAGTCGTCGAGACGGCGTACTACGACGGTGATGCGCTGGTGGTCGCCCGGCTGGTCTCGGCGCTCGGCGAGTATGGCTTGGAACCGCGCCACCTGCGGCAGGTCAAGGCCGCCGCGGACCGCGAGGCCGCGCTGGTCGAGCAGATCGTCGCACCGCTCCTGCACCGCCGCGGTGCGGGCGCCAAATCCGGCGCGGAGGAGACCGTCCGCGATCTCCTGTCGCTCACCTCGCGGCTGCACACGGTCCTGGTCGGGGCCGCTTTGCGGCCACTCCTGGACCGCTGAAAAGCCCGCTTCGGGCGCCCCGGTTTTGCCCGGGGTTTGCCGGACCCGGTGAAAATGCGACGAATCCACGCGCGAATGGGCCCGGGGGGATCTGTGCTCCTCAGCTGGGCGCGCTAGTGTGGCGATGTGAACGAGCTTGAGGTCGTGGGCGTCCGGGTGGAGATGCCTTCCAATCAGCCGATCGTGCTCCTGAAGGAAACAGGAGGCGATCGGTACCTCCCGATTTGGATCGGCCCGGTGGAGGCGACCGCGATCGCTTTCGCCCAACAAGGCGTGGTCCCGGCGCGGCCTCTGACGCACGACCTGTTCCGCGACGTCCTCGAGGCGCTCGGCCAGGAGCTCACCCGGATCCGGATCGTCGACCTGCGCGAGGGCGTCTTCTACGCCGAGCTGGTCTTCGCCAACGGCACCGAGGTCAGCGCCCGCCCGTCCGACGCGATCGCGCTGGCCCTGCGCACCGGGACGCCGATCTTCGGCGCCGAGGCGGTGCTGGACGAGGCCGGCATCGTGATCCCGGACGAGCAGGAGGACGAGGTCGAGAAGTTCCGCGAGTTCCTCGACCAGATCTCGCCCGAGGACTTCGGCACCACCAGCCAGTAGGCCCCCCGCTTTTCGCCGCGCCCGCTGTCCGCCGCCCCCGCGATCTTCGGCTTTAGTCGACATTTGGGTCCCGAGACCTTGCCGGGCGCGCCGGGGAAGCACCCGACCGAGTGATCTGCGGCGAAAAAAGTCGATACAGCGATGATTCGCGACACGCCGGTGGGCTTCACCCGATCGGGGCGGTTTGATCGCACCCGGACCGGAAGCGACACGTGTGCGGTCGCCATGCGTACCCGTATAAACGCTCCGCCAAACCGCCTTTGAGAGATGCGTCACTCGGCGTGCCGAATGCGACGGTCGTTGACGCGCTGTGGGTGACTGCCTACCGTCGAAATCGACAGTTCCGGGGGTGATCCGTGCGCGTTGCACTCCGCCGCTTGCGGCCCGGAACTCACGGCATTCCTCTCGCCGCAGGCAGGTGCGGGGAGACGAAACGGAGGTCGGCGTGAGCAGCACCGGCGACATGGCGGGCCAGGCCCGTGCGGCCCGCCCGATGCCGTCCGCGATGCCCCGGGGCGGCCCCCGCGACGAAGCCGTGCCCGGCACCCCGACACCGGCCGCCGACGAGGTCGGCTACCGCGGGCCCACCGCCTGCGCCGCGGCGGGCATCACGTACCGCCAACTCGACTACTGGGCGCGCACCGCGCTCGTCGAACCCAGCATCAGACCCGCACACGGCTCGGGCACGCAGCGCCTCTACAGCTTCCGCGACATTCTCGTCCTGAAGATCGTCAAGCGGCTCCTGGACACCGGCGTCGGCCTGCAGAACATCCGGGTGGCGGTCGCCCATCTGCGCGGCCGCGGCGTCGCCGACCTGGCCGGCATGACGCTGATGAGCGACGGCGCGAGCGTCTACGAGTGCACGTCGTACGACGAGGTCGTCGACCTCGTGCAGGGCGGCCAGGGCGTCTTCGGCATCGCGGTGGGTGCGGTGTGGCGCGAGGTCGAGGCGTCGCTCGGCACGCTGCAGGGCGAGCGCACCGACACCGGCGAGACCCTGTTCCGGCACCATCCGGGGGACGAACTCGCCCGCCGGCGCCGCGAGCGCGCGGGCTGAGCAGCGGACCGGCGCCGCCCGGGCCCGTGACGCCTGGCCCGGCGCCCCCTGGACCGGCACTGCCCGGCCTGGCGCTGCCCGGCCCGGCACTGTCCGGCCGTATCGCGCGGACCGCACCGCGCACTCGGTAGCCGCGGGAACCGGCCGTACGCGGCCCGGCGTCCCCTCGCACATGGCATCACGGGTGGCGAAGTTCCTCCGCGCACGCCGCGGGCAGCGGATCATCTTCCAGGCGGCCGTCGTCGCCGCGGTCGTCGGGCTGACCCCGGTGACCTGGGTCTACGCCGCCGCGGACGGCAGAGTGCGGACCGCCTCCGACGTGCCGCACATGCCGGTCGCGCTGGTCCTCGGCGCCGGGGTGTGGGGCGACCAGCCCTCGCGCCTGCTGGCCCGCCGCCTGGACGTCGCCCTGGAGCTGTACCGGACCGGCAAGGTCGACGTGATCCTGGTGTCCGGCGACAACAGCCGGGACTCCTACAACGAACCCGACGTCATGCGGCGGTACCTCGTGGAGCGCGGGGTGCCCGCGAAGCATGTCGTCGCCGACTATGCGGGATTCTCCACCTGGGACTCCTGCGTGCGCGCCAAGCAGATATTCGGTGTCGACAAGGCGATCGTGGTGAGCCAGAGCTTCCACGTGCGGCGCGCACTGGCCCTGTGCGACGCCGCCGGGGTGGACGCGTACGGCGTGGGCGACGACTCGATGGGCGGCGACCTGGTCGGCCCGACGGTGTTCGGCAGCGCCCGCGAGATCCTCGCGGCGTACAAGGCGGTCGGCGAGATGACGCTCAAGCCGTCACCGGCGGCCCTGGGGGCCAAGGAGACGGGCGTCGCCGAGGCGCTGGCGGACCGGACGGCCCGCTGACCCGGCGCCGCCTTCAGCGGGCCGCGGCGAGGTCCGCGGCGGCGGCCTGCCAGATGCGGGCCAGATCCGCGGCGGGGTCCGTGCCGCCGGCCCAGGTGTCCGCCCAGTTCGCGGTACGCGCCGAACCCCGGCTGCGGTAGCGGCGCATGATCGCCACGTGCTCCGGGAGCCCCACGAAGCCGTGCATGGCCCGCGCATCGCGCCACACGGCGACCGAACCGGCCCGGCGGGCGGCCGGCAGGGTCCACAGCCACACCCCGACCGCGCCGTCCAGTTCCGGCCACACCCGGCGCAGCCGGAACCCGGCCCGCGCGATGCCGGGAAGCGCGGTGTGCCGCTGCGCGGTGAAGTCGGTGACACTCACGAGCACGTCGCCGGCATCGGCTGCGGCCGCCCCGGCCTGCCATCCCGTCCGCAAGATCGCCATCCGGCGAGCGTAGGCGCTGGGGTCGGCGGAACTCGGACCGGGCTGCTGCGGGGCCGCCTTGCGGGTCGGGTCGCGGATCGTGAGCAGGGCGCCTGGCGCGGCGGCGCGGGTGGGCGCGGCGCGGCCCGTGGGGCGCGCTGCGCTTCTGTGTCGGCGGGATGCGCCATGATCGGAGGAAATGCGACAGACCCCGGCCATCCTGCACCTCGACATGGACGCCTTCTACGCGGCCGTCGAGCAGGTCGCCAAGCCCAGCCTGCGCGGCAAGCCCGTGATCGTGGGCGGTGTCGGCGGCCGCGGGGTGGTGGCGACCGCGTCGTACGAGGCGCGGAAGTTCGGGGTGCGCTCGGCGATGTCGACAGCCGAGGCGCGCCGCCGGTGCCCGAACGCGGCGTTCCTGATCCCGCGCTTCGCCGCCTACCGCGAGGTCAGCGACCTCGTCATGGGCCTGCTCGGGCAACTGTCCCCGCTGGTCGAGCCGCTGAGCCTGGACGAGGCGTTCGTCGACCTGGCGGCCGGCCCGTACGCCGACGGGCTGGACACCGCGCGGGCCACCGCACTCGCCGTACGCCTGCGCGCCGACATCCTTGCGGCCACCGGGCTCACCGCGTCCGTCGGGCTGGCCCCGTCCAAGCTGGTCGCCAAGATCGCCTCGGAGGCCGCCAAGCCGGACGGCCTCGTCGTCGTCCCGCCCGATCAGGTCCGCGCCACGCTCGACCCGCTCCCGGTGCGCGCGCTGTGGGGCGTCGGCCCGGCGACCGCGGAGGCGATGCGCAAGGTCGGCATCACCACCATCGCCGACATCGCCGCGACGGACGCCGACGAACTGGTCCGGTTGTTCGGCCAGGCGCACGGGCGCGCACTGCACGAGCACGCGCTGGGCATCGACGACCGCCCGGTGGTCGCCGAACGCGACGCCAAGTCGGTCTCCGTCGAGGACACCTTCGAGGTCGACCTCGTCGACCGCACCCGGATCACCGCGGAACTCGACCGCCTCGCCGCACGCTGCGTGGAGCGGCTGCGCGCGGCCGGCCGCTCGGGCCGCACCGTGGTGGTCAAGATGCGGCGCTACGACTTCAGCACCCTCACCCGCTCCGAGACCCTGCGCGGGCCTACGGACGACCTGGCGGTCGTACGCGAGACCGTGCACCGGCTGGCCGCCCAGGTGGATTTCACGGGCGGGATAAGGCTGCTGGGCGTCGGGGTCGCGTCGCTGGCGGACTTCGCCCAGCAGGACCTGTTCGGCGACGACCACGAGGACGCCGCGGGGGACGCCGTGGGCGTCGCGGACGCGACGGAGACCACGGACGCCACGGAGATCTCGACCGGCCCGGCCGGCTCGGCCGCTGGGGCTGCGCCGCGCGCAGTCGACGCGATCGAGCCCGACGCCACCTCCGGCGCGGCCCCTGATGCCGCCCTCGCCCCCGGCGTCGACCCGGCACCCGAGTCGGCGGCCGGCGACCCCGCGGATCCGGAAGCCGGCGCGTACGGGCGCGTCCCGGTCTTCCACCCGGGCCGGTTCGGCAGCACGCGCTGGCTGCCCGGGCAGGACGTGACGCACACCGAGCACGGGCCGGGCTGGGTGCAGGGCAGCGGCGTGGGGCGCGTGACGGTCCGCTTCGAGACGCCCGGCTCGGCACCCGGCCGGATCCGCACGTATCTGGTCGACGACCCGGACCTCACCCCATCGGCAGCGCTGCCCTTGGTACGCCGCACCGAGCTGGACCCCAAGCCCGAGCCTGAGCCCCAGCTCGCACTTGAGCCCGAGCCCGAGCCGGAGCCCGCGCCCAAGCCCCCGGCCGAGCCCGAGCTTGGGGCGGACCCGCCCCCCGCCCCGGACTCGCCCTAGGCTTCACGCCCGCTACTGGCCCACGCGCCCGTCGATGCGCTCGCGCAGGAAGTCGGCGTGCCCGTTGTGCCGGGAGTACTCCTCGATCATGTGCACGAGGACTTCCCGCAGTTCGACAGGCCGCCCATGGTCGACGCCGGTCACGTACAAGTCGCGGGCCTCGGCGACGAACCGCTCCGCGAATGCCACCTCGTCCCGCCACCGCCCGAACGCCTCGGCGACCGCCTCGGGGTCCGGCACCGCGCCGTCGAACTCCTCATTCGGGGACGCCTCGGTGCGGTAGTGCCGCACCACGCTCTCACCGGCCATCACGCGGCGGAACCAGTTCTGCTCGACCATTGCCATGTGCCGGACCAACCCCAGCAGCGACAGGTTCGACGGCGGCACCGAGCGCCGGGCCAGCGCCGCTGCGTCCAGCCCGGCGCACTTCATCTCCAGCGTCAGCCGCTGGTTGCGCAGATAGCCGACCAGGATCGCGTGCTCGCCGCGCACCAGCTCGCCGCCCCGCGGATCGTCCTCCGGCGCGACGAAGACGTCCCACCATCCGAATTGCCGCTCGGGCAGGCCGCCGGGCAGTTCCGCAGAGGTCTCGACAGGCTTACGGGCCGATTCGTCCGTCATGACGAGGATCCTCGGCGATCACCGCCGGAAGCACCACCCGCCACCCGTACAGCCGCCGCTCGCAGCCCGCGGCGTACCCTCACTCGCATGAGCACGACCGAAAGCCCGGCCCAGTTGGAATGGTGGGCCAATTCGCGCACCCGCCTCGGCGTGATCCCCCTCCGGATCCGCGCGACCGGCAACGGCACCTGGCAGGCCGCCGCCACCGGCGAGACCGACGACGAACGCCGCGCCGACCTCCTGTTCCTCATCGACATGGACCCGCACTTCACGCTGCGCTTCCCCGACGAGTCCGCCGTCGAGGTGACGGTCGCCCACGACGGCGACCTCGCCCACCTGCGCCTGACCCGGGCCGAGGCAGCCGACAGGCAGCCGGAACCTGAGCGCCCCGCCGTCCGGACCACGTTGCCGCTCGTCGAATAGGACGGGAGCCGGCTGCCCGGAAACCGAGTGCTCCGGTCCACCTCGAGCTGCGAGCATGCCGCCATGGGCTACCCGGCGAACCTTGTCGTCATCGGTGAAGACGGCCAGGTGCGGATCGGCCGCGCTCCGTACACCGGCTACAAGCTCGATCTGCACCTCCTGGGCGGCCCGGCGCACGCGGCCCCGCGACTTCCTGCCGTGGGTGCCCCGCGAGCCCTTTCGCGTGGAGCCGGACGAAGTGGGCGAGTACGCCGACGAACCCGACCCGGTCATCTGCCTGGTGACCATCGACGAGGCCGGGCTCGCACCTTCCTGCTACGCGGTCTTGGGAACGGAATGCCATCCGGTGGCGCTCGGCCCTGCCCTGCTGGACGAGTTCATCCCCGAGTACGACGTGGGACCGTGGCACGGGCACGCCATGGCCGGGATCCACGTCGACGTCGCCCGCCGCCGGGTCGCCTGGTGGGGGCTGTACCCGGCGTCGCATCCCATGCCCGGCGAGGTCGAACGCCTCTGGCCCGGCTGGCAGGTCGACTTCCACGGCGATGCGTGGGAGGAGCACGTACGCCTCGCCGCAGGCGCTTTCGTGCCGCCCCGGCCCGACCCTGACCGCGCGTACGCGGCGATCCTCGAGGATATAGCCGAGATCGGCTGCTCCTTCATGCCCTGGAGTCAGGCGACGTCGACGCCGTAGTGGCGGGCCAGGGCGACCGCGTCGAACTGGTAGCCCTGGCCCCAGGCGCGGAACCGCCACGCGTCGCCGCGGCGGTAGAACTCGCCTAGTACCAGGGAACGTTCGACCGTGGCGGCGTCGAGGATGCTGCGGGTCTCGGTGGCGCCCTGGAACGGGGCGACCTGGACCTCGATCGGCCCGACCGCGTCGAAGGCGCTCGTGCCGTCGACGACCGCGGCGACCGCGATACGCGCGATCTCGGGCGGGAGGCGGTCGAAGTCGATGGTGATGCTCTGCTCGGCGGAGCCGAGGATGTCCACCGCGACCGTGCCGTCGGGCGTCGCCGGCTGGTTCCAGAAGACGAAGTCGTCGTCGCCCCGTACCTTTTCGGTGCCGTCCAGCAGGAAGGCCACGACGTCGACCTCGCCGTCCGGGCGGTCCCAGCGCCAGGAGGCCTGCAGCGTCCACACCCCGGGGCGTGCGGCGCCTGGCAGGTCGTGGACGCCGCCGCGCGGGAGCTCGCGGCCGGGTCCGGGGTCGTCGGGGCCGGCCGGCGGGGTGCCTCCGGCGACCGGTGCGTCGTCGGCCTGCCACGCGGCGAGCGGCAGGCACGTGATGCCCATGGCCGCGGCGCGGGCGGCCCGCGGGTCGGCGGCGCCGCCGGGCAGGACGATCACCAGGTCCACGGACTGCGTGAGGTTGAGGCGCAGCCGGTGGCCGCGCTCGACGAGCAGGGCGCGGACCGTCCCGGCCTCGGCGTGCTCGGAGCGTCCGTGCAGGATCAGGACGTTCGGGGTGGTCCGGGGCCTGCGTCCGGAGCGTGGCGGGGGAGTGGGGGCCGGAGCCGCGGCCGTGGGCGGTGCCGCTGGGACAGGAGCCGGTTCGGGCTTTGCCTCCGGAGTCGGGCGGGCCGCGGGTATGGGCGGCGTGGCCGCTGGAGCGGCTGCGTCCACCCGGGCGCCCGGCCGGACGTCCGCGAGAAGGGCGACGAAGGCCTTCTCGTCGAGGATCGGCACACCCAGTTGCTGCGCCTTGCGGTTCTTGCCGGTGCCGGTCCCGGTGTCGTTGGTGACCAGGACGGAAGTCTTGCCGCTCACACTGCCGGTCGGATGCAGGCCGACGGCCACCGCGCGGGCCTCGAGGTCCTCGCGGGCGACCGCGGTCTCCCCGGTGAAGGCGACGCGCATGCCCTGCACCAGGACGCCGTCCCGGAGCGGCCCCGGATTCACGTACGCACACGGCTGCTTCGGTGCCGGCCGCGCCGCCGGGACCCGGGTGATGCCGCGCCGGCCGGGCCGGGTGACGGGCAGCGGGAAACCGCCGCCGGAGTCCAGGGCCGCCGCCTCGTGCAGGGCCGTGCGGAACGCCTCGGCGAGCACGCGGGCGTCGTCCTCCGCGGTGTGCGCGGCCAGCTGCCGGACCCCGTAGTACGCGGCGAGGCTGCCCAGCCGCCAATCCGGCAGCGGGAGTTCGAGCCGCTTGGCGAGCGTCATGGTGCACAGGCGCTCGTCCGCGGGGAACTCGCGTCCCAGGCGCCGGTATTCGGCTTCGAGCATCTTCCAGTCGAAGGACGCGTTGTGCGCCACCAGCACGCGGCCCGTGAGCAGCTCGGCGAGGTCGTCGGCGACGTCCTGGAACAGCGGCTGCCCGGTGAGGTCCGCCGCGGTCAGCCCGTGGATGTACGTGGGCCCGGGATCGCGCTGCGGGTCGACCAGCGAGGACCAGCGGCCGGTCACCGCACCGGTCGCGTCCAGCAGCACGACGGCCGCGGAGACGATCCGGTCGCGGGCGGTGAGGCCGGTGGTCTCGACGTCGACCACCGCATAGTCGCCCGGGTAGCCGGCCGGCCAGGCACGTGGGGAAAGGGCGTTCGCTGAGGCAGCACTCACGGCAGACACGGCAAGCCACGCTACCCGGCCGCCGCCCGTCCGGTTGGCGATTCCGCAGAGGAGGGGCGAGGTCCTGCCGCTGCTCACGCCTTTTGTCGGTGGGGGTGCGTAGGCTCGGGGCGGCGGCCGGAGTCGGGGGGTGGCTGCCGGGTGCCTGTCCGTTTCTCGTCCGGAAGAGACTTCCTCGCCGCCATGACTGATGCCGGACCCGCTGTGCCGTCCGACCCCGCGGCCGGGGCGCCGCATGTTGCCGAAGCGGGGGGTGGCCGGCTGATCGGGCGGGTGCACGCTGCCGGGTTGCTGCGCGCCGAGGTGGAGCGGGCTGCGGTGAGCCACGGCGGGCTGGTGCTGGTCACCGGCGAGGCCGGGATCGGGAAGACGACGCTGGTCACCGGGGCTGCGGACGAAGCGCGGCAGCGTGATGCGCTGGTGCTCGGCGGGTCGTGCTGGGACTCCGGCAATGCGCCCGGCTACTGGCCTTGGGTGCAGGTGCTGCGGGCGTTGCGCCGGGCGTTGGGGGAGGCGGCGTGGCGGGGACTGGCCGATCCGTTGGGGCCCAGTCTGGGAGTGCTGGCGGGGGACGCGGTCCCGGTCGCCGAGGCGGAGGAGGCGGGCAAGCCGCAGGAGGACGCGCCGGATGCCTTCCAGATCTACGACGCGGTCACCACGCTGCTCGTCTCGGCGTCGCAGGACCGGCCGCTCGTGGTGGTCCTGGACGATCTGCACTGGGCGGACAGCGCGTCGCTGCGGCTGCTGGAGTTCGCCGCCCGGCATGCCTGGTTCGAGCGCATCCTGCTGATCGGCACGTACCGGGATGTCGAGGCCGAGTCGCCCGGGCATCCGCTGCGGCCGCTGATCCTGCCGCTGCTGGCCAAGGCCACGAGCGTGACGCTGACCGGGCTCGAACAGGCGGAAGTGGGCGCGCTGATGGCGCGTACCGCGGGGCGTATGCCCGATGCCGCGCTGGTCGCCGAGGTGCACCGGCGTACCGGCGGCAATCCGTTCTTCGTCGAGCAGACCGCCCGGCTGTGGGCGGGCGGCGGCGACGTCTCGGCGATCGCGCCCGGGGTCCGCGAGGCGGTACGCCGCCGGCTCGAACTGCTGCCCGCGCAGGTCGGCGACCTGCTGGCCACCGCGGCCGTGCTCGGCCGGGTGTTCGACCGGGGAATGCTCGCCGCCACCGCAGGCGCGCCCGTGCCGCACGTGGACCGCCTGCTCGACCATGCGGTGTCCGCGCGGCTGGTCGCCGGAGTCCGCGCCGGAACCGGGGCGTCCGAAGGCGGCACGCGCCCGGCCGGGCGCTTCGAGTTCACCCACGACCTGGTCCGCGAGACCTTGTACGAGGGGCTCGGGGAGGACGAGGTACGCCGCCGCCACGCCGCTGCCGTACGCGCCCACCGCATCGCACCGGACCGCCGCGGGGCCCGCCAGGTCCCCGCCGACGTGGCCCGGCACGCGTATCTCGCGGGCCGTGAACTCCCCGCCGAGGAAGCCCTCGACCTGCTCGTCGACGCCGCCCGCGCCGCGGAAGGGCGGCTGGCCTTCGAGGAGGCGGCCGGACACCTGCGCCGCGCCGGAGAGGCCGCCGAACGGCTCGGCGACGCGCGGCGCCGGACCGTGGTCGTGCTCAGCCTCGGCGACACCCTGCGGCACAACGGCGCGCCGGACGCCTGGACCCACCTGCAGTCGGCCGCCGAGCAGGCCCGGGCGATCGGCGACCCCGAACTCCTGGCGCGGGTCGCGCTGACCCTCTACCGCGACCCGTCGACGACCCGCGCCGACTACATCCTCGAACTCCTGCGCGATGCGCACCGGGCGCTGATCGGCCGCGGCGACCCGGCCGCCGACGGGCTCGCCGCCGACCGCATCGCGCGCGAACTCGCGGTCCGCTTCGCGGTCCTGGCCCGCCGCGAGGAGGACGACGAGGCGCTGGGGTTCAGCCTCTGGGCCACCCACGACACGATCTGGGGACCCGGCAGCGCCGCCGAACGCCTGCCGCTCACCGACGAGATGATCGCCGTCGCACGCCGCATGGGCGACGTCGAGATGGAACTGCACGCCTCGTCCATGCGCTGGGTCGCCCTGCTGGAGAACGGCGACCCGGCCTACCACGAGCAGTTCCGGTCGTTCGTGGCCGACGCCGAACGCGTCGGCCAGCCCCGATTCCTCATGGGCGCGGCCATCGACAGCAGCCTCATCGCGGCACTGACCGGCCGGTTCCCGGAGGCCGAGCAGCATTTCGACGACGCCCTCGGCGAACTGGAGCAGGCCGACCACGGCCCCTACCAGCACATGCCCGCGCACATGCGCTGGTCGCTGCTCTTCCAGCAGGGACGCTACGACGAACTCGATGCACTGCATCGCGAGTTGGTGGCCGCGGACCATCACCACACCCGCCTGCTGGCCGCGCTGGACGACGTCGAGCGCGGCCGCACCGGCGAAGCGCTGCGCTACCTGCACCGGATGATCGACGCGTCCGGCGGCGGCGAGGTGGTCGGCAGCCCCTACGCGCCGCTGTGGCTGCGCTTCCAGGCCGTCGCCGCGGCCGCGTCCGGCGACCCCGGCCTGTGCGAGCGCGCCCGGCGGGAGATCGCCCCGTACCGCGACCAGTGGACCGTGTCGCTGTACGGCTGCGACATCAGCGGTCCGATGGTCCTGTGGGCCGCGGTCGTCGAGGCCGGCCAGGAGCGCTGGGACGCGGCCGTGGACGGCTTCACCGCCGCCGTCGCGGCCGCCGACGCGCTGCGCGCCCGGCCGTGGGCGGTCCAGGCGCTGGTACGCCTCGCCGAGGCGCTCGCCGCGCGGGGCGGCCCCGGGGATGCCGCCGCGGCCGAAGAGGCCCTGCGGCGCGCCGAGTCCGAGGCGCGCGAGATCGGCATGCAGCAGGTGCCCGCATGGGCCGGGCAGGTACGCGGGACGCTCGCGGGCCGCACGGGCGATGCGCCGGCGTCGCACGGCGGGGCGGGCAACGGGACGGCGCACGGAAGCGAGCCGTACGACGGAGCATCAGGGCCGACCGGATCCGCGGCGCCCGCCCGGCCGGCACCGCAGGCCGCCCCGGCGCCGCGCGGCGTCCAGGAGTCCGGCACGCCGCGCACCGACACCGCCCGCTTCCGCCTGGACGGCCCGGTCTGGCAGCTGACGTACGCCGGCACGACCGTGCACATGCCGGACGCCAAGGGCCTGCGCGACCTCCACCACCTGCTCGGCCGCCCCGGCACCGAGGTCCCCGCCGTACGGCTGCTGAACCCGGCCGGCGGCGACGTCGTGGTCGCCGCGCGCGGCATGGGCGGCGACGCGGTCCTCGACGAGGCCGCCAAGGCCGCCTACAAGCGCCGCCTGGCCCGGCTCGACGACGAGATCGACCGGGCCGCGGAGCTGGGCGACGATGCGAAGGCCGCCGCCTACGACGCCGAACGTGCCGCCCTGCTCGACGAGTTGCGTGCCGCCGCCGGACTGGGCGGCCGGGCGCGGCGGCTCGGCGACGAGGCCGAACGCGCCCGCAAGACCGTCACCGCGCGCATCAAGGACACGCTGCGCCGCATGGACGCCGTGCACCCGGCACTCGCCGCCCACCTGCGCGCCACCGTGGCCACCGGATCGTCCTGCACGTACCGCGACGACGGCACGACGGCCTGGCGGCTGTAGCCGCCGGCCGTCGTGCCGTCGCCGATGCGCTTGGGGATACTGCTACTTGCGGTTGTAGAGCCGCAACGGCAGCGGTACGAAGACCGCCACCAACGCGGCGGAGAACACCAGCACCCACACGGTCTCGGTGGTCGCGAAGTCGCCGTCCATCAGGTCGCGCACCGCGCTCACCAGGTGGGTGATCGGGTTGACGTCGACGAACGCCTGCAGCCAGCCCGGCATCGTCTTCGGGTCGACGAAGACGTTGCTCAGGAAGGTCAGCGGGAACAGCACCATCATGCTGACCCCCATGACCGACTTCTCGCTGCGCAGCAGCAGGCCGAACATGGTCCACACCCACGAGAACGCGAACGAGAAGACCACCAGCAGCGCGACGCCGGCCAGCACGCCCGGGACCCCGCCGTCCGGCCGGAAGCCCAGGATCAGGCCGACCGTGATGATCACCGTGGAGGCCAGCACGTAGCGCAGCAGGTCGCCGAGGATCATGCCGACCAGCGCCGCGGGCCGCCAGATCGGCAGCGTGCGGAACCGGTCGAACACGCCCCGCTCGATGTCGTTGTTCAGCGAGACGCCGGTGTACATCGTGATCATCACGATGCTCTGCACCAGGATGCCCGGGATCACGAACTGCACGTACGCGTCCGTCGACCCGGCGATCGCGCCGCCGAACAGGTACGTGAACATCAGCGTCATCATGATCGGGAACGCGGTCACGTCGAACAGCTGCTCGGGCACGTGCTTGATCTTCAGCATCGCGCGCCAGCCGAACGTCAGCGACGCGGACAGCGGGCCCGGCTTGGGCGGCCGGTGGTGCGAGACGAAAACCGCGGCCAGGTCTTCCGCGACGACCGGCGCGAGCACCTCGGAGCCCGGGTCGGCCGCGGCCTTGCCGTTCCGCTCGCCCCGGCCCTTCTCGAGGTCCTTCGGGTCCTGCGTGGCGACGGTGGTCATGCTGCCGACTCCTTCGAGATCGCGTCGTGCTGCTCGTCGGTGGACGCCGCTTCGGAAGCGGCCGGGGATGCGGATGCGGCGCTGCCCGCCGCGAGTTCCGCCGAGGACCCTGCGGACTCTGCGGACTCTGCGGACCCTGCGGACGTCGAGGACGCCGAGGACTCGGTCAGCGCCATGAACACCTCGTCGAGGCTCGGCTGGCCGAGCGAGAAGTCGTCGACCACGATGCCCGCGCGGGCCAGCTCGCCGAGCGCCCGGGCGGCGTCCTCGGCGGCGCCCAGGTCGGTGCCGTGCCCCGGGATGGCCGCGGTGAGCGCCACCGGGTCGGTGCCGGTCTGCACCGCGCTGCCCAGCACCTTGCCGAGCAGCCGCTCGGCGTCCGGCCGCTGCGCGGCGTCGCGCAGCCGGATGTGGATCGACCCGGCGCCCACCGACGACTTGAGCTCGCCCGGAGTGCCCTCGGCGATGACCTTCCCGTGGTCGATCACCGCGATACGGGAGGCCAGCCGGTCCGCTTCCTCCAGGTACTGCGTGGTGAGCAGCACGGTGGTGCCCTGCGCGACCACCGCCCGCACGATGTCCCACACCTGGTTGCGGCTGCGCGGGTCCAGGCCCGTCGTCGGCTCGTCCAGGAACAGCAGGTCGGGGGTGTTGAGGATGCTCGCCGCGATGTCGATGCGCCGCCGCATGCCGCCCGAGTACGTCTTGACCTGCCGGGCCGCCGCCTTGTCGAGCCCGAACGCGGCCATCAGCTCGCCGGCCCGGGAGCGCGCGAAGCTCTTCGTGTGGCCGAGCAGGCGGCCCAGCAGCACCAGGTTCTCGGTGCCCGTCAGGTCCTCGTCGACGGATGCGTACTGGCCGGTCAGGCTGACCCGGCTGCGGACGGCATCGGCATCCCGCAGCACCGATTTACCGAACACGTACGCCTCGCCGCCGTCCGGGCGCAGCAACGTCGCGAGCATCTTGACCGCAGTGGTCTTGCCGGCCCCGTTGGGTCCCAGCACGCCGTACACGGTTCCGGCCGGGACACGCAGGTCGATGCCGTCGACGGCGCGGTTGGTGCCGAAGACCTTCACCAGCCCGTGGGTCTCGATGGCCAAGCCGGTCGGATCGATGGTCATGGTCTTTCCTCTTCGGGTCTCGAGTACGGGGCCTTGCCGATTTAGACGGCGGCAGTCGGCAGAACTCATCGGTGCGGCGCAAACGACGGCGGAGCAAGCCGGAGTAAAGGGGGGCGGGGATGCGGGGGAGAGGTCAGGCGACATAGGGCCGGCTCGCCCGGGCCTCGCGCAGCGCCAGCCCCCACCAGGTGAGCTGGTCCAGCAGGGCGTCGGCGTCCTGCGCATCCGGGACGGTCTCGGCGGCCAGGTCCAGCGCCACCGCGTCGCGCATCGTGACGGTGTGGAGTTCGGCGAAGACCTGCCGCAAGTGCTCGACGGCATACAGTCCTCGGGCCTTATAACCGTAGGACACGAAGCCGACAGGCTTGGTCCGCCACTCTTCGTACGCGTAGTCGACCGCCTGCTTGAGCGACGCCGGATAGCTGCGGTTGTACTCGGGCGTCACCACCACGTACGCCTCGGCGTCGGCGACCGCCGCGCAGAAACCGGCCATGTCGGCGGTCGGCCGCTCCGGGTACCGGGCCGGGAACGCGAAGTCGGCCAGGTCGATCACGGTCGGTGCGAGACCGGCCCGTCCGGCGGCGTGCTCCGCGAACCAGCCGGCCACCTTGTCGCCGGTCCGGCCCTCGCGGGTGCTGCCCACGATCACCGCCAGGCGCAGTGCGGCGCCCTGCTCCTGTCCTTCGTGCATTGCGGCCTCCTCGCCTGCTGCGTCCGATGCGGTCGTACAGAAGGCGCGAGATGCGGCCGCGCGGCCGCCAGATCCGATCTGGCGGCCGTCTCGCGGACGGCCGGAAATCGGCCCTGGGGATCTTGTTGCCCGGTCCCAGGCGGGCACTGGTAGCTTTGAGGCTGCACCAACGACCACGCGGGAGAGTCCCGGACCTGATCCGGGCGCCGAAGGAGCAACCCCTCCCCGGAATCTCTCAGGCACCCGTACCGCGCGGCCATGGGCACTCTGGAAAGCAGTTCCGTGCACGACGGCGGGACTCACCGACGGTGAAAGCCCCGGCCGCGACGATGCGGCGCGGGGTGAAGCTCTCAGGTACCGATGACAGAGGGGGAGGCAGCAAGGCCACACGCGCCCGCGTGTGTCCTTCTCCGCACTCATGGAGGCCTCCACAGTGAGCTCGTCGTCGCGTTCGTCGTCCCGTGCCCTTCCCGCAGGACCTGGCAGCCTCGGCGCCCTCGAAGGCGCCGAGCCCTTCACCGGCCGGCACATCGGCCCGGACGCCGACCAGCAGGCCAAGATGCTGGCGCACATCGGCTTCGGCTCGCTCGACGAGCTGACCGACGCCGCCGTCCCCGGCGCGATCCGCACCCTGGACCGGCTCGACCTGCCGGAGGCGGTCAGCGAGGCCGCGGTGCACGACCAGCTGCGCGCCCTCGCGGCCCGCAACACCGTGCTGCGCCCGATGATCGGGCTGGGCTACTACGGCACCCACACGCCGCCGGTGATCCTGCGCAACGTGCTGGAGAACCCGTCCTGGTACACCGCGTACACGCCGTACCAGCCGGAGATCTCGCAGGGCCGCCTGGAGGCGCTGCTCAACTTCCAGACGATGGTCTGCGACCTGGCCGGCCTGGACGTCGCGGGTGCGTCGCTGCTCGACGAGGGCACCGCGGCCGCCGAGGCGATGACGCTGGCCCGCCGCGCGGGCCGGGCGAAGAGCAACGTCTTCGTCGTCGACGCGACCTGCCTGCCGCAGACCATCGCCGTGGTGCGCACCCGCGCCGAGGCGCTGGGCATCGACGTCGTCGTGGCCGACACCACCGGGGGCCTCCCCGAGGGCGAGTTCTTCGGCGTCCTGCTGCAGTACCCGGGCGCCGACGGCCAGGTGCGCGACCTCACCGCGCTGATCACCGACGCACACGGCCGCGGCGCGCTGGTCGCGGTCGCCGCCGACCTGCTCGCGCTCACCCTGCTCACCTCGCCCGGCGCGATGGGCGCCGACATCGCGGTCGGCACCTCGCAGCGCTTCGGCGTCCCGATGGGCTTCGGCGGCCCGCACGCCGGCTACCTCGCGGTCCGCGAGAAGCTCGCCCGCTCGCTGCCCGGCCGCCTGGTGGGCGTGTCCGTGGACGCCGACGGCGACCAGGCGTACCGCCTCGCGCTGCAGACCCGCGAGCAGCACATCCGCCGCGAGAAGGCGACCAGCAACATCTGCACCGCGCAGGTCCTGCTCGCCGTCATGGCCGGCATGTACGCGGTCTACCACGGCCCCGAGGGCCTCACCGCGATCGCCCGCCGCACGCACCGCTACGCCGCGATCCTGGCGGCCGGCCTCAAGGCCGGCGGCGCGGAGGTCGTGCACGGCGCGTTCTTCGACACCGTGCACGTCCGCGTCCCGGGCCGGGCCGCCGCGGTGCGCGAGTCGGCGCGCGGCGAGGGCGTCAACATCTTCCAGGCCGACGACGACCACGTCTCGATCAGCTGCGACGAGACCACCACGCGCGCGGACCTCGCCGCGGTGTGGCAGGCGTTCGGCATCACCGGCCAGGACGTCGCGGCGCTGGACGCGGCCACCGCCGACGCGCTGCCCGCCGCCCTGGCCCGCACCGAGGACTTCCTGACCCACCCGGTCTTCCACGCGCACCGCTCCGAGACCGACATGCTGCGCTACTTGCGCCGCCTGGCGGACAAGGACTACGCGCTGGACCGCGGCATGATCCCGCTCGGCTCGTGCACCATGAAGCTGAACGCGACCGCCGAGATGGAGCCGGTCACCTGGCCGGAGTTCGCCAACATCCACCCGTTCGCGCCGGCCGACCAGGCAGCGGGCTACCTGGAGCTGATCCACGGCCTGGAGGACGCGCTCGTCGCGGTCACCGGCTACGACAAGGTGTCCATCCAGCCCAACGCCGGCTCGCAGGGCGAGCTGGCCGGCCTCCTCGCGGTCCGCGCGTACCACCGCGCGAACGGCGACACCGGCCGCGACGTCTGCCTGATCCCGTCCTCCGCGCACGGCACCAACGCGGCCAGCGCGGTCATGGCCGGCATGCGCGTCGTGGTGGTCGGCACCGGCGAGAACGGCGACGTCGACCTCGACGACCTCAAGGCCAAGATCGACGCGCACCGCGACAGCCTCGCGGTCCTGATGGTCACGTACCCGTCCACGCACGGCGTGTTCGAGGAGCACATCGGCGACGTGTGCGCCCTGGTGCACGAGGCGGGCGGCCAGGTCTACGTGGACGGCGCCAACCTCAACGCGCTGGTCGGCCTCGCGCAGCCCGGCAAGTTCGGGGCGGACGTCTCGCACCTGAACCTGCACAAGACCTTCTGCATCCCGCACGGCGGCGGCGGCCCCGGCGTGGGCCCGGTCGCGGTCCGCGAGCACCTCGCGGCGTACCTGCCCAACCACCCGCTGCAGCCCACCGCGGGCCCGGCCACCGGCGTCGGCCCGATCTCGGCCGCGCCGTGGGGCTCCGCGGCCATCCTGCCGATCTCGTGGACCTACATCCGCCTGATGGGCCCGGACGGCCTCAAGCGCGCCACCCAGGTCGCAGTGCTCGGCGCCAACTACATCGCGCGCCGCCTCGCGCCGCACTACCCGGTGCTCTACACCGGCCCGGGCGGCCTGGTCGCGCACGAGTGCATCGTCGACCTGCGCGGCATCACCAAGGCCACCGGCGTGACCGTGGACGACGTGGCCAAGCGCCTGGTCGACTACGGCTTCCACGCGCCGACCATGTCCTTCCCGGTGCCCGGCACGCTCATGATCGAGCCCACCGAGAGCGAGAATCTGGGCGAGATCGACCGGTTCTGCGACGCGATGATCGCCATCAAGGCGGAGATCGACCGGGTCGGCTCGGGCGAGCTGCCCGCCGACGACAACCCGCTGGTCAACGCCCCGCACACCGCGGCGATGGTGGTCGGCGGCGACTGGGCGCACGCCTACTCCCGCGAGGAAGGCGCCTTCCCGGGCGGCATGAAGCCCGCGGGCAAGTACTGGCCGCCGGTCCGCCGCATCGACGGCGCGTACGGCGACCGCAACCTCATCTGCTCCTGCCCCTCGGTCGAGGCGTACGGGCAGTAGATCGCGCGGCGCGCGGACCGCGCGCCGTGTCGTTGTCGTGCCGCGTACCCCCGCGCAGACGCGAACCGCGGCACGGAAACGCCGGAGGGCGGCCACCCACAAGGTGGCCGCCCTCCGGCGGCCCCGCACATTTCGGCGGGACAGGCGCTGTT
>NZ_JAKFHA010000004.1:247721-319827 GCF_021502675.1 Yinghuangia soli
CCCCCCCCCGCGCCCCCCCCCCCCCCGGCCCCCCCCCCCGGGGGGGGGCCCCCCCCCCCCCCCCCCCCCCCCCCCCGGGCGTCCCCGCACTTTTCGGCGGGACAGGCGCTGTTCCGCTGCTGCTCTGAGGCCCCCTCAGGCGGCAAGCCGGACGCGAGGCCGGTGCGGCGCGATCAGCCGCCCGTCCGGGAGGAGCTCCCCGGTGTCCTCGAAAAGGACCACGCCGTTGCACAGCAGACTCCACCCCTGCTCGGGATGGGCGGCGATCACGTGCGCAGCCTCCCGGTCAGGGCTGTCGGCCGGTGGGCATTGCGGTTGGTGCTGGCACATCCTCGTACCTTCTCGGTGGTCTTCGCGATGAATCGCGACAGGCCGGGCGGTGGCCGACCGGCCCTGCGGAGTGGCGCGTTGTCGTGCGGTGCGCTGCGGCCGCGCGCCTTTGCGCGGCCGCGACACGACCTGACTCGTGTCTTGTCCCATCCTGCGCCTGTCGGGAGCCTGCCGCAGCGAATTTCGCACTTCTCACCCGACCGCGCCATGGCGCTACACCGGGAGGGTCATCACCAGCACCGGACGGGTGGTGGGCGCGGGTGACCCGCCTGCGGGCTCGAGGGTGACCCCGATGCGCGCGGCATCGCCCAACCGGTCCGCCATCAGACTCGCGGAAGCGTTCCCACCTGCGGTTTCGTCGAGCAGACCGGCCGACCGGACGCCTGCGTCCGTCATGAACCACACCTGGTAGACACGGGCCGGTCCGGCGGGCGGCAGCCCGTCCGCGAGGACCAGCATCCTGTCCACTTCACGCGACGCCAGCACCGTCATCCGGCTGCCGTCCGGGCCCGCGCCGGACGCGCCCCGGGCATCCGGCGCGGCGATCACCGCGGCGATGCGCTCGGCACGCGTGTCGCCGCCGGATTTCGCGTCCATGAGCAGCACGCCGAGCACCACCGCGGCCGCGAACATGGCCGCGGCGGCCAGCCACGGCAGCCGTGCGGCGCGCGTCCGGCGGATCGGCAGCGCAGCATGGGCGCCGCCTGCACCGGCGCTGCGCGGCGGGGGGACCTGGCGGACCGAGCGGATCTCGGACATCACCCGGGCACGCAGCCGGTCGGGCGGCCGCACCGCGGTCGTGCTGGCCAGCCGGGCGGCGGTCTCGCGCAGCTCGCGGACCTCCTCGCGGCACGCCGGGCAGGCTTCCAAGTGCCGCTCCACCGCGGCGCGCTCGGCGGCGTCCAGCGCGTCGACCGCGTACGGGCCGGTCAGCGCATGGGCGTCGTCGCCGTCGCCGGCACTGCGGCGGGCCGGGCCGAGGGGATGGTTCATGTCGAGGTCACCCCCAGGCAGTCGCGCATGCGGATAAGGCCGTCCCGGAGCCGCGTCTTCACGGTGCCGAGCGGGACGTCGAGCAGCTCGGCGACCTCACGGTACGTGTAACCCCCGTAGTAGGCGAGGGTGATGGACTCCCGCTGCAACTCGGTGAGCGAGGCCAGACACCTGCGCACCTGCTCGCGTTCCATACGTGCCTCCACCTCCTCCGCCACCTCGTCGTACGCCGCCACTTCGGCCTGCCGCCCGACACGCTCCTCGCGGTCCGCGGCCGACTGCGCGGAACGCACTCGGTCCACCGCACGCCGGTGCGCCATGGTGCATACCCACGCGCCGGCACTGCCGCGCGCCGCATCGAACCGCGCCGCACTGCGCCAGATCTCGACCAGCACCTCCTGCGCGACTTCCTCCGACTGCGCCGGATCGCGCAGGACGCGCAGCACCACACCGAGGACGACGGGCGAGACCCGGGCGTAGACGGCTTCGAAGGCTGCGGTATCCCCGCGCGCCACGAGGGGGAGCAGCACTTCCAGGGGCGCCTCGGGATCAGGCGCGGACTCGCTCCGGACGGTCCTCAGCGCCCGCACGACACCTCCAGGTGAAGGCCGCACACGCGCGCCGCGGCGACCCGAGCTGCGCACGGGGGTGCTGCGCCGGCCCGGGCGGAGGGGTTGCGGGGAGGATTCGGCAGAGCTGCCAGGTCGCCCGGAACTGGCCGCCCAACGGGATGGGGGCGCATGGTCGGCCCGTTTCCGGCGGGGCCTGTCGTCAGGGGTGCCGCGAGGTCGCCCAGGACCTGTCCGCGGCGGCGCGTGGCGGCAGGGGACGGCTCGACGGCCGTCTCGTACGGCAGTTGCGGGGGGCGGGCCGTCGAGGGCGCTGTGCGGTCGGGGAGGAGCGGGCGGTGGTGGCGGGACGGGGCGGTCGGGGGACCGTCCGGTGCGGGGGAAGCGGGACCGGAACAGGCAGTGGTGGGCGTGCTCGTGGGGCGTATGGCCGGGCTCCGTGACGGGGGTGCGGTGGGGGCGGCCAGGGGTGGGTTGCAGGGGCGGGACGCGGTGGTGGGGGACGGTTCAGCCGGCGTCCGCTGCGGGGTGTGGGGCCCGGCGGCCGGCGTCTTTGTGCGGCGCCGGGCGGGGGTGGGTGGGGCGTTTCGCTGGTTCACGGCGGGCCTCCGCGCTGGGCGGCGGTGGGTTGCGCTGCGGCCATGCTGCACCCCTGGTCCGGCGGTTGGCGAGAGCCGGGTGGCGTGCGGTGCCGGGATTCTCCCGGGGCGGGGAGGGGACGTGGCGGTCTCCTCCCCGCTTGGGGGATTCACCCGGGCGCTTGCGCACCCGCCTTGGTGTCACCGGGGGTTCGCGGCCGGGGGCGGCGCGGATTGGTGGCCGGGCGGGGAAATCGCGGCAAGCTGCGGGTGCTGGTGCCCGGCCTGGTGCGGCGGTCGGGGCGCCGGGGAGTGCGGGGCGGGGCTGCGGGCGGGCGGTCGGGTGCCGGAGGCGGGGCCTGGCGGTCGGGCCTGCAGGGCAGGCTCGGCGGTCGGGGCTGCGGGCCGGCTCGGGCGGTCAGGCCTGGGCGGCGGCCAGGAGGCGGCGGCCGCGGGCGCCGAGTGCGCCGGCCAGTTCGTCCGCCGGATACGCGCGCAGCGGCTGGACGCCGGGCGGTGCGGGGGCCAGCGGGACCAGCAGGTCCTGCCACCCGATCAGGTCGGCGAGCCACAAGGCGACCGTGTACAGGCCGGGGATGTGCAGCAACCGCAGTTCGTAGTACCCGCGTTCGATCTGCGGGAGGCTGCGGACCGTCGCGACGGCCGCATCGGTGCAGGTGGTGAACGGGCCCTCGGTGAAGCGCGCGACCGGGCCGTGGCCGGTGTCGGCCACCTCGACCGCGCCGACCGTGTGCCCGCCGTCGTGCACGAGCCAGCGCCATCCGACCGGCCGAGCCGCCTCCACGCCGCGGCCGGCCGCCAGGTCGGCGAGGTCGACCTCGAACATGCGGTGCGGGCACACCGCGGTGAACGGCCCCGGCAGCACGGCGTCGCGCGCCGCTTCAGGGGACCGCGGAGACGCCGGAGGGTCCGGTTCGGTGGATTCGGGGTCTTGCGAAGGTGTCGGCCGCCGATACGGCGCATCAAGCACCGCTCGTACGGCCTCCCGGGCGTGCTCGGGTGTTTCGGGCACACGCAGGACCATGAGACCGCCTCATTTCTGATGCAGCGTCCGGGGTCACGCCGCAGGGCGTGGATCGAGGCCGAGAGTGAAGGAGAAAAAAGCCGCTGTGCCGGTCCGGTCCGGGCGGGTGCTGCGCCGCGCAATGCAGGAACCGACCGTACAAGCCGGTCAGCGCATTGTACTTGAACGGCTGCGAAAAGTAACGAACTGCTGACGATTCTCTGTCGGTAGTCGCCTGCTAGCCGCCTGATTGTGGGGTTTTCGCCGGTCGGAGGCCCGACGCGGCCGTACCCAGGGGGTACGGGGGCGCTCGAGGGGCGCGTCGGACGGGCGCGGGGCCGCGCGGGGCGTCCCGAGCGGCGTGATCAAGCCAGAAAGCCGGCGAGCACGTCGTCCAGACTCGTGAGCCCTTCCGGGGCGCCGTCCGGATCCGCCACGACCGCGAGATGGGTGCGCCCCGCCCGCATCCGGCCGAGCAGCACCGACAGCGTGGTGCCGGGCGGCACGGTGAGCAGCGGGTAGACCGGCACGTCGTCGTCCGGGCCGCGGTCCAGCGTGTCGTGCACGTGGACGTAGCCCTGCAGCCGGTCGCCGTCCAGTACCGGGAAACGCGAGCGGCCGGTCTCCACGGACGCGCGTTCGAGGGCCCGCCCCGTCACCGGCGCGGCCAGCGAACGCACCTCGCTCCAGGGCCGCATGACCTGGTCCGCGGTACGCGAGGTCAGGGTCAGCGCGGCCGACAGGCGGTTGTGCCCGCGCTGGTCGAGCAGGTCGTGCTCGTGCGACTCGGCGAGCACCGCGGGCAGTTCCTCCGCGGTGTAGACGCTGCGCACCTCGTCGACCGGGTCGACCCGGAACAGCCGCAGGCATCCGTTCGCCACATGGTTGAAGAACCACAGGATCGGCGCGGTGAGCCGCGCGAAAAGCCACAGCGGCGGCGTGAGCCACAGCGCGGACTCCTCGGGGCCGGCCAGCGCGATGTTCTTGGGCACCATCTCGCCCAGCACCATGTGGCAGAAGACCACGAACGCCAGTCCGATGGCGAACGCCAGCGGCCGCACCGCGCCGTGCGGGATGCCGACCGCTTCGAGCGGGCCTTCGAGGAGGTGTTCGATGGCCGGCTCGGCGACCGCGCCCAGGCCCAGCGAGGCTACGGTGATGCCCAGTTGGGCCGCGGCCAGCATCCGGGAGATCTGCTCCATGCCGTGCAGCACGATCCGGGCGCGCTTCGAGCCTTCCTCGGCCTTGGGCGCGATCTTGGTGCGGCGGGCCGAGACGAGGGCGAACTCGGCGCCCACGAAGAACGCGTTGGCGAGCAGCAGCACGACGGACAGGACGAGTGCGCCGGCCATTAGGAGCCTCCCGCCGGGCCGCGGCCGCCATCGGGGCGGCGTTCGTCCGGGCCGGCCTCGGTGCCGGGCTCACCGGGCCCACCGGGCTCGTCGCGCTCGCCTGGCTCGCCGGGCAGCCGGACGATCTCGACCTCGTCGACCCGCAGTTTGTCCATCGCCGCCACTATGACCCGGCGGTCCTCGACGTCCACCCATTCGCCCACCTGCGGCACGTGCCCCAGGTGGGCCAGCACCAGGCCGGCCAGCGTGCTGTAGTCGCCCTCGGGCATCCGCCAGCCGCTGGCCTCCTCCACCTCGTCCGCGCGCAGCAGCCCCGAAAGGCGCAGCGGCTGCGTGGTGTCCCGGGCCGGCGGCGCGAAGGGGGCGTCCGGCTCGTCCATCGGATCGTGCTCGTCGGCGAGGTCGCCGACCAGCTCCTCGGCCAGGTCCTCGGCCGTCACCACGCCCGCGGTGCCGCCGTACTCGTCGACCACCACCGCGAGTTGGGTGTGCGCCTCGCGCAGGCGTTCGACCACGCGGTCGAGGTTGAGCGAGGTCGGCACCAGGACCGGCGGCCGCACGATCGCCCGCACCGGGGTCTTCGCGCGCCGCTCCGGCGCGATGGGGAAGGCGTCGTGCACCACCGCGATCCCGGTGATCTCGTCGAGGTTCGCACCGCGCACCGGGAAGCGGCTGTGGCCGCTGTCGCGCGCCGCGGCCATCAGGTCGGCGACGGTCGCGGACGGCGGCAGCGACACCACGTCCGTACGCGGCGTCATCGCCTCGTCGGCCTGCTTCTCGGAGAACCGCAGCGCCCGGTGCAGCACGCGCGCGGTCCCCGGCGGCAGCACCCCCGCCCGGGCGGAGTGGCGTACCAGCTGGGCCAGTTCCTCCGCGGAGCGCGCCGATCCCAGCTCCTCCTGCGGCTCGATGCCCAGCCGCCGGACGAAGAAGTTCGCGGAGCCGTTGAGGAAGGTGATGACCGGGCGGAAGACCGCGGAGAACGCCGCCTGGAACGGCCCGGCGATCCGCGCCACCTCCAGCGGCCGGGCGATCGAGGCGTTCTTGGGGACCAGTTCGCCCAGCACCATCTGCACCGCGGCGGCGGTGACCAGCGCCAGCGGGCCCGTCAGGTTGTCCGCGACGGCGTCCCCGATGCCCGGGATCCACCGGGCGACCGGCTCGACGATGTGCGCCAGCGCGGGTTCGGCGACGTACCCGGCGACCAACGACGTGATGGTGATGCCCAGCTGCGCCCCGGACAGCTGGAACGACAGCGTGCGCAGCGCCCTGAGGACGCGCGTGGCGCCGCGGTCGCCCTCGTGGGCGAGCTCCTCGACCCGGCTGCGCTCGACCGTGATCAGCGCGAACTCGGCGGCCACGAACATGCCGTTCGCCGCGATCAGCACGGCGAGCAGCAATAACGGCAACGCGACGTCGATCGCCGGTCTCCTCGGTCGGCCCACGGTCCGGAGCCTCCGCACCGACGGCCCCGGACGGCACCCGCGGCAGGCGCCGTCCGGTCAGATTACGTCGGCTTCCGGGCAACCCGGAGCACGCCACGCCACATCCGGACGCTGCCCGGGACCGCCGCCGCGGCTGCCGCCGGGGTGCTTGCCGAGGTGCTCGCCGAGGCCGGGCGGCGGACCGCCGGTGGGGCTGCGCCACCCAGGCGGCCGCCCGGCCAGCGCGTCATACCGGGACGGTGAACTTGTAGCCCTGGGCCAGCAGATTCGGGATCAGCTGGCGCAGGTAGTCCACGCTCATGGTCCGGTCCCCGCCGCCGTCGTGCATCAGGATGACGCCGTTCGGGCCGAGCTGCTTGGACATCGTCTCGTTCATCTTGTCGATGCCCGGCTTCCGCCAGTCCAGGGTGTCCACCGTCCAGCCCAGCGACCGCATGCCCAGCGACGCCGCCATCTCCTGCACCTGCGGCGACCACATGCCGCCGGGCGCGCGGTACCACGGCACCGGCGCGTTCGGCACCGCGGCGCGGATGGCGTCCAGGGTGCCCTGCATCTGCGCGCGCATCTCGTCCGGCGTGCGGTCGGGCATCTTCGTGTCGTGGCTCATGGTGTGGTTGCACAGCGTGTGCCCGGCCGCCACGATGTCGCGGATCTGCCCGGGCAGCGCCTTCGCCTGGTTGCCGACCACGCAGAAGACGGCCTTGATGTCGTGCTGCTTCAGGATCTCCAGCACCTGGCCGGTGTACGTCGTCCACGGCCCGTCGTCGAACGTCAGCGCGACCCACTTGCCGCCGTCGGTGTGCCCGGTACGGGACTGCAGCGCGGTCGAGACCTTGCCCGTGTCGTGCGCGGGCGGCCCGCCGGCCGGCGGCGTCGCGGCGCCGCTCGGCAGGCTCGCGGGACCGTCCGACGGCCCCCCGGGCTGCGGCGGTTGGCCGGCATCGTCCTGCGTCGGACGCGATCCGGCCACCGGCGTACCGGAACGCACGGTGTCCGCACTCGCGGTCCAGACCAGAAAGCCGCACAGGAACACGGCGAGCGCGACGACCGCCGCTTGGAACGACGCACTGCGCACAGGCATCTCGGGCACGGTGAACCCCCAGGTGGAACGTGGTGAACCGCCGTGCCGCCCCAGACACGACGCGCGGGCGCACCGGCAGGAATACGTACGCACCACCCGGGCCGCTCACACCCTGGTGATCACGAAATCCCCGCGGAAGAGGCCTCCGTGCGCGTCTGCCATCCCTGGCCGGATGACCTGATGTCAGGGGTGACGCGGCGGCTCCGCGTGCGGTTCCCTGGGAGCCGGGATCGACTCGGGGAGGACGCCCATGGGGGAGAAGGTCGACCAGATCGAGTTCACCAGGTCCGACCGGCAGCGCTACCGGCACAAGCTCCGGCGCTGCCTTGCCACACTCGAACGCATGCTCGCCGAGCACCGGTTCGAGAGCCCGCGCAAACTCATGGGCGTCGAGATCGAGCTCAACCTCGCGGACGCCGACGGCCTGCCGTGCATGGTCAACGACCAGGTCCTGGACCGCATCGCCAGCCCGGACTTCCAGACCGAACTGGGGCAGTTCAACATCGAGGTCAACATCCCGCCGCACCGGCTGGCCGGGCCGGTGTTCTCCGAACTCGCCGAAGAACTGCGCACCAGCCTGGACTATGCGGACCGCAAGGCCGCCGAATCCGGTGCCCGCATCGTCATGATCGGCATCCTGCCGACCCTCACCGACGCCCACATGGTGCTCGAGAACCTGTCCCACAACCCGCGGTACACGCTCCTCAACGACCAGATCCTGATGGCCCGCGGCGAGGACATCCAGCTCCAGATCGAAGGCGTCGAACGCCTGGTCACCACGTCCGCGAGCATCGCCCCCGAAGCGGCCTGCACGTCCGTGCAGCTGCATCTCCAGGTGACCCCGGACAACTTCGGCGCGGCGTGGAACGCGGCGCAGTCCATCTCCGGGGTCCAGGTCGCGCTCGGCGCCAACTCGCCGTTCCTCTTCGGCCGCGAACTCTGGCGCGAGACGCGGCCGATCCTCTTCGAGCAGTCGTGCGACACCCGCCCCGAGGAGCTCATCGCGCAAGGCGTACGCCCGCTCACGTGGTTCGGCGAACGCTGGATCGACTCCGTCGTGGACCTGTTCGCCGAGAATGTCCGCTACTTCCCCTCGCTGCTGCCGATCTGCGACGACGAGGACCCGGTCGAGGCGCTGGACCGCGGCGACATCCCGCACCTGCGCGAACTCAAGCTGCACAACGGCACGATCTACCGCTGGAACCGCCCGGTGTACGACGTCGCGCGCGGCAAACCGCACCTGCGCGTCGAGAACCGCGTGCTGCCGGCCGGCCCGACCGTCGACGACATCATCGCCAACGCGGCCTTCTACTACGGCGTCGTACGCTCCCTCGTCGAGGACGAACTGCCGGTCTGGCAGCGCATGTCCTTCGAGCAGGCCACCGAGAACTTCCACACCGGCGCGCGGGACGGCATCGAAGCCGAACTCACCTGGCCGGGCCTGGGCCGCGTCCCGGTCACCGACCTCGTCCTGCGCGAACTCCTGCCCCGCGCCCGGCGCGGCCTGGACGCCTGGGGCATCGACGCCCGCGAGAGCGACCAGTACCTCGGCATCATCGAACAGCGCTGCCTGCGGCGCACCAACGGCGCGGCGTGGCAGAGCGCCATGTTCCACCACTACCGCGACCGCCTCGGCCTCGACCGCCTGGGCGCTCTCCGCGCGATGACGCTCCGCTACGCCGAACTGATGCGCGGGGGTACGCCGGTCCACACCTGGCCCATCCCCTGACCGAACGAGGCCGCTGCCGGGGCAGCCCACGCACCGGAGGGAGCAAGAAGCGTCCAGAGGGCCCGCAGGCCGGTCGAGCCCCGCGAAACTGCGCAGCGCAAGGACGCGACGCCGGCTGGGGCTGGGGCTGGGGCTGGGGCTGGCAGCTGGGGCTGGTGGCGGGACCGGGGCTGGGGTCGGGTCCGGGCGCAGGCCGGTCAGGGCTGGGCAACCACTCGGCGATGCCGGTCGGCCGCCCCCGAACCCGCCCGGTCCGCCGCCCGCCACCGAGCCCGTCGGGTCCGCCGCCCGCCGCGGAACCCGGCCCACACCAACCGAACACCGCACTCGCCGCGGCGCCCGTCCCGGCCCTTCGCGCCCGCGCCGGGGCGCAAGCGCGAAGGGCCCGGGAGGGCTTCCGCCCTGCGGAGACCGGCCATGCGGAGACCGGCCAGCGACCGGCCGGTGGCCGGGCGACGGCATGGCGCAAGGGCGCGGCGATGGCTGGGTGCAGGCCGTTCGGGCCTGGGCGATCACTCGGCAACGCCCGGCCCCACCGCCCGCCACCCTCCCCGCCGTCCGCGGGACCTCGCTCCAGACCGACTGGACGCTGCGCCTGCCGCGGCACCTGTCCCGGCCCTTCCTACCCGGACGGGGCGCAAGGTCGAAGGGCCCGGAGGTGCCCGCGGAGTTGGGCGGGGGCTGGGCCGGAGCGCTGGGAATCGGGGACGCGAGGACCAAGCGGTCTTGAGCACCCGGCAGACCGTCGAAGCCGAGCACCAAGCGGGCCGGAGCTCCAAGGCGGCCCGAGGCACTCAGCGGACCGTCGAGGCCGAGCGGCGGGGACCGGCGATGCGTGCCGGTCGCCGCACTACATTGTCCGGGTGATCACGGAAGCCCACGCCGAACCGCCCGCCGACGGCCAATTGCGCGGCCCCCGCCCGGTGCCGCCGCGCCGCAAGATCCTGCGCGACGAAGTGGTGCTGGTCCTCGCGCTCTCGCTCGGCGCGTCCGGGCTCTCCTCGCTGATCTCGTTCCTCGGCTCGATCACCCGCCCGGGCGGCCTCGCCGACCAGGCCGCCACCCTCAACCGGTCGGCCGCCCCGGGACGCCCCTGGCTGGACCTGGCCTGGCAGCTCTTCGGCATCGCCACCGCGCTCGTGCCGGTCTTCCTCGTCGCCCACCTGCTCACCCGCAACGGCGAATCGCTCCGCGACCTCGGCGTGGACGCCGGCCAGCGCCTCCTCGACCTGGGCCGCGGCGCCCTGGTCGCGGCCGCGATCGGCGGTACGGGCCTGGCCCTTTACCTCGCCGCGCGCGCCTCCGGCGCCAACCTCACCGTCGTCCCCACCAGCCTCCCCGACGTCTGGTGGCGCATCCCCGTCCTGGTCCTCTCCGCGATCCAGAACGCCGCCCTCGAGGAAGTTGTCGTCCTCGGCTACCTGATGCACCGCCTGCAGGCTCTCGGCTGGTCCTTCCCGAAAGCCGTCGCCGCCAGTTCCGTGCTCCGCGGCTCGTACCACCTCTACCAGGGCATCGGCGGCTTCTTCGGCAACCTGGCGATGGGCGTCATCTTCTGCCTGCTCTACAAGCGCTGGGGCCGCGTCATGCCCCTCCTCGTCGCCCACGCCCTGATCGACATCGTGGCCTTCGTGGGCTACGTCCTCCTGGCCGGCAAGGTCTCCTGGCTGCCCACCCCATAGCCGGTCGCCCATGTCCGGGTCGGGTGGCCCTCCGGACGACTGACGGCCACGTACCGGGCCTGAACCACGGCCGAACGCTTAGTCGACCGGCAGGGTGAAGCGGAGCTTTTCCTTCGAGGTTGCGCCCAGGCGGTTGTAGAAGCGGATGGCGTCCGTATTCCACGGGGGTGTCTGCCACTGCACATGGTCGATGCCCAGGCTGCGGGCCTCGGTGGCGACGGCTTCGATGAGCTTGGGGCCTACGCGCAGGCCGCGGTGGCCGTCGCGGAGGAACAGGCAGTCCATGTGCATGTACTCGGCGCCGTCCCAGGTCGACATCTCGGGTGCGCAGGAGGCGTAGCCGATGAGTTCGCCGGGGGCGAGCTCCGCGACGAGGACCCGGAGGCGCGGGGCGGCGGAGCCGAAGAGCAGGGCGGAGAGGCGGTCGGCCAGGTCCGCAGGCGGGGGCGAAGCCTTCTCGTACTCCGCGTGCTCGGCGGCCAGGCGGGCGACCTCCGGGAGGTCGCCCGGCCGGGCATGCCGTACCTGCACCTGGGCCGTGCCTTGATCGTTCATGGGGCCATCATGCAGGGCGCCGCGCTCAGGACGGGACGTCAAGGTCCTGGCCCGCGGTGCTGGTGACGTGGGAGGGGATCTCGCCCTCGTGGCGGTCGCCGGTGGTCGAGGTGCCGGAAGGCTCGAACATGAGGATGGAGCCGCCCGGCGACGACGGCTTGTGCTCGGTGCCCTTCGGGACGACGAAGGTGTCGCCGACCTCCAGGACCACCGTGCGCTCGGTGCCGTCGGCCTCGCGCAGGGCGATGTCGAAGCGGCCGTCCAGGACCAGGAAGAACTCGTCGGTGTCCTCGTGCACATGCCACACGTGCTCGCCGAGCGTGTGGGCGATCCGCACGTCGTAGTCGTTCATGCGCGCCACGATCCGCGGGCTGTACACCTCGTCGAAGCTCGCGAGCGCCTTGGTCAGGTTGATGGGGTTCGTCGTCATGTCCCGATCCTGGCCGAGTCGATGTGCACGAGGCTTGTACGTTTTTGACGTGCTCAGTCCTGCGGGGGGGTCGGTGTCGATGAGGCCGGCGAGGCCCGTACGACGGTCGAGGGCGCGGCGCCGTCGCGCGTGAGGTGTTCGACGTACGCGTCGATATGGACGCGGCGTGCGTCGAGCACCTCGAGGCCGAGCCCCGCACACCAACTGCCGTAGTCGGACAGGTCCCTGGTGTACGCCGCCCGCGTGTTGCCGTGGTGGGAGAGCAGGAATCCGACCGCGAGCCGCTGCGCCGTGCCGTCTTCGCCGGCGAGAGCCAGGCTCTCCGAGGAGTGCCGGGGCCCGGGCGGGGGCATGCCAGACACGTCGTCGACCGCCGGGGCGGGGACGGCGGGCACCGAGAACTCGGGGGCAGGCACGGTGAGATCCTTGGGTCCGCGTGGGGCCGAACGGAATGATGGTCGTCACGCCACCGGCCGGCCCCGGTCCGGCTCGGCGTGTCGGTGCAGGTATCGGTGGCCCGTGTCCGGATTGCGGGCGGCGCGGCCGTGGAGGGGGTGCCCATGATGGGAAGCGGGATCCGCGAGCGGTGGCAACTGCGGCGGGAGGCGGCGGCCGACGCGCCGCGGCGTCCGCGGCCGGGGCTGGTCGCGCCTGTCGTGCTCGTCGTGTTCTTCCTGCTGGTCGTGCTCATCGTGGTGAAGATGGGCGGCGGCGAGGAGACCGCGCAGGCCGCGGGCTCCGGCAGCGAGACCGGTCAGGGGGACCCCGCGCAGACCGAGTCGCCCGAGCCCACCGGGCCGCCGGTCGCCGGGCCCGAGGCGATCCCGGGAACCGTCAAGTCCCGCTTCGCGCTTGCCGTCTACAAGCAGCCCGCGGAGCGCGGCAAGCCGGTGCTCAGCGCGGAGCGCAACACCCGGGTCATGGTCGAGTGCCACATCGCCGGCCAGGTGCGGTACGTCAGCGGCGTGGGCGACCCCACCTGGGCGCGCGTCATCGTGTCCGGCAAGCGCGGGTACGTGCACGTCGGCCACATCGAGACGGGCGGCGTGGTCGCGCAGCAAGTGCCCGCCTGCGAGTAGGGCGTCGGCCGGCCCACCACAACGCCTGCGAGCAGCGCGTCAGTCCGCCCACCACAGCGCCTGCGCATTGCCGCCCAGGATCGCCGCCTGGCCCGCGGCGGCACGGCGGCGGACGGCGTGCCGGGCGAGGGCGACCATGCCGGGGTAGCCGGGCGTGCGCGTCTGAGGGTGGTCGGAGCCCCACAGCAGGCGCTCGTCGCCGAAGGCGTCGGCAAGCGTGTCGAGGATGTCCGCCGGGTCGCTGCCCGCGTCGGGGGCGTACGAGGCGAACAGATGCGTGCTCACCTTCAGCCGCACGTGCGGGAGTTCGGCGAGCGCCAGCACCGGTGCCAGGCCCGCGGCACCGGCCGCCGGGTCGGGGAATCCGGCGTGGTCGAGGGCGACGGCGAGCCCGGGCCGGGCGGCCAGCAGCGGGGCGAAGCGGTCCAGGGCGTCCGCGAAGGCGGTGAGGACCAGCGTGCCGCCGACGGCTTCGGCGGTGTCCAGCAGGCGGCCGATGTGCGGGGCGCCGATCCACTCCGGCGGCGGCTTGCCGGGGCCGCCGGACACTGCGAACAGGCGTACGCCCACCACACCCTGATGGTCGATCAGCTCCGTCAGACGGTCGGGTGCCCGCTCGTCGGCCGGGTCGACGGCCACCACGGCCCGGGTGCGCTCGGGATGCGCAGCTGCGGCGTCCAGCACGTACCGGCAGTCGTACCCGTACGCCCCGACCCCCTGCACCAGCACGCACTGACCGACGCCGGCCTCGGCCTGCACGGACAGGACGTGCTCGGCCGTCGCCACCCCGTCCGACCAGTAGTCGGCGCCGTCCCCGGTGCCGCCGCTGCGCGGGTACCGGGCGGTGTCGGGGGAGACGATGTGCACGTGGGTGTCGACGATTCCGGTCACCGCGCGACCGTAACCGATCGAAGCTGCACGATCGAGACACCCGAGACACCGGTCTGGCGCGTCAGACCCGCTGATGCACCCAGGTGGTCAGCACATGCTCGCGGCCCTTGGTCATCTCGATGATCGGCTCATTGCCGTCCGGTACGAAGCCGGTGGCCTTGGCGACCGCGTTGCTCGCGTGGTTGTCCTGCACGATGCGCAGCACCACCCGCTCGAAGCCGAGCGTCCCGTACGCGAAGTCCACCATCAGCCGCAGCGAACGCGACGCGAAGCCGCGGCCGCGGTATGCCGTTCCGATGCCGTAGCCCATCTCCGCGCCGCCGGGGAAGTGCTTGTCGTGGAAGACCAGCACCTCGCCGACCGGCGGCCCGCCCGGCACCTCCGGATCCGCCGCGGACGCCTCGGTGATCGCCAGGCACAGCCGCTGCCCCGCGGCGCGGTCGGCCCGTGCGCGGGTGTAGCGGTCGACGGCCGCCGCGTGGTCGAAGGGCGACGGCAGCGGGGTGAACCGGTCGACCTCGGGGTTGTCGAACACCGCGGCCATCACGTCCAGATCGGCTTCCGCCCACTCGCGCAGGACCAGGCCGGAGCCGGCCAGCCGGATGGCGCCGGACGGGAACGGCATGGGCGGCGGCTGCGCGCCGGGCGCAGGGGTGGGGCTGGTCACAGCGGACGATCTTGGCATGCCCGGCGCGCGAGCGCAGGACCGCTCTTGATCCTTCGTCCGGAATCGGCTCTCCTGATGCCGCGCAACGGATACGAGGAGGCCCGCATGACGCAGACCGCACCCGACGGCGGCACGCCCGGCGAACCCGGCGGCCCCGGAGCCCCGCAAGCCTCCGAGGCCCCCGAGGCGCGCGAGCTCCGCGAGACCGTCGACTACATCGGCGTGACCCGCCTGCAGGCCCGGTACGCCGATGCGGTCAGCTGCCGCGCCTGGGCCGAGTTCGCCGAGATCTTCGCCGCCGACGCCGTCGTGGTCGTCGACACCGGCGTCGGCGAACCGCTGCGCCTTGCCGGGCCCGACGGCGTGTCCGGGTTCATCTCCGGGGCCATCGAACGCTTCGAGTTCTTCCAGTTCGTGCCGCTCAACACCCGCGTCGAGACGTCCGTCGGTGGCGACCCGGACGCCGCCGAAGGCCGCCTCTACATCTGCGAACTGCGCCAGGACCGCGAGTCCGGGCGCTGGACCAACGCCTTCGGCGTCTACCACGACCAGTACCGCCGCACCCCCGGCCCGGCCGGCACCCCGCGCTGGGTCTTCGTGCACCGCCGATACCAGTCCCTGGCCCGCACCACCGGCCGCGCCGAGGTCTTCGACTTCCCGCACCACCTGGCCCCGGGCGCCCTCGGCACTATCGCCCCGTGACCGGCTCTCCGCCGGGGGATTGACGCTGTGTCAGCTCTTGCAACGCCCGCCCGCGCGGCACATGATCGGCCCAGCACACCGACGGCGGCAGGGGAGCGGGCACGATGGCGGGACGGTTCGAGGGCAAGCGCGTACTGGTGACCGGTGCGTCGTCCGGGATCGGGGCCGCGACCGCGGTCGCGTTCGCACGCGAGGGCGCCGTGGTCGGCATCGCCGCGCGCCGCGCCGACCGGCTTGCCGACGTGCTCGCCGAGTGCCGTACGCACACCCCCGGCGCGGCCGCGTTCACCGTCGACCTGGCCGACCTCGACGGCATCGAGGCGTTCGCCGCCGAGGCGGCCAAGGAACTGGGCGGCGTCGACGTGCTCGTCAACAACGCCGGCATCCCCAAGCGCCGCCGCGCCGCCAAGCTGACCCCCGAGGACCTGCACGAGGTCATGGCGGTCAACTTCGAGGCCCCCGTGCGGCTGACCGGCGCGCTGCTGCCGGCGATGCTGGAGCGCGGCGACGGGCACGTCGTGAACCTGTCGTCGATGGGCGTGCACATGTTCAGCTTCGGGGTCGGCGCGTACGCCGCGTCCAAGGCCGCCGTCGAGCTGTGGACCGAGGCGCTGCACCTGGAACTGGCCGGCACCGGCGTGGCCGCGCACCTGTTCGTGCCGGGCACCACGCTCACCGAGTTCAGCAAGGAACGCGAGGGCAACGACCCGCCGTTCCCGGTCGACCCGGCCGCCGCCGCGACCCCGGAGCAGGTCGCCGCCGCCTTGCTCGACTGCCTGGGCACCGACGACTTCATCACCTACGCCACCGAGCGCGACGCGGCCACCGCGAAGGCCAAGAACGCCGACCCCAACGCGTTCCTCGCGCAACTGCGCCGCCGCTGACGCAGCCGCCGACCGCCGCCCGGGTGCGTGTCCGGGCGGCGGATCTTTGCCCGGCATGGAAGACTCGCCCGGTACGTCACGCATAGCTCGGGGAGGACCAGCCGGTGAGCATCCAGGAACTGCCGTACCGTCAGATCCGGCAGTCGGCCAAACTCTCCGGGGTCTGCTACGACATCCGCGGCCCCGTCCTCGACGAGGCGAAGCGGATGGAGGACGAAGGCCACCGCATCCTCAAGCTGAACATCGGCAACCCGGCGCCGTTCGGCTTCGAGGCGCCCGGCGAGATCCTGCACGACATCATCATGGGGCTGCCGTCCGCCCAGGGCTATTGCGACTCCAAGGGCCTCTTCCACGCCCGGCGCGCGGTGGTGCAGCACTACCAGGAGCGCGGCATCCACGGCGTGGACGTCGAGGACGTCTACCTCGGCAACGGCGTGTCCGAGCTGATCGTGATGTCGCTGCAGGCGCTGCTCGACGACGGCGACCAGGTGCTCGTCCCGGCCCCCGACTACCCGCTGTGGACCGCGGCCGTCTCGCTGTCCGGCGGCACCCCCGTGCACTACCTGTGCGACGAAGGCGCCGACTGGTTCCCCGACCTCGACGACATCGCCGCCAAGATCACCGACCGCACCCGGGCGATCGTGGTCATCAACCCGAACAACCCGACCGGCTCGGTCTACTCGCGCGAACTGCTCGAGGGCATCGTGGACCTGGCCCGCCGGCACGGCCTGCTGATCCTCGCCGACGAGATCTACGACAAGATCCTGTACGACGACGCCGAGCACGTGCCGCTCGCCTCGCTGGCCCCCGACCTGCTGTGCCTGACGTTCAACGGGCTCAGCAAGGCCTACCGGGTGGCCGGCTTCCGGTCCGGCTGGCTCATGCTGTCCGGCCCGAAGACGCACGCCGCGAACTACATCGAGGGCCTCAACATCCTGGCCAACATGCGGCTGTGCGCGAACGTCCCCGCGCAGCACGCGATCGCCACCGCGCTCGGCGGCCACCAGAGCATCCGCGAGCTGATCCTGCCCGGCGGCCGGCTGCGGGCGCAGCGCGACAAGGCGTACGAACTGCTCACTTCGATCCCCGGGGTGACCTGCGTCAAGCCGCGCGGTGCGCTGTACGCGTTCCCGCGGATCGACCCCGAGGTGTGCCCGATCGCGGACGACGAGAAGTTCGTGCTCGACCTGCTGCTGCAGGAGCGCATCCTGGTCGTGCAGGGCAGCGGCTTCAACTGGCCTACGCCGGACCACTTCCGGATCGTGACGCTGCCGCACGTGGACGACCTGGACGACGCGATCACCCGGATCGGGAAGTTCATCGGGTCCTACCGGCAGTAGCCGCGGCCGCCGTGCTTCCTCCGACTCCGGGCGGGCGACGGAAGTGACCGTACTTGATCGCTTCTGTTCGCCCATGGATAGGTTTGGGCTATGAGCAATGAGTGGCCTGCGCACCTTCCGGTCGGCGCTGTTCGTTTCGCCCGCCCGACGGCCCGCTACGACGAGGTCGTGGCCTTCTACGAGGACGCCCTGGGCCTGCCCGTCCTCTTCCGCTGGCGCGGCGACGACGGCCACGCCGGATACGACGGCGTGCTGGTCGGCCTGCCCGGCGCCGCCGTGCACCTGGAGATCACCCAGCACGGCAACCCGCCGGTGATCCCCGAGCCGCACCCGGAGAACCAGCTCGTCCTCTACATGAGCGGCCCGGACGCGGTCGCGGCGGCTGCCGCCCGGCTCGCCGAGCGCGGCCACGAGCCGGTGCCGGCCGCCAACCCGTACTGGCCGGAGCGCGGCTGCCTGTGCTTCGCGGACCCGGACGGCTGGATCATCGTGCTGGCCCCCTGGGTGTTCGGCGTCGACCCGGTGCCGGCGCCGAAGGCCGGCTGACCCGCTCGGCTCCGCACGGCTCCGCACGGCTCCTCGCGGCGCCGCGCGACCACACGGCCGCGGCCCGGCCCTCGGACCTGCAATGGCAGTGGCCCGGCCCCTCACGTCGAGGGGCCGGGCCGCTGCCGTTGTCGCCGCCGGACGCTGCCGGGGGCGGATCAGACCTTCTTCACCCGCGGGATGATGCGCTCGCCGAACAGCGCCGCCTGCTCCAGGAACTCCGCTCGGGTGTGCGCGGGCAGTGCGATCGTCACGCCGGTGACGCCCGCCGAGGCCTGCTCGGTCAGGTCCTCGACCACCGCGTCCGCGTCGATGTCGGCACCCGAGAACATGCTGAGCCCGCGCGGCATGAAGATGACGTCGATCGGGTCGGTGCGGCCCACCGACTCGGCGTATTCGCGCGCGTAGTCCAGCCGGGCCCGCAGGTCGTCGAGCGACTCGATGCCGGGCGTCTTGAGGCTCTTGGACGCCTTCGCGGGGGCCGGCATGGGCAGCCAGCCGTCGCCCAGGTCCACCACGCGGCGGATGGCCCGCTTGCTGTTGCCGCCCACCCACACCGGAATCCGGGGCTGCGCCGGGCGCGGCAGCATCGTGTTGCCGGTGGCGGCGTAGCCGGAGCCCTCGAACACCACGCTCTCGCCGGTCCAGGCCGCCCGCATGGCGCGCAGCGCCTCGTCGAGCCGGTCGTTGCGGTCCGCGAAGTCCGCGCCCAGCGCCGCGAACTCGGGCTCGAGGTAGCCCGCGCCGACGCCGAGGATGACGCGTCCGTTCGACAGCGCGTCCAGCGACGAGATCATCTTCGCGGAGACGAACGGGTTGCGGTACGCGGGCACGAACAGGTTCGTGTGCATCCGCAGCGTCGTGGTGGCGGCCGCCGCGAACGACAGCGTCACCATCGGGTCCAGGGTGTGGTGTCCGCCGTGCGCCAGCCAAGTGTCGCCGGGGAAGGGATGGTCGGTGGTGAACACCGCGTCGAAGCCCGCGGCCTCGGCGGCGCGCGCCATCTCCATGACCGCCTCGGCGCTGATCAGATCGGCACCGGCGTCGACCAGGTGGGTGGGGAGCCCAAGCGAGAGGAACATGGGCCGACGCTAGCAGGGATCTGACGAACCGTCAGGAGCGGGGCGGTGCGGATCTCGCGGGGGTGCCGGCGGCGGCGTGCCCGGGGCGGCGGCAGGCGGCCCGGACGCGGTCAGCCGGCGCGGCGGGTGCTCCCCGGCGCGGGCGCCGCCTCGGGGGAGCCGGGGGAGTCGGGGGAGGGGGCCGCGGGACGGCCGCCGGAGGAATCCCGCGCAGAATCGCCCGAAGGAGTGGACGCCTGGTCTTCTTCGGGGCCCTCTTCGCCATCCCCGGGGGCCGATTCGGCGGGGTCCGAATCGCGGGGAGCCAGGGGATCGGACGGGTCAGCGGCGCGTTCGGCGTCCGCGATGCCCGGGGTTCCCGGGGCGTCCGATGCCTGCGCGGGGACCGCGCCGCCGCGGCCCGGGACGTCGGGATCGCCCGCGTCGGAGGCACGCTCCGCGGCATTGCGGGCCTTCGCCGCCCGCAGGACCAGCACGACCACGGCCATGAAGGCCGCGTAGCCGGCGACTCCCACCCCGAGCCAGACCCACACAGTGCACTCCCTCGCGAATCCGGTGGGCAGGGCTCCGCCGCGCGGCGTGACGAGCCGGTCACCCGCTGCGTCCCGACGATCCTAGGGCGTTTTTCGGACGTGCCCCGATCACCGGCGATTCGGGCGATTCGCCTCCTGCCGCGGCGTGCCGGGGCGCGGCAGGGGGCTGCCTACCGGAGTTCGTGCCTCGATGCATGACGGCACTTGTCCGGAATGTACCCACGGGGAGGCGGTCAACCCCTGGGCAGGGGCGGGGAGTTGGGCGGATCTCCGGGGCAGCTTCGGGAGTTGGCCGGAGTTCGGCCCACAAGCTGCGCGGATCGGACGCCGGGCGTCCGGGTGCGTTCCGAGGCCGACCGGTGCCCGCGGGCTGCCGGGCGGGCATCCGGAGTGCCGTCCGGCGTGCCGCGGACGTGCCGCGGACGCGCTGCTGGGGCATGCCGAGGCGTACGAGAAAGGTCGGGGTTGCATCGCGAGCGTATTCCGATATATCGTTGAGCCATCGCGAAGGGTTCGCGATATGAAGGAGACACATCATGTATGCCAAGAAGCACCGCCCCGGATGGGGCGACCGAGAGATGCGACGTCCGGCGTTCGGCCCCTGGGGCGGCCCCGACTCCTCGTGGGGTCAGGGCGGCGGCCCGGGCGGCTTCGGCCGCGGCCACGGCCATGGCGGCCGGGGGCGCGGGCGCGGCGGCCGGGCCCGGCGCGGCGACGTCCGCGCGTCGATCCTGGCGCTGCTCGCCGAGCGGCCCATGCACGGTTACGAAATGATCCGCGAGATCGCCGAGCGCACCCAGGACGCGTGGAAGCCGAGCCCCGGCTCCGTCTACCCCACGCTCCAGCTCCTCGAGGACGAGGGCGTCATCGCGGGCGAGGAGTCCGGCGGCAAGAAGCTGTTCGCGCTCACCGAGGCCGGCCGTGAAGAGGCCGCCGCGCAGCCCGAGGGCACCGCGCCGTGGGACGCCGTCAACCAGGGCTTCGACCGCGAAGGGTCCCGCGAGGCCCGCACCGCGGTGTTCCAGGTCGCCGACGCCCTGCGCCAGGTCATGGCGACCGGCAGCGAGGACCAGCGCGCCAAGGCCTTCGCGGTCATGAACGACGCGCGCAAGAAGCTCTACCTGATCCTCGCCGAAGCCGAGTAGACCCCGTGATCCCGCCCGCGGATCACGAGGTCCGCCTCGCCCGCATGGTCCGGGTGATGCGGCTGGGCCGGATCATCGGCCCGGGGCCGGTCCCCGTCCCGTCCGCGTCACCAGGGCGCGACCCCGTAGTCCTTCAGGAAGCATCCGAAGGGCGGCTCGGGGCCGCGCTCTCCGCGGACCACCGGGTCGTAGACCCGGGCCGCCCCGTCGACGATGTCCAGGGGCGTGCGGAACCCCGCGCGGGCCACCCGCTCGCGGTCCGGGAAGGGCTTCTCGTCGGTGATCCAGCCGGTGTCGACGCTGGTCATGTAGACGCCCCGGGCGGCCAGATCGGCCGCACTCGTCCGGGTGAGCATGTTCAGCGCGGCCTTCGCCATGTTGGTGTGCGGGTGCCCCGGAGCCTTGTAGGCCCGGTTGAACTGCCCCTCCACGGCTGACACGTTCACGACGTAGCGGCGCTCGTACGGCGACGCCAGCATCAGCGGCAGCAGCCGGCCGACCAGCAGGAACGGCGCGGTCACGTTGACCAGTTGGACCTCGAGCATCTCGAGCGGGTCGACCTCGTGCACGCGCTGCGACCACGAGTTGGCGGACGCGGTGTCCGGTATCAGTCCGGCAGCGTCCACCTGAAACGGCAAGCCGGGCAGGCCTGGCACGCTACGCGGCCCCGGCAGACCCGGCAGGCCTGGCAGACCCGGTAGGCCCGAGAGGCCAGGCAGACCCGGCACGCCGGCCCCGGGCACAGGGCCGATCGCGGACGGCAGCGCCGTCAGCGCGGTCACCGGCTCGAACGCCGCAGCACCCAGCGCGGCCCGCTCCGCGGCGAGCAGCGGCGCATAGGCCGACGGCGGCCGCCGCACCGTCTGCGCCGCGTTGTTCACCAGAATGTCCAACGGACGCCCGTCCGCCAGCAGTTCGTCGCACCAGGCGAGGAGCCGCACCGGGTCCCGCAGGTCCACAGGCGCGACCGAGAGCCGGTCCGCCCAGGCGCGGTAGTCCGGAGCCGCGGCGAACCGGGTCCGCGTGTCGTGCGGGAAACGCGACGTCACGATCACCTCGGCGCCGTCCCGCAGCAGCTTGAGCACCAGCTCGAAGCCGATCTTCACGCGGCCGCCGGTGACCAGTGCGCGGCGGCCGGACAGGTCGGTCCGGGCCCCGCGGCGCTGCCGGTTCACGCGCGCGCACGGCGGGCACAGCTGGTGGTAGAAGCCGTCGATCACGGTGTAGTGCTGCTTGCAGACGTAGCAGCGCTGCCCGCCCGCGACGCGGCCCGCCGATGCCGGCGCGGCCGATGCGTCCAGCGGCTCGTCGTCCACCCGTCCCTCCGCACCGGTCGCGGTGCGGGCCAGAACCCTGGCCCGTGCCGCGGCCGCTTCGCGTTTGCGGGCGGCCCGGCGCCGCTTGCGGCCGGACTTGGAGAACTCCGCGACGGCCTGCTCGATCCGGATCCGCAGGGGGTCGTCGGCGGCCAGCTCGCGCAGCGATTCCAGGTGCGCGAGGCACGCCTCGGTGGTGGTCGGGTCGCCGGACGCCGCCAGGGGCGCCGGAATCGTCTCGGTCAAGGCGGCACTCCCCGGGTGTTCTTGCGCAGGCAGAAGGTCCGAGCCCTACGGCTCGGCGGCGGCGGGCCGCAGCCCGCCGGGCAGTTCGTCGTACCGGTGCGCCATCGCGGATCTCCTCGTTCGGATCGGACGCCCGGCCACGCTACTGGGCACGGCACGGCAGAGGCACCGGAATTACCGGCGGTCGCAGCGCCCGGGTAGCGTCGGCCGGACACATCCGAGGACCGGAGCCGGGAGCCGCCGCATGACCACCGCCGACCACGAGGCGCAGGCGACTCCTGCGGTATCCGGCGCGCCTGCCGAGCAGTGGCACACCGCGGAGGAACTCGCGGCCGCCCGGGTGCGGTTCGAGGCCGCAGTGCCGGGCTGGCAGGTGCCCGCGGCGTTCGGCATGGGCATCGCGGCCCGGCGGCCCGGAGAGGGCGGCCTCGCGGACCCGGCCGACGCGGCGTCCCCGGGGTCCCCGGCGGACCCGGCGGACCCGGCGGACCCGGCGGACCCGGCGGACGAAGAGGACGGCGACGACGGCACGGTCTTCCCGGTCGCCAACGCCGGCGGCGCGGCCCTGTCCGCGATCGTGCTGGCCACCGCCTGCGGGCACACCGGTGGGACCGCCGCGTACGCCCTGACGCCCGACCAGGTCCGCACCGCGATCGCGCTGCTGTCGCCCGCCGAGGCGTACACCGCGGTGCCGCACCCGAACATGGCGGCCTGGCGCGGCATCCTGAACGACATCACGGACGTCGGCGACGACGTGGCGTACGCGGTGGCGGTGTTCGTCGCGGACCTGGCCGACCCGGTCGTGGACCGGCATGACGCTGCGCTCCGCGCGGCGGTCGCCGAGGCCCGCGGAGCAGGCTGAGCCGAGGCCGGGAGCAGCCCGCGGGCCTGGCCTATCCCGATGCCCCGAACGGTCGATAGGGTGCGGTTTCCTGCAGGATCCGAACGGCAAACCGAGCTGGTTCGGGCAGAAACCGGCCACATTCGGCACGTTGTCTGCTGCGGATCCGCCTTCGCGACAACAGGGGTTCGGTCATGGCCAGGCGGGGCGCGCCGCGGTTCAGCTGTCTGTCGGTGGTCGTCGTCGCCGTGGTCGTCGTCGGCCTGGTGGTCGCCGGACTCGTGGTGACGCTCAAGTACGAGGCCCGCCGCGACCTCAAGCGCACCGAGAAACTTGCCCTCGAACACGCCCGGCACTGGGCGGACGTGGTGGCCGGCCAACTCGACGCCGGAGCCTCGCCGGTCCGCGACTCGCTGCGCCTGGACTTCTGGGAGGTCAAGGTGCGGGTGGTGACGCTGGACCGCACCGTGGACGGCATCACCGGCATCGTCAAGGCCGAGGAACTGCGCACCACCACCTTCGGGAAGTCGACGATCTTCCGCTGCTTCAGTTACGACATACCGGTCAAGGGCCGCCCCGAGGGCCGGTTCACCGTCGTGCCCGTGGCCTGCCCGCCGGTGCTGCCCGGCGTCGGCGGCGGCACCTGACCCGACCGGCCGCCGAAAAACCGCCGCCCGATCGCCGACCCGGTGTGGTTGGCTGTCGGACTTGCGCACAGAGCACCGAGCACGGAGCGGACCGCCGACCGCGGATCGCGAGGAAGAGGTGGACACCATGGGGAGTGCCGCGGAGCCGGCGGTCTTGATCGTCCCGCAGTGGCAGGGGTCGTCCGCGGCCGCACCGAAGCTGCTCGTCGACGGCGCCTACGGCAGCGCCCGGCTGCTGCGCGCCGGCCTCGCGGTCGCGGTCCCGGCCGAAGACCCGGCCCCCGACGCCCTCGTCCGCAATGCCGCGGCGGTCCGGGACCGGCTGGCCGGCACCGCGCCGGACCAGGTCGTGGTGACCCTCGGCGGCGACTGCGGCGTCGAACTCGAGCCGGTGGCCGCCGCGGTCGGCCGGTACGGCACCGACCTCGCGGTGGTCTGGCTGGACGCGCACGGCGACCTCAATACGCCCGAGGAGTCCCCGTCCGGCGCCTTCCACGGCATGGTGCTGCGCACCCTGCTCGGCGCCGGGCCGGTCGAACTCCTGCCGCCCGCCGACCGCCGCCTCTCCCCGGACCAGGTGGTCCTGGGCGGCACCCGCGCACTCGACGCCGGGGAGCGCGCCTACATCGGGGCGCACGGCGTGCGCACGATCCCGGTCGCCGCACTCGCCGGGCCGGAGGCGCTCGCCGAAGCCGTCGCCGCCACCGGGGCCGCGCACCTCTACGTGCACGTCGACCTCGACGTCATGGACCCGCACGAGTTCGACGGGCTCTCCTATCCCGAACCGGACGGCATCACCGCCGCGCAGCTGTGCGCCGCCGTCGCCGCCCTCGCCGCGCGCTTCACGCTGGTCGGCCTCGGCGTCACCGAGCACGCACCCAGCGGCGACGCGGCCGCGGCGGAAGCCGACGCGCAGGTGCTGCGCGACCTGTTCACCGCGGCCGGGCTCGGCGCGCTGCTGCGCTGACGCCCCCGCAGGCCTCCGCCCGCGGGGGCATCCCGCGGCGTCAGCCGGCCGCGCCCAACGTGGCCGCCCACGGCCAGTACAGCTGCGTGATGTTCGCGGTCGCCCCGGTGGCCCGGTTGTTCATGAACATGCTGTGCGGCGTCTCGAACAGCGGGATGTCGGGCAGGTCGCGCAGCACGATCTCCTGCAGCCGGACCGTGAGTTCGGCCCGGGCCGCCGGGTCGGCGGTGCCCATCGCCTGCTGGGCGATCGCGTCGTACTCCGGGTTCGTGTAGCCGCCGTAGTTGGCGCCCTCGCCGGTACGCAGCGACTGGTAGAACTCCAGCGGGTCCGGTGTGCTGTCGTACCCGCTGGTGATCAGCAGGTCGATGCCGGCGCGCGCGGCCTGGTCGGTGAACAGCGCGGAGTATGCCTCCGGCGAGACGGTCCGCAGCTCCACGTCCAGCCCGATCTCGCGGCCCGCGGAGCGGATCGCCTGCGCGGTGACGCTGATCTCGGCCCCGATGTCGCTGGTCGCCACCACGACCTTGCGGCCCTGCGCGCCGGCCTCCGCGACCAGCTTCTTCGCCGCGCCGAGGTCCCGGGCCAGCGGCGGCAGCGCGTCCTGGATCTCCTGCGCCCGGGCCGGCGGCACCGTGCCCCAACCGGCCGAGGGCAGCGCGGACTTGGCAGGCTTGCCGTACCCGCCGAGGGCGTCCGCGACGATCGCCTCGCGGTCGATCGCCAGCGACAGCGCGCGGCGTACCCGCACGTCGCCGAGCGTGCCGTCCAGATTTGTGACCGCGGCCAGGTAGGCGCCGGTGTTCACGCCGAAGTACAACTCGCCGGCGCCGGTGTCGGACAGCTTGGCGTACGACGCGGTCGGCAGCATGTACGCGCCGTCGACCTCGCCCAGCATCAGCGCGTTCATGCGCGCGGCCGGGTCGGGCATGACGACGAACTCCAGCCGCTCGGTGCGGGGGACCAGGGAGGTGTCCCAGTACTCCGCGTTCTTGCGCAGCACGATCGACGTGCCCGGCGTCCACCGCTCGACCGCGTACGGGCCGGTGCAGTCCACGCCGCCCTGCGGAGTGCCGTAGCCGCTCCCGGCCCGGGCCAGGAACGCGGCGCTCTCCACGGTGCCCGGGGAAGCCGCCAACTGCTGGTTGAGCAGCACATTCGGCTTGGTCAGCCGGATGGTGACCTCCAGCGGTCCGGTGGCGGTGATCGCCGCGACGTCCCGGAACGCGCTGCGCCACGCCGACCCGAGCGCCGGGTCGAGGTGCCGCTTCAGGCTGGCCACCACGTCCTGCGCGGTCATCGTCCCGCCGCTGTGGAAGCGCACCCCCTCGCGCAGCTTGTAGACCCAGGTCAGCGGGTCAGGATTGGCGAACGACACGGCCAGCCCCGGCACGACCTTCAGGTCCGGGGTGACCCGCAGCAGCTGGTCGCAGACGTTGGCGAGCACGGTGTTGGGCAGGTAGTCGAAGGCGTGCAGGTAGTCCAGCGACTGCGGCTCCGCGTAGAGCGACCAGGTCGCGGAGGCGAGCGGCCCCCGGGCCGCGGGCGTGTCCTCGGAGAGGCGGTAGGTCGCCGAGGAGCCGTGCGGCGGCGCGCTGCCGTCCGAGCAGCCGGCCGCGGCCGCGACGACGGTCAGGGCTGCGGCGGCGGCCAGTACGGGGGTTCTGAGCAGGCGCAAGTGGACCGGCCCTTTCGTGCTTCGTGCATTTCGTGCAATTTCGGCAATTTCGTGCCGTGCGGACGGCTGCGCAGGTGGTGCAGCGGGGTGGCGGCAGCATGCGGGCATGGCAAAGCCGACAGCTCCCGGCTGTCCTGGCAGGTGCCGCGAGTATTGACGCGGGAACGTTCCCGTACAAGGGTTGCCTGACCGGACCCCCGCGAGATCACACCCCATCGATCCCGGAGGGCCGTCCCTGCCCGGCACACTGTCAGGATCGAGGCCATGAACGAAGCGGATCGTCGGGAAGGCCGGCCCGCGCGGCCCGCGGGCTCCGCACGCCAAGGCGGTGCCAAGCCTGCGGTGGCGCGCGTCCGCCTCGTGGACGTGGCCCGCGAGGCGGGGCTCTCCAAGACCACCGTCTCGGCGGCCCTCAACGGCACCGGGCGCCTGTCCGACGCGGTACGCGAGCACGCGCGCGAGACCGCCCGCCGGCTCGGCTACCGCCCGAACGCGACCGCCCGGCTGCTGCGGGCCGGGCACACCCGGCTGATCGGCTTCGCGGTGCGCGAGTACGTCGCCGGGCCCTGGGCGTACATGGAACTGCCGTACTTCACGCAGCTCACCAACGCGACCGCCACCGCGGCGCTCGAACACGGGCACGCGCTCGTGCTGCTGCCCAACCACTCGCCGCGCGACGAATGGGCCGACCTGCCGCTGGACGCCATCTGCCTGGTCGACCCGGTGGTCGACGACCCGCTCGTGGACGACTTCCTGGCGGCCGGCATCCCGGTCCTCACCGACCGGCGGGTGGAGGGCCGGCCCGGCGGCTACTGGGTCGACATCGACTACGACGCCGCCATGCGCAGCGTCCTGGACCACCTCGCCGAGCAGGGCGCCACCGACATCGCCATGGTCACGGCGGGCCTGGACACGCTGTACACCCGCCGCTACCTCGCGGCCCAGGAGGCCTGGTCCGCGGAGACCGGACGCCGGGTCCGCGTGGCGATGGTGGACCGGCCGGGGGTCGCCCCCACGCTGGCAGCGATCGGTGAACTGCTCGGCGGCGCCGGGCCGGGCCCCGACGCGCTGTTCGTGCTCAACGAGGTCAGCCCCACGCTGATCCTGGACTGCGCCCGGCGGCACGGCCGGCGCGTACCGGACGACCTGCTCGTCGTGTGCGCGACCGAGGACTCCACCGCCGAGCACACCGACCCGCCGGTCAGCGCACTCAGCATGCAGCCGGCGCTCGTCGCGGTGGCCGGCGTCGAACTGCTCGTCGAGGTCCTCGACAAGGGCCTCGCCGAACCGCGCGGCACCGAGGTGGCCACCCGGCTCGACATCCGCGCGTCGTCCCTGGCGAGCGCCCGCACCGGCAGCTGACGCGAAACGGCCGCCGCGCCCGGTCATCCCGGGGTGCGGCGGCCGAGTCGGCGACCCGAAACCCTAGAACGGCATGTGCATACCCATGCGGGCGTTGCGCGCCGCGCGGTCGATCTCGTCGAAGAACGTCTCCTTCGGCAGCGCGCCGACCAGCTTCTTGCCGTTGATCACGAACGTCGGGGTCATCTCCACCCCGGCCGCGACACCGTCCCGCACGTTCTGGTCCACCGCGGCCCGGGCCGCGGGGCTCGCCGCGTCGGCGGAGAACCGGGCCAGGTCCGGCACCCCCGCGGCGCGCGCGTACCCGACAAGGGCGTCCTCACTGGCCGCGGAACGCGCGCCCTTGTCGAACAGCACGTCGTAGAACGGCCAGAACCGCCCCTGCTGCCCGGCCGCCCATGCCGCCTGCGCCAGCGTGTACGAACTCTCCCCGCGGATCGGGAAGCTGCGGTACTCGATGCGGAGCACGCCGGTGTCCACGTACTTCTTGACGACTGCCGACGAGGTCTCGCGCGCGAAGACGCCGCAGTAGTGGCAGTTGAAGTCCGAGTACTCCACCATCAGCACCGGCGCATCCGCCCGCCCGAGCGACATCGGCCCGACCGCCGCCTGCGGCCCCACGACCCGGCCGTCCGCCCCGGGCCCCGGGAAGAACCCGGCCGGCAGCGTGCCCGCCTCCGTGCGCTCCGCGGGGGCCGTCGGCGTCACACCGCCGGCGGGCCGGCCGGGCGCCGACGTCGCCTGCGAGAACTGCGCGAGGATCCCCATCATGACGGCCAGCAGCCCCACCGAGGCCATGACCAGGACGCGCCGCCGATAGGCCCGCGAGGTGGGCCCCTCGTCCGCACTCAGAATCAACCGCATAACCGCGCCCGCCGCCTTCCGCTCGTGCTCGCCCTACAGCGCGCAACACAACGACCGGACCGCCTGAAGGGACACGCCCCGTTGCTCCACCCGAGCCGACCGATCACCCCTCTGGCGAGCGGTGCTCCCAGGGCGGCCGGTAGGCCAGGCCTCCATAGGAAGCCTGGTGGTCATTGAGGACGAGAGCGGCGAGCCACTGCAGCTCCAGGAAGTACCGGAACGCGCTTGCGTCGTACCTCGGGTATCCGAAAAGGCGGGTCGCGTCTTCCAAGTGGGCCGACTTGCTGTGCAGTTTGTGCCAGTCGGTCGAGTCCAGGTCACCGTCCCGCTCCAGATAGGCGGACACGGAGTTTTCGACGGTTGCCACCACATAACCGAACAGCGCTCGGTCTGATTGGGGCATGTCCGGGAACGGTGTCGCCCGGTGGGCGGCGAATCGGATTCCGGCCTCGCGGAACATGACCGCATGTCCGTCCGGCCCGGCCCAACGGATGCCGCCGATATAGCGGAGGTCGTCAGGCTGGGGACGCCGCCGGTGTTGCGCCTTCTCGACGCGGCGCTTTGCCGCGAACGCAGCGGTGTCGGCCAGCAGCGCGCGGCGGCTGGTCAGCAGTCGGTCCAGGGCGTATTCCAGTGCGGCTTCGTCCTTGCGCAGGTCACCGAGGGTGTGGAGGTACGACCAGGTGGCGTGGAAGCCGAGCGGGGAGTAGCGGTGGACGACCGAGGCCATGGCCCCGCGGCGCCGGTGCATCGGCAGGGAGCGGTCGGCGACTGCCGCGACGTAGGAGTGGAAGCCCATCGGGGGATCAAACCGCATCTGTCCCGAGTTGCCGAGGACTTTTGGGTTCGGTTACGAAGCCACGCCTTATGAGCGGCGGATCACGCGCGGTGGCCGGGATGTGCAGAAAGTCGCCGCAGCCCGACTGTTCGTGCGGGAATCGGCGGCGTTGTGTCAGGGCGGGGCTGCGGGGCGTGGTGATGTCTGCAAAAGGGAAAGTTCGCAAAATCTTGGCCGGGGCGGCTCGTTTGAGTCGGCGGAGGTCCGCTGCCTACGTTCTTCGGCGTCGGCCTACCCGCCGGCCCCGCTCTCCGGAACGCCGAATTCTGCCGCCGGACGGGACGGGACAGCTGAGCACCAGCCACGGCAGAAGCGGGGGACCCAGGTGAACCGCCGACCGGTCGACGACCGGGACGGCTTGGGGTGAAGCCGCGCCACTGCGCCTCGTACGAAACGCACGAGGACGCGGAGGGTGCGGCCGGGCATCTCCGGCCCGAATCCGACAGCTCACCTCGCAGGCGTGGGAGAGGAACCGCTTCATGCTGTCCGGAACCCGCAACCGGCTGAGCACCAAGTCCCGTATCGCCGTCGCCGCCGGTGTCACCGGTGCCGCGATCGTCACCCCGCTGATCGGCGCCACCGGCGCCTCGGCCGCCACCGTGAGCACGTGGGACAAGGTCGCGCAGTGCGAGAGCACCGGCAACTGGTCCATCAACAGCGGCAACGGCTTCTACGGCGGCCTCCAGTTCACCCAGAGCACCTGGAACGAGTTCGGCGGCGGGCAGTACGCCGCGCGGGCCGACCAGGCCACCAAGGACCAGCAGATCGCCGTCGCCGAGAAGGTGCTGGCAAGTCAGGGCCCGGGGGCATGGCCGGTGTGCTCGGTCAAGGCCGGGCTGACCAAGGGCGGCGGCTCGCCGTCGGTGGACACCTCGGCGAGCAAGAAGTCCGAGACCCCGAAGTCCGAGACGCTGAAGTCCGGCGCCGCGAAGTCCGCGGCCGGCACGTCCGAGAGTGCGGCTTCCGAGGGGACGAAGTCCCAGGAGAAGAACACCGGTTCGTACACCGTCGTGCTCGGCGACACGCTCGAGAAGATCGCCGACGCGCAGCACGTCAGCGGCGGCTGGGAGCAGTTCTACCAGAGCAACCGCGACGTCGTCGGCGGCAACCCCGACCTCATCTACGTGGGCCAGAAGCTCGCCCTGGGCGGCGGTTCCGCGGCCGGCGGCTCGGCGGAGACCGGGGCGAAGCTCACCCCGGACACCAAGTCCTCGGCTCAGTCCTCGGCCCAGGCGTCGACCAAGACCTCGGCCTCGTCCGCGTCCGAGGAGTCGTCGTCCGGCTACGTCCGCCCCGTCCCGGGTGCGGCGCACGGATCGTACGGGCGTACCGGGTCGCTGTGGTCGCACGGACACACCGGTGAGGACTTCAGCGCCTCGTCCGGGACCTCGGTCAAGGCGGTCACCACCGGCACCGTGGTCACCGCAGGCTGGGGCGGCGCCTACGGCAACCAGGTCGTCATCAAGCACCCGGACGGCAAGTACACCCAGTACGGGCACCTCTCGTCGATCTCGGTGTCGGTGGGCCAGAAGGTCGCCACCGGCCAGCAGATCGGCCTCTCGGGTGCGACCGGCAACGTGACCGGACCGCACCTGCACTTCGAGGTGCGCACCGGGCCCGAGTACGGGTCGGACGTCAACCCCGACGCGTACCTGCGGGCCCACGGCGTGAACGTCTGAGCGATGCCCGCGGCATCCCGCGCGTTCGCGGCGTAGGAGAAGGACCTGCTCAGTTGTGGGACTGACGCAGGAGATCAGGTGGCGGAGGCCGGCCGGGGTCAGCTCCCGGCCGGCACCCGCCGCCTCGGCGTGCCGTCAAGTCGTATGACTATCCGACAAGTTCGCGCCAGACGGCGACCTGCTCCGCATCGACCGGGGAAGCCCAGCCGCGCGGCCGCGCCGGCGTGCCGATGTGGAACGCGTCGAGGCCCGCGGCCCGCAACTGCCCCACGTGCTCGGCCCGCAGGCCGCCGCCGACCAGGATGCGCGGTCCGCAAGCCGCGGCGGCGTCCGCGGCGAGGACCGCGGCCCCGGCCGCGACGCCGTCCGCCGCACCCGAGGTGAGCACCGTGTCGACGCCGGTCAGCGCGCCGACCGTCTCCCACGCCTCGGCACGGTCGCGCGTGTGGTCGAACGCGCGGTGAAAGGTCCAGTGCGTATCGGGCAGCACGCCGAGGACTTCCTCGCACGCCTCCACGTCCACCCGGCCGTCCTCGCCGAGCCAGCCGCCCACGAACTCCCGCGCGCCCGCCCGCCACAGGGCCTCGGCATCGGCGCACAGCCGGGCCAGCGGCACACCGCGCGCGAAGCCCGCGGCTCGCCGCACCATCACGCGGACCGGGATCTCCACCGCCTCGCGTACCTCGGCGAACACACCTGCGTCCGGGGTCAGCCCGTCCGCCGCCATGTCCGCCACCAACTCCACCCGGTCCGCACCGCCCGCCGCCGCGGCGCGGGCATCGGCGGCGGACAGGACCACGACTTCGAGCAGGCTCTGCGACATGTCCGGATCCTGCCACGCGTCAGTGCGCCGCCAGGTGCTCCAGCAGCGCGGTGTTCAGCGCGTCGGCGCCCTGCTCGGGCACCCAGTGCCCCACGCCCGGCAGCGCCACGAACCGGTACGGGCCCGCCACATGCTCCGCCGTCCGCTCGGCCGCCGCACGGCTCAGCGCGGCGTCGTCCGCACCCCACACGTACAGCGTCGGCGCCGCGATCCGGCCCGCGTCGTGCAGCGACTTCGGCGTGATGGCCCGGTACCAATTGAGCGCCCCGGTGAGCGCGCCCGGCTCGCGCAGCACGTCGAGGTACTCCGCGACGGACGCCTCGGGCAGGCCCTGGTACGCCGCTCGCAGATACGCGGCGTCGTCTGCCAGCAGGGTCTCCTCGGCAGTGCCGCGGGTCCGGAACAGGTCCATGTAGGACGAGCGTTCGCGCTGGTCGGAGCGGCCGTCGCGGGCCGCCGCGGACATCGCGTCCGGGTGCGGCGTGGACACGACCCCGAGGCTGCGCACGCGCGCCGGGTGCAGGCCGGCGACCTGCCACGCGATCGCGCCGCCCCAGTCGTGGCCGACCAGGTCGAACCCCGCGCCGGCCGCGCCGAGCGCGTCAGCGACCGCAAGCACGTCGCCGACCAGCGCGTCCCGGTCGTACGCGGACTCCTCCGCGGGCCGGGCACCGGGGGAGTACCCGCGCTGGTCGAAAGCGACGGCCCGGAAGCCCGCATCGCCCAGCGCGTCCAACTGCGCGAGCCATTCCGCCGAGGTCTGCGGGAAGCCGTGCAGCAGGACGACCAGGCGGCCGTCCGCCGGGCCGGCTGCCCGGGCCCGGAAGGCCAGGCCGCCGGCCTGGATCCGCACACTCTCGATGACCGCCACTCGGCACCCCGCTCGTTCGGTCGACGCGTCCACCCGACAGTGTCCGGCGGAACCCGCCCGTGCGTCACCCGGCCCCGTGCGCAGCACCGCTCGGCACCGGGGAACCGACGACCGCAGGGGCGATTTCCCGCCACTCCTCGAGCGGCAACCGGGCGGGGTCGGCGGTCAGGACCTGAAGGCACACGTGGTCGGCGCCCGCGTCGAGGTGCGCGCGGACGCGGCGCTCGACGGCCTCGACATCGCCGTACGCCACGATCGCGTCGACGAGCCGGCGGCTCGGGCCGTTCACGGTGTCCTCGTCGCCGAAGCCCAGCCGCCGGACGTTGGCGGCCTGATGCGGCGCCGCGGCGACATACATGGCCACGTGCGCAGTGGCGATCTCGCGCGCCCGTTCGATGTCGGTGTCCAGCACGACGGCCTGTTCGACGCCCAGGAACGCCGCCGAGCCCATCAAGGCGCGGGCCTGCGCGGTGTGTTCGACGGGCACGAAGTACGGATGCGCGCCCCAGGCCCGTGCCCCGGCCAACTGCAGCATCTTGGGGCCGAGCGCGGCGAGGACCCGGCGCGGCGGCCCGTCGGGGCGCGGCCCGTGCATGGGGACCGCGTCCATCGAGTCCAGGTACGCGGTCATCGTGGCGACCGCGCGGCCGCGGGCCGGCATCGGGTACCCGTCCATCTCGTGCACGGTGTCGTCCACGCGATGGCCGCCGAGGCCGAGGACGAAGCGGCCCGGGTACGCGTCGGCGAGGGTGCGTTCCGCGGTGGCCATGGCGATCGGGTCGCGGAAGGCGATGTTGGCGATGCCGGCCGCGACGGTGAGGCGGCGGGTGGCGGCGAGCAGCAGCCAGGCCTGGCCGACGCTGTCGCGGCCGAACGCCTCGCCGTACCAGAGGGCGCCGTAGCCGAGTTCCTCGATCTCGGCGGCGGCCTCCCGGACGCGGCCGGCGGGGTGGGCGTCGAAACCGAAGGTCCAGATCCCGGCCCGGCCGAGGCCGGCGGTGGCGGAGAGCGAAGCGGGGTCCGTGTAGTCGGGGTGTGCAGGCAGGTGTGCAGGCGTGTGTGCAGGCATGGAGGTGCCGTGCTCCTTCGCGGGGTCGCGGACAGGCCGCCGAATAACCGGAGAGGTTCTCCGGATGACTGCCACGACAATACGGAGAACCTCTCCGTTTTTCCAGGGGGCGGATAGGATCGGACCGCGCAGCACGCACCCCGAGCAGCGGAGACCCCGCCGGAGAACAGGCAGACATGGCCGCACCCCACACCGCATCCCACACGGCACCACACGGCGCACCCCCCAGCGCAGCGCAGCCGCCCCGGCGCGCCGACGCCCGGCAGAACCGCGAACGTGTGCTGGCCGCGGCCCGCGAGGTCTTCACCGAGTCGGGGCCCGAGGCGTCCCTCAACGAGATCGCGCGCCGCGCGGGCGTCGGCCCCGGCACGCTCTACCGGCACTTCCCCAACCGGCACGCCCTGGTCGCCGCGGTCGTGAAGGACCGCGTCACGGCCCTGTGCGGGCACGCCGACGGACTCCTCGCTGCGGACCGGCCCGCCGACGAGGCTCTGGCGGATTGGCTGCGCGCCTTCCTCGAGCACGCCCGGACCCAGCACGGCATGGGCGTCGCCGCGATGATCGCCGATGCCGACGCGGCCGGCGGCGGTGCCGAGGCCGGCGGCGAACTCGACCTCAATTGCCACCTGTCGATCCACAATTCCGCCGAGGCGCTGCTCGGCCGGGCCCGCGAAGCCGGGTCGGTGCGCCGCGACCTGAGCGCCGACGACCTGATCCAGCTGGTCGTCGGCATCGCCCTGTCCACCGCCCGCAGCCCCGATCCCGACCAGCCCGAACGCCTGCTGGCCCTGGTGCTCGACGCGGCTCGGCCCCGCTGACTACCCGAAGTTCCATGCGGCGGGCAGTGCCGCATCGCAGACCGCGCAGGTGAAATCCCCGTCGCGCACGACATTCCGCTCCGCGCACGCCGCGCAGCGCCGGAACACGATCGCGTACGTCAGCTCTGCGGGATGCGGCACCCCGATGCGGTCGAGAACCACCGAAAGCACGTCCCAACAAGACGGTTCGGGGCAGTAGCCGGTCGAAAGATTGCTCACCTCGTCCACCACCCACCGGCCCGATCGGACCGCGAACCCGATCTCACCCGCGGCCAGTACCGGGCGCCCCGCGGCGCAAGCGACATGCTCGCTGCGCCGCGGCGCCAAGCGAAGAATCCCGTCCTCGGTGACGGCATAGGTGAACGGCTCGGAGTGTTCCGCGCGGTCCCGGGCAGTCAGCCAAGCGGCCAAGTCGCCTGACGAAACGATCGGTTGGCCGGGTGCGGCGCCCGATTCCGCGGCCGCCGCGGCGATCTCGGGCGGCCCGACGTACGCATAGACCCGCGGCGTGCCCGCGGTCAGTCGGAGGCCAGGCGGTCCCGGTGCCATACACCGATCATCCCCGACTCCGCGGGCGGGTTCCCCAGCGCCGCCCAGAAGCGGTCGGCGATGTGCGCCGGGTCCGGGGCCGCGTCCGGCCCGCTGTCCGAGCGCGGACGCGCACCCGGTACGCCGTCCGACCACGACAGCGAGACCCGCGCCCGGTGCGTGAACTCCTCGTGCACCGCGGCCAGCGCCGCGGCGACCCGGGACCTGCGCAGCCCGAGCAGCCGCGCCATCGGCGCGGCCTGCGACTTCGGCCGCCCCTGCAAAGTCTCGTGCAGCAGCCGGTCCACCTCCGGTGCGGCACCCGACACCGTGGCCAGATCGCGCAGCGAGAGCCGCAATTCGCGGACCAGCGCGGCGGTCGAGCGCTCGTCACCGCGCCAGGTGTTCTCCTGCTCCATCGCCTCGTACCTGGCCCGCGGCACGCCGATCCGCACGCACAGTTCGTCGACCGAGAGCCGCTGCCCGATCCGGTGCTCGCGCAGCGCCCCCGCACTGCCCATCAGGTCGGCGGGGGAGCACCACAGGATCTCCGCGAGCGCGAGCAGTTCCGCCTCCCCGGGCGCGGACCGGCCGGACTCCCAGTCGGCCACCGCGCGGCCGTCCGCGAAGATCCGGAACGCGGCCAGGCCATGCGCGACCTGATCATGCGTCAAGTGCAGGCCGACCCGGGCCCGGCGCGCGGCCGGTGGCGAGAAAGGCGGACGGGGAGTGTCTCTGGCGGACTCCATCGGGCCAGGCTAGGCGCGCGACACGCCGACCGGACCTGGAGGATCGCACCGCAGTGGACGCACCGCGGCAGCCCCGGATCGGCACAATCTCCAGCAACTCCGGCGGCACTCCGGGACACCGGACAGCAGAAGACCCCGGAGCGAACGGGGGGACGCTCCGGGGTCTCATGCAGTACAACGACGGCCCCTCGGCGGGGTTACGGATCGCTCGCCGGGAATTCCGACCGGTTGTCCGCCCAGCTGTCCGCGGTCCGCATCGGTGGCCGGATCCTTGCCTCCGGCGGAATTCGCCTGCATCCGCGTGTGGATCCCGGGTACGCGGACAGTGTCGGAGCAACTCCCATCCCCGGAATGCACCGTGGCCGACGGTCCGCCGGGACATGAGGAAGGAGCATCATGGCCGACGAGTGCGCCCGGACGCGCACCACGACGGACCAGGCGGCCCCAGTGCCGCGGCAGCTGCCCCGAGTGCACGAACGGCAAGCGGCACGGAAGGCACGCGCGGCGAGCGCAGCACGAGCCGCGCGCGAGGAGTACGGCACGGACGACACGCAGGACACGCCGGACACCCAGGACACCGACGACAGGAACGACACGCAGACCAAGCCGGCGAGGACGGCCGCGCGGGACGTCAGGCAGCGCACCCGCGCCCTGTTCGCCCGGCTCCGCACCCTCGACGAGGGCACGCCCGAGCACGCCGAGGTGCGCAACGCCCTCGTCGAACTCAACCTCCCCCTGGTCCGGTTCACCGCCGCGCGGTTCCGCTCGCGCGGCGAACCCGTCGAAGACCTCGTGCAGGTCGGCGTCATCGGGCTGATCAAGTCCATCAACCGGTTCGACATCACCCGCGGCGTGGAGTTCCCCACCTTCGCCGTGCCCACCGTCGAAGGCGAGATCAAACGCTACTTCCGGGACGCCGGCTGGGCGGTCCGCGTACCGCGCCGGCTCCAGGAACTGCGCATGGACCTGGCCCGCGCCGACGAGGAGCTGACCCAGTACCACGACCGCGCCCCGACCGACCGCGAACTCGCCGACCGGCTCGGGATCCCCGAAGAGGTCGTGGCGGAAGGGCAGATCGCGCGCAACGCCTACACCGCGGGCTCGCTGGACGCCGCCCTCCCCGGCGATCTGTCCGGCTCGCGCGACGATTCGCTGTCGCGGCGCCTCGCGTACGAGGAACCGGCGTTCGACATGGTCGAGGCGGTCGTCGCGCTGCGCCCGCTGATCGCCGAGCTCTCCGCCCGCGAACGCCTCATCCTGCGGCTGCGCTTCGTCGACGACCTGACCCAGCGCGAAGTGGGCGCACAGCTGGGCATCTCGCAGATGCACGTCTCCCGATTGTTGTCGCGCACATTCACCCGGCTCCGTCGAGGCCTGCTCGACGACCGGCGTGCCGCGACACGCCCGCAGTCACGGCCCTCGGCCGCGCGGCGGCGTCCGCAGAGTCCGGCCCGCCAGGCCCAGGCCTGACGCGCCGTCGACCACGCGTCGACGCCCCGCCTTGGGGAAGCGGCCGATTCGGCCGAGCGGGCAGAGGTCGGCCTTGCCCCGGGGACGGAACACCCCGGGGCAAGGCCCACCGCACCACACTGCACTGCGCCTTTGGGCGCCGCGTGCGCGAACGCGCTAGTCGTCCTCTTCCTCCGCCAGCAGGCGCTCCAGCAGGGCCTGGAACTCCTCGCCCACCACGATCGACAGCGCATCGTCGACCCGGTCGCTCAACTGCACGAACCGGCCCGGGCGCCACCAGTACACGTACGGGCTGATCGGCCCCGGCGCCTCCTCGTGCCGGTACGCCGCGAACGCCGCCATCGCGTTGAGCGCGGGGATCACGTCGATGCCGGTGATCGGCTGGAACGCGAGCAGATGCCGGAAGGGCATCGCGACCAGCGCGCCGTCCGGGCCCAGCTTCGTGCCGGTGAGCTTCTCGACCAGGTCGTCCAGGACCAGGACGCGGCTGGCGGTGAAGAAGGAGTCGCCCATCACCACCCGGAAGACCGTGCCGTCCTCCTGCTTGAACGTGTCGTGGTCCTCGACCGGAAGCGCCCGCAGATTGTTCATGGCCCGGAGCCGGAGCTCGGCGATGTCGCCGAAGGTGGACAGCGCCTCCGCGGGCAGCGTCTGCACGCTCTCGGGCAGGTCGAGGGCGAGGACCTCGCGCAGCCCGGGGGCAGGTGCCGGGGCGTAGCCGAAGCTCGGGTCGTCGGGGAGGTTGTCGGCCGCGGTGATGCGCGGGTAGAGCCGGGCCCACAACTCGTCGGTGGGCAGCGTCTCCACCGCGGACGGGGCGTCCATCGCGCGAACCAGCTTGTCGACGTGGTCGCGGATCAGCGACGGCCAGGCGCGCGGCCCGCGTTCGTTGTTGTGGCAGCCCGCGGCCAGGTTGTAGAGGTTGTAGCTGCGGTTCAGGTTGTCGGTCATGTGGTCGGCGAACACCGTGACCTCGAGCCCGCGTTCGGCGAACGCCTCACGGGTCAGACCGCGCAGCCGGCGGCCTTCCTCGACCGAGAGGAACTCGAACGCGGGGTCGCGCGGCGCCTCGCGCGGATCGCGCTGCGGCCCCCGTCGGAACAACCCCACACGTGCCTCCTCCGCGGCCGCCCGGCCGAACGTCCGGCCGAGTGCCGCAACGTCTTCGATGGTATCGGGCGGTCCGGCCGCCCGGCGGAGGTGCGACGGGCGGCCGGGGAGGCCCGGGAGCGGCGTCAGGCCGAATCCCGGCGCACCACCAGCGGCTCGTGCTCGGGGATCAGCGGCAAGCCGTCCCCGTGCGTGCGGTCGATCAGGTCCATCAGGACCCGGACGTGCATCTCCGCGAAGCTCGTGGTGTGCAGCGCGACCGTGCTCAGCCGCGGGGTCACCAGTTCGCACAGCGGGGTGTCGTCCACGCCCAGCACCGCGATGTCGCCCGGCACCGACAGCCCGGCATCGCGCAGCGCCCGCAGCATCAGCGCCGCGAACTCGTCGTTGTACGCGAAGACCGCGGTCGGCCGGTCCGCGGCCAACGCCCAGCCGCGCGCCAACGCCAGCGCGGCTCCGTGGTCGAACGGCATGTCCACGCGGGCGAGTTCGATGCCGTGGTCGGCAGCCGCCTCGACCACGCCGACGTAGCGCAGCTCGCCGGGCTCGCGCAGGTCGCCGGTCGGCACGATCGCCGCGATCCGCCGGTGCCCCTGTTCGGCGAGGTGGTCGACCGCGACCACGCCGATGCGCTTCTGCTCGAAGACGACGGTCGGCGCGTACGGCACCGACTCCTCGCCGACCAGCACCACGGTCTGCACGCCGTGCTGGTGCAGCAGCTCCACGGACTCCGGCGTACAGCGCCAGGTGTCCGCGAGGATCGCGCGCGGCCGCAGCTCGGCCCACGCGCGGGCCGCGTCCATTCCGGTGAGCTTGCGGTCGCCGTGCACGATCAGGACCAGGCCGCGTTCGGCCAGCGCGTCGCGCGCGCGTTCGAGGAGGGTGTCGATGGCGTGTCCGAGGGGCCACCGCGGCATCGCATAAACGACGAGGTTGCTGGTGCCGGCCCGGAGGGCGCGGGCGCCCGCGTTGGGCGAGTAGCCCAGTTTGCGGACGGCGGCGAGCACCTTGTCCCGGGTGGCATCGCTGATGCCGGAGCCGGGGACGTCGTTGAGTACGAAGGACACCGTGGTGCGGGACACGCCTGCGGCCCGAGCGACATCTGCGCTGGTGGGCGCCTTGCCGGGTCGAGGGACTTTGGGCATGGGTTACCGGGTCCTCACATGAGGGTTTGAGGGTTGATACGAGAGGTTGCCATGCCGCCCGCCGGTTTGGTTCCCGGGGGGCAATGCGACGTACGTCACCTTCTGTTTACGCGATCTTCATCCCATGCCATGATCCGTGCACCGCAGCTGACACGTGTCAGTAACACGAGTCAGTTAAACGTGTCAGCAGCGGTCGACCGGTCCGCTTCTTCACCCCGTGCGACAGCGAGTCAGGGGGCGGGCCGCGACACCCCTCCTCCGACGACTCGGTGATAGACATGACGCAGAGCAACGTTGCGGCCCGCGAAGCCGCTGCGGTGATCCCGCCCCAGATGGGGCCGGTGGACTCCGCCGGGAAGCCGCGCTACAAGCTCGGGCCCCTCTATGTGACGCTCCCGCTGGCCAACCTTGCGCTGTACCTGGTGTGGATGGGTGTGGGTTCGTTCCTCATCCCGATGCAGGTCACCGCGATCAAGGGGCACAACGACCCGGACGCGCTGAAGAACGCCGTGGCGATCGGCGCGGCCCTGGCCGCGATCGGCAACCCGGTCTTCGGCCAGATCTCGGACCGCACGCGCTCGCGCTTCGGCCGCCGCGCCCCCTGGATGCTGCTCTGCGCCGGCCTCGGCGCGCTCGCCCTGATCGGCCAGGCCAACGCCAAGTCGATCGGCGTACTGGCCATCACCTGGGGTGCCGTCCAGTTCATCCTGAACGGTTACCAGGCGGCGCTGACCGCCGCCATGCCGGACCGCATCCCGGCCGAGAAGTACGGCATCTTCTCCGGCCTGGTCGGCCTGGGCATCCCGCTCGGCATCGTCGTCTCCGCCTACACCATCGGCGGCATCGACCTCTCGAAGCTCGGCATCGACGGCATCGTCGGCGGCTTCGACGGCAAGTTCCAGGGCGAGAACGGCTACTACCTGATCGCCGGCATCCTGATCGCCGCGATGCTGATCTTCGTCTTCCTGTCGCCGGACAAGTCCAGCAAGGGCATGCCGGTCGAGAAGTTCAACTTCGGCAAGTTCCTCTCGAACTTCTGGGTGAACCCGAAGCAGCACCCCGACTTCGCCTGGGCCTTCCTGTCGCGCTTCGGCGTGGTGGCCGGCTACTTCATCGTGCTGACCTACAACTTCTACATCTTGATGGAGTACATCAAGATCAAGCCCCAGGACACCCCGTCCACTATGGGCTTCCTGATGGTCGTCAACGCGATCTGCACCGTCATCGCCTCGATCGTCGTGGGCAAGCTGGTCGACCGCTTCGGCGTCATCAAGCCCTTCGTGCTCGGCTCGGGCGTGCTGGCCGGCCTGTCGCTGTTCATCCCCATGATCTGGGCCAGCGTCGACGGCATGACGGCGTTCAACATCGTCAACGGCTTCGCGTTCGGCATGTACATGGCCGTCGACATGGCGCTGATCACCAAGGTGCTGCCGCGCGGCGAGGACGCCGGCAAGGACATGGGCCTGATCAACATCGCCAACGCGGCCCCGCAGGTCGCGGCCCCGTTCATCGCGTCCTGGATCGTCGACGCGGGCGGCTACGAGGCGATCTTCCCGGTGGCCGCATGTATAGCCCTGGCCGGATCGGTGCTCGTCGTCAAGGTGAAGAGCGTCCGCTGATCCGGATCTGCTGAATCGCAACAGCACGGCGTCGGCCCCCTCCCCGAAGTACTGGGGTGGGGGCCGACGCCTTCGCGTATAGAACACCGCTCGGGCCGGCCGGGTCACTCGTGTGCCGCGTACTCGTGGCCGCGGTGCCCGGCCGGCTCCAGCTGGATCGTGGAGTGCCGTACGTCGAAGTCGCCGCCCACGATCGCGCCCACCCGGTCCAGGACCGGCCCGATCCGGCCCTCCCGGATCACCGCGTCGGTCACCGTCAGATGCGCGGTCAGCGCCGGCATCCCGCTGGTGACGGTCCACGCGTGCAGGTCGTGCACCTCGGTGATGTCCGGCTCGGCGAGCAGCCGTTCGCGCAGCGCGCCGAGGTCCAGGTCCTTCGGAGTGGCCTCCAGGAGCACGTGCAAGGTGTCGCGGAGCAGCAGGTACGCCCGCGGCAGGATCATGGCGACGATCACCAGCGAGGCGATCGGGTCGGCGAGCGTCCACCCGGTGGTGGCGATGATCACACCCGTCCCGAGCGCCGCCACCGACCCCATGGTGTCGCCCAGCACCTCCAGATACGCGCCGCGCATGTTGAGGCTGTGGTCCTTGCCGCCGCGCAGCAGGAACAGCCCGACCAGGTTGGCCGCGAGGCCGAGGAGTGCGGCGGCCAGCAGCGGGCCGGTCTTCACCTCCGGCGGGTCGCCGATCCGCTGCACCGCCTGGTACGCGATGAACGCCCCGATCCCGCCCAGCATCATCGCGTTGACCAGCGCGGCCAGGATCTCGACCCGGTAGAGCCCCCAGGTGCGTTCCGGGGTCGGCTCGCGCTGCGCGACGGTCACCGCGACCAGCGCGAGGGCCACGCCGCTGGTGTCCACGAACATGTGCAGGCTGTCCGAGAGCAGCGCGAGGCTGTTGGACAGCAGCGCGCCGATGAGCTGCACGACCAGCACCACGCCGGTGACGCTGATGGTGATCGCGAGCCGCTTGCGGTACGCCGCACTCACCGTGCCGCCGCTCGCCTTCGGGCCGTGGTCGTGCCCCATGTACCGCCGCCTCCGCTCCGCCGCGCCCGCGGGTTCCCGCGCAGTCCCATGATCGGCGGGCGGAACGGGCGGGCCGCGGCGACGCGCGGGGCGGTCCGGGTGCGGCCGGGGTGCGTCCGGGGGACGTCAGCGCCGGGGCGGCCCCTGCGGCGGATACCCGGGCGGACCCTGCGGCGGGTAGCCCTGCGGTCCGGGCGGCGGATACCCCGGGTGGCCTTGCTGCGGATAGCCCTGCGGCGGGTGCTGCACCGGGCCGTGCGGACCGCCGGGCCCGCCCCACGAGTTGTTCTGGTAGCCCTGCCGGCCCATGCCGAGCGGGCCGCCCTGGTGCTGGACCATGTCGGGCGGGGACACCTCGGTCGACTGCACGAGCACCCAGCCCTCGCCGATGAAGCTCAGCATCCAGCCCTCGCCGGTCTGGCCGCGCCGCCGCCACACCCGGGACGACACGGTCTGCGCCTCCAGCCGGGTGGTGAGGTTCGACGACCAGGCCACCACGGCGTCCGCGTCCACGAACACCTCGCTGCGCGGACCGACCTTCATCACCAGCGGAGTTCCCGGCGTGGTGAGGGCGATCATGCCGGTGCCGCCGATCAGCAGGCCGTTGGAGCCGGGACCGGAGAGCCGGGCCTCCGCATCGATGGCGACCGGCGACCAGGTGAGCCCCGGATCCAGCGCGAGCACGCTGTCGTTGTCGACGATGATGCCCTCGTTCGCGAGCGCGACGAGGTGGATGGACTGGGCCTGGTTGGCGAGGTAGACGACGCCGGTGCCGGTGCACCGCATGAGCGACATGAACTCGGCGCCGTACGCGGCGGCCCGCATCTCGCCCTGCGTGGGCATGTAGCCGTCGAAGTCCACCGCACCGGTGAACGCGATCATCGCGCCTTTGCGCGCCAGCAGTTCGGGCGCCGCCTGGCGGTCCAGCGCGACCCGCAGGATGTGCGGGTTCTGCAGCGTGAAGCGCTCGCTCGACGTGATCGCCATGTTCTCGAACAAGGGACTCTGCACTCGTACATGATCCCTGGTCACGGGGTCCGACGGAAAGCGGGAACCCCATCGTGTCGGTGCGGTCCCCGTCGTCGTAGGGTGCGGGGACGCAGATGTCTGTGACACCGTTACAGAAGTCGCCCGAACGCCGCCCGAAGGGGAGCCATGACCGACACCGCCGCGCCCGCCCACCGCCCGGTCCCCGACCTCGGCCGGGTCGGCCTGTGGACCTCCGCCTTCGACTTCCTGCCGGTCCCGCAACTGCGCGACACCGCGGCGGAGCTGGACGCGCTCGGCTACGGCGCGCTGTGGTGGGGCGAGACCGTCGGCCGCGAGACCTTCACTCAGGCCCTGTTGCTGCTCGAGTCCTCGCCGCGCATCCCGGTCGCCACCGGCATCGCCAACCTGTGGGCCCGCGACGCAGTGGCCACCAACGGCGCCGCCCGCACGCTGCTCGACGCGCACCCCGGCCGCTTCCTGCTCGGCCTCGGGGTCAGCCACGGCCCGCTCGTCGAGGGCCTGCGGCCGGGCGGCAACGTGTACGACAAGCCGCTCACCCTGATGCGCAACTACCTCGACGCGCTGGACGCGTCCATCTACTTCGCGGCCGGCGGCGAACTCCCGCGGCCGCCGCGCGTGCTGGCCGCGCTCGGCCCGCGCATGCTCGAACTCTCCCGCGACCGCGCCGAGGGCGCGCACACCTACCTGGTCACGCCCGAGCACACCGCGCAGGCCCGCGAGGCCCTGGGGGCCGGCGGCTACCTCGCGGTCGAGCAGGGAGTGGTGCTGACCACCGACCGCGAGACCGCCCTGCGCCGCGGCCGCGAGCACCTCAAGCCGTACATCAACCTGCCGAACTACCGGAACAACTGGCTGCGGCTCGGCCTGACCGAGGCGGACTTCGCGGACGGCGGCAGCGAGCGCCTCGTGGACCTGCTCGTCGCCTCCGGCGACGAAGCCGCCATCCGGACCCGCATCGACGCGCACCACGCCGCCGGCGCGGACCACGTGTGCGTCCAGGTGCTCGGCGAGTCGATGGTCGATTTGCCGATGGACGACTGGCGCACCCTGGCCCCGGCGCTGCTGGGTTGATACGGGAGCCGGGGCCGCGCCGGCGCGCATCGCACCGTCGGCGCGGACTGCCACGCGGCGTCGGTGGTCGATCTGGCTATGGACGATTGGTCGCACGCGGCTACCGGCGCTGCCGGGTCAGAACGAAGGCTGGGCCGCGAGCGGGCACCGGAGCGCTGCGAGGCAGCACGACGAACCGCCGCTGCCGCTGCCGCTTCCGCGGATGCGAGTGCGGGCGTGCATGGGGGGGTGGCTCACCGCGCTGGCCTCCGGGGCGTCTTCGGCCGCGTGCACCGGCGCTCCGCCGGGCATGCCGCTGCCGCGGGTGAGGGTGGGGGCGGGGGTGGGGTGGCTCGCCGCGCCTGGCCGCCGTTGTGGCTTCGGCCGCGAAGGCCGGCGCTTCCGCCGGGAAGTTGGGGCCTCGCCCGCCTCGCCTGCATGCTCGTCTGCGATGCCCGGCTGATCCGTGCGCCACGCCTGCTCCGCCCAGCTCAGAATGAAGGGCGGGCCGCGAGCGGCCCCGGAGCGCGGCGAGGCAACTCGACGAACCGCCGCGGCGGATGCGGGGGCGAGTGCGGGCGTGGATAGGTGGGTGGCTCGCCGCGCCAGGGCGTCTTCGGCCGCGTACACCGGCGCTCCGCCGGGCATGCCGCTGCCGCCGGTGAGGGTGAGGCCGTAGGTGGGGGCGCGGGTGGGGTGGCTCGCCGCGCCTGGCCGCCGTTGTGGCTTCGGCCGCGAAGGCCGGCGCCTCCGCCGGGAAGTTGGGGCCTCGCCCGCCTCGCCTGCATGCTCGTCTGCGGTGCCCGGTTGATCCGTGCGCTACGCCTGCTCCCCCCAGCGCGGAGCGCGCGTCGTACTGTGCGCGGGGCCAAGGACGTCCCGCCCCGGGGGCTTCGGTCGTGTGGGTCGGCGCTTCCGTCGGGCATGTTGCGGCCTCGCCCGTCTCGTCCGCATGCTCGTCTGCGGTGCCCGGGTGCCTCCGTGCGTCACGCTTCTTGCGCCCTGCGCGGAGTGCGCGCGGTATTGAGGGCGGGAGGGGCCAAGGATGTTGCGCTCGTGGGCTTGGCGGCTTGCTCGGCCTCGGAACGCGCGTCGGACTGAGCGTGGGAGGGGCCAAGGGCGTTCCGTCCCCGGGGCTCGGCGGCTTGATCAGGTTGCTGGTTTGTCGCGCTGCTACCGTCCTGCTCCGCCCTTTGCGGAGCGCGTGTCGTACTGTGCGCCTGGGGGAGTAAGCCGCCGGGCTTTTGCGGTGGGTGATTCGGGGACTGCGTGGGGGAGTTGGCACTGGCCGCCGTCGAAGATGCCGCGGTGCGTTCGGGTGAGGCCGGGCCCGGCGTGCGTGGGCGGGACGAGACAGTGCCGGCGGGTGCTCGGTGGGTGTCCGGCTGGGCGTCGGCCCTCGTCTGCGCCGCGGCGGCGCTCGCGGTGTGCCTGTGGCGGATCCGGGAACCCGTCCTGTGGCGCGACGAACTGGCCACCTGGACCGCGTCGTCCGACCGCAGCCTCCCCGAACTCCTGCGCATGCTCGGCAACGTCGATGCCTCCGCCGGCGCCTACTACCTGTTCATGCACGGCTGGACGGCGGTCTTCGGCGACTCGGTGCTTGCCCTGCGCCTGCCCGCGGCTCTCGCGATGGCCGGCACCGCGGCCTGCGTCGCGGTGCTCGGGCGCACGGCGTTCGGCCCCAGGGCCGGACTCGCGGCCGGGCTCGTCTTCGCGCTGATCCCGTCGGTGTCCCGGTACGGCCAGGAGGCCCGCGCGTACGGCTTCGTCTGCCTGACCGCGGCGGTCTCCACCCTGCTCTTGACCCGGGCGCTGCGGACCCCGCCGTCCGCGCGGCTGCGCACCTGGGCCGGCTACGCCGCGACCGTCCCGCTGCTCGGCGCCTGGCACTTGGTCGGGCTCGCCACCCTCACCGGGCACGCCGCCTGGGTGCTGGCGGCACACCGCACCGCGCTGCGCCGGTTCGCGGTCGCGGTCGGCACCGGACTCGCGGTGCTCGCCCCGCTCGCCGTCCACGCCGCAGGTCAGCGCGGGCGGCAGATCGACTGGATACCCCGGCCGAAGCCGGACGACGTGCTCACGTTCCTGCCCCGGATGACCGCGTCCGGCCCGGTCGCGGTCCTGCTCGTCGTCCTCCTGCTCGCCGCGTGGCGCGGGCCGGACCGCGGTGCGGCCCGTGCCTACACCGCGATGGCGCTCGTCCCGATCGCCGCCGTGGCCGCGATATCGGCGGTGGCGGACACCTCGTACTTCCTGCCGCGCTACTTGCTCGGCACCCTTCCGGCGTGGGCGGTCCTCGCCGGGGCGGGCATCGCCGCGTTGTCCGCGGGGCGCGTGCGGCGGCCGCGCACTCAAGGCCTCGTCGCCGTCGCAGCCGTGGCCTTGGTCGCGGCGCTCGGGCTGCCCGACCACGACGCGATGCGCCGGCCCGGAGCGCACGAAGAGCGCGACTACCCGGTGCCGGTCACGCTCTCCTGGGTGGACTACGAGGGCGCGGCCCGGATCATCCGGACCGGCCTGCGGCCCGGCGACGGCGTCGTCTACTCCGCGGTCGACCAACGGCTCTGGCACGTCGACACCGGCGTGCAGTACTACCTGCGCGGCGGGCCGCAGCCGATCGACGCGCTGCTCGGCCGGTCCGGAACCGCCCGCGACGACTTGTGGGCCTACGACTGCGCCGACCCCGACCCGTGCCTGGACGCCGCAGGCGCCGAACGCATCTGGCTGGTCGCGGTGGTGCTGCGCGGCGAGCCCCGCGACCCCTACACCCCGCTGTGGGGCGAGACCGCGCGGGCGCTCAAGGCGCGCTACCACGTGGTGCGCAGCGAAGCGGTCGCCGGCGTGTACGTGAGCCTGCTCGAACGCGGCGCGACCCCGGGCGCGGCGTGCCCGCCCGGGCTGCGCCTGGCGGGCCCGTTCGGGCGCCCCGAGCGGACCTGCGACGGCGGCCCCGTGCCGACCTGACCCGGTGCCGACCTGACCCGGTGCCGCCGGGCGGCGCGGCTCAGGGACGGGCGTCCTGGAGGGCCTCGACCGCCGCGTCCACGTCGGCCTCGGTCGAGTAGATGTGGAAGGACGCGCGGACCCGGCCGGCCCGGACCGCGGCCCGGATGCCGGCCCGCTGCAGGGCCGCCTCCGCGCCTGGGACGTCCACGGTCACGATCGCGCTGCTGCCCGCGGGCCGCCCGAGCGCGGTCAGGAAGCGGTTGGCCAGCGCCACGTCGTGCGCGTGGATCGCCGCCACCCCGATGTCGCGCACGACCTCCAGCGCCGGGGCCGCGCCCACCCACGCGAACCAGGCCGGCGAGGTGTCGAAGCGCCGCGCGTCGCGGGCCAGCCGCAGCGGCGGGCCGTAGTACGAGGAGTGCACGTCCTCGCCCGCGTACCACCCGGCGGCGACCGGCACGAAGCGGTCGCGGACCCCGGGGGCGAAGTACGCGTAGCCGGTGCCGCGCGGGTTCATCAGCCACTTGTAGCCGCCGGCCGCGAAGACGTCGTAGCGCGCCGCGTCGACCGGCAGCCAGCCGGCCGCCTGGGTGCCGTCCACCACGACCAGCGCACCGGCCGCGCGGGCCGCGGCGAGGATCTCCGCGTCGTCCGCGATCGAGCCGTCCGCGGACTGCACGAGGCTGTAGGCGACCACGTCGGTGCGCTCGTCGATCGCCGCCGCGAGCTTGGCGAACGGCACGGCCGCGACCTCGACGCCGCGCGGCTCGTGGACCATCCACGGGAAGACGTTGGAGGTGAACTCGATGTCCGGGACCACCACCCGGGTGCCCGGGGCGAGCCCCGCGGCGACCGGGGCGAGCAGGCCCGAGACGTTCGCGCCGACCGTGACGTCGGCCGCCGGGACGCCCACCAACTCGGCGAACAGCGCCCGGGCGCGCTCCGTTTCCTCGCCCCACGGCTCCCAGCTGATGCGTCCGGTGCGCCAGTCGCGCTGCGCGGCGAGGACCGCTTCGTACGCGGGAGTCGGCGGGAGTCCGTAACTGGCGGTGTTGAGCCAGCCGGGCTGCGGTTCCCACAGGGCGCGGGCGTGATCCAGGTCCATTTCCCGACCGTAGGACGCCACTCGCGGAACCGGGAAGGGCCATTTGGCCGGAGGTGGCTCCCGCATCGGCCATGTGCGGCCGACGGCAGGAGCCACCTCCAGGGCGGCGTGTGGCGCACAGGGGCGGCGCCACACACCGCCGGCCGGCGCGTGTGCCCACAGGGGCGAGGCTCGCGCACCGGCCTTCGTGGTGGTCTGCGGTGAATGTAGCGGAGTGCACCGGAAAACGTGGAGTGTTGCACGAAGTCCAGGGAAATACCGGGAAGTACGGTTCGTTCGTGCCGAGCAGTAGCGCGCCGGGCCGGGCTACGCCTTGCTGCCCGGGTCCCCGTCGGTGCGGGCCTGCAGCCAGTCCGGCCAGGGCACCGGCGGATTCGGCAGCGGGGTGATGTCCCGTTCGGCCAGGAGGCGCTGGAAGCCCTCGCGGTCGTCGGGGACCGCACGCGGGTCGCCGGCCATGATCTCGTACAGCGTGGCGCCCTCGGGGCCGGCGATGAGCGGCCCGAACGCGGCCCCCTGTTCGAGGGTGATGTGCGTGCCCGCCGGGCAGGGGCGGTCCCCGATGAGGACTTCGCCCGCGACGACGAACACGTAGTGCTCGGACATGTGGCCGTGCCGTTCCACCACGACGCCCGCGTCGTACCGTGCGTAGATCACCATGCGCTCGGGGGTCCACTCCAGGAACTTCTCCCAGACCGACACCCGGCGGCCGCTGTGCGACTGCGCCTTGACCTCGTGCCAAGGCTTCTCGGCGATGTGCGTGATCGTCAGTTCCGGCTTGCCGTCCGGCATGGTGCACCCCTCGCGGACCGTGGAGTCGGGCCAGGTCCGCCCGGCACCGCGGCGGCCCGGCCGGGGCCGGTCCTGCGGCGTGGTGAAACCTAGCCGTTGGGAAAATAGTTTGCAAGGTCCACTATCCACCTTGCGGCCCCTACGATGGCACGCGACGGCTCCCCGCAGTCCGCGGGGGCAGCCGGGCATCCGCAGCCGGGAGGCGTTCATGCGTGAGTTCACGTCGTTCGACGAGTTCGCGGCCTGCAAGGGCGAGCATCTGGGGTACGGCGAATGGCACGTCGTCGACCAGGACCGCATCGACCGGTTCGCCGACGCGACCGGCGACCACCAGTGGATCCACGTCGACCCCGAGCGCGCCAAGGAGGGCCCGTTCGGCACCACGATCGCGCACGGCTACCTCACGCTGTCCATGATCCCGGTGCTCGGCAAGGACATCTTCCGGCTCGACGGCCCGAAGATGCTGGTCAACTACGGCACCGGCAAAGTGCGTTTCCCCAGCCCGGTGCCGGTCGGCTCGCGGCTGCGCGCCGGTGCCGAACTCGCCGACGTGCGCGACGTGCCGCAGGGCAAGCAGATCACCGTGCGCTACACCGTCGAGATCGAGGGGCAGGCCAAGCCGGCCTGCGTCGCGGAGAGCCTGGTCCTGGTCGTGCTCTGACCGTCCGCGCGCCGCGGCGGCCCGGTTCCCCGTTGCGGGGCCGCAGCGCCGGGAGCCGGTCCGCCGCCATGCCGGGAAGGCACCGCAGCGGACCGGCAACTCGCCTGTCTACTGGATCACTTGCCTACTTCAGGCCGATGCGGTCCATGTAGAGCACGCCGGCGTTGTACACCTCGACACCGGTGATCTTGTCGTTGTAGATGGGCCCGACCACTGCTTCGGAGTACACCCACAGCGGCATGTCCTGCACGATCGCGCGCTGCAGGTCCGAGTACGCCTGCTTGCGTACCGACAGGTCCGCACTGCCGCGCCCGGTCGCCAGCGCCTTGTCGGCCGCCGGGTTGTTCCAACCGCCGTAGTTCAGCGGGCTCTTGGAGTAGAAGGCCAGGAACAGCTGCGGCTCCGGATCGGGGATCCAGCGCTGCGACAGCAGCCCCTGGAAGTCCTTCTGGATCGCGGACTTCTGGATGTACGCGCCGATCTCCAGCGCCTCGATCTTCATCGTCACGTTCTGGTAGGTCTGCAGCCTGCTCTGCATGTACTCCGCGGTCTTCTGCGACGACGGGTTCTGCGGGATCAGGTAGGTGAAGTCGACCTTCTTGCCCTCCGCGGCCAGTTCGTTGAACAGCCGCTGCGCCTCGGTCTTGTCGTACGCCGGCTGCGTCAGGTTGGGGTCGAAGAACGGCGACGTCGCCGCGAACAGCCCCTTGGCCGGGATGTACCCGTTGTTCAGCGTCTTGGGGATGTCCGCCGGGTCCATCGCGATCGAGACGGCCTTCCGAGCCCGCGGGTCGTCGAACGGCGCGCGCGTGAGGTTGAACATGAAGTACTGGCCGCCGTCGACCTTCAGCGCCATCGCGTGCGCATCCGACGCGCCCCGGGCCAGCAGCGCCGGGTCCGAACTGGTGAAGATGTCCGCCTGCCCGGTCTTGACCGAGCTCAACTGCTGCTGGATGTCCGGGACGTTCTTGACGGTGAACCCGTCCAGGCGCGGCAGGCCCTTGTCCTTCTGCCAGTACAGCGGGTTGCGCGCGAACACCTGCTCGCTGCCGCGCGCCCAGCTGCGCAGGACGAACGGACCCGCGCCCACCGGCTGCGAGCCGTACACCTCGGGACCCTTGGCGAGTTGCTGCGGCGACTCGATGTAGGTGAGCTCCTGGGCCATCGTGCGGTCGAAGTTCTGGTTGGGCGCGGGCGGGGTGACCTTCAGCGTGAGCGGGTCGACGACCTCCAGCTTGAGCCCGGTGGCCGCGGCGCGGTGCAGCGACGCGGTGGCCGGATTCGCGTGCATCTCCCAGTTCGTCTTGACCGCGGCCGCGTCGAACGGCGTGTTGTCGCTGAACACGACGCCGGAGCGCAGCTTGAGCGTCCAGGTCGCCCCGTTGTCCGCGGTGGTCAGGGACTCGCCCAGATGCGGGACGACCTTGCCGGTGGCCGGCGCGATCGCGAACAGCGGGTCGTACAGCGCGTTCAGGCGCGGTTCGTCGGTGACCGCGACGTAGGCGGACCGGAACGGGTCAAGCTGCGCGGAGTCCTGCACCGCCAGCATGGTGATGGTGCCGCCCTGCCGGGCGGGCGCCTGGGCGCTGGCCGCGCCGGTGGCCGCCGGTGGGGCGTTCGTCGGATCAGGGGTGTTGCCGTCGTCGTCGGAGCAGGCGGTCAGCGCGATCGCGGCGGCCGAGAATACGGCCGCGGACCGTCTGAAGCGTCGGCGGGGCGGTGCGAAGCGGTGCAAACTGTTCCACCTCCAGCGGGCGGGGAACGGTCCTGGCGGGGACCGTCGCAGGGCATGGAGTCGCGAGAACGTCGTGCCGTGGCAAATTGCTCGGTGCGCAGTGCGGACTACGGAGTACACGGACCACGAAGTACGGAGAGCAGACTGCGGAAACGGCGTGCGAAGTGCGCGTGCGGATGGCGCACGCCCGGCACCGCGGACGCCGGACGCAGCGGCGCCCGGCTCGTCCGTGCCGGGCGAGAGCAGACAGGGTAGGGCCGCCCGGCGAACATGACCATGGCAACCGGTGGGGCAACTGCGCGGTGCCCCGCGGATCATCGACACGTGTCACCCCGGACCCCGCCCGGCCGGGGGCGGCCCGCGACCGGTCCGCGACCGGCCCGGGGTCAGGCCGCTTCGTCCACGCCCGTGAACGCCGCCCACAGCGCGGCGTACCGCCCGCCCAGCTCCAGCAGCTCCTCGTGGCTGCCGGTCTCCACGACCCGGCCGCGGTCCACGACCGCGATGCGGTCCGCCTTGGCCGCCGTGGTCAGCCGGTGCGCGACGACCAACGTGGTACGCCGCTCGGCCAGTTCGTCGGCGGCCCGGGTCACCGCGGCCTCGGTGGCCAGGTCCAGCGCCGCGGTCGCCTCGTCGAGCAGCAGGATGTCCGGGTCGACCAGCCGGGCCCGGGCCAGTGCGATCAGCTGGCGCTGCCCGGCGGACAGCGTCCGGCCGCGCTCGCCGACCTCGTGCAGGTAGCCGCCGGCCAGCCCGGCGATCGCGTCGTGCGCGCCGACCGCCCGCGCGGCGGCCTCGACCTCGGCGTCCGTCGCGTCCGGCCGCCCGTACGCGATCGCGTCGCGCACCGTGCCCGCGGCCAGGTAGGCCTCCTGCGGCACCACGCCCAGCCGGTTCCGGAACTCGGCCAGGTCCCGGTCCCGCACGTCCACGCCGTCCACCCGCACCGCGCCCCGGTCCACGTCGTAGAACCGCGCGACCAGCTTCACCAGCGTCGACTTGCCCGCACCGGTCTCGCCGACCAGCGCCACCGTCTCGCCCGGCGCGATGCGCAACGACACCCCGGAGATCGCCTCCGGTGCCTTGCCGCCCGCATCCGCCGCGCCCGGGGCGGTGCGGTACGCGAAGTACACGTCGTCGAAGACCACTTCGCCCTTGAGCCCGCCGGACGGCACCGGCACCGGCTTCGCCGGGGCAGGCGTCGAGGTCGGCGTGCGCAGCAGGTCGCGGATCCGCCGCAGCCCCACCGCCGCCTGCTGGTAGCCGTCGAACACCTGGGACAGCTGCTGGATCGGCGCGAAGAACATGTCGATGTACAGCAGGTACGCGATGAGCGCGCCCGCGGTCATCGTGCCCGCGTCCACCCGGTACGCCCCCACGATCAGCGCCAGCGCCGCCGCCAGGCTGGACAGGAACTGGCCGAACGGGAAGTACAGCGCGATGTAGCGCTGCGCGGTGAGCCGCGAGTCGTAGTAGTCGCGGCTGCGCTCCGCGAACCGCGCCGAGTTGCGCTCCTCGCGCCGGAACGCCTGCGCGGTGCGCATCCCCGCGACGTTCTCCTGCAGGTCCGCGTTGACCGCGCTGACCTTCTCGCGGGCGTCGTCGTAGGCCGCCGACGAGCGCTTGCGGAAGACCACGGTCGCGGCGATCAGGATGGGCAGCACGCTCATCACCACGAGCGCCAACTGCCAGTCCAGGATCAGCAGCGCGGCCATGATGCCGAAGAAGGTCAGCAGGCTGACCACCGCGCTGACCAGGCCGGTCTGCAGGAACGTCGACGCGGCGTCCACGTCGGTGGTCATCCGGGTCATGATCCGCCCGGACATCTCGCGCTCGTAGTAGTCCAGGCCCAGCCGCTGCAGATGCGCGAACGTCTTCACCCGCAGCGTGTACAGCAGCCGCTCGCCGGTACGCCCCGCGATGCGCACCTGCGCGACGTTGACCAGCCAGTCCGCGGCGACGACCAGCAGCGCCAGGGCCGAGACCGCGAGGATCGCGTCGGTGGCGGCATCGGACACGCCGCGGTCCACGCCTGCCCGGATCAGCGCGGGCAGCGCGAGCTGCGCGGCGGCGTCCAGCGTGACCAGCAGCAGACCGATCAGCAGCGGGGTCCGGTACGGGCGCAGCAGGGACCGCAGGGTGAAACGCGGGTCCTCGGCCCGGGCGGCGCGGTCGTCGACGCCGGGCTCGTCGGTGGCCGGCGGCAAGGCGTCGACCTGCGCGAGGAGTTCCGGGGTCGCGGACATCATGGCCGCGAAGCCGGGCCCGCCGGCCCCGCCGCGGCCGCCCGCGCCCGGACCGCCGCCGATCGAGGCGGCCCCCGACCGCGCGGCGGCCTCCGCGGCGGCGGCCGCCGCATGGCCCTCCTCCGCGGCGGCATCCCGCTGCCACAGGCTCGGGGTGACCCCGTCCACCTGCACCTCGGCTGCGGCCGCCGCCGAGGCCCGCGGAGCGGGGGCGTGCGGATCGGCGGCGTCGCGGCCCTCGGCGTCGTCGCCCGGGCCGGACAGCAGCAGCCGGAACAGCGGGCAGCGCTCGTCCAGTTCCCGGTAGGTGCCGATGTCGACCAGGCGGCCCCGGTCGAGCACCGCGATCCGGTCGGCCAACTGCAGCGTCGAGCGCCGGTGCGCGATCAGCAGCGTGGTGCGGCCCGCCATCACGCGGCGCAGCGTCGCGTGGATCTCCGCCTCGATCCGCGGGTCCACCGCCGACGTCGCGTCGTCCAGGAGCAGGATCCGCGGGTCGGTGATCAGTGCCCGGGCCAGCGCGATGCGCTGCCGCTGCCCGCCGGACAGCGTCAGGCCCTGCTCGCCGACCACCGAGTCGTAGCCGTCCGGCAGCTCGGCGATGAACCGGTCCGCCTCGGCGGCCCGTGCCGCGGCCCGCACCTGCGCGTCGGTGGCGTCCGGCCGGCCGTACGCGATGTTGGCCCGGACCGTGTCGGAGAACAGGAAGGAGTCCTCGGCGACCAGCCCGATCGCGGCGCGCAGCGAGTCCAGGGTCAGGTCGCGGACGTCGTGGCCGTCCACCCGGATCGCGCCGTGCTGCACGTCGTAGAAGCGCGGCAGCAGCATCGACACCGTCGACTTGCCGGAACCCGACGTGCCGACCAGCGCGAGGGTCTCGCCGGGCGCCACCGCGAGCGTGAGCCCGTCGAGCACCGGCCGGGAGGCGACGTAGCCGAAGGTCGCGCCGTCGAACTCCAGCCCGGCCGCGCACGACGCCAGGGGGACCGCGTCCGGCTTCTCGGTGACCAGCGGCTGCGAGTCGACCACCTCGTAGACCCGCTCGACCGACGCGCGGGCCTGCTGGCCCATGGTCAGCAGCCCGGCCAGCAGCCGGACCGGGCCGACCAGTTGCCCCAGGTAGGTGGAGAAGGCCAGGAACGTGCCCAGCGTGATGTCGCCGCGGATGGCCAGCCAGCCGCCCAGTCCCAGCACGCCGACCTGGCCCAGCGCCGGGATCGCGGTCAGCGTGGGGGAGTAGCGGCTGTTCAGCCGGACCGCGCGCATCCGGTTCGCGAACAGCCGCTTCCCGGCGTCTTCCAGGCGGGCGACTTCCTGGCGCTCCTGGCCGAAGCCCTTGACCACCCGGACGCCGGAGACCGCGCCGTCCACGACCCCGGCGAGCGCGGCCGCTTCCTGCTGCGCCGCCCAGGTGGCCGGGAACAGCTTGCGCCGGGACAGCCGGGCGACCGCGAACAGGCCCGGGCCGACCGCGAGCGCGACCAGGGTGAGCAGCGGCGACAGGGTCAGCATGATGACCAGCGAGATGACGAACAGCAGCGCGCTGCCGGTCAGCATGGGCAGCATCGCGAGGACGCTGGAGATCATGTTGATGTCCGAGCCGGCCCGGCTGACGATCTGCCCGGTCTGCAACTCGTCCTGGCGGGCGCCGTCCAGCCGGGACAGCGCGCCGAAGACCTGGGTGCGCAGGTCGTACTGCACCTCGAGGGAGAGCCGGCCGCCGATGTAGCGCCGCACGTACGCCGCGGCGAAGGCGATCACCGCGGCCCCGACCAGCAGCGCGGCCAGCGGCGCGAACGAGCTGCGGTCCCCGGCCACCGCGTCGTCGATCACCGCGCGCTGCACCAGCGGCACGAACGCGGTCACCGACATGCCGACCATGGACGCCCCGAACGCCCACAGCACGCTGCTCTTGTGCTGCCAGCAGGCGGCCAGGATGCGGCGCAGCCACCCGCGCCCGGAAGCGGCGCGCGGGGGCTCGGAGGCGGCGGGCGCCGCAGCGGTGGTCACAACCTTTGAGTCTAGGTGCTTAGCCGATCTAACGATTCCCGAAGGGCCGGGCCCGGGCGGCCGGCGGATGTGCGGGCGCCTACAGGTAGTCCTCCAGGCGGGCCAGCGCGAAGCCCTGCGCGGTCACCTCGCGCAGCGTCAGCCGCAGCATGTCGGTCATGCTGCCCTTCCACGTCTCCGGGCCCCGGAAGTGCGTCAGGATGATGTCGCCGGGATGGAACTTGCGGTCCCCGTACCGGTACTCCATGCGGTCCGCGAACGCCTCCTGGTTCCACAGCGGCACCGCGGTGACCCCGCAGCTCGCCGCGGCCCGCAGCGTGGCGTCGGTGTACTCGCCGAACGGCGGCCGGAACAGGTGCGGGCGCACCCCGATCTCCTTGAGCAGGTTCTCCTGCTGGTTGCAGATCTCGCGGTGCTGGCCCTCGTCGCTCAGCTTGCGCAGGTCCTTGTGGTTGATCGTGTGGTTGTGCACCGCGACGCCCTGCGTGTGCAGGTCGCGGAAGTAGCCGTAGTTCGGGCGCGCCAGATAGTCGGTGACGAAGGCGCTGACCGGGATGCCGAGTTCCCGGATCATGCGGGAGAACTCCGGATCCTTCTCCAGGCCGTCGTCGATGGTCAGGAAGACGACCTTGTCGGTGGTCGGCACCCGGCGGACGATGGGCGGCAGGCCCGGCTTGGTCACCACGTGCTGCCCGTTCGCGGCCAGTTCCGGCTTGGCGGCGGGCGGCGCGGGCGCGAACAGCGGCATCGCGGGCAGGCCCCAGCGCTGCGCGGCGGCCGCGCGGGCGACCCGCAGCTCCTCCTGGCGCGCCGCGGCGGCTTCGGCCGCCTTCACGGCCTGCGCGGCCTGCAGCGACCGCGCGGCTTCCGCGGCCTGGGCTTCCGCGGCCGCCTTCGCCTTCGGGTCGGCCGCACCCGGAACGGGCTTGGGAGCGACGTCCGGACCGTCCGCGGCAGCCGACGCAGGCGCCTTGGCCTTGCGCTGAAGGCCGGGGGAGTCGTCGGGCGACGCGCATGCGGCTGCGGTGGCCGCGGCCAGGACGCACGCTGCGGCGATCCGGCGTCGGCTTCGTTCCCGGTTCGTGGGGATCACCTCCGGTCTGCGGCATATGACCGACGATCTTTCCCCAGGCCGCGCCGCGGTGAATCGCCTGTTCACCCGTACGCCCGACATTTGCCCGGCGCCGGTACGGCGTTCGGGTGGCCGCGGCGCGGCGCAGGTGCGGACGAGGCGACCGGGGGCGCGGAGGCACGGCGGCGCGCCGCGGTGAAGTCGGGCATCCGGCCTGCGCAGTTCGGCCTGCGCAGTTCGGGATGCGGGATCGCCGGGGGCGGGTTATAGCGGCGGTATGCCCGGACCCGGCCGGAGCGCCGAGAGGTCCGTCCCGCGGTGCCGCGACCGGCTTGCGGCGGGGCCTGCAAGGGGGTCGGGGCGGATTCCGGAAGGGACACGGGCACCGCGCGGACGGGCGCAGGAAGTTCCCTCGTCGGAGTGAACTTGCGTGTCCTGGGCCCGATCCCGGGGCTCTGCTTCACCCGTGCGGCGCAACGTTGCGACGGTGAAACGCGACAAAACCCTAGAGTCATGCCGCCGTCACGCGGGGTGACGGGTCACGGTGCCGGAGTCCCGGGTGGAACGGCATCGCGCTCGAGGAGGAAACAGGCATGAGGTTCGGATTCCGACGAGCGGCCGTCCTGGCCGTCGCGGTGTTCTTCGGCTCGATGGCGTCGTTGTACGTCCCGGCCGCGCGGGCGTCCCAACTCCCGCGGGTGCCGCGGGTGCCGGATCCGTTCCTGCCGGCGTACTTCGCCTTGCCCTTCCCCGGGCCGCTGTGGACCGTCTCCGGGACGGCTTCCTTCGGCTGATCCGTTCGTCCTGCCTCCGCTGCTGCGCCGCCCTCCGCGGCGGGCCCTCACCGCGAACAACGCGGGACGGCCTGGTCAGGACACGGTCCGCAGCGTCGAAAGGCTGTTCCCGGGACGCCAATCCACCGATCGGCGGAGTACGGAGCCGGGCGGCAGGGCCCGGCGCCGGCCCGTCGGCAGGGTACGGCGGCATCCGAGACTGCCGGAGCGGGGGGGGGGGGGGCGCGGCGGGGGGGGCGGCGCGCCGAGAGCGGGAGCGGGGGGCCCCCGCCCCGCGGGCCCCCCCCCCCCCCCCCCGGCCCCCCCCCCCGCTCCGCGTTTCCGGGTCGTCAGGCCGCGCCGGCCTCCGGGGCGGATTCGACCGCGAGCAGTTCCTCGGCCAGCGCCGAGAGGTCCAGGTCCAGCACCTTGGCGAGCTGCGCCACGGTGAAGAACGCGGGCAGCGCGATCGCGCCGCGCTCGATCTTGCGCAACGTGTCCAGCGGCACGCCGGACTCCGCGGACACCTGGGCGGCGCTGCGCCGGCCGCGCGCCTCGCGCAGCACCTGGCCCAGCACCCGGCCGCGGTCGCGCTGTTCGTCGGTCAGAGGGGTACGCACCATGCCCACGATTATATGGCCTGTATTCTTTGGCAGGTATTCTTTGGTGTGTATTATTTGGCCATACGCGAATGCGGTGGGCTGCCCGACGACGGGCCCGTGGCCCGGATCGACGAGGCAGAGAGAAGGCAGAGATGGTGTCCCTGAAAAGTGCGGCGGAGCTCGACCTGATGCGGGCCGCGGGGCGCGTGGTGGCGGAGACGCTCGCCGCGGTCGCCGCGGCCGCCCGACCCGGCGTCACCCTCGCCGAGCTTGATGCGCTCGCCGCCGCGCACATCCGGGCCGCGGGTGCCGAGCCGTCGTTCCTGGGCTACCGCCCGCACGCCTCGCTGCCGCCGTTCCCCGGCGTGCTGTGCCTGTCGGTCGACGAGGTCGTCGTGCACGGCATCCCGGACGGCCGCGTACTGCGCGGCGGGGACCTGCTGTCCGTGGACTGCGGCGCGATCGTCCGCGGCTACCACGGCGACGCCGCCGTCACCGTCGAGGTCGGCGCGGTCGACGCCGCGGGCCGGCGGCTCGCCGAGGCGACCCGCGAGGCGCTCGACGCGGCCGTCGCGGTGATGGTCCCGGGCGCGCGCCTGGGCGATGTGGCGTACGCGGTGCAGGAAGTGGCCCGCTCGTACGGCTACGGCATCCTGGCCGACCACGGCGGGCACGGCATCGGCACCGCGATGCACGAGGACCCGCACGTGCCCAACACCGGGCGGCCCGGGCGCGGTTACCGGCTGCGCGAGGGGCTGGTGCTGGCCATCGAGCCGATGTTCCTCGAAGGCGGCCGGGACGACTACCGGGTGCTGCCCGACCGCTGGACCATCGCGACCGCCGACGGCACGCGTGCGGCGCACTTCGAGCACACCGTCGCGGTGACCGCCGACGGACCGCTGGTCCTCACTGCGGCCTGACCGGGGCCTGAATGCAGCCTGACCGGGCCCGACCGCGGGCCCGGTCGGGCGCGCCGGGCTCACATGCCGCGGCCGCCGGTGACCTCGACGACCGTGCCGGTGATGTAGCTGGCCAGGTCGGACGCCAGGAACAGCACCGCGTTGGCCACCTCGACCGGTTCGCCGGCGCGCTGCAGCGGGACCTCGCGCTCCTTGGCGTCCCAGATGTCCTGCCGCATCGCCTCGGTCATCGCGGTGCGGATCAGGCCGGGCTGCACCGCGTTCACGCGCACGCCCAAGTGCCCGAGCTCCTTGGCGGCGGCCTTGGTCAGACCCACGATGCCGGCCTTCGCCGCGCTGTAGTTGGTCTGCCCGGGCAGGCCGATCTTGCCGGACAGCGACGAGATGTTCACGATCGAGCCGCGGCCCTGCTCGCGCATCACCAGCGAGGCCGCGCGGGTGCCCAGCCAGGTGCCCCGCAGGTGCACGTCGATCACGGTGTCGAAGTCGTCCAGGGTCATCTTGCGCAGCGTCGCGTCGCGCGTGACACCGGCGTTGTTGACGAAGATGTCGAGCGCGCCGTAGGTGTCCACGCAGGTGCGGACCAGGTCGTCCACCTGCTCGGGGACCGTCACGTCGCACGCCACGCCGACCGCGGAGGCGCCCTCCGCGGCCAGCTGCGCGGCGGCCGCCGCGGCGGCGTCCCCGTCGCGGTCGCCGATCACCACGCGCGCGCCGTTCGCGCAGAACACCCGGGCGATCTCCAGGCCGATGCCCTGAGCCGCTCCGGTCACCACCGCACCGCGTCCTTCGAGCATGGCCGTCCTCCCGTGGCCCGCCGGGCGCCCGGCGGTTCGACTCTGTCAGTTGTCTCGGTCGGGCCGGTACGGGCGGCACCAGCGTACTGACGGCTTGTCAGCGCCGGACGCGTGGCGCATAGTGCATGATTGAGTCAAGCATCTGAGGAGCTGCCATGCCCACGTACGGACCCGACACCACCACCGACGAGGTCATCGCCGGCATCGACCTGACCGGCCGGACCGCCGTCGTCACCGGCGGGACCTCCGGGCTCGGCCTGCACACGGCCGGCGTGCTCGCGGACGCCGGGGCGCACGTCGTCCTCACCGCCCGGGACGAGGAGAAGGGCGCCGCCGCGGTCGCCGAACTCGCGGGCGAGGGCCGCTCGGTCGAGGCCGGCGTACTCGACCTGACCGCGCTGGCCTCGGTGCGCACCTTCGCGGCCTGGCTGCTGGAGCGCCACCCGCGCATCGACCTGCTGGTCAACAACGCGGGCGTCATGGCCACCCCGTTCGGGCACACCGCGGACGGCTTCGAGCTGCAGTTCGGCACCAACCACCTCGGGCACTTCCTGCTCACCAACCTGCTCGTGCCCGCACTGCGCCGCGGCGCGCCGGCCCGCGTGGTCAACCTCAGCTCGGCCGGCCACGTCGCGAGCGACATCCTGTGGGACGACCCGAACTTCGCGCAGACCGAGTACCACCCGTGGACCGCGTACGGGCAGTCCAAGACGGCCAATGTGCTCTTCACCGTCGAATTGGACCGGCGCCTTGCCGGGCACGGCGTGCGCGCGTACGCCGTGCACCCGGGCATGATCCGCACCAACCTCGGGCGCTACATGAACCGCGAGCAGGGCGCCGCCCTGCAGTCCAAGGTCACCCGGGCCAACATGCCCGCGATGAAGTCCGTGCCGGCCGGCGCGGCCACCCAGGTCTGGGCCGCCACCGCACCCGAACTCGCCGACCAGGGCGGCGTCTACCTGGAGGACTGCGGCGTCAGCGCCAAGCACGCCGCCTGGGCGCGCGACCCGGAGTCGGCGGTCCGGCTGTGGACGCTGTCCGAGGAGTTCGTCGGGGAGAAGTTCCCCGAGGTGTGACCGGGGCCGGCCGCCCACGCGACCGGCCGGAAGGCGAAGCGGGCCCGCAGACGGGGGGAATGTCTGCGGGCCCACCCCATTCCGGGGGCGCGCTGGGGGGAGGTGCGCGCCTCTCCGGATCTCCCGCCGAGCCGGCCGAGCCGCCGGCGGGGGTCCCGGGCGATCCGCCGAGCGGACCGGGTGCCGAGATCCTACGCATCCACGATGCCCGACGCGCGACCCCTGCCGCTGAAGGACGGGCGTTTTCGGGCCGTGCCGGAAGCGCGCGGCGGGCCATGGCGGACCGGGGTGGCGCGCCGGGCCGGTGCCGCATCCGGCACCGGTGGCCCGGGCGGGGAGCCGCACGCGAATTGGCCCAGGCCACTGTGCGGCGATTGGCCCTTTGATCTTGTGACTCGAAGGCCAAGACTGGAGCCATCCGAGGGCGGGAGCGGGCCGATCCGGAATATCGGCCCGTGTTCGCGGCCCCGACGTGCGTGCACGGCTTGCCGCCGCGACCGCACCGACGGGCCCGCTTCCGCGAGTTCCCCGGATGCCAGGTGGGGAGGCAGGTCGAAATGGAGTCCGCAGTCGGCTTTCTGTGCATAGGTTTCCTGGTGGCCCTCGCGGTCCTCGGCCCGTTCTTCGGAGCGGACAGCCGGGACGGCCGCGACTGGCGGCCGACGGGCCGCCGCGCGGCAGCCCGGACAGGCCGGGTGCGCGCCCTGGCCAAGCGCCAGGTGGTGCTCTGGGACGCGTACCTGACGGCCGATCAGCCGTGGCGCGAGCGCGGACCGCTGCGCTGGCGCCGGGCCGGCGGCGCCTGGGTGCTCGACGGCGACACGCCGCCCGCGGCCCCGGCGGACCGCGACGGCGACCCGGAGGGCCTCCGCATCGGCCCGCCGCGCGACGGGTCCTGACCCGCCCGCACACTCCTGCCCGGTGATCGCAGGCCGACTACCCAACCCCGGTCGGCCCGCGGTCACCGGGCAGGTCCGTCTCCGGACCGCCCCGCGGACTCCCGTGCCGGGACCGCAGATACCGCGCATTCGCGGCGCAATCGCCCAGCTGCGTGCACGGCCGCAGTCGTTCGAGTGATCTACGCGCCGGGCGCACTCCCGATGGCGCCTGCGCAGCGCTAGCATCCGCGCGTACGACCGACCGGGCACACCGTGAGCTGCGACGCCGTCCGGTTCCGGATGCAGCCCACGGGGGGTCCCCAGCACATGGTCGATCGGGTACGCAGGCGTGTCGGCGCAGGCGGCGGACCGGCAGGCATGCCGCACCGCGCACGGCGCGAGGTCCGCTCCGGAGCGCGCCCCGGCGCACGAGTCCTGGTACGCGCCGCGGCACTTGCCGCCGCGGCCCACCTGGCGCTCCTCGGCACGGCGACCGGGACCGCACCCGCGTCGGCGGCCCGGACCGACCACGGCGCGAACCCGCAGACCGCCGGCGGCAGTCCGGCCGGCCAGGCCGGTGCGCTGAGCCCCGCCGGCCTGGCCGGGCCGGCCGCCCCGGCGGAGCGGCCCGCGCGCGTGCCGGCCGTCGTCACCACGCAGCAGCAGGTCGAGGTCACCCAGCTCGGCACCACCACCGTGCAGGTCCCGCAGGACGCCACCGCGGTCAGCGTCACCCTCTACGGCGCCGCCGACACCGCGGCGAACCGGCCCGGCAGCATCGCCACCGGCAGCGCCGAGATCGGCAGCGGCACCCCGATCCGGCAGGGCCGGAACCTCCTCGTCGTCCTCGACCCGGTCTCCACGATGCTCGCCGCCTCGCCCCTGGAGCCCTGGCTCTCCGCGGCCGGCGGCTCCACCCCGGGCACCTTCCCCGCGGACCCCCGCGTCTTCCCGGTCGCCTCGACGCAGCCGGCCGCCAACCCGGGCCCGGCCCGCGCCCTGCTCGTCTTCACGGTGCCTGCCGGGGACATCGGCCAACTGCCCGCCGGCGTCGACTTCGGGCCCGTCACGGCACCCGGCTCGGCGCTGCGCAACGTCACCTTCACCAGCAGCGGCACCGCCCCGCTCACCCTGACCTCCATCACCGCCACGCCGCCCTTCGCGGTGGAGAACACCGGCACCAGCTGCCCGGCCGGCACCGCGATCCCGGCCGGCCGGCCGTGCAGCGTCGCGGTCCAGGTCGCGGTCGGCGGCCGCGGCCCGGTCACCGGCACGCTCACCTTCACCGGCAACATGCCCGGCGGCTCGCGCACCGTCGCCCTCACCGCGGCCGGCATCACCATCCCGCGCCCGCCGACCGGCCTCAGCGCCACCGCCGGCGACGCGCACAACGTCCTGTCCTGGATGCCGCCCGCGGACGACGGCGGCAGCCCGCTGACCGAGTACCAGATCTTCCGGTCGGGCGGCGAGCAGGCCGGCACCGCGGTGATCGGCACGGTCAGCGCGGCCACCCTCGTCTACACCGACACCGGCCTGACGCAGGGCACCGCCTACACCTACACCGTGCGCGCGGTGAACCAGAACGGCGCCTCCGAGATGACCGCGCCGGTCACCGCGAGCCCGGCGGCCGCCCTCGCCGTCGCCACCACCGTCCTCGCCCCGGCCACCGCCGGACAGCAGTACAGCGCCAAACTCCAGGCGGTCGGCGGCACTCCGCCCTACCGCTGGGCCGCGGACGGCCCCCTGCCGGGCGGCATGACCCTCGACCCGCTCACCGGCGACCTCACCGGAATCCCGGGCGACCCGGGCCAGAACGCCTTCACGGTCCGCGTCGCGGACAGCTCGGTACCGGCCCGCGAGGCGGAGCAGACCCTGACCTTCGCGGTCCAGCCGCCCGCCGGGTCCTCGCCGACCCCCACCGCGAACACCACCGGGCAGGCCGCCCGCACCCCGCAGACCGCGGGCGACGGGGACGGCGGAACGGGCTTCGCAACCTGGGCCTGGGCACTCCTCGGCGGCGCGGGCCTGGTCGGTGCCGTGATCGCGGTCCGGCGGCTGCGCGCCCGGAGCTGAAACCCGAGTGGGCCGAGGCTCCCCGGCGTACTAATGTCTACGCTTTGCCCTACCTGCACGAGGAGCCAGCCCGATGCCCCTGCCCCCGTCCGGGCAGACGCCCGGCCCCGCCGCCGAAGCGGAGGCCCGAGGCACCGACGCAGCACACGCGGCGCACGCCAAACAGCGCGAGCTGGAAGCCGAGCAGCAGCACGTCGACCGCGCGTACGTCCGCCTGGAGGCGATGCGCGGCGAGGCCCAGGCGCTGATGCGCGAGGGCTACAAGCAGGCCCAGGTGGGCACCATGGGCTCGCTCGTGGAGCGCGACACCATGGTGTTCCGCGCCGAGCTGTGGGCCCGCACCCTGGACGCGGCCGACGACGGCCTCGTCTTCGGCCGCCTGGACCGCACCGACCGCGAGGTCTGGCACATCGGCCGCATCGGGGTCCGCGACGCGGACAGCGAGATCCTCGTCGTCGACTGGCGCGCCCCGGCCGCCGAGGCGTTCTACCAGGCCACCCCCGAGGACCCGCGCGGCATCGTGCGCCGCCGCGTGCTGCACTGCCGCGGCCACCAGGTCGTCGACATCGAGGACGACCTCCTCGACCCGGATGCGGCCCCCGACGACCTCGTCGTGGTCGGCGACGGCGCCTTCCTCGCCGCCCTCAGCCGCACCCGCGACGGCAGCATGCGCGACATCGTCGCGACCATCCAGCAGGAGCAGGACGACGCGATCCGCGCCCCCGCCGACGGCTCGGTCATCGTCCGCGGCGGACCCGGCACCGGCAAGACCGCGGTCGCCCTGCACCGCGTCGCCTACCTCCTCTTCCGGCACCGCCAGCGCTTCGGGTCGCGCGGCGTCCTCGTGGTCGGCCCCAACCCGCGCTTCACCGCCTACATCGAGCGCGTGCTGCCCTCGCTCGGCGAGGGCGGCGCGGTCCTGCACTCGCTGGGCGACATGGTCGACGGCACCACCGCCGCCTACCACGACACGGCCGCGGTGGCCCGCCTCAAGGGCGCCACCGCGATGGTGCCGCTGCTCCGCCGCGCGGTGCTGGCCACCCCGGCCGGCGCCCCGCACGAACTGCGCATCAAGCACCGCGGCACCGAGGTCGTGCTCGACTCCGGGGCACTGCGCCGGATCCGCAACGACCTCCTGCAGCGCGCCCGGCGCGGCCCGAACGGCCAGCGCGTCGCGGCCGCCAAGACGGTCCTGGCCGCGCTCTGGGAGCGCCTCGCCTCGCGCGGCGCCGCCCGCAGCGAGAAGGAGGCATTCCTCGAAGACGTCGCCGCCCGCGACGAGTTCGCGGTCTTCCTCAACACGTGGTGGCCGCTGGTCCGCCCGGTCGACATCCTGCGCGGCCTCGCCGACCCCGCCCGCCTGGACCGCGCCGCCCGCGGCCGGCTGAGCCGCGACCAGATCCGGCTGCTGGCCGGCTCCTGGGAGCGCACCGCCCGCACCGGCGAAGTGTCGTTCCTCGACGTCGCACTCCTCGACGAGATCGACACGCTCATCGGCCCCCTGCCGCGGGTCCGCCCGCGCACGCCCGGCAGCCCCGCCGAGGACAACCCGTACGTGGTGGACGGCTACGACATCTTCACCGGCGAGGCGGTCCGCTCCTCCGCGCCCGCCGACGAGATCAGCGAAGTCACCACCTACGCCGACCGCATGGCCCGGGCGGGCCGCGGCCGGGACCGCGACGAGGACCAGGAGCCCGACGAGTTCGCGCACATCGTCGTGGACGAGGCCCAGGACCTGGCGCCCATGCAGTGGCGCATGCTCAAGCGCCGCGGCAAGCACGCCACGTGGACCATCGTCGAGGATCCCGCGCAGAGCGCCTGGGAGGACCTCGACGCGTCCGCCGCGGCGATGTCCGAGGCGCTGGGCGACCGGCGCCGCCACGAGTTCACCCTGACCACCAACTACCGCAACCCCGCCGAGATCGCCGCGGTGGCCGCGCGCGTGCTGGTCCGGGCGGTGCCCGGGGCCAAGCCGTCCCGCGCGGTCCGCGAAGGCGGCGAGCGCCCGCACCTGCTGGTGGTCGGCGACAAGGCCCCGCTCGCCGGGACGCTGCACGCCGTCGTGGCGCGCATGCTCGGCGAGGTCGAGGGCACGATCGGCATCGTCACGCCGGTCGGCGAGACCGCGGAAGCGGCCGCCGCACTCGCCGGACTCCCGTCCCGCGTGCAGGTGATGGACGCGCTCGACGCCAAGGGCCTGGAGTTCGACGCCGCGGTCATCGTCGACCCGAAGACGATCGTCGACCAGTCGCCCGCCGGTCTGCGCACTCTCTACGTCGCGCTGACCCGCGCCACCCGGAGCCTTGTGGTGGCCACCGGCGACGGCGAGTGGGCCGCGGAACTCCTCGGTCTCGAACCGGCCGAGCCGGTCGCCCCCGGCGTCTGAGGACCCCGGAGGACCCGGCACCGGGACGGCGGAACGCCTCCGGCGGGAACCCCGCAAGGGGCTCCCGCCGGAGGCGTTCGCGTGAAGTGCCGTGCGCTACTTGAGCTTGCCGGCCGGCATCGGCGTCTGGTCGCGGTGCATGACCAGGCACTGCAGGGTCCGGTCGTTGTTCATCCAGGACGCGGAGTCCGGGAAGATCCACGTGCCGGCGTACTTCGACGGGTCCGGCTGCCGGTCGACGATCGGCCGGATGAACTCCATGCACTTGGCCTTGACGTCGTCGCGGTACGTCATCGACGTCGGCGTCATGCTGGCCGGCATCGCGTAGATGGCGACCGCCTCGGCGTCGTGCTCACCGGTGCACGAAGCCTTGACGTTGGTGTTGTCGTCCTCGAAGTCGATGCAGTCGCCGACCTTCAGGTCGAGCTTGTTGACCTTCCCGGTCGCGATCGACGTCGGCTTGCCGGTGCCACCGCCGGTGCTGCTGCCACCGGTGCTGGTGCCACCGGTGTTGGTGCCGGTGCCGCCGGGCGCCGACGGGTCTGCGGAGCCGGGTGCGCCGGCATCCGCGCCGGCGGGGGCCGACGGTGCCGACGAACTGCCGGTGCCTGCCGCCTTGTCCTTGTCCTCCTTGCCGAGGCAGCCGGTCAGGACCGACATGGCGACGATCCCGGAGGCCGCGGCAGCGGTCAGGCGCAGCGCGGTGGAACGGGTGGAACGGAGAGAGCGCATGGGGGGACGTATACCTCTCGTGGTGACATGCGTCGGGGGGGGGGGGGGCGCCCCCCCCCCCCCCCGCCCCCCCCCCCCCCCCCCCGGGGGAGGACACCCCCGATAGTCCTCGCCGGCCGCCGAGACGGGCTTACTTGAGCTTCGCGGTCAGCTTCGCCTTGTCGGCCCGCACGATGATGCACTGCAGGGTGCGGTCGTTGTCCTGCATCCAGGACGAGACGGTGGGCGAGTAGTAGCTGAACGACAGGTCCTTGGCGTTCGGCTGCCGGTCGATGATCGGCATGACGGCCGCCTCGCAGGCCGCCTCGTTGTCCTTCTTGTACGTCATCGACGTCGGCGTACGGCTGTCCGGGATGGTCAGCACCGCGCCGACCTCGCCGCCGTGCGGCCCGGTGCAGGGCTTCTTGGAGATGTCGCCGGTCGCCGAGGTGTCGATGCACTCGCCGGCCGCCAGCACGACGGCCTCGACCTGGCTCGACGTGGAAGTGCTCGTCGGCTTGCCCGTGGACGGCTTGCCGGTGCCGGTCGACTTCGCCGACGGGTCGGCCTTGCCCGACGGTTCGGCGGATGCCTCGGCGCTCGCGGTCGGCGCCTTGGTGGCGCCGGTGCCCGTCGCCTTGTCCTTGTCGTCGTCGCCGAGGCAACCGGTCAGAGCGGCCATGGCGAAGACCCCGGAAGCCGCCGCAGCGGTGACGCGCAGGGCGGAGGTACGGGAGGAACGGGAGAAACGCATGATGGGGACGAAAGCCTCTCGTGGTGGATGGGACGCGTAGGAGTCTGCACCACGGGTCCGCCACAGGAACGAGGGAGTCCGATCTTGCATCTCGGCACGGAATGTGGGATGCCGAAATAAGCCACCCGTCAGCGGCTACAAGTGCTTTGTATCACAACACTCGTGACGATGTATCAGTCTCGTAGCAACTATCCGTCCGAGTGCGGCCGTCCTGCGTCGCCGGGCCCCCGGAAGGCCCCCGCGGGAGCCTTCCGGGCACCGCCCGCCTACTTGAGCTTGCCGGCGGGCAGCGGGGCGTTGTCCTTGCGGATGACGATGCACTGCAGGGTCTTGTTGCCGCCCATGATCCACGACTCGGCCGTCGGGTAGATCCAAGTGCCGTTCAGTTCCTGCGAGTTCTGCTGCCGGTCGAGCACCGGCTCGATGTACTCGAGGCACTTCTCCTCGATGTCCTTCATGTACGTCGGCGTGTCCGGGGACATCTCCGACGGCAGCTCGTAGACCCCGACCGTCTCGCCGTCGTGCGGCTTGCTGCACGACGTCGTGCTCATCGCGTCGTCGCCGTCGAAGTTCACGCAGTCGCCGACCTTCAGGTCGATCGCGTTGATGCTCGAGTCGGTCGCGGTGGGGCTGCTGGTGGGCTTCTTGGTGCTCGTCGACTTGCCGGTCGGCTTCCCCGAAGGGTTCGCCGAGGCGGTGCCGGACGCCGTGGAGGTCGCCGTGGCACCCGCGGCGGGCTTCTTGTCCTTCTCCTTGTCGTCGCCACCGCAACCGGCGACCGCCGCCATGGCGATGACTCCGGAAGCCGCCACAGCGGTCGCACGCAGGACGGATATACGGGACGAACGGAAAGCACGCATGATGGGGACGACAACCTCTCGTGGTGAAGGGGATGCGCACGAGTCTGCACCACAGGACCGCCGCATGAATGCGGGAGCCCGGCAGGGCTGCCCCGAGCCGCACGCGGGATGCCCTGAATAGGCCGTACGCACGCGGCCTCGTGCTTTGTATCACACCTCCCGGACCGCGGACCGCCGCGCCGAAGGCACCCCGGCAGGGTCAGCGCGCGGCGGCGGTGCGCAGCCCCAGGCCGACGAGAACGGCCCCTGTGGTCCGGGCCAGCGCGGTGCGGAAGCACGGGGTGTCGACGAAGCGCTGCGCGGCCGCGACCGCCGTGGTCCAGGTGAGCAGCCAGGTCAGCACGACCAGCACATGGGCGACCGCCAGGACGCCGATCTGCGGGGCGACCGGACTGCCCGGGGAGAGGAACTGGGGGACCAGCGTCAGGTACACCGACGAGGCCTTGGGATTGAGTACGTTGCTCCACAGGCCCTGGCCGTAACTGCCCAGTCCGGCCCACGGCGTCCGCCACCGCGGCTGCCGCGCGGGCTTCCCTTCCGCCGCGGGCCGGCCGCGGCGTACCGACCGCCAGGTCGTGATCCCGAGCCCGACGAGGTAGGCCGCGCCCAGGACCCGGAGCACCGCCAGGGCCTCGGACGAGGCCATCACCAGCGTCGACAGCCCCACCGCCGCGAACGCCGCGTGCACCAGCAGCCCGGTGGCGGTCCCGAGCGCCACCAGGACACCGTCCCGGCGGGATCCGGTCACCACCTTCTGCGTCACCAGCGTGAAGCTCGTCCCCGGGATCAGGCAGATCGGCGTGACGGCGAGCGTGAAGCCCACGACCTGGTACCACTCCATGGCCCGGACAATAGGGAGAGGCGCACGGCCGCGGCCATCCCACGATTCGGTTGGGCCATGTGACCTCGGACTCGCCCAGGCCCGCCCCGGGCGGGCCTTCGCACCGCGGAACCCGGCGCCCACCAGGGCCGGAACGGGCCAGTACAGTACGTGGATGGCGAACGTACGGGATCAGATTCTTGCCGAGCTGGGCGTCAAGCCGGCCATAGTCCCCAAGGTCGAGATCCGGCAGCGGGTCGACTTCCTCAAGGCCTACCTGCGCTCCACCCCGGCCGTGGGCTTCGTGCTCGGCATCAGCGGCGGCCAGGACAGCACGCTGACCGGCCGGCTCTGCCAGCTGGCCGCGGAAGAGCTGCGGGCCGAGGGCCACGACGCCACCTTCGTCGCGGTGCGGCTGCCGTACGGCGTCCAGGCCGACGAGGACGACGCGCAGACCGCACTGCGCTTCATCGGCCCGGACCGCTCGGTCACCGTCAACGTCAAGCCCGGTGCCGACGCGGTCTCCGCCGAGGCGGCCGGCGGCCTGCAGGAGCTCCTCGGCGACGCTCCCGCGCTGCGCGACTTCGTGCGCGGCAACATCAAGGCCCGCGAGCGCATGGTCATCCAGTACGCCATCGCCGGCCAGCTCAACATGCTCGTGGTGGGCACCGACCACGCCGCCGAGGCGGTCACCGGCTTCTTCACCAAGTACGGCGACGGCGGTGTGGACGTCACGCCGCTGACCGGACTGACCAAGCGCCAGGGCGCCGCGCTGCTCCAGGAGCTCGGTGCGCCGCCGAGCGTGTGGGAGAAGGTGCCCACCGCGGACCTGGAGGACGACCGCCCGGCACTGCCCGACGAGGTGGCGCTCGGCCTGACGTACGCGCAGATCGACGACTACCTCGAAGGCGCCGACGTCGCCCCCGAGGTGTCCGCCAGGCTGGAGTCGGTGTTCCTGGCCACCCGCCACAAGCGGGCCGTGCCGGTCACGCCGCTCGACACCTGGTGGCGCGGCTGACCGCGGGGTAGTCCGGGGGACGCGGACCCCGGCCGGTCACGGACGGGCATGGCCGGCCAGTCCGGACACCCAGGCCCGCTGCTCGTCGGTGTCCGGCACCGGCAGGCCGCGGGCTGCCGCGAGGCGCGCCCAGGCCGTCTCCGGTGCGACGCCGTTCAGGACCAGGAGCGATGCGGCGAGCAGCGACGCGCGCCCGATCCCGAACCGGCAGTGCGTGACGACATGTGCGCCGCCGCGGAGCTGCCCGGCGAGCGTCCGCAGGACCGGAAGTACTCGGGCGAGGTCGGGAACGTGCCTGTCGGGTATGGGTATTGCCGTGAACCGCAGGCCGGCGGCCACGGCTTCGCGTGCTTCGGCGGCCAGCCCGAGTTCCGCGCGCTCGCCGGCCGGCAGGGCGCAGACGAGGACGTCGACCCCGGCCGCGGCGAGGGCGCGCATCTCGTCCGCGAGCCAATCGCCGCCGCGGGGCTTGGCCATGGTGCCGAGCCGCCCAGGTCCGGGCACTTCGACGGTGAACAGGGTAGGGCGCATGGGGGAGTTCGCTTTCGTTCGGGTGTGTTCCGGGGGGTGGCATGCAGGTCTTCGGTGTGACCGGGCACATGTATCTGGGCGATGAGACGCGCGCGGCGCTCCGCGAGGCCCTCGAGGGCATTCCGGCCGGGGAGTTGGCGGGAGTCAGCTGCCTCGCGCAGGGCGCCGACGCGGTGTTCGCACGCGTCGTGCTCGACCCCGGCGGGACGCTGACCGCGGTGCGGCACGCTCTTCGCGGTCTGGGACAGTGCCGCCGGACCCAAGGGCGGCACCGCGGACGCCGTGGCCCGCGCGCGCTCGCTCGGCAAGACCGTACACGTCGTCTGGCCGGCCGGGGCGTCCCGCGGCTGAGAAATTCACCGAGGCCAAATGCCTTGCGGTCAGGGCAGCATGGCTCCATGAACCCTATGCTGCAGCGGCTCGCTGCCGACGGCCCGCATCCCGGACACGCCAAGGAACTGCTCTTATACGGCCGCTTCGCCGGGGTCTGGCGCGTCGACCACCGGTTCCTCGAGGACGGCAACTGGCATGAGGACACCCGGGAATGGACCTTCGGGTGGGTACTCGGCGGACGCGCGGTCCAGGACGTGCTGATGCCGTCGGGCGTACCCGACCCGCAGGACCGGTCCGGGACGACGGTGCGCGTGTACGACCCGGTCCTCGGCGCCTGGCGCATCAACTGGTTCGGCCCGTCGGCCGGCAACTACTGCACGCTGATCGGCCGCGCGGCCGGCGACGAGATCCACCAGGAAGGCGCCGACGCGGACGGTACGCCGCTGCGCTGGAACTTCTCGGACATCACCGATGTCTCGTTCACCTGGCGCGGCTGGTTCCGGGCCCTGGACGGCGAGTGGGTCCTGGAGCAGGTGATGAAGGCCCGCCGGGTCTGAGACTCACGGAGACGCCGACGGGCCGGGGGGGGCCCGCACTGGGGGGCCCCCCCGCCCCCGCCGGGGGAGCGGCCCCGCAAC
>NZ_JAKFHA010000004.1:319837-394127 GCF_021502675.1 Yinghuangia soli
GTATGTGACTCACGGAGCCGCCGCCGGGCCGGGGCGGCACCGACAGCGGTGCCGCCCCGGCCCGCGAGTGTGCTGCGCCCGTCAGCCGGGCAGCCGGACCACCAGATGCTCCCCGAGCGCGCCGAGGAAGTCGGCTGCGTCGAACGCCGCGCCGGCCGAGGCCACGCCCGTGGTCCGGACCCGGCCGTCCAGGATGCGCTGCACGGCCTCGGCGGCCAGCGGTGCAGTGATCGCGTAGATGTCCTGCCCGCGGACGTCGGCGCGCAGTTCCTCGCCACCCGTGCGGATCAGGACGTCGACGAAGAACGTCTGGTCCGAGCGGCCCTGCTCGTCGACCGCCTCCGGCGCCGGGGTGTCCGCACCGGACAGGTCCCGGGCGGCCTCGGCGCTCATGTAGGTGGTGACGGACGGGACATCGAGGTGGCTCGGCACCGTGACCACGTCGGCCATGGTGAACTCGGCGACCACCGCACGCCGGCCCAGCGGCTCGGGGAAGTCCCAGTCCTGCTGCACGGGTGCGTCCTCGTGGTACTGCAGCGCGCCGTCCGCGAACCGCACCCGGCGCCCGGCGCGGCGGTCGTGCGACACCCGCCCGGCCTCGCGCGTGCCCTCGGTCGGATGCCAGCTGCTCAGCCCGTACGCGACGTGCACCTCGTCGGCGGCCGTCCGGCCGCCCAGCGCCGCGGTGACCAGCAGGTCGCCGAGGCCGCCGTAGAACGCCATCGCCGGCACCACCGGGACGCCCGCGGCCGCGGCGGCCTCCGCGTAGTCGGCGAACATCGCGGCGTTCGCCTCGATCTCCGCGGCGACGTCGACATAGGGGATGCCGGCCCGCAGCGCGGCCTCGACCACCGGCCCGGCGGTGACCGCGAACGGTCCGGCGGCGTTGACCACGGCCGCGGCGCCCGCGAGCGCCCGGTCGAGTGCGGCGGGGTCGTCCACGGTCGCGGCCCGCACGTCGACTTCGGGCCATTCCGTGGCCAGCTTGGCGAGCTGGTCCGCGTTGCGGCCGGAGGCGATCACGGCGATGCCCCGCCGGGTCAGTTCGGCCACCAGGAAGCGGCCGGTGTGGCCGGTCGCGCCGTAGACCACCACTGCAGACGTCGTGCTCATGCTCCGGAACCCCGATCTGATCGCGGGCGAAAAAGCGACGCCGTGCGGACGTCGCCGGCCGCCCCCGGAAGTCCCGGGGGCGGCCGTACGCCTGTGCCCAGCGCGGAACGGCCCGGCGCTATTCCCGGCCGCGCCAGGGGCTCATCGGGCCGCGGTCCCGGCCGCCTCGGCGACCCGCGCCGCGTGCGTCGGGCCCACCGGCACGCCGGCCGGGCGCAGCTTGTCGTACTCCTTGCGCAGCACCGGGACGACCTCCTCGCCCAGCATGTCGAGCTGCTCCAGCACGGTCTTGAGCGGCAGGCCGGCGTGGTCGACCAGGAAGAGCTGGCGCTGGTAGTCGCCGAACGACTCGCGGAAGGTCAGCGTCTTGTCGATGACCTCCTGCGGGCTGCCCACGGTGAGCGGGGTCTGGTCGCTGAAGTCCTCCAGCGACGGGCCGTTGCCGTAGACCGGCGCGCGGTCGAAGTACGGGCGGAACTCCCGTATTGCGTCCTGCGAGTTGTGGCGCATGAAGACGTGCCCGCCGAGCCCCACGACGGCCTGCTCGGGGGTGCCGTGCCCGTAGTGCGCGTAGCGCTCGCGGTAGAGCTCGATCAGGCGCTGGAAGTGCTCCTTGGGCCAGAAGATGTTGTTGGCGAAGAACCCGTCGCCGTAGTACGCGGCCTGCTCGGCGATCTCGGGCGAGCGGATCGAGCCGTGCCACACGAACGGCGGGGTGTCGTCGAGCGGCCGCGGGGTCGCCGTGAAGCCGGTCAGCGGAGTGCGGAAGCGCCCCTGCCAGTCGACCGATTCCTCGCGCCACAGGCGGTGCAGCAGGGCGTAGTTCTCGATGGCGAGCGGGATGCCCTGGCGGATGTCCTGGCCGAACCACGGGTACACCGGGCCGGTGTTGCCGCGGCCGAGCATGAGGTCGACGCGGCCGTCCGCGAGGTGCTGCAGCATCGCGAAGTCCTCGGCGATCTTCACCGGGTCGTTGGTGGTGATCAGCGTCGTGGACGTGGACAGGATGAGGCGCTCGGTGCGGGCCGCGATGTAGCCGAGCATCGTGGTCGGCGAGGACGGCACGAACGGCGGGTTGTGGTGCTCGCCGGTCGCGAAGACGTCCAGGCCGACCTCTTCGGCCTTGAGGGCGATGGCGACCATGGACTTGATGCGCTCGTGCTCGGTCGGCGCGCGACCGGTGGCGGGGTCCGGCGTGACGTCCCCGACCGTGAAGATCCCGAACTGCGTACCCATGACCCGCTCCCGAAGCTCGTGCCGTGCTGTTGTTGAAAATTGAACTACAAATCCAAACGGATAGCAATCCGTTTAGCTTCCCGGGCCGCGCACGGCCCCGGAAACGGCCGTGGGGGGGGGCCCCGCCGCCCGGGGCGCGCGGCCCCCGGGGGGGGCGCCCGCGCCCGGACCCGGCCGTGCGCGCCACCCCTGACCAGGGGTGACGCGCACGAGGAGGAAGCGGCCGGGCCGCCTGCGGGGGCGGCTAGTAGCGGTCGCCCTGCGGGGCCGGCAGGGCGTTCAGCTCGTCGAGGTCCGCGGCGCTCAGGACCACGTCGGCCGCGCCCGCGTTGTCCGCGAGGTACTTCGGGGTCTTCGTGCCGGGGATCGGGACGACGTACTCGCCCTGGGCGAGCACCCACGCCAGCGCGACCTGCGCCGGGGTGGCGCCGAGCCGGTCCGCGATGGTCCGCACCGCGGCCGCCAGGACCTGGTTCGCGGCCAGCGCGTCCTGCTGGAAGCGCGGCAGCGAGCGCCGCCAGTCGCCCTCGGGCAGGTCGTCCACGGTCGCGAAATTGCCGGTCAGGAAACCGCGCCCGAGCGGCGAGAAGGGCAGGAACGCGATGCCCTCCGCATTGCAGTACGGCACCACCTCGGCGAGCGCGTCCCGCGTCCACAGCGACAGCTCCGACTGCACCGACGCCACCGGGTGCACCGCCTGCGCGCGGCGGATCTCCTCGACGCTCACCTCGGACAGCCCGATGTGCCGGGCCTTCCCGGCCGCGACCGCCTCGGCCATCGCGCCCCACGTCTCCTCCAGCGGGACGTCGGCGTCGACGCGGTGCAGCTGGTAGAGGTCCACGTAGTCGGTGCCCAGGCGCCGCAGGCTGTCGTCGATCGACTTGCGCACGTGCTCCGGGCGGCCGTTCTTGGTGAGGCCCGAAGTGCCCTGCCCCAGGCCATGGCTCAGCTCCAGGCCGACCTTGGTGGCGAGCACCGCTTGGTCCCGGATGCCGGCCAGGCCGCGCCCGACCAGCTCTTCGTTGGTGAACGGGCCGTACACGTCGGCGGTGTCGATGAGGGTCACCCCGAGCTCGATCGCCTGCCGCAGGACGGAGACCGACGTGGCGTCGTCGCGGCCGTTCGGGTCGTACGCGTGGGTCATGCCCATGCAGCCGAGTCCGATGACCCCGACGGACGGTCCGTGCGCACCAAGCGTGGTCGTTTTCATGAGCGTGCTCCCTGGGTCGGACGGGCTGCGGTACGGGACCCAGCCTGTCTCTTGGAGCGCACTCGAAGTCAACCGGGTAATCCGCCGGGCGCGCCCGGCGCCGGGGAAGCGGCGGGTATGCGGGCCGGGCATGCAGGTGGGCGTACCGCCGCCCCGGCCGGCGGTACGCCCACGGCCCCTCCTCGGGCGGCCGCCCTGCGCGTCAGTGCGCGGGGACGGCCGAGGGGCCCGCGGCCGCCACGCGACACAGCTCGCGCAGCGGCGCCGTCACGGACTGCGGACGCTCCGTCAGGACCATGTGCCCGCATCGGGGTTCGATACGCAACTCGGCATGCGGCAGTTCCGCGGCCAGCCGCCGGCTGTGCTGCAGCGGGGTGAGCTTGTCGCGGTCCCCGACCACGATGTGCACGGGCACGGACGCGAGGGCCGCGAGCTGTCCGGCCTTGTCGTGCGCGGCAATTGCGGGGAAGTAGCCGCACAGCGCCTCGACCGAGGTGTTGTGGACCATCCACGCGCACGAGCGGACCACGGACTCGTCCGCGTCCGGGCCGAACAGCCCGAGCTTCACCGACCGCAGATGCGACTTGGTGTGCGGGCCGGGCAGGATGCGCCGCCCGCGCGCGAAGACCTCGGGGCGGCGCTGCCCGAGCGCGAAGAACCGCAGTCCGGCCCGCGCCCGGAGCCGCTCGGCCACCGGGAACGGCTCGGCGAGCGGGACCAGGTCGCCCGACGACGTGCCGACCAGCAGGACGCCGCGCACCCGCGCGCCGAACAGTTCGGGCCGCGCGGCGGCCAGCGCCATGATCGTCATGCCGCCCATCGAATGCCCGCCGAGGACCACCGGCCCGCTCGGCGCGACGGCCTCAAGGACGTCGAAGAGGTCCTGACCCAGCTGGTCGATGGAGTACGGCCGAACCAGGCCCGAGCTCGAACGGCCGTGCCCGCGCTGGTCGTACGTCACCACACGCACCGAGGCGCCCGGGTCGGTGACGAGCGTGCGGGCCGGGACCGCCCACGAGCCGTGCGTGAGCGTCCAGCCGTGCGCGAGCACGACGGTGACCGCGGCGTCGGCGGGGCCGTGCTCGACGACATGCAGCGCCGCACCGTCCCGGGCCAGGACCACGCGGATCCGGCGCAGCGGGACGATCGGCGCCGGGGACGCCTCGGGTGCGGCCGCGGGAGCCGGGACCGGTACGGCCTGCACAACTGCGGCCGCGAGCTCGGGCTCGGCGGTCGCCTTCGCGGCGGCGGACTTGGTCTGCCGCGGCGCTCGGGCGGGCTTCTTGGCGGACTTCGCGGTCGTGGCGGGAGCGGGCTTCTTGGCGGCGGGCTTCCTGGCGGCGGGCGGCGCGGGCGCGGCTGCCGCGGCGGTGTCCTCGGCCGGACTCACGTCGGTCATCTTCACGGCTCCTCGGAGCGAAAAAGGACGAAGAAAAGGGACGAAAAGGGGCGGACGTACGGCCGGTTCCGGGGTCTGCGGCGGCGGTGCGGGTGCGGGCGGCCGGGGACGGCGGCCGCCCGCGCGGGAAGCGGGCGGTCAGGCCGCCGGGTCGGTGGCGTCGGCGGACCGCAGCGCGACCGGGGCCGGCAGGGGCGGGGCCGCGGTCGGCAGCGAGCGGCCCGCGAACGTCCGGACCAGGGGCTCGAGGCCGGAGCCCAGCAGGCGCTGGCCCACGTCGATGAGGGTGGCGTCCGGGCCGACGAAGACCCGGGCGCGGTTGCGCTTCACGCCGCGCACGATGATGCGGGCCGCACGCTCCGGCGAGGTGCGCGCGATGCGGTCGAAGTCGGCGGCGAGTTCGCCGGCCTCCAGGCCCTTCGCGGCCCGGGCGCTGCGCGCGATGTTGGTCTTGATGCCGCCTGGGTGCACGGTGGTGACCCGCACGCCCGAGTGCGACAGGCGCATCTCCTGGCGCAGCGACTCGGTGAAGCCGCGCACCGCGTACTTGGCCGCGCAGTAGGCGCTCTGCGTCGGGATGCCCATCAGCCCGAACACGCTGGAGATGTTGACCAGATGGGCGTCCCGGGCGCGGCGCAGGTGCGGCAGGAAGGCCTTGGTGCCGTACGCGACGCCCCAGAAGTTGATGCCCATCAGCCACTCGAAGTCCTCCCACTCCATCTCCTCGACGGAGGCGGTGAGGGCGACGCCGGCGTTGTTGACCACCAGGTTGACCGTGCCGAAGTAGTCCGCGGTGTCGTCCGCCCAGGCCTGCACGGCGTGCCGGTCGGCGACGTCCACGCGGGTCGCGGTGGTCTCGCTGGCGCCGTGCCCCAGGGCGATGGCCGCGGTCTCGCGCACCGCCTCGGCATCGATGTCGCTCAACGCCAGGCGCGCGCCGTGGCGGGCGAGTTCGTAGGCGAGCGCCCGGCCGATGCCGGAGCCGGCACCCGTGATCGCGGCGACCTTGCCGGCGAAGTCCTGCACGTCCAGCTCCTTGTCGGGGGACTCGGTGGATCTCGGTGGGGGAAGCAGTGCGGGGGCGGCGCGGGGTCAGTGCGGGCCGGCGGAGGTGCGGGCGCGGTCCCGGACCTGGTCGCGGGTCCGCGCGCGATGGCCGGCCGGAGAGAACTTGCGGTTCATCCACATGAACTTCCACACGTGGTCCGGCCACAGCGTCGTGTTCTTGCCGGTGCGCGGGTCCAGGTACCAGCTCTTGCAGCCGCCGGTCACCCACACAGTGTCGCCCAGCTTGGCCTGCAACTGCCGGTTGTAGGCCTCTTGCGCCTCGGGTGTGACGTCCAGGTCGGCGATGTCGTGCCGGTCCATCTGCCGGATGGCGTCCACCGCGTACTTGATCTGCGCCTCGATGATCAGCGTCATCGAGGAGTGCCCGAGGCCCGAGTTCGGCCCGATGATGAAGAACAGGTTGGGGAAGCCGGCCGTCATCGCGCTCTGGTGTGCGGACATCCCGTCCTTCCACGCGTCCGCGAGCAGGACCCCGTCGCGCCCGGTGATGGCGTGCGCCATCGGCATGTCGGTGGCCTCGAAGCCGGTGCCCAGGATGATCGCGTCGCACGGGCGCTCGGTGCCGTCCGCGGTGACCACCGAGTTCTTGCGGATCTCGGTGATGCCGTCGGTGACGACGTCCACATTCGGCTTGCCGAGCGCCGGGTAGTAGTCGTTGGACAGCAGGATGCGCTTGCAGCCGATGGTGAAGTCCGGGGTGACCTTGGCGCGCAGCTCCGGGTCCGGGACGCCGCGCTTGAGGTGGTGCCGCGCGATGCCCTCGATGCGCCGGACCAGGCCCGGGTGCTTGCCGTTGAAGCCGAGCCAGAACGTCTCGCGGCCCCAGAACAGGCCCAGCCGGACCGCCTTCTGGACCGGCGGCGCGGCCTTGTAGAGCGCCCGTTCGGCACCGCTCAGCGGGCGGTCGGTGCGCGGCATGATCCACGGCGCCGAGCGCTGGTACAGGTCGAGCTGCCCGACCTCGGGCTGGATCTGCGGGACGAACTGGATCGCCGAGGCGCCGGTGCCGATCACCGCGACGCGCTTGCCGCGCAGGTCGTAGTCGTGGTTCCAGCGCGACGAGTGGAACAGCTCGCCCTCGAACTCGTGCAGGCCCTTGATGTCGGGGTACGCCGGCTCGCTCAGCGGCCCGCCGCCGCTCAGCAGGATGTCCGCGGTGAGCGCGCCCTGCGAAGTGGCCAACTCCCAGCGCGACTCCGCGTCGTCCCAGGCCGCATGGCGCACCTCGTGGCCGAACCGCAGGTGCGGGAGCAGTCCCAGGTCGCGGGCGCAGCGCCGCAGGTACTCCTGGATCTCGGGCTGCGGCGAGAACGACCGCGACCAGGCCGGGTTGGGCGCGAAGGAGAAGGAGTAGAGGTTGGACGGTACGTCGCAGCAGGCGCCCGGGTAGGTGTTGTCGCGCCAGGTGCCGCCCACGTCCGCGCCGCGTTCCAGGATGACGAAGTCGTCGATGCCGTACTTGAGCAGGCGCGCGCCGGCGCCGAGTCCCGAGAAGCCGCTGCCGATGACGGCGACGCGCACATGGGGGACTGCGGACGGGGTGGGGGGCGTTGTCGGCAAGGTGTACTCCGGCACTCGGTCGGGCCCATGGCGGTGCTGACAGGCTGACCTTAGGAACATTACTGAACAGTAGTCAATAGATTGGCGGGGACCTCCGTACACTGTGCCGCATGCCTGCACCGCGACGAACCCGGCTGACGCCCGATCAGCGGCGAGCGCAGCTGCTGCTCCTGGGGCGCGACCTGCTCGGATCCCGGACCCTGGACGAGTTGTCGATCGACGAACTCGCCGAACGGGCGGGGATTTCGCGCGGCCTGATGTTCCATTACTTCAAGTCCAAGCAGGGCTTCCACCGCGCCGTCGTGGAAGCCGCCTGCGAGGACTTCCTGGCCTGCACCGCACCCGACTCCGCCCTGGAGCCGCTGCCCCGGCTGCACGCGGTGCTCGGCGCGTTCGTCGACTACGTCCTCGACCACCGGGCGACCTACGTCTCGCTCGTGCGCGGCGCGGCGAGCGCCGACGAGACGGTCCGCGAACTCGTCGACGCGGCCCGGCGCACCCAGGCCTCGCGCATCCTCGCCGGCTGCGCCGAACTCGGCCTGGCCGACACGCCGCTGCTGCGCACCGCGGCCCGTGCGTGGGTGGTCTTCGCCGAGGAGACCGTCGTCGCCTGGCAGGAGCCGGACGGCGACCGCACCGAGCTCGCCGCCTTCCTGGAGCGCACCCTGGTCGGCGTGCTCAGTTGCGTGGACCCCGCCGCGGACGTGCTGTCCCGGGCCTGACACCGCCGCCCGGCCCGGGCCGACCCGGCCGGGAGTACATGGCGGCCGCAGCGGGAACCGGAGACCCGACCGGGACGCGCCCGCGCCCCGGCGAGGGCGAGGAGCGCATCCCATGAGCACGACCCGGTACGAAGTGGCGCAGGAAGTCCGCGGCCAGGAAGGCGCGCAGTGCGCGCACCTCGGCCAGGTGCAGGACGTCACGCCCAGCACTCTGGAGGGCTGCGAGGACTGCCTCAAGGCCGGCGGGACCTGGGTGCACCTGCGCGAGTGCCTCGCGTGCGGCCACATCGGGTGCTGCGACAACTCGCCGAACCGGCACGCCACCGGGCACTGGAAAGGCGCGCAGCATCCGGTCGTCCGCTCCTTCGAACCGGGCGAGGCGTGGGCCTGGTGCTACGACGACCAGCTCTTCCTGCTCCCCGCCGAGTGACGGCGCCGGAGCTCCGGCCTACCGCCACGCGGCCGTGCCGGTGCCCCACGGCTCCGGCGGCGCGGACCAGTCCTCCGGGCCGCCCTTGATGCGGAACGGCGGCAGCGCATAGGCGAGTTCGCCCTGCTGCCCGACCATGAAGCCCAGGTGCGGCGCGGCCGCGACCCGGCGCGGGAACGTCGGCAGGTGCTCCTCCGGATCGTGGTGCCGCATTAGCCACGCGGCGGTCTGCGCGAGCGCCGCCTCGACGTGCGAGCCGCGTCCATCCTCCTGACGGGCCGCCAGGGCGCGCAGCACGCCTGCCGCAAGCAAATAGCCCGTGCCGTGGTCGAGCGCCTGCGCGGGCAGCACGCCCGGGCGCGGGTCGCCGTCCGCCTCGACCTCCGCGATACCGGTCGGGCACTGCACGACGCTGTCGAAACCGCGCCGGCCGGCCCACGGCCCCGGGCCGCCCCACGCGGACAGGTTCGCGGTCACGACGCCCGGGTGCCGCGCGGCCAGCGCATCCGGTGCGAGCCCGAAGCGGGCCAGCGCACCGGGCCGGTAGCCGGTGACCACGACGTCGGTGTCGGCGAGCAGCTCGTCCAGCTTCCCGAGCCCCTCCGGGGTCCGCAGATCGAGCAGCGCGGACCGCTTGCCCAGGCAGAAGTCGACGGCCTGGCCCGGAAGTTCCGGCATATGCGGCGGATCGATGCGCAGGACGTCGGCGCCCAGCAGGGCCAGCGTCCGGGTCGCCACGGGTCCGGCCACCACGCGCGTGAAGTCGAGCACGCGCACCCCGGCCAGCGGCAGCAGCGGTGATGCGCCGTCCGGCTCGGGCAGCGCGCCGAGGCGGCGCGGCGAGGGGACGCCGGTGCGGCGCATCGTGACCAGCGGGGAGTCCGCCAGCGCGGCACCGTGCTCGTGTGCCGCCCACTCCTCGGGGGTGCGCACCGCGAACGCCACGCCGCCGGCCGCGAGGATGAGCTCCTCGGCGTCCGCGGTACGCATCGGGGCCAGCGCGGCGGCCACGATCTCGGCCGGGTCGCCGCTCGGATCCGTCTCGGCCGCCGCGGACGCCTCCGCGGAGATGCCCAGCGCGGCGTACAGCGCGGCCCGGTGGTGCGGGTAGTTGGCGTGCAGCCGGACCACGCCGTCCGCGCAGCCGAAGAACTTCGACAGCGGGTCCATGCCGCCCAGCGGCTTGCCGGACAGCCGCAGATGCCGCTCGCTGGTGAAGGCGACCGCGGTCGCCTCGCTGTCCACGGTGACCGCGGCGGGTTCGGCGGCGCCGGTGCGCAGCGCGCCCAGTTCGGCCGCGGCCAGGCCGGCCGCCGCGGCGAGCGCCTGGGCCGCCTCGGTGACCGGCAGCCGGGCTGGGAGGGTGTCCGGCCGGCCGGTGAAGACGACGTTCGCGGTCGAGGCGGGGTCGCCGCCGAGGAACTGCCAGGCCTCGTCGAGCAGCCGGACTGGAGAAGGACGCATGGCCCCATCCCATCACCGGGGGCACCAGGCAGCGCGGGCGGGGGAGGGGTGCGCCGCATGGCAATCATCACGTTTGGCCGGGAAGCGTATCCGGATATCCGTGCGAGGAAGGCAGGGTTTTGCGGTGAACTGTCCGTTCCCCACGGGACCTCCACGAAGTCTCCTTCACCCTTTTGCGTGGTGTGCGGGGTTCGGAGGCAGCGCTCCGCGGCCCGGGACCTGACACTGGATGCGGGGCAACCGCCGTGTCGGTCACGTCGGTTGGGGTGAGATCCGAAATTGGGGAGAGACGCACCATGCGGAGGATCTGGGGCGGCAGCGGAGCAAGCGGACTGGGCGTCAACGACGTGTTGATGAAGGACGCCCGGTTGAGCGTGCCCGCGCGCGGTCTGGCCGTACATCTGCTCTTACTCCCGGACGGCGCGCAACCGGACCTGGTCCGGCTCGCGTCGCGGCCGGGGGAGACGGCGGAGTCCATCGAGGGGTACCTGGGGGAGCTGGAAGAGGTCGGCTATGTGCGCCGCCGCGTCGTACGCGACGAAGGGGGCCGGGCCGTCGAGGAAGTGACCGTGTACGCGAGGGCGGGTGTCGACGAGGACCACGAGGGCGTCACCGGGCGGCTGTTCCGCTGGCCGGCCTCGGAGCGGCGGGCCGCGGGCGAGACGGGTGCGGGCGGCGGGGGAGGCGCGGCCGCCCGGGCGCGGTGAGCGCGGCCGCGGCCGGCGGGTGACCTTCGCGGGGCCTGCCGCGTTGTAGAGCGCAGCCGGGCGGACCGTCTGCGGAGGAGAGGGTCCGCCCGGGGCTTCCGTCCGGATGTTACCTGCGGGTAGCATCCGGCCCATGACCACGGAATTCGACATCCTCGCCGACGGGCTGCGCCAGTCCGTGCCCCTGGTCCGGACCCTCGGTCTGGAGTTCGTCGAGCTGAGCCGCGACCACGCGATCCTGCGCCTGCCGGACAACTCGGACTTCCACAACCACGTGGGCGGCCCGCACGCCGGGGCGATGTTCTCGCTCGGCGAGTCGGCGTCCGGCGCCATCGTGCTGGCCGCCTTCGGCGACCAGCTCGGCCGCGCGGTCCCGCTCGCGGTGGGTTCGGAGATCCGCTACAAGAAGCTGGCCATGGGCACCGTGCTCGCCGAGGCCCGGCTGGGCCGCCCGGCCGAGGACGTCGTCGCCGAACTGGACAAGGGCGAGCGCCCGGAGTTCCCGGTGTCCATCGAGATCCGCACCGAGGACGGCACGCCGACCGCGGAGATGACCATCGTCTGGACGCTGCGCCCCAACCGCGCGTAACGCCCGGCGGCGGAGTCGGAACCGGGGCCGCGCGTGCTCCGGTCCGACTCCGCCGCCCCGCTCCGAGACCCCGCCGCGCTGCCGCGGGCCCCCCCGCGGGCGGCGCGCCGCCCCGGGCCCCCGCGGCCCCCGCCCCCCCCCCCCCCGCCCCGCTCCGAGACCCCGCCGCGCTGCCCGAGTCCCCGGCGCCGCAGTGTGCGCGGCGCCTGGGCAGCGCGGCGGATTCCTCGGCCGTCTCCGCTCAGTACCGCCAGCGGGTGGCGGCGGCGATCTCGTCCGGTGTCGACGTCGCGAACAGTGCGGCCTCGGCCCGGCGTACCGCCGCGACCGCGGCGTGCAGTTCGGCGCCGAGCGCCGCCTGCAGCATGGCCGAGCGGTCGAACGCGGCGACCGCGTCGAGGAGCGAGCCGGGCAGGCGCTCGGCCGGCTCCGCGCCGTGGTCCGACGCCGGGTTGCCGGTCGTCTCGGCCGGCAGCGCCAGGCCGCGGGCGATGCCGTCCAGGCCCGCGGCCAGCACGGCACCCACCGCCAGATACGGATTGGCCGCCGCGTCGAAGCACTTCACCTCGGCGTTCGCACCGGCCTCGGCGGTCTCCCGGCCGCCCGGGATCAGCCGGACCGCCGCCTCGCGGTTCTCCCGGCCCCAGCACCGGTACGCGCCCGCCCAGTGCGACGGCACCAGCCGCAGATAGCTCGCCACCGACGGCGCCCCCACCGCCAACAGCCCCGGCAGCGCGTCCAGCACGCCGGCCAGGAACGCCTCCGCGTCACCGGTCAGGCCGTGCGGCCCCGGCCCGCCGCGCATCAGGTTCCGCCCGTCGCGCCACAGACTCAGGTGCAGGTGGCCGCCGTTGCCGACCGCGCCGGGCACCACCACGGGGGCGAACGACGCGCGCAGCCCGTGCCGCGCCGACACCGCGCGGATGACGTGCCGGACCAGCACCGCGCTGTCCGCCGCGCCGACCGGATCCTCTGCCGCCACCGACACTTCGAACTGCCCCGGCGTGTACTCGGGATGGATCTGCAGCACGGTCAGCCCCGCGGCATCCAACGTCTGCAGCACGTCGCGCAGGTAGTCCGAGCAGTCGACCAGCCGCTGCATGCCGTACGCCGGGCCCTCGGTCGGCAACGTGAGGCGATCGCCGTCGCCGTCGCCGGTCCGCACCGCGACCCACTCGACCTCGAAGCCGGCCTGCACCGCGAACCCCAGGGCCGCCGCGGCGTCCTGCATGCGCCGCGCGAAACGGCGGGAGCAGCCCGGGTGCACGCCGCCGTCCTGGGTCAGCCGGTCGCCCGGCGCCCAGGCCCATCCCGGCAGCGCGGCCATCGGCACCAGGCGGTCCAGGTCGGGCACCAGGCGCAGGTCACCCACCGGACCGCCGATCCACGTGCTGTCCGTGATCGAGTCGTCCACCAGGAACACGTCGAAGCACGGCGCCGCGCCCACGCCCCACACCGCGGCGTGCTCCAACTGCCCGACCGGGACGCCCTTCACGCGGCTGATGCCGGAGTTGTCCACCCAGCCCACCGCGACGCCGGCGACACCCAGCGTGCGCAGTTCGGCGGCCGACTCCTGCGCCCGGGCGGCCTGGTCGCGGCGCGGGATGCCGGGCGGACCCGGCGTATCGGGGATCGGCATATCGGGGGCCGGTGCCGCGAGGCCGGGGAGTGGAGGAGTCTCGATGCCCGTCATACCCGCAATCCTTTCGGGCCACGGCACCGGCCGGAAACTCCCCGTTCGGGGGAATTTCGACCGTCGAAAACCGGATGCCCGGCGCCGCGGCGGCCCCCTAGGCTCATGATCATGAACCCCGACGCCCCGGCCTGGCCCGACCTCCGCATCTGCTTCCTCGGCGACTCCTACACGCAGGGCGTCGGCGACCGCGAAGGCCGCGGCTGGGTGGGGCGCCTCGCGGAGAAGGCCTGGGACCGCGGCCGGCCGGTGACCGGTTACGGCCTCGGGGTGCGGCGCCAGACCTCCTCGGACATCCTCGGCCGCTGGTCGGCCGAGGCCGCGCCGCGGCTGGCCGAGGGCGAAGCGCACGGCGTGGTCGTCGCGTTCGGCCTCAACGACACGGCGCACGTGGACGGCCGCCCGCGCGTGCCGCAGGACGAAACGGTGCGCAACCTCGAGACGCTCCTCGCGGAGGCCGCCGGGCGCGGATGGCCGGTGCTCGTGATCGGCATCCCGCCCATGCCCGCGCCCCGCCGCCCGGACGGCACCGCGTATGCGACGGCCCTGGAGGCCGCCTTCGCGAAGACCTGTGCGGCGCACGGCGTGCCGTTCGTCCCCGTGTACGACCGCCTCGTGGACCGGCCCGAATGGTGGGCGAGCATCGAGGCGTTCGGCGACGGCGCGCACCCGGACGAGGCGGGCTACCGCATGCTCGCCGACATCGTCGCGGACGGCGGCTGGTGGCCGTGGCTCGACGCCGTGGCGGCCCGCGCCTGACCTGGCCCGCTGCCGCCCGCGGCGCGTCAGTGCTTCAGACCGAGGCCGCCGGCCATGAGCCGCTGCCCGACCGTGAGCGGCTCGGCGACCGGCCCCTCGGGACGCCACTGCGGCAGGTACACCACGCCCGGGGCCTGGAGTTCGAGCCCGTCGAAGTAGGCGGTGATCTCCTCCAGCGTGCGGAACCGCCCGGTGCCCAGGCTGGTGAGCAGCGCGCCCTCCAGGGCCAGGGCGTCCGGGCTGGACGCGCAGAAGTGGGTCAGCAGGAAGCGGCTGCCCGCGGGCAGCGCGTCCAGGTACGTCTTGACGATGCCTTCCGGGTCCTCGTCGTCTCCCAGATGGTGGATCACGCCGACGAGCATGAGTCCGACAGGCTGGTCGAAGTCGATGAGTGCGCGTACGTCCGGGTGGGACAGGACGGCCTCGGGCTCGCGCAGGTCGGCGGTGACCACGGTGGTGTTCCGGTTCTCGGCGAGCAGGGTGCGCCCGTGGGCCATGACGATCGGGTCGATGTCGACATAGACGACCCGGGCGTCCGGGGCCACGGCCTGCGCGACCTGATGCGTGTTCTGCACCGTGGGCAGACCGGAACCCAGGTCCAGGAACTGCCGGATCCCGGCGGACGCCATCGCGTGCACGGCCCGACCCAGCATCGCGCGGTTGAAGCGGGCGACGTCGCCGATCTCCGGGACTATTTCCTGCGACTGGCGCGCTATGGCTTGATCCACAGCGAAGTTGTCCTGACCTCCGAGGATCGCGTCGTACACGCGTGCGATGCTCGGGACGGTCTCGTCGATCTCGCTCATGGTTCCCCTATTCGTCTGCTGCACAAGGCAGTTCAGCTGTTCGGTGATCCTGGCGCGGCCGTGCCCGAGGGAGCGTAGCCGCTTCCCGCAGGCGTCGCCGGACAGGGGAGCCGGCCGCCGGGCGGGCATAGGGGTGCGGTCCGTCGGGCAGCGGCGGTATCTGCGGCCGTCCGTTACGGACACGCCCAAGGGGCTCCAGGTCGCGCCTTTTATGGGGATTGGTACGTATTTCTTATATTGAGGGGGTGGACGGCACGGAAGGCACAGAAGGTTCGGCGCGGGCCGGCGGCCCCGAGGAGGAGCTCGCGGAAGCAACCGAGGAACCGACTGCGGCGACCACCGGGCGCGACTCCGGCGGCACACCCGACGGCGCCTCCGACGGATCTGCCGCGGAGGCCCCCGAGGGCGCGCTGGGCGAGGCGGTCGAGGACGCCCCCGCGGCCAAGGCCCCCGACGACCCGGCCGCCGCGGCCCGCCGCGCGCGCCGCCGCCTGCACGCCGTCCGCGTCGTCGCCTTCGCCGTGGTCGCGGTCTGCGTCGCGACCATCACCGGCCTCGGCGTCGCCCGCAGCACCGTGCTCGACCGCGCCTGGTACGACTCCGTCCTCGAACGCGAGGAGGCCTACGACCGGCTCTACGACGAGGTCCTCGTCGACCCGGAGATGGCCCACCTCACCCGCGACCTGCTGGCCCGCCTCCCCGTGCCGCCCAACCAGGTCACCGCCAACCTGCGCCTGGTCCTGCCGCCGTCCACGCTGCGCGGCATGACCGGCGACCAGATCGGCCGCGTCGTCGCCTACCTGCGCGGCGACGAGCCGGACCTGCGCTTCTACGCCGACCTCAAGCCGATCATCAACAACCTGGGCGGCGTCGCCGAGGTCTTCGTCGGAGACCTGACCGGCGACGTCCCCTCGGTCACCGAGGACAACGCGCCCGCGTTCGTCGCGTCCGTGCAGCGCGCCCTCGACGCGCTCGCCCTAGGCCAGAGCCCGGACAGCCTGCCCGCGCTCGACCTCGCCCCCGAAGCCGCGCCGCAAGTCGCCGACCTGATCCTGGAGAAGCTGCCCGAGGACCGCCGGGCCCCGCTGCGCGAGCCCGTCATAGCGTCCCTGCGGGCCGGGGACCTGGGCGGTGTGCTCGTCGCGGTGGTCCCCGCGCTGTTCGGCGACAAGGTCCTCGACGCCAAGCTCGGGCTCGCCTCGCTGAGCAAGGGCGAGCAGTGGGACCTCGTCGTCGACGTGCGCGCCCAGGACACCGACGTGAACCTCGGACCGCTGCCCCAGCTGCGCGCGTTCACGGTCTTCGGCCTCGGCAAGATGCTGACGCTGGCCTGCGCGTTCGCCCTCGGCGGCCTGTACGTCCTGTGGCGCACCGCACCGCACCGCGGACTCGGCCGGCTGCGCGGCCCCGGCGCCGCGCTGGCGGCCGGCGGCGTGCTGGCCGCGGGGGTCTGCCTGATCGCCTGGGCCGCACTGCCGCACCTGATTCCGGAGGACCGCGGCGGCTGGGCCCCGTCCGTCCGCAGCCTGGTCGACGACCTCCAGGGAGCTGCCACGCGCGACATCGTCGGCGTGTGGATCACCGCATCCGCCGTCCCGGTCTTCGCGGGCAGCGTGATCGCCGCCGTCGCGACCGCCGCGGTACGCCGCGGGGAGCGCGGCCGGGCCCCCGCACCGCGCTCCCGGGTCCGCACCGTGACCGGCTTCGCCGCGGTCGGCGCCGCCGGTGCGCTGGCGCTCACCATCCTGGTGCCGGTGCCCACCGTCGGCGACTCCGACAAGCAGCGCCGCTGCAACGGCATGCCGCAGCTGTGCGACCGGCGCTACGACGAGGTCGCGTACCTTGCCACGCACAACTCCATGTCCTCCACCGCGGACCGCTTCATCAGCCCGCTCCAGGACCCCGACCTCATCACCCAACTCGACCTGGGCGCCCGCGCCTTGCTCGTCGACACGTACATGTGGGAGACGCCCGAGGAGATCGCGCCCCGGCTGGCCGGCTCGGACCTGTCGCCGGAGGAGCAGGTCATCATGGCCGGCGTCATCGACCGCTACGCACCCGCCCGGCCCGGGCTGTGGCTGTGCCACTCGCTGTGCCGCGGCGGCGCGCTGCCGCTGGTCGGCACGCTGCGCTCGATCGGCGACTGGCTCGACGCCAACCCGAACGAAGTCGTCACCCTCATCGTGCAGGACGCGGTCAGCGGCGAGCAGACCGTCGACGCCCTGCAAGAGGCCGGCATGGACCGCTTCCTGGCCACGCCGCCGGCCGATGCGGACGCCGCCTGGCCCACGCTGCGCCAGATGATCGCCGCCAACCAGCGCCTGGTGGTCTTCGCGGAACGCGGCGACGGACCCGACCCGCGCTACCGCAACTTCTACCGGTACGGGATGGAGACGCCGTACATGTACCGCAGTCCGGAGGAGATGGACTGCGTGCCGAACCGCGGCGGGACCGGCAAACGGCTGTTCCTGATGAACAACTTCGTCACCGCGCAGGGCGGCAGCCGCATCGACGCGGGCAAGGCCAACACCAGGGAATTCCTGCTCGACCGCGCCCGGCGCTGCGAGCAGGTCCGCGACGCGCAGGTCACCTACATCGCGGTCGACTTCGCCACCATCGGCGACGCACGCGGTGCGGTGGACGCGCTCAACAGCGAACGTACGCGCCGCGCCGCGCAGTTCGGCCCGGGCGCACCGGCTGCCCCGGCCACGCCCCATGCCCCTTCGGCTCCCGGTACTCCCGGCACACCCGGTGCGCCGAGCGGCGGCACCGTGCCGGTGCCCGCGGCGACCATGACGCCGACCGCCCCCGCAGGGGCGTCCCGGGTTCAGTACGACAGGCCGAACCCGGCGGGGAAGTCCGGGTCCTGAGCGGGGCCGATCGGGAACGCCAGGCGCCCGAGCGGCGCGTGCCGGCCGAAGACCACATCGAGGACCATGCGGTCGGAGGCGCCCCGGTCGGCCAGCAGCGCCGCGCAGTTCCCGGTGAACTCGGGCGCGGGGCTGGTGCCTTCGATGCGCAGGACGACGATGGTCGGCACCGCGGCGGCGATGTCGAGCACGCGGTCGGTGTCGTCGTCGGTGATGCCGTCCGGTGCGGGGCAGTCGATCCGCAGCACCGCGACCTCGGCCTCGGCGGGATCCGCCACCGGCTGCGCGTACTCGGCCGCGGCGGCGGTGTCCTCGAGGCCCTCCAGGTACACCCGGACCCCGTCGCGCAGCGGCAGCGCGGGGCCGCCGGTCGCGCTGGTCCGGGTGCTGGTGCGGTTGGTCAGCAAAGTGAGTGCGCGCATCTGGGCGTCGTCACCGTCCGCGCGGGCGCCGGGGATCTGCCGCGGAACCGGTCCGGCGGCAGGCGCGCGGAGCGCGGCGCGGGCTTCGGACCGGGCTTCACCGCGGGCGGCGACCCGGGGGTCGACACGGGTGTCTGAAGGCGGCATCTTCCGGCGGCTCCCTTCGGGTGGGCCCCGGACGGGCCCATTCTGCGCCGCCCCATCGTGGCAGATAGCACGGACAGACGTGGAAGCCGCGTACCCGGGAGAGTGGCTCCGTCCGGTTGGTCGGGGCCGCCGGAAGCGCCGCGGAAGTGCCGCATGAGCGCCGGTGCGTGCGCCGGTCCGCGGGTCAGGTGCGCGGGTCGGGCAGCGCGGCCGCGGCGTGGAAGCCGAGCACCACCAGCACATCGCGCGTGGTGTGCTTGGCGGGGCCGTACCCGGCGATGTCGATGCTGGTGATCCGGTCGCCGCGGCCGCGGGCCAGCGTGAGGCCGGTGCCCTTCCTGGGGTCGGTGTAGAAGACGGCCGCGTCGCCGAGTCCGGGGATGTCCTCGATGCGTTCGGACGGCGACGCGGTCAGCCGGGTCACCTGCTCGGGCCCGCCGAGCAGTGCGCGCGGCAGGTCGACGACCCGTATCGAGAGCACCAGCACGCCGTCCGCATCGGAGAACTTGCAGGCGCGGTCGTGGTCGTCGGGCGCCGCGGCGAGCGGGGCGGAGCCCAGCGCGGCGGCGACCTGGGCCGGGGTCAGCAGCGTGCAGCCGGGTGTCGGGGGCGCAGCCGGGACGGCGGCAGGGAGGTCGGTGGCAGCGCCGGGCAGGGTCGGGGGAGAGGTCGACGGAACGGGCGGCGGCGGGGTCTCCGGGCAACACGGTGCGGACGACGGTGTGCATCCGGACACCAGCCACACACCGGCCGCGGCCAGCGCGCAACCGAAATCCCGCCACTTCATGCCGAGCCCCCCAACCCCGTCGCCCCCGGGCGTGCCTGCCGGGCCAGGACCGATCCCCACCGGTCCGCGGCCGACCGCGGATTGCTCCCCGTCCCGGACTCTAGTGACCTGCACGATGCCCCCGTAAGGGCCTCGGGCGTCTTGGCATATATAACCGGCCCTTGCGGTGTTGTTCTGTCAACAGTTCACAACCTCGCACCGACAACCGGAGCCGGTTCGGCGCGCCCGGGCGCAATCGCTATCGTCAGGGTCATGACTTCCGCACCACACAGCACGTCGCAGGGCGCCCGCGATGTCACGCAGGCCGTCATCCTGGCCGGTGGGCAGGGCTCCCGGCTGCGGCCGTACACCGACGACCGGCCCAAGCCCATGGTGGAGATCCCGGGGACCGGGATCCCGATCATCGGGCACCAGCTGCAGTGGCTGGCCGCCGAGGGGGTCACCGACGCCGTGGTGTCGTGCGGGCACCTCGCCGAGGTGCTCCAGGACTGGCTGAAGTCCGCGGAACTGCCCTTGAACGTCTCGACCGTGGTGGAGACCGAGCCGCTGGGCCGCGGCGGCGGGCTGAAGTTCGCGGCGCGTGCGCTGCCGCGCCCGGACGAGCCGTGGTACGCGACCAATGGCGATATCTGGACGCGGTTCTCGTTGCGCGAAATGGCCGCCTTCCACGACGAGCGGCACGCTACCGCGACGCTGTCGCTGGCCCGGCCGCGCATCCCGTGGGGGGTCGTGGAGACCGACAAGTTCGGGCACGTGCTGGACTTCATCGAGGCGCCGCCGTCGCCGTACCTGATCAATGCGGGCGTGTACGTGTTCTCGCCGGAGTTCACCGCGCTGCTGCCGGACGTGGGCGACCACGAGCGGACCACGTTCCCGCGGCTGGCCCGGGAGCAGCGCCTGTCCGGCTTCCCGATCCCGCAGGGCGCGTACTGGCGGGCCATCGACACCGCGAAGGACCTGTCCGAGGCGGCGAAGGAACTGGCCGCGCTCAAGTAGCGATCCGGGCGGGCGCGCACGCGGGTGCGGGCAGGCACGGCCCAGGGCACGGTACGCGGCATCGACCGCCGCGTACCGTGCCTTTGCCGTTTCGGGTGCGCCCGGGGCTCGTGCCGGCGGTCAGCGCGAGGCGAGGAACGCCTCGACCTGCTCGTGGATGTAGGCGGTGTCCTCGTCGTCCATGCGGTGGTTCATCGGCACGATGAAGGCGTACTCCATGACGCGGTCGGCGTTGGGGTAGCCGTCCGGGTCGGCGCGGTGCGCGATGTCCTTGAAGCCGGGCTGGCGCAGGATGTTGCCGGACCAGACGGTGCGCGTGGAGATGCCGCGGTCCTCCAGGTACTGCTGCAGTTCGCCGCGGGAGAATCCGGCTTCGGGGTTGATGATGGCCGGGAAGTTGAGCCAGCCGGTGTCGAGGCCTTCGGTCTGGCGGGGCGGGATGAACGCCTCGGGGTGCTTGGCGAAGAAGGCGTGGTGGGCGGCGAAGTGCCGCTGCCGGGTGGCCAGGAAGCGCGGCAGCTTCTCCAGCTGGGCGAGGCCGAAGGCGGCGCCGAGTTCGCTGGGTTCGAAGTTCCAGCCGATCTCGTCGAAGATGAACAGGTTGTCGTAGAGCACGCCGTCGATCTCCTCGAAGAAGTCGCGGTTGCCCTTCTTGGAGCCGAACAGCTGGAGTTCGGAGCGGCGGCCCCAGCGGCGCAGCATGAGGCCGCGGTCGCGCAGCGCTTCGTCGTCGACGAGGACCATGCCGCCGTTGCCGGCGCAGGTGATGATGTGGCTCATCGCGAAGCTGGTGACCGAGATGTCGGCGCGGGTGCCGGTGGGGGTCCCGCGCAGGGTGGCGCCGAGGGCGTCGCAGGAGTCTTCGACGACGGCGAGGCCGTGCCGGTCGGCGATCTCGCGGATGCGGTCCCAGTCGGGGGCGTTGCCGGCCAGGTTGGGGGTGAGGATGGCCTTGGTGCGGGGGCCGATGAGGCCTTCGAGGCGGTCCACGTCGATCTGGAACGAGTCGGGGTCGACGTCGGCGAGGACCGGGACGAGGCCGGCCTTGACCATGGGGGCGATGTCGGTGGAGAAGGTGAGGGTCGAGGTGATGATCTCGTCGCCGGGTTCGAGGCGGAGGAGTTCGATGGCGAGGTAGAGGGCGGACGACCCGGAGTTGCACATGAGGCCGTGGCTCTTGCCGAAGAGTGCGGCGACCTTCTGCTCCATGGCGGCGACGTTGCGGCCGATGGTCATGGCGCTGGGCGGGCCGTTGAGGATGGCCAGCATGGCGTCTATCTCGGCCTGGTCGTGGACGCTTCCGGCGTACGGGATCTTGCGCATGGGTGCCGCCCCCTGGGTGGTGTCGGTGCGAGTGTGATGCTGTCCGGGTGCCGGGTGTGGAGCTGACGTCCCGTCACTGAATCCTTTTCATAGCTATCATGGCTATGATGGCGGGGCAAGGAAATGCGGAGGCGCGGCAGCGCCGCCGGAACAGGCTCGAGGAATCGGGGAGCACAGTGCGGTACACGACAGTGGGCACGTCGGGGCTGAAGGTCTCCGAGGTCGGTCTGGGCTGCAACAACTTCGGCATGCGCATAGAGGAGCCGGCCGCGCACAAGGTGGTGGGCGCCGCCCTCGATGCGGGCGTCACCTTCTTCGACACCGCCGACATGTACGGCGGCGGCCGGTCCGAGGAGATGCTCGGGCGTGCGCTGGGTGCCCGCCGCGACGACGTGGTGGTGGCGACCAAGTTCGGTGCGCCGAGCAAGGACGTGTACGGCGGCGGTGCGTCGCGGCGCCATGTCATGCGGGCCTGCGAGGCCAGCCTGCGGCGGTTGGGCACCGACCACATCGACCTGTACTACCTGCACTTCCCGGACCCGCAGACACCGGTCGACGAGACGCTCGCGGCGCTGGACGACCTGGTCCGGCAGGGCAAGGTCCGCTACATCGCGAACTCGAACCTGGCCGGCTGGGAGCTCGTGGACGCCGACCACATCGCGCGCAACGCGAACAGCGCCCGGTTCGTGGCCACCCAGCTGGAGTGGAGCCTGCTGTCCCGTGAGGTGGAGCGCGACACGGTGCCGGCCGCCCGGCACCTGGGCCTCGGGGTCATCCCGTACTTCCCGCTGAAGTCGGGGCTGCTGAGCGGCAAGTACCGGCGCGGGGCGGACTTCCCCGAGGGTTCCCGGCTGGCCGCGGGCCCGTGGTTCGCGAGTGTGGCCACCGACGAGAACTTCGCGATCGTCGAGCGGCTGACGGACTACGCCGAGGCGCACGGCCGGACGCTGCTGCAGCTGGCGCTGTCGTGGCTGGCCGCACAGCCCGAGGTGCCGTCGGTGCTGGTCGGTGCGACCACGCCGGAGCAGGTGCTGGCCAATGCGGAGGCGTTCGTGCCGCTGACCGCGGACGAGGTCGCCGAGATCGCCGCGCTGGCGGTGCCGGTGGAGGGCGGCCGGTGAGCGACCGTGTGCCGGGGGCCGGTCCGGCGTCCGGCGCCGCCGACCCGGTGCGGCCGCAGAGCGTCGCGGACGCGGTCGCGGGGCGGCTGCGCGCGCGGATCCTGGACGGGGTGATCCCGGACGGCGGGACGCTGCCCAAGCAGGACGACCTGATGGCCGAGTTCGGGGTCGGGCGCACGACGGTGCGGCAGGCGTTCCGGGTGCTGGAGACCGAGGGCCTGATCACGGTGCTGCGCGGCAACACCGGGGGTGCGGTCGTGCATGTGCCGCGGCCGGCGGATGCGGCGCACATGTTCGGCATGGTGATGCATGCCCGGCATGTGCCGCTGGCGGATCTGGCGGGGGCGCTGCGGCAGTTGGAGCCGGTGTGTGCGGCGTTGTGCGCGGCGCGCCCCGACCGGGATGCGGAGGTGCTGCCGCGGTTGCGGGAGGTGCATGCCCGGATGGCGGCGGCGCTGGACGACGGGCAGGCGTTCCTGCGCGAGAACCGGGCGTTCCACGAGGCGTTGGTGGAGTGCTGCGGGAACGCGACGATGCAGATTCTGCTGGGTGCGGTCGAGGTGCTGTGGGCCCGGCAGGAGCAGTCGTGGGCGGGTGCGGCGCTGGCCGATACCGGTCGCGGGGTGCGGGAGGCGGGTGTGCGGGTGCACGGCCGGCTGATCGATCTGATCGCGGCGGGGGACGAGGCCGAGGTGTACCGCGTGGCGGTGAGCCATATCGCGGAGGCGCAGGAGTATCCGCTGCGCGACCACAGCGAGCGCCCGGTGCGGGTCTGAGGGTCGGGACCGTCCGGGGTGGGGCCTGGTGCTTGCCGGCCCGCCCCGGACAGCCGTCTTCCGTCCGAGGCCGGTCCGGCACGCCACAGGGGGTGGCCATTGCCTGCCGCGCCCCTCACCCGCGGCCCCAAGGTGTCGGCTGCGGGCTGCCGTTCCTCCTCAGAAGGGGCTGGGCAGTCGCGGGATCGGCACGCTGATCACCGTCGGGCGGTCTGCGGCGAGTGCGTCGCGGAGGGCGGGGCCGAGGTCGGCGGGGGAGCCGACGGCGAGGCCGTAGGCGCCGAAGGAGCGGGCGAGGCGGGCCCAGTCGGGGTTGTGGAGGGTGGTGCCGATCTCCCGGCCGCCGAAGCGTTCGCGCTGGTCGCGGTTGGAGTTTCCGTAGGCGCCGTCGTCGAAGACGATGTTGACGGTGTTGATGCCGTATTGCACGGCGGTGGCCAACTCGGCGGCGGCGAAGAGGAATCCGCCGTCGCCGTTGACGGTGACGACGGGCAGGTCGGGGCGGGCGGCCTTGGCGCCGAGGCCGGTGGGGAAGGCGAATCCGAGGGTGCCCATGTACGAGGTGGCGAGGTAGCCGCGCGGGGTGTGCACGGGGTAGCGCATGTGGCACATGTAGCCGACGGTCGTGGTGCAGGGGATGAGGACGGCGTCGTCGGGGAGGGTGGCGCGCAGGGTGTCGACGATGGCGGCCTGGGGTCCGATGGCGGCGAGTTGGCGGTCGACGGTGGTGCGCATGGCCTGGGTCTCGGCGGTGCGGGAGGGCCGGGGCGGGCAGGTGCGGCGGAGTTCGGCGAGGAGGGCTTCGGCGGCGAGTGCGGCGTCCGCGGCGACGGCGACGGCGGCGGTGTGCTGCCGGTCGAATTCGGTGGGGTCGGCGTCGATGTGCACGAGGGGGATGTGCGGGGCGATGCCGGATCCGGTGAAGCGGGTGCCGATGGCGAGGACGGCGTCGGCGTCGTCGAGGACGGGGCGGAGGCGGGGGTTGAACCACATGGTGCCGACGCTGAGGGGGTGGCGGTCGTCGACGGCGCCTTTGCCTTCGCGGGTGGTGACGATGGGGGTCTGGAGGTGTTCGGCGATGGCGGTGAGTGCGGCGTGGGCGCCTGCGGTGACGGCGCCGCCGCCGGCCCACAGGAGGGGGCGTTCGGCGTTGCGGAGGAGTGCGGCGGCGGCGCGGACGGCGTCGGGGTCGGGGGCGGTGCGGCGGGGTTCGGCGGCGTCGAGGAGGGTGACGTCGGCTTTTTCGGCGAGGGCTTCGGGCGGGATGTCGAGGACGGCGGGGCGGGGGCGTCCGGTGCGCAGGGCGGCGAAGGCGCGGTGCACGGCGGCGGGGACGTCGGCGGCGTGCCGGATGCCTTGGGTGTGGCCGGCGACGGGGGCGACGATGTCGAGTTGGCGGTGGATTTCGTGGAGGGCGCCGGTGCCGCGGTCGATGGCGTCGCGGGGGATCTGCCCGGCGAGGAGCAGGACGGGCGAGGAGGCGGCGTAGGCGGTGGCGAGTCCGGCGCCGGCGTTGTAGAGGCCGATGCCGGGGACGACGAGGGCGCAGCCTTCGCGGCCGCTGATGCGGGCGTAGCCGTCGGCCATGTAGGTGGTGGCCTGTTCGTGGCGGGTGGTGGTGAAGGCGATGCCGGGTTCGTCGTGGAGGGCGTCGAGGAGGTGCATGATCTGGTCGCCGGGGAGGCCGAAGAGGCGGGTGACGCCTTCGCGGTGGAGTTGGGCGGCGAGGGCTTGGGCGCCGGTCATGAGGGTCATGCGGTTTCCCCGGGCGTCGCAGGGGCGGTGGCGGCGGTGCTGCCGAAGCGGGGGGTGCGGCGTTCCAGGAATGCGGTGACGGCTTCGCGGTGGTCGGCGGTGGTGAAGGTGAGGGCTTCGAGGGCGAGTGAGGTGTCGAGGAGCCTGCCGACGCGGTCGTCGAGTTCGGCGTTGGCGAGGCGTTTGTTGAAGCGCAGGGCGATCTGGGGTCCGCGGGCGAGGCGTTCGGCGAGTGCGGTGGCCTGGGCGAGGACGTCTTCGGCGGGGCAGACGTGGTTGACGAGGCCGAAGCGGAGGGCTTCGTCGGCGGTCATCATGTCGCCGGTCATGAGGTATTCCTTGCCGCGGTTGAGGCCGAGGAGGAGGGGCCACAGGATGGCGCCGCCGTCGCCGGCGACGAGGCCGGCGTTGACGTGGGGGTCGCCGATGCGGGCGGTGTCGGCGAGGAAGGTGACGTCGCAGAAGAGGGCGAGGGTGGCGCCGAGGCCGAGTGCGTCGCCGTTGATGGCGGCGATGACGGGCTGCGGTATGGCGAGTTGGGCGCGGACCAGGGCGGCGGATCCTTCGAGGAGTTCGGGGTTGCCGTCCGGGTAGCCGGTGGCGAGTTTGGCGTCCATGCCGGCGAAGTCGGCGCCGACGCAGAAGGCTTTGCCGCCGGCGCCGGTGAGGAGGACGACGTCGACGTGGTCGTCGGTGGCGATGCGGCGGAAGAGCGGGGTGAATTCGGCGTGCATCTCGGGGCTGATCGCGTTGCGGCGGGCCGGGCGGTCCAGCGTCACCGTGAGGATGCGGCCGCGTAGTTCGGTGCGCAGGTGGGTGAAGCCGTAGTGGTCGCCGTCGGCCATGCCGGTCTCCCTGGGGCAGGGGAGCGGCGGGGGTGGCGCTGCGTCCGCCTGCTCCGGTTCGGGGGCTTTCGTCGCGCGTGCCTGCCGGGCCGTGGGCGGTGCCGTGCTCGCTCGGGCTTCCGGCGGCGTGAGCCTATCATCCTCATCTTGTAATCATTATGATGATGGCGCTTGGCCGCCAGGAATCGCCGGAAGTGCCGGAAGGACTGCGTGTGATCCGCTTTGCCCAGCACGCCCGGCTTGCCGGGGCCTATCTGCCCGCGTACGGAGCGGTGGCCGGCGACGGGCCGCGTACCGGACTTGGGCGCGCCGCGCCGCATGTGAACCCGGCGACCGGGCGCGTGCAGGCGCAGGTGGCGATCGCCGGGCCGGAGGATGTGGACGAGGCGGTCGCGGCCGCCCGCGCGGCGCAGCGGGTTTGGCGGGCGACGCGGGTGGATCTGCGGCGGGACGCGCTGCTGCGGCTGGCCGGCCTGGTCCGGCGCGATGCGGGGCGGTTCGCCGCGCTGCTGACGCTGGAGGCGGCCGTCCCGGCGGCGACGGCGCAGGCGCTGCCCGCGCGGGCTGCGGACTACCTTGCGTACTACGCGGGGTACGCGGACAAGCTGGAGGGCCGGGTCGTCCCGGTCTTCCCGGAGGCGGCGTTCGACTACACGCTGCCGGAGCCGGTCGGTGTGGTGGCGGCGCTGACCACGTGGAACGGCGGTGTGTCGGCGCTGGCCCGCAAGGCGGCTCCGGCGCTGGCCGCGGGGTGCGCGGTGGTCGCCAAGCCGAGCGAACTGGCGCCGTTCTCGGCTTTGCTGCTGGGGGAGTTGGCCTTGGAGGCGGGGCTGCCGCCCGGTCTGCTGCAGGTGCTGCCGGGGGATGCGGAGGCGGGGGCGTACCTGGCCGGGCATCCCGGCATCGACAAGATCACTTTCACCGGCGGGTCGGCCGCGGGGCAGGCCGTGGCCCGGGCGGCGGCCGCGCACACCACTCCGATGCTCCTCGAACTCGGCGGCAAGTCGGCCAACTTGGTCTTTCCGGACGCCGACCTCGAGGCGGCGGCGCGGTTCGCCGCCGCGCTGCCGATGTCGATGGCCGGGCAGGGGTGCGTGTTCCCGACCCGGCTGTACGTGCACGAGGACGTGTACGCGCCGTTCCTGGACACGGTCGCGCGGACCGTCGCCGCGCTGCCCGTCGGGGACCCGCTGGACCCGGCGACCGCGGTCGGCCCGCTCATCTCGGCTGCGGCCCGCACCCGCGTCCTCGCCATGATCGACGCGGCTGCCAAGGACGCCGGCGCGGTGCGCGTCACCGGCGGCGCGGCCGGCACCGGGGACCTCGAGGCCGGCCATTTCGTGCACCCGTGCCTGGTCGAACAGCCGGACCACGACGCGGAGATCGCCCGCTGCGAGGTGTTCGGGCCGGTGCTGTGCGCATGGCCGTTCCGGGACGAGGCGCACGCCCTGGACCTGGCCAATGCCACCGGGTACGGCCTCGCCGGCTACGTGTTCACCCGCGATGTGGCCCGCGCGCACCGCGTGGCGGCCGCCTTGGACGCCGGGTACGTGTCGGTCAACGGGTTCGCCGCGCTGCCGGCGTCCGCGCCGTTCGGCGGCCGCCGCGGCAGCGGCCACGGCCGCGAGGGCGGCGCCGAGGGCCTCCGCGAGTTCGTGTCCTGGAAGAACGTGTACCTCGCCTGACCCGCCCGCGTCGCCGACCGCCGCCCCCGCACCTGTCCGCCCCCGAGCCGCGTACGGAGACCCGCCCTGTGACCGAAGCCAACGACAAGGTCTACATCCACGAGTTCGTCGACATCATCGGCCACAACCGCGCCGCGTACATGCACCACATGACCGCGAACTGGAGCCCCATCGCGCAGGACGAGCGCAACCAGCAGTGCTACGGCGTGTGGGGTGTGGTCGGCACCACCCGCGGCTGGCCGCAGGTCGTCAACCTGTGGGAAGAGGACGGCTTCGCCGGGCTGGCCCGGTCCTTCCGGCACGAGCTGGGCCATGCGAGCCTCCAGGACCCCAAGCTGGCCCGCTGGTGGTCCGCCGCGGCCGCGCTGCGCAGCGGCGGCACCGACCGCGTCCTCGTCCCCGCATCCTGGACGCCGACCATCGGGCAGCTGACCGCCGCGCACTCCGGGGCCCCGGACTGCTGGGCGCACGAGCAGGTCACGGTCGCCCCGGGCACGGCCGCCGACTACCTGGAGCGGGCCCGGGACGAGGCCGCGCCCGCGTACGCCGCGCACGGCTGGGAGCTGGTCGGCGGGTTCACCACCGCGATGCGCAACGACGACGAGGCGTTCCTGCTGTGGCGCATCCCGGCGTGGGAGCAGTGGGGTGCCGCGGAGGCCGCTGCGTCCACCGATGCCGCGCTCCTCAAGTGGCGCAGCCGCCGCCTGGGCCTGGTCGAGGACTTCCACCGGTTCCTGCTCGTGGACGCCCCGCTGTCCCCGCCGCGCACCGGCCGCCAGCCGCGCCGTGAAGACCGCACCGACTGGACCGACGAATGACCGCCGACTGAGCGAGGAGTGACCGAGATGATCCCGTGGCTGGTCGATCTGGACGCGCATGTCGTGGAGCCGCCGGATGTGTGGTCGTCGCGGCTGCCCGCGCGGTACCGGGATGCGGGGCCGCGCATCGAACTGCTGCCGGGGAGCGTGCCGGTGCTCACCGGCGGCACGTACCGCGAGGCGCCGGGCACCGAGGGGCCCGATGTCGCGTGGTGGCATTACGAGGACCACTACTACTCGGTGAAGCGCCTGATCGCCGCGGCCGGGTACCCGGCGGACGAGATCACGATGACCGGCATCACGTACGACGAGATGCGGCCGGGGTGCTGGCGTACCGCGGAGCGGCTTGCCGACATGGATGCGAACCATGTGCAGGCGCAGATGTGCTTCCCGAACTACCCGCGGTTCTGCGGGCAGTTGTTCCTGGGCGGCAAGGACCGCGAGCTGGCGCTGCTGTGCGTGCGCGCGTACAACGACTGGATGGTCGAGGAGTGGTGCGGCACTTCGGGCGGGCGGTTGATCCCGCTGTGCCTGATCCCTTTGTGGGACGCCGAGTTGGCGGCGGCCGAGGTACGGCGCAATGCGGCGCGCGGGGTGCGGGCGGTGGCGTTCAGCGAACTGCCGACGTATCTGGGCCTGCCGAGTATCTACTCCGGCTACTGGGAGCCTTTGTTCGAGGCGTGCGAGGAGACCGGCACGGTCCTGTCGATGCACATCGGGTCGGGCACCAAGACGCCGCAGGCGTCCCCGGACGGCCCGGATGCGGTCGCGTCGACGATCATCTTCGGGAACTCGGTGGCGTCGATGGCCGACTGGATGTTCTCCGGGGTGCTGCACCGGCGGCCGCGGCTGCAGCTGCTGTTCGCCGAGGCGCAGATCGGGTGGATCCCGTATCTGCTGGACCGCATCGACGACGTGTGGAGCACGCACCGCGGCTGGTCCGGCAGCCAGTCGCTGTGCCCGGAGCCGCCGTCGACGTACTACCACCGGCAGATGTTCTCGTGCTTCTTCAAGGACGCGGTCGGCGTGGAACTGCTGCACCGGGTCGGCGAGGACAACGTCGCGTTCGAGACCGACTATCCGCACCAGGACGGCACGTGGCCGCATTCGCGCAAGGCCGCCGAGGAGCAGTTCGGGCATTTGAGCCCGGAGTCGGTGCACAAGCTCGCCCGCGGCAACGCGATCCGGCTGCTCGGCCTGGACCTGCCGGAGCCGGAACCGGAACCCGCCGGACCGCGTGCGGGGGCGCGGTGATCCCCGCGACGCCCGCACCGCCGCATGTGCCGCTGGACCTGGGCCTGGACGCGGCCGCGGAGGAGTTCCGGCAGCAGGTGTGCGCGGAGCTGACCCGGGCGATGGCCGCGGACCGCACGGCCGGGCACCGCGATCCGGCGGACCGCACCGGGCTGGACGAGAAGTTCGAACGCCGGCTGCTGGCCCGGGCCGGCCGCCTGGGCTGGCTGGGCGTCTCGCTGCCCGCCGACGCCGGCGGCGCGGGCCGGCCGCCCGCGTGGGCGGCGGCGTTCGCGTACGAGGCGGCCTGGCACCACGCGCCGCTCGTCGACACCGGCGTGGTGCTCGCGTCCGCCCCGGTGATCGCGTACGGCACCGCGGCGCAGCGCGCCGAACTGCTGCCCGGGATGCTGGCCGGCACCGAGACGTGGTGCTGTGCGTACACCGAACTCTCTTCCGGGAACGACGTGTTCAATGGCCTCGCGGCTCGGGCCCGGCGGGACGAGGACGGGGTGTGGCGGCTGTCCGGGACGAAGGCGCTGGTCACCGGGGCCGCGAAGGCCGACCGGTGCCTGACGGTCGCGCGGACCCCGGCCGGGATCTCGATGTTCGTGGTCAACCTGCGCGGCCCGCGGCGCGGTGTCGCGGTCCGCGGCGTGCCGACCATCGCCGGGTACGCCCTGGACGAGGTGGTGTTCGAGGGCGCCGCGGCCGAACTGCTGGGGGAGGACGGTGCGGGGCGGCGGCAGGCGGCCCGCGCGGTGCGCGCCGAGCACGGCGGGATGTTCCAGCTCGGGTGGGCGCACCGCATCGCGGCCGACCTGACCGACCGGTACGGCGGGGTCCCGATGGCGGCGTCGGGGGCCGCCCTGGTCGAGGCGGATCCGCTGGTGCGCGAGCGGATCGGCGAGCTGTGGGCGCGGCTGTACGCGGGCCGCGCGACCGCGCTGGCGTCGGTCGCGGCGGCGCCGGGCGGGCGGCCCGAGCCGGTGGCGGCGCTGCTGGCCAAGGTCCGGCTCACCGAACTCCTCAAGGACGTCGCCCGGGACGCCGCGGCGGTGGCCTGCGCCGAGCCGTGCGCCGCAGAGGACGCGGAGGACGCGGCGGACCCGCCGGGCCCGTGGGAGGCGCGGTTCGCCGCGGAGGCGGTGCTGCGCCTGGACGGGCCGGTCAGCGTCGGCGCCAACGACCTGCACCGGGAGGCGATCGCGGCGTATGTGCTGGGCGAGCGCCGCTCGGCCGCGCCGATCCTCGACACCGACACCGACACCGACACCGACACCGACATCGACGGCGAAGTCGGCGACGGCCGGGAGAAGGACGGCGGCCCGGCTGCGCTCTCCCGGAGTGCGGTCCGCGCGGCGGCGCAGGCGCTGGCGCACACCGTCGCATACGTGCAAGCCCGGGCCGCCTACGGCACCACCCTGGCGCGCCTGCCTGTCGTGCGGCGGCGCCTCGCCGACATGTACGGCGACCTCGATGCCGCCCGGCGCCTGCTCGACGGCGTCGGCGCCTTTGCCCGGGACCCGGTGGAGGCGGCCGCGGCTGCGGAGGCACAGGCCGGCCGGCTGTGCCTGCGGGTCGTCGAGGACGCCGTGGAACTCTGCGGCGGGCACGGTTACTTGGCCGAGTCCGGTCTCGGGGACTGCTACCGGGCCGCGTGGGCGGCCGCGCGCCGCGCCGACTACGGGCCCGTCGCGATCGGTCTTGCGCGCCGCGCGCGCTGGGCGCGCGAAGGCCTCGCCTGACGGGCGGGAGCGCGGCGGCCCACGCGACCCGGTATCAGTCCTTCGTGTCCGCGGACGCGGGGGACGCGGGGGAGTGGCCGGGCAGCGGCTTGGCCATGCAGATGCTCGCCGGGCTGTCCCGGTAGTAGCCGAACTTGGGGAGGTCGACGTAGCCGCACGAGCGGTACAGCGCGATGGCTTCCTGCTGCCGGTCGCCGGTCTCCAGGATCATGCGGGTCTGGCCGGCTGCCGCGGCGCGGGACTCGAGCTCGGCGAGCATCGCGCGGGCCAGGCCGCGGCCGCGGGCCTCGGGGCGGACGTACATGCGCTTGATCTCGGCGTCGGACGCGCTCAGCCCGGGCTCGTCCGGGTAGTCGGCCTTGCGCCAGCCGCCGCAGGCCAGTGCGCGGCCGTCCTCGTAGCGGACCAGGAACAGCCCGGTGGGCGGGTCGAAGTCGGACTCGTCGACCAGCGTCTCGTCGGGGCTGCCGTAGCGCTCGACGTAGATCTGCTGCACCTCGTCGCAGAGCTTGCGGACGTCGGGGTGCTGGTAGCCGAGGGCGATGTAGTCCATTCGGGAACGGTAACCCGGCGCTCAAGCGAATTTCCGGCGGGGACCGCGCGGACGCATAGTGCGACTCTTGACCTCGTCAGACATTGCGGCTGGACTCGGGGGGCCCAGTCCGGACCCGTCCGAGTGAGGACCGCCCGTGCGCATCCCCCGCCACACCCTCGTGCAGTTCAGCGACGTGCACATCGTGCCCGAGAACGAGCTGCTGATGGGGACCCTCGACACCCTCGCGCAGATGCGCCACGCGCTGGAGGCCGTCGAGGAGGCGGACATGGACCCGGTGGCGCTGCTGTTCACCGGCGACCTCGCGGACACCGGCGACGTGCGGGCGTACCGCCGGCTGCGTGCGCTGGTCGAGCCCGCCGCGGCGCGGATCGGCGCCCCGGCGGTGTACGGCATGGGCAACCACGACAACCGCGAGGCGTTCCGCGAAGGCCTGCTGGAGACCGACCCGAGCGGTATCGAGCACGACTTCGTGCACCAGGCCGGGGACGTGCGCGTGGTGGTGCTGGACAGCACCACGCCGGGCAGCCACGGCGGCGCACTGACCGGTGACCAGCTGGAGTGGCTGCGCGCGGTGCTGGCCGAGCCCGCCCCGGCCGGGACCGTGCTGGCCCTGCACCACCCGCCGATCCCGACGCCGCTGGCGTTCCTGGAGCGGCTCTCGCTCAAGGCGCCCGAGGAGCTCGGGCGCGTGGTCGCGGGCACCGACGTCAAGATCATCCTGACCGGGCACAACCACCACGCGACGTGCGGCGTGCTGGCCGGGGTGCCGGTGTGGTCCGCCCCTGCGGTGGCGTACCGCGCGGACGTGTTCCCGCCGGCCGGCACGTACCAGGGCGTCACCGGGGTCGGGTACACACGTGTGGACCTGTACGAGGACTGCGCGACGGCCACGTTCGTGCCGGTCGGCCCGGTGGAGCGGGTGTACCACTACGAGCGCGCGAAGGTCGACAAGTACCTGGCCGCCAACGAGCACTGAGCCCCGTCGCCCGGACTGCCGCCGGGGCCGGTCACCCGCAGAAGCGGGACGCCGGCCGCCACGGCGGCAGGACGGGCGGCCGCGGCACGGCCTGCGTACTCCTGCTCGACCTCCTGCTCGACCTCTTGCTCGACGCAGCCCCCTGAGCGTCCCGGCGCGTTCTCATGGCCCCAGGTTCCCGCGCTTTTTGGACAGGGTCTTGGACGAATGGGAACCCCGTGTGCGGAAATCCGGGCGGACACCGCAACCGCCGGGTGGGTCGCGGATGTTGCGCCGAAGGTCCCACGCCGGCCGGGCAGGCCGGGTTAGGGTCCGGATTCAAGCAAGCGCTCGAAACAGCACCCGGACGAACCACGCCCGCGAAGGGGACTTCTGGCATGAGCACCGGCGAAGGCACGTACGAAGGATTCACGGCCGAGGAACGCGCCGCGATGAAGGAGCACGCACAGGAGGGCAAGAAGGCCGCCCGCCGCGCCTCCAAGGCCGACAAGGCCGCCGAGGCGGAGCGCGACGTGGTCGCGAAGATCGCCGAGATGCAGGAATCCGACCGCGTGATGGCCGAGCGCATCCACGCGATCGTCAAGGAGCACGCGCCCGAGCTGGCCCCCAAGCTCTGGTACGGCATGCCCGCGTACGCGCTGGACGGCAAGGTCGTGTGCTTCTTCCAGAGCGCGGAGAAGTTCAAGGCCCGGTACGCCACCTTCGGCTTCAACGACACCGCGAAGCTGGACGACGGCACCATGTGGCCGACCGCGTTCGGGCTGACCGAGGTGACCCCCGAGGTGGAGAAGCGCATCGCCGCGCTCGTGAAGCAGTCGGTCGCCTGACCCGCGGTACCCGTACGTACCCGCGGGCCGGACCGGCCCCGGTCCGGCCCGCCCGGTCCGTGCGGTCAGCCGGCCACGCCGCCGCCGTCCGGGCGTACGTGTGCCAGGTAGGCGGTGGGGGAGCAGCCGGCGAGTTCGCGGAAGTCCCGGTTCAGATGGGCCTGGTCGTAGTAGCCGCAGGCGTCGGCGAGCACCGCCAGCTCCGTGCCGCCGGGGGCGCCGAGGAGCCGCACGGCCTTCCGGAAGCGCATCAGCTTGCCGACCGACTTCGGCGGCAGGCCGACCTGTTCGCGGAACCGCGCGGTCAGGTGCCGGCGGCTCCAGCCGGTCTCCGCAGCGAGTTCGGCGACGCCGACCCGCCCCGCGGACGCGGCCAGCAGGTCCCAGGAGCGCGCCACCTCCGGTCGCGGCACGGGCCCGGCCGCGAGCCGCCGCCCCCCCCAAGCGTCCAGCACCGCGCACCCGGCCGCCCCCCCGGGCGCGTACGCGAGGCGCTGCGGCAGGTCGGCGCCCAGCCCCGGTGCGGCGCCGGCCAGCGCCTCGAACGGCACGATGCGGTCCGCGATCTCGCTCATCGGCAGACCGAGGAGCGTGTACGCGCCCAGCGGCGTGAGGTCGACCTGCACCCCGGCCTGCACGCCCGCGTGCTCGGTCAGGGTGGGCCCGTTGTGCAGCCCCGCGACGAACGACACCGTCTCGCCGGGTGCGTCGACGCCGGGCCGGGAGGCCAGCCGGATCGGGTCGCCGAAGCTGATGATCAGCACGATGCCGGGTGCGGCGACCTCGCGGCGCCGGACCGGCGCGGTGAAGTCCTCGCGGTAGCCGCAGTAGCCGGACAGCAGCCCGACCAGTGCGGGGTGCGCGGTCCGCCGGGCCATCTCCCACGAACCCGGCGCCGACTCGTGCCGCACCACGTCCAGGAGCGGCGGCACACCGGGCACCGCCGGTGCGTACGCGGTCGGGAGAGTCGGGGCCGTGGCCATGCTGACAAGTGTGGCACCGTGGGGTGACACGGGCGGTCCCGAACCGCCCGGCGGAACTTGGGGAGCGGGACATGCGGTTCGCGGTGTCGGCCGACGAGGTCGCGGGCGTGGCGGAACTGATCGGCGCGGAACTCGCCCGGCGCGGCCACGAGGTCGAGCTGTACGGCGCGCTCGCCCCCGGTCAGCGCGCCGACTGGGCGTGGTGCTCCGAGGCGGCGGCCCGCGCGGTCGCCGAGGGCCGCGCCGACCAAGCGGTGGTGGCCTGCTGGACGGGCGCGGGCGCGTCCATCGCGGCGAACAAGGTGTCGGGCGTGCGCGCCGCGCTGTGCACCGACGCGGTGATGGCCGACGGCGCCCGCAAGTGGGCGGACGCGAACGTGCTCGCGCTCAGCCTGCGGCTGACCTCCGAACCGCTCCTGGTGGAGATGCTGGACGCCTGGTTCGCGGGCGCCCCAAGCGAGGACCCGGTCGATCAGGAGAACGTCGCCCACGTCGCCGGCATCGCCGACGCGCCGCCCGCATCCTGACGCCGCCCGCGTCCTGACGCTGCCGGGCCAGGACGCTGCTGGGGTCAGGTCGCCGGGCCGCAGACGCGCGCCCCCGGCCCCGGACTTCGCCGGGAAGGGGGCGCATGGTCGGTGCCTGCAGGGAACTGCGCACCGGTCAGAACGTCTTGGTGTAGGTGAGGAATCCTCCGTTGCTGCTGTTGATCTCGACGGTGGCACTGGTGACGGTCACCGGACCGACGGTCGCGACCCACGACTTGTTCGGGCAGGCCTTGTTCGGCGCGGTCGGGGTGATCGTCGCCGAGATGTTGAAGCTCGCGTTGCCGTGCACGGCCTGGATGACCTGCGGCGGTGTGGTCACGCTGCCGCTGCCCGACTGTCCGGGGACCGGTCCGGCGGACTTGCCCGGGTTGAAGCACGAGACCGGGAAGGTGTAGTTCACGGTCAGGTCGGCGACGATGGATGTACCGGCGCCCGCGACCTGGCCGGTCGCGTTCACGGTGTTCCCGTTGACGCTGATCACCGGAGTCTGGTTCTGGTAGAAGTGCAGGCCGCTGCCGATGGCCGGTGCCGTGGCCGTCAGCGGGATGGCGAGTGCACCCGCACCCAGAAACAGGAGCTTGGTCTTCATGTAACGCATGGCTGCTCCCTTTTCGGGCCTTGCCGTCGTCGGCCACCCGGCCGGCGACGGCCTGTGGTGCCCATCGAAAAGGAGCCCATCGGAAGGCAGGAGCAGGTCCTCGCCGGCGGCCCGCGGACGGCATACGGTCACCCGAAGCGCTGCGGGTGCCGACTATGGCGAGGTAGTGGTCAAGTTAGCCATGCCTCCGCCGGTCCTCAAGATCGAAACGACCGCGATTGCGACAGTTTCGCGATGGCCGCCGGCAATTGCTTCGCGACATTGATTCCACCGCGGGCCGCTACGCCGCCGGCTCACGCACCCGGGCGGAGGTCCAGGCGGCGCAGCAACTGGGCGTTGAGGGCGACCACGACGGTCGACAGGCTCATCAGGATCGCCGCCAGCTCCATCGGCATGTCGATGCCGGCCCAGGCCAGCGCGCCCGCGGCGATGGGCACGGTGACCAGGTTGTAGCCCGCGGCCCACAGCAGGTTCTGCAGCATCTTGCGGTACACGGCCTGGGACAGCTTGCGGATGCCGACCACGGCCCGCGGGTCGTCGGAGGCCAGCACGATGCCCGCGGACTGCACCGCGACGTCGGTGCCCGCGCCGATGGCGATGCCCACGTCGGCACGGGCCAGTGCGGGGGCGTCGTTGACGCCGTCGCCGACCATCGCGACCCGGCGGCCGCGCCGCTGCAGCGCGGCGACCTTGGCGTCCTTGTCGCGCGGCAGGACCTCGGCGTAGACCTCTTCGACGCCCAGTTGCCCGGCCACCCATTCGGCGACCGGCCGGGCGTCGCCGGTGATCATCGCGGCGCGCACGTGCTCGCCGTGGAGTTCGGCGACCGCCTCGTACGACTCGGGCCGGACCTCGTCCTCCAGGGCCAGGGCGCCCGCGAGTTCGCCGTCCACCACCACGTACAGCACGGTGGCGCCGTGCCGCGACCACAGGCGGGCCGCCTCGGCCAGGTCGTCGGCCGGGCTCAGGTCCGCATCGCGGAGCAGGCCGGGGCCGCCGACGCGCACGTCGCGGCCGGCCACGTCGGCGCGGATGCCGATGCCGTCCTCGGTACGGAAGTCCCGGGCCGCGGGGAGGTCCGCCGGGCCGGCGGGGGCGGCCGCCGCGGCCCGGACCACGGCCTGGGCGAGCGGGTGCCCGCTGTCGCGTTCCGCCGCGGCGGCCAGCGCGAGGGCCTCGCCGGGCGCCCAGCCGTCCGCGGTGCGCTGCGCGGTGACCGCAGGGGCGCCGCGGGTCAGGGTGCCGGTCTTGTCGAAGAGAACGGTTTGCACGTCGCGCATGCGCTCCAGCGCGATGCGGTCCTTGACGAGGATGCCCTGCCGCGCCGAGATCTCTGTGGAGATCGCGATGACCAGCGGGATCGCCAGGCCGAGGGCGTGCGGGCAGGCGATGACCAGGACCGTGACGGTGCGCTCGACCGCGGCCGCGGCGTCGCCGAGGAGCGACCAGACCACGACCGTGATCAGCGCCGCGCCGACCGCGTAGTAGAACAGCAGTGCGGCGGCCCGGTCGGCGAGCGCCTGGGCGCGGGACTTGGACCGCTGGGCATCCGCGACCATGCGGCGGATCCCGGCGAGCTGGGTGTCCTCGCCGGTCGCCGTCACCACCACGCGGACGGCGTTGTCGACCAGCACGGTGCCGGCCACCACGGAGTCCCCGGCGCTCCGACGGGCGGGCTTGGACTCGCCGGTGACCAGCGACTCGTCGAACTCGGCGGAACCCTCGGCGACCTTCCCGTCCGCGGGCACCCGCGCGCCGGCCCGGACCAGGACCGTGTCGCCGGGCACGAGGTCGGCGATGGGGACCTCCGCCACCGAGCCGTCCGCCGCGACGCGCTCCGCGGTGTCGGGCAGCAGCTCGGCGAGCGCCTCCAGGGCCCCGGACGCGGCGCCCAGGGCGCGCATCTCCAGCCAGTGGCCGAGCAGCATGATGTCGACCAGCAGGGCCAGTTCCCACCAGAAGTCCAGCTCGTGCGAGGCGATCTCGAGGCTGGCCGCCCAGGACGCGGCGAACGCCACGGTGATGGCCATCGCGATCAGCGTCATCATGCCGGGCCGCCGCGCGGCGAGCTCGCCGCGCGCGCCGGACAGGAACGGCTGCCCGCCGTACAGGTAGACCGCGGTGCCGAGGACCGGCGGCACCCAGGTCGAGCCGGGGAACGACGGGACGCGGTAGCCGAGCAGGTCGGCGAAGCCCATGCTGAGCCACACGACCGGGACGGACAGGATCAGGCACTGCCAGAAGAGCCGCCGGAACATGTCGGCGTGGCCCGCGTGGCCCGCGTGGCCTGCATGGCCGTCGTGCCCGGCGTGCCCCGCGTGGTCGGCCCGGCCGTCGTCGTCCGCATGCTGCACGCGGCCCAGGTGGTCCCCGTGCGGCTCGTGCACCTCGTGCGCCTCAGGCTCGTGCGGTCCGGGCCCGTCGGGAGGCGAGGCGTGTCCGGCGTGTGTCATCCGCTCCCGATGCCCGCACAACCGGTCGGCTATCCGGAAAAAGCCGACGAGTTGTCGTCCCGGACCGGGACCGGAAGAAGGGGAGTCCCGGGCCGCCCGGCGGGGGAGGAGCACACCCTGAGGGCGGACTCCCGCGCGCCACGGGCGCGGAGCCGCCCCGACCGGAGGGGGGACGGCCATGGCGGACGACTGGCCTGCCGACTGGGACCGGCTGGTCCAGGGCATCGGCTGCCCGATGTGCGAGCAGGGGCGCCCGGAGCGCACCCCGTACGGGGTCCTGCTCCGGGCCGGCAAGCACACCGACGCCTACCTGCAGCGCGCCGACGTGCGGCCCGGGTACAGCCTGGTGGTCTGGCGGGGCCGCCATGTGACCGAGCCGACCGAGCTGACCGACGACGAGGCCGCGGCCTACTGGGCGGATGTGCTCGCCGTGGCGCGCGGGCTCATCGCGTACTACCGGCCGCTCAAGATGAACTACGAGACGCTCGGCAACTCGCTCCCGCACCTGCACACCCACCTGGTGCCGCGCTATCGCGAGGACCCGGCGCCGGGGCGGCCGTTCCCGCTCGGGCAGGCCGTCCCGGACCTGCCGGACGAGCAGGTGGAACGCGAAGCGGCGGCCGTCCGCGCACTGCTGCGCTGACGGCCGCCGCTTCTCCGGTCAGTGGTGGCCGAACTCGTCCGCGGCGTCCCCGTCCCCGTCCCCGGCGTCGCCGGCGAGCCGCGAGCCGCGGAGCATGAACCAGGCCGCGGCGGCCGCGGCCAGCAGCACCGCGGCACCGGCGCCGGCGGCGAGCTGCAGGCCGTCCAGGAACGCGTCCTGCGCCGAGCCGGCCAGCGCCGCGCCCATCGGCTCGGGCAGGTGCCCGGCCGCGTCGACCGCACCCGCGAACGAGTCGTTCGCGGCGTGCGCCGCGGCGCCGTCGACGCCCTCGGGTATGGCGAGGTGGCCCCGGTACACGCCGGTGATCACCGAGCCGAGCAGGGCGATGCCCAGCGCGGCGCCCAGTTCGTACGCGGTCTCCGAGATCGCCGAGGCGGCGCCGGCGTTCTCCTTCGGTGCGCTCGACATGATCAGGTCGGCGGTCACCGTGAACGACAGGCCGGCGCCCAGGCCGACGAACAGCAGCGCGGCACCGATGACCGGGTACGGGGTACCGGAGTCCAGGGTGACCAGCGCGCCGAGCGCCAGACCGACCGCGGCCAGGCCGAGTGCCACCGCGAACCGCGGCGACACGCGGCGCGCGACCAGGCCGGCGGCCAGACCGGTGAAGACCGCGCCGACCGTCGCGGGCAGCTCGGCGAGACCGGCCTCCAGCGGCGAACGGCCCTGCACCAGCTGGAAGTACTGGGACAGGAAGAACACCACGCCGGACAGCCCGAAGACGGTCAGCAGGTCGGCCAGTACCGCACCGGAGAAGTTCCGGTTCGCGAACAGGCGCATGTCCAGCAGCGGGACGCGCAGCGCGAACTGGCGGCGCGTGAACCACACGAGCGCGGCCACGCCGGCCGTGCCGGTCGCCACGACGTCCCAGCGCAGGCCGTACGCGGCGGCCTCCTTGACCGCGTACACGACGGCGATCATGCCGACCAGCGAGAGCAGCGCGCTCGGCACGTCCCACGGGCCGGGGTTCGGGTTCTTCGACTCGGGCAGCACCTTGATGCCGATGACGATCAGCAGCAGCATCACCGGGAGGTTGATGAGGAAGACCGAGCCCCACCAGAAGTGCTCCAGGAGCAGTCCGCCGACCACCGGGCCGACCGCGGCACCGGCCATCGACATGGCACCCCAGATGCCGATCGCGAAGCTGCGCTCGCGCGGGTCCGGGAACAGGTTGCGGATCAGCGCCAGCGTGGACGGCATCAGCGTCGCACCGGCCACACCCATCGCGGCACGCGCGGCGATCAGCGCCTCGGCACTCGGCGCATAGGCGGCGGCCAGCGACAGTGCACCGAACGCGGCCGAGCCCCACAGCAGCAGCTTCTTGCGGCCGAGCCGGTCGCCCAGGGTGCCCATCGACACCAGCAGGCCGGCGATGACGAACGAATAGGCGTCGCCGATCCACAGCAGCTGCGCACCCGAGGGCTGCAGGTCGGCGCTGAGGAACGGGACGGCCAGTCCCAGCACGGTCGCGTCGATCGCGACCAGCAGGACGGCCAGCGTCAGCACGGTGAGGGCGACCCACCGGCCGGGGTGCGGCGCACCGGAGGCGGCCGCGGGGGCTGAGGCGGGGCCGGGGCCCTTGATATGGGAACCCGGGTTGGCGGTGGTGGCAGGCGAGCTGTTCACAGCAGATCCAAGTCGGTGCAGTAGCGGTGAGTCGGCGAGTCCGAGGAGTCGCAGAAGTCGGGTGCGGCAGGTACCGCGGGTGCCGCAGAGCGGCTCAAATCTCGGGTACGGCAAAAGATCTCGGGTACGGCAAAGGAGTCGGTCGGGACCGAACGGTCGCCGCGGCACGGAAGCGGCATCGGAGGCGGAGCCCTGGTGCGGCCGTTCGCGTTGCGGTGTCGTCCCGTCGCGGTGTCGTCCCGATGCGCCCGGGCAGTGGCGCTAGCTCACGGCCGGGTCCGGTCCTCGTCGGACGCCGCCGATCAGCAGTTCGGCCACCACCCGCGGTGCGTCGCGGCGGGCGAGCCGCCCGTCGCGGACCGACCAGCCGGCGCCCACGGCCAGCGAGAACGCCGCCTCGGAGATCCACTGGGCGGGCAGGTCGATGCGCAGCGAGCCGTCCTGCTGGCCGCGCCGGACGACCGCGGTCACCCGGCTGTCGACGGCTTCCCAGGCCGCATCGATCTCGGGGTTGTCCACCAGCGCGTTCTCGCCGTAGAGGAACCCGAGGAACTCGGCGATCGGCATCAGCTCGTCGACCATGCGGCGCAGCGCGGCGGCCGCATCGCCTTCGTCGAGCCGGGCCGCGTCGACGGCCGCGGAGACCTGCTCCAGCGCGCGGCTGCCCAGCGCCAGGGCCAGTGCGTCCCGCCCCGGGTACATGCGGTGCAGGGTGGCCCGGCTGATGCCGGCGGCGCGGGCGATCTCGTCCATCGAGGCCGCGGGACGCCGGTTGAGGTGGCGGGCGGCTTCGCGGAGGACGTGTTCGCGGTCGGTGGACATGATCCGAAGATACCTCAAGTGAGACAGTTATGTCTCATGAATTATTCGGCTTCCGCCGTGCGCCCTGTCATGCGGCCAGCCGCCGCCCTGCTCTCCGCCTGCCGCAGGGGCTTCCGGTGCGCGCTCCCGACTGGTACCAAGAACTTGACCTTCTCTAGTAAAACCGGTTTTCTCTAGCTGTACCCAGCGACGCAGGCACGGAGGCCCGATGTCCGAGAACCCGACCACCGCACGCGACCCGTTCGACCTGACCGGGCGCGTGGCGATCGTGACCGGCGGCAGCCGCGGCATCGGCCTGGCCATCGCCAAGGGCTTCGCGGCCCGCGGCGCCAAGGTGGTCGTCGCCAGCCGCAAGGCCGACTCGTGCGAAGCGGCGGTCAAGGACATCGAGGCGGCCGGCGGCCAGGCCCTCGCGGTGCCCACCCACATGGGCGAACTCGACCAGCTGCAGACCCTGGTGGACCGCACCGCGGAGCACTTCGGCGGCATCGACATCGTGGTCAACAACGCGGCCAACCCGCTGACGCTGCCCATCGGGCACTACACGCCCGAGGCGTGGGACAAGTCCTTCCAGGTCAACCTGCGCGGCCCGGTCTTCCTGACCCAGTACGCCCTGCCGCACCTGCGCCGCAGCACGGTCGGCGCGTCCGTCATCAACGTGATCAGCGCCGGGGTCTTCCTGCGCTCGGAGCCGACGTCGCTGTACGCCTCGGCGAAGTCCGGCCTGCTGGCCTTCACCCGGTCCGCCGCGGGTGCGCTGGCCAAGGAGAACATCCGCGTCAACGCGCTGGCCCCGGGCACCGTCGACACCGACATGGTCCGCAACAACACGCCCGAGGTCGTCGCGTCCATGGAGAAGTCGTCCCCGATGGCCCGCATGGCCACCCCCGAGGAAATGGTCGGCCCGGCCCTGCTGCTGGCCTCCGACGCGGGCAGCTACATCACCGGCCAGGTCATCAGCGCGGACGGCGGCCTGACCGTCCACTGACCGGCGCCACCCGCCGTGCAGCCGGCCGCCCGGGGCCTGTCGCCGACAGCCCCGGGCGACGGCTTCACGCGCCCACGATGCCGTCGATGCCCTCGCGCAGGAAGTCGGCGTGGCCGTTGTGGCGGGCGTACTCGAGGATCATGTGGAGCATCACCAGGCGCAGCGAGACGTCGCTCTCCCACTTGGGCACGTACGCGGTCACGTCGAGGGACTCGGCGGCCTGCTCGATGCGGCGGGACTGCGCGACCTCGTGCTCCCAGGCGGCGAACGCCTCGTCGCGGGTGGAGCCTTCCGGGTCGTAGGCGTCCTGGAAGTCGCCCTTGTCGGACCACAGCATCGGGACGTCCTCGCCGGCGATCACGCGGCGGAACCAGTTGCGTTCGACCTCGGCCATGTGCCGGACCAGCCCGAGCAGCGTCAGCGTGGACGGCGGCATCGAGCGCTTCCGCATCTCCTCGGTGTCCAGGCCCGCGCACTTCATGGCGAGCGTGGCGCGGTGGTAGTCGAGGAATGCGCGCAGCATCTCGCGCTCGCCGCCGGTCAGGGGCGGGCCGACGCGGTCGTCTTCGGTAGTCACGCCGAGCGACTCTAGTCCGGCAGGGGCGGCCGCGCGGGCACCGGCGCGGTCCGATCCCGAACGGCGCCGGGCGGTGTCGCGGGGTGCCGTGCGGGTGCCGCGCGAGTCCGTCCGCGCGAACGGATCTTGGTCCTGGGCACGCGCCGAGGTGCCTGGTACGGTGCGCCGATGGCATCGGTCAAGCAGTTCCAGGTCACCTTCGACTGCGCCGCGCCCCGGCGCCTGTCCGCCTTCTGGTGCGAGGTCCTCGGCTACGAATTGGCTCCGCCGCCGTCCGGGTTCGCGACCTGGGAGACGTACGAGGAGTCCCGGCCGCCCGAGGAGCGCGACTCGTGGAGCGCCTGCACCGACCCCACCGGCGTCGGCCCGCGCCTGTTCTTCCAGCGCGTCCCCGAAGGCAAGGTCGTCAAGAACCGCGTGCACCTCGACGTGCGGGTCGGCACCGGGCTCGTGGGGGAGGAGCGCCTGGCCGCGCTCGAAGCCGAGTGCGCGCGCCTGGTCCCGCTCGGCGCGGTCCGCGTGCAGCTGCTCTACGACGGCCACGACTCCTGCATCGCCATGCAGGACATCGAGGGCCACGAGTTCTGCATCGACTGACCGGGCGCCGGCCCACGCCCCGGCGGCCGGCGCGGCCCGGGCTCACGCCCCCGGCAGCGGGAAGATCAGGCAGCTGCTCGTCGCGTGCGCCAGCAACTTCCCGCGCTCGTCCAGCAGTTGCGCCTCCGCCAGGGCGGTGCGCCGCCCCGCGCTGAGCACCTTGCCCACCGCGCGGATCCGCCCCGAGTCCATCGTGACCGGGCGCAGGAACTTCGTGTTCAGGTCCAGCGAGGTGTATCCCACGCCGTGCGCGAGCGTCGTGTGCACCGCGCAGCCCGCGGCGGAGTCGAGCAGCGTGGCGTAGACGCCGCCGTGCACGCTGCCGATCGGGTTGTAGTGCTCCTCGCCCGGCACCAGCGAGAACACCGCGTACCCGTGCTCCACTTCGTCGAGGGTGAAGCCGAGCGTCTCGGCGATCGGCGGGGGCGGGTACGTGCCGGCGATCATCGCGCGCAGGAAGTCCAGGCCCGCCATCGATGCCGCCGTCGCGGCGGTGGCCGCCGGGTCTTCCCACTCGATCGTCCGCGTCCGTCCCATGTGCGTGCCTCCCGCTCGTGCTGCCGGCGCCGGATGACTCTGAAAAACAGAGCCAGGGGACTAGACTACCCCCATGGCCCTGCAGTGGTTGGACACCGACCCCGAGAACTGCCCGATCGCGCACACCCTCGATCTGGTCGGCGAGAAGTGGTCGCTGCTCATCGTGCGCGACGCCGCCAACGGGGTGCGCCGCTTCGACGACTTCCGCCGGCACGTCGGCCTGTCCGACGCGGTCCTCGCCGACCGGCTCCGCAAACTCGTCGGGCACGGCGTCCTGGAGACCCGCCCCTACCGGGACGCGGGCAGCCGCGCCCGGCTCGAATACCTGCTCACCCCCAAGGGCTGGGACCTGTGGCCGGTGCTGCTCGCCCTCAAGCACTTCGGCGAGACGCACGCGGGCGACCCGCGCGGCCTGATGATGGAGGTCCGGCACCGCGACTGCGGCGCGCCGGTCCGCCTCGTCGCCGAATGCGCGGCCGGCCACGGCGCGTTGACCAGCCGGGACGCGGTCGCCACGCCCGGCCCGGCGGCCCGGCCCCTCACCGAGCGCTCCGGCGCCGGCCGCGCCGGGTAGCCGGAACGGTGGCCGCGCGACCGCCGAGCGGTCTGCGCACGACTGCCGCACGGTCCCGGGAGGAGTGCGGCGGGCAGTGCGGCGGGCACCCGGTCGGCCCGCCCCGGTTGCCGAGACTCCTGTGGCGTGTGAGGTTGGACGAAAATGTCGCCATCCTCGCAATCCGCGGGAAAGCAGGGCAGTTCGGCATGGGCAAGCAGCGTCGGATCGTGGCGGTTCTCGCCTGCGCCACCGCACTCGCGGTGGCGTCCGGGTGTTCGGACGACAAGGAATCCCCCGAGGTCGCGGCCTCCAAGTCGGCCAGCGCCGCGGCCAACGCCGCGTGCGCCGACCTCGACAAGCTCAAGACCGACGTCGACAAGCTGAAGACCGCGGACCCGGCCGACACCAGCAAGGACGAGGTCAAGGCCGCGGTCGACACAATTGCCACCGACCTGTCGAACCTCGCCGGCAACACCGGCGACGTCAGCTCCGCCCTCAGCTCCGCGGTCAAGACCGCCGGCGACGCGGTGAAGTCGGTCTTCGACTCGCTCTCCGGCGACTCGACCGTCAACCAGACCGTGGACGCGCTGAAGAAGCCGCTGGAGGCGCTGAGCAGCACCGTGAGCGCGACCCGCACCACGCTGAAGTGCTGAGCGGTACGCCGGGCCCGTGAAGTCCCGGCCAAGACACCGCATCGGTGAAGCACCGGCCGTCCGGTCCGCCGGACGTGTGCACGTCGGTCGGACCACCGCATCGATGTGCGCACGCTTCGCGGACTCGAAGCAGCGGCTCCGGTCGAGTATGTCGTGCAGCGCGGCGTAGCCGCCGCGCACGGTGTGCCACGATGTCCGGATGATCGCGACCGAGCCCAGCGACGCCCGGGTGGCCGGCTTCTGGCAGGCCCTCGGTCTGCCCGGACTGATCGACGTGCATACGCACTTCATGCCGCGCCAGGTCCTCGACAAGGTCTGGGCGTACTTCGACGCCGCGGGCCCGCTCACCGGCCGCGCCTGGCCGATCGCGTACCGCACCGAGGAAGACCACCGGGTCGAGGTGCTCCGGGCGTTCGGGGTACGCCGCTTCACCGCCATGCTCTATCCGCACAAGCCCGAGATGGCCGCCTGGCTCAACGCCTGGGCGGCGGACTTCGCGGCCCGCACGCCCGACTGCCTGCACACCGCGACGTTCTTCCCGGAACCCGCCGCGGCCGCCTACACCGCCCAGGCCGTCGAGGACGGCGCCCGCGTGTTCAAGGCGCACCTGCAGGTCGGCGCGTACGACCCCAACGACGACCTGCTCGACCCGGTGTGGGGGCTGCTCGCCGACGCCGGCGTCCCCGTCGTGACGCACTGCGGCTCCGGCCCGGTGCCCGGCAAGCACACCGGCCCCGAGCCCATCGCCCGCCTCCTCGCCCGGCACCCGCGGCTCAAGCTGATCGTGGCGCACATGGGCCTGCCCGAGTACGCCGAATTCCTCGACCTCGCCGAGCAGTACCCCGGCGTGCTGCTGGACACCACGATGGCCTTCACCGACTTCACCGAGGCCGCATCGCCGTTCCCCCGCGCCGAACTGCCCCGCCTCGCGGACCTGGGCGACCGGGTTCTGCTCGGCAGCGACTTCCCGAACATCCCGTACCCGTACCTCGACGCGCTGACCGCGCTCGAACGCCTCGGCCTGGGCGCGGACTGGCTCCGCGCGGTATGTCACGACAACGCCGCCCGCGTCTTCGCCCTACCGGCCTGACCCGAGCCCTGCCGGCCGCCCCGGTCGTAGGGGAGTCGTAGGGGAGGTGCCCGGCTCAGCCCTCGGCCGCCGCCTCGTCGAACGCCTTGACGACCCGCTTCGGCGCCGTCATCCGCCACGAGTCCGTGAGCATCGCGCGCAGCTCGTCGGCGTCCTCGACCGCGGCCAAGTGGGCCCGGATCCAGTTGTAGTTGTCGTCGTGCCCATGCCGCATGAAGAACTTCTCCGGCTCGGCCGCGATCAGCTCGGCCCGGTCCTCCTTCGGGCAGCGGAACGCCACCGAGGCGTCGTCCTCGGCCAGCGCCGCGAAGATCTTGTCCCGCACCCGGAACGTCGGCGCCCCCCACGCGAGTTTCTCCGCCGTCTCCGGCAGCGCAAGCGCCTCGCGGCGAACGTCGTCGGGGGTCGTCGCCATCGGTTCCTCCGTCACCACGCGAACTAGACCAATCCTCGCCCACGCTATGCGCCCGCCTGGACAACCGCAGCCGGACAGTCGACGTGTCGTTGGACCTGGCGGCGCGTTACCCCGCGGAGCGCGGCGAACCAGTCGACCCCGGCGAGGCATTGGACCACGGTTCGCGCAGGCGCGCTCATCGCCGAGTACCGGGTGGCTGACCGGCGCTTCCTGAAGCGGCTGCGCGAATGGAGAACAGTCCGAAAGTGATCGGGGCAGCGGCCGGCGGGGAAGCCGCGTGGGCGACTGCGTCGGACCTTGGCGTATCCGCGGCATTCGCCAGTCGGCACCGCCACCCGTTCCCGACCGACCCCGCCAGATCCTCGTTCCCATCCCCCGACCATAGGACTGGCAATCGGCTCCGTGCGATCGCGAAGGCGCTCCCTGCGCGCCCTACTCGCGCCGTGACGGGATAGCTACCTTGTCAAGTGAGCCCCGTGCAACAAGGAGGCAATCATGGGCGGTAAGCGCTCCAGTCCGCTGGACAACGCAGGTCGAAATGGCCACCACGGACGTACACCGGCTGGACTGCCACGATCCTCTGTCAGCGCCTCATGAACGCCTCACTCGTTGTCGTCGTGATCCTTGCGTTGGTGGTGGGCAGGCCCATTGCACGATTCATCGGCAACACCCTCGGGTTCGCTGTCGGCTGCGCCGAGACGGTGTTCGTTCTGATGATTGCAGTCGGCCTGATCCTGCTGCTGGCCCAGCTCTTGGGCATCCCTGTCTTCGGCTGACACAGGACGCCGGGTGTATACGGGACCGCGGTAAGCCCGAGCTGCGGAGCCAGAGCGGGGGTCTGCCCCGCGTTACCCGGCACGGCGCCAAGTTCTCTCATTGAAAAGGCAATTCATGCTTTCGGGGAGTCCCGGAGGGTTAGGATCTATTCATCACGTCGAATGCTGGGGGGCATGCGATGATCGAGAAAACCACGGAGTCCGGCGCCCTTGAGGTTGTCTATCTGGCGGACGCTGAGCCGCACGCGCGTGGTGCAGCTAAGAGTTCGGCGGACCTGCGATCGTGTCTGATCCTGCATGCGCTGTTTTCCGGCAGCCTGATCATCGGGGATTCGCAGAGCCTGAACAACCCCTACTTCCGGCGGTTGGTCTCTTTGGAGGAAGCGCTGCCCGCAGGAGAGGTCTCTGTTCCCCGGGACATCGCGCGGCTCCTGCAGCATGGGAACCTGCGGATTGCACGCCGGGCCGGGCAGACGCTCCGCCTGATTCGGGATGAGCACGCGGCACGGGGGGTCGAGAATGTGCCGGACGCGTCGTACGCGGAGTTGCTTGAGACCATGACGGACACACACGCGGTCTTCTGGGACCGTGCCGAGGTCGAGGGCGCGTTCAAAGCGGGTGTCCTGGAGCGGCTCGAAGCAGTCCGGTCGGAGACGCCGAACCCGGCCCGCTTGGCGGTGTACGAAGCGGCGTCGCAGTGGGCGGAAGAGCAGCCGGTCTTGCTGTACAAGGCGTTGCGCGACTGGATGTCGACTTACGCGACGTCCCACACGGCGTCCTTTGACCTGTCCGCGGCGCTGCGGCAGATCGAGTTGCAGACCAGTGCGTCGTATCAGCGGGCGCTGCCCAAGGCACTCGAGGCAGGCGTCGCCAAGGCTCGGCAACACTCGGACATCATGCCGGCCGCGAGAGTCCGTACGGTCCTCGAGGTGAACGGCCTTCCAGGGGTTCTGCTGGACAATCACCTGCTGGCCAAGTTGCCGGCGGAGGCGTTCTTCGGGTTGGCTGAGGAGCCTGCGCGGGACGCCCTGGTCGGGGAGTTCCGCAAAATCCGATGTGGCCTGCCGTCCGATGTGGACGTCCTGCGCTCGGCCGCCGAAGAATTTGCGGCCCTGATGAGTGAGGTGTTCGACGCCGTCTTCCGCGGCGTCGGTGGGACTCCGTGGGACCGGTTGCAGGGCCGCCGCCGACTCATGCGGCTGCGCCTTGAAGAGGACCTCGGGAGCGGGCGGCTGGCGGCAGCTCTGGAGGCCAACTGGGAGAAGACCTCCGCCCGGGCCGCGCTGGCCTATCGGGTAGCGGGAGCTCCGGTACCGGATGAGGCCGACGGTTCGCCGACCGAGACGAAGGCGGTGGACACGCGCGACCGCTTGGTCACGGCTGCATGAGACCCGATTCGGATTCCGGCGGCTGGTCTGTCGGGTAGGCAGTATCGATGTGCCTCGCAGCGACGGCCAGCGTGAGGGCGGCCAGGGTCACTCCGCACGTGATACGGCCCGCTCGCAGCCAGGAGCCCAGGTCGCCCCAGGGAACCCAGATCGGGTTGCACACCGACTCCATCGTCTCCGGTTGCGCCGCGACCGACTGCGACGGGTCCACGATCGCGCGGTACACGTGGACGGGGGTCTCGATAAGCCCGGTTTCCGGATGCAGCATCCCGACTTCGTGCACCGACGTCGCCACGAGCCCGGCCTCCTCGCGTAGTTCGCGTACGGCCGTCTCATGCGCCTGCTCGCCGGGATCGCGTGCGCCGCGAGGGAACTCCAGCGACGCCGTTCCCAGTGCATATCGGTACATCGGCACCAGCGCTACCCCGGCGGGTCCACTCGGGACCACGACCACGCCCGAAGTCGACCACTGCCAACGCAGGTAGTTGCCCGGGGAGCCGCTTGGCGACACTGTCTCATCGTTGAAGAGGCGTCCGAAGCGGTTGCCGAACACCTCGACGGCACGAGTCCGGGCAATCGGGGGTGGCTCCTGGTTCGAATCATCGACCGTCCTCATGCTTCCTCCCGTGCATTCGTCGTTCCGCAGGACCGCGTGAACGTGAACGGCACCACATGTTCAAGGTGCGGCCGCCAACCGCTCCCGCCAATCGGCCTGTTCGCCGACGAACTCAGCTATCTCGCCGGACAGTTTGATGAGCGCATTCATCCACATCCGTCGTTTTCCAGGGCGTGTGTCGTCCCAGCCGGCAAGTGACGCTGCGAGGACGGCCGCCTCACGCAGCGCAATGTATCCGTCGCGGAGCCGGTTCGCCATCAAGAGTCCAGAAGCCTGCCGATACAGGCCGTCCGGCAGGCGGTCGAGATAACGGCCCGGTTGGTGAAGTGCCAGCTCGCGGAGCCGGGCGATCGCTTCTTCGTCGCTGGCGACCGCGTCGGCCAACGCGCCCGTGCGTTGCTGGCACACCGCGAGCATCTCCAGACACGCCAGGAGAGTGTCTTCCTGCCGCACGCTGGGTGGCGCCGTCCGGCACAGCATCACGCTGCGAGCCGCGTCGGCTGTCGCCGAGTGGACCTGTCCGTTCAAAATCCTCAGCTCGGCGAGTCGGCTCAGCGCCGCCGCGGCAACCAGGGTGTGACGGCGCCCGTCCGGCTCCTCCAAGAGACCGTCGTACAGGTCGATCGCCTGGTGGCTGTAGCGCAACGCCTCCGCCTCGCTGCCCGACCGTTCCAGCAGAAAACTCAATCTGCTCAGCGCCGCTGCATAGTCCGCTGCGTAGCTGTCCGAGCGTTCGACCAGGCTCCCGGCCAATGCCGCCGCAGTGCGGGCGGCGTCGACCGCCGTTTCCACGTCTCCTAGGTCCAGGACTCTGAGGCCATATGCCGAGAGGCGTCGAAGCCTGCGGAACTGGGCGGGCTCGTCGAGGAGAGACCCCGACGCGGCGAGCAGCCGCCGAAGCACGATCTCCGACACTGCGGACATGCTCGACGGGTAATCGGGCAGCAAGGGTTCCAATGCCTCGAGCAGCGACTCCGCGCAACATTCCAGCACCGGCACCATCAGCCGGGCGAGGGGCTCCGCATTCGGCAGCACACCGATGCTCGTCACCAAGGCGGGCAGCAGCACGGCCGGGGAGGACGCGATCGCCGTCTCGAGGGCCGAGTCGAGAACCGGATAGCTGTCGTGATGGTCGATACGCCCAACTACCGTGCACCCTCGAGCCCGGGCGAGCGCCTCCACCGTCTCGACCGCAGCGGCGACTCGCCCGGCGTCGTCCTGGCCCGGGCGCGCCCCGAGGACCGCGGATAGGTAGCCGTCGGCATCGCCCGAAGCCTCAGGCGAGGCGAAGACCCGCCGGGTCAGTGCCTCCGCCAGCCGATCAGGCTCCAACGGCGCGATCCCGCCCCCAAGGGCCGGGTGCAGCTCTTGCAGACACGCCACGAACCCGTGGAGATTCGGTGTTCGGGTCCCACCGAACGCTCCGGCATGGACGCGCCCAAGCAGGGCTGCGAGTTTCCTGGGGCTTATTCCCGGCGCGAGTGTCGCGATCAGGAGCAGGCCGGCCGAGCGCTCTGTTCCGCTTGGACCAGTGAACTCCGTGTCGCCGGGCATATGCGCCGTCAGCTTCTCCTGGCAAACACGGAGTTCGTGTGCGCAGACAGCTTCCAAAGGGTCGTCGCTGGGCTGCCAGAAGCCGCCGCGTTCCTCGGTCAGGACCGCATCCAGAGCAAGGGCGAGGATACCAAGCAGCGAGTCCTGATGCGCCGCGTGCGACAGCAGCGCCCCGGGAGGGATCATCCCGGGACGGCCCCGCATTTTCGCGAACTGAGTAAACGCTGCTGTCACGGAGAATTCGCCCCCGGTGCCTTGCGTGTCGATAACGCGCGGCAGTGACTCGACAGCCGAGCCGGGGGGTAGCAAATCCCCCAGGCGAGTGGTCAGTGCGTGCCACAGGGGACGGTCGGAACGTCCCAGTAGAAGAACACGCAGGCGCGGCCGGACAGGGCCGCACTGCGCGACGGACTGGGTCAGTGCGACGACATCGTCCATCCGGGCCTGGGCGTAGTCCACGACCACAAGAGCCGGAATGCGTGCTGTAAGAGCGGAGTTGAGTTCCTCCAGCCTGTCGTTTTCCTTGTCTTCGTTCCAAAACCCGGCCAACCAGCCGGACCGCCGCATTCGCGTGCACAGTTCGGTGGCAAGGCGGGTCTTACCGGAACCGCCAGGAGCGTGCAGCAGCCGCAGCAGCCAGTCGGACTCGCTATTACACCATTGCTCCAACTGTTCCAGTTCGGGACGTGGAAAGAACGTCAGGACGTGCCGAGAAAGGTACTGCGCAGGTGTCAACCCGTCCGCTCCGGCAGACCGTCCGCGACCGAACAAACGAACTTGCCTCGCATGTACCCCCGAAGCGACGTTGCGCCAGGGAGTACCCGGCACATGTGCGTCCGCATTGCGTTCGACCACCCGCGGCAGACAGTCGCGGACAGCTTCAAGGGGGACCAACCAGCCGCCCAGCGAGCCGCTCTCCTCCCGCGACGCCTTTAGGACACCGCAGATCCGCCCGGTGCCGATGTTCAGAACCGGGCCGCCGCTGAACCCTCCGACAACTTGATCACCCTGAAGGCGGAGGAATCTGCCGCTGACCCCCACCACCGACAGCCGCAACGTGTCCGGATGGATACCGGTGTCCGGCGTCGTAGCGCTGAAACCGTGCACCACGACCTCGTCTCCCGGCGCAGGATCGGCGTCGTCGAGCCACACGCCCAGCCCATCCAACGGCTCAGTCAGCCTGAGAGCAGCCAGATCGGGGAACGGATACAACAGGCCCCCGTCATGGCGAGCGGGAAAGGCCCTGGCCACCTCGACAGGAATCATGCGGCCGTCGACCGTCCGAACATGGAACGGCACGGACCCGACGACGACGTGGGCACACGAGAGTACGGTCTCAGCCGAAACCAGGAACCCCGTTCCGCGGAATTCGGTGTTCGACCAGACCTGGACAACTTGGCCCCCTGCGAGACGGGCCAGGTCCACGCGACGTGACCGCTGCTCATGGGCGGCGCTCACCAGTGCGTCCTGCGGCCGCCGATGTAACGAAAACCACCAGCACGCGCCACGCAACCGCGCAGGACCGATTGGAGTCCCCGTCGGAAGATGCGACGGCCCGGTACCCCCGTAGCCACTGCGATGGAGCGCTGACACCTCGTTAGGACGGTGCCCACAGATATCGGGCCGCCGACAAGGACAACGGCCACAGGCAGGCGCGCACCTCGTACCACGGGACGAATCCGACACAGATCAAAGCCGACATGCGGCACGATCTCGCCCACCACCTCAAGCCCTGCGCGTCCAGCTTCCTGCGGACACCAGCCCCCGCCATGTCATGAGGAAGGCGACAGTCGTTCGTCGTCCGTCGGTCGTGTCAGTGTCGGCTGCCCCGCCTGCTGGGCCGGCAACTCGGCTGGCGCGCCGGGGAACTGGGGGAATCGAGGGTCGCCCCCCTCGATCCGACTCTTGTTCCAGGTGGCCGTGATCTTCAGTGCCGCCGCCCCCTCGCTGCCCGCCGCGAGTGCGGTGACCAACACGCCTGTCTTCACCGTGAGTTCGATGGAGAACTCCAAGACGACCTCGTCCGGCGCCACAGCTTCCAGGCCGGTGCGCACACTGCCGACCACGGAACGCAGAGTCTGCGGGAGATCCGTCAGCCGATACCGGGAACGTCCGAACGCGGTGTCACGCGGACCGCTGTCTGCTCCTGCTATGCGAACCCAAATGGTGGCCCCATCGGGTGTCTCAACCTCGACGATGTCTGACACGCCGCCCCCTTTGCCTGCTGCCCTACAGCGGTGCCAACCGGCACACGTACCAGTGTGGTGGGCCGCAGGCGAGCGTTCGCTGTGCTTTTCGAAACCTCCCCATTTGTTGCGTGGGCGAGGGAATGTGGTCGTGGTGACCGGGCCGACTGGGACGCGCTGTTGGTGCAGGCCGGAGCCCGAATTCAGTCCTTCGTCACGAGAGAGAGTGGCGGCAGGTCCAAGGGGAGCGTTTTCACTGGAGCGCACGATCGACCGGTCCGGCCCCACGCCGACGCCACCGGGACCACCGCCCGGGCCCGCACTCGCGACCCGCAGGCCGGGGCCGGCCGACGTCATCCAGGAGCTCGACTCGAGCCACGTTGCATCATGTGCAACGCGCATTGCGCAGAATGCTTCAGGTCTCTAGCATTCGGCAGCGGCGGGGCACACGACCGGGACCGCCGGGCGAGCAGGCCGGAGACCGAGACGGGGGCGCAGCGCGGATGAGCCAGAGTGTCGGCCGGGCCCTGCGCATCCTCATCGAACTGGGTGAAGGCCCGCGCTCCCTGGACCAGCTCGCCGCCGAGCTCGGCGTGCACAAGACCACCGTCCTGCGGTTGCTGCGCACCCTCGAGGACGACGCCTTCGTGCATCGCGACGCCAACCACCGCTTCCACCTCGGCGCCCGGCTGTTCGCCCTCTCGCATGCCGCACTCGAGCAGCGCGAGATCCTCGGGTACGCGGCACCCCACCTGGCCCGGCTCAACCAGGCCACCGGGCAGACCGTGCACCTGGGCGTCTACGAGGGCGGCGAGGCCGTCTACCTGGACAAGCACGAGTCGCGGCACAGCATCCGCATGTACTCGCGGGTCGGCCTGCCGATGCCGCTGCACGCCACCGCGATCGCGAAGGTCCTGCTGGCCGGGCTGCCGCCCGCCGAACGCCGCGCGGTGGCCGACCGCATCGCGTACACCCGCTACACCCCCAACACGATCGGCAGCGCGGACGAACTGCTCGCCGAGCTCGACCGGGTCGCCGATCGCGGCCACGCCCTCGACGACGCCGAGCACGAGACGTTCATGACCTGCATCGCGGCCCCGATCCGCGAGGCGAGCGGCCGCGTCGCCGCCGCGGTGTCGCTGTCCGTGCCGGACGTCGTCCTGAGCCGCGAGCAGGTCCTCGAACTGCTGCCCCGGCTCGTCGAGACCGCCCGCGCGGTCTCCCGGGACTGCGGCCACACCGGCTGACCGCGGCCCATGAACCCCGCGCCCCTGAAGCACAGGCACGTGAACCACACGCAGTACCGCACCGCACGAGAGGAACCGAGTACCCGATGAGCGAGCAGCCGCCGACGACCGAGAAGACCGCCGTCCTGACCGACGGCGCCCCGGCACCCGCCTGGGTGTTCTCCCAGGGCATCCGCAAGGGCCCGCTGCTGCAGGTGTCCGGCCAGGGTCCGCAGGACCCGGCGACCGGCGCGTACCTGCACGAGGGGGACGTGAAGGCGCAGACCCGCCGGACGCTGGAGAACGTCAAGGCGATCCTCATCGCGGGCGGCGCGAGCGTCGAGGACGTCATCATGTTCCGCGTCTACCTCACCAAGCGCGAGGACTTCGGCGCCATGAACGAGGTGTACGGCGAGTTCATCAAGGAGAACTGCCCGAGCGGCGTCCTGCCGTGCCGGACCACGGTGTTCGTCGAACTCCCGCACGAGGTCATGCTCGTCGAGATCGACGCGCTCGCTTCGGTCTGAGGCCCGGCTCGGAGCCCGCGGCCGCCGGCGCAGTGTTGCGGGCGGCCGCGGACTCCGGTCGCGGTGTCAGCCGGGGATCAGCACCAGCCGCCCGCGCAGCCCGCCCGCGGCCAGCCGCCGGTACGCCTCCTCCGCCTCGGCCAGCGGGTACGTCCCGGCCACCCGCAGCGTCAGCCCGCCCTGCGCGGCGACCCCGGCCAGCGCCGCCAGTTGCGGCCCGTCCGCGGTGATCCACGTGTTGCTCGTCGCGATGCCGCGCAGCGGCACGGCCGGTACCGGGCCGAGCACCGTGTACGCCCCGCGGTTGCGTACCGCGCCCAGCACCGCGGCGCCGCCGAGCACCGCTGCGTCCAGCGCCCCGTCCACCCCGCCCGGCACGGCTTCCCGGACCGCGGACGCGAGCCGCGGCACCTCGCGCGGCACGAACCACTCCGCGCCCAGCCCGCGGACCAGCGCCTCGTCCGCAGCCGTTGCGGTGCCGGCCACGCGCAGGCCTCGCCGGACGGCGAGTTCGACCGCGAAGCCGCCCACCCCGCCCGCCGCGCCGGTGACCAGGAGGGTTGCTCCGGCGGGCAAGTCCAGCCGGTCCAGGGCCTGTTCGGCGGTCAGGGCGTTGAGCGGCAGGGTGGCCGCCGCGACCGGGTCGACGCCGGCCGGCGCCGCGGCCACCTGGCCGAGGCCGAGCACGACGTACTCGGCGTGCGTACCGCTGTCGACGTCGAGGAGGTCGGCGATCCCGACCACCGCATCGCCCACGGCGTACGGGACGCCGGCCCCGACCGCGTCGACGACCCCGGCCACATCCCATCCCAACCCGATGCGCTCGCGCGGCGGATGCAGGCCGCCTGCGGCCAATGCGCCGGACGCGGTGGCCAGGTCCACCGGATTGACCGCGGCCGCGGCCACGCGGACGCGGACCTGGCCGGGGCCCGGTTCGGGCAGGGCGAGTTCGGCCAGTTCCAGGGCGAACCCGCCGGCAGCATCAGGACGGGACACGAGTGCGCGCATGGCGAAGTACTCCTCGGAAAGGGGAGGCCGGTGGGGGAGCGCGGGCGGAACCCGCACCACCACCCTGAGGCGAGTACTCTCCGAGGGGTAGTACGTACCAAGAAGTGCGTACCGGAGCCGGAGGTGCGCGGTGGCGACCATGACGGCGGCCCAGCGCCGTGCCGAGGAGCGGATCGCGTACGACGCGTACCTGGCCGCCTGCCCGTCGCGCCGGGTCCTGGACCGGATCGGCGACAAGTGGGTCTCGCTGGTGCTCGTCGCCCTCGCCGGCGGGCCGCTGCGGTACGCCGAGGTCGGGCGCGCGGTCCCCGGGGCCAGCGAGAAGATGCTCACCCAGACGCTGCGCGCCCTCGAACGCGACGGCCTCGTCGCCCGCACGGTCACCCCCGCGGTGCCGGTGCGCGTCGACTACGCGCTGACCGCGGTGGGGAAGAGCCTCGTCGGCCTGATCGGCGTCATCAAGCAGTGGGCCGAGGAGAACATGGACGGCATCGAGGCCGCCCGCGAGGAGTACGACGGGCGCGAGTGAGACCCGCGCCCGTCAGGTTGCCGCGCGGACGGCCCAGGCGGGACGGCTCGGACGGGACGGCTCGGACGGGACGGCTCAGACCCAGCCGTCCAGCGAGGCCATGAAGCCCTCGACCGAGTCGCGGTGCACGCAGTGCCCGGTCCCCGGCACCGTCCGCACCTCGAAGCCGCGCTCGGCGAGCGCGGCCGCGTCCTCGGGCGTGATGCACAGGCTCTGCTCGGCCAGCTGCACGAGGCTCGGCACGACCGGCTCGGTGGGCAGGTAGTCGCCCGGGAATTCGCCGACGGACTTGAGGAAGTCCCGGTCGAACAAGGCGAAGCCGGCTATCTCGGTCTCGATGTCCTTGTCGGACCACAGCGGGTTCATCGCGCGGACCGACTCCTCGGTGGCGCTGTCCACCATGGCCAGCATGAAGTCGCCGGAACCGGCGGGGAGCCGGCCGAGCATGAAGCCGGGCTCGGAGTACACCGCACGGGCCGGGGCCAGGCGGGCGGCGGCGAGCGAGAGCGACAGCGCGCCCATCGAGTGCCCGATCGCCAGGTCGGCGCCGGCCGGCAGGGACTCCACCAGATCGTCGGCCAGCAGGTCGGGGTGGTACGCGCCGTGCGGGCTCTGCCCGTGGCCGCGCAGGTCGCAGGAGACGACGCGGTAGCCGCGGCCGACCAGGTCGTCCTCGATCGCATGCCAGGTGCGGTGGTCCGACATGCCGCCGTGGATGAGCAGGGCGAGCTTCTCGCCGTCGCCGCGTTCGTGCGTGAACAGGCGCATCATGCGCTCCCTTCGACCGTGTCCCGGAGGTACACGCGGCACCGCTGATTCGATTCAGCAGTCCTTCTTGCCGGGCATCCTACGCCGGTTTGTTGACACGATTAAGCGGCGCGCCGGGCCCTTCCCGCCCAATAGGCCCGTGACCTGCCAGAATCTGTCCATGAGCGAACCGACGGGCGGGGCCGGCGACCAGGCGGCGGACACGTCACCGAAGAAGACCGGAGGACGGCGCGCCACCGAGGCGGCCACCGCGGCAGCCGGACCTGCGGCGGGCGGAAAGCCCCGCGCGGCGGCGAAGACCACGGCCCGGAACAACGCGAAGGCCCCGGTCAAGGCACCGGCGAAGGCCGCAGGCAAGAACACGGCCAAGAGTGCGGCCAAGAGCCCGGGCAAGACCGCGGCCAAGACTGCGGCGCGCAGAACGCCCGAGGAACCGGCCGTCACCGCCGCCGACGTGCGCTCCGCGGCCCTCGGCGCCGCGCACCCGCCGCTGTCCGTCCCCATCACCGGTGCCGACGTGGTCCGCATCGCGGGCGTCTCCCGGGCGACCGTCTCGTACGCGATGAACGACACCGCGGACGCCCGGATCCCCGAGGAGACCCGGCGCCGGGTCCGCGACATCGCCCGCGAACTCGGGTACGAGCCGCGCTCCGACGCCCGTTCGCTGCGCCGCGGCCGCACCGACCTCATCGTGCTGCCGACGTACACGATCCCGTTCGGCCGGCTGCTCACCGACTTCGTCGACGGCCTGGCCCGCGAACTCCACAAGCTCGGCCACACCCTCATCACCTACGGCGACCCGGATGCGAACCCCGTGGCGGCGGCCCGCTCCTGGGCCGCGCTGCGCCCGGCCGCGGTCATCGTGATGCCCGCGCGCCTCACCCCGGAATCGACCGGCTACCTGACCGCACGCGGCATTTCCGTCGTCGCGCTCGGCTGGGGCACCGACGAACTGCCCGGCACGTCGCTGGTCCTGGTCGGCGAGACGGACCGGGCCGGGTTCGTCGCCGCCGAACACTTCATCGCGTCCGGGCGCCGCGACATCGCGGTGATCGTGCCGTACGAGGAGCACGCCTCCGGCGCCGGCCTCGCGGCCCTCGGCCGCGGGCGCCTGGCCGGCGTCGAGGAGGCCGTGGCCGCCGCACCGCACCCGGTCCGCGTGCGGGTCGTGGAGATGGCCGAAACCCCCGCCGACGCCGCCCGCGTGGTCGCCTCCTGGCCGCCCGGGGACCGCCCCGACGCGGTGTTCGGCTACAACGACGAGTACGGCGCCCTCCTGCTCGGCGCGCTGCACGACGCGGGCATCCGGGTCCCCGACGAGATCGCCCTGGTCGGCACCGACGACCTGCCGCTGTGCGAGATGGTCCGCCCGCGGCTCACCTCGGTCGGCTTCACGTTCTCGGTGCCGATGGCGCGCATCGCGCAGCGCATCGCCGACGCGGTCAAGGAAGCCCCGCGCACCGACGGCGAGCGCCTGACCATCTGGCACCCGACCTTCCGCGGCCGCGACTCGGCCTGACCGCCCGCCGCGGGCGGTACGGACCGCACCGCACGGACCGCACCGCACGGACCGCACCGCACGGACCGCACCGCACGGACCGCACCGCACGGACCGCACAGCGGGACGACACGACCGGGCGGCGCCGGCGCAACACCCCGGCGCCGCCCGGTGCCACGAGAAGATGTCCCCATGGCCGACGCATTCACCACCCGGGTCCTCGACATCCGCACCGGCACGACCGAGACGGTGTACGACCTGACCGCCGACATCGACGCGTTCCTGCGCGAGGCGGCCCCGGGCCGCGACGGCCTGCTCAACGTCTTCACCCCGCACGCCACCGCGGGCCTCGCCGTCATCGAGACCGGCGCGGGCAGCGACGAGGACTTGTTGGCCGCGCTGCGCGACCTGCTCCCCGCCGACGACCGCTGGCGGCACCGCCACGGCAGCGCGGGCCACGGCCGCGACCACGTCCTCCCGGCGTTCGTACCCCCGCACGCGACCCTGCCCGTCCTCGGCGGCAGCCTCGAACTGGGCACCTGGCAATCGGTCGTCCTGGTCGACACCAACCGCGACAACCCGAACCGCCAGGTCCGCCTCTCCTTCCTCGGCTGACCCCTGCCCCGCGCTCCCGCCCCCCGCGCTCCCGCAAAACTGCGTGAGCTGGTCCGCCGCTACCCGGTGCCAGGGTGGCGGTACGCGAATCTCGTCGGCGCGGGCGGCGTTCGCGGCGGCCCGATTTCGGCTGCGACCAGCGGTCGGAAGCCTTCGCGCGTTGGTGGTCGAAGCGCGCGATCCGTGGCGCGGGCTGCGGGTGCGCGGGGGCTGATCGCCATCGACAATGGGCACATGACCTGCGCGCATGCCGTCTCTGCCCGGTGCGGGACCCATGTCTTCCGGTGAGTTCGTCTGCGTGCGCTGCGTCGGGGATCCGGGGTTGGCCGCGGTTCTGCGGAAGGCGGTCGTGCCGGGGGTGCGGTGCAGTTTCTGCGGTCGGGTCGATGCGGCGGCCCTCGAGGTGCTTGTTGCCGCGTTCACGGAAGGCGTCCGCCGCGACTACCGTGACGCGGCGAACGGCGAGGCGGGTGCCACCCGTTCGGCGGATGCGCACGGCACTGCGGACCTGCTTGCCGGGCCCTTCGCCGGTGCCCTGACCGGTCCAGGTCTGTCCGGGGCCGTCGTGCGGGCCCTCGGCAACCATGCCTGGGTACGCCGCGATGCGGGCGCGGTCCCGCGGGACGTCGCGCTGATGAGCAGTTGGCAGAGCTTCAGCCACATCGTCCGGCACCGCATCCGCTACGTGTTCTGGAAGCGCACCGCGGTCGCCGACGCCGAGGTGCTGCGCGCCGGGGAGATCCCGCCCGCGCTGATCCTGCGCGAGATCGGCGCGATCATCGCCGACCTCGGGCTGGTCCGGACCCTGGCCCCGGACGAACCGCTGTGGCGGGCCCGCGTCCACCCGGCCGGAGCGGACGTCGGCAGCGCGGCCGCGCTCGGCACCCTGCCGGTGGGGCTCAGCACCCGCTCGAACCGTATGAACCCGGCCGGGATCCCGATGTTCTACGCCGCCGACTCCGCGGACACGGCGTACCAGGAGGCCGTGGGGGAGCGCGGTGCCGGGACGGAGATGACGCTCGGTGCGTTCCGGGTGTCGCGTCCGGCCCGCATCGTCGACTTCACCGACCTGCCGCCGGTGCCGTCGCCGTTCGACCCGCAGCAGGGGCACCTGCGGCGCTGCGTGGCGTTCCTGCACGACTTCGTCGCCGACCTGGGCCAGGAAGTCAGCCCGCGGTACGTCGAGATCGACTACGTGCCGACCCAGGTCGTCACCGAGTTCCTGCTGCACGCCTGGGACCCGGGGCAGCGGATCGACGGCCTGGCGTACCGCTCGGTGCGCACCGGAGGGGTGTGCGTGGTGCTCGATGTGGGCGCCGAGGACTGCGTGGCGCCGGACGACGCCCGCCTCGCCGGCCCGGAAGCGGACGGCGGGCGCCTGCGCCTGGTGCTCGATCCCGAGACGGTCCGGCTTGCCGCCGAGTGATGGTCCGGCGCCCGCTCGCCATGCTTGGCAAAAGTTGACGAAGCGGACTTGGAATCTGGGCATAACCCGCCGAAGGGATCGTCGTTAGACCATCCGTGGGCGGGTGGAACATGGTGATGATCGGGCCGGTCGACGGACTGGCGAGGCTCCTGCACAGCCTCGCCGAGTCCGGCGACGTGGTGGAAGCCGATCCCATCCTCGTCGACGGCGACGATCCCACCCACGGGTCATGCGCGATCCGCATGGCCGCCGGCGGCGGGCCGCAGCCGTGCCGCAGTGAGAAACGCCGGGGTTCCCCTACCGGACTCCTCGCCGGCCTGGTCGATCTCGTGCGGCACACCCGCGGCGGGGCCCGCCGCCGGCCGGGCCCGGGACGGTTCGCTTCCGTGTCCGCCGCAGCCGCAGCCGCAACCGCAGCCGCAACCGCAGTCGTCGCAGCGGGGGCCGCTCAGGCAGCCGTGCGGAACGTGCTCCGGTACGCCGACGGCGACACCCCGATCGATGCCGTCATGTGCTGCCGCAGCGACGCCGCCGTGCCGAATCCGGCCTCGCCCGCGATCCGGTCCACCGACAGGTCCGTGGTCTCCAGCAGCCGCCGCGCATGGTCGACGCGCTGCTGCACCAGCCACTGGCCCGGCGTCAGCCCCACCTCGTCGCGGAACCGGCGCGTGAACGTCCGCACGCTCATCCGGGCGTGCGCCGCCAACTCGGCCAGTGTCAGCGGCCGGTGCAGCTCGCCGAGGGCCCAGGCGCGGGTGGCCGCGGTGCCGGCGTCGGACGGCTCCGGCACCGGGCGTTCGATGAACTGCGCCTGGCCGCCCTCGCGCCACGGCGGCACCACGCAGCGCCGGGCGACATGGTTGGCCGCCCGGGTGCCGTGGTCGCGCCGGATCAGGTGCATGCACAGGTCGATGCCGGCCGCCACGCCTGCCGCGGTCAGCACGTCGCCCTCGTCGATGAACAGCACCCCCGGATCGACCTCGATGGCCGGGAACATCCGCTGGAAGTGCGGGGCTTCGTTCCAATGCGTGGTGGCGCGGCGGCCGTCGAGCAGGCCCGCGGCGGCCAGCACGTACGACGCCGTGCAGATCGACACGATGCGGGTGCCCGGGCGAAGGAGAGCGAGTGCGTCGGCGAGCGGCTGCGGCAGCCAGTCGCGTTCGCCGTCCTCGCCCGGCCCGCACGCGAACGGCGGGATGACGAGGGTGTCCGCGGTCGCCAGCAGTTGTGCGGAGTGCTCGACGGAGACCGAGAAGTCGGCGCTGGTGCGCACCGGGCCGCCGTCGAGGCTGCAGGTCAGCACCTCGTACAGGGGCTTGCCGCGGTCGTCCTCGGCGGTGCCGAAGATGCGCACGGGGATGCTCAGTTCGAACGGATAGACGCCTTCGAGGGCCAGGACCACGACACGATGCATGGCCGGATCCTTGCACATCTTGGCCATCGGGCCACTCGATGCGCGGACCGCCGCCGGGCAGAGTCGATCACGTGAGCAAGCGGGAGCCGCCCGGCCCCGCCCCGGACAGCCGGTCCCGAGCCGGCGCCCGCACCCGCGAGACGACTTGCCGGCCCGCACGCCGGCCCAGTGGAGGAGAAGACACATGCGCGCCATCGCCCAGGACGTTTTCGGCGGCCCCGAGGTACTCAAGGTCGTCGAGACCGAGCGTCCCGAGCCCGGCATCTCCGAGGTCCTCGTCCGCGTGCACGCCGCCGGGGTGAACCCGACCGATTACTGGCACCGCCAGACCGGCGGCCTGCTCGGCGACACCCCGGTACGGCTCGGCTGGGACGTCTCCGGCGTCGTCGAGGCGGTCGGCCTGGGCGTCTCGGCCTTCCGGCCCGGCGACGAGGTGTACGGCATGCCGCGGCTGCCGCAGGCCGCCGGGACGTACGCCGAGTACGTCGTCTCCCCGGCCCGCCACCTGGCCCGCAAGCCGGCCGGCCTGGACCACGTCGAGGCGGCCGCGCTGCCGCTCGCCGCGCTGACCGCCTGGCAGGCCCTGGTCGACGCCGCCGACGTGCAGCCCGGGCAGCGCGTCCTCGTGCACGCTGCGGCGGGCGGGGTGGGCCACCTGGCCGTGCAGATCGCCAAGGCGCGCGGCGCGTACGTGATCGGCACCGCGCGGGCCGCCAAGCACGCGTTCCTGCACGGCCTTGGCGCCGACGAGGTGATCGACTACACCGCGGCCGACTTCGCCGAGGCGGTCCGCGACATCGACGTGGTGCTGGACACCATTGGCGGCGAGTACGGGCCGCGCTCGCTGCGTACGCTGCGCCCGGGCGGGATCGTGGTCTCGCTCGCCTCCCCGGCCGAGGCCGCGCTGGCGGAGGTGGCCGAACAGCAGGGCAAGCGGGCGCAGTTCGTGATCGTCGAACCGGACCGCGCGGGCCTGCAGGAGATCACCGCGCTGGTCGAGTCGGGCCGCCTGCGGGTCGCGGTGGAGACGGTACTGCCGTTCGAGGAGGCGGCCAAGGCCCACGAGATCGGCCAAGGCGGCCGCGTGGCAGGGAAGATCGTGCTGACGGTGACCCACCGCGCGGCGTGCCGACTCAGCGCGTGACGGGCCAGGGGCGTGTGGGGGAAGGCGCGACGGGACAGGGAGCCTCGGCAGCAGCCCCGCCCGATACCGCCCTCCCGCAGCAACGCGACCGCCGCGCAGCCCCGGCTCCCCCGCGGCCGGGGCTGCGCGGGCGGCCGGAGGACCGCAGGATGCGGCAGTGCTCGCTGCCCAGCGGTCCGGGCCACCCGCGCGGCCCCGCTCCACCCGTCCCGGCCCGCGGCCGTTCCGGAGCCCTGTTGCGCCGTCCCCGTGTCAGAGCGCGGAGCCGGCTTCGCCTTGGACCGGTGCCAGGCGGAACGTCTGAGTCTCACGGCGCAGGTCCGCCGTGTCCGCGAAGTACGCCCGGGCCTCGCGCGAGGCGACCCATGGGTCCTCGTCCACGCGTTCGTGCGCGGTGAACCACACGAACGCGTCCGCCTCCGTACGCACCGGCAGCCGCGGGAAGTTGTTGACCGCCCGGGTGGTCCGCAGCGCGGCCAGCGGCGGCGTCCCCGTGCTCGCCAGCACCGGCCTGATGCGCAGTTCGAACGCCGCCTCGAACTCGTCCGGGTCGACCGGGTAGACGATCGTCGCGACGACCAGCTCCGCCCCGTCCGGCACCTGCGGCTGCGTACCGCGCAGCAGCAGGACGTCGTCCGAGTCGATCATCGTGGCGTTGGCCTCGTCGCGGTGCTGCGCCCAGACCGGACCGTCGTAGAAGTCGGTCAGCGACTTCTTGCGCACGTCCATGTCCGAGAACGCCCGCAGCCACACGAAGCGGTCCGTGCCGTCCAGGTCGCGGAAGCGCGGTCCGACCCGGATGCCGCAGTCCTCCTGGCCGGTCACGAACTCGCGCTCGAACAACTCGATCAGCGTGTCGCGGGTGCCGGGGTGCAGCGTGTACTGCCGCAGCTCCACCACGTCCACGACGCCCGCTGCCTCCGCCCCGTCCACTGCGTCCACTGCGTCCATCGCATCCACCCCGTCCACCTCGTCCACCCCGTTCCCGTTCCCGCCCCGCGCCGCGCTCACTGCGCGACCCGGTGGTAGTCCATGACCCAGTTGAGCTCCCACGTCTCGCCCGCGTCCGCGGAGAAGCGCTGCTCCCAGCGAGCGTGGTCGGCGCCCAGCACGTGCCAGGCGAAGCGGACCTTGATCGGCCGCCCCTCGTGCGCGTCGTCGCCCTGGAACGCCCCGACGCCGGCCTCGAAGCCGCCCACCACCGGCGGCTCCAGCCGGCCGCTGCGGCTGGAGCACCAGTAGATGGACCACGTCTTGTGCTCCAGGTCGAACAGCCGCAGCGTCGCGCCCGCCCAGCCGCGGGTCGGCACCGACATCTCGTCGAGGTTGCCGAGGCCGTCGAGGAGCGGGCGCACCACCGAGCGCGCCGGGAACTCGTCCCACTCCGTGCACCCGTCGAAGAGGGTCACGAGCTTGCGGTTCGCGACGTCCCAGGTGCCGTGCAGAAAGTCGAAATCATCCATGACCGGCACGCTAGAGAGGGTCCACTGACACCTTCTGTCAGCAGACTTCGGCGGACCTCGGATAATCTCCGGCATGCGCGCCGGCCGACTCGTCTCCCTGCTCCTGCTCCTGCAGGACCGCGGGCACCTGACCGCGCGCCAGCTCGCCGACGAGCTCCAGGTATCGGTCCGCACCGTGTACCGCGACGTCGAGCAGCTCGCCGCCGCGGGCGTCCCGCTGTACGGGGAGGCCGGGCATGCGGGCGGCTACCGCCTGGTGGACGGCTACCGCACCCGCCTGACCGGGCTCACTGCCGACGAGGCCCAGGCCGTGTTCCTGGCCGGCCTCCCCGGGCCCGCCGCGGAACTCGGCCTCGGCGAGGTGCTGGCGGCCGCCCAGCTGAAACTGCGCGCCGCGCTGCCCGTCCAGATGCGCACCCACGCGGCGCGCATCCAGGAGCGGTTCTTGCTCGACGCCCCCACCTGGTACGGCAGCACCGACCCCACGCCGTACCTGACCGCGGTCGCCAATGCGGTCTGGGAGCGCCGCGTGCTCGCGGTGCGGTACCGGCGCTGGAAGGAACCGACTGACGTGGACCGGCGCCTGGAGCCGTACGGCCTGGTCCTCAAGGCCGGCCGCTGGTACCTGGTCGCGGCCGCCGACCCGGGCCGCTCGGTCCGCACCTTCCGGGTCGACCAGATCCTCGACCTGACGGTCCTGGACGAGGTGTTCGAGCCTGCCGAGGGCTTCGACCTGGCCGCGCACTGGCGCGGCTACCTGGCCGACTTCCACGCCCGGCTGCACACCGGCGAGGCCGAGATCCGGCTGACCCGGCGCGGCGTGGAACGCGCCGCCGCGCACCTCGGCGACGCCGTCGCGCACGCCCTCGCGGCGGCGGGCGGGCCCGACCCGGACGGCTGGACCCGGGCCCGCGTCCCGATCGAGTCCGTCGAGCACGCCCACGCCGAGTTCCTGCGCCTCGGCACCGACGTCGACGTCCTCGGCCCGCCGGAACTCCGCGACCGGATCGCCGAGACGGTCCGCACCCTGGCCGTGCGGTACCTGTAGCGCTCCCGGGCCCGGTTTTTGGCCCTGTTTTCCGCGGCGCGCCGCCGCTACCGTGCGTGCATGAACTCCTCGTCCTCCGCCGCGGACCCGTCCGCGGACAGCGCGCCGGCCGCCGTCAGCCCGTTCCGCATCGAGGTGCCCGAGGCGGCGCTTACCGACCTGCGCGAGCGGCTGGCCCGTACGCGGTGGCCGGAGGCGGAGCCGGTGGACGACTGGTCGCAGGGCGCGCCGCTGGGCTACGTGCGGGAACTGGCCCGGTACTGGGCCGAGGAGTACGACTGGCGCAAGGCCGAGGCGCGGTTGTCCGCGTACCCGCACTTCCGCACCGAGATCGACGGACTCGGCATCCACTTCCTGCACGCCCGCTCGCCGCACCCGGACGCCCTGCCGCTGGTGCTCACGCACGGCTGGCCCGGGTCGGTCGTGGAGTTCCTGGACGTGGTCGGCCCGCTGACCGACCCGACCGCGCACGGCGGCGACGCGTCGGACGCGTTCCATGTGGTGTGCCCGTCGCTGCCCGGCTACGGGTTCAGCGACAAGCCGGACACCGCCGGGTGGAGTGTGGAACGCACCGGGCGGGCCTGGGCGGTGCTCATGGACCGGCTCGGCTACGACCGCTACGGCGCGCAGGGCGGCGACTGGGGCTCCATGGTGTCGGTGGCCACCGCCCGCGCGGGCGGCGAGCACGTCGTCGGCATCCATCTCAACATGCCGGTCGCACCGCCCGACCCGGAGACGTTCGCGGACCTGACGCCCGTCGAGCAGCAGTCGCTGGCCCGCCTCGCGCACCACCGCGAGTGGGGCACCGGCTACTCCAAGATCCAGTCCACCCGCCCGCAGACCCTCGGGTACGGCCTCGCCGATTCCCCGAGCGGGCAACTGGCCTGGATAGCCGAGAAGTTCCAGGAGTGGACGGACTGCGACGGACACCCCGAGAACGCCCTGACCCGGGACCAGATGCTCGACAACATCACGCTGTACTGGCTGACCGGCACGGGCGCGTCGTCGGCCCGGCTGTACTGGGAGAGCTTCCGCGAGCCCGACCTCGCGCCGGTCGGCACGCCCACCGGCTGCTCGATCTTCCCGCACGAGATCATCCGGGCCTCGCGGCGCTGGGCCGAGAAGCGCTTCACCGACCTGCGCTACTGGAACGAACTCGACCGCGGCGGGCACTTCGCGGCCTTCGAGCAGCCGCAGCTGTTCGTCGAGGAGGTACGCCGCTTCTTCCGCCTGGTCCGCTGACCCGCGCAGCACTCGGCTCCCTCCGAGTGCCGGTCCGTGCTCCTGCCTGCTGTCCCCGTCCGTGCTTCCGTTTCCTGTGAGTCCCCTGCGAGGTAACGCATGGCCACGCTCGACCGCCTGCCGGCGGCCGCCCCCGCCGCGGACATCTCCGCCGTCCTGAAGCGCGACGGTGCCGTCATCCTGGAGGACTTCCTCGACCCCGCGCTCCTCGCCGACTTCAACCGCGAACTGGACCCGCTGCTGGCCGCCGCCCGGCCCGGCAACGACGGCCAGTTCGTGAACCCGCTGGTCGCCGCGTTCTACGGGGACCGGGTGCGGCACGTCACCGGGCTGGCCGGGAAGTCCCCGGCCTTCGTCGAGCAGGTGCTGGTGCACCCGGTGTACGAGTCGGTGGCACGGGAGTTCCTGTCCGCCACCTGCGAGCAGCACGTCCTCAACCTCGGCCACGTCATGGACCGCGGCCCGGGCGCGGACCGCCAGATCCTGCACCGCGACCAGCAGGTGTGGCACCACATCCCGAAGTCCGTCGGCGAGATCCAGATCTCCTCGGTCGTCGCGCTCGCCGACTTCACCGCGGAGAACGGCGCCACCGCGGTCGTCCCCGGCAGCCACACCTGGCCCTGGGACCGGCGCGCCGAGGAGCACGAAGTCGCCGTCGCGGAAATGCCCGCGGGCTCGGCGGTCGTCTACCTGGGCTCGGTGATCCATGCGGGCGGCGCCAACACCACCGAGGACGTGTGGCGGCGCGGCATCCACGTCAGCTTCTGCGCGGGCTGGCTGCGCACCGAGGAGAACCAGTACCTGGTCGCCGGACCCGACCGCGTCCGCGACCTCCCCGAACGGGCCCGCGAACTCCTCGGCTACACCGTCCACGACGGCATCCTCACCGGCGGCGGCTACCTGGGCACCGTCGAACTGGTGAGCCCCGACCTGCTCCTCGACGCGGGCAGGCTCTGACCGGCATGCCGCGGCTCCGTTCGCCCGGACGCCTGGCAAGATCGGCCGAATGGAACACGAGACACGTGTGGTCGTCCGCCAAGGCGGCGCCGAGCTGGTCGACCGGCTCGCGCCGCTGTGGCTGGCGCTGCTTGCGCACCACCAGGCCATAGCCCCGGACTACGCTTACCAGGACCCCGAAAGCTCCTGGAAGCTGCGCAGCACCTACTACCGCGAATGGCTGGCCGAGCCCGGCTCGTTCGTCCTGCTCGCGACCGTCGCCGAGGTCCCGGTCGGCTACGCGCTCGTGCACGTGAAGGAAGGCCCGTCCTCCACCTGGGCGATCGGCGATCGCACCGCCGAACTCGAGACCCTCTCGGTGGCCCCCGACCGCCGCGGCCAGGGCATCGGCACGCTGCTGCTGGACGCCGTGGACGACGAACTGTCCGCCGCGGGAATCGACGACCTGTTCATCGGCGCCCTCGCCGCCAACACGGAGGCCCTGCGCCTGTACGAACGCCGGGGCCTGCGCCCGATCATGGTCCACGTGGCCCGCCTGGGCAGCAGCCGCAGGACCCCCGGGCCGCCCGCGCAGGACTGACTTCCCGACCCGTCCCGCGCGGACGCCTGCAGCGCCGACGAGCAGTGCCGCCTACAGCGCCGACCAGCAGTACAGGCGATCCCCGTCCGCCCGAGCCCGCCGCGCCAACTCCGCGAACGCGCTCAGCAGCGGCACCAGATCCGCGCCTGCCGGAGCCGCCGACCACCACGGTGCCTCGCCGCTCGCCGACCAGGCAGCGGCGATCGCCGGCATGCGTGCTTCGGGGACGTCGGCGAGCAGGTCGCGGACGGCCGCCGGGAACTCCTCGATCCACGGGCCTTCCATCCACGGGGAGTCCCCCGGCAGGTCCCGGCATTCCTCCGCAGTGGGCGGGGTCGTGCCGGGCCAGATGTAGCTGCTGCCGAAGAGGGCGCCGCCGTCCGCCGGGCGCTCGGGCAGCGCGGTGACGAGCGCGGCGAAGGACGTCTGCGGGTGGACGGCCTTCGCCGTGACCACGTCGAACTCCGGCTGCCCGGGGCCGCCCACGCCTCCCGGGCCGCCGTCGCGTTCGAGGACGCGCAGTGCGGCGGCGGCGTCGGGGGCGCGGAAGTAGTCGATCAGCGGCATGCGCAACAAGTACCAGCGGCTGCCGACACGCGCCGGCGGCGCGCCGGTCAGGCGACTGCGGGCTTCGAGCTGTCGGTGGCCAGCTTCAGGGCGATGCCGGTCAGGGCGATGCCCATGGCGTAGCGCTGGATGCGGAGCCAGCTCGGGTGCCGGTTCAGGAAGATCGCGACGGTGCCGGCGGCCAGGGCCAGGGACAGGTTGACGCCGATGCTGCAGGCGATCTGGACGCCGCCCAGGATGAAGCTCTGCAGCAGCACATGCCCGTCGTCCGGGTGCACGAACTGCGGGATCAGCGTCAGGTAGAGGATCGCGGCCTTCGGGTTCAGCAGGTTCGTCGCGAGGCCCATCATGAACAGCTTCCGCGGCGAGTCGACCGGCAGTTCGCCGGGCGCGAAGACCGAGATACCGCCCGGGCGCAGCGCCTGCCAGGCCAGCCACAGCAGGTACGCGGCGCCGGCCAACTTCACCGCGAGGTACAGCTGCGGCACGGCCACGAACAGCACTGACAGGCCCAGGCTCGTCGCCGTCAGGTACAGGATGAAGCCGACCGCGACGCCCGCGATGGATATCACCCCGGCCCGGCGGCCCTGGGTGATGCTGCGGGAGACGACGTACATCATGTTCGGTCCGGGCGTCAGCGCCATGCTCATCGAGACGGCTAGCACACCCAGGATTGCTCCGGTTTCGACCATGGCCGGGAGCGTAGGACGACTGGCCTTCTCGGAGCAATACGCATATTGTTCTCGGCGCAATGTGGACGAGTCGGTGCGCGGGATCGGAGCAAACATGGCGGAGCGCAGCCGTACGCAGGACTACCGGCGCGTCGCGGACGCCGTCGAAGCCGACATCGCCGCGGGCCGCCTGCGGGCCGGGGATCGCCTCCCGCCGCAGCGCGACTTCGCGCGCGCCCATGCCATCGCCAACTCCACCGCCGCGCGCGTCTACGGCGAGCTCACCCGCCGCGGCCTGGTGGTCGGCGAAGTCGGCCGCGGGACATACGTACGCGCCGCGGGCGAACGCGCCTTCGCGCTGGCCGACCCCACCAGCGCCCCCGTCGACCTCGAACTCTCCGTACCCGCCGTCCCCGAGCAGTTCCCGCTCCTCGCCGACGGCCTCGCCCGCATGCTGCGCCCCGACGTCCTGAAGGCCACCCTGCGCCCGGTCGGCGCGGCCGGCACGCCCGAGGCGCGGGCCGCGGCCCCCGGGGTCCTCGCCCGGCCCGGCTGGCGGCCCGCCGCGGAGTCCGTGCTGTTCACCGGCAACGGCCGGCAGGCGATCGCCGCCGCGCTGGCCGCCCTCGTGCCGCCCGGCGGGCGCCTCGGCGTCGAGGAACTGACCTACCCCGCGGTCCGCGCCATCGCCGCGCGCCTGGGCATTACCCTCGTACCCCTCGAACTGGACGCCGACGGCGTACGGCCGGACGCGGTGGCCGCCGCGCACCGCTCCGCCCGGCTGCACGCGATCTACGTCCAGCCGACCCTGCACAACCCGATGTCCTTCACCATGCCGCCCGAACGCCGCGCCGAACTCGCGGACCTGGCCGAGACCCTCGAGCTGGACATCGTCGAGGACGGCGTGTGGTCCCACCTGGCCGACGACCCCGCGCCTCCGCTCGCCGCGTACGCCCCCGACCGCACGGTCTTCGTCGACAGCCTCTCCAAGCGCGTCGCCCCCGGCCTGACCGTCGGCTTCGCGGTACCGCCCGCCCGCCGGGCCGACGCCGTCGCCCAGGCCATCCGCTCCGGCGCGTGGACCGCCCCGCGGTTCTCCCTGGAAGCCGCGACCGGCTGGATACAGGACGGCACGGTGACCCGCATCGGCAACGCCAAGCGCGCCGACGTGAAGTCCCGCCAGCGGGCCGTCGCCGCCGCCCTCACCGGCTTCCGCGCCCGCACCGCCCCCGACGCCTACATGTGCTGGTGGGAACTCCCGGACCCCTGGCGCGCCGACACCTTCGTCGCCGCGGCCGCCCGCCGAGGCATCGCCGTGACCCCCGGCGCCGCCTTCGCCGTCCGCCCCGCCTCGGCCCCCAACGCCGTACGCCTAGGCCTGGCCTCCCCACCCCCGGACGTCCTCGCAACCGCCCTGCAGACCCTCGCCTCCCTGGCCCGCACCGGCCCCGACACCGACACGGTGTCCTGAGCCCGGTGCCGTCAGGCCCTTGCCTCGGCGAGGATTTCGGCGGCTGTTGCCGTGCCTGGCGGGCGGTGTTCTGCGGCGAAGCGGTTGGCCAGGCGGTGGACCGCTTCGTTCACCGGGGTCGGGACGCCGTGCAGGCGGCCGAGGCGGGTGATCTCGCCGTTGATGTAGTCCGTCTCGATGCTGCCGACCCCGCGCAGCAGGCTCTGGTACGCCGATCCGCCCGGGCGCGGAATGCCGCCCACGGGAAGATCCCGGACCGGGCGGGCCGGGTCCGACGGGTCGGCGGGGGCGTCGAAGAGCGGCTTGATGCCGGCCGCGGCCAGGCACGCGTCGCCCTCCGCGCGGACCAGGCGCGCCACTTCGTTGCTGCGGCCTTCGATGCCGCACAGCGCCTCGACGGCCGTCGACAGGTTCTGCAGGAGCTTGCCGTACTTCCAGCGCATGATCTCGGCGCGGGCCTCCGCACCGAACGTCGCCGTCCGCAGTGCCGCGGCCACCGCTTCGGCGACCGCGTCCGTGCCGGACGGGTAGCAGCCCAGGTCGAGTGTCCCGGCCAGCGGTGCGGAGTGCGCCTGCACCACGCCCGGTTCGACGTGCAGTGCGGGAAGCATCACGCGCATGCCGTACACGCGCCGGAAGTGCCGGAGCGCCAAATCCTCGTTGGCGACGCCGTTCTGCGCGCACACCACCGGGGTGCCGGGGCCGGCCGCGAGGGCGAGGTCGCGCAGAGCGGCGGCGCTGTCCTGGGTCTTGACCGCGAGCAGCACGACGTCGTCCGCGGTGAACTCCAGCTCGCCCGGATGCCCCGCGACCGGCAGCCGGTGCGTCGCCTCCCCGTCCGGGGCGAGCACGCGCAGGCCGTCCGCGGCGATGGCCGCGCCGTGCGCGCCGCGCGCGATCACCACCACCTCGTGGCCGGCGCCGGACAGGCGCCCGGCGATGACGCCCCCGACCGCGCCCGCCCCGTACACGACGAACCGCATGTGCCCACGCCCCTCCGCACTCGACAGCCTGCCGGGGCCGAGCCTGCCAGACCGAAGCGCCCGGCTACGCGTCGTCCCCGGGCCAGTTCCAGTGCGGCACCTCGCGCAGCGGGTGCAGGTCGGCGTCGGTCTCGGCATGCGAGTTCTGCATCGCGACCTGCGAGCCGAACTCCACGTGCGACTGCAGCGCGGCCCGGAAGTCGGCGTCCGCGGGCAGGCCGGCCTTGTCGGCCGCGGCCATGTACAGGTCGACGAACCGCTGCCGCTGGTCCTCGCGGATCTTGTGCCCGCGGTGCGCGGCGATGAGCCCCGCGAAGCCGCCCATCTCGCGCGAGAAGGTGTCCGGCCCGCCGAAGCTCTCGGAGTCGAACGCGGTCAGCCGCGCCACGTGCTCCGGATGCCCGGCGCCGAACAGCGGCTGCAGCAGCGGATCGGCGAGCACACTGGCGTAGAAGATGTCGATGAAGCGATGCAGGGCCTCGTGGCCCCCGGCGTGGTCGTAGAGGGAAACCATGCGGCCATCCTCACCCAGCGGCGCCGGAAGGTGTACTCCCTTGCCAGGAAAGCCAATTGGTGGTTCCCTACGCCGGTTCCCCGGTGGGTTCCCCGGTGAGTCCTCCGGTGAGTTCGCCGGTGGGTCCGCCGGTCGGCTCTGCCGCGGGTCCGGCGGTGAGCTCGGCGGCCAGGTCGCGGCGCAGCAGCTTCCCCGTCGCGGTGTAAGGCAGTTCCGTGCGGAAGACCACGTCGTCCGGCGTGCGCGAGCCGCGCAACCGCCCGCGCACGTACGCCCGCAGCTCGTCGGCGGTCGGCGCCGCGGAACCGTCCCCGGTCGGGACGACCACCGCGGTGATGCGCTGACCCCACTCCTCGTCCGGCAGCCCCAGCACGGCGACTTCGCGGACGCCCGGGTGGTGGACCAGGACGTCCTCGATCTCCGCCGGGGCGATGTTCTCGCCGCCGCGGATGATCGTGTCGTCCGCCCGCCCCTCGATGTACAAGAAGCCGTCTGCGTCGATGCGAGCGAGGTCGCGGGTCGGGAACCAGCCGTCGGCGTCCAGCACCGAACCGGTGCCCAGGTACTCGCCGGACACCTGCGGCCCGCGCACCCACAGTTCGCCGTCCCGGATCTCGCCCTCCACGCCCGGCACGAACCGGCCCGCGGAGCCGAGCCGTCCGCGCACCGCGGGATCGTCCGAGGCGAGTGCGGTGCGGTGGTCGCCGGGGCCGAGGACGGCGATGGTCGAGCTGGTCTCGGTGAGCCCGTACGCGTTGGTGAACCCCGCGTCCGGGAAGGCGTCCAGCGCACGGGCGAGCACCGTGGCGGGCATCCGGGCGCCGCCGTACGCCAGAGCCCGCAGCGCCGGCGCGTCGGCCGGCGCCCCGGCCAGCTCGTCGACGATGCGGGCCAGCATGGTCGGCACCAGCATCGCCTGGGTGACCGCCTCGGCCCGGACCAGGTCGAGCCAGCGCGCCGCGTCGAAGTCCGGCAGGTGCACCATGCGGCGCCCCGCGTAAACGTTGCTCAGCACGCTGCCGATGCCGGCGACGTGGTACGGCGGCACGCTGACCAGGATCGCGTCCTCCTCGGCCGCGGACGCGAAGTCGACCGTCTGCAGGACGTAGCCGACCAGGTTGCCGTGCCGCAGCACGACGCCCTTGGGACGCGAGGTCGTGCCGGACGTGAACAGCACCACCGCCGCGGCGTCGTCGTCCTCGGCGGAGGCGACCGGCTCGGCCGCCGCGGCGCCGGCCAGCCACGCGGCGCCGTCGACGACGGGGGCGCGGACGCGCTGGCGGCCGCGTAGACCCGGTCCGCCACCACGAGCGGGTCGTCGAGCCCGCCGATCAGGTCGTGCAATTGGGCAGGGGAGAGGCGGTAGTTGAG
>NZ_JAKFHA010000004.1:394137-432726 GCF_021502675.1 Yinghuangia soli
TGACCGCCCCCCCCGCCGCGGCGTCGTCGTCCTCGGCGGTGGCGACCGGCTCGGCCGCCGCGGCGCCGGCCAGCCACGCGGCGCCGTCGACGCCGGGGGCGCGGACGCCGGCGGGGGCGGCCGCCAGCGCGTCCGCGTAGACCCGGTCCGCCACCACGAGCGGGTCGTCGAGCCCGCCGATCAGGTCGTGCAATTGGGCAGGGGAGAGGCGGTAGTTGAGCGGGGTGAGCGGCAGCCCGGCGTGTGCGCACGCGAACAGCAGGGCCGGGAAGAGCGGTCCGTTGACGCCCACGTGGACCACGTGCCGGGCCTTCGCGGCCTGCAGCAGCCCGGCACCGCCGGCCGCGATCCGGGCCAGGTCGGCGTACGTGAGGGCGGCATCCCCGCCCGGCAGCCCGCCCGCCGGCCCGTCCGTCAGACGGTCAGGAGCCCCGCCCGGCCCGCGGCCCGCGGCGCGGCGTCCGACCGCGATGCGGTCCGGGTGCGCGGCAAGCGCCATGTCCAGCAGCATCCCGATGCCCACCGAGCCTCCTCGTGCCAGGGCGGCGGCCGGTCTTTCGGTATGCCGAAACCGGGATCCGGACCGGCCCTCCGGCGCCGCCCGAGAAGCGAACAGCCAGGCGCCGCACAGGTCAAGGGCCACACGAGGACTCGCCGCACCGAACGTCAACCCAAGGTTGACGAACGAGGGAGCGTCAACCTACGGTTGACGCATGGAGAACACCGAACCGCTCCAGATGCCGCAGCCCGTCCGCCTCGACGACCTGATCGAGGCCATCAAGAAGGCGCACAGCGACGCCCTCGACCAACTCACCGACGCGGTCATCGCCGCCGACCACCTCGGCGAGATCGCCGACCATCTGATCGGCCACTTCGTCGACCAGGCCCGCCGGTCCGGGGCCTCGTGGACCGAGATCGGCCGCAGCATGGGGGTCACCAAGCAGGCCGCGCAGAAGCGCTTCGTGCCCAAGGACCCCGGCGAGCCCACCACGCTCGACCCGAACCAGGGCTTCGGCCGGTTCACCCCGCGGGCCCGCAACGTCGTGGTCGCCGCCCAGGAAGAGGCCCGCACCGCGGGCAACGCCGAGATGCAGCCCGAGCACCTGCTCCTCGGCCTGCTCGCGGAACCCGAAGGGCTCGCCATGCTCGTGCTCGGCGCGCAGGGCGTGCGGGCCGCGGCGGTGCGCGCCGCGGTGGCACCCGTGCTGCCCGAGCCGGCCGCCGACGTGCCCGCGCTCATCCCCTACAACGGCCAGGCGAAGAAGGCGCTCGAACTCACCTTCCGCGAGGCGCTGCGGCTCGGCCACAACTACATCGGCACCGAGCACATCCTGCTCGCGCTGGTGGAACGCGAGGACGGCACCGGGGTCCTGGCCGGCCTCGGCGTCGACAAGGCGGAGGCCGAACGCACCATCGGCCGCCTGCTCGCCGCGACGACCGGGGAGGAACCGCCGGCCGCCGAGTGAACCCGGGCACCGCCGGACCGCCCGCCGGACGCCCCCGCCCGACCGCACCCGCGGCGAACCGCCCTGCGCCCGGGTGCGGTCAGGCGGCGCGGTCCGGCCGGTGCAAGTACAGCGCGTACGCCGCGAGACTGCCGCTGTCGAGCAGCCGCCCGCCTGTGATCATGCCGACGAACTCCGCCTCGGTGACGTGCCGGTGGACCATGTCGGCCTCGGTCTCCTCGCGCCGCGGCTCGCCCTCCTGCAAGTCCTCGGCGAGGAACACCTGCATGCCCTGCGTGGACATCCCGTGCGCCACGTCCAGCCGGCCCAGGTGCGTGATCCGCCCCGCGGTCAGCCCGGCCTCCTCGGCGAGTTCGGCGCGCGCCAGCGCCTCCGCGTCACCCGACGCCCCGGCCGGCCAGCCGCCCTGCGGGAAGCTCCACCGGCGCTCGCCGACCGGGTACCGGTGCTCCTGCACCATCCAGAACCCGGTCGGGGTACGCGGGATCACGAGCGCGAAGTCCGCCTTGTCGACGTACCCGTAGATACCGTGCGCGCCCGACGCGTGCACGACGCGGTCCTCGCGCACCGTCATCCAGTCGTTCGCGTATACGACCCTGCCGGAGAGCCTCTCGATCATGCGGTCCATCTTGCCGCCGCGGCGGCCGGAACGCCCGCAGCCCGGGGAAGCGGGTTGCCACGAGCACCGCCGCGGCCCTAGAACAAACAGCGCATACTGGACCGCGCCGCGGCTCCGCTCGCCGGGCAACTGGCCGCCGTGGCACCCCTGCGCCACCGCGAGCCGCTCCCGGGCACCGGCTGGCTTGCGGACGAACCCGCGGGCGCAGCGCCGGGCGACCGGCTCAGCCGCCGCTCCAGCGTCCTCTTCTCGCTGTACGCCCTCGGCCGGATCAGCGACTACCTGATCGAATGCGGCTCGCCCTGGCACGCCGGCTCCGCCCCGCACACCCGGCCCGACGTCCGCGAACTCGCCCTCCACACCGACTTCTTCGGCGCCCGCCTCGGCCTGGACGCGGTCGACGCCGGGCCGGACTTCTCGCCGTTCCACCACGAGATCGCCGCGGTCGTCCCGGACGAGGACGCCGAGGCCGTCGTCCTCGACGAAATCCTCTGGCCCGGATTCCGCTTCGGAGACCTCCTCTTCTGCCGGGCCGGCGTGCGGGTCCGCGCCCCGGCCCGGCTCCTGGACGCGCGCATCGCGACCACCTCGACCCTGCACTTCACCCACCGGCGCGGCGGCCGCGCCTGCGACGACCCGGGGCACGGCTGGGGCTCGAACTCGCAGTGGCGTACCGAGTTCGCCCGCTTCTACGACGACGCGGAGGGCCTGCACCTCAACTGGGACGGCGAGTACTACCTGGACGACGCGGCGGCCTCCGCAGCGCACGTCGACGAGTACACCCTGCCGCTCGACCGCCGCCGCGAACTCCTGGTGACCCGCTGCCACATGTCCGAGCCGCCGCCGGGCCTCGAAGGCTATCCGTACGCCGACCGCCTCAGCCTGCGCCGGAGCACCTGGCCGCTGGACCCGGCCGACATCCTCCCCGATCCCGGACTGCGCTGACCGGCGCTGGCCTGCGCTGACCGGCGGCGCCCGTGCCGGTCAGCGCCGGTCAGCGCCGGTCAGTGCGCGGTGCGGGCGCGGTCAGCGCACCCGGACAACCTCAAGACCGACACCGCGGCCCGGAGCCGCGCAAGGACTCGAGGAGCGCCCCATGACCACGACCACCGCCACGACCACCGCCACTTCCGCGGCCACCGCAGCCGCGCCCGGCCGCAACCGCCGCGTCCTCATCTCCGGCGCCGGCATCGGCGGCCCCGCCCTCGCGTACTGGCTGGACCGGTACGGCTTCACCGTCACCATCGTCGAGGCGAGCCCGCAACTGCGCCCGGGCGGCCAGGCGATCGACGTCCGCGGCCCGGCCCTCGACGTCGCCGCCCGGATGGGCGTCCTGGACCGGATCCGCGACCGCCGCGTCCGGATGCGCGGCATGAGCATGGTCGACGGCGACGGCAAGGAGCTCTTCAGCACCACCGAACGCACCATCACCGGCGGCGAGATCGACAGCCCCGACGTCGAGATCCTCCGCGACGACCTCTGCACGATCCTGGCGGAGGCGGCCGGACCCGGCATCGAGTACCTGTTCGGCGACTCCCTCACATCCGTGGAGCAGGACGAGACCGGCGTGCGCGTCGGCTTCCGCCACCACCCGGCCCGGACCTTCGACCTCGTCGTCGGCGCCGACGGACTGCACTCCAATACCCGCAAGCTGGTCTTCGGCCCCGAAGCCGACTACCTCGCCTACATGGGCACCTACCTGTCCGTCTGGACCATGCCGAACTACCTCGGCCTCGACCGGTGGCAGCTGTTCCACCAGGCCCCCGGCGGCACGTGGGGCGGCGGCGTCATGAGCGTGCGCGGCAACACCGAATGCCGGGTCTACATGGGCTTCGAGTCGGCCGACCTGCTCGCCTGCGACCACCGCGACACCGACGCGCTCAAGCGCGTGCTCGCCGACCGGCTCGGCGGCCAGGGCTGGGAACTCCCGCGCATGCTCGGGCACATGTGGGACGCCCCGGACTTCCATCTCGACGCCATGGCCCAGATCCGCATGGACAGCTGGTCGTCCGGCCGCGTCGTCCTCCTCGGCGATGCCGCGTATTGCGCGTCCCCGCTGTCCGGCCAGGGCACGACACTGGCCATCGCGGCCGCCTACGTCCTGGCCGGGGAGCTCAAGGCCGCCGACGGCGACCACATCGCGGCCTTCGCCGCGTACGAGGAGGAGATGCGCGAATACGTACGCCTGAACCAGGAACTGGCGTACACCAACAAGGCACGTGTTGAGGCCCAGGCGGCCGCCGAACTCGGCGAGGACACCGACCTGGACACCGCGGTACCGGACTTCCAGGAAGCCGGGGAGATCATCGCCTCGCTGGTCCTCAAGGACTACTGAGCCGCACGCGGTGCCCGAGGCCGGGCTCAGCGCACCACCCAGCCGCCCTCGACACGCCACAGCGTGCCGTCGGCGTCCGCCCCGCGCATGCCGTCCAACGTGCCCGCCCCGGCGAGGGCGACGGTACGCGGATCCGCGGCGGCCGCGAAGCCGAACGTCCGGCCCGGCTCCCATCCGGTGTCGCGCCGCAGCCGCCGGCTCAGCTGCGCCCAGCCCCGGCCCGCGGCGGCCACCACCCACGCGTCCGGCCCCGGCGCGGCGAAGCGCCGGGCCGGACGCAGCCACGAGGCGGCCTCCTCGGGCCAGTCCACGACGGCCGACACCATCCGGCCCGCGCCGGCCTGCCACGCCTCGACCAGCGCGTGCGCGGCCGCCGCCGATACCGCGTCCCGGCTGTGGCCCACGGCGATGTCCGCGGCGCCGACCTGCGGCGAGGCCAACAGGGCGACAAGCGCGGCAAGTTCGGCCTCCGTATGGGCCGTCGGCGGGTCCGGCGGGCCGAACGCGGCGGTCTCGCCGGGCGTCAACAGCGGCGACACCCGGTCGGCGAAATGCCTCACATCGATTCCTCTCGTCCCGACTTCCACCTGGCGTACAAGTCCGGCAGGCACACCGCGCAGGGGCGGTAGCCGGCCGCGCGGGCGGCGGCCTCGTCGGCGAAGAACACCCGCTCGCGGATGTACCCGCCGCGCGCGATCGCCCGCAGCGCGGACGGGCAGTCCAACCGCCCGAAGAGCCGCCCGCGCCGGTACCCGCCGAGCACCCCCGGCACTTCGCTCCGGTAGGGCCGCCCGTCGGGACCGGTCAAGGTGTAGCGGCGTACGGCAGCACCGGCCGCCGGCCCGCCGCTCATACCAGGGTGGGCTGCAGGGCGCCCTCGTGGACGAGGAGCCGGTGCTTGCGCTCGACGCCGCCCGCGTAGCCCCGCATCGTGCCGTCCGCGCCGATCACCCGGTGGCACGGGCGCACGATCAGCAGCGGGTTGGCGCCGATCGCGCCGCCGAGCGCCTGGACCCGCTCGCGCGGGAGCCCGAGCCGGGTGGCGAGCGCGCCGTAGGTGGTGGTCGTGCCGTACGGGATCTCCTCCAGGGCCCGCCAGGCCCGCACCTGGAAGTCCGAGCCCGGCGCGTCGAACGCGAGATCGAAGACCGTGCGCTCACCGGCGAAGTAGGCCTCCAACTGCTCGGCCGCCGCCGCGAACGCCGCCGGGGCGCGACGCCACGAGGCCTGCGGCACCGGGGCGTTCTTGGCACCCGGAGTGGACACCGAGGTCAGCACGGTGCCGCCGGCTGCGTCCCTCCCGACGAGCAGCAGCTCGCCGACCGGGCTGGGAACCGACGTGTGGACGGTGGTCATGGTGGTCGCCTCTTTCCGTTCGCGTGCGCTGTCGTCCTTGCCCTGTCGAGCATGCGCCCGCGAGCTCTGCACCACCGGCGGAAAACGGACGCCTCGCTGCACGGCCGCAGGCCGGGCGGACGCTCCGGCGCAGGTCGGGCCGCCAGGCCGGCCTGGTTAGGGTGCTCTCATGACCGGCACCCTCCGCCTCGACGAGATCACTCGGGCCAACATCGACGCCGCCCTCGCCATCCGGGTCCGCGCCGACCAGGAGGAGTACGTCTCGCCGGTGGTGAAGTCGCTCGCCGAGGCGTACGTCCACCCCGGTGTCGCCTGGCCGCGCCTGATCCTCGACGGCGACCGGCCGGTCGGCTTCCTCATGGCCTTCCTCGGCATCGACTTCGCCGGCGACGGCACCGGCCGCGACATCCGCTCCGGCCTGTGGCGCCTCAACATCGCGGCCGGCGAACAAGGCCGCGGGTACGGGCGCTTCGCGGTGGCGAGCGTGGCCGACGAGATCCGCCGCCGAGGCGGCAGCACCCTCACCACCACGTGGCACCCGGGCCCCGACGGCCCGGAGCGCTTCTGCCTGCGTTTGGGCTTCCGCCCCACCGGCGAGCAGAGCGGCGGCGAAACGGTCGGCGAACTACCCCTCGCCGAATCCTGACCCACGGCACCACCCGGCGCGGAGCCTCCGGTACGCGGCCCGCAGCGCGCGGACCTCGAACTCCGGGAACGGACGCCCCCACGCAGTGCCGTACCCCTCGGAACCGTACGCGTCGGCTACCTGGTCGAAGCCGCGGAGCACGCCACGTGCCAGTGCCGCGACCGTGTAGGTGCCCTCCCACAGCACCTGACTCACCGGCGCGGCGGCGTGCCCGTCGTCGACCCCGACCAGACGGACCGTCACGCAATCACCATCGCGCGTGAAGTACCAGATGGTGCCGCCGGGCTCGGCCGCGAACCACGCACGTGCCTCGCGGGCGCCTTGCGCGATCCGGCTCACCGCGAGGAGGAGTTCCTCCGGTGCAGGTGCGATGAAGGACGCGGTCACGGCGACACTGTTGCCCACAGCCGCGTCGCCGATCGTGCATCGCGCCCAGCCTCGGCCGGTGAGCTCCCAGCGGAAACGCGGCCCCATGCGGCGATCATGCTGCCCCTCGTCCCTCGCGCGGTACCCATTTCTCTGCACAGCTGTAAACCTTGCTTGCGTCAAGTAAGTGGGTAGGGTGTGCGGCGTGACCGATGATCGTCGCGAAGGTGAGGGGCGGGGGATGACGACCGAAGCGCTGCAGGACGCCACGGGCGGTACGGACGACACGGCCGAGCTCGACGCGCAGCTCCAGGACTGCGTCGCGCAGGGGACCGTGACGCCCACGCGGGCCCGGTACGCCGTCAACGCGCCCATGCTCGACATGTGGGCCGACGCGCACGGCGACCCCAACCGCGTCTACCGCGAAGCCGCCGCGGCCGAGGCCGCCGGCCGGTCCGGGGTGATCGCCCCGCCGACCATGATCCAGGCCTGGACCATGCCGCAACTCCCGGCGCTGGCAGCCACGTTGTCGCAGGTTCCCGGGTACGCGCCGTACCTGGGCCCGAACGGCGACGAGACCGGGGAAGCCAAAGAGACCGCGCCGCCGAACCCCGCGGCCGCTGTGCACCGCCTGCTCACCGCGCACGGCTACGCGGCTCGCGCCGCGACGCACTGCCGCCAGGAGTACCACCGCGAAGCCGAGCTCGGGGACCACCTCGTCTGCGAGACCGTGCTCAGCAGCGTGTCGCCGCGCAAGAAGACCGCCCTGGGCGCCGGGTACTTCGTCACCACGCGCATGACCTTCCGCGACCAGCTCGACCGCGACGTCGCCACGGTCGACTGGACGGTGCTGTGCTTCCGCACCCCGCCGGCACCCGCCCCGACCGCGTCCGCATCCGACGCCGCGCCGGCCGCACAGCCGGCCGCCGCGCAGGCCGAGCCCGCCGCCCCGACGCCCGCCTCGGGGCGGTCCTGCCGCCCGCTCGCGAAGGCCCCGCAGGTCGGCGACCGCACGCCGGTCACCACGATCCCGATCACGCCCACCTTCGTGATCGCCACCGCGTTCGCCACCCAGGACTTCTACGCCGCGCACCACGATGCCGACTGGACCCGCGGATCGCTCGGGCGCACCGGCATCTTCACCAACATCCTCTCCACCACCGCCCTCGTCGGCGGCGTCGTCACCGACTGGGGCGGCCCGGCCGCCCGGCTCCTCGAGGTCGACCTGCGGCTCCTCGCCCCGAACCACACCGGCGACACGCTCACGCTGGAAGGCGAGGTGACCGCCGTCGACGGCGACGTGGCCACGCTGAGCGTGAAGGGCCTCAACTCCCTCGGCCCGCACGTCCTCGCCACCGCGAAGGCGCGCATCCCGGTCCAGGACTGACCGGCGTACGGGAGAACCCGCGGGCGGGAGAACCGCGTACCGGAGAACCCGCGGGCGGGTGCGTCACGCCCGCGGGCAGCCCGCGCGACCGCCGACCGCCTCGGGGCGGCCGCCCGCGATCAGGCGGCCCGGTGGAAGTTTCCGGTGCTCCACCGGCTGCCGCTTCCGGCGCCCTGCGCACCGGCGGGCGGCGCACCGGCCGACTTCGCCGCCGCGGCCGCCGCACGCCGGAGGCGCCGGGCCTCGCGGCGGTCCCGGAGCAGCCGGGACACGAGCCGCTCCTGCGCGGCCCGGCGGTGCAGCTCCTGCTGGCGGGCCTGGGCGATCTCGTACGGAAGCATGTGTCCGGTCCCCTCGAAGCGTCTCCGCCCGGCGGCCTTTCCGCCTCGCGGTCCCGGTCTCCCGGTGTGCTTCAAGGTTCGCGTCCCAGGTGCGGGCCGGGCATCGTACGGATGCCCCATCCCGCAGGAGCACCAACGCCTTTGCCCTGCGGGGCCGCACACCTAAGGGGGCCCCGGCAGATCTAAGACCTGCCTAAGGGCCCCGCGGTGTCATCAGGGGGGTGGTGCCGGTGCTCGGGCAACTCCGGGCGCCGGCGGCCGTTCTCAGGCCTCACACCCGGGTGCCGCAATTGCGGCAGACCCATTTGTGTTGTCCGTTGGTCTCGCGCTTCCAGTCGTGGGGGCCTTGGTTGTTCCGCGAGCAGGACATCTGTCGCTCCTTACGCCCGGCCGGGGCACTCGCCATGGCTTGGTGCATGTGCTTTCCCAGTGGAACGCAGTACCCCTGCCATATGGTTGCCCGCGCTCCACTTCACTTAGACAAAAGTGCACGCGGCGCGGCGCTGTTTCGTCACACGGCCGAGCCGTAACGTGCTGCCGCGATCGCGGTGAACCACGTCAGGTCGGGGGAGAGGTGGCGGCCGAACGCCAGGCCCGCGGAGGCGAGATCCGCGGCCAGTTCCTCCGCATCCACCGGATACCGGCTGAACTCGTGCGTCCACGTCAGGTCGCCGACGTGGTAGTCGACCACCACCTCGACCTGCGGTCCCGGGCGGCGCACCTCGCGCACCACGCGGCGGATGCCGTCGTGCTCCAGGGCGTCCGGGGTGACCGTGGCGAACCAGTCCGGATTCGTCTGCTGGACCACCACGACGCCGCCCGGCGCGAGGTGCCGGCGGCATGCGGCGAGGAACGCGCGCCGCTGCGCGGGCTCCGCATTGACCATGGTGCTGGCCAGCAGGACCGCATCGAACGCGCGGCCCAGGTCCGCGGATTCGATCCGCGCGCAGGCGGTCGGCAGATCGTCCGCACGGGCCAGCATCGCCGCGGACTCGTCGACCCCGAACACCGGATGCCCGAGCGCGGCGAGCGGCCGCAGGATGCGGCCCGTGCCGCAGCCCAGTTCGAGGACGGACGCGCCCGGCGGCACCGCGGCGTGCACGATCTCCGGTTCGCCCATCGGGGGCAGGCGGCTGTAGAACTCGACCGCGCAGCCGTCCGGGGTGATGGCGCCGGGGCCGCTGCCGGTGTGCGGACTGGTGTTCATCGGCTTCTCCTTCGGTCCGGGATCCAACATCCAGAGTGCGCCATCAGGTCGTGAAGCGATCGGTATCGACACTCGCGCGGACAACTGCTGTCGTACCTTGCCGCCATGATGTGCCCGCTGTCGCACGAAAGGTCAACTCGGTTGCGCAGTACGGGCCTCTGTGCGGTTTCATGGCGGAAGGCGCGACGATGTCCGGCCGCCGCCGCATCGTGGACGGAGCCGGATCCCGGCCGCCGGAACCAAGGAGTGGACGTGCGCGACAGCACCGGGTCCGCGTACCCCACCGCGCTGCGGCCGACCGGGCTGCACGACCTGCGCACCGGCCCGGCGCCCGAGCAAATCGTCTATGGTGCAAGTGACTTGGTGGTCCTGGCCGGCCTGCCCGGGGCGGGCAAGAGCACGCTCATGGCGCGCTGCGCGAGGGCCCGTACCATCGACTCCCAGCACGTCCGCGAGCGGTTCCAGCTGCGCCTGCCGTGGTGGGTGCCGTACCCGGTCATCCGGCCGCTGGTCCGGATCACGCACTACCTGCGCCTGTACGCCGCGCTGCGTGCCCGCGGGCCGCTCGTGGTCCACGACTGCGGCACGGTCCCCCTGGTGCGGACCTGGCTCGCCGCCACCGCGCGGCGCCAAGGGCGAGACGTGCACCTGCTGTTCATCGACGCCCGGACGGACGAGGCGCGGGCGGGCCAGCAGGCGCGGTCCCGCTGCGTTCCGCCGCGCGACTTCGCCCGGCACTGCGCGGTCGCGCGCCGCACCCTCGACGCACTGGCGGCGGCCGCCGCGCCGCCGCCCGGCTGGAAGTCCGCGGTCGTCCTGGACCGCCCGGCGGCCGGCCGCCTGCGCGACCTGTCATTCGCCGCCGAGCCGGGGCTTGGCATCCGCTCGGCGGCCCGCCCGGGGCCGCCGGTCCCGCCCGTGCCGCCGGGCCCGCGGCAGAGTCCGGACGGTACGCGACGCACCCCGCATCCCCATGGCACTATTTGAGGCCAAACGATCAGCGGTGCGGTGCCTGCCGAGCCGCTGCGGCCACGTGGTCAAAGGGGAACCGGCATGCACTCCGGCACGAGCCTCGACGGCAAGGCCGTCATCGTCACCGGCGGCGGCAGCGGAGTCGGCGCGGCCGTCGCCGCGACCGCCCGCGCCGCGGGCGCACACGTCGTCGTCACCGGCCGGCGCGCCGACGCCCTGGACGCCGTCGCCAAGCGCACCGGTGCCGTCGCGTACCCCGGCGACGTCACCGACCCCGCCCACGTCGCCCGCCTCGTGGAAACCGCGCTGGAGCACACGGGCCGCATCGACGGCGTGGTGGCGAACGCCGGCACCATGCGCCCCGGCAGCGTGGTCGACCTCTCGGTCGAGGACTGGGACACCACGCTGGCCACCAACCTCACCTCGGTCTTCCTCCTCGCCCGCGCCGCGGTGCCGCATCTGGCCGCCGCCCGAGGAGCGTTCGTGTCGGTGAGCTCCATCGCCGGGCTGCGGGCCTCCTCGGGCGCCGCCGCGTACGCGGCCTCCAAGGCCGGGATGACCATGCTCACCCAGAGCATCGCCGCCGACTTCGGGCCGCTCGGCGTACGCGCGAACGTCGTGTGTCCGGGCTGGGTGCGCACCGAGATGGCCGACGAGGAGATGCGCGTCTTCGGCGAACCCGACGGCCTCGCGCTCGACGCCGCCTACGACGAGGTCACCCGGCTGACCCCGATGCGCCGCCCGGGCACCGCGGACGAGATCGCCGCCGCGGTGGCCTGGCTGCTGTCCGCCGAATCCGGCTACGTCAACGGGGCCGTGCTCACCGTCGACGGCGGCACGAGCATCGTCGACCCGGGCACCGTCCCCTTCGACTTCCGCATCAGGCCGCGCACCGCGGAAGGGGACCCGGCCGGCACGCCCTGAGTTTCCGAGGCGGGCCCGGGCGACGCCGGCGGCCTCGGACGGACGCGGACGGATGCGGACAGCCTCGGACAGCCTTGGACAGCCACGGAAGAGCCGCCGGAGACAGGCGGATCAGTCCGCGGCCGCGACCGGCCGCATCCGGCGGCCGCCGCCCGCTGCCTCGTCCTCGATGTGCCGGTTGCGCCCGGCCCGGATGCCGAACAGGATCTGCGGCACCATCAGCGCCGCCATCAGCGCGATCGGCAGCCCCCAGCTGCCACTGCGCTGGTAGAGCACGCCGACCAGCAGCGGCCCGGGGATCGAGATCAGATAGCCGGTGCTCTGCGCGAACGCGGAGAGCTTGACCATGCCGGCCGCCGACCGGGCGCGCAGCCCGATCATCGTGATCGCCAGCGGGAACGCGCAGTTCGACACGCCGAGCAGGAACGCCCAGGCCCAAGCCCCGGCAGCCGGTGCGAGTAGCAGACCCGCGTACCCGGCGAGCCCGAACGCGCCGAGCCCGGCCACCAGCACGCCCTGGTTCGGCAGCCGGCTCGCGAGCCGCGGTATGACGAACGCGAGCGGCACGCCCATCACCATCGTCAGGGCCAGCAGCAGGCCGGCCTGCCCGGCCGAGACGCCCGCGTCCCGGAAGATCTGCGGCATCCAGCCCATCGTGATGTACGCCGAAGTGGCCTGGAAGCCGAAGTAGCAGGCCAGTGCCCAGGCGGTACGGCTGCGCAGGACGTTCGGCCCGAGGTCCCCGCCGTCCGCGCGACGGCCCGCGCGGCGTTCCGGGCGGCGCTCGGCGCGGCCGCCGGACTTCGCGGCCCGGCTGCCCTGGTCCGTACCCGCGCCGCGCCGCCGCGTCTCGCGGGCGATCGGCAGCCACGGCACCACCGCGACCGCGGCCAAGACCGCCCACAGCCCCAGCCCGGCCCGCCAATTGCCGCCCATCGCGCCGGTCATCGGCACCGTCACGGCGGCCGCCGCCGACGTGCCCAGCGCCATCGCCATCGAGTACAGGCCGGTCATGCTGCCGACCCGGTCCGGGAACCAGCGCTTGACGATCACCGGCAGCAGCACGTTGGTCAGCGCGATCCCGGCCAGGGTCAGCGCACTTGCCGCGAGGAACACCGCGGTCCCGTCCGCGAACGGCCGGACCGCCAGGCCCGCGGTGATCGCCGCCATGCCCGCGCACACCACCGCGGCCGGACCGAACCGCCGGGCCAGCCGCGGCGCGGCGACGCCGAAGATCGCGAAGCACAGGGGCGGGACCGAGGTGAGCACGCCCGCGACCGAGCCGCTCATGCCGAGCCCGTCCCGGGTCTCCTCCAGGAGCGCGCCCAGGCTGGTGATCGCCGGACGCAGGTTCAGCGCGGCGAGCACGATGCCGACCGTCAGCAGCGGCGCGAACCACGACGGGCGCACCGGCTCGGCGTCCGCGGCCTGCACCGGGGTCTGAATCGAGGCCTGCCCCGGCCCAGCTGCGGCATCCCCGGCCGCACCGCCCGATCTGGCGTTCGCCGGCCGATCCGGGCGGACGGCCGTCGCCGGGCCCGCCTCGCGCCGGTCGCGCGTCTCGCGCGCGTCGTCCGCCCGCGCGTCCGGCTCGGGGACGCGGCGTATCGCGGGGCTTTCATGCTCGGACATAGCGACCATCATAGAATCATGGGATGATTGGTTGTCCAATTCGGTCCTGCTTGGGCCACTGCCGCCCCGAAGGAGCGCTATGCCCCTGACCTCTCCGCAGCGGTCCGTGCTCGCCGACCAGGTCGCGGCACAACTGCGCGCGCAGATCACCTCGGGTGAGTGGCCGGTCGGATCGCGCATCCCCACTGAACCCGAGCTCGTCGACCAGCTCGGCGTCGCCCGCAACACGGTCCGCGAGGCCGTGCGCGCGCTCGCGCACACCGGCCTCCTCGACATCCGCCAGGGCTCCGGCACATACGTCATCGCCACCAGCGAGCTGTCCGGCGTCATGCAGCGCCGCTTCGCGGCCGCCGACCCGCGGCACGTCGCCGAGGTCCGCGCCACCCTCGAATCCACCGCGGCCCGGCTCGCCGCTGTCCGCCGCACCGACAAGGACATGGCCCAGCTCGACGCCTTGCTGGCCCGCCGCAGCGAAGCCTGGGCCACCGGCGACGCGGAGACCTTCGTGGCCGCCGACGCCGGCTTCCACATGGCCGTGGTCGCCGCCGCCCACAACGACGTGCTCGGCGAGCTCTACGCCGACCTCGGCGCCCTGCTCCGCGACTGGCTGCGCGACGACGTCGGCACCGACCTCGGCCAGGACGAGCCGATGGACCACGCCCGCCTGGTCGAGGCCATCCGCACCGGCGACGCCGACCTGGCCGCCGCCGAAGCGGCGAGTTACCCGTACGGCTGCTGAGTCGCCTGCCCGGTCGCCCGCTCGACTGCCTGCCCGGTTGCCTGCCGGTCCAGGTGCTCGGTCAGTTCGAGGTCGATGAACGCGGCGATCATCGCGCGCCAGACCGCCTCCGCCACCTCCGGCGACAGGCCGGCCTCGGCCGCCTTGCCGCGCGCGGCCGCGACGACGCGCTCGACGCGGTCGGGCGCGCGCACCGCCTGCTCGTCCTTCTTGAAGGCCGCGGCGGCGCGGACCAGCGCCTCGCGGCGGGCCAGCAGGCCGACCAGGTCGGCGTCGAGCGCATCGATGCGGCTGCGGACTTCGGCAAGGGACTGCGGCGCGTCGGACATGCGCCCGAGCCTATGAGGCGCGCCGGGCGCGTCAGTCGCCGAGGGGTACGTCGCGGGCCAGCAGGTCCGCGGTCGTCTCGCGGCGCACGATGACGCGCGCGCGTCCGTCCCGCACGGCGACGACCGGCGGCCGCCCGACCATGTTGTAGGTCGACGCCATCGCCATCTGGTACGCACCCGCGGCCGGCGCCGCCAGAAGGTCGCCAGGCCGTACGTCATCCGGGAGTTCGACGTCCGGGGCCAGGATGTCGCCGGCCTCGCAGAAGCGCCCTACGACGGTCACCGTCCGGGTGGTACGCGCCCCGGCCCGGCCGATGAGGCGCAGCTCGGGGCGGGCACCGTAGAGGGCCGGCCGCGGGTTGTCGTTCATGCCGCCGTCCACGGCCACGAACGTCCGGTCCCCGGTGCGCTTCACGACCAGCACGCGGTAGACCGCGACGCCCGCCGGGCCGATCAGCGCCCGCCCGGGCTCCACGATCAGCTGCGGCCCGGGAAGGCCGACCGCCGCGTAGGCGCGGACCAGATGCCGCATCACGTCGTCCGCGAACTCGGCAGGATCCAGGGCATGTTCGCCGCTCCGGTAGGCGATCCCGTGGCCGCCGCCCAGATCCAGCTCGGGCAGCACCACGCCATGCCGGTCGCGGACCCGCGCAGCGAGTGCGGCCATGCGGGGGAGCGCCGCGAGGAACGGCCGCACCGAGGTGATCTGCGACCCGAGATGGCAGTGCAGGCCAACGAGTTCGAGACGCGGCTGGTCCAGCACCCGGGCGATCGCGTCTTCTGCGGCGCCGTGCTCGATCGACAACCCGAACTTCTGGTCCGCGGTACCGGTACGGATCGCCTTGTGCGCGCCCGCCTCGACGCCGGGGATCACCCGGATCAGCACCGCCTGCCGGTCGTGTGCCGGGACGAGCGCCGCCAGCCGGGCCACCTCGGCCACGTTGTCCAGCACGATCCGCCCCACCCCGAAACGCAGCGCGGCGCGCAGCTCGTCCGGCGTCTTGGCATTGCCGTGCAGGATCATCCGCTCGGCCGGGAACCCCGCGGCCGCGGCCACTTCGAGCTCGCCCAGCGAGCATACGTCCAGATGCAGCCCCTCCTCGCGCACCCACGCGGCCACCGCCCGGCTGAGGAACGCCTTGCCGGCATAGGCCACATGCGCCTGCGGCAGCGCCCGGCGGTACGCCCGGCAGCGGTCCCGGAACTCGCCTTCGTCGAGCACGTAGAGCGGAGTACCGAAACGCTCGGCGAGGTCGGAGAGGCGGAGACCGGCGACGGTCACTTCGCCGTCGGCGGCGTCCGGACGGGCACGCGCGGACCAGACGGCGTCCGCAGGCCCGCGCGGACCGGTCGGGCGCGGACGGACAGAAGAGCCGGGGACGAGGGCGGGGACGGGGACGGCAGGGAGGGTGGTGGTCAGGTCGGTCATGGCGATTCTCCCCAAGGGGACGGAGCAGGCAGCCGAGATGGTCGGTACCGGGAGTGCAGGCGCGCAGGCGCGCGGGTGTACGGGTGTACGGGTGTACGGGTGCGCGGGGGGTACGGGGGTACGGGCGCAGCCGGGACTAGATCCGGTCGTTCCGCGGGATGTGCCGCATGCAGGCGGGCAGGTCGGCGGCGTCGTCCGCATCCGCATCCGCATCCGGCTCGGGCACCGCATCCGCATCCGGCCCGGGGACCGCATCCGCTTCCGGCTCGGGGACGCCCACCGCGGAACCCGCCACGGGGGCCGCGCTCAGCCGCGGATCGCGGACCACGACGTCGACCCCGAGCCCGGCGAGCGTCTCGCGCAGGCAGGTCTCCGCCATGACGGTCCACTCCTGCCCGCTCCCGAGCACCGCGCGCAGCTGCGCCGCCGAGGTGAACCCCACCCCTACGCGCGTGCCCAGCGCGTCCTTGAACAGCCGCAGCACCTCGATGCCGGACGGCGTGCTGCGCACCGGGACGAAGACGCGCTGCGGCATCTGCACCCAAGGGCGCTGTGCGTCGGGGTGCGATCGGCGCAGCCAGGGCAGTTCCGCAGCCGCTTCGTCGCGGTGCAGCACGGCCCGGCTGCGCGGGCGTTCGTCGGGGTCCTCGCCACGCGACGGAGCATTCTCGGTCACGAACACGGCTGCCTCCACGGTCTTCACGTTCTCGCGGGCCGCTCGTTCGCGACCCGTCTCCGACGCTAGGCGCGGTTCGTGCGCGGACACGGGGGACGGGTGTATCCCTGCCGCCTTCTTGATCAGGACCGGGCGCATCTTGACGCCGTCTTGGTCCGCCCCCGTGCTGTGCCAGGATCGGCGGGATGCAGCCAGGTCAGCAGCCCGCCCCCGAGCGCTTCGCCGTACACCCGTGCGGGCGCGTCCGCATCCCGGGCCTGGGCACCTGGAGCCGGGGCCGCGTGACGTTCGACGCCCGCGGACTGCGCCCCCGGGTGATCGTGCGCGACGACACAGCCGTCCACGTGTACGAGCTTCCGGACCGGCAGGCCGATGCCGGCCGGGTTCCGGAGCCGGACCGCACCCCGACCCTGACGCCTGCTGCCTCCTTCCGTGCGCCCGCGGAAAGCCCGCTCCCGGTCGTCGGATCCCTCCCGGTGGCCGCCGACCTGTCGTACGCGGTACTCGTCGGCGAGTCCGAGTACCACGCCATTGCGGAGACCGGAGAGGTCCTGTGGGAGCGGGAGTTCACCACCGAGCCCGCATCCCCGCTGCGCATCGTCCGGGTCGGCGCGGCCGCGCCGGGCGTACGTCCCGGCGTCTGGCTCTCCGAACCCGAGGACGCCGCGACGCTGCGCCTCGTCCATTGCGATGCGGACGGCCGCGAGACCGTCCGCATGCCGCTGCCCTTGGCTGGGCCCCGCTTCGGCCGGACACCCGTGCTGTGGGGACTCGACGGCAAGCCTCGCTTTCCCTCACCCGGACCCGGCGTCGAAGTCCCCTTTGTTGTCGACCCGTTGGACGGCGCCGAGATCTCGCTGAGCGGCGACGGGGCACTGCGCCGCAGGACCGCGGACGGCCGGAGCATCATCGCGCAGCTGACCCCGGGCAGCTTCCCGCGGCCTCTGCCCGGCCATATCCGGCCCTACCTCGAACCCGTCCACCACCGTGTCGACGCGGCCACCGCGCTGGTCGTGCTCGCCGACGACTACGACGAGGCCGCGGTCGAGCAGTACGGCCCCGAGCAGTGGCGCGAGTTCAGCGCGTGGGCCGTCGTCCCGCACACGGGGGAGGTGCTCGGCCCGATACCCACCGAGCACGAGTGGGCCGGCGGTCTCTGGTCCCCTGCGGACGGCACGTGGGTCACCTGGCACGGCGAGATCCTCACCCGCTGGCAGCGAACAGGGCTTTCCCCGGGCTGACTTGGTCGATCACGACGCTGCTCGCGTCGGCTGCCCACGCTGCCTGTGGCACCAACGCCGATCCGACCGGTCCTCGGATCAGCGCGTCCCCGGGTAGCGGCGTGTGACCTGGGCCCAGACATGCCTGTCGCAGACGCCCAGCGGCCGGCGGAAGGCGCTGCGGGCGACCGTGCGCCGCGGGGTGAGTTCGAGCCAGCTGTCGTGCTTGGCGGCGGTGTCCCAGCCGGCGACGGGCATCCGCACGTAGTCGGGGCGGCCCGACTTGTCCTGGCTGGTGATCTTGAGAACGCGGATGCCGCGCCGGGTGCGGCCGACCACCAGGCAAGGGCGGTCCTTGACCTGCGCCGAATCGTCGAACGGCACGGCGGCGAACCAGATCTGCCCGGGCTGCGGTGCCGACCCGGGGGTGGGACGCGGCAGCGTACGGGCCGGTCCGCGGTCCAGCAGGCGTGCGGCTGCCCAGGCGACTACGCATGTCAGTGCACCGGCGGCGAGTCCGGCGGCATACGGGTTCACCGGTCCGAGCAGCGACGCCGCAAGTCCCGCGCCGAAGGCGCCACCTGCCACCACCGCCGCGCGCGATGCGGTACGCCGCGACCAGGCGGATTCCGAACCCCACGGTGCGACAAAGCCGGTGAGGATGAACGCGCCGACGTACCCGGCCACCGCCGCGACGGCCCACGGGCTGCTGCCGCTGCCCGGCAGGTCGGCCATGCGGTCGTGCAGCGCGGCGGACACCACGGCACCGGGAACCGCCAGGAGCAGCCAGACCGCCACCAGCAGCCACAGCGCCGCCGCCCCGCGCCCGCCCCGCTTGCTGCTTCCGCCGCGTATCCGTGTCATCGCGCCGTTCCGCTCCCGTCCGGCCCTGTCCCGTCGGCGCCCTGCCGCCCCCTGCGGACGGGATCTCACCCTAGATCGTGTCTGCCGGACCTTGGCGCCCCCTCCCGGTGTCCGGGTCAGGCGCCGGCCGGGCGGGCCAGGTAGTAGACGACGTGCGCGCGGTCGTCCACCGGGTTGTCCGGGGTGAGTTCGACCTCGGCGATACGCGCGAGCCCGGCCTTCTCCAGGGCGCGCCACGAGCGCTGGTTGGCCGTCGAGACCGGGATCATGATGCCGGTGGCGGACGGCTCGTCGGCCCACGCCTTTGCCACCGCGGACGCGATGATCCGCGGACCGAGGCCCTGCCCGACCAGGTCCCGCTCGCCGATCAGGTAGTCGAGGCTCAGCGTCCCGTCGGGCACGTCGAGAAACGCGCCCAGTTCGTCGAGGTACTCGGGGTAGTCCGCGAAGAAGCTGCGCTGCACCAGCGCGCACGGCACGCCGTCCACCGACGCCAGCCAGTCCTGCGACGGCTCCGCGCCGCGTGCCGACGGCCCGAAGTCCCGGGCGACCGCCTCGGCCGTCGTCTCGTGGTTCCACCACCGGGCCACGTGCGGTTCGGCCAGCCACCGGGCGAGCAGCGGGAAGTCGTCCTCGGTGACGCGGCGCCAGGAAATCATGGCGCTCACGCTACGAGGTACGCCCCGCTCGGCCCACCGATTTGCCCGCGACGCACAGCAGCCCCGCGTCCGGGTCGTGCGTGGCCGCCACGGCGAACCCGGCCGCCTCCAGCACCGCACCGAGCCGGGGCGCGAGCGTGTCCAGGCGGCCGCCCGGCGGCGGCTCGTAGGCCAGGAAGACCCTGCCCTCGGGCCGCAACGCCGCCTTGATCCGGTCCAGTTCGCCGGCCGGGTCGTGCGTCCAGAAGTGGTTGACATTCACCGCGAACACCGTGTCCAGGGTGCCGTCCGGGGCCAGGACGGCGTCCTCCAGGGCCTGCACCGCGAACACGGCCCGGCCCGCGTCCACCTGGGCGGCGTTGCGTTCTCGCGCGGCGGCGACCGCCTTGGCGGAGCGGTCGATGCCGAGATACGTGCCGTCCGCGAGCCGGTCGCACTCGAGGGCCGCGGCCACGCCGCGTCCGCAGCCGATCTCCAGCACGCGGTGCCCAGGCTGCACGCCGAGCAGGTCGACCGTCCAGGTCAGGCGTCGGGGGACGGCAGGCATCCGGGCATCTCCTCCTCCGGTCACGCGGATTACTCGTCCGGCAGCTGCTCGAACATCCAGCGGTGCCCCTCGAGGTCCGCGGCCCGGTACATGCGGCCGTACGGCGTGTCCTCGGGCGGGCCCAGGATCGTCGCGCCGGCCGCCTTCGCATGCGCGTGGTGCGCATCCAGGTCGGCGACGTACACGTGCACGCCGTCGATGACGTACGGCACCGCCAGCCATGCCGCCGCGTCCGCGCAGTCTTTGGCGTGCCGCGCGGGGGAGCGGTACTCCGGCGTCGGCTGGGCGAGCATCACGATCCCGCCGGTCCCGGTCTCCAACTCGGCGTGCCCGACCGAGCCGTCCGGCATCGCGATCCGGGTGGTCTCGCGGAAGCCGAACGCCTCGACGAGCCAGGTGATGGCCCCGGCGGCGTCCTCGTAGGAGATCATCGGTGTCACTGACTGGCGCATGGTCCGGCCTCCGTGGGCGGGCGGGCAGCCTGGCTCCGGCTGTCCGCGTGGATGCGGCGGGGATTGCCTGCTCTTCGAGTCTGCGCCGCGGTCGTCCGGTGGTCTTGGACGAATGGGAACACCTGCGCGCCGGTCCGGGTTCGCACCACACAAGTACGCAAGTACGCGCAGGTACACAGGTACACAGGTGCGCATGGACATGTGCAGAGAGGGGCGCGAATGACGGGGACCTGGTCGCCGGAAGACCCGGGGGTGCTGCGGCTGCCGTCCGGCCGGCTGGTCCGCGGCCGGGGGCTGCGGAACCCGCAGCCGCCCGGACCGGATCCGGCATACGGCGTCTACCTGCTCGGCAAGCCGCCGCCCGCGTCCGCGTGGGAGTCGCGGTGGCTGCGCTGGCCGGACTTCCGGCTGCCGGCCGACAAGGCCGAGGCCCGCGCGGTCTTCTCCGATGCGCTGCGGCGCAGCGGCACCGAGCGCGTGGAGTTCGCTTGCGGCGGCGGCCGGGGCCGGACCGGCACCGCGCTGGCCTGCCTCGCGGTCCTGGACGGCGTGCCCGCGGACGAGGCGGTCGCCTTCGTGCGCCGCGCCTACGACCGGCACGCGGTCGAGACGCCCTGGCAGAAGCGGTACGTCCGGCAGTTCGGCCGCCCCGACCCCCACGCCGGCTCCGGTCAGGCCTGAGCGGCTTCGGCCGGCACGTAGGTCACGTGCAGCACGCCGTTGTCGATCGCCTCGTTGCCGACCAGCTTCAGCGCGGTCTTCGCGGTCCCCTCGGGGAACAGCCGGGCGCCTCCGCCGAGCGCGACCGGGTAGACGAAGAGGTGGAGTTCGTCGACCAGGCCGTCCGCGATCAGGGCCCGGACGAGGGTGCCGCTGCCGCTGATGTAGATGTCGCCCTCGGTCTCGGCCTTGAAGCGGCGGATGGTGTCGGCGTCGTAGGCGCCCAGCACGGTCGAGTTGTTCCAGTCGGCGTCCTCGTCCTTGAGGGTGGAGGAGACCACGTACTTGGGCGTCTCGTTGAAGAACGGGGCGCCCGGGTCGTCCTCGGCCGTGCGCGTCGACCAGGCCGGGGCGAACTCCTGGTAGGTCGTGCGGCCGAGCAGGATGGTCGTGCACGACCCCATGAAGCCGCCGATGGCGGCGCCCATCTGGTCGGTGAACTCGTAGTCCAGGGTCCACATCGGCGCGTCGATGACGCCGTCGACGGTGGTGAACTCGTGCACCTTGATGATCCCCATGATGGCTCCTTCGGGCTGTGGGCCTGCGGTGCTTCCGCCTGCTCCGGGTTCCGCGTGCTGCTGTCGTGGGGGTAGACGGGGGCGGCCGGCGGAACTCATCGGTCCGCCCCCGTTTGTGTCCCAGGTCACATCGCGCGCTCGTCCCCACCCCATCACACCGGGCCGGGCCGGGGGCGATCTTCGGGGGAAGGCGTCAGCGGATCGGGGGACGGCGTCAGTGGATGTCGAACACCGGGGTCGTGGCCCGGTGCAGCGCGCAGCGGTTCCCGTGCGCCCCGGTGTAGCTGATCGTCCACACGCCGCCTCCCCAGTAGCCCTTGGCCACCGCGGTCACCGGCCGGTACTCCATGGTGCACGGCCCGGGGTCGCCGGCCACCATCCCCGGGTTGCCGTCCGCGGCCTCCAGGGCGGCGCAGGCCGCGTCCGGGTCCGGGTGCGTGCCGGTATTGGGGTTGCACCACAGCTCGGCGTAGCCGATGCGCTCGCCTTCGGTGCCGACGCCCTCGTAGACGCTCAGGAACATGTGCCCGTACGGCGGCGGCGTCGCGGTCGCCGGTGCGGCCCCGCCCAGTGCGGTGAACGCCAGCGCGGCGGCGCCGGCCAGCGCTGCGGTACGCCGGCTCAGGACGGTGCGGATACGGCCAAGTCCGGTTCGCTGGATGTGCGGCAAGGGAGGCTCCGGCTTCGGTGCGTCGCGAGCGCGGGCGCACCCGTCGGACCGGGCGCTGGGAAGACCGCGCTCTCTGACCACCTATCGGCCGTCCCCGAACGGACCTTGAACGCGGCGTCCCGGCAGGCGGTCGGAGGAAGGGCCGCGCGGTCAACGCCGCGGGTCACTTCCGCCGGTCGACCGCCGCCTGGTGCACCGCGCCGAGAAAGCGCTCGACCGCCGCCTGCTCGGTGGCCGAGAAGCCGTGCAGGACCTGCACGATGTCGCCGATCAGCGGCCCGAAGAACGCCTGGCCCAGCGCGACGGCGCGGTCGTCGACCGCCAGGAGGACCCGGCGCCGGTCGGCGGTGTCCCGGATGCGGCGTACGTGCCCGGCGCGTTCCAGCCGGTCGACCAGGGCGGTGGTGCCCGCCGAGTTCAGGCCGAGCTGCCCGCCCAGCCACCCGGGCGTCGCCGGGGTCCCGGCGCGGGCCGCGTCCAGCAGGCAGACCAGGGCCCGCAGGTCGGTCGGGTGCAGTGCGTTCTCGTTCGCGAACTGCGCGCCCACTTGGTTGAGTTCGAGCGTGATGGCGCGCAGTAGGTGCACGGCGCGCATCCCGGGGTCCTGCTCCTGCACGGTTCCCTCCCGCTTCCCGGATCTCCGTCTTGCGCATAGTATCTCGTTCAGCGAGATACTTGCTCAGCGAGATGAATCCGAGAAGAAGCTCTTCAGCGTCGAATCCGAGGTGGGCCATGTCCGTCCGCGCTGCCGACACCCGTTCCCCGCGTCCGTCCGAACCCGCCGCGTTCGCGTCGGCATACGACGTGCTCCTCGCCCGCTGGTCCTGCGAGGTCGAGCAGTTCGACCTCGTGACGCCGCACGGCACCACGCACGTCAACGCCTGCGGCCCGGTCGGCGCCCCGCCCCTGGTCTTGCTGCACGGCGGTGGTACGACGGCGGCGGTCTGGTACGCCAACGCGGCCGAACTCGCCCGCGAGCACCGGGTGTACGCCATCGACCGGATCGGCGAGCCGGGCCGCAGCACGCGCGGCGACGCCCCGCCGCGCGACGTCGCCGGCCTGCATGGATGGCTCGATGCGGTCCTCGATGCCCTCGGCCTCGACCGGGCGGACCTGTGCGGCCACTCGTACGGCGCCTGGATCGCCCTGACCTATGCGCTGTACGCGCCGGAACGCGTCTCCCGCCTGGTCCTGCTGGACCCGACGCAGTGCTTCGGCGGCTTTCGCCCCGGGTACCTCCTGCGCGCCCTGCCGTCGCTGCTGCGCCCGTCCGCCGCGCGGGCCCGCGCATTCCTGGCCTGGGAGACCGCGGGCGCGAGCGCCGAGGCTGCCCCCGAGTGGCTCGAACTGTACGGCCTGGCCGCGGAGTTCCCGGAGGTGAAGGTGGTCGTGGGGCGCCGGCCCAAGGTCGGGGACCTCCAGGCACTGGACGTCCCCACCAAGATCGTCCTGGCCGGCCGCAGCCGCACCCACGACGCCCGCAAGATCGCCGCGAGCGCCGCGCGGGCGATGCCCGGCGCCGAGACCGCCGTGCTGGAGGACGTCTCCCATCACGGGATGCCGTACCACCATGCACCCGAACTGAACGCTCAAATAAGCGAGTTCCTTGCGCGCGGATGACGGTCCGGTCAGCCGACGAACTGGTCGACGTACTCGCCCTCGGGCGCGATCTCGGTGATGACGTCGATCAGTACGCCGCTCGGGTCCGCGACGATGAAGTGCCGCTGCCCGAACTCCTCGCTGCGGATCTCCAGTTCCGGCTTCAGTCCTTCGCCGACCACGAGGCGCTCCCACTCGGCGTCGACGTCGTCCACCTCGAAGTTGAGCAGCAGACCGCGGACCGGGACGTCGCGGTAGGCGGCCGGGATCGTGGCGTGCGTCGGGTCGAGCAGGGCCAGTTCGTACGCGGGCTCGTCGCCTGACCCTGGTCGCCGCAGGCTGATGTACCAGTCCGCCTCGAAGGTCGTCTCGAAGCCCAGCAGCCGGGTGTAGAAGTCCTTCGACTCGGCCAGAAGCGGGGTGGCGATCACGGGGTAGAAGCTGCTGAGTCGCATGAGGACACTCCTTGCTGCGCGGTTTCACATACCGTTGGTATGTCAAGTAACCTAGTTCGCATACCAGCGGTATGTCAACAGCGGGAGGGCGGATGACGGGCGAACGCGGCCCCAGGGCACTGCAGCGCGCCGAGACGCGGCGGACGCTGCTGCGCGAGAGCCGCAAGCTCTTCGCCGCACAGGGCTATGCCGCGGTGGGCCTGGCCGAGATCGTGCGCGCCGCGGGCGTCACCAAGGGCGCGCTCTACCACCACTTCGACAGCAAGACCGACCTGTTCCGGGCGGTGCTGGCCGAGGTCCAGGAGGAGGTCGCGGTACGCGTGGCGGCCGCGGGCGACGCGCAGGCCGAGCCGTGGGACCAGCTCGCGGCCGGCTGCCGGGCCTTCCTGGAGGCGGGCGCCGACCCGGACTTCCAGCGCATCCTGCTGGTCGACGGGCCCGCGGTGCTCGGCTGGGCGGAGTGGCGCGCCCTGGACGAGCAGGGCTCCGCGCGGCACCTGGTCGACGCGCTGACCACACTCGTCGAGGCGGGGCTGCTCGCCCCGCAGCCGGTCCAACCGCTGGCGCGGCTGCTGTCCGGCGCCATGAACGAGGCCGCGCTGTGGCTGGCCACGACCGCCGAGCCGGGGGCACTCGAGGACACGTGGGCGGCACTGGCCCGCATGCTGGAGTCGCTCCGCGCGGAATGAGGACGCCGAGCGTCGAGGGCGCCGGGACCTGAAGGCGCTGCGAGTCGAGGGCGCCGAGGTCGGCAGCCTCCATCCCCGCCCTCGGCTGCGGCCTCTCGGGCCTGGCCTCCGGCCCCGGCCCCGGCTCCGGAGCCCGGCTCAGGTGTGCGTCGGCGGCGCTTCGATGTCGGTGCGCGTCGCTACCTTCTGTTCAACACATCCGAGGAAACTTGCGCCTCGGTGACGGTGTGCGGGCCCGCCCAGGCGACAGGGCGGGCCCTTCGTCATTTCCGCATGTTTGCGGGCAATCCACCTGACGGCCGGTCAACTGCCGTGCCCCGACTGCGCGTTTGCCGCAGATTTACAAGCAAGCCATGTTGTTGTCACATGTGACATGTGCAATTGTTCTGGGCGTCCTGCTCCACAAGCAGAGGGCCACCGACCGTGGCCCCGCCCCCAGAAGGGCACGTATGGGCATACGCGTGCGCCGCAGGCCGTGGATCGCCACAAGCGCTTCACTGGCCGCACTCGCGCTGGCAGTCCTGCCGGCGACAGGCGCCTCCGCAGCCGGGACCGTCCCCGTCCCGGCACCGCACATAGCGAGCAACGGCACCAGCAGCACCACCCCGCCGGGCGCACCCGGCGGCGAGGCCGACGACGACGTCGAGCGCCTCGCCAAGGCGACCTCCGGCTCCGCCGCCGACAGCAAGCCCGGCCCCATATCCCTGACCGGCAACGCCGGTTCGGACCCCGGCCAAGGACCGAGCGGCCCCGCCGACCCCGGCACCGCACCCGGCATCGGACGGTTCGCCGCCCCGACCGCCGCTCCCGGTTGCACCCTCGACGAGTTCGCCGCACTCAACCCTGCGGCCCTCGCCGACTTCCTGGTCCGTCCGGACGTCAAGGCAGGAACCTGCCTGCGCCCGTTCCTGTGGACGTACACCCCGCAGCTGGCCCGCGTCCTGACCCCCGCGCACCTGCGTGCGGTCCTGGACCGGATCGCCGAGCGGGCCCCGGCGTTCGACGGCACCGACAGCACCAACCTGTACGAACTCTGGTACTTCACGCACGCCGCGCTCTACATCGACTGGAGTGCGAACGACGTCAACCTGCGGATCCCCGCGGTCCTCGACCCGCTCAGCGCCGCGATCGACGCCTACCGCGCCAACCCGCAGGCCTTCGCGGCCACCCCGGATGCCGCGGCGACCATGCTCGAAGTCGTCATCTCGGCCGGCACCGACACCGTGCGCCCCCGGCAACTCCCTTTGTTCGCCCGGGTCTTCGACGCGATGAACGGCAGCACCCCGGCCTGGCAGCTCGGCGCCTGGCAGACCGCCGCACTGGAGAGCCAGAAGGCCGCGTACAACGGCATGGTCTACGAGCCGGACGCGTACCGCCCCGCGGTCGCCGCGAACCCCGCGTACCGCGCCTCGCTCAAGGCCTTCGTCGGCTACACGCACCTGAACACGCCCGCGACCAACGGCCTGCTCCGCAACGGCATCTACGAGTACGGCCGCATCGGGCTCGTCCCGGCGGTCCGGCCCGAGACCGTCGCCGGCCTCGCCGACCTGCTGGCCGGCACCGAGAGCTGGTACGGCAAGTTCTCGGTGGTCTGGAGCGAGACCGCGCACTGGCTGGAGTACTACGGCGTCTGCAAGCAGTACGACGTGTGCAAGGCCGACACCGAAGCCCTCGTCTTCCCGCAGACCTACAGCTTCGACAACGGCGACTTCGTGGTGCACACCGGCCTCGACGCCGCCACCGTCGAACAGCTCTACTACGCCGCCAAGCAGGTCAAGTCGCAGCTGCTGCGCGTCATCGGCGCCGAGTCCCCGCTGCCCGGCGACCCGAACCAGAAGCTGACCGTCCGGCTCTACCAGGCAATGGCCGACTACTGGAAGTACCAGTATTTTCTGTACGGCTACAACACCAACAACGGCGGCCTGTACATCGAGGACGGCGCGACCTTCTACACCTACCAGCGCGTCGTACCGCGCGACTCGAAGCTGACGCTCGAAGAGCTGTTCCGCCACGAGTACACGCACTACCTCAACGGCCGCTACGCCGTGCCCGGCACGTTCGGCCAGGCGCCCTGGTACACCGACAACCGCACCACGTCGTTCGACGAGGGCACCGCGGAGTACTTCGCGGGCGCCACCCGCGGCGAGGGCGTCAAGCTGCGCAAGTCGCTGATCCTGAAGATCATCGAGGACCAGCCGCGCAACGGCCGCCCGTCGGTGCAGGAGATCCTGCACTTCAAGTACGACGACGCCGGCTACTTCTTCCGGTACTACTCCTACGCGGGCGCGTTCTGGTCGATGCTCGGCCGCGACCACCCGGACCTGCTCCGGGAGATGTACGGCCACCTGCGGTCCGGCAACGTCGCGGCGTTCGACGGGTTCCTCGACCGGATGAGCGGGCCGCCCTACCAGGCCGAGTACGACGCGTACCTCGACCAGCAGATCGCCGCGGTCGACACGCTCATCGTGCCGACCGCCACGTACACCCCGCTGCCGCAGCTCACCGCGACCGGACCGGGTTACGTGCAGCAGGTGTTCGCGCAGTCGACGTGGAGCCACCCGTCCTGCACGGCGGTCTACGACAGCCACCCGCGCTTCACCTGCCGGGGGCAGATCACCGCGAACATCGCCTCGACCGAACCGGGGCAGATCCGCAAGGACATGGCCGCCACGGTCGACTACTTCATCCTGAACCGGGCCGGGGCGGCGATGAACAACCTGGCGGACATGAACTGCCACTACGCGGACCCGCAGGTGTGGTCGAACGGGCGTGCGGCGACCTCGTCGTACACCTGCGAAGGCCCGCTGCGCCCGTAGAGCGCAGGACCGGCTCGGCATACCGCCAGTCGGGATGAGCAGGTCCGGCCGCCCCGCGAAAGAGGCGCGGGGCGGCCGGACCGTCATGATGGCACGCGCCGTCAGTTACTCGGGCAGTTGGCCTCCGTCGCCGCCCGCCACGGTCAGGACGCCGCGCAACTCCGTGAGCCGGGCGATCAGCGCGTACGGGTCACCCGAGCCCTCCAGTCCGAGCATGACCGACGTAGTGCGGATCTCCGGGACCCGCCCGGCCGCCGGACCGCCGGCCCACGCCTCGGCGGCGAGCAGCGCATGCTGCTCGGACTTGCCGGGCGGCTCCTCGTCGGTGCCGATCCGGTGCACCGACACGTCGGACACCTGGAAGCCCGCTCCGGTGCAGGTCACCAGCACGGTCGGCAGCACGCCCCGGGCCGCGAGATAGGTGAGGTGCACCTCGACCGTGCGCGGCGGCGGACCGCCGAAGAAGCGCAGCAGCGGGGTGTATCCGTAGGCCACGATGAAGTGCATCGCGGTCGCGCTCAGCGCCAGCCACGGCAGCCCGGCGGCGCTGGCCATCGCCACCGCGCAGGTGAGCCAGACCGAGGCGGCCGTGGTCAGCCCGCGGACCGCGTCCCGGCGCACGAAGATCAGTCCGCCGCCGATGAAGCCGATGCCCGACACGATCTGCGCCGCGATCCGGGACGGGTCGTAGCCGGGATGGCCGGGCGGCAGCACGTCGGCGAAACCGTACTTGGACGCCTCGACGAAGACCGCGGTGCCGATGCCGACCAAAGTGTGGGTGCGCAACCCGGCGCTCTTCTGCCGCAGTTCGCGTTCCACGCCGATGGCGGTGGAGAGCACGAACGCGAGCAGAAGCTCAAGCAATCCGGTCCACGGAAGTACTCCGGACGACACGTGTCACCACTCCCTCGAAGTGCGGGAGTCCGACGCCGATGCCGAGGCGGGTAACGGAAGATGCATGGCCATGCGTGGAGTTCCTCGCTGTGTGCGACCGCCCCCGTGCGATCGCGTCACCGGCGAGACTACTTGATACGGTCTATCATTCCGCCAGGCTGCACGATGTGATCTCGCTGACCCTCACGTGTGCCCGAAACCTGCGGCCGGGCGTGCCGCGCTGCGCGGACCGCCGCTCAGGCGGCCGAGCGCAGGTGGCTGTTGACGGCCGTTCACGGCCGATCGCGGTCAGTCGCTGCCGAAGCTCGCCCGCAGTTCCTCGTGGCTCTGCTCCACCAGCGGGAACTGGGCGGCGCCGTTCGGCAGGGCCCAGAAGCGGTTGTCGCGTACCGCGTCGAGGATGATGCCGCCCGCCTCGCGCGCCGGGATGCCGTTGGCGTTGCCCTTCTGCAGGGCCTGCCGCATCGCGACGCCCTGCGGCGGGAGTTCGCCCGCGGTGATGAGGTGGTCGGCCATCTCGGTGGTGATGTTGCCGGGGCAGACCACGGTGACGCCGACATCGGCGCCGGACAGCGCCGTCTCGGCGCGGAGGCTCTTGCTCAGCGCGATCACGGCCGCCTTGCTGGCGGTGTACGGCGCGATCATCGGGCCGATCAGCATGCCGCCCATCGAGGCCACGTTGGCGATGTGCCCGCCGTCCGGGTTGGCCAGCAGGATCGGCATGAACGCCCGTACCCCGTGCACGACCCCGTACAGATTGACGTCGAAGACCCGCTGCCAGTCGTCCAGTTCGGTCTGCCAGGACAGGCCCAGCGTGCAGATGCCGGCGTTGTTGACGGCCACGTGGACAGTGCCGTACGCAGCCACCGCGGCGTCCGCGAGGGCCTGCACCGCGGCCGGGTCGGTCACGTCGGTCGGGATGCCGATCGCCTCGGCGCCCTCCGCCTGCAGGTCGGCGACAGTGGCCGCGAGGCGGTCCGCGTCCAGGTCGGCGAGCACGACGCGCATGCCCGCGGCGGCCATCGCCTCGGCGGTGCCGCGCCCGATGCCGCGGGCGGCTCCGGTCACGACGCCTACCCGGCCGGTCAGTTCACGCATGAGGGCTCCGGTGGTCGAAGTCTGGGGTGGCGCAAAGAGGTGGAGCAGGTGGAGCGGGGGAGTGCAGGGTCGTGCAGGGAGAGCCGCACCGGGCGGGTGCGCGCGGCCGCGGTACCGCGCCCGCCCGCCCGGCGCGTGCGGTCAGGTGCGCAGCGGGGCGATGTCGTCCGCGGTGAGCTTGCGGTCCGCGATGCCGGCGAAGCCGTTGCGGTCGGTGTAGCTCTCCTCGCCGATGATGCGGCCTTCGTCGTCGATGGTCCAGATGATCGCCATGCGCGACTCGTACAGGTAGTACGTGCCGGCCGCCGGGTCGTCGACCTCCATGCCCATCGCGGCCAGCACCGCGCCCGGGTAGGCGATGCGGATCGTGCCGTCGGTCAGGACCAGGTGCGTGTCGACGGCCAGCCGGTCGATGTCGTGCACGAGCTGGGTCGCGCCGCTCGCCACGAAGTCGCCGTAGTACGCCCGGATCGCCTCGGTGCCGCGGGGGTGCAGCCGCGGGTTGTCGGGCGCGCCGAGGCGGTACACCGGTTCCGGGCACAGCGTGGCCATCAGCGCTTCCAGGTCACCGTGCGCCTCGGCCTTCTGGTGCGCGATGACCACCTCGAGATTGCGGCGCAGCACCGGGTCGCGCTCGTCGGCGAGCCGCTTCTCCAGCGGCACCCAGGTGCGGTTCGGGTCGATGAGCGGCATGGCGGTGGTGGTCATGGGTCCTCCGAAAGGCGCGGCGGCGAACATTGCCGCACCGGGGCATTCATGTATATGGCGTAAACGTTCTAGCATTGGCCCGTGACCCGGTCAATGAATTCCGCCCGTCCCCGTTCCGCAACCGGTACCGATGCCCGGGCAGCCGGCCGCACCGCCGCGCCGCGGACCCGGCTGACCTTGCGCGACGTGGTCCTCGCGGCCCGCGGCGTGCTGGCTGACGGCGGTGTGGACGCGCTGACCATGAGTGCCGTCGCGGCCCGGCTCGGGGTGACCCCGATGGCGCTGTACCGGCACGTCGACGACCGCGCCGCACTGCTCGCCGCGGTCGCCGACTCGGTCCTGGAGGAGGTCGGGGCCGGCCTCGACCCCGGCATCCCGTGGGACGACGCGGTCGTCATGTGGATGCGCGACGTGCGGCACCGCATCGTGCAGAGCCCCTGGACCGCGCAGCTCATCGGGACCGCCACGCAGATCGCGCCGGCCTGGGCGGCCGCGCTCGACCGGCTGCTCGCCGCCCTCGAACGCGGCCCGCTCGACGACGCCGCGCGCGCCGACGTGCTGGTCTGGGTCGCCCGCACCACGGTCGGCGTCGTGCTCCTGGAGGCGAAGTCGCCGCTGGCCCGGCCCGGGCAGGCGGTCGGGGCCGCCCTGGACACTGCGCTGGAAGGCGCCTCGCCCGAGATGGCCGAGCGCTGGGCGCGCATCGACGCCCGGCTGGCGCAATACCGCGACGACGACCTCTTCGAGGACCTCGTCCGCCAGACCCGGGCCCGCCTGGCCGCCGCAGCCGGCGCCGAACCTGTTGCCACCGAATGTTTTGAAAAACACCCTCAGCACCCCGATGCCCAGGACATGACCGACCGCCAATGGCTCCGCGTCCGGGCCGTGCTCCCGGCCGCCGACCAGCGCGGCGCCCCGGCCGCCGACGACCGCCGCATCGTCGACGGCATCCGCCACCGCGAACGCACCGACACCGCATGGCGCAACGTCCCGGCCCGGTACGGCAGCTGGCAGACCCTCTACAACCGGCACCGCCGCTGGACCCGGGACGGCACCTGGGACCGGGTGACCGCCGCACTCGGGGCCGAAGACCACCCCGCCGGCCGCGGGACCGAAAGTCACCCCGTCGAGCCCGGGGCCAAGTGATAACGTCGAAGCATGAGTTCTACGGCGCATCTGTCCTGGTGGCGCTCCTCTTAGGAGCGGCCGCCGAATCAGACCACGCCTCGGGCCGTTCGTACGGACGGCCCTTCTTCATGTGCACCCGCTCCCACCGGAGCGCGCCGGCCGCCCGTCGCGACGCCCGCGGCAGACACCCCCGCACTGCACTGGAGAAGGAACCATGACCGCGACGCTCACCGGCACCGCCGCTGCACCCACCCCCGCCCCGGGCACCGCCGCCACCCCCGCGCCCGCCACCGCCGCCGCACCCGTACCGCCCGGCGCGCTGCCCGAAGACCCCACCCGGCACCGCGTCCTCACCGGAGACCGGCCCACCGGCCCGCTCCACCTCGGCCACTACTTCGGCACCCTGCGGAACCGGGTACGCCTGCAGGACGCGGGCGTCGACACGTACCTCGTCATCGCCGATTACCAGGTCCTGACCGACCGCGACGTCGCCGACAACCTGTCCGGCCACGTCGAGAACCTGCTGCTCGACTACCTGGCCGCGGGCATCGACCCGGCCCGCACCACCGTCTTCGCACACAGCGCGGTCCCGGCCCTCAACCAGCTGCTCCTGCCGTTCCTCAGCCTCATCTCGATCGCCGAACTCCAGCGCAACCCGACCGTCAAAGACGAGATCGCGCACTCCCGCCAGGCATCCGTCAGCGGCCTGATGTTCACCTATCCGGCCCACCAGGCGGCCGACATCCTCTTCTGCAAAGCCGACCTGGTGCCCGTCGGCCAGGACCAACTCCCGCACCTGGAAGCGACCCGCACCATCGCCCGGCGCTTCAACGAGCGCTACGGGCCGGTCTTCCCCGAACCCCAGGCGCTGCTCTCCGAAGCACCCCTGCTCCTCGGCACGGACGCGGGCAAGATGAGCAAGTCCCGCGGCAACTCCATCGCCCTGGGCGCCACCGCCGACGAGACCGCACGGCTGCTGCGCCGCGCCACCACCGACGCCGACCGGACCATCACCTACGACCCGGACAACCGCCCCGGCGTCTCCGGCCTCCTGCTGCTGGCCTCGCTCTGCCTGGGCCGCACCCCGGAGGACCTCGCCGCCGAGATCGGCGACGGCGGCGCGGCCCGCCTCAAGCAGCTCGTCACCGAAGCCGTCAACGACCACTTCGCATCCCTGCGCGCCCGGCGCGCCGAGCTCGCCCGGGACCGTGCGTACCTCGCCGAAGTCCTCCGGGCCGGCAACGCCCGGGCCGCCGCCGTCGCCGACGCGACACTCGACGAAGTACGGCACGCCATGGGGATGCGGTACGCCTGACCCGGTCCGGGGGTGCCGGACGGAATGATGGGGCCATGGACCCGCATCTCCTCGAGTCGCTGACCGTCCCGTGGATTCCCGTCCGGCACACCATGGACGTCCTGCTCACCGGCAAGATCCCGGCCGGCTACGACGTCAGCACCGCGGTCGCCGTCGCCCTCGACAGCGGCGGCCGCACCCTGCTCACCCGCGTCGCCCGCCCCGGCCGCGGCTGGGACGTCCCCGGCGGCCACGTCGAACCCGGCGAGACCCCCGACCGTACCGCGGCCCGCGAACTCGCCGAGGAAACCGGCCTGTCCGTACCCCCGACCGACCTCACCCTCTTCGGCGGCCTCCGCATCACCCTCCTGGAACCTCCGCCCGCCGCCTACCCCTACCCGCGGCGCGGCTACATGGCCTTCCACGTCCTCCACCTCGACGCCCCGGGCCCCGCCACCACCCCGGCCCCCGGCTCGGAGAGCACCGAAGCCGCCTGGTTCACCCCCGAAGAAGTCCGCAGCCACTGCGCCGGCGCCGCCTGGCTCCCCCTCCACACCGCGGCCCTAACCAAACCCGAAACCCCCGTCCGCTGACCCCACCCAGCGCGCGACCTCACCCGATGCTCCTCCTCACAGCCCCGGACCTGACTGCCAGGCTCGCGCCGTGTGGGGGCACACTTCGCTGATGATCACCGAGGGCGCCGACTACGAGTTGTCGTGCATGGGATGCGGCGAGCCTGCGCCTGGGGGCGGCAGTCAGACGCTGGACGGTCTGCGGCTTCGCTGGTCGGTGGACACTGCGTGCGCGAGCTGCGGGCCGATCATCGCGTGCGACAGGGACGACCCGCCCGGCGACCTGCGCAGCCGGATACTCGCCGCCAACGGTCCCTCGGTGCTTGTGCTCACCGAGGGATCCCTGAGCAATGCCCGTCTCATGAAGGTCCTGCGCGAGGCGCTCGGCCTGTCCCTGGCCGGAGCCGTGGCTACCGCGGGCGAAGTTCGTGCCGGGCGGTACGTGGGCACCGGCCCGGAGATCGAGCGTCTCGCCGAGCACATCCGGTGTGCGGGCGGTCAGGCCGACCGTGTGCGCCCGTGAGCAACTAGCCTGCGGCAGCCGTTTGTCGGTGCCGTGGCCTAGGTTCAGTCACGGCCCGCCCCGGCCAACTCGCACACGGGGCGGGCCTTTTCCCGTGGCCGGTCAGGCGGGCAGGTGGACGATGGCGATCGCATCCTCCTGTGCCACCGCGAGGCGGGTGCCGTCGGGGTGCAAGGCGACGGTGGGGGACGGCTTTTGGTCGACGCCGCAGACGTACGCTTTTGGCTCGACGGGCAGTTCGGGCCACTCCGCGATCAGGCGGCCGGTGACCGCGTCGTGGACGCGCGGGTGGCCGTAGAACGAGACGATGCGGCCGCGGCTTGCCAGCAGCGTGCGGCCGAGGACCTCGTCGAGTGCGTGCCGGTACAGCCAGCCTCCGGCGGACAGCGACCAGACGCCGAAGCCCCGGAACCGCCCGGCGTCGACATCGTCGGTGCACCGGCCCAGACCGAAGGCGATGCGGTCGGCGTCCAGCCAGCACGCGGCCGTGACTTCGTCGTCGCCGGCGGTGGTGACGTCCGCGACGAAGCCCTCCTGGTCGAGGAGTGCCGGATCCGCCAGTGCGGCCGTCAGGTCGAAGACATGCGCCACGCAGAGCGGGTGCCACACCCAGCCGGCCACCGCGAGGTGCCGGCCGTCCGGGCTCACGGCCGGGGCCGCGTGGTAGATCTCCTCGGGCTTGCGGACACCCGCGGTCAGGCGGCAGCCGGACTCCACCTCGTCCACGTGCAACTCGCCGGCTGTGCTCGGGCAGTGCACGATGACCTCGCGGCCGTCGGGCAGCGTCCCGAAGGCGATCGGGTAGTCGAAATCCTCGGCGTACTCGAAGGAGCGGTCCAGCTCGCGGACCACGCGGCAATCGTCCGAACGGACGTCGAGCAGGACCGCCTTCGTCGCGCGCTCGGTGTACACGATCGCGTGGCTGCCGGACGGCGAGATGAGCGTGCGGTCGAACATCTCGCCGTACAGCGGACTGCTCGGCCCCGGACTGCCGTCCGGGTTCCAGCTGGTGCCCTGGGTGAAGTCCGCGATGCGGTCGCCGTGCCATACCAGTGACTTGGGCATGCTGTGGACAGGTATGTACGTCACATCGCTCATGTTGTCCCCCGAAGCCATCCGGTTGTGGTCAGGCGGCCGCCGGGCGGGTGCCGCCGAGGACGCTGCCCAATAGGTCGTCGAGGCCGACGATACCGAGGAGTTGGCCGTGGGCGTCGTGGACGAGGGCGAGGGAGGCGCGGCGTTCGCGGAGGGCGGCCACGGCGCGTTGGATGGGGGTGTCGGCGCGGAGGGTCAGGACGGGGGACGCGAGTTCGCCGGCGGTCGGGGCGTTCACCGCGGTGCGCGGGTCGCGTATCGCGAGGACCTCGCGGACGTGCAGGACGCCGGTCAGGCGGCCGTCCGCGCCGCGGACCAGGAGGCGGTTGCGGCCGTGCTTGCGGGAGGCCGCGACGATTTCCTCGGGGCCGGCCGCGGACGGGACCGCATCGATCCGGTCCGCGGGGACGACCAGCCGGGCGAGCGCCTCGGTGTGGGTGCGCAGCGTCGCGGTGAGGACGTCGTGCTCGGCGCTGCCGATCAGGCCGAGGCGGCGCGACTCGCCGACCAGGCGGCGCAGGCCCTCGGCGTCCTTGGGGACGCTGAGTTCGTCCTTGGGCCGGACCCGGGCGGCGCGCAGCGCGGCGTTGCTTATGCCGTTGAGGGCGCGCAGCAGCGGGCGGACACCGCGGGTGAAGGTGCGGAACGGCGGGGCCAGGATCAGCGCGGCGCGCTCCGGGTCGGAGATCGCCCACGACTTCGGGGCCATCTCGCCGACCACCATGTGCAGCAGGACGATCGTGCTCAGCGCGATCGCGAAGGCGATCGCGTGGCCGACCGCGGACGGCAGGCCGACGGCGCGGAACAGCGGGTCGAGCAGGGCCGCGAAGGCCGGCTCGGAGACCACGCCCAGGCCCAGCGAGCACATCGTGATGCCGAGCTGGGCGCCGGCCAGCATGAGGGTCAGCTCGCGGACGCCGGCGAGGGCCGAGCCCGCGCCGCGCTTGCGGGCCGCCGCGGCCTGCTCGAGGCGGTGCCGGCGGGCGGCGAGGAGAGCGAACTCGGCGGCCACGAAGAAGGCGTTGCCGGCGAGCAGCAGGACGGTTGCTATGACGGCGGGCATCAGACCTATCGAGGCGCCGCCTGAGGCGATTTCCATGGTTCCCGGGGTCGTGGTGGCAGGCAGGGAGAGTAGGGCGGGGCTCACGCGGCGTGCTCCATGTCGCCCGAGCGGGCGCGGGAGACGTGTGCGGAGGCGTCCGCCGGGGAGTCGAGGGGCTCGTCCGCGAGGGCGGGCACCGGGACGCGGGTGCGGACCCGGACCAGTTCGGGGACGTGGCGCTCGACGGTGAGCACCTCGATCTCGACGACGGTGGGCACCGGCTCGTCGGCGTCGAGGAGTTCGTCCGGGTCGGGGATGGTGACCCGGTCGCCGACCTCGGGCAGCCGGCCCAGGCGGGCGATGACCAGGCCGCCGAGCGTGTCGTACGGGCCCTCGGGGAGTTCGGTGCCGATGATGCGCTCGACCTCGTCGACGCGCAGCACCGCGTCGAGGCGCCACCAGCCGTCCTCGGGGCAGGCGTCCATGACGGCCTCGACGTCGGATTCGTCGGCGATCTCGCCGACCAGTTCCTCCGCGACGTCCTCGTACGTGACGATGCCGGCCAGGCCGCCGTGCTCGTCCAGGACGATGGCGAATTCCTCGTCGACCGCGCGCAGCTGCTCGAGGAGGGAGGACAGGCCCGCGGTGTCGGGGATCAGCAGCGGCTGCCGGGCGATCGAGCCGACCAGCACGTCGTCCGCGTGCGCGGGGTCGACGGCCAGCAGGTCGGCCACGCCGACCACGCCGACGATGTCGTCCACGCGGTCGCCGACCACCGGGTAGTGCGAGTGGCCGCATTCCTGGACCAGCGCGATGAGGTCCGCGGCCGTGGTGTCGGCCCGGACGCGTATGACGTCGGGGCGCGGCACCATGACCTGGTCCACCGTCAGATCGCCGAACGCGATGGCGCGCTGCAGCATGTCGGACAGTTCGTGGTCGAGGTCGCCCTCGCGGTCCGCCTCGGCGACGATGTGGCCGAGCTCCTCGGTGGTCGCGCCGCCGTGGATCTCCTCGACCGGTTCGATGCCGAGCGCGCGCACGAGGCGGTTCGCCAGGTTGTCGAACATCCGGATGCACGGGCCCATGACCTTGAGGTACGCGAGCGTCGGGCGGGCCAGCAGGACGCCGACGCGCTCCGGCTCGGCGATGCCCCAGTTCTTCGGGATCAGTTCGCCCAGCACCATCTGGATGCCGGTGGCGAGGCCGAAGCCGAGGGCGAGGGTGACCGCCTTCTCGGCACCGGACGGCAGGCCGAGGGGGTCGAGAGCGGGGGAGAGCACCACGCTCAGGGCGGGTTCGGCGATGAAGCCGACCAGCAGGGTGGTGATGGTGATGCCCAGCTGTGCGCCGGACAGCATGAACGAGAGCCGGCGGGTGACCGCGAGGGCCCGCTCGGCGCCGCGGTCGCCGGACTCGGCGCGGCGGCGCAGCTCGGCCCGGTCGGCCGCGACGTACGCGAACTCCTGGGCCACGAAGAAGCCGGTGCCGACGGTGAGGACGACGACGGCGAGTATGCCGAAAGCGGCGGATGCGGCGTTCATCGGACATCCTCCCGAACGCCGCCGCGCGGATCACTAGGTCGGGAGGGACCGGTACTCGGGGGGTCCGTCTCTTGGGCGGACACGCACGCTCCTCGTAGAGGGGAAGACATCGACAGTTCTGCGACCAAAAACGTATCACCGCGGCCCGGTGTTCCCGAGTCCGCGACGAGGCGTTTGCGCAGGTTGGCCGCGAGTGTGCGGCGCGTCACGTGACTGATCGTCAAAAGCTACTGACGGTTAGTACTTGGCGTTCGCCGGAGGATCGTGACAGTCTGTGCGGCCGTGGGCACCGTACGCCGTTCGGCGGAGCGGATTATGGGGATCCGGGCCGTGCTCGGTGCGGTCGGCGTCTCCTTGTCGTCCTTGAGGGTGTCTGCGGATTCATCCGTACGGGGGAACCCGCCCGGCGCCCGGGTCGACAAGGATGGGGGCGGACCTTCTTATCCGCGGCAGCCGCGCGGCGATCACCGGGGGCGGTGTTGAACGACAGCAAGGCCGGGCGCAGGCGACCGGGGAGCGCGAGGCTTCCTCGGCAGCGCACGGAACGGGGTGAATCGGGGCAAGGCGGCGAAGCAGAGAAGTTGATCGAGGGAATCGGCAACGCAAACGGCAGTTCGCGCGTTCCAGACAGTGTGGACGCTGCACCCGGCGTCCCCGCCGGCGCCGCATCCGGGATCGTCACCGGAGGCGACGGCGGCGCGACCGGCCTACCGGCCGGCGCGCCCGTCCGACCCGACGAGGTGGCAATGACCCGCACGCTCGACGCCTACGCGATACGCCTGGCTGCGCTGAAGGCGTACGACATCACCGGCGTGCGGCCCCGTGAGCTGCAGCTCTACCGGACCTCCGGCGAGGTGCCCGACGGGCTCACCGAGGAAGTCGTGCAGCGCGCGCAGCGCATCGTGGAAGAGGAGCGTGCCAGGCTGCTGCGCCTGGCGGGGTCCTGATCCGGTCGGCGGGAACTCCCGACCGCAAGGACCCGAAAAGACGTACGAGCCCGGCCTGCGGCCGCCCTGAAGGCGGCCCCCGGGCGGGCGCGCGGCGGGGGGCCGGCGGGAGCC
>NZ_JAKFHA010000004.1:432736-475004 GCF_021502675.1 Yinghuangia soli
TACGCCGGTACGCCCGGGCCGGGGGGGGCCCGGCCCGGGGGCCGCAGGCCGGGCTCGCGTCGTGCGGCAGCCGTCAGCCGCGCGCGATCTCGTCCAGCAGCGCGGCGAGTTCGGCCGGCGCCGAGAACATCGGCCAGTGCCCGGTGGGCAGCGGGTGGACGGTGCGGGTGCGCGCCGCGGCGAACTCGGCGACGAACGGGTGCCCCGCCTCGATCATCCCGGCCAGTGCCTCGGCCGGGATCGTGCAGGCCACCAGGTGGCTGGGCACGTCGAACCGGGCCTCGCCGGTCAGCCGCAGCGCGCCGGTCGACACGCCCAGCGGCTCCGGGGTGCCGCGCTCGCGCAGCAGCGCCAGGTCCGCCTCGCTCAGCCCGGCCAGGTTCACCGGGTCGGCTTCGGCATCGAACGGCGGCACCGGGAGCGCGGCCACGCCGGACTCCTTGACCGCGAGCTGCACCGCCTCCTGCTCCTCCGGCTCGAAGGTGTCGAACTGCGCCATGCCGTCCGCGAGCGGGCCGCTGTCCACGAACACGATCCGGGCCAGCCGGTCCGGGACGCGGTCCGCGGCGCCGTACGCCGTGATGCCGCCGCCGCTGTGCCCGACCAGCACCACGTCGCGCAGGTCGCGCTCCTCGATCAGCGCGACGACCGCGGCGATGTGGGCCTCCTGGTCGATCCCGTCCGGGCCCTCGCCGGCCCGCTCGGCCAGACCCGGCAGCGTGACCGCGACCACGTCGTGCCCCGCGGCCCGCAGCGGCTCCGCAACCCGGTCCCACGCCCACGCGCCGAGCCAGAAACCGGGGATGAGAACGATGGTCGCCATGTGTGCCGCTCCTTGTGGCATGAGTGCGGTCCTGCCGCGGTCCGCTACGGACCCCCGCCGACCTGCACTTCTCCGGTGTGCCGACCCGTTCGGTCGGCGACAAGTACGAAGTTATGCCGAGAACCTGACACCTTCTGTCAGGTTCTCGCCGCGACGCGCCCGGTCGGCCAAAATCCGCAGCGCCGCTTCGCTCGGAGAGCCCGCCGCGGCCGTGTACGTGACCAGCGTCTGGTCCGGGTCGTCGGGCAGCCGCAGCGACTCGTAGGCCAGCGTGAACTCGCCCAGCTCGGGGTGCCGCAGGTGGTAGGCGCCGTGCGTCTTCTCCTTGACCTCCTGCTCGGCCCACAGCTGCCGGAACTCCGCACTCTGCTCGGAGAGGTCGTCGATCAGCGCACGGAAGCCGGGGTCGTTCGGGTGCCGCCCGAGGTCCATGCGCAGGTACGCGACCAGGTCCCGGGCCTTCACCTGCCAGTTCACGAACCGCTGCCGGGTCTCCTCGTGCAGGAACACCAGCCGCGCTTTGTTGCGCATCCGGGCGGGCAGCGCGTCCACATCGACCACCAGCGCCGCGAACAACTGGTTCCAGGCCAGCAGCTCGGTGCCGCGCCCGGCGATGAACGCGGGCGTCTCCGGCATCGACTCCAGGAGCCGGACCAGCCCGGGCCGCACGACCTGCGGCGCCGGCGCCCCGGCCTCGGCGGGGTGGCTGCTCTGCGCGGTCTGCACCAGGCGGCGCAGATGCGCGTGCTCGTCGGCGCCGAGCCGGAGCGCCCCCGCGATGGCATCGACGATCTCCGCCGACACGTTGCCGGTACGTCCCTGCTCGAAGCGCACGTAGTAGTCCGCGCTCACTCCGGCGAGCTGCGCCAGCTCCTCGCGGCGCAGGCCCGGCACCCGGCGGCGCTCGCCGTACGTGCGCAGGCCGGTGTCCTCGGGCCGCAGCCGTGCCCGCCTCGACCGGAGGAATTCGCCCAGTTCCGCCCTGTGGTCCATGCAGTGAGTCCTCGTGTTGTCCGCGCGTGGAAAAAACCCGGCGGGACCCCAGGAGGTGCAGGGGAGGCGCCGGGCGTCAGTCGACTCTGTGCGCGAACACCAGGGGAAGCCGCCTGATTCCCGTGTGCCGGTTGCTGCGCGTCCACTCGGCCGGCCCGGCCGCCTCGACCGAGCCGAACGTGTCGATCAGCGCACGCAGCACGGTCCGCGTCTCCAGCCGGGCCAGGTTGGCGCCCAGGCAGTAGTGCACGCCCTGCCCGAACGCGAGGTGCGGGTTCGGGTCGCGGCGTACGTCGAACCGCGCGGCGCCGGCGAAGCCCGCCTCGTCGCGGTTCGCCGAGCCCTCCCACACCAGCACCTTGTCGCCGGCCGCGATCTGCTGCCCGCCCAGTTCGGTGTCGCGCGTGGCGGTGCGCCGCTTCGAGGGGGACGGCGACGTCCAGCGCATGATCTCCTCGACCGCGGTGCCCATCAGCCGGTCCGGCTCGGCGCGCAGCGCGGCGAACTGCCCGGGGTTCTCGACGAGCGCCAGCACCCCGCCGGCTATCGCATTGCGTGTCGTCTCGGCGCCCGCGGCGAAGAGCAGGTTGAAGAACATCTGCAGCTCGACCTGGCTCAGCCGCGGCGGGTCGACGTCGGCCAGTTCGGCGTGCACGACGAGCGAGAGCATGTCGTCGGTCGGCTGCGCGCGCTTCTCGGCGATCAGCGCGGTGCCGTACGCGAACATCGCCTTCTGCGCCGCGGCCCGCTCCGCGTCCCGGCCTTCGCGGTGGTCGAAGAGGTGCTCGATGCAGCCGAACAGCTCGTGCCGGTCCTCCTCGGGGACGCCGAGCATCGAGCAGATCGTCTGCATGGGCAGCTCCGCGGCCACCGCGGTCAGGAAGTCGACCGGCTCGCCGTCCGGCACGGCGTCGAGCAGCAGCCGGGTGCGGCGCGCCAGATCCTCGCCGAGCAGCGCGACCATGCGCGGCGTGAGGCCTTTGTTGACGAGCCGCCGGATCCGGTTGTGCCGCGGGTCGTCCATCATGTTGAGCACCAGGCCGCTCGCCGGGGAGTCGGCCAGCATCGTGCCGCCGTGCTCCGACGAGTACGTCTCGGCGTCGCGCAGGACTTCCAGCGTCTCGGCGTATGTCGCCACCGACCAGAACCCCAGGCCGTCCGGCGTATGCGCGGTCGGCTCGTGCCACCACACCGGGGCCGCGCTGCGGTGCGCGGCGAAGACCTCGTGCGGGAAGCCGTCGGCGAACGCGTCGAGATCGGTCAGGTCGATCCCGGCCAGTTCGGCGGGCGCGGCGGGTGCGGGCTTGCGCATGGGGTCCCCTCCGACGGTCCGGCACCGCGGGTGCCCGGACGGAAAGTCGTCAGGAGACCGTACCGTTTCGGGCGTGCGGACGCAGTAGCCGGAACCGCCTCATCAGGACGCAGTCGCCGGAACCGGCGGGTCCCGGCGGGGAAGGGCCGGGTCAGGGGACGATGTGCCGCAGGTAGGCGTCCGGCCGGCCCATGAACCGCGCCCAGTGGTCGACCAGCGCGAGGTCGCGCCACTCGGTCCGCTCGATGCCCTGCTCGCCGAGCTCCAGGATCTCCGCCCCCGGCGTCGCGGCCAGGATGGGGGAGTGCGTGGCGCACACGATCTGCGAACCGCTGTCCGCGAGGTCCAGCATCAGGCCGACCAGCCGCAGGCAGGACGTGAACGACAGGGCCGCCTCGGGCTCGTCGAACAGGTACAGCCCGGGTTCGCGCAGCATCGCGTCGAAGACCGCGAGGAAGCCCTCGCCGTGCGACAACTCCTCCAGGTCCTCCGACCAGTAGCCCGGGCGGCCGCCGACCTGGCGGGACAGGTCGAACAGCGTCTCGGCACGCAGGAAGAAGCCCCGGCGCTGCCGCCGCGGCCCCGAGGTCATGCGCAGGCCGGCGGTGGTGAGATCGACGTCGAGGTACTCGCCCAGCAGGGTTGGTTCGCCCGGCGGCGCGTACTTGGTGCCGGCCTTGCCGCCGAACGAGCCGATCTTGGCGGCATCCGCGATCGCCTCGACGAGCGTGGACTTGCCCGAACCGTTCTCGCCGACCAGGAACGTGATCGGCCGGTCCAGGGCCACGCCCTCGCCGGTGCCCAGCTGCCGGATCGGAGCGAGCGTGAACGGCCAGCCGCCGGGGTGGCCGGCGGCGAGGCGGAGGCGCTTGACGAACATCCGGCCACGCTAATCGGGCCGTGCGACATACGCGGGCCTGGCGACATCTCCGGCCCCGGCGGCATCCGCGGGCCCGGGTCAGCCGAAGTCGGGCTCCTCGGCCATCCGGGCCAGCAGCACCCGCAGTGCGGACTTGCCGGCCAGGCGGAAGGCCGGTTCGTTCGAGTCCACCTCGTGGATGCGCATCTCGGTGACCACCAGCAGGACGTCCGGCCACAGCTCCGGATGGTCCTCTTCCAGGGCCTCGGCGAATCCGCGGCGGAAGGCGTCCAGGTACTCCGGGGCCCACAGGTCGGCATGCGGCAGCACCGCGATCCCGGTGTCCGCCCGTGCCTCGACACCGGGCTCCGCGGCGTGCCGCGGCTCGGCGGAGAACACTACGTACGCGAAGTACGAAGGGCAGCCGCGCTGCTTGATGTAGGTCGCCCGCAGCCCGTGCACCGCGCGCGCCGGGAAGCGCGCGCCCGCCGCGTCGGGGCCGAGCGCTGCCGAATCGGCCATGGCCGGCCTGCCGGGATCCGTCATCCGCGCAGCGTAGAGAGCGCGCACCGGCCCGCGCCAACCGGCGGACGCGGAAACGCCAGGCGCCGTACCGGGACCCGATGGGATCATGGAAGGGTGGACGAGACCGACCCGGTTGCCCGGATGGAGCGCAACCTCGCCGAGCACGGCGCCCATCTGCATCGGCGCACCCGGCACATGACCGTGAGCGAGGCCCCCGACCTGCTCGTCGCGGACAGCGGACTGGACGACGACACCTTCAACATCGTCGCCGCGGCCCGCTTCGCGCCGCGCGATGCCGACCTGCGGATCGCCGACACGCTGCGGCACCTGCGCCGCATCGGACGCACGTTCTCCTGGTGGATCGGACCTGCGTCGGAGCCTGATGACCTGTCCGCACGCCTGTACGCCGCCGGAGTCCCGCTCGCCGAGCGCGAGACCGCGATGTGGGCCGACCCCAGGACCGTCCCCGACACCGTCGAGCCGGCCGGCCTGGAGATCCGGACCGTGCGCGACGCCGCCGGACTGGCCGCCTTTGCCGACGTGGTCGCCGCCAACTGGGATCCGCCCGCCGAGACCGTCCGGAAGTTCTTCGCGGCCGCGGCGCCCGCTGCGCTGTCCCCGCACTGCCCGGCGCACTACCTGGTCGGCTACGTCGAGGACGAACCGGTCGCGTCCGCCGAGGTGTTCGTGCACGCGGGCATCGCCGGGATCTACAACGTCACGACGCTCGCGAGCCACCGCCGGCGCGGCTTCGGGGGCGCGCTGACCCGGGCCGCGGTGCGGACCGCCGCCGCGCTGGGCCACACCGAAGCCGTGCTCCAGGCGTCGGCGGAGGGCGAACCGGTCTACCGGGGGCTGGGGTTCCGCCCGCTCGGCCGCGTGGTCGAGCACACGGTCAGGCCTGATCCGGTGCCGATCGATCCGATGCAGCCGACGGACCCGGCCGACCCGGTGCAGCCGACCGGCCCGAGGGCGCCGGCTCCGTGACCGCCGCGGGCGCGGCGTCCGGCGCCTGACGCGGGCGGACCGGCTCGGCGGTCAGCGTCAGGCTGGCCAGCAGGTCCAGGGCGTCCGACGACGCGGTGCCCGGCTCGGCGATGAACATGGTCAGCACGAGGTCCTGGTCGGGCACCTGCATCACCTCGTACTCCAGGGACAGCGGGCCGACCAGCGGATGGTTCATCGGGCGTACCCCGTGCCGCTTCTCGCGTACCGGATGGGCCGCCCACATCGCGGCGAACTCCGGGCTCTTGAGCGACAGTTCGCCGACCAGCGCGGCGAGCGCCGGATGGTCGCGGTAGCGGCCCGCAGCGACCCGCAGATACGCGACGTTCTCACTCGCCTTCACCGGCCAGTCCGGGTACAGCGTCCGCGTGGTCCGGTCCAGGAACACCAGCCGCGCGCAATTGGGGCGGCGGGCCGGGTCGTTCGGCGCGTCGAAGTCGAGGTGCCCGGCGTTGAGCGCGTGGCCGAGCCGGTTCCAGGCCAGGATGTCGCCGAACCGGCCGACCAGGATGGCCGGCGCGTCGATCTTGTCGACCAGGCGGCGCGTGGCCGGCCGGAGCCGCTCCGAGCAGGGCGCGGGCCGGGGCGACGTGCGGTCCGGGCGGGCCAGATTGCGCATGTGGTTGTGCTCGTCGTCGGTGAGCCGCAGCACCCGGGCGAGCGCGTCCAGCACGCCGTCCGACGCGTTGCGGCTCTGCCCCTGCTCCAGGCGCGTGTAGTAGGCCGCGCTCACCCCGGCCAACTGGGCCAGTTCCTCGCGGCGCAGGCCCGGGACGCGGCGCCGGGCGCCGAACGTCGTGAGCCCCACGTCCTCAGGGCGCAGCCGCGCCCGCCGGGTCCGCAGGAATTCGCCCAGATCGTCGCGTCCGTCCATGCCGTCAAGGATCATGCCGGACGGGCGGACGGTCCAGGCGCGAGGGTGACCCTGCCAGTACTAGGACAGGGGCACCTACGTACGCCCAGTCCAGGCACAGCAGAGGGCTGGGTAGGGCTTCGCGGCGCCGACAGGCTTCTCGGTATGCACTCCGAGAGGTCGCAGATGTCCACCGTTCTGGAACCCGCCGCAGCGCCCCGAGGCGCCGCGGACCCCACCGCCACCGTCGACGCAACCGCCGCCAAGCCGTCCGCCCCCCGTATGACGCCGCGCCAGCGGCTGATCCTCGTCATCCTCCTCGGCTCGCAGTTCATGCTCGCGGTCGATTTCTCGATCCTCAACGTCGCGCTGCCCAAGCTCGGCGACGGACTGGGCTTCCGGCTTGCCGACCTGCAGTGGGTGGCCACCTCGTTCGCGCTGGCCGCGGCCGGGTTCACGCTGGTGTTCGGCCGGGTCGCGGACCTGGTCGGGCGGCGCCGGATGTTCATGATCGGCATGGCGCTGCTCATCGCCGGCTCGCTGGTCGGCGGCCTGGCCGCGACGCCCGGCTGGCTGCTCGTCGGCCGCGTCCTGCAGGGCCTCGCCACCGCGATGGCCACGCCCGCCGCCTTGGCGCTGCTCACCACGTCCTTCCCGGAAGGCCCGCTGCGCGCCCGCGCGCTGGGCCTCAACGGCGCCCTGCTGGCGTCCGGCTTCACGGCCGGCGCGGTCTTCGGCGGCGTGCTCACCGACGCGCTCAGCTGGCGCTGGGCGTTCCTGATCAACGTGCCCATCGGGCTGGTGGTGCTGCTCGCCACCCCGTCGGTCATCACGGAGAGCCGGGCCGCCGAACGCACCGGGCTGGACATCCCGGGCACGCTGACCGCGGCGGGCGGCCTGCTGGCCCTGGTCTTCGGCATCACCCGGGCCGGCGAGCACGGCTGGGGCGACACCTGGGCCCTGGCCGCCCTCGCCGCCGGCGTGGTCCTGCTGGTCGCCTTCTGGTTCGTCGAACTGCACGCCGAGGCCCCGCTCGCCTCGGTCCGGATGCTCAAGCGCCGGTCCATCAGCTGGGGCAACCTGGCCGGCTTCGTGACCTTCACGATGGAATCGGCGCTCGTCTACCTCATGACGCTGTACCTGCAGCAGGTGCTCGGCTACTCCGCGATGCAGACCGGTCTGGCGTTCGGCGTCATCGGCATCGCCTGCTTCATCGGCGGCGTGGTCGCCCCGCGGGTGATCGCCCGCATCGGCGCCCCGGGTGCGCTCGTCCTCGGCCTGCTCGTGCAGGGCGTCACCACTGCGGCGGTCTTCAACGTGGGCGACGACCGCGGGCAGCTGCCGCTGATCCTGGCGGCCCTGTCGCTGGGCGGCGTCGGCCACCTGTTCGCCATCGTCGGCTACATGGTCACCGCGACGTCCGGTGTCCCGGACGACGAGCAGGGGCTGGCCACCGGCATCGCATCGATGACCCAGCAGGTCGGCCTGGCGCTCGGCATCCCGGTGATCAGCTCGATCGCCACCGCGCGCATGGACTCGCTGTCCGACTCGCACAGCGCCACGGACGCGCTGCTCGAAGGCATCGGCACGGCGGTGCTCGTGAACGCCGCCGTCGTGCTGGCCGGTGCCGTGCTGGTCGGGTTCGCACTGCTCCGCCGCAACCGCGCCGACGCGTAGCGCGGCAGGTGCTCGACGGCGAACGGGCCGGGTCGTGCGGGTGATTCCCGTACGGACCCGGCCCGTTGCCGCGCCTGCTGCGGCGTCCGCTGCCGCAGGCCGCTCAGTCGCTGGTCGCGTCGCGTTCCTGCGGGGAGAACGAATAGTCGCCGCCCGACGCGCGGCCGCGGCGCAGCATGGAGCTCGCGGCGGAGAAGGTGCCGCGCGTCTTCCGGCTCGAATAGCTGAGCGCCTGGCCAGCGGCGATGCCGATGCCACCGGCCGCCGCGAAGGCGTCCTGGTCCGCGCCGAGGAAGAGGAAGACCCAGCCGTATTTGTCCTGCTGATGGGTGATCATCTCGCGGACCCGCTCGCGCGAGTAGTCGGACGACGCGTTCTCCAGGCCGTCGGTCAGGATCACCACGACCACCTCGCCGGGCCGCCGGGCGTCGGGCAGCGCGGCCAGGTCCTCGCCGAGCCGGGCGATGGTGCGGCCGACCGCGTCCAGCAGGGCGGTCATGCCGCGCGGCTTGAGGCGGAAGTCGGGGACGTCGGCCAGCGGCTTGTTCTCGTAGACCGCTTCATAGTGGTCGTCGAACTGGTAGAGCGACACCAGCGTGCGGGCCTCGACTTCCTGCTGTTCCGCCAGGAAGGCGCGCAGGCCGCCTTCGGTGTCCTCCTTGACGCTCTGCATCGACCCCGAACGGTCGAGGACGATCGCTATATGGCGGAGATCCGGATCGGTCATGACGGGAATCCTCCGATGTGCAGCGGCAGGTCGGATGCTCCGAGTGTGCCTGCCCGGACCGACGTCCGGTACGGGATAAGCACCCGCCGGGCCGCGTCGCGTTTCTTCAAGAAAGCCGCCGCGAAGCCGCCTAACGTGGCGGGTATGACGAAGCGCATCAGCGACCTGCTCGACCTCGCCGCCCGCCGGGCGCTCCCGGTGGTCGACGGCGTGCCGGACGACAAGTTCGGCGCCCCGACGCCCTGCAGCGAGTACACCGTGGCCGACCTGGCCAACCACCTCTACCAGGTGGTGGTGAACTTCCAGAAGCTGGCCAAGAAGGAGGACGTCGACTGGTCGGCGGTACCCGACTTCCTGCACGGCGACTGGCGGCAGGCCTTCGCCGGCGAGACGGAGGCGCTGATCGCGGCCTGGGCCGCACCTGATGCGGAAGAAGGCGTGTCGGCGGGCATGGGCCTGCCGAACCGGGTGGTCGGGCAAATGGTCCTGCTCGATCTGACGTTCCACCCGTGGGACCTCGCGCAGGCCACCGGTCAGGCCTTCGAGCCGGATCCCGAGGTGCTCCCGGAACTGGCCGACCTTGTCGCGACGATGGGCCCCAACGCGCGCAAGATGGGCGTGTTCGGCGAGCCGGTCGCGGTCCCGGACGACGCCGACGCGTTCGTCCGCATCCTGGGTGCCACCGGGCGCGACCCGCACTGGAAGCCGGGCGCCTGAGCGCGGCGGGCCGGTAGGCACGGGGTCGGTACGCATGCGGCCGGTACGCACCGGGCCGGTACGCGGCGTTGCGTACCGGCCCGGACTGCGGCCCGCAGGCCCGGCCTACAGCCAGTCGCGCCGTTTGAAGACCACGTACAGCGTCAGGCTCACCAGCAGCATCAGCCCGATCGCGAACGGGTAGCCCGCGGCCCACCGCAGCTCGGGCATCGTCTCGAAGTTCATGCCGTAGATGGTCCCGATGAGCGTCGGCGCGAACAGGATCGCGCCCCAGGCCGAGACCTTCCGGACCTCTTCGTTCTGCGCCAGGCTGACCTCGGTGAGCTGCTTCATCTCCTCGTTCTGCTTCTGCGTCACCAGCGTCGCGTTCACCGACATGATGTTCGCGAGCATCTGCCGGAATCCGTCGACGCGTTCGACGACGGTGGTGGCGTGGTCCTCGACGTCGCGGAGGTAGCGGCGCAGTTCCTCGTCCACCTCGTACTTGTCGAACCCGAGCGTCAGATCCCGCAGCATGCCCAGCAGCGGGCGGCCGGCGCGCTGGAACTCGATGACCTCGCGGCCCAGTTCGTACATGCGCCGGGACACGTTCGGCTCGCCGAGGAAGACCTCGGTCTCGATCTCGTCGATGTCGTGCTGGAGCCCGGCCACCACGGGGGCGTACTCGTCGACGACGGTGTCGAGTACCGCGTACAGCACCGCTTCGGGGCCCAGGCGCAGCAGGTCGGGCCGGTCCTCGAGCCAGCGGCGCACGGTGCCGAGGTCCGGCGACTCGGAATGGCGGACCGTCACCACGAAGTTGCGGCCCATGAACACGTGCACCTCGCCGAAGTCGACCTCCTCGACGTCGTCGAGGTAGCGCGCCGCCCGCAGCACCGCGAACAGGGTGTCGCCGTAGCGCTCCAGCTTGGGCCGCTGATGGGCCACGATGGCGTCCTCGACGGCCAGCTCGTGCAGGCCGAACTCCTCGGCTGCCGAGAGCAGTTGGGCATCGGCCGGGCGGTAGAGCCCGATCCAGGCCATCGCCCCGGGCCGCTCGTGCAGACCGCGGTACGTGTCGGCGAGCGTGCCGGGGGAGGCGACGCGGCGCCCGTCCACGTACAGCGCGCTGTCCACGAGAGTGGCCTCCGGCGGCCCCACGTCCTCGCCGGACTGGCGCGGGTCCATCGACTGCTCGGGGGACCCCTCGGCCCGGCCGAGACCGGCGGCCTGCCGGCGGCCGCGGAGCGAGGGGCGGCGCCGGTCGGTCATCGGGCCTCCGGATCGGGTGGGCTGCGCGGACATGGCCGAGGGCCGGCCGCGCGATGCGACCGGCCCTCAGCATTGTCCCTTTTGTCGGCCCGGAATCCAGAGCGACGCGGTACCGCCGCCTTACTTTCCGTAGCGCCGGTTGAACTGCTCGATCCGCCCGGCGGTGTCGAGCACGCGGCCCTTGCCGGTCCAGAACGGGTGGCTGGCCGAGGAGATGTCGACGTCGAAGACCGGGTAGGTCTTCCCGTCGGTCCACTCGACGGTCTGCGCACTGGTCAGCGTCGACCGGGTCAGAAAGGCGTAGTCCGCGGACTTGTCGCGGAAGACGACGGGACGGTACTCGGGGTGGATGGCGGAACGCATGGAAGCCTCCAGGGGAGATTCGGCGGGGTGTCGGCGAGCGGGTCAGCGCTCTTCGCGGAACAGCACGTGCCGGCGGGCGACCGGGTCGTACTTGCGCAGCTCCAGCCGGTCCGGATCGTTCCGGCGGCTCTTGCGCGTCACGTACGTCTGCCCAGTGCCTGCGGTCGAGCGCAGTTTCACGACGGGTCGCAGCTCACTGCGTGCCATGGGGGCCTCCTCGTTTCTCTCGGTGCCGCGATGCCGACCGCGACATGAGATGGAAACGATTCCCATCGCAGAATATTCCGCCGCCCCTTCCCGGGGCACCGCTCACAGCTCGAAGGGAGGACGTCCCATCTGGTCGCGGACCGCGACGACCGGGGGGTTGAGGAGGGCGCGGCGCTGCCAGTTCGCGCCGTCCACGACCAGCGTGTGGCCCGAGATGAAGCGGGCGTACGGGCTGGTCAGGAAGGTGGCGGCCCAGCCGAGCTCGCGGACGCGGCCGGCGCGGAGGGCGGGCTGCAGGGGGTCCTTGTCGCTGGCCCGGTCGACGTTGCCGCGGATGTCGTCGGTCATGTCGGCGTGCGGGAACAGGCCGGGGACGAGGCCGTTGATCTGGATGCCGTAGGGGCCCCATTCGACGGCGAGCGTCTCGACCATGTTCTTGACGCCGGCCTTGGCGGCCGCGGAGTGGGCGAAGCCGGGGCCGCCGGTCCAGGCGTAGGACGCGCCGATGTTGACGATCGAGCCGGGGGTGCCGGCGTCGAGGTGGCGGCGGGCGAACTCGCGGGCGCAGAAGTAGGTGCCGTTGAGGGTGATGTCGACGACGGTGCGCCAGGCGTTGGGCGACATGTCCTCGGCGGGCACGGGGAAGTTCGCCGCGGCGTTGTTGATCAGGATGTGCGGGAGGCCGAAGTGCTCCTCGGCGGCCTCGAAGGCGGCGGCGATCTGCTCGGGGTCGCGGATGTCGCAGGTGACGGTGGCGACCCGGCCGCCGAGGCCCTCCAGGCCCTCGCGGGCCGCCTTGAGGTGGTCGTCCTTGCGGGAGGCGACGACGATGTCGGCGCCGAGCCGGGCGTACTCGGTGGCGATGGCCTTGCCCAGGCCGGTGCCGCCGCCGGTGACGAAGACGACGGTCCCGTCGTAGGTGCCGGGCGGCAGGGCGCTGGCGCCCAGCGGGGCGGGCTCGGGCAGCCCGGGGTAGCGGCCGTGCGCAAGGTTGCTCATGTTCTTCACCCCGGAGTCGGGCGTGTTCTCGGTCATGCGCGGCTCAGCTTCCCGTGTAGTGCGGCGGACGGTTCTCGGCGCGGGCGGCGCGGAACTCGGCCAGGTCGTCGGAACGGCTCAGGTAGGTCTGCGCGATCAGTTCCTCGGCCATCGAGCTGCGGATCTGCGGCTCGGCGAGGTGCTTGATGACGCGGCGCGCGGTCTTGACGGTGGCGGCGGGCACCGCGGCGATCTTCTCGGCCATCTCGCGGACCGTGGCGTCCAGCTCGGCGGCGGGGACGACGCGCGAGACCACGCCGTGCGCGTACGCCTCGGCGGCGTCCATCGGGCGGCCGGTCAGGACCAGGTCGGACGCCACGCCGTGGCCGCAGATCTGGAACAGCCGGCCGACCCCGCCGGTGTCCGGGATGACCCCGTGCACGGTCTCCGGCAGCATGAACCGGGCGCCTTCGGCGGCGACCCGGATGTCGGCCAGCAGGGCGCGCTGGAACGACGCGCCGATGGACCAGCCCTTGCAGGCCACCAGGACGGGGGCGTCCAGGTCGAAGAGCTGCTGGATGCCGCGGTGCCCGCGGGTCATCAGCTCGTGGTGCGTCATGGTGACCTGGCCGCCGCCGATCGCCCCCACGTCGCGCCCCGAGGAGAAGGACTTGCCCTCGGCCCGCCAGATCACCGCGCGGACGTCGGAGCGGCCGCGCAGCTCGGCGAGGATCTGCCAGAGCAGCTGGTCCATCTCGTCGTCGAAGGCGTTGTGCTTCTCGGGGTTGTTGTTGGTGATCGTGGCGATCGGGCCGTCGTACTCAAGCAGGACTTTGTCCGCCACCTGGCCTCCGTCCGGGTTCGCTGCCGTGGATCTGACGATGTGTCACGTGACCTGGATATACCAACCGGGCTGCGGTTTCGAGAGGCGGGTGGGAGGTAACCCTCCCCGGGTCGCGCCGCTCGACCCCGGCGCCGCGCGACCCGCCGCCGAACGGAGCACATGATGAAGGTCGATCTGCGCCACAACCCCTCGTTCACCGTCGCCCGCTGCGTGCTGGCGGGCGGCGAGAAGATGCGTGCGGAGAGCGGGGCGATGCTGGCGCACAGCGCGGGCGTCACCTTCGAGGCGAAGGTCGAGGGCGGCATGATGGCCGGGCTCAAGCGCAGCGTGCTGGGCGGCGAGTCGCTGTTCCAGACCACGTTCACGGCGCCCGGGCCGGGCGGCTGGGTGGACGTCGCGGCGAACCTGCCGGGTGACGCGATCACCATCGACCTCGGGCCCGGCCAGGACCGCTTCCTGCTCACCAAGGGCTGCTGGCTGGCCAACTCCGCGGGCGTGGCGATCGACACCAAGTGGGGCGGCGCCCGCAACCTGTTCGGCGGCGAGGGCGGCTTCCTGGTCGAGGCGAGCGGCCAGGGCGTGGTGGTGGCGAGCTGCTTCGGCGCGCTGGACGTGATCGACCTGGACGCGGGGGAGCAGGTGGTGATCGACACCGGGCACGTGGTGGCCTATGCGCCGACCATCGCGTTCCAGATCCGGCGCGCGGTGGCAGGCCGCTCGATCCAGAGCATGAAGTCGGGCGAGGGTTTCGTCTTCGACTTCACCGGCCCGGGACGCGTGCTGCTGCAGTCGCGGAACCCGAGCCAGATGATCTCCTACCTGACCGCCAACATGCCGGGCTCGCGGGCGTAGCCCGGCACGTCGGCGTCCGGTGGTCAGGCGCCGTCGGCGGTCGCGGCGTAGGTGTCGATCTCGGCGAGCAGCTCGCGCTTGCCGTCCGCGTCCAGGAAGGATGCGCGGACGCCGTTGCGGGCCAGCTCCAGGATTGCCGGGGTGCCCAGGCCCAGGTCGCGGACGAAGCGGTACTCGCCCTGCAGCGTGGTGCCGAACATCGGCGGGTCGTCGGAGTTGAGGGTGACCATGAGGCCCTCCTCGATCATGCGCGGCAGCGGGTGGTCCTCGGGCCGCGCGACCGCGGAGGTGCGCAGGTTGGACGTGGGGGACACATCGAGCGGCAGCTGCGTGTCACGCAGGTGGGCGACCAGCTCGGGGTCGTCCATGCTGCGGATGCCGTGCCCGATGCGGTCCGCCTTGAGCGCGCGGACGGCCGACCACACGCGGTCCGCGCCCTCGACCTCGCCGGCGTGCGGCAGGCTCTTCAGGCCCTCGGCGCGGGCCCGGGCGAACACCGCCTCGAACTGGTCGCGTTCGACCTCGATGCCGCCCACGCCGAAGCCGATGACGCTGGACGGGCCGTGCTTCAGGACGGCGTCCAGGGTGAGTTCGCCCGCCTCGGGGCCGAACTGGCCCGCGAAGTCCGGGATCCAGCGCAGCCGGATGCCGGTGTCGCGCTCCGCGTCGCGCCGCCCGGCCTCGATGCCCGCGAAGACGACCTCGGCGGGGATGCCGCGCACGAGGTGGCTCTGCAGGCTGACGTGGACCTCGGCGTACCGCACGTTCTGCGCGGCCAGCGAGCGGCCGGTCTCGGCGGCCAGCAGGGCGAAGTCCGCTTCGTCGCGCAGCGCTTCGACGGAGGCCACGTAGACCTTGATGAAATGCCCGAAGTCCTGGAACTCGTACCAGGATTCGATCGCCTCGACGGTCGGCGGAATGGTGTCCAGGCCGTGCTTGCGGGCCAGCGTGAGGAGGGTCGCGGGCAGCAGCGAGCCCTCGAGGTGGACGTGCAGCTCGGCCTTGGGCAGGCCGGCGAGGAAGGCGTCCGTGGCGCTGCCGGGGGCGGCTGCGGCGGCGGGGTCTGGGGCGGTGGTCACGGAGCGGGTCCTCCCGGGCGGGTCATACGTTGCACCTATTCGACCATGCCGCGCCGCGGAGCGAGGCCCGGGGCCTGCGATGATCACGCGGCGTGGTCGGATGATCAGGTGACACGTGACGATTCGGGCGGTGACACGTGTGACCGTTGCGCATCTGTTGACTTCCTTGACTCGAACCACGAATCTCTGCGCGAGAGACCGGACGCGAGCCGACAAAACCGCAGATTGCGGATCATCTGTCGACGGGCCCGCGGCCTCGCGCCACCGCCCGCCCCGCAGCACCTGACGCCCGGTCCGTCCGCACCACCTGCGCCGCCCAGAGCCCCGCAGCACCACGCTCCGCCACCGCCCCGCCCGGCTCCGAAGCCCGCCGCCGCGGGCCCACATTCCCGGCGCCGCATGCACCCCGGACGCATGCGGCGCCGGACGGGCGACAGGTGTGCGGGACGGCCGTCCGGGACCGGGGGTGCCGGGGTGGACGGCGTCGGGATGCCGCCGAGTGGCGCGGGACGCAGGCGAGGAGACGCCACACGCTGCTCGCCGCGCCAGGGGGGCCGGGTGGCGGCCGCGCCGGGTCGGACCCGGACGCGGCCGGTGGGTATGCGGGCAGTGGCCTGTGTCACGCCTGGGGAGACGTTGTCCGCAGCGGCCGTACCGGCGCCGCGCTCAGGGGTCCGGGACGGTCCGCGTTCCCCGGCGTCAGCCGGATTCCGCGGGGCGGTCGGGGGACTTGGTGCGGTGGGCGTCGTTGGCGTCGCCGGTGCGGGCGTCCGTGCGGCGGCTGCGGGCCAGGTAGTCGAGGGCGATGAGCTCGACGGCGTCCTGCGGGTTCTTGGTGCCGGACTGCAGCATCAGGTCGATCGCCAGGTCGGCATCCAGCGAGACGGTCACCTTGGCCACGGGCGCTCCTTGATCGTGTCGATCGTGATCAGCGGGACTCCGCGGCAGGATAGGCCGCCCGCCCGGCCCGCGGCCAGGAAGCAGGGCGTGCGCGGGGGCGCGCGGGGTCAGGCCGCGCCGCGGAAGACGCGGCGGTAGGCCTGCGGCGTGGTGCCGCGGCGCTTGAGGAAGTGGTGGCGCAGCGTCGCCGCGCTGCCGAAGCCGGTGCGCGAGGCCACCGCGTCGACGGTCATGTCGGTCTCCTCGAGCAGCTCCTGCGCGGCGAGCACGCGCTGCGCGGTGAGCCACTCGTACGGCGTAGTGCCGGTCTCCTGCTGGAACTTGCGGGCGAACGTGCGCGGCGACATCAGCGCGTGGGCGGCCATCTGCTCGATCGTCACCTCGTCCGCGAGGCTGTTCTGCAGCCAGTCGAGGGTGGCCTGCATCGGGCTCTCCTCGGGCGCGGGCAGCGGGCGGGCGATGTACTGCGCCTGGCCGCCGTCGCGGTGCGGAGGGACGACCATGCGGCGCGCGATCGCGTTGGCCACCCGGCTGCCGTCCTCCTGCCGCACGATGTGCAGCGACGCGTCGATGCCGGCCGCGGTGCCCGCGCCCGTGACCACGCCGGAGTCCTCGACGTACAGGACGTCGGGCTGCACGAGCGCGCGCGGGTACTCGCGGGCCAGGCGCTGCGCGTACATCCAGTGCGTCGTGCAGCGGCGGCCGTCCAGGAGCCCGGCCTCGCCCAGCACGAAGGCGCCCGAGCACACGCTCAGCACGCGGCCGCCGCGGTCCACGGTGTCGCGCAGCGCCTGCAGGAGCGAGTCGGGCAGCGGCTCGGCGCGGTCGTGGTCGCCGGAGGCCGGGACGACCACGAGGTCGGCCTGCGCGATGCGGTCCACGCCGTGCTCGACGTCGATCGAGAAGCCGCTGTTGGTCCGGACCCGGCCCGGCCGGTAGGTGGCCAGGGCGAAGTCGTAGACCGGCAACCCGTGGTCGCCGCGGTCGATTCCGAACACCTCGCAGGCGACCCCGAGTTCGAAGGGATGCACACCGGGGATGGCCACCGCGACGACGTTTTTCAGCATGCCTGACACTCTGCCAGATCCCGGCACCGATTGGCAGGATCTTGTTCTGGGATGGCAGTACTGCCACTCGTGGCTACGGCCGCCAGAGGCCAATCTGGATGCATGACGACGACGATTCTCCCCCTCGCCTTCCTGCTCCTCATCGCCTTCCTGGGCTTCCGCGCCGCCACCGGCCGCGTCGCCGACAGCCGCGACGGACAGGACTGGCAGCCCGGCAGTATGCCCTTGGCGGCGCGGTCAGCCGATACCGCCGACGGGGGCGGCGGCACGGCCGTCCGGACCGGCGGCGGCCTCGACGGCGGCGGTACGGGCGGCGGCAAGTCGCCCGTCCTGGAGCGCCACTTCCCGGTCCACCAAGTCGAGCTGGTCGCGGTCGTGGGTGACCATCACCGTGGCGACGCCGTGCTCGTGGGTGAGCGCGCGCAGCAGCGCGACCACTGACCGGCCGCGCTCGTGGTCGAGTGCGGAGGTCGGCTCGTCGACCAGCAGGACGGCGGGCCGGCCCATCAGGGCCCGGGCGATCCCCACCCGCTGGCGCTCCCCGCCGGACAGCTTGTGCGGCCGCCGGCCCGCCTTGCCGGCCAGGCCGACCTGGTCGAGCAGATCCAGCGCCCGGGCCCGCACGGCCCGCGGCCGCTGCCCTGACAGGTGCGCGACCAGCAGCAGTTGGTCCAGCGCGGTCAGCGACTCCAGCAGGTTCGCCTGCTGGAACACGAATCCGATCCGCTCGCGGCGCACCCGGCTGCGCCCGGCGTCGCCGAGCGCGGCGACGTCGACGCCCTCGACCGCCACCCGGCCGCGGTCGGGGGCGGCGAGCGTCCCGGCCACCGCCAGCAGACTCGACTTGCCCGAGCCGGACGGGCCGGTCAGGGCCAGGAGTTCGCCCGCCGGGACGCTCAGCGACACGGCGTCCAGGGCGGTCAAGCGGCGGTCCCCGTCGGGGTAGGTGAGCGTGACGTCCGCCAGTTCGAGGACCGGCGCTGACGCAGGGATCGCGGTGTTCGCGGCGCTCACGGCGTTCGAGGCGTTCGAGGCGTTCATCGGGCGGCTCCCAGCGCGGTGATCGGATCGACGGTGACGACCTTGCGGACCGCGAGCGCGGCACCGACCAGGCCCAGCGCGGTCATCGCACCCAGCGGGACCAGCACCGTCGACGCATCCGACACGAACGGCACGAACTGCGACGCCACCGAACCCAGCGCGGTCCCCGCCGCGGCGCCCAGCAGGCCGCCCGCCACGAGCACCATCAGCGCCTGGGCCAGCGCATCGCGCAGCAAGTAGCCGCGCGAGGCACCCATCGCGCGCACCACCGCCAGGTCGCGGCCGCGCTGGATCGTCCACACCGTGAAGAACGCGCCCACGACCAGCGCCGAGACCAGCAGCAGCAACCCCTGGATCAGCAGCAGCGAACCCCGCTCCGCCGCGTAGCCGCCGACCGCGTCGTACGCATCGTCCTTGGCGACCGTCACGGTCCCGGCGGCCGCATCGGCGGCCTTGGTGTCGGCCCCGCCGGACAGTTCGAGCGCCACCGCGGTGGCCCCGTCGCTGCGGGTGATCTGCTGCCATGTCGCGAACGGCACGTACGCGACCGGGGTGTGGCTGAACGACCCGGTCGAGGCGAACCCGGCCACGGTCAGCGGGATCCCCGACACCGTGACGCGCCCGCCGACCGCCACGCCCGCGTCCTCCGCGAGCTGCTCCGGCATGAGGATCTCGCCCGGACCGGGCAGCCGCCCCGCGGTGGGCTCGGGCGCCAGACCGGTCTCCGGGACGGTGCCGAAGAACGTCGCCGCCGCGGCCCGCCCGTCCGGACCGGTCACCCGGTTCGTCGAGACGCCGAGCGGCTGCGCCGAGACCACACCGGGCCGGCCCTGCCACTGCTCCCATTGCGCGCGGGTGACCGTGCTGCCGGTGAACGACAGGTCCTGCCCCTTCGGCGGCTTCTGGAACGCCAGATCGCCGACCGGCAGGCGCTTGAGGCCGGAGATGCCCTCGTTGCCCAGGCCCGCGGTCAGCCCGGACAGCATCACCACCATCAGGACCATGAGCGCGACGACCGTGCCGAGCAGGGCGAACCGGCCCCGCGCGGCCCTCAGGTCCCGCATCGCGATGAACACCCGGCGACTCCTCGCTCTGTGCCTTGTTCCGTGCCTTGTTCCATGCCTTGCGCCGTCTTGTCGCAGTCTTCTGCGCCCGGTCTCCCGGACCCTCACCACCGTCGCCGAAACCGGCCCGCGCAGGCATCGCACAGCGGTTCACCCCGGGCGCGTCAATAGACGGCGCCGGATATCCATCGAAAGGCGGAGTCCCCCGGACACCCGGTCCGACGCGCCGATACCGGATGATCGAAGGGTCATGGAAATGCCCGCACCGACTCCGCCGCCCAGCGCCGACCCGGCCGCTCCGGCCTCCCCGCCTGTGCCGCAGAACGCTGCGGACGCCCCGGCGATGGCCGTGATCGGCCTCATGGTGCACGCCATGTTCGGCGCGCTCCTGGTCATCGCCGCCATCCGCACCGCAGCGGTCGGCGACCCCTCGGCCGGCACCGTGGCCTGTTCGTCCGCCCTCGCGCTGCTCACCGCCGCCTGGTACGCGTTGGGCGCGCTGCGCACCCGCGGCCCGCACACCGAGGGGCGTACGCGCGTGCTGTGGCTGCTCGGCCTCACCGGGCTGTGGGTGCTCGCCGTGGCGGTCTCGGTCGAGTACATCTGGGTCGCGTTCCCGCTTTTCCTGCTGCACCTCTACCTGCTGCCGCCGGTGCCCGCGCTGTCCGCGGTCGCCGCGCTCACCGCCGTCTCCGCGGGCGGGTACGCCTGGCACACGGGCGAGTTGTCGGTCCCCGCGGTCCTCGGCCCGGCCACCGGGGCGGTCGTCGCGGCCGTCATGATGTACGTCTACCGGGCCCTGCACCGCGAGGGCGAGGAACGCCGCCGCCTGCTCACCGACCTCGTCGCCGCCCAGGTCCGGCTCGCCGCGCACGAGCGCGAATCCGGCCGCCTGGCCGAACGCGAACGCCTCGCCCGCGAGATCCACGACACCGTCGCGCAGTCGCTGTCGAGCATCGTGCTGCTGCTCCGCGCCGCCCGCGACCCGGCGACCGCCCCCGAGGCCGCCCGCGAACAACTCGACGTCGCCGCCGACACGGCACGCAGCGCCCTGGACGAGGCCCGGCGCTTCGTCGCCGCACTGGCCCCCGCGGCGCTCGACGGCCGGGCGCTCACCGAGGCACTGGACCGGCTGACCGCCGAGGCGGGCGCGCTGGGCGCCGACGCCCGCTTCGCCGTCGAGGGCGACGACCACGAACTCCCGGTCCCCGTCGAGGCAGCCCTGCTGCGCATCGCCCAGGGCGCGCTGGCCAACGTCCGAGCCCACGCGGGCGCCCGGACCGTACGCGTCACGCTGACCTACCAGCCCGACGAGGTACGCCTGGACATCGTGGACGACGGCCGCGGCTTCGACCCCGCGGCCCCGCGCGACGCGGGCGCCGAGGGCACCGGCTTCGGCCTGCGCGCGATGCGGGCGAGATTGGCCGAGATCGGCGGCGCACTGACCGTGGAGTCGGCCTCGGGAGAGGGAACGGCGATCGGTGCCACAGTGCCGTTGCTGACCCGGACGGCCGAGGACGCGGAGCCGGAGCGCGGCCAGGCCCCGACCGACATGCGTATCGACACCACGCCTCGGGGAGGCGCTTTATGACCGAGTCCGACAGCCACGGCAGCGATTTGCGGGTGCTGCTGGTCGACGACCATCCCATCGTGCGTACCGGCCTTCGGGCGCTGCTCGCCGCATCGCCGGGCGTGACGCTGGTCGGCGAGGCGCCGGACGGCGAGCGCGGGGTGGCGCTGGCCGGGGCGGCCGGCGAAGGCGACGGTGTCGGGCCCGATGTGGTGCTCATGGACCTGCAACTCGGCGCGGGCATCGACGGCGCCGAGGCCACCCGCCGGATCCGGGCGCTGCCCGAACCGCCGCGCGTACTGGTGCTGACCACGTACGACACCGACGCCGACATCGTGCGCGCGATCGAGGCCGGCGCCACCGGCTACCTGCTCAAGGACGCCGAGCCGGCCGACCTGCTGGCCGCGATCCGGGCCGCCGCGCGCGGCGAGACCGTCCTCGCGCCGCCCGTCGCGTCCCGCCTGGTGTCGCGTATGCGCGAACCCGACCGCAACCTCACCCCGCGCGAGGCGGAGATCGTGCAGCTGGTCGCGGACGGGCACGCGAACCGGGCGATCGCCAAGCGGCTCTTCGTCACCGAGGCCACGGTGAAGTCGCACCTGGTCCACGTGTTCGGCAAGTTGGGCGTGGAGAGCCGGACCGCGGCGGTCGCCGAGGCCCGCCGCCGCGGGATCCTGCGCGCCTGACGCCGCTGAGCCGTCCGGCGCAGCGACACGCCGACACCGGCCGCGACACGCCGCGACACGCCGCGACACGGCGGCGGGGCGGGACCGGAAGCTTCCGGTCCCGCCCCGCACGTTGGATGCTGAACGAATGTCAGCCGCTGACCACCGCGCGCAGGCTCTCCTTGAGGGAGCCCATGGTGGCGAGGACGGCCGTCGGCTCGTAGCCGCAGTGCGCCATGCAGTTGTCGCAGCGCGGGTCCTTGCCGCGCCCGAAGTTGTCCCACTCGGTGGTCTCGATGAGCTCCTTGTACGTCTGCACGTACCCGTCGCCCATCAGGTAGCACGGCTGCTGCCAGCCGAGCAGCGAGTAGGACGGGATCGCCCACGGGGTGCACTCGAACTCGCGCTTGCCCTCGAGGAAGTCGAGGAACAGCGCGGAGTGGTTCAGGCGCCACTTCTTGCGCTTGCCGTCGGCGAAGGCCTCGCGGAACATCTTGCGGGTCTGCTCGACGCCGAGGAAGCGGTGCTGGATCGGCGCCTTCTCGTACGCGTACCCGGGCGAGATCTGCATGCGGTCGACCTTGAGGTCGTCGTTGAGGTAGTCGAGCACCTCGCGGACGGACTCGGGCGAGTCGGTGTTGAAGAACGTGCTGTTGGTGAAGACCTGGAAGCCCGCGTCCTTGGCCATCTTGATGGCCGCGACCGCCTCCTTGAACACGCCTTCCTTGGCCACCGCCGCGTCGTGGCGCTCCTCGAGGCCGTCGAGGTGGATCATCCACGCGAAGTTGCGGTTCGGCTTGAACTTGTGCAGGTGCTTGGGGAGCAGCACCGCGTTGGTGCACAGGACGACGAACTTCTTGCGGCGCAGCAGCGCCTCGACGATCTTGTCGATGTCCTTGTGCATCAGCGGCTCGCCGCCGGCCAGCGAGACCATCGGCGCGCCGCACTCCTCGACGGCGGCGACGACCTGCTCCACGGGCATCCGCTTCTTGAGCACGTCGTGCGGCTGCTGGATCTTGCCGCAGCCTCCGCACTTCAGGTTGCACGCGAACAGCGGTTCGATCTCGACGATCATCGTGAACTTGTCGTTGCGCTTGATCTTCTGCTTGACGAGATGCGTACCGATCTTCGCGGCCAGGTTCAGCGGCAGACCCATGGTGGCCTCGCCCCTCTCTCCCCGTCAGGCGGGCGTTTGGTTGCCCGGGACCCCCGGTTGCTGTCAACATCAACATACAGCTTGTATGTCACGGGAGCGTTGTATGACTGTCACGCGTCGGGCCCAACATGTCGCCGACACCCGCGACGCTCTTGTCAAAGCGGCCCGCGAGCTGTTCGCGGAACGCGGGTACGCCGCGACCGGCACCGAGGAGATCGTGGCCCGGGCCCGGGTCACGCGCGGCGCGCTGTACCACCACTTCCGCGACAAGAAGGCCCTCTTCCAGGCGGTCATGAACGACGTCGCCGCCGAGGCCGCCGAGGCCCTGGTGACGCATGAGCTCCGGTATGCCCAGGATCAGCCCGGCGAACCCTGGGACCAGCTGCGGCACGGTTTCCAGTCCTTCCTGGACGTGTGCACCACCGGCGACTTCCAGCGCGTCGTGCTGATCGACGGGCCCGCGGTGCTCGGCCCGGGGGCCTGGGACCAACTGGTCGACGAGCACGGCCACGGGCTGCTCGCGGAGTGGCTGCGCAAGGCGATGGCGAACGGCGAGATCGACGAACTGCCGGTGGCCCCGCTGGCCCGGCTGCTGGCCGCGCTGATCTCCGAGGCCAGCATGTTCACCGCCCGCGCCGAGGACCCGGACGCGGCGCGCCGCGAGGCCGGGCAGGTGGTGGACCGGGTGCTGCAGGGGCTGCGGCGTACCGAGGCATGACCTGCGGTTGATCCGGTTTTGGTGGCTTTTACCGCCCGCGTCATACGTTTGATGGGGGTGGTGCAGACCACTCCCCGGCCATTCCGTACCGTCGAAGGCATGAACCCCCGCGCCCTGCTCGACCCCCGCACCAACGGCCAGGCAGTCCTCCTCGTGCTGGCCGGCGCGTGCTCGATCCAGTTCGGCGCGGCGTTCGCGGCCAAGCTCTTCCCGCGGGTCGGTCCGGAGGGCGCGGTCACGCTGCGCCTGGTGATCGCCGCGCTGATCATGCTCGCGATCGTGCGGCCCAAGATCCGCGGCCGGTCGCGTGCCGACCTGGCCACCGTCGGCGCCCTCGGCTTCGCGCTGGCCGGCATGAACCTGTGCTTCTACGAGGCGATCGCCCGCCTGCCGCTCGGCCCCGCGGTCACCCTCGAATTCCTCGGCCCGCTCGGCCTCGCGGTGGTGCTGTCCCGCAAGCTGCGCGACATGTTCTGGGTGGTGCTCGCCGCGGTCGGCGTGCTGATGCTCGGCGAGGGCGGCTTCTCCGGGCTGGACGGCGTCGGCGTGGTCTACGTCTTCGCGGCCGCGGGTTTCTGGGCGGCGTACATCATGGTCGCCACCCGCACCGCGCGGACGTTCAAGGGGGTCGACGGCCTCGCCCTGGCGATGGCGGTAGCCGCGGTGCTGGTTCTGCCGTTCGGCATCGCGGGCGCCGGGACCGCGCTGGTCGAGCCGGGCGCGCTCGGCTTCGGCGTGGTCGTCGCGCTGATGTCCTCGGTGCTGCCGTACTCGTGCGAGATGCTCGCGATGAAGCGCCTGTCCGCGGCCACCTTCGGGCTGCTGGCCAGCCTCGAACCCGCGGTGGCGGCGGTGGCCGGACTCGTGGTCCTCGACCAGACGCTCGGCCTGGTGCCGGTGGCCGGCATCCTCCTGGTCGTGGCGGCCAGCGCGGGCGTGACGCTGACGCAGACGCAGGAATCCGATCCGCCGGTCTCGGAGGCCGTGTCGGATGCCGGGGCGGTCACGCACGAGCCGCAGAAGGTCCACGAGCCGCAGAAGGTCCACGAGCCGCGCGAGGTCCGCGAGGTCCGCGAGGTCCGCGAGCAGGATTCCGCGTCGCGCGAGCGGCGCTGACGCGCCCGTCCGGGAATCATCGCGCGGGGCTGCGGAGTTGCCCCTGCGTACCGCAGACAGCGAGCGACGCACGGAATCGGGAAGGCGGAGTGCATATGACCGAGACGGAGCAAGGCGGGGCCGGCAGCGGGAACGGCGGCGGCGCGTACGCGGGGCGCATCGCGCTCTGGGAGCGGTTCGACCGGTTCGGCGCGGAGCCGGACGTCGCAGGCGCGGGCGCCGAGGCCGAGGAACTGGGCTACGCCGCGGTCTGGATAGGCGGCGCGTTCCCGGGCTACTTGTTCGAGAACGCCCGCGCGATGCTGGACGCCACGACCCGGCTGACGGTCGCGTCCGGCATCCTCAACATCCGCATGTTCCCGATCGCCGACACGCTCGCCGAGGTGGCCGCCCTCGACAAGGCGCACCCGGACCGCTTCCTGCTCGGACTCGGCGTGAGCCACGAGGAGTTCATGCGCCGCGACGGCGAGGAGTACAAGCCGCCGCTGGCCGCGATGCGGGAGTACCTGGACGGTCTGGACGCCGCGGGCATCGGCGAGGACCGCCGCGTGCTGGCCGCGCTGGGGCCGCGCATGCTGGCGCTCGCGGGGGAGCGGAGCGCCGGGGCGCACCCGTACTTCACCACGCCCGCGCACACCGCGGAATCGCGCGCGGCGCTGGGCGAGGCGCCGTTCCTGGTGCCCGAGCAGAAGGTCCTCCTGGAGACCGACCCGGCGAAGGCACGCGGCCTGGCCCGCGAGGGCATGCAGCTCTACCTGGGCCTGGCCAACTACGCGAACAGCCTCAAGCGGCTCGGCTTCACCGACGAGGACCTCGCGGACGGCGGCAGCGACCGGCTGGTCGACGCGATCGTGGCGTGGGGCGACGAGGAGACCGTCGCGGCGCGCGTGCACGAGCACCTGGCCGCGGGTGCGGACCAGGTGGCCGTGCAGGTGCTGCACGCCGATCCGGGGGCGACCGGCCTGCCGCGCGCGGAGTGGCGGCGCCTGGCCCCGGCGCTGCTGGGGTAGCCGGGAGCCTGCTGCGCGCTGTCCAAGCCCGCTGCCCAAGCCCGCTGCCCAAGCCCGCACCCCAAGCCCGCAGCCCAAGCCCGGAGCCCACGCCGCAGCCCACGCCCGCAGCCCATGCCGCATATCCGCGGCCCCTGGACCGCGCTGTGTGCGCCTGTACCGGCCCGAGCCGTACCTCCCCTGGACGGCTCGGGCCCTCGGCAGGTGGTGGCAGCTGGTGGCAGTTTGGTGCGTTCGGGGGGTTCGGCGGCGGCGAACGGGTGGCACGGCAGGTGAAACGGTTCCGGGTGTGCTTCGGCGGGGTGTCTTCGGCGACACCGATCCGACGACACGACTGGGACGCGGCACATGCCTATCGACACCCCGGGATCCTTCTGGCGCCGCCGCGTCCCGGCGGCCGCGCTCACCGCCGTGGTCGCGGTCCCGTTCGCGGCCGCGGCGGCCGGGGCCGCGGTCTACGCGGACTGGACCGTGCCCGCACCGGACGGCACCATGACGCTGCCCGCGGCCGGACTGCCGCCCGCGACCGTGACCTCGGACAGCAGCGCGCCTTTGGTGGCCAGTGGATCGTCCGCGTACCTGAACGCGAGCACACCGTTCGGGAGCGTGTTCGGCAGCTCGCGCGGGCGCCCGTACCTGGCGTTGAAGACCGCGACGGGCAACGCGCCGTCCACCACGACGATCACCTTTGCCACCGCGCCCGCGGCGGGTACGTGGGGCTTCGCACTCGGCGACATCGACGCCGACCATGTGTACATCTCGGCGACCGGGCCGGACGGGGTCGCGCTGACCAACGCCGAGCTCGGGTTCCAGGGCACCTTCAACTACTGCCAGGGGTCGCCGAAGCCGTCGTCCTGCGGCAGCACCGGGCCGTTCGACGACGTGCCGACCTGGGACGAGGCGAATGCCGACCTGATCGGTAACGTCATCGACACCTCGGGTGCCTCGGGCTGGCTGCGGCCCACCAAACCGGTCAAGAGCCTGACCTTGAAGTTCGTCGTGCAGAGCGGCATCCCGCTCTATCAGCTGTGGGTGGCCGCGCTCACCCAGAGCGTGGGCGGCACGGTCACCGGGGACTCGCCCTGCGGACTGCCGAACCAGACCGTCCTGCGGCTGCTGAAGCCCGACGGCACGCCGGTCGTCGGACCGGACGGCGCGCCCATGACCACGACCGCCGCCGCGGACGGCTCTTACGCATTCGACCCGCTGGCCCGCGGGAACTACCGGGTCGCGGTCGACGTCCCGCGCGGGTACACCGCGACCGACACCGCCAAGCCGGCCGACGCCACGGCCGGCGACGCCCTGGCCACCGACTTCAGGCTGGGCTGCCGGCCCACGGTGATCAGCGGCCGGCCGACGCCGCCGCAGCCGGAGCCGGGGCGGCCGATCCTGATCACCCTGCCGCCCGAGATCGTGCCGGAGCGGCCGGTCGTGATCGTGCAGCGCCCCGAGCACGGCACCGTGGTCCAGCGTCCCGGCGGGCTCGAGTACGTGCCCGAACCCGGCTACACCGGCAAGGACACCTTCACCTACACCGGCCGCGACGCCGAGGGCAAGACCGTGATGGAGACGGTGACGCTCTCGGTCGCGGCCGCCCCGAAGCCCAAGCCCACCCCGACCGCGAAGCCGGCCCCGCCCAAGCCGCAGCCGCGGCCCGCACCGCCCGTCCTCGCCGACACCGGCTCCCGGTACGCGGCCGAACTGGCCATGGCGGGCCTCGGATCGGTCCTGGTCGGCGGCGCGCTGGTGGTCTTCGCGGCGAAGCGCCGGTCCGAGGACTGAGCGCCGGTCCCGCACCCGTCCGGCGGATGCCGCCGGGCGGGTGCCGGACCCGGGCCATTAAGCTTGCCGAACGTGACGCCCCAGCCTGCGAGCAAGCCCCGCATCCCGAACGTCCTCGCCAACCGCTACGCCTCCGCCGAGCTGGCCACCCTGTGGTCGCCCGAGCACAAGGTCGTACTCGAGCGCCGCCTGTGGCTCGCCGTCCTGCGGGCGCAGGCCGACCTCGGTATCGAGGTGCCGGCCGCGGCGCTCGCCGACTACGAGGCCGTCGTCGAGGATGTCGACCTGGCGTCCATCGCCGAGCGCGAGCGGGTCACCCGCCACGACGTGAAGGCCCGCATCGAGGAATTCAACGCGCTGGCCGGGCACGAGCACGTGCACAAGGGCATGACCTCGCGCGACCTCACCGAGAACGTCGAGCAGCTGCAGATCCGGCAGTCCCTCGAACTGGTCCGCGACCGCGTCGTCGCGGTCCTGGCCCGCCTCGCCGAGCTGGCCGCGGACAACGCCGAGCTGGTCATGGCCGGCCGCTCGCACAACGTCGCCGCGCAGGCCACCACCCTCGGCAAGCGCTTCGCCAGCATCGCCGACGAGGTCCTGGTCGGCTACGCCCGCCTCGAAGACCTCCTCGGCCGCTACCCGCTGCGCGGCATCAAGGGCCCGGTCGGCACCGCGCAGGACATGCTCGACCTGCTCGGCGGCGACCAGGCCAAGCTCGCCGAGCTGGAAGGCCGCGTCGCCGCGCACCTCGGCTTCGACGCCACGCTGGTCAGCGTCGGCCAGGTCTACCCGCGCTCGCTCGACTTCGACGTCGTCTCCACCCTGGTCCAGCTGGCCGGCGGCCCGTCCTCGCTGGCCAAGACCATCCGCCTGATGGCCGGCCACGAGCTGGTCACCGAGGGCTTCCAGCCCGGCCAGGTCGGCTCGTCCGCGATGCCGCACAAGATGAACACCCGCTCGTGCGAGCGCGTCAACGGCTTCATGGTCATCCTGCGCGGCTACATGTCGATGACCGCCGAGCTGTCCGGCGACCAGTGGAACGAAGGCGACGTCTCCTGCTCGGTGGTCCGCCGGATCGCCCTGCCGGACGCGTTCTTCGCCTTCGACGGCCTCATCGAGACCTTCCTGACGGTCCTCGCCGAGTTCGGTGCGTTCCCCGCGGTCATCTCCCGCGAACTGGACCGCTACCTGCCCTTCCTGGCCACCACCAAGGTCCTCATGGGCGCGGTCCGCGCGGGCGTCGGCCGCGAGACCGCGCACGAGGTCATCAAGGAGCACGCGGTCGGCTCCGCCCTCGCGATGCGCGAGCAGGGCGCCGAGCGCAACCAGCTCCTCGACCGCCTCGCCGAGGACGACCGCCTCCCGCTCGACCGCCCGGCCCTGGACGCGCTCCTCGCCGACCGCCTGTCCTTCACCGGCGCCGCGGCCTCCCAGGTCGCCGAGGTCGTCCGCCGCGTCGAGGACGTCGCGTCCCGCCACCCCGAGGCCGCCAAGTACCGCCCCGGCGCGATCCTCTGACGCAGCACCACCACACGAAGGCCGGGCCGGACACCCTCCGCCCGGCCTTTGCCGTACTCGGCCTCCGGCCCGTCCGCAGGACGCGCGTCGCGGGACGGGGAAAGACTGCTGCAGCGACGTCCGACCCGTCGACCATGCCTGTCAGCCGGCATCGCTAGGATCGCGGCCCTGCGTCCGGCTCTCCGAGATGAGGTCCCGTGCGGCACAAGCTCGTTGGTGCGTGGTTCGGCCCGGCGGCAGTCGCCGCGGCGGGGGTGCTCGCGTTGAGCGGCTGCACATCTTCGTCCGAGGATTCCGGACGTCCGGCGCCTACCCCGACGCTCACCGCGAACAGCCCGGATACCCCAGCGAGTTCCCCCAGCACCTCGGTTTCCCCGGCACCCGGCAGCACGTCCGCTGCCCCTGAGTCCGCGTCCCTGGCCGCGGTGCCGTCGACGACCCGGCCCGTACCGAAAGCGACAACCGCCAAGCCCGCACCGAAGACCGCCAAGCCGGCCTCGGTGAAACCGCGCCCGGGCTCGTGCGACCGGCCGGTCACCCCCGAACAGGCAGCCATGTGCCCGGCCCCGCGGCCGACCGGAGTCGGCGACGGTCCCCAGCAGACCGGCGACGGCGCCGGCCCCCGCCCACGCACCGACGGCCCACAGGGCGGGTGACCCCGCCCCGGATCGGCACGCGGCTCAGGCGTCCGGCGGGACTTCTGCGTCGTAGGCCTTGATCACGCGTTTGGGGGCGGTCAGGCGCCAGGCCTCCTCGACCAGTTCGGCCAGTTCCTCGTGGTCCACCTTCGCGAGCACCACGTCGATCCAGCCGAAGCGGCCGAAGAACGGCTGCGGCGAGAAGATGTCGGGATCCTCCTCGACCAACGCGGCCTGCGTCTCGCGCGTGGCCTTGAGGCACACGGTGGGAGCGTCGTAGCCCATCATCCCGAACATCTTCTTGCGCACTCGGAACGTGGGCTGGTCGCCCCACGCCTCGATCACCACCTCCTCGGCCTCGGGCAATGCGAGGAACATGGCGCGTACGTCTTGCTCGGTGGGCATGTGATCATTCCTACCCCATCGACCCGACACGGCGTGGACCGGACGGGGGCCGCGTCGGTGTGCGGCGTCGCGGATAGACCGAAATGGAATACCAGGAGGAAGGCGTTCCGGTCGGTTGCGGGCGCTGTTAACTTCGCGCGCCATGACCAGAATTCCTCTGCATCGCCGCGACTTCATCCGCATCACCGCCGCGGCCTCCGGGGCTGCCGCGGTGGGCGCCGTCGCGGCCCCTTCCGCGCAGGCCGGCGAGGCCACGGCCGCAGGTGCCACCTCGCCCGGCGCGTTCCTGCACGGCGTCGCCTCCGGTGACCCGCTGCCCGACGGCGTGGTCATCTGGACCCGCGTCACTCCCGGTGCCGACTGCGGCCCTGGTTCGCGGCGCGGGCCGTCGGGCCTCGTGTTCTGGGAGGTGGCCGCGGACCGCGAGTTCCGGCGCCCGGTACGCGTCGGGCTGGCCCGGACCGGGCCCGAGCGCGACCACACCGTGAGCGTCGACGTCCGCGGGCTGCGCCCAGGGACCACGTACTACTACCGGTTCCGTACGCTGCACGGGCGCTCGCCGGTCGGCCGGACGCGTACTGCGCCGTCCAGCCGCCAGGACGTGGCCGGGCTGCGCTTCGGTGTCGCGTCCTGCGTCAGCTACGGGAACGGCTACTTCGCCGGGTACCGGCACCTCGCGCAGCGCGGGGACCTGGATGCGGTCATCCATCTCGGCGACTACATATACGAGTTCGCCTCGAAGGCAGGCCACCCGGGGAGCACCGAGGTACGCCCGATGCAGCCCGAGCACGAGTGCGTCACGCTCGCCGACTACCGCACCCGGCACGGCCAGTACCGCACCGACCCGGACCTGCAGGCCATGCACGCCGCGGCGCCGATCATCGCCACCTGGGACGACCACGAACTCGCCGGCGACGCCTGGGCGCAGGGCGCCCGCGACCACGACCCGGCGACCGAGGGGACCTGGGCGGCGCGGGTCGCGGCCGCGAAGCAGGCGTACTTCGAGTGGCTGCCGGTGCGGCAGAACGTGCCCGGCTCGACGCAGCGGCGCCTGGCGTACGGCAAGCTCCTCGACCTGACCATGCTCGACCTGCGCAGCTTCCGCTCGCAGCAGGTGCTGCCGACCGACGCCGCGGGGCTGGCCGACCCGTCGCGCACCATTGCGGGCCGCTCGCAGATGGGCTGGCTGAAGGACGGCCTCGCGCGCAGCACCGCCGCGTGGAACCTGATCGGCACCTCGGTCATGGCCGCGCCCTGGCGGCTGCCGACCGGCCAGGCGAACCCGCCCACGACGTGGAACGCCGACCAGTGGGACGGCTACCAGGCCGAGCAGAAGGAGCTGTTCACGCACCTGCAGAACCTCGGCAAGAGCAACACGGTGTTCCTCACCGGCGACCTGCACTCGTCGTGGGCAGGTGAGGTTCCGGCACCCGGCGGAGGGGCGCCGGTGGCCGCGCAGTTCGTCGTGACGTCGGTGACGTCCACCCCGTTCGCGAGCCTTTACCCGGCCGGGTACGGCGCGCAGATCGTCGGCGCCATCCTCAAGATGAACCCGCACCTGCAGTGGGGCGAGGCGGAGGCCAACGGGGTCGGGATCCTCGACGTGACCGCGGCCCGCGTGCAGTTGGACTGGTACAAGGTCGCCGACCGGAAGCTCCCGGACAGCACGGTCGCGCACCTCAAGTCGTTCCAGGTGGACGGCACGACAAAGCGCGTCGGACCGGCGGCGAACCCGGTCTGACCGGTCTGCGGCGAAGGCGGTGGCACGGGCGACGCGCAGGTGCCCGCCCACCGCCCGAGCCGCGGAAGCGCCGGCCCGTGGGCGCACTAGTGCGGCCCGTTCGGCGAGGGCGGCAGTGCCTCCGCCTTCCGTAGCAGGACCGACCTCTCCCTCGGGTTGGCGCACAGGCGGGCGGCCAGGTCGAGTTCGCCGCGGGCCTCCGCGGTGCGGCCGAGCCGGGTCAGGAGCTCGCCGCGCACGGTCGGCAGCAGGTGCGAACCGGACAGGCGCCCCGACACGGCCAGGTCGTCCACGATGTCGAGGGCCTGCTGCGGGCCGTACGCCATCGCCACCGCGACCGCCCGGTTGAGCTCGACCACAGGCGACGGCGCCACCCGCCCGAGCGCCTCGTACAAGATCACGATGCGCTCCCAGTCGGTGTCCGGCACCGACCGGGCCGCGGCGTGGCAGGCCGCGATCGCCGCCTGGAGGCCGTACGGCCCCAAGCCCCGGCCGGCCCCGACAGCCCGGTCCAGCGCCGCCTTGCCGCGGCGCATCGCGGCCCGGTCCCAGAGCCGGCGGTCCTGGTCCTCCAGCAGCACCGGTTCGCCGTCCGGCCCGATGCGGGCCGGGAAGCGCGCCGCGGTGAGCTCGAACAGCGCCAGCAGCCCGTGCACTTCCGGTTCGCCGGGCTGCAGTGCGGCCAGGGTGCGGGCCAGCCGGATCGCCTCGTACGCGACGTCCGGGCGCAGCAGGTCGCCCCCGCCCGTCGCGGTCGAGCCCTCGGTGAAGATCACGTAGAGCACGCTCAGCACGCCGCCCAGCCGGGCGCCGCGCTCCTCGGCGGGCGGCAGCGCGAAGGGCACGCCCGCGGCCGCGATCGTCTTCTTCGCGCGCGTGATGCGCGCCTGCACGGTCGGCACCGGTACCAGGAACGCCCGGGCGATCTCCTCGCTCGTCAGGCCGCCGACCGCGCGCAGCGTGAGCGCCACCCGGGCCTCCGGGGAGAGCACCGGATGGCAGGCCACGAACATCAGCGCGAGCACGTCGTCGCCGACCCGGTCCGGATCCCACGGCAGGTCGTCCGGCGCCGTGCCGGGCGGCGGTGCACCGGCCGCCGCCTCGCCCTCGGACAGCCGCCCGGCCAGCACCGCATACCGCGCGTCGCGCGCCGAGCGGCGGCGGAAGCTGTCGATCGCGCGCCGCCGCGCGGTGGCCAGCAGCCAGCCGACCGGATTGTCCGGGGCGCCGTCGCGCGACCACGTGACGAGGGCCTCGGCGAGGGCCTCCTGGGCCACGTCCTCGGCCAGTTCGAGTTCCCCGGTGTAGCGGGCCAGCGCGCCGACGATCCGCGCCGACTCGATGCGCCACACCGCCTCGACGGCCCGCCGCGCCGCCTCGGCGACGTGCGGCGGGCCGTTGCCGTCGGCGTCCGGGCTCAGAGCTGGCCGGTCCGCTCGCGCCACGCGCGCTCCTTCACGATCCACTCGTTGTCCTGCGGGAACTCGTCGATGCTCGGCACCCGCCGGATCTCGCACTTGGAGCCGGGGACGGCCGGGAGGCGCTTGGCCCACTCGACGGCCTCCTCCTTCGAGGCAACCTCGAGGACGTAGAAGCCGCCGAACAGCTCCTTGGTCTCGCCGTACGGCCCGTCGGTGACCACCGGGGTCTCGCCGCTGTAGTCGACCACCACGGTCTGCGCGGGATCGTCCAGGCCCTCGGCGGCGACCAGCACACCGGCCCGGATCAGCTCGTCGTTGAAGCGCCCGATGGTCTCGAGCATCTCCTCGAAGGGGATGTCCATCATCTTGGCGTAGGACTCGTCGCTGCCGCGCAGGATCAGCATGTACTTGGCCATGGCCGCTCTCCTCGGGTGAAGGGGGTCGCTTCTCGACCTTCTCACTGCAAGGTCGAACGGGCGCTCCGGCGATCGACACGGCACGCGGAAAAATCTTCCGGAGGGATCCGGAGCGATTTGGGATGCTGGGCGGATGACTTCTCCGGATGCCGACCCGTCCCGCCCCGACCGCCCCGGCAGCCCGTCCGCCGGGCCGCTCATCAGCACTGCCGTGACGGCGGAACTGCTCCGCGGTGCCCTCGAGCTCGAAGCCGGCGGGCGCGGCGTGATCCCGCACCGGCTGCCCGCCTGGGCCCGGGCGCAGGGCGCAGACGGCCAGCTGCTGATGGCGGAGTCCCAGCCTTCGGGCGTACGCCTGGCCTTCCGCACCCGCGCGACCGCCGTCGAGCTGGACGTCGTGCCCACCAAACTCGCGTACGTCGGCGCCCCGGCACGCCCCGACGGCGTCTTCGACCTGCTCGTCGACGGCGTGCTCACCGGGCAGGCGACCGTCCCGGCCGGCGACGTGATCACCATCGACATGGCCTCGGGCACCGCCGAGACCACCCCCGGTCCGGTCGGCACCGCGCGGTTCGCCGGGCTGTCCGACGCGGACAAGGACATCGAGATCTGGCTGCCGCACCGCGAGGCCGTCGAACTGGTCGCGCTGCGGACCGACGCCCCGGTCACCGCGCTGCCGGACCGCGGCCGCCGGACGTGGCTGCACCACGGCAGCTCGATCAGCCACGGCTCCGACGCGGCCAGCCCCAGCACCACATGGCCCGCGGTCGCGGCCGCGGCGGGCGGCGTCGAGCTGACCAATCTGGGCTTCGGCGGCAGCGCGCTGCTCGACCCGTTCACCGCCCGCGCCATGCGCGACACGCCCGCCGACCTGATCAGCGTCAAGATCGGCATCAACGTGGTGAACCACGACCTGATGCGGCTGCGCGCCTTCGTGCCCGCGGTCCACGGCTTCCTCGACACCATCCGCGACGGCCACCCGGCCACTCCGCTGCTGGTCGTGTCGCCGATCCTGTGCCCGATCCACGAGTACACCCCCGGCCCGTGCGCGATGGACTTCGGCCGGATCGCCGAAGGGCAGCTCAGCTTCCGGGCCACCGGCGACCCGGCCGAGGTGGCCGCGGGCAAGCTGACCCTCTCGGTCATCCGCGACGCGCTCGCGCGCATCGTCGCGCAGCGGGCCGCCGAGGACCCGAACATCCACTACCTCGACGGCCGCGAGCTGTACGGCGAGCCGGACGCGGACGCGTACCCGCTGCCCGACCTGCTGCACCCGGACGCCGCGACGCACCGGCTCATCGGCGAGCGGTTCGCGGTCCGCGCCTTCGCCCCGGACGGCCCGCTGAGCCCCAAGGCGACCCCGGGGGAGGCCTGATCCGCCGTGGACCTCTTCACCTCGACCTGGGCCGCGCTGCGCGCCGCGGTCGCCGACCTGCCCGACGAGGACTTCGCCCGGCCGTCCGGCTGCGCCGGCTGGCTGGTCCGCGACCTGGTGTGCCACCTGGTCATCGACGCGCAGGACGTCCTCATCACGCTGGCCACCCCGGCTGCCGGGGCACCCACGCGCGACGCGGTCACGTACTGGGAGGTCGCCGACACGCCGCCGACCGGCGGCGACCCGCTTGACGCGCTCATCGTCCGGCTGGCCGCGGCGTACGAGGAGCCCCGGCTGCTCAAGTTCCACCTGGACGACGTCGGCTCCGCGGCCGGCCGGGCCGCGGGGCTCGCCGACCCGGACGCCCGCGTCGCCACGCGCGGACACGTGCTCTCCGCCCGGGACTTCCTCGGTGCGTATGTCCTCGAATGGACGCTGCACCACCTCGACCTCGCGGCCCATCTCCCCGACGTGCCGGGGCCTCCTGCGGAGGGCCTGGCCCGGACCCGCGCGATGCTGGAGCAGATCGCAGGCGGCGCTTTCCCGGCCGAACTCGCGGACCGGGACGCCCTGCTGATCGGCACCGGACGGCGGCTCCCCACCGCCGCGGAGCGGGCCGGACTGCACGGACCGGCCGCGCGGATCCCGTTCATCCTGGGCTGAGCCGCCCCGGCAGGCGGATGCGGAGAGTAACCGGAGAGTCGCGTTCCGCGTCGGCTTTGTCCAATACCGGTACGCCCGGACCCCGTGAAACTGACTGCGCGCCGACCCACCGGAGTCGCGCACGAGAGCTCATCGCTCGACGAACAGTCCGAACCATGGGGAGACTTCGCATGAAGAGCACGACCATTCGGCGCAGCACCACCAGCGTCCTTTCCGCTGCGGCGATCGTCGTCGGGGTGCTCGCGGGCACCGCCCAGGCCAACAACGTCGGCAACATCGGCGTCGGCTCGGGCAACACCGCGGGCGTCAAGTGCATCCAGAAGTCGTACAACTACATCGCCAACCGCGGCCTCGCGGTCGACGGCATCTACGGCAACGCGACCAAGCAGGCGACCATCGACTTCCAGCGCCTGTTCAAGCTGGGCGTCGACGGCATCGTCGGCAAGCAGACGGGCGACACCCTGTGGTGGGCAGTCAACTACAAGGCGGGCTGGGGCCTTTACGAGAACTGGGGCTGCCAGTCGAAGGTCCCGAACTCGCGCTGACCCGGCGGACCGAGGACCGAGGACCAAGGACCGAGGATTTGCCGGGGCAGCGAACCGGTCCAGAACGACGGCAGGCCCGACGGCGCAACCGCCTTCGGGCCTGCCCGCCTTCGTGAGCCTCAGCCGTGCTGCGGCGGCCGCTCGTCCTGTCGTGCATCGGTGGCGGGCAGGGCAGCGAGAGCCTCGGCGCACCGGCCCTGGTCGATCAGCGCGAGTGCCAGGTCGCACACCGCCGTGATCCCGGGAAGCCGACGCAGGAGAGCAATCGCCTCCTCGGTCCGACCGGCTCGGGCGAGCAGCCAGGCCAAGGTGCCCTCGCGGTCGGCGACCCGCTCGGGCGGCAGACCTTCCAGTTCGGCGAGGGCCGCATCGGCGCGTCCCGTCTCGCCCATCAGCCACCAGCGGCTGGAGCGCAGCCAACACTCTTCGTTGTCGGCCTTGAACTCGGCGCTGCGGTTCTCGGTGAGCGCCAACGCTTCGTCGTGCCGCTCGTGTTCGGCCAGGAGCAGCAGTGCCGACTGCAGGAGATTGTGGTCGGACCGGCTTTCGAAGGTGTGGTCCACCGCATCGATGGCCTCCGCGAACCGGTGGCGCCGCATGAGGAGTTCCATGAGCTGGCTCTCGTAGACCCACGGGCGTTGGGCGGTACTCATCCGGGCGCGTAGGTAGGCCTCTGCTTCGTCGTCGCGGCCTTGTGCCTCCAGTGCGGTCAGGTAGAAGGGCAGGATTCCGTACGCATCGGCATCGGCCAACTCGCGCAGCGTTTCGGTCCGGCCGCGCCGCGCAAGCAGGCGCGCGTAGAGAATGCCGGTGTTCACCGACCCGCGCCGGGCTATGCCGCTGTCGGCGCCGAGGAGCCGGATCGCCTCGTCGAGAACCCGGTCGGCGTTCGCGGTTCCGTCCGGCAATTCGGCGAGTACGCGCAAGGTCCGCTCGTCGTGCACGCGGGACGTCACGACACAGATCGCCTCGTCCGCGCGGCCGGCCCGGACGAGCACGCCGAGATAGTCGCCCCAGGCGTCGTCGGCGACGTGGGCCCGTTGTTCCGGGTTCGCCAGCTCCAGCGCCTCGGCCACCCGGCCCCATCGCAGCAGGACATCTGCGCCGGCCCGCACCGCGGGCTGCCATCCCGTCACCGCGAACGGTTCGATGACCGCCCAGGCCCGCTCGAATGCGCTGCCGGCGCCGAGTTCACGGGCGGCGCCGACAGCGCAGAACCAGTCCTCACGTTCCTCCGCGGCCGCCATCACCAGGTCCAGGCAGCCGTGGTCGAGCAACGCGTCGACCACACCGGGAAGGGTCCCCGAGTAGGTGTCGAACCGCCGTTGAAGATCGTCGATTTTCACGGGGGCAGACTAGCTATGCGGGTTTGTACGGATCCCCGTGGCGGTGTACGGCCTTCCACTTGCCTTCCTCGCGGCGGAATACCGTTGTTGCGCGGAGGGCGTACGACACCGGCTTGCCGTGTGCGACCGCGCTGATGCGCTCGATCGCCACCAGGTACGCCATGTCGCCGGACGCGCCCGCGGCGAGCACCTCGTACTCCAAGGCGGTGCACTCGGTGAACCGCCCGGCGAGCCACGCGAATGTCGGTTCGAGCTCGGCCCAGCCGCTGCGGTTCACCTCGGCGCCGAAGAGCGTCACCGGAGCCTGATGCGACCAGAGTGCGGACCGCGGACCGGGATCGCCCTGGTGCAGGGCGATCTCGGCGGCGCGCAGGCGTGGCAGGACGTCGTGCAGGAAGTCGTCGACCTCGGCCATGGCCTCAGTCTGGCAGCGGAGTCTGCCTGGTCGGCGGCAGCCACGCCCGCCGTGCCGCCGCCGCGTCCCGGCCGCGTCCTTGTTCAGAGGATGATGCCGCTCGGCCGCGGAATGCCGGCTGCCTCGCAACTCTCGTAGTAGCCGCGCAGGTTCGCGGCCGCATCCGATACGCCGATGACGTTGCCTTCGGCATCCAGGTACTCGGTGACGCCGTGGACGATGGTGAGCGTCTCGGTGGTCTCGGTGTTGTCGGCCGGGACGAACAACGTGTGTGTCGAACCCGGCGGCTCGTACAGGTACGAGCCCGCTCGGTTCACGTAGCCGTGCTCGCGGTACCCCCACGCGCCCGACAGCGTGAACATGTGCACCGCGCCCAAGTGCCGGTGCGTACCGACCTCCAGGCCGGCCGGGAGCCGGCCGGCCATGACGTACGTGCCCTCGGCGAGGTCGGCGCGCAGCAGCCGCATCATCGTGCCCGGATACGCGGTGTTCTCCACCCACGGCACATCGGCGGCGCCGACGTGCACGGCTTCCGGGATCACGCTTGGTCTCCGGCCGCCTGCGGGGACCACTCCGACAGGAAGATGTCGTAGCGGATGAAGCCGCGGTTCTGGGCGATCTTGTCGTAGAGGCGGCGGGCCGTCGCGTTCGACTCCATGGTCTGCCAGTACAGCCGCGCGCACCCGCGCTCGACCGCCCACCCGGCCACGGTGTCGATCAGCGCCCGGGCGACGCCGCGGCCGCGGACGTCTTCGGCGGTGAACAGGTCCTGCAGGTAGCAGACATCGGGCCCGGACGTGCTGGGATGCACCAGGAAGTGCGTGATGCCGACCAGCCGCCCGTCCAGCCGGGCGCCCAGGGCGTGGATGCGTGTGTCGGCGAGGAACTCGGCCCACTTGGCGTCGTACATCTCGTCGGGTTCGACACGCTCGTAGAAGTCGATGTACGCACGGAAGAGCACTTCCCACGCTTCGCGGTCCTCGGCGCCGAGCCGGCTGATGGTGATCATGCCGCATTGTCGGACGCCGGGGACCGCGGACACCAGGGACCATGCGCCGCCGACCGGGTTGCCCGGGCCGGTGGGGGCCTGACAAGGTCGCCCATATGCCTACGTTCGACGCCCCCGACGGAACCCTGCTCGCCTACCGCACGGAAGGCCGGGGCAGGCCTGTCCTCTGCGTGCCCGGCGGCCCCGCCGACTCGGCCTACCTCGGCGACCTCGGCGGCCTGTCCCGGCACCGGCAGCTGATCGTGCCGGACCTGCGCGGCACGGGTGCGTCGGCGGCGCCCGCCGATCCCGCCTCGTACCGCTGCGACCGCCAAGTCGGCGACATCGAGGCCCTGCGGGTCCATCTCGGGCTCGACCGCGTCGACCTCCTCGGACACTCGGCAGGCGCCAATCTCGCGGTCCAGTACGCGGCCCGCCACCCGCAGCGCGTCGCGCGGCTCGCGCTGATCACCCCGGGGCCGGCTGCCCTCGGCGTTGTAGTGGATGGCGAAATGCGGCGCACGCACGCCGAGTTGCGGAAGGACGAGCCGTGGTTCCCGGACGCGTTCGCGGCGCTGGAGGCGCTCATCGAGGGCCGCGGCGCCGACTGGGACGCCATCGCCCCCTTCTTCTGGGGCCGCTGGGACGCCGCGGCCCGCGAACTCTACGCGGCCGGGCAGCCGCGCAACATGGACGCCGTGCGGGGCTTCTCCGCCGAAGGCGCCTACGACCCGCCCGCCACGCGTGCGGCCCTTGCCGCGTACCCCGGCCCGGTGCTGGCGCTGGCCGGGGAGTTCGACCTCAACACGCCGCCGCCGGCCGTCGCCGAGATCGCCGCGGCGTTCCCGCACGCCGAGTACGCGGTGCAGCCCGGTGCGGGGCACTACCCGTGGGTGGACGATCCCGAGGCGTTCACCGCAGTTGTGGCCGCGTTCCTCGGGGCTGCGGAGATCTGAGCCTCGCACCATTACCCTCGGCGCATGGCAGACGAGATCGCGTACGCGCCCGGGCAGGTCGTCACTGTGTTCCGCTCGCGGGTGCGGCCCGAGGCCGAAGCCGAATTCCGGGCGCTGGCCGTCGAGATGCGCGCCGCCGCGGAGGCCATGCCAGGGTTCGTGGACTACAAGGTCTACGTCGCGGAGGACGGCGAACGCGTGTCGGTCATCGTCTTCGCGACCGCCGAGCACCAGCGCGCGTGGCGCGACGACCCGCGCCACCAGGAAGCCCAGAAGGCCGGCCGCGACCGCTTCTACAGCGCGTACAGCATGCAGATCAGCACCTGCACCGACGCTTGGTCCTTCGGCCCTCGATAGCGCGGTTGCCGGACCCGGACCCGGACCCGGACCCGGACCCGGACCCGGTCACGGTCATGGTCAGGGTCACGGGGGCGGATCCGGGAGCCCGAACGCAGTCCAGAGCCGCGCGAGTGCGGTCGCGTGCGGGCGGGCCGCGAGCACCGGGACGCCGTACCGCGCGGCCTCCCCGGTCAGCCACGCGTCGTGCTGCACGCTCACCTGAGCCCGGAGCCGCTGCTCGCTGCGTTCCCGGGCCCGGTAGTTCGCGGTCACCTGGTCCTCGTCGGGCTCGGTCAGGAACACCGCCCGGACGCGCCCGTCCGCGCGCTGACCGCGGAACTTCAGGCGCGCAGCCAGCTCGGGGGTCATCTGGTCGCCGTCCACGACGACCGGCATGGCGGTCTCCAGATGGTTGGCGATCACCGCCTCGATGGCAGGCACCAGGGCGTCGCAGGTGGCCAAGTGCCGCGTCAGAGCCTCGTCGGGCGACACCGTCGCGGCCTCGGGACGGGTCGTCCAGTAGTGCAGCGCGGGCTGTTGCTCGGGCGTGGTCGTCGCGAGCAGCGCCTCGACGATGTCGTCGATCTCCAGCACGGGGACCCCGAGCCTGCGGGCCAGCGGGTAGCTGAGACTGCTCTTTCCCGTACCGGACGCGCCGCCCAGTAGGAGAACGCACCACTCGGGTGCGGGGTGGTGCGCTGTCACGGTCGATCTCCCGGGGCCGGTATGTCCGGCAGGCCCGGACACGGCCGATTCTGCTATCACTTGTGCGTGACATCCATGCCGACACTCGTCGTCGTCAGTGGCCCGCCCGGCACCGGCAAGACCACACTCGCCCATCGGCTGGCCGCCGCGGTCGGGTGCCCGGCCGTCTGCCGCGACGAGATCAAGGAAGGGATGGCGCACGCCACCGAGGACTTCGTGCCCGGGCCCGGCGACGCGCTGACCCGCCGCACCCTGCCGACCTTCTTCGGCGTCCTCGAACTCCTGGTCAAGGCCGGGGTGACGGTCGTCGCCGAGGCGGCCTTCCAGGACCATGTGTGGCGGGCCGGGCTCGCGCCGCTGCGCGACCTCGCCCGCATCCGCATCGTGCACTGCGGAGTCTCCGCGGAGGTGGCCAGGCAGCGGAAACTGGACCGGATGGCGGCTGTTCCGCTGCGCCGGGTCCATGGCGACGTCCGGCCGGACGACGCGGTCGCGCACGCCGAGGCCCACGGCGCCTTCGTCCGCCTCTCGCTGGACGTGCCGTGGATCGAGGTCGACACCACCGACGGGTACGTGCCCGGCCTCGACCGGATTGCCGCGTTCGTCGACGGCGTGGGTTGAACGGTCCTCCCGGCGGTCGTCCGGTCCGCGGGGCCGCGGGACTGTGGGGCCAAGGGGCTTCGGGGCCAAGGGACTTCGGGACTTCGGGATCTCGGGACTTCAGGGCACGGCGCTGCGGACCGCGGGACTCCGGGACTCCGGGACTCCGGGGCCTCAGCGGGAAGCGGGCTGGTGGGCGGCCTGCTTGCGGTAGCTGCCCGGGGTCGTCCCGAAGGCGTGCCGGAAGGCCTCGATGAACGCGCTCGGGGTGGCGTAGCCGCACGCCGCGGCCACCGCGGTGACGGAGCGCCCGGTGGCCAGCAGCTTGAGGGAGTACTGCAGCCGCAACTGGCCGCGCCACTGCGGGAAGCTCATGCCGGTCTCGGCGCGGAAGAGCCGGCTCAGGGTGCGTTCCGCGGCGCCCACGGCGGCGCCGAGTTCGGCGAGCGTGCGCTCGTCGCCCGGGTCGGCGGTCAGCAGGGCGGCGATGTCCCGCAGCCGCGGATCGCGGGGTGCGGGCAGGCCCAGCGGGAGTTCGTCGACGCGGCGCAACTGGTCGAGGGCGACCTGTTCGAGGTTGCGCCGGTGCGCGGCGGAGAGCGGGCGGTCCCGGTCCGGGACGTGCGCGGCACCGGTCAGCGCGGCGACGACCTCGCGCAGCAGCGGCGTCACGGCCAGCACCGTGGGGCGGTCCAGGCGCAGCGGATTGACCGCGGCCGGGAAGCACAGATTGCGCATCTCGGTGGGGCCGTGCGCCTCGTGCGCGTGCGGGATGCCGGCCGGCACCCACACCGCGCGGTGCGGCGGCACGATCCACGTGCCGTCCGGAGTGGAGACCTGCAGGACGCCGAGGCCGGGCGCGATGAGCTGGTTCTCCGCATGGTCGTGCCAGTCGACGCGCTCGCGGTGGGTGAGCGCCCGGCGGGTCGGGCCGTCCAGCGGCAGGCGGGTTGTCGACACAACCATGCAGATTATCGGGAAAATGCGGCGGGGCTCAGGCGGGTTGCGCCCGCCTGCCCCGCCCGGCCCCCATGCGTGCGCCC
>NZ_JAKFHA010000004.1:475014-477450 GCF_021502675.1 Yinghuangia soli
AACATCTTCTTTTGCGGGCGCCTCGGGGGGCGCCCCCCCGCCCCCCCCCCCCCCCCCCCCGGCCGTGCCGCGATGCTTCCGCCGCGGCTTCGGCTGCGCATCCACCGCAGCCGCCGCGGCTTCGGCTACGCGTCCGCCGCGGGTTCCGCCCAGCGACGGCCGCCCGGGTTGCGGCCCGGGTCCCCGCCCGCGGCAGGCTCGGCGCTTCAGGGGCCTGCGCCGAAGCCCGCCGCGTACCCGGCCGTTACAGGTCGGTGGCGATGATCTTCTCGATGTTGCGCTCGGCCAGCGCGGTGATGGTGACGAACGGGTTGACGCTCGTGTTGCCGGGGATGAGCGAGCCGTCCATGACGTACAGGCCCTGGTAGCCGTGCAGGCGCCCGTAGTTGTCGGTGGCCTTGTTCAGCACCGCGCCGCCCAGCGGGTGGTACGTGAGGTGGTCGCCCCAGATCTTGTACGCGCCGAAGAGGTCGGACCGGTAGACCGTCCCCTCCTTGCTGTTGATCTTGTCGAAGATGGTCTTCGCCATGTCGATCGAGGTCTGCTTCCAGGCGGTCTGCCAGTTCAGGTCGACCTTGCCGGTGGAGGCGTTCCAGCTGAACTCCGCGCGGTGCGGCGTGTTGGTGATCGTGAGGTAGAACGACGCGTAGGTCTCGATGCCGGTGGGCAGCGGGGCGACCTCGGCGAACGCGCCGCCCGCGGCCCAGTTGTCGATACCGGCGGTCGGCATCGACGACTGGAGCTTGCCGGTCGCGTCCCACATGTGGTTGGCACGGCCGCACATGACGTTGCCGTTGTCGCCCCAGCCCTTGCCGACCTCGCCGTTGAGGTTCGGCAGCGCGCCGGTCGCCTTGAGGCGGACCAGGAGCTTGGTGGTGCCGACGCTGCCCGCGGCGAAGAAGACGCGGTCCGCGGTGACGGTCTTGGTCGCCACGGTGTCGCCGCTGGTGTTGATCTGGTCGATCGCCACGGTGTAGCCGCCGCCGGACGCGGGCGTCACCGAAGTCACCTTGTGCAGCGGGGAGATGGTGACCTTGCCGGTCGCCTTCGCCTGGGCGATGTAGGTCTTCTGCAGCGACTTCTTGCCCGCGTTGTTGCCGTAGATGACCTCGCCGGCCAGCGCTGACTTCGGGACCGTGCCCGCCTCTTCCGCCTTCATGTACTCCCAGTCGTACACGTTGGGCACGAAGACGAACGGGAAGCCGGAGCGCTGCGCGTGCTTGCGGCCGACGCGCGCGTACTGGTAGCACGGCGCGCTCTCCCACCAGCGCTGGTCGACGTTGGTGACGCCCAGGCCGGCGTTCGCACGCGGGTAGTAGGTGTTGTACATCTCGTCGGCGTCCACCGACGGGAGCACGCCCGCGAAGTTCTCGCGCCGCGGGGTGACGGCCATGCCGCCGTTGACCAGCGAGCCGCCGCCGACGCCGCGGCCCTGGTACACGGTGATCCCGGCGAACTCCTCGGCGTCCAGGATGCCGGTGTACTTCGGGACGTCCTTGTCCAGCGGGAAGCCCAGGAACTGGCTCAGCGGCTGCTTGGTGCGGGTCCGCAGCCAGAACGAACGCTGGTCGGGCGTCGTGGTGTTGGCGAAGATCTTGCCGTCCGAGCCGGGGGTGTCCCAGGCCATGCCCATCTCGACCATGTGGACGTCGACGCCGGCCTGCGCGAGGCGCAGCGCGGTCACCGAGCCGCCGTAACCGGTGCCGATGATCAGCGCGGGGACGCGCACGCCGTTCTCGATCGCGGCGGCCGTGGCGCCGGCGGTCGCGGCCTGGGCCTGCGTGGCGGTGTGCCCGGCGATGGCTGCGGCACCTACCGCGGCGCCGGCGCCGGCCACGAAGCGGCGGCGCGAAAGGCCGTCGCCGGAACGGGTCTTACGCACGGGAGTTCCACTCATTTTGCGTTCCTAACTGGACGGAAGGGGAACCGGTTCAGCTCTTGCGCGTGCGCGACCGCAGGGCGTACCGGAACGTAAAGTTCCGGATCATTCGCCCGGAGAACCCTCCTGGACGTGAGCCTGCGGGTGGAGCGGGTCGTTCCATCCGGGCCGGGGGGCTCGGGGCGGGCTCGCGGGGGAGCCCGGAGTGGTGCCGGGGTGCACACCCGGCCGGGGACCGGGCGTGCGTGTCCACCGGAGGCGCCTGAGAGTGATCAGGCGCCCCCGGGACGCTTCAGGGGTCCGGCGGCCTCGGCCGCCTTCGAACTCGGCCGGTGCCGGCCGTACTTGCTCGGCTGGGGATCAGCCGTTCCTGCCCTTGCCCAACTTCCCGACCGCGGCGCGGAGCGGGACGTCGAGGGCGTCGTACAGTCCGGGCGGGTTCTCGGTGAGCCAGTCGATCGCGTTGACCAGGCGCCCGACCGCGGTCGCGTTGCCGCCCGCGGACCGGTTCTCGCCCTCGTCGGTCGCCTCCACCGTCACCTCGATCCGCGGAGTCC
>NZ_JAKFHA010000040.1:0-12547 GCF_021502675.1 Yinghuangia soli
CATCGGCGCAGCCTGCGCCGACTGCACCGGTTGCGCGGACGGGAAGCCCGCCGCGGCGGACGGCGCGCCTTGCGCGGCAGCCGGCGGCGCGTAGCCGCCACGGCCACCGCCGCCGCCGCTTCCGCCGTAGCCGCCCGAGCCGCCCGAGCCGCCCGAGCCTCCTTGGCCGCCCGAGCCGCCCGCACCCGGGTCGACGATGGCCTCGATCCGCCAGTCGACGCCGAACGCGTCCAGCACGGACTGCCGCAGCACCTCGTCGTGCCCGCTGTTCACGAACCCGTCGCGCGCACCGGCATGCTCGAACGACACCTGCAGCGTCTTGCCGTCGAAACCGGCCACACCCGCGCGCTGCAGCATCATCCACGTGACCCGCTTGCGGCGTGCGACGGCCTCTATGATCTGCGGCCACATCCCGCGGACCCGGTTCACATCACCGCCGCCACCGCCGCCACCGCCTGCCGCGGGGGCGGCCGGCGCAGCCTGCGGCGATGCCGGGGCGTATCCGCCCGAGGCCGCAGCCGCCGGCTCCGCGGCCACCGGCTGCGGAGCACTCTGCTGCTGCGGAGGACGGGACGTGGACGGCCACGCGCCGGGCGCACGCCCCTCCGGCTGGGCAGCACCCGTACCCGGGCCGGGCACGGAAGCGGCGACCGGAGCCGCGGCCGGAGCCGCCTGCACCTGGACCGGCTCGGCCGGCTGCGCGGGGCGTACCGCCGCGGGCCGCTGCACGGGCGGCGGCGCATCGTCGAAGTCCGCGGGCATCCGTCCCACGCCCGCCAGGCCCGCCGCGACCGGCGAGGCTCCGCCGGGCACGCCGAGCTCGACCCGGCGCTCCAGCCGGTCGAGCCGCGCACCGAAGGCCTGCTCGCCCGCACCGGCCCCGGGCAACAGCACGCGCGCGCAGATGAGTTCGAGCTGCAGCCGGGGCGACGTCGCGCCGCGCATCTCGGTCAGCCCGGTGTTCACGATGTCCGCGGCCCGGGTCAGCTCGGCCTGCCCGAAGGACCTGGCCTGCGCGACCATGCGCTCCAGCTGATCGGCCGGGACGTCGACGAGCCCCTTGTCCGCCGCGTCCGGCACCGCCGCGAGGATCACCAGGTCGCGCAGCCGCACCAGCAGATCGGCCACGAACCGGCGCGGATCGAAACCGCCCTCGATGACCCGGTCGACCACCTGGAACGCCGCGGCCCCGTCCCGCGTTGCGAAGGCATCCGCGACATCGTCGAGCAGGGCCCGGTCGGTGTAGCCCAGCAGCGAGGTGGCCATGGCGTACGTCACGCCCTGCTCGTCCGCGCCGGCCAGCAGCTGGTCCATCACCGACATCGAGTCCCGGACGGACCCCGCGCCGGCCTGCACGACCAGCGGGTACACCGGCTTCTCGACCGCGACGCCCTCGTCGCCGCACACCTTCTCGAGGTAGTCGCGCAGCACACCCGGCGGCACCAGGCGGAACGGGTAGTGGTGGGTACGCGAGCGGATCGTCCCGATGACCTTCTCGGGCTCGGTCGTCGCAAAGATGAACTTCAGGTGCTCCGGCGGCTCTTCGACCACCTTGAGCAGCGCGTTGAAGCCCGCCGACGTGACCATGTGGGCCTCGTCGATGATGTAGATCTTGTAGCGCGAGTTGACCGGCGCGAAGAACGCCTTCTCCCGCAGATCGCGCGCATCGTCCACACCACCGTGCGACGCCGCGTCGATCTCGATCACATCGATACTGCCCGGCCCGCCCCGGGCCAGGTCCTCACACGACCGGCACACCCCGCACGGGGTCGGTGTGGGGCCCTGCTCGCAGTTCAGACACCGCGCCAAAATGCGCGCACTCGTCGTCTTGCCACAGCCTCGCGGCCCGCTGAACAGGTACGCGTGGTTCACGCGGTTGTTCCGCAGGGCCTGCATGAGCGGTTCGGTCACGTGCTCCTGCCCGATGACCTCGGCATAGGTCTCGGGCCGGTAGCGGCGGTAGAGGGCAAGCGACACGACCACGACCATAGCCGGGTGGAGGGACATCCGAAGCCAAGCCGCGTCGGGCACCACCCGCACCGGGAAAGCAAAAGACCCCCCGCGCACCCGACAGAGCCCACTTACCCTTGCTGCCTTCCGGCCCTGGGGGGGTTCAGCAGGATGCCGCCACGCGGGAGGTCCGCCCCAACAGTACCCGACCCGGCCCCCACCGCGCGCCGCCCACCCCGATCGACCCCCACCCGAATACCCGTGCGCGACCACCCCCATCCCTCCGGTAAGCTGTCCGGCGGAGGATTCGCCTAGTGGCCTAGGGCGCACGCTTGGAAAGCGTGTTGGGGGCAACCCCTCACGAGTTCGAATCTCGTATCCTCCGCCAGCCTGAACAGGCAAAACGTCAGCCCCGACCTCTCGCCAGGTCGGGGCTGACGTCGTCTTGGTTGCAATCCTGGTTGCGGTTCTCGCCAACACGCGCAGTTCGCGCACCCTTTGGTGCACGCTCGTTCGGGCCCGTACCACCCAGTTCGCGGTCACGAGCGGGCTTGAGTTACCGGCGCCAGGGCCAGGCGGACGACCGGTTCAGTGTGTCGGCGACGCCGACGGCAACGGCCTGCACGGGGCGCGCCGCGTGGATTCGGTCGGCGACGCCCTGCCCGAGACCGAGAGCTTTTACAGCTTCAAGTCTGCCGTCCCCGGTCGCGGGCCTCAGGCCTGTCGTGCGACCGGGCGGCGCAGGGGTGCGGCGGCCCGGTGCAGGTGCCGCAGGGTCTGCGCATACGAAGCGAACAGCCCTGACTCGGCGTAGGAGATGCCAAGTCGAGCGCAGTGCGCCTTGACGATGGGGCGGGCCCGGCGCAGGTGCGGGGTGGGCATGTTGGGGAAGAGGTGGTGCTCGATCTGGTGGTTGAGTCCGCCGAGGAGGACGTCGACCAGTCGGCCGCCGCGTACGTTCCGCGAGGTGAGGACCTGGCGGCGCAAGAAATCGGGACGGTCGTCAGCGTCCGTGAGCATCTGCATGCCCTTGTGGTTCGGCGCGAACGTGCAGCCGAGGTAGACACCGAACACCGCCTGGTGGACGACGAGGAACACCAGCCCGCCCCAAGGCCCCAGGACGACCAGCAGCCCGGCGAGGTATCCGGCGATGTGGATCCCCAGCAGTGCCGCCTCGACGCCCCTGCGCCGGAGTGCCGGTCGGAACAGCGCGCGGACGCTGGACACGTGCAGGTTGAAGCCCTCCAGGGTCAGCAGCGGGAAGAAGAGGAACGCCTGGAGCGGGCCGATCCGCCGGGCGATGCCCTGAGCGGCGCGAGCCTGGCCGGTCGACCACACCAGGATGTCCGGGGCGACGTCGGGGTCGAGGCCCTCGTGGTTCGGGTTGGCGTGGTGGCGGGTGTGCTTGTCCTGCCACCATCCATAGCTCATGCCCACGCACAGATTGCCGGCAACGCGTCCTGCCATCTCACTGGCACGCCGCAGCCGGAAGACCTGACGATGCGCCACATCATGCGCAACCAAGGCGACTTGGGCGTAGAGGACGCCAAGAAGCGCGGCAACGGCAAGCTGCCACCACGAACGCCCGACGACGGCGAAGACCGCCCACCCCGCGGCGTACGCCACCGCTATCGCGCCGATGCGCAAGGTGTAATAGCCGGGCCGTCGCCGCAGCAACCCCGCTTCGGCAACCTGCTTCGAAAGTACGGAAAAGTCGCTCTGTGCGGCCCGTGGGGCCACGAGAGATCGATCGGGGGTCATGCCCACCGCCGGTACCCGGGCCTCAGCCCGACATTCGCTCCGCCAGGGACGACGCGACAGCGTAGGTCCGCGTACGAGGTATCCCCTGCCTCCCCACCGTACTGCGCCCGACCCGTCAGCGGGCGGGCCTGGCAGCCGGATGGCCGGTCAGGTGCCGGCGTGGAGTGCTTCCCGAATCGCGCGAGCGGTGAGGACGCCCAGGACTCGGCCGTCGTCGTCGGTGACCGGCCAGACGTCCTGGCGTTTGACGCGCATGGATTCGGCCGCGAGGGCAAGCGGCATGGCGGGCCACGCGAAAGGGCCGCGCTGGTGGTGGGTGTCGCGGACCGGGGTGCGCTCGCTGTACCAGGACCGAGCGAGGAAGGCGGCCAGGCTCGCGCGTGTCACCAGCCCCTCGCATCGACCGGCCTCGTCCAGAACGAGCAGGTACGACGCGGCAGGCAGTGCAGCGAAGATCGCCAAGGCCTCGTCGACGGTGGTGTCCGTACCGACCGGGGAATCCCAGCCGTCCATGGCGTCGGCGACGGTCAGGGCGGGTGAAGTGCGAGGAGGCGGGGCGGGCGGGGACGGAGGCGGCGGGTGGAGCGGCACGGGGGCACCAGACCTTGCTCCGGACGCAGCGGCAATGGCGCATCCAGAAGAGCAATTCCTCCAGGACGAAACCGGCTTGACCACCGGAATACGGGTTGCCCCGGACAAGACCATCCTACGGGGATCCACCGCGGGGCGATCCCGGCAGGTGAGCCGGCCGCCGCAGCGGGGAACGCCGACTTCCCGGAACGGGCTACGCGCCGGGCTATCCGTTGTGTGCGGGCACGACTACTGTGAGGCCTACCGCCCCAGTCCCCGGCAGCGCGACAACCGTTCGCTCCGCGGAGGATGCTGATGCACTCAGGTGGTCGGCACCTCCTCTTGCCGATACCGGCGGGCGACCGTGCCGGGGCGGCACCTTCGCCGAGTCCCGCGTTGACGCCGCACCGCCCGTGGCGGGCCCCCGCGCCGTGCTCGCGAAGCCGCAATGCCGTAGGACGCGCGCTGTCGCGAGTGCTGCGTGGAGGAACTCGGAAGAACGGGCTGCAGACCATCCGGGTCGACGAGGTCCGCCTGGCGGACCATGGCTGCCCGCTGCCTGGCCCGGACACGCCACATCAAAGGCACGGTGCGGTCCTCGTTGCGGGCAAGCGCACTCCGGCCACTATGGCCGGCGGCATCCGGGGTAGCGTAGGTATGGGCCGGACGACGTTCAAGGCGGTGCCCGCACTGCGGCGCGCTCCCGGCCCACCAGGGCTCACCGTGAGCTCTGTGGACAGGTCAGGCGGTGCGTCATGCCTGAAGCGGAGACCCCGCGCCGACGCGGACGCGGACCGGGGACGACACACCAGCAGGTGTCCCCGGGCGTGATATTTCTCAGGCCGCAGATCGCAGGGGGCCGCCCGGGAACACTGGACGGTGCCTGGTGGCCGCGGTCCCGCGACATCGGAGCGCAGTTGCGTGGCCTGGTCACCGCGTTGTCCGCACACATAGCACCGGTCAGCCGGGTCGGACTGGACCGGGACGCCTGGGACGGCGTACCCGAGCATCTGTTCATCGACCGCCGGCTCGTGCACATCGACTGGTTCCCGATCGGCGACGACACCGTGCTGTTCACGCGGGACGACGGGAACCTCGTCGCACTGCTCGTCATACCGCCGCACGCGACCCAGCACCAAGCCCGGCAGGCCATGGCCCAGGCCCTCGATCTCGACAACCTCGCCCAGGCCGAGCAGATCCTCGTCGACGCCGGCCTCGATCGCAAAGGCGGACCTGCGGCCTGACGGTTGGGGGCCGGGCCGGCTCCACTCGCCGATCCGGTGTCGGCCTGCGGTCCCCCCGCCGGTCAGCGCTCCGGGTCGGCCAGAGTCTCGGTGCCGTCGACGAACGCCCGGGCAAGGTCGGACAGGCGGCGGTTGTGGGAGCGGGCGTGGCCGCGCAGCGCGGTGAACGCCTGCTCCATGTCGAGACCGTGGCGTTCGGCCAGCTTGCCCTTGGCCTGTTCGATCAGGACGCGGCTGTCCAGCGCGTGCCGGAGTTGTTCGTTGAGGGCGTCACTGCGCCGGGCCGACCGCTGCTGAAGGAGGCTGATCGTGGCGACGTCGGCAAGTGCCTGGGCGACGGATGTGTCTATCGGGTCGAACGTCCCGGGCGCAGCGCGAAAAAGGTTGAGCGCGCCGACGACGTCTGCGCGCAGCCGCATCGGGAGGGCCTGGACGGCGGTGTACCCATTGCGCCGGGCTTCGGCAGCGAACCGGGGCCAGTGGTCGGTCTCTGCGGTCAGATCGGGGGCGGTGACGAGTGCGCCGGTTCGGCAGCAGTCCAGACAGGGACCTTCGTCGTTCTGGATCTGGAACAGTTCGAGGACGCGTACGCGCTCGTCGGAAGCCGCCATCACCCGCAGTGCCCCGTCCGGGGCCACGAGGAGGACACCGGCCGCCGCGACGCCGCGCATGGTGACGCAGCGGTCGGTGAGCAGGCGCAGGAAGCCGACGACGTCGAAGTCGGCGGCAAGGTTGTCCGCGAGTTCGACGAAGGTTCCGGCCAGGAGTCGTTCATCCACGGGAGCACCCTCGATCGGCCGACCCCGTCGTCGGGGCCGCAGTGGTGGGAGACCCATGAGGCGCAGAGGCACACCGCAGGGCCGCGGAGGGTCAGGAGCCGTCATCGGGCTGCTCCAGGTCGTGCGGCCGGACGTGCGCGGGGTCCGGCCGAAAGCGCAGGGTGCGGGCCACCACGTCGCGCGCCACCTCGGCCAGTCGGCGGCCGTGGGTGTAGGCGTGCGCGCGCAGCCGCAGGAACGCCTCGTCGACGCCGCTGCCGAGGTGCTCGGCGAGCACGCCGGTGGCCTCGATCTCGGCCCGGTAGCCGCCCAGGTCTTCGCTGGTCAGGTCCAAGGCACGTAGGTCCGGCGAGCAGCCGACGGCGGACGGGAAGAGTTCTTCCCGTCCGGCCGGATGACTCTCCAGCAGGAGGAGTGCAGCGGTGTCGGCGAAGGCCACCGCATCGGCAAACTGTCCGGGGCCCAGATCGCCGGGCGTCTCCGCGTACAGGTCCAGGGCGCCGGTGCTCAGGTCGGGCGCCAAGACCGCAGTGCCCCGAGCGCAGGCGTCCATGCACGGGCCTTCACCGAGGGTCAGTTGCAGTTCCTCGAGTTGCTCGCTGACTTCGTCGGTACTGCACAGCGGATGGCTGGCCGTGGCCGATGACATCGCGGACACCCCGGCTCCCTGGATCGGCAGTGACGCGACCGCGGCACCGCACACATCCGCGATGCTGAGGCGGGCACCCCGCCGGGCTGCGTGTTCGCCGACCAGGACGCGGATCCGGGCCGACCGACCGGCCGGGTTCATGGACCCGGCCCGTCCACGCAGGTGTCCTCGACCGGTCCCGGCGCGGCCGAATCCGCGGTGTGGCGGGGTGGCGGAGCCGCTGCCCTGACATGGCGGCGGACGGATGGCCCGGGCAGCCGCCGGGAGGCCTGGCCGATGAATCGGACCGACGCGCAGACGACATAGGGAAGAGCGGTACCCGGCAGGACGACGGGAGGCGGCGGCACAGAGGTCGGGAGAACGAGGAGGCGTGTGCCGGTCCCAGTGAGCGCGAACAGCCGGGCCACCATCGGGGTCGGCTTGTGCAGCCGAAGGCAGCCGCCGGCTTCGGCGGCAGCCTTGGCGATGTCCAGGAAGACGTGCAGACCGCTGCTGTCGCAGAACGTCACTGCTCCCAGGTCGACGTCGATGACGGAATGCCCGTCGAGCAGGCATCCGGTGAGGAAGCTGCGCAGGTGGACCGCAGAGGCGATGTCGATTTCGCCTTCGACGATGAGCGGAGCTCCGGCGATGCCGGAACTCGGACGGATGGCCAGACCTTCGCAGGGCTGCGGTCGAGGGCGCATGGGTGCCTCGTTACGGATGCCGGCCGGATCGCACCGCGTGGATTCCGGAATTCCGGCTCACCGTCGACCGATCCGAGCGTGGTCGTGCGTTCGGTACGGGTGAAACGCTGCAGCCGGCGGTCCAGGGTTGTGGTGCGCAGCCGGTTCCCCTTCAAGGGGATGCGCGAGTCGATCGGACAGAGCGTCCGCCGCTGACGGGCATCCGAATCATGGTGCAGTGTGCCGTCGGGGTCCAGGACGTCCACTCGGCAGCATAGCCCCGAACGGGTCGCAAGGGCGGGCGAATCCGACAACCCTGACCCGCAAGCACGGTTGCGCTGTGCCGCCCGGCCCGCTCCGGCAGGACCGGACAAGCCTGCGGCGCGCTGCCGCAATTGGAGCCCCTGCGCAAACCCATGCGCCGCCCGAGGCCCGCGCAGGCCCGCGCCGCGGTAACGTCGGGGGTACCGGGCGCACTCCGCACGCCGGATCCGATACCGGCGCCGTGCCCGGCGAGCGACGATGCCGGACGGGTTCGCGCCCTTCCGGGGGCAGGTCCTCTTCATGACCTCGACCGAGAATCCCCTCGCGACGACCACATCCACCCCTGCTGTCCTCCCGCGCATCGCGCTGACCCCGGCCGGAGAGGCCGCCGGTCGGCTCGACGGGGCTTGGTGGCCGCATTCCCGCGAACTCGCCGACGAACTCCCCTCCCTGGCAGGGGCCATGGCAGAAGCAGGCGTGATCACCCGCGCAACGGTGAACCCCGCGCTCTGGACGAGAGTCCCCCGGCGGGTCCCGGCTTCCGGCCGCCTGATCAAGGTCGGCTGGTTCACCGAACAAGACCCCCACGAGATCATGCTGTTGTCGCACGGCACGGGACGTTGGGATCTCCTGGTCATCCCGCCGGAAACCGACCCTGCCGCGGCCCAGCGGATGATGGAGGCCGCAGCGGCGCCGCGCGACGCGCGCAGCGCCGGCACGCTCGTCGGCACCATGGGTCTGCCCGGCCCGACCACCTCCAGCCCGGAGGACATCGGCGATCCCTCAGAGACCGCCTGGGAATCCGAAGGCGGCCACCTCCGCGCCGGGCAGGACGGCTCCTTCACCATCGCGGCACTCGGCTGACACGGGTCTCCCCAGCAGCCGCGCTGCGTCTGATGGCACAGACACGACACCGCTCCCGCTGACCATCCGGCCTCAGCGCCGTGCGCGGGGCAGCAGCCGCCAAGCGGATCACCCTCAGCACGAAGCACGCGCAACGCCGACCGGGCATACCAGCACAGGCAAGCCATCGCAGAGACCGAGCAGTTTCCAGCACCTTTGGCGCGGGCTGGCGCTGTCGCTCGCTGTCGACCGGCTACGCCCGGCTCGCGCGGTCTACTCCGACCCGGAGTTCCTCCCCGTATCGGTCGACCTGGAGATGCGGGAGTTCCTGCGCACCATGGTCACCGGTGCCACCCCGGCCGACATCCGCGAGGCCAACCCCCGCTGGTCCGATGCCGACATCGATGCCGAGATGGCCGGCTTCGCCCACTTCGACGTCGCGCTCCTCGACACCGCCCCGGACTCCGCCGCCGACTACCTGCCGGGCCCGCCGGCCCGGCCCTCCCTGGTCCAACTCGCGGACCCGAGCCTGACGATCCCTCCGGAGGCCGCCGCCGAGTTGGAACGGCGCGGGTACCAACTGCACACAGTCCCCGGTACCGGACACTGCATCCACCGCGACGACCTGGAGGGTTTCCTCCGGTCGCTGGACGGCTGGATCTGAGCGATGCCGGACGCAAGCTCCTCGGCCCCGCGCGAAGCCCGTCCCGTATTGGGTGCCGCCCTCGCCACGGCGGTGGGCCCGTTCAGCCACCGCCCGCGCCGCAACTGGCGAGACTCTCCTCCCCTTTGCGCACAAACGATGTTCGGCGCCGTGCCCGGTGGTCAGGCGAGGGGCTTGCCATGGTGGTCGCGGAGGCCTTCGAGGGTGACGTTGGCGATGCGGGGGCCGTCGGGTTCCATGGTGATGAGGGTGACGTGGTCGAAGTTGCCGTTGTCGCCTTCGGCTTTGACCCACAGGCCGCCGGTGGGGCCAAGGCGGATGTGGTCGCGTCCGTCGATGACGGCGGTCTTGTAGTTGTGCACGTGCCCGGCGAGCATCGTGTACGGCCGGTCGCCGAGGGCGGCGCGGATCCGGTGGATGACGGGGTGGCCCTCGCCCTGCCAGACGGGCTGGTGCATGAGGACGAACGTCCAGCGGACGTCGGCGTTTTCGCGGATGACCTGCTCGGCCCAGGCGGTCTGCTCGTCGGAGACGCGGGCGCCGGCCTGGTCGCCTTCCCAGTCGATCGACTCCTCGACCAGGCGGCGCAGGGCCTCGGGGTCGTTCTTGACGTTGCCGGCCAGCTTCTTCATGGCTTCGAGGGACTGCTTGACCGGGGGGTCCTGGGTGTCGAGGACGAGGAAGAGGACGTCCTTGTAGCGGAAGTGGTGGTGGAGCCGCCCGTAGCGGTCGAGCCAGTGCTTGCGCGCGAGGTCGCTGAAGACATCGTGGTTGCCGGGGACGTGGAAGAGCGGCATCTCCAAAGGCGCCAGGATCTCGTCGATTTCGGCCCACGCCGCAGTGATCTTGCCCTCGTCGTCGGTGTAGCCCTCGATGAGGTCGCCGAGTTGGACGGCGAACGCGGGGCGCAGCAGGTTCAGGGACGCGATGCCGCGTTCGAACACGCCGGGACGGGCGAGGCCGGTCCGGTCGGAGATGAGCGCGAAGGTGAACCGGCCGGGGTCGTCGGCGATGTCGAGGTGAGTCCAGGGCCCGGTGGCCGGCGGACTACCCAGTGTGCCGGGGTCGTCGGGCGCGGTTCCGAGCGTCAGGTGCGGGTTCATGCCGGGGTTCCTCCGAGGGACGCGGGCGCGGGTGTCTTGGTGTGCAGGGCGGTGAGGACGCCGACGAGGTCGTCGAGGTCGTCGACGACCGCGTCGGGCCGTACCGCCGCGAGGGCGTCGGCGGGGCGGTAGCCGCCGGTGATGGCGACGGCGAGGTATCCGGCGGCGCGGGCGCAGTGGATGTCGTACTCGGTGTCGCCGACGTAGCAGGCCCGGGGGCGGGTGGGGCGTTGGCTCAGCAGGGCGGAAGTCTTGGCGGCGACCCCGGCCAGGACGACGTCGAACCGGTCTTCGAGGCCGGTGTCGCGGATGTCGTCGGCGACGGCCTGCGCTCCCGCGGCGGAGACCACGCCCAGGCGTGCGCCGCGGGCGCGCAGGGTGTCGAGCATGCGGGCGGCGCCGTGCCGCAGCGGCGCGGGTTCGGCGGCGAGTGCGCGGTTCCAGTGCTGCTCGGCGGCTTCCGGGTCGGTGGCGCCCAGGCCACGCAGGAACGCGCCCAGCGGCAGCTTCCACCGGGCGGGGAAGTCCTCGGCGGTCAGGCCGGCCAGGCCGCGGTGGGTGAGAACGGCATTGGTGGCGCGCAGGGCGCGGTCGGTGTCGTCGACCAGGGTGCCGTTCCAGTCGAACAGCACGAGGACGTCGGTGAGATCGAGACGCGGCGGGGCCGCCGGGTGGGGCGCGATGGGAGGCATGCGAGTCCTCAGTAACGGTGTTCGGTCAGGAGGTCTTCGGTCGCGGCGAGGGCGTCGCGGGCAGGGCCGTGGCGCAGCGCGACCGTCACGTAGAGGGCGTCGAGCAGGGCCAGGTGCACCAGGCGGCTGCTCATCGCCTCGACGCGGAACGCGGTCTCGCTGCTGCCCGCGACCAGCACCAGGTCAGCCGTCTCCGCGATCGGCGCGCCGGCGAAGCTGGTCAGCACGGCGGTGGTCGCCCCGACCGTCCGCGCGGTCCGCACCGCGGCGATGGTCTCGCGGGTGGCGCCGGTGTGGCTGATCGCGAAGCACACGTCGCCGGGCCGCAGCGTGCGGGCGGTGACGTGCTGGAGGTGGGTGTCGCCGGGGAAGACCGCGTCCAGGCCGAGCGTGCTCAGCCGGTACGCGGCATCGGCGGCCAGGGGTGCGGATGTGCCCACCGCGGCGAACAGGATCCGCCGCGCGCTCAGCAGCGCCTCCGCCGCGGCCTGGACCGCCGCCGCGTCGATGGCCCGGACGGCCTCGTCGAGGGCCCGCGCCGAGCCGGACAGCACCTTGCGGGCGATCTGCGCCGCGTCGTCGCCCGGCACCACGTCGTCCGCCAGGCGCTGGTGCGTGGGCGCGGTCTCGCGGGCGAGGGCGAGCTTGAGGTCGTGGAAGCCGCGCAGCCCCAGCTTCTGACAGAACCGCGTCACCGTGCCCACCGAGGACTGCGACGCCGCGGCCAGGTCGCTCACCGACATCCGCACCACCTCGGCCGGAGCCTCGGCGACCGCCTGCGCCACCCGCTGCTCGGCGGGTGACAGGCCGGACGCACGGCGCGCCAGCTCACGCAGCGGCGGTGGGGCATCAGCCGAGAGAACCATGCTGGAGTGATCATCCATAGTGACATGACTATCTGGAACTATCCTCCAGATCAAGAGCCGCCAGGGCGGGTGCACATGGGCGGGACGATCGCCGCGGTGTCCTGGATATCCGGGCTATCCGGACCGAGCGTGGGCGGCGTGGCGCGCGCAGCCGACCACCAGACCGCGGAACTACGCCTGGCCTACGAGACTCCCGGCCCGCCCACGCGTCCGCAGTCTCGACCCCGGCCTCTGTTCCGGTCTCAATCCTGGTCTCAGTCCTGGTCTCATTCACTGGCGTACGCGGGCGTCCGTGGGGGTGGGGCTCAACCATTCCACCGCAGGTCAGGACGCTGGGGGGATCGCGCCGGACGGCGAGGTGAGCAATTGGAAAGCGTGTTGGGGGCAACCCCTCACGAGTTCGAATCTCGTATCCTCCGCCAGCCTGCGACAGGCAACACGTCGGGCCCCCCCCCCGATCGGGGGGGGGGGGCCCGCCGGGGGTGGCGCGGGGGGGG
>NZ_JAKFHA010000040.1:12557-75931 GCF_021502675.1 Yinghuangia soli
CCCACACGTCTTCCTATTCCCGCCCCCCCCCCCCCCCCCCCCCCCCCCCCCCGCCCCCCCCCCCGGGGGGGGCGGGCGCCCCCCACGTCGTTGTGTCCCGGGTTCGGTCGCGCTTCAGCTCGGCGAGGGGGTCGGGGGGTGGCCTCCGCAGAGGGTGGTCAGTTGGTTGGCGACATCGGTCAGGTGGGTGGCGAGGGTGCGGACCTCGGCGCGGGGGGCGTCGGGGCGTAGGAGGTGGAGTTCTACCTCGTAGCGCGGTCTGCCGTCGTGGCCGAAGACCGGGGCTGCCATGTAGGAGACCGGGAGGGTCTCGGCGTTCTGGAGTTCGCCGGAGAGGTAGCCGCGGCCGATGCGGCGGAGGAAGGCGGACATCTGGGGCAGGTCGCTGCGGCCGGTCAGTGCCGACATGGTGCGGATCGCCTCGGTCACCTGCTCCATTGCGTCGTCGAGGCGCCAGATGCCGACGCCTTCGGCGCGCACGGTGGCCAGGAAGCGGTCGAGGTGTTCGCGGGCGGCCGGGTCGGGGGTGCGGGCCAGCCATTCGCGGCGTTCGGCGGGGGTCCGGAAGGCCATCACGACGGCGCCGAACGGCGGGAAGATCGGGAGGCGGGTGCGGTCGGCCGGGCCGGGGCGGCCGCGGCCGGACGAGGCGACGACGCTGGTGTGGTCGGCGGCGACCCGGCTGAGCGAGGCGGCGAGGCCGGTGGCGGCGCTGAGTTCGCGCAGCAGGTCCTGGGCGCCGTCGACCACGGGTACGCGCGCCAGGACTGCGCCGGCGATCGGGACCAGGCCCGCACCGGCGCGGTAGGCGCGGTCCTCGCCGCGCTCCGCCCAGCCGTGGTGCTCGAGTGCGCCGAGGACGGCTGCGCACGTCGCGCGGTTGAGGCCGAGGCGCTCGCTGATCTCGGAGAGTGCCGCCCCGTCCTCCGCGTCGAGGAGCAGTTCCACGATCGCGATGACCCGGTCGGTGGGCGGTGACGTCGACATTGCTCTTGTCCCTCCTCGGCGGCGCCGCTATGTTCGCCGAATAGATGGCGATAGTACGCCGAATATTCGGCGCCTGCCAAGGCCGAACCCGAAGGAGCACGCCATGACAGCCACCGCCGCGGGGCCCGAACTGTCGGTCCACATCGGGTCGGACGACCTGCCGTTCGTGGAACTGGGCGGCGGCAACAAGCTCAAGGTCATCTGCGTCAAGGCGCAGGAGGGGCTGTGGATCGTGGAGAACGTCTTCCAGCCCGGCTTCGCCGTGCAGACCCACCGGCACACCGGCCCGGTCTACGCGTACACCGTGTCCGGGGCGTGGAAGTACACCGAGTACGACTACGTCAATCGCGCTGGTTCGTTCCTGTTCGAGCCCGCCGGATCGGTGCACACCCTGACGTGTGTCGAGCCCGACACGCGCGTGTGGTTCCAGATGTACGGCGCCAACCTCAACCTCGACGCGGACGGCAATATCGAGTCCGTGACCGACGGCCCGGCTTCGCTCGAGTCCTACTACCGGCTGTGCGAGATGCAAGGGCACGGCCGTCCGAACGTCCTGGTCGCCTGAGGAGCCGCCGTATGACCGCCACCCCCGACACCGTCCCCGCCGGCGTGCCCGACATCTACAGCCCGGACTGCTACACGGGCGGCGTCCCGCACGGGATATTCACCGAACTACGCCGCACCAGCCCGGTGTTCTGGCAGGACATGCCCGGCGAGCCCGGCTACTGGGCGGTGCTCAAGCATGCGGACGTCGAGTACGTCTCGCAGCACCCTGAGCTCTTCTCCGCGGAGCGCGGCGGAATAGTCCTGGAGGACCTGGACGAGGTACGCCTCGACCAGCTCCGCGGCACTCTGCTCGCGATGGACCCGCCGCAGCACCGCGCGTACCGCAAGCCGCTGGTGAAGTCCTTCACGGCACGCGTCGTCAGCGGCATGGAAGGCCGCATCCGGGAGATCTGCCGCGAGATCTTCGCCCGCATCCCGGACGGCGACGTCGAGTTCGTGCACGACGTCACCTCCAGCCTCCCCACCCAGGTCATCGGCGAGCTCATGGGGCTGCCGGAGGAGGACTGGGCCTACCTCCACCGCCTGGCCGAGCGGACCAACAGCCAGCAGGACCCCGAGGCCGCCCGCGACGGTTACGGACCCGGCGACGCATCGCGGGAAATGGCGATGTACGCCGTGCAGTTCGCCATGAAGCGGCGCACTGAGGAGCCCCGCGAGGACCTCACCACGCTCATTCTGGAGTCCGAGTTCGGCGGCAAGATGATGACCGACATCGAATTCGGTTCCTTCTTCATGCAGTTGGTCACCGCGGGCAATGACACCACCAAGACCATGCTGTCCGGCGGCCTGCACGCACTGCTCACACACCCGGAGCAATTGGCCGCACTCCGCGCCGACCCGTCCCTCATCCCCGGAGCCGTCGAGGAGATCCTGCGCTGGGCCAACCCGCTGCACTACTTCCGGCGTACCGCGACGCAGGACGTCGAGCTGCGCGGCGTGCAGATCAAGGCGGGCGACAAGGTCGCCATGTATTACTCGTCCGCGAATCGCGACGAGGAAGTATTCGAGGACGCGCAGGCCTTCGACATCTCGCGGCGCCCCAACCCGCACCTGTCGTTCGGCTTCGCCGAGCACTTCTGCCTGGGCGTGCACATCGCGCGCCTGGAAGGCCGGGTGTTCTTCGAGGAACTGCTTGCGGCGTTCCCCCGCATCGAGCTCCTCGGCGCGCCCACCCGGCTTCGCTCCAACCTCAACAACGCCCTGACGGCCTTGCCGGTACGCCTGATGCGCAGCTAGGGAACGCCGGGCAGGGAACGGGCCAAGTCGGTCAGGGTCTTGGCGAAGAGCTCGGGGTCCAGGGTGTGCATGGCGTGGCCCATCTCCGGAAACGACAGGTAGTCGCAGCGGTTGCCGGCCGCGGTGACCAGCTCCCGGGCCCGGGAGGCCTGGACGTCGGCGAGGGCACCCAGGAGGCGGCCGGCCGCGTCGATCGTGCGGAAGTGGTGGGTGAGCAGTACGGGGGTCTTGACCGCGGGGCCGTACCGGTGCGCAGTCTTGATTTCCCTTCGCGGGACTTCGGCCTTCGGGCTTCCGGGCATGCCTGACAGGGATTCAACTACGTTCGGTTGGTTGGAGGTTGGCCACATGGCCCAGATTGCGACGCGGCACTTGGGCTCGGCGACCAAAAGCCGGCATCGTCCGGACGCGGTTTCTCGTCCGGACGATGCAGTTCGGCGTCACTGCTCCCGGAGGTAGGTGAGGACGGCCAGGACGCGGCGATGGCCGGCCTCGTCGGTCAGCAGGCCGAGCTTGGTGAAGATGTTGCGGATGTGCTTGTGGATCGCGGCTTCGGTGACGTGGAGTTCGGCCGCGATGTCGGCGTTGCGGTGGCCTTGGGCCATGAGTTGGAGGACGTCGCGTTCTCGGGCGGTGAGCGCGGCGAGAGGGCTGCTGACGCGGGTCCGGCGCATGAGGGTGGTGACGACCTCGGGGTCGAGGACGGTCTCGCCGCGCGCCACGCGGTCGATGGTGCGTAGGAAGTCCTCGACGGCGCCGACGCGTTCCTTGAGGAGGTAGCCGACCGCACCGGCCCCGTCGGCGAGGAGGTCGCCGGCGTACTTGGTCTCGACGTGGGCCGACAGGACGAGCATCGGAAAACCGGGGCGGAGGGCGCGGACCTGCATGGCGGCGCGGAGGCCTTCGTCGGTGTACGTGGGCGGCATGCGCACGTCGACGATGGCGAGGTCCGCGGCGGACTCCTCGATGGTCTCGTGGAGGCCTTCGGCGTCCGGGCGGGCGGCGACGACGTCGATGCCCTCGGCGGCGAGCAGGGCGGCGAGCCCTTCACGCAGGAGGGTGTCGTCCTCGGCGATCACGACTCGCACGGGAGCTCCATCCGGACCGCGGTCGGGCCGCCGGGCGGGCTGGTGAAGGCGACGGTCCCGCCGAGCGCCTCGATCCGGCTCTCGATGCCGGACAGGCCGGTGCCCTTTGCCGGTTCGGCGCCGCCGTGTCCGTTGTCGGTCACGGTGGTGATGACGCGCATGTCGCCGTGGTCCTCCGTCCAGGTGAGGTGGATGTCGCACGTGGTCGCGCCGCTGTGCTTGGCCACGTTGGTGAGTGCCTCGGCGACCGAGAAGTACAGGGCGGCGTCGACGGATGCCGCGGTGGGGGCCGGGGCTTCGATGTGCAGCCGGGTGGGAATCTGCATGCGGTCGGCCAGCATGCCCAGGGCCGGTACGAGGCCTTCCTCGGCGAGGGCGGGCGGGTAGACGCCGCGGATGATGCGGCGCATTTCGGCGAGCGCGTCGCGGCTGGCGTCCTGGGCCTTGGCCAGCGTGGTCGCGATATCGCCCTTGCCGGTGGTCAGTTGGCGTTGCGCGGTGCCGATGAACATGGAGACGGCGACCAGCCGGTTCTGTGCCGCGTCGTGCAGGTCGCGTTCGATGCGCCGCAGTTCGGCGCTGTGCAGGTCGACTGCGGAGCGGCGGCGCTGTTCTTCCATCCGGGCGCGGAGGCGGAGTTCCTGGTCGCGGCCGGGGGCGAGGAGGCGTTCGAGGAGCTTCGCGTCGGCGGCGGCGACGGCGGGTACGGCGAACCACCAGGCGGCCAGCCCGGCAAGGCCGATCAGGCCGGACGCCGCGGCGAGCCACCAGGACGTGATCACGAAGAACTGCTCGGCCGGCTTGCCGTCCGGCATCGCCCACCAGTACGCGGGCAAGGCCAGGGCCTGCACGGACAGCACCGGCACGAGGATGCTGACCGCGCCGAGCGGGATCCCGACGACGATCCGCTGGAGAAGGGCGGCCAGGTCGCGGGGCAGCGTGCCGTCGGCAATGCGGCGGGCAGGGCCCGCCCCGGGTGCGGGAGGAAGGTACGGGGAGCCGATGCGCCGCCCCAGCGCCCGGCCGACCCGGCCCCGTTCGGCGCCGCACCAGCGCCGCAGCAGCCCGGACGCGGTCCCGGCGAGCAGCAGTCCGACGCCGACCAAGGACAGCGCGGCGACGAGCACGAGGAACGCGAGGACGAGGAGGCCGTGGAGCCCGGCGAGGCCGCCGCCCAGCAGGTAGCGGGCCGAACGGGCCAGGCGCCGGAGCGGCTTGGCGTCGTGCGGCCGCCCAACGCTGCCGGCGTCTTCCGGGGAGCTCACCGGGCGAGCCTACTTCCCCGCCGCCGTCCGGTCCCGGAGGTATAGCCGGCACCACCATGCAGGTGGGAGCCCGTGCCACCCAGGGTCGGGCGTGCAGGGGACTGTGCCGCACGGGCCCCGAATCTACGGTCGAAAGCGTGAAGAAGCACAAGGGCGGACACCCCGGAAACCACGCCGAGCACGCCGAGCACGCCGTGACGATCAGCGGCCTGAGCAAGAGCTTCGGCACCGACGCCACCCGCTTCTGGGCGCTGGCCAACATCGATCTCACGGTCGCGCCGCGGACCTTCACCGCGATCATGGGACCGTCCGGATCCGGCAAGACGACCCTGCTGAACTGCCTTCTGGGCCTGGACAAGCCCGACACCGGCGCGATCCGCATCGGCGGCACCGACATCACCGCGCTGGACGAGGCCGGGTTGGCCGAGATGCGGCGCTCGCACGTCGGCGTCGTGTTCCAGTCCTACAACCTCATCCCGTCGCTGAGCGTGGCCGACAACATCTCGCTGCCGCTGCGGCTGGCCGGGCGCCCGATCGACATGCGCCGGGTGCGGGAACTCGCCGACACGGTCGGCGTCGGGGCCACGCTCGACCGCCGGCCGGCACAGTTGTCCGGCGGCCAGCAGCAGCGCGTCGCGTTCGCGCGGGCGCTGGTCACCGATCCGGAGCTGATCGTCGCCGACGAGCCGACGGGGGCGCTGGACACCGCGTCGAGCGACGTCGTCCTCGGCCTGCTCCGGTCGATCGTCAGCGATCTCGGACAGCGGGTGCTGCTGGTCACGCACGACCCGCGGGCCGCGGCGGTCGCGGACCGCGTGCTGTTCCTGCGGGACGGGCGTTGGCACGGCGAACTCCGCGGTGCTGCCGAAGGCCGGATCGCCGCGGCCCTGGCAGACCTCGGGCGGCGGTCGTGAAGGGGCTCGCGCGGCTGATGCTGCGCGCACGTCGCGGCCAGGTCGCCGCGCTCGCCGTGACGGTGTTCTTCTCCGCGGTACTGGTGGGGGCGTTCGGCGTCCTCCTGGAGACCGGGGTCCGCGGCAAGGTCGCGACCGGCGAATACTCCGGTGCGCCGCTGCTGGTCGCGGCCGAGCAGGCGGTGCCGGTCGACGGCGACGTCGACATGACGGTCCCGGGCCGGGCGCTGCTGCCCGCCGCACTGGCGGACGAGATCCGTGCGGCGCTGCCGGGCTCCCGCGTCGTCGCGGACCGCATCGTGCCCGCGGTGCTCGGTGCCCGGTCCGGCGGCGCCGAGCCGGTGGACGCGCATCCCTGGTCGGCGTTCGCCCTCGGGGACCGCGAACTCGCCGCCGGGCGCGCGCCGGAGGGCCCGGGCGAGATCGTGCTGCCCGGCCATGCCGCCCGCGCCCGCGGCCTGGAGATCGGGGCCCGGACCGTGCTGGGCTTCGGCGACCAGGCCGTTGCGTACACGCTAGTGGGGACCACCACGGCCGACGACTCAGGCGTGGACGTCCCGGACGTGTACCTGAGCGACCAGGAGATCGGGACGCTCGGCAACCCCGACCGCAGCGTGGCGGCCATCGGCGTGTGGCCGCAGGCCGCATCCCGGGCGGACGTCCTCCCCGGCATGCTCGCGCCGGCCCGCGCACGGCTGTGGGACGGCGGCGACCGGGGCCCGGTCGAAGCGGTGTCCCAGGGCCGCGCGAAGGCGACGCTCGTGTCGGCGGCCGGGGCGCTCGGCGCCCTCGCGTTCATCGTCGCGGTGTTCACGGTCATCGCCCTCACCTCGCTGCAGATCCGCGAGCGGTCCCGCGAGTTGGCGATGCTCCGGATCGTCGGCGCCACGCCGCGGCAGGTGAAGCGGCTGCTGCGGTCGGAGATCCGGATGGTCGCCGGACTGGCCGGCGGCCTGGGCGGGCTCGTCGGGCCGTTCGCAGGCGCGGCCCTGATCGGCGTCATCCGGTCGTGGGGCGTGCTCCCCCGGACCCTTGAGCCGGTCTACGGCCCGCTGCCCTTCGCCGTGGCAATGCTGACCGGCCTCGTCGCCGCGGAGACCGCCACCCGCGTCGCAGTACGCCGGGTCGCCCGCAGCAGCCCGCTGGGACTGCTCGACGGCGGCGACGCGAACCCCCCGGGTGCGCCGCGGACGGGTCGGCGCACGGCACTCGGTCTGGCGCTCCTCGCGATCGGCATCGTGATGGCACTGGCCCCGGCGTACACGTCCAATGTGGATGCGGCCAGCGGACTGCCCGGTATCTCCGGGCTGGTGATGGCGCTGTCGATCGGCCCGCTGAGTCCGTACGTGGTGCGGGCGGCAGCCGCGGCCGTGCGCCGGCCGGCCATGCGCACGGCCGCCGCCTATATGGCGCTCGGCAGCATCCGCCACCGGGCCGCCCGGGTCGGCGGGGCGCTGACCCCGATCGTGCTCGGGGTCGCGCTGGGTGCGGTGCAGCTCTCCGGTGCGGCGACGGTCGGCGCGGTGTCGGCCGCGCAGGCGGAGGCGGGCGCGCGGACCGATCTCACGGTCACCGTGCCGGGTCCCGGCATCGGCGAGCGGACGGCCGAACTCGTGCGCGGCGTAACCGGGGTCGGCTCCGCCACCCCGTTCGTGGCGGCGGGCGTCATCGTGCAGCCGCCCGCGGGCAGCGGCAACAGCCCGCAGACCCTGAACGCGCTCGGCATCGCCGGCGACCAGGTGGAGCAGTACGCCGAACTCGAGCCGACCGGTGGCGACCCGATCCGGCTCCGGGAGGGCGAGGTCGCACTCGGCGTCCTCGGCGCGGCGCAGTTGGGCGCCCGCGTCGGCGACCGGGTCACCGTCGTGCTCGGCGACGGCCGGGCGCTCACGCGGCAGGTCGGCGTGCTGTACGAACGCGGCCTCGGCTTCGGCGAAGTGCTCCTGCCGCTTGCCGACCTGCTGCCGGCCACCGCGTCCGGGCGTGCCTCCGGGCTGGCCGTCACGGTCCCCGGCTCCGCCTCGGCGGCACAGGTGGCGGACGGCATCCGCGACCGCCTGGCGGACGTCCCGGGGGCCGAGGTCACCGGTTCCACCGGCGGCACCGGCGGCGACGCTGCGGGCGGCGAGGAGAAGTTCGGGCTGCTGATCCTGCTGGTCCTCTTCGGCTACATCGCCATCGCGGTCGCGAACTCCCTGGTCACCGCGACGCTCTCGCGCCGCTCGGAGTTCGCGCTGCTGGCCGCCGTGGGGGCCACGCCGCGCCAGCGGCGCTCGGTCCTGCGCTGGGAGGCCGCCGTGCTGGCCGCGACCGCGTGCCTGGTCGGCACCGCGTTCGCGCTGCCCGGGCTGGTCGGCATGACGTACGCGCTGAGCAACGGCGACCGCTTGATGCCCGCGATCGACCCCGTCGCGTTCACCTCGATCGTGGCCTTCACCTTCGTGCTCGTCTTCTCCGCCACCGCACTCGCCGGCCGGTCCGTCCTGCGCGCGCCGCGCTGACCCGCGCCGAACGCGCGGGCTACCCCGGGGGCGTGTACCGGACGCGGGCCGCGATGACCGCGACGTCGTCGTCCACGTCCCCGGTGAGCAGTGCGGCGAGGGCGGCGTCCACGAGCGAGTCGAGCGGCAGGTGGCCGGGCAGCCCGAGTGCGGTGAGGCGCCGCAGCGAGGCATCAATGTCCTCGTCGCGGCGTTCGACCAGGCCGTCGGTGTAGAGCAGCAGGGTGTGGTCGGGGGTGGTGCACGGCGCCGTGTGCCGGGCGTAGCCGCCCAGCCCGGTGCCCAGCGGCGGCCCGGCGGTGAGCGGCAGCAGTTCGACGCTGCCGGAACCGTCGACGTACGCCGGCGGCAGGTGCCCGGCGCCCGAGTAGGTGTAGGTGCCGAGGCGGGCGTCGGCCAGGGCCAGCAGGCACGTCGCCGGGCGGATGTCGGCCAGCCGCGAGGCGCGTTCGTCCATGCGCTCCAGGACGCGGTGCGGCTCGGGGTCCTTGCGGGCCTCCTCGCGGAGCATGGTGGCGTAGTGGCTCATGTCGACGGCGGCGGAGATGCCGTGCCCCATCACGTCGCCGATCACGAGCAGGGTGCGGCCGTCGTCGAGCGGGATGCTGTCGAACCAGTCGCCCCCGACCAGGGCGCTGCGCTCGGCGGGCAGGTAGCGCGAGGCGATCCGGATGCCGGGATGCGGTTCGCTCGGCCGGGACAGGAGGGCCTGCTGCAGTTCGCGGGCGATGTGGTGCTCGCGGGTGTAGCGGTGCGCGTTGTCGATCGCGACCGCGGCCCGGCCGGCCAGGTCCTTGGCGGTGACGACGTCCTCCGGGGTGAACTCCGGGGAGCCGTCCACCCGCACGAGGACGACGATGCCGACCGTCTCGCCGCGCGCGGTCAGCGGGACGATCAGCCGCGACCGCACGCCGATCGCCCGGTAGACGGGCACCCGCTCGGCGGTCGTCGCGGCGAGTGCGGGGTCGTCCCCGGGCCGCAGGTCGACCAGGTCGGGGCGCCCGGTCGCCAGGATGCCGGGGATCGGCGTGCCGGGGCCGTAGTCGTTGTGCGGCCCGGGTTCGCCGTAGGCGCCGATGCCGGCCTGCAGGCAGTCGACGGACACCGTGGCGGCCCGGCGCAGGCGTACCGCGTGCGCGGCGGGCGGCCGGGTGCCGTCCTCGGGTTCGTGCGGCACCACCTCGACGGTGACCCCGTCGGCGAGCCGCGGTACGAGGAACCTGGCGAGTTCGCGGCAGGTGCGGTCGACGTCGAGGGTGGTCCCGATGCGGGTGGCGGCCTGGTCCAGCGTGGTCAGCCGCTGCTGGGCCCGCTCCAGTGCGCGCTGCTGCTCCTGCGCGGGGGTGACCTCCAGCAGGATGCCGATGATGCCGAGGACTTCGCCGTCCTGTTCGACCCGGTGGTACGCGGCATGCCAGAAGCGGCGCTCGGAGGCGGACGTCGCGCGGGTGTGGCCGCTGGCCATGACCTCGCGGGGCACGCCGTCGGCCAGGACCTCGCGCAGCACGTCGTCGCAGGCGTCGAGTTCGGGCATGACCTCGGCGACCGTGCGGCCCAGGTGCTCGGCCACCGGGAAGCCATTGATGCGGGCGAGTGCGGGGTTGACGTAGGCGAACCGCAGCCCGGGGTCGAACACGACGACGCCGGCGCCGGTGCCGTCCAGCATCTGGCCGAGGATGGCACGGGCCAGCGGCGAGGAGGGGTCGTCGAGCATCTGCGTCCCCGTCCTTCCCGTGCGCGTCGAGGGCCGACGAGGTGCGCCCCAGCCGAAATGCCATCTTTTTCCATCTTGTTCAATCTTTTTCCATATTCTTCCGCGTCGCACGCCGGACCGCCCGAGCACGCGCCGCGCCGTTTGGTTTTGTCTGATTCTGGCGAATATTGCCCGTATTGCCCGAGGGAAGGGGATCAGGGTGAAGGCGACAGCGGGCCGGGCCCGTCGGCCGCTGCCCGCGTGGTCCCGCAACCGGGGGCGAAATCGGGGCCGGAAATGGGGACGGCCGAAGCCTGCCGATGCGTCCGCCGGGTTCGTCACCGGCATGTTCAGCATCCCCGAGGGCATGGCCTACGCCAGCATCGCGGGGTTCAATCCGGTCGCCGGCCTCTTCGCGGGCGTCGTCCCGACGATCGCCGGCTCGCTGACCGGCCGGACCGTGCTCATGGTCACCACGTTGACCAGCGCGATCGCCCTCACCTCGCAGAGCGTCCTGAAGGACGCCGGGCTCGACCCCGCGGACGCCGGGAACGTGGCCGCGCTCGCCGTGCTGACCGGCGTCGTCATGCTGCTCCTGGGCCTGCTGCGGCTCGGCTCGGTGCTGAGCTTCGTGTCCAACGCGGTGATGGTCGGCTTCGCCACCGGCATCGCGCTGCAGATCATCACCGGGGTCCTGAAGGACGCCACCGGCTACACCCCGCAAGGCCACAACAAGCTGCGCCAATTGGGCGACTGGATCTGGCACATCGGCGATTGGCAGCCCACCGCGACGCTGGTCGCCGCGGGGACGGTCGCGGTGTGGGCGGCCGCACGGGCGTTCCGGCGGCTCAAGCCGGTCGCCCTCCTGATCGCCATGGTCGTCGTGTCGGTGGCCGCCGAGCTCGCGGACGCGGACGTCGAACGCGTCGCGGACATCGCCGCCATCCCCAGCGCCCTCCCGCACGTCACCGCACCCGACTGGGGCGCCATGCCGCACCTGCTGGGCGGCGCCGTATCGGTCGCGCTCGTGGCCCTCGCGCAGGCCGCGAGCATCGCCCCGACCGTCCCCAACCCGGACGGCTCCAAGTCGTCCGTCGATGCGGACTTCACCTCGCAGGGCCTGGCCAACGCGGTCGGCGGGTTCTTCCAGTCCCTCCCGGTCGGCGGATCGCTGTCGCGCACCGGGGTCGCCGTGGACGCCGGGGCCCGCACCCGCTGGGCCGGCGTCTTCTCCGGGATCTCCCTCGCCCTGGTCGTGGTGCTGTTCGGCGGCCTGGCCGAACGCATCCCCATGCCGGTCATCGGCGGCCTGATCCTGGTCGTCGGCGGCGAACTCGTCTGGGGCAAACGCGGCGACATCCTCCTGGTGCTGCGCACCTCGTGGCTGTCCTCCGCCGCGATGGCCGCCACCTTCGCCGCCACCACCCAGCTCCCGCTCCAGCAGGCCATCATCCTCGGTGCGGTCCTCTCCCTCCTGCTCTACTGCGCCCAGGCGGCCCGCCAGGCGAGACTCATCGGGCTCACCCGCGACGCGGACGGCTTCTGGACCGCGGGCCGGCCGCCCGAGCGCATCACCGGCGACTCCGTGACGGTCCTCGCGTACGACGGGGTCAGCCTCTTCGCCGAGATGCCGCGCATCGACGCCGACTGGCCCGAGGCCAGTGGCGAGCGCAATGTGGTCGTGCTGGTGCTGCGGATGGTGCCGGACGTGCCGTCGTCCCAGATGCTCAAGCTCCTGCGCAGACGCGCCGACGACCTGGGCGCGCACGGCGGCCGCCTCATCCTCGCGGGCGTCGAGCCGGGACTGGCCGAAGTCCTGCGCAGCACCGGCACCGGCCGGCACCTCGGCATCGTCCCGGCCGGTGCCCGGCTGTTCGGCTCGCTGGAGGAAGCGGTCGCCCTCGCGAACGCGTGGCAGGCCGGGCCCCGCGACTAGAGTCGTGATCATGATGTACGGACGGGCCGAGGAGGCCGCCGTCGTCGCGCGCCTGCTCGACGATGCCAGGGCAGGGCGCAGCGGGACCCTCGTCGTGCGCGGCGAAGCCGGGATCGGCAAATCGCTGTTCCTGGACCGGATCGGCGGGCTGCCCGAGCGCCAGCGGGGCCGCGCCTGACGAACGTCCCGGGCGGGCTGCGCACCTTCGAGCAGCGCGCGCCGGCCGCCGCTTCGGCCGGCGATCTCCGGCCCGTGGTCCACGAGTTCCCTCTTGCCGCGGCGTCCGCCGCGCACGCCTTCCTGGCCGAGGACCGGGCCGTCGGCACGGTGGTGCTGGTGCCCTGAGCCCCGTGACCGGCGTCCGGCAGCCCCCGAAAATGGCACCAGAAGATCATCATCAAAGCCGCAAAAATGATCAGAACCCTATGGCTGCCGCGCACGCCGAACGGGGTGCGCCACTCCGGTGAACGGGTGACCGATCGGCGCGGCGATGAGAAAGCGGGTACCTCGGCCCGTCGCGAGATCCCGGATCTGCGCAAGGACGAACTGCGAGAAGGCAGCAGCGGTCGACCCGCAGAGCCGACCGCCTCGATGCGGCATTGGCAGGTATTGCTGTAGCTATGCCAGGCAATCAGGTGAGATCTAACTAGTTGGCACCTTGATCATGACTACCATCCCCTTCCGTGACAGATAGTCAAAGTGTCCGGGATACAGGCGATTCCACCGATGTGGTCATCCTGGGGGCGGGACCGGCCGGTCTCGTCCTCGCAAATCTCCTGCTGGACGCCGGAGTCGGATGCGTGGTCCTCGAACGCGCCGACCGCGAGCACGTGCAGACCCGGGCGCGGGCCGGGTTCCTGGCCGCGAACACCGTGCGCGTGCTGGAACGCCACGGCCTGGCCGACGGACTGCGCCGCGGCGGCCGGGAGCACAGCGTCTGCGAGTTCCGCACCGGGGACGGCCGCTTCCGCCTCGACTACAGCGGCCTCGGCCGCGGCGAACCGCACACGGTGTACCCGCAGCAGGAGTTGGTGACCGACCTGCTCACCCGGTTCCTGGCGGCCGGCGGCGATCTCCGCTTCGCGACCGAGGCGGTGGCCGTGCACGATCCGGACACCACACAGCCCTGGGTGGAGACGCGCGACGCCGACGGCCGCCCCGGACGCTGGACGGGCAGGTACGTGGCCGGCTGCGACGGCCGGCACGGCGCGGCCCGGCGTTCGCTGCCGCCCGGCGCGGTCCGCATCCACCGGCGCGACCACGGAGTCTCGTGGCTCGGCCTACTCGCCGAGGCGCCGCCCAGCCTCGACGCGGTCGGCTACGCCATGCACGAGCGCGGGTTCGCCGGGCACATGGCCCGCACCCCCGAGACCACCCGCTACTACCTCCAATGCGAGCCCGGCACTTCCCCCGCGTCATGGTCCGAGGAACGCATCTGGGACGAACTCACGGTCCGCATGCGCGCCGCGGACTACGGCGCGCTGCACCACGGCCGCATCGTGCAGAGCACCGTGGTCGACCTGGAGTCGGACGTCCTCGAACCGCTGCGCCACGGCTCGCTGTTCCTGGCCGGAGATGCGGCGGGCCTGATCAGCCCGTCGGCCGCCAAGGGCGCGAACCTCGCGGTGCTGGCCGCCGAGATCCTCGCCGAGGCACTGGTGGACGACCTCCGCAACGCCGACCCCGGACCTCTCTCCCGCTACTCGGCCCGCTGCCTGGCGCACATCTGGCGGGCACAGGAGTTCTCGCTCTGGATGATCCGGCTGCTGCACCGCGCGCCCGGGCAGGACGACGAGGCGCTCTTCCAGGAGCAACTCCGTCGCGCGCGCGTCGAATCGCTGCGCACCTCGCGCACCCACCAGGACTGGTTCGCCGACAACTACGTCGGCATCTGAGCCCGCCCGCTTCCCCGCACACCCGTACCGCTTCCCCCGGACTTCCCTCCCCGTCCTGCCGATACCGCGACCTGCCGCGGCGCACCGCCATGAGGATTTCTTCGCCATGACCGCACTCACGACCGCCTTCCCGCACCCGCCCGGTCCGCCGATCCCGAACGCGCACACCCGCGACGACGCGGTCCGGCTCGGCGAGGCGGTCGAGTTCGTCCGCCGGCAGGACTCGGCCGCACTGCTGTCCCTGCTGCTGCCCGGCCTGAACGGCCTGGAGCTGCGCGCGATGGCCGACCGCTGCCGCTTCGCGCATGCCGGGCTGCTCGTCTTCCCGGCCGATTTACCGGCGCTGTACGCCGAGTTCGCCGCGCTCGGCCTGACCGCCGACGACCCGCAGCCAAGCGTCGTGGTCCGGGACCGCCTCGCCGCCCGGCACCGGCGCGATGCCGCGGACCTCGACGTGGGGATCCTGCGTCCGGCGGTGGCCGGCCCCGAGGGGGAGCACCGGGCGGTCGAGGTCTTCGCGCTCGCCGTCCCGGCCGGCTCGGACCTCGCGGACATCGCCGGGCACGAACGCGAACGGGACCACGAGGCGCACCTGGCGTTCGAGGTGGACCGGCCCGACCCGCTGGTGCTGCGCGGCATGTGCGCGACCTTCGTACGACACGGCGCGGTCGCGGACGGCGGCGGCTACAACCCGCACGAGGACGGCACGGTCTTCTACTTCACCGCCCCGGCCGACTCCAAGGCGGGCTACCGGCGGCTGGAGATCTACGCCCGCGGCGACCACCGCCAAGTGCTCGCCCCGCACTTGGAGGACTACCAGCAGCGGCAGCCCGCCGAGACCCTCCTCCGCCTGCTGACGGGCGCGTGGACCACCCAAGCGCTGGCCGCGTGCGCGCAATTGCGGCTTGCCGAAGCGCTGGACACCGCGGACGACGTGGGCCTCGAACCGGCCGTGCTGGCCGAGACGGTGGGCGCCGACCCGCAGAACCTGGCGACGCTGCTGCGCTACCTGGTCATGCTGGGCGTCGCGGAGGAGGACGGCGGCCGGTTCCGGCTCACCGGTCTGGGCACGCTGCTGCGGGCGGACGCCCGCGGATCCATGCGGCCGCTCGCGCTCATGTACGGCGGGCCGTTCTACCAGTCGTTCGCGCTGCTCACCCAGGCCGTGCGGACCGGGCTGACCGGATTCGAGCAGCTCTACGGCGAGAACCACTTCGACTACTTCGCCCGCCACCCCGAACTCGCTGTCCGCTTCGACCAGTCCATGGCGGCCAGTGCCCGCATGTTCGACCCGCTGCCCGGGCACCCGGTCATCGCCCTCGCCGACAGTGCGGCGACCCCCCGGACGGTCGTCGACATCGCGGGCGGCACCGGCGAGTTGCTGCGCTGCCTGCTGACCGCGCGGCCGAACCTGCGCGGCATGCTCCTCGAACGCCCGCACGTCGTCGAGTCCGCCCGCGGCGCCTTCGCGGCGGCCGGCCTGGCCGACCGCTGCACGTTCCGGTCGGGCGACTTCGCGGACGTACCGGGCGGCGGCGACGTCTACATCCTGTCCCGCGTCCTGCACGACTGGGACGACGAGAAGTGCGAGGAGATCCTGCGGTATTGCGCCGACGCGATGCCTGCGGAGGCCGACCTGCTCATCGTCGAACGCCTGCTGCCCGCCGACGGTTCGCCGTCGCTGGCCACCGCCTGGGACCTCCACATGATGTGCAACGTCGGCGGCCGCGAGCGCCGCACCGACCACTACGCCCGCCTCCTCGGCAGCGCCGGCCTGCACCTCGTGGACACCGCCCCGCTCCCCCTCGGCGCAAGCGTCCTGCACGCCCGCAAGCAGTAGTCGGCAACAGGCTTGGTGGCCCCGGAAGTTCCTTCCGGGGCCATCAGCACCCGCGGTGGAAAGGTGACCGTCAGACCTGCGATGCCGACGGCAGGCGTGCCGTCATGTTGAGGCGCACGAAGTCGAGTACCGGGCTCGGGAGTCGGGCGGCGACGGTGCGGACGACGGACCGGCGGTCGGCTTCGGAGCGGTCGGCCAGGTAGGGGCCCAGTGCCGCAGCGTCGAGGAAGTCCGCGGCCTCTTCGCGCGTCTCGAAGGCGACGGGGGCGTCGACCAGCCAGGTGCGGACTCCGGTGAATCCGGATGCGGTAAGGCGGTCGGCGGTGTCTTCCGCGGTCGCGTACAGGTTGCGGGCGGCGGAGTCGATGCCCAAGTCGGCCAGGATGCCGTGGACTTGAGCAAGGCTGCGGTGTCCGCCGCATTGGATGGCCAGTTGCCCGCCGGGGCGCAGCACGCGGGCTGCCTCGGCGAAGAAGGCCGCGTGGTCGCGCACCCAGTGCAGGGCTCCGGTGGAGAAGACCACGTCGAAGGCGGAATCTGCGAACGGCAGCGGCTGTTCCAGGTCGACGCGCTCGAGAACGGTGCGGTCCTGCCACGCGCCCAGCCGGGTCCGGGCCTGCGCGAGCATGCTGGCCGAGAAGTCCACCGCGGTCACCGACGCCGCGGGGAACCTGCGGAGAAGCTCCTCGGTCACGCGGCCGCTGCCGCATCCGGCGTCCAGCACGGCCGAGTCGGGCGCGATGTCGAGAGCTTCGACCACACCGGCGCCCCAGGAGAGTTGGGCATCGCTGCGAGTGTCGTACGCCGAGCCTGTCCAGGTGTCCGTCATGCCGCCCAGGCTCCCGCAGAACCCGGCGGGCCGCAGGGGATTTTCGCCGGCCTGGTTGGTTGCACCGGTCACAGTCGCCGCGACGCCGCAGACCACACCGACGTCTTCGCCCGCCCGTGCGACAAGCTCGGCGGCACACGTCGGCCCCGACCGAAGGAGCGGTCGGGGCCGGCTGCGCGGGGTCTCAGTTGCGGCTGAGGGGGTTCGCCTCGTCGATGCGGGAGAGCTTCTCCGGGTTGCGGACGTAGTAGAGGCCGGAGATGCGGCCGTCCTCGATGCGGGCCGCCATGATGCCGTCCCGGTCGCCGTCCAGGTGCATGACCAGGGCCGGGCTGCCGTTGACCATGGTGATCTCGGTGACGATTTCCTTGGCGTACTTGGCGGTGCCGCCGATGATGAAGCGGGCCACCTTGTCGGCGCCCAGGATCGGGCGCACCGCCGCCTGCTTGATGCCGCCGCCGTCACTGAGCAGCACCACGTCGGGGGCGAGCATGTCCAGCAGGCCCTGGAGGTCGCCGCCGTCGACCGCGCTGCGGAACGACTCCAGGACCGCCTGGGACTCGCGCTGCGACACGGTCTGCCGAGGCCGGCGGGCATCGACGTGCTTGCGGGCGCGGTGCGCGATCTGGCGTACCGCGGCAGGGGTCTTGTCGACGGCCGCGGCGATCTCGTCGTAGTCGACGTCGAAGGCCTCGCGAAGCACGAAGACCGCGCGCTCGGTGGGCGACAGCGTCTCCAGGACGAGCATCATCGCCATCGAGACGCTCTCCGCGAGCTCGATGTCCTCGGCGACGTCGGGTGCGGTGAGCAGCGGTTCGGGCAGCCACGGCCCGACGTACGACTCCTTGCTGCGGCTGAGCGTGCGCAGCCGGTTGAGGGCCTGGCGGGTGGCGATCCGGACCAGGTACGCACGGCGGTCGTGGATCTGCGCGAGGTCGACCTTCACCCAGCGGAGCCAGGTCTCCTGCAGGACGTCCTCGGCATCCGCGGCCGACCCGAGCATTTCGTACGCCACCGTGAAGAGCAGGTTGCGGTGCGCGACGAACGTCTCGGTCGCGGGGTCGGACGCCGCCCGGTCGCCGGCGGGCCCGGCGGTGTCCTCGTCGGTCTGCTCGCTGCTCTGCTCGTTCATGCGCGTCTTCCCTGGGTGCGTAGGCGGTGGTCCAGTATCACGAAGCGGCTGGTCAGGAAGCCCGGGAGGGCACTCCTTCGCGGCCGGCCTGCATCGGCCCGGCCGCCGCGGCGGCTGTGCCCGCCTGCTTGCCCGCCTGCTTGCCCGCCTGCTTGCCGGCCTGCTTGTCCGCCTTGCGCCCTTCGACGGCCAGCTGCCACACGGTGCTCTTGCAGACCAGTTCCTTGAGCGCCGCACCCGGGCGGCCCGCCAGGTGCAGCCGCATGGCGCGGTCGTCCTTGTGCGAGAACTGGAAGATCCCGGCGCGGCGGCCGAGGCTGATGCACTGCCCGGCGAACTTCACGTGGGCCGGCGCGGGCTGCGCGCCGGCGATCCGGCTCAGCACGGTCTCGGCGGCCTGCGGACCGTACTGGACGGCGGCCTGGCAGCTCATCCGGGCGTCCAGGCCGGCCGGCGCGGCGGAGTCTCCGGCCGCGACGATGCGCGGGTCGTCCACGCTGGTCAGCGTCTCGTCGGTACGCAGGCGGCCCAGCGCGTCGGTGCTCAGCCCGCTGCGCGCGGCCAGGTCCGGCACCCCGAACCCCGCGGTCCAGACGGTCACTTCGGCCGCCACCACCCGGCCGTCGGCGAGCCGCACGGAGTCGCGCGTCACCTCGGTCACCTTGGTGTCCGGACCGTCGACCACCACGACGCCGAGCGCGGCCAGCCGCTCGGCCACCACGCGGCGGCCGCGGCGGTGCAGGTACGGGCCCAGCACACCGCCGCAGACCAGGGTCACCGCGCGGCCCTGCTCGGCGAGTTCGGCGGCGGTCTCGATACCCGAGGGCCCGGCGCCGACGACCGCGACCGGGGCCGCGGCAGGCGCGGCGTCCAGAACCGGGCGCAGCCGCTGCGCCTCTTCGAGACTGGCGATCGGGTAGGCGAATTCCGCGGCACCGGGCACTTGCGGGTCCGTGCTGCCGCTGCCCACCGCGTAGACCAGATAGTCGTAGCCGAGGGTCTCACCGCCGGCCAGCTCCACGCGGCGGCCGGCCGCGTCGATCCGCGTCACGCTGCCGACGAGCAGCGCGACGCGGTCGGCCAGCACCTTCTTGTACTCGGTGGTCGCGGCGTGCGTGCCGCCGGCCAGCTGGTGCAGGCGGATGCGCTCGACGAAGTCGGGGCGCGGGTTGACCAGCGTCACCGCCACGTCGTCGCGCTTGGCCAGGCGGTTGGCGGCCATGACTCCGGCATAGCCGCCGCCGATGACGACGATGCCGGTCTGCTGCGCGTTGGTGTTCGCCATGGTGGCTCCTCGGTCGTTCCCACTCGGTCGCCATCAAGACACCGCGCCCCCGGCCCCTGTGACAGGGTGTGACCCGGATCACTCAGGCCGGCTTGCGGCGAAGACCGTGGTGGCGGCGAGGAGGAAGACGTCCGGGCGGTGCCGGACGCCCTGCGGGGCGTCCGGGTCGGCGAGGACATCGAGGGTGCGGCGGTCGTCCGCGTCGAGGGCGCCGCCGAGGATGTCGCGCAGCCGCACCAGGTGGGCGTGCAGGAAGGCGCGCACGGACTCGGTCGCGGGGAGGTCCAGCACCTCGGTGAAGCTGCCGGTGCCGGCCAGGCCGGCCGCGGTGAGCATCGCGGGCCAGTCCTCGACCGCCGCCGTGCTGCCCGGGAGTCCGGCGCGCATCGCGGAGTACCAGTCCTCCGCGGCGGCATCCAGCCGGGCCTGCAGGCCGGGGCGCCCGATGCCGATGTCGCGCGGCAGGAAGCGCATCGGGAGGCCGCCTTCGGCCACCGCGAGCAGGCCGCCGGGCCGCAGTACCGCGGCGAGTTCGCGGAGGGCGTCCTGCTGGTCGCCGATGTGGTGCACGGCCTTGCTGCTCCACACCAGGTCGGCCGTACCGACGTCGGACGCGAGGCCGCCGGGCAGTTCGGCGTGCCGCACCGCGACGCGGCCGCCGAGGCCGAGGCGCTCGGCACGGGCCAGGGCGTGGTCGAGGAGCACCGGCGAACCGTCCGCAGCGACCGCTTCCGCGGCGCCGAATTCGGCGGCGAACACGCAGGTCATGACGCCGGGGCCGCTGCCGGCATCGACGATCCGGCGGACGTCGCCGCCCGCGCCGTGCAGGGTGCGCAGCCGGGCCGCGATCGCGCGGAGGACCGGGAGCTGGAGGTCGCCCGCGGCTTCGAGTTGCGCGGCCATGAAGTCCCAGTCGATGTCGGTGCTGCCGTGGCCGTGCGGTCGGCCGTGGCCCGGGGAAGTGTCGTGTGCAGTCATGCTGCGGAGCGTGCCTGCGCCGCGCGGTATCGGCAACGTTTGTTGCCGTTTCCGGGAAGCGGGGGTGGAATGCCCTCATGGACGACCCGAACGAGACCCTGCAGACCGTCCTCGACGACGTCGCCCCGCGGCTCAAGAGGATGCGGGCGCAGCGCGGCATGACCCTGGCGGCGCTGTCCGAGACCACCGGCATCTCGACGAGCACGCTGTCCCGGCTGGAGTCCGGGCAGCGCCGGCCGAGCCTGGAGCTGCTGCTGCCGCTGGCCGCCGCGTACCGGGTCCCGCTGGACGACCTGGTCGGGGCGCCCGAGGTCGGCGACCCGCGGGTCCGGCTGGTGGCCCGGCAGATGCCGTACGGCGGCCAGGTCGTGCCGCTGACCCGCAGCCCCGGGCCTATCCAGGCGTTCAAGATGGTCTTCGGCGACCGGGGCGAGCCCGACCTGAAGACGCACGAGGGCTACGAGTGGCTGTACGTGCTGGACGGCCGGCTGCGCCTTCTCCTTGCCGACCACGACCTGGTCCTCGGCCCGGGCGAGGCCGCGGAGTTCGACACGCGCGTGCCGCACTGGTTCGGCAGCGCCGACGGCCGACCGGTGGAAGTGCTCAGCCTGTTCGGCCGCCAGGGCGAGCGCATGCATGTACGGGCCAAGCCCAAGAGCTGAACCGCGGCCGAGCGAACCCCCATGCGGGAAGGGTCCTTTGACCAATTCTTGACGTACTGCCGCGCCCTCCGGCCGAAGCGGAATCACTAGCTTTCCCTGGTGACCTTGCAACAACTGCGCTACCTCGTCGCACTGGCCGAACACGGCAGCATTACGGCCGCCGCGGCGGCGCTGTTCACCGCGCAGACCGCGGTCGGGCGGGGCATCCAGGCGCTGGAACGCGAGTTGAAGGTCACCCTGCTGGACCGCAGCCAGGGCCGCATCACCCTGACCGCGGAGGGCAAACGCGTCGTCGCCCTGGCCCGCCGGACCCTGCAGGAAGTCGCCGCGATCGGCGCCCGGCCGCACCCGACTGCCGCCCCGGCGCCGCGGCGCACCGTGCGCGTGGGCACCACGGCCTCGGTGGCCATCCACATGATCTCCACGCTCACCCCGCGCTTCGCCGCGCTGATGCCGGACGTCGGGGTGGAGGTGGTGCGCTGCGGCGACCGCGAGCAGATCTTCGCGGGGGTGCGCGAAGGCACGCTGGACATCGGGCTGGCCAACCTGCCGTGCCCGGGCGACCTGGAGGCGGACCCGGTCGAGCCGTTCGAGGTGGTCCTGGTCTCGCCGGAGGCGACGGCTCTGCCGGATCCGGTGCCGTGGGAGGCGCTGGACGGACTGCCGATGATCCTCCCGGCCCGGAGCGGCACGCGGCGCGCCGACCTGGAGGAGTTCTTCGCGATCGCCGGCGTGCGGCCGAAGGCGGTCGCGGAGATCGACGAACGCGGCGCGTGGCTGGCCGGGGTGACGTCGGGTCAGGGCTCGCTGTTCTGGTACCGCGACCTGGTCGGCTGCTTCGGGTCCCCGGTCCGGGTCCGGCGGTTCGATCCGCCCATCCACCGCACCATGGGCCTGGTGACGGCGCGCCGCCCGCAGCCGCCCGAGGTGCGCGCGTTCAGCGTCTTCGCCCGCCAGGCGGACGGCCTGCGGCGCGGCGGCCGGGCCGGCTGACCCCCGGCATGCGCGTGTCCCGCCCGGCGCGCTGCCGGACGGGACGCACAAGCGCGGAACCGGCTACTCGATGACGACGCCGGCGTCCTTGTACTTCTGCTTGAGCTGGTCGAACTCGGCCTGGGTCAGCGTCGCGACGGACGGACCGGCCAGGTCCTTGAGGTCCTGCAGCGTGGTGTTGCGGGTGAAGCCGAGGCAGGCGATGCGGCCGGACGTGCCGATCTCCTTGAGGTGCCCGACGTAGCCCTGCTTCGGCGGGAGAGCGTCGCACAGCGCCTGGTCGGAGCTCGGGTAGACCTCGACGACCTTCCAGTGCGCATTGGTGCCGGTGCACGCGATGGGCAGGATCGGGTCGCGCACGATCGCGGTGGACACGACCGAGTCGATGCAGTCCTTGGCCTTGAGCATGCCGAGCACCGTGCCGCGCGTGGTGACCGCGGTGGGCGTGGTCGGCGGCGTGGTCTGCGGACGGGTCGTCGGCGGCTTGCTGGTCGGCGGCGTGCTGGGCGGCTTCGTCGGCGCGGTCGTGACCGCGGTCGGCCCTGTGGAGCCGTCGGTCTTGTCGTCCTTCTCGCCGTCGCCCTTGGTGAGCAGGACGACCGCGACCGCGATGCCGGCCAGCACCACGACGACCGCGATGATGCCCGCGATCATCGGGCCGCGCCCGCCACCGGGCGGAGGCGGCCCCATCGGGTAGCCGCCGTGCGGCGGCCAGCTGCCGCCGGGCGGACCGGGCGGACCGGGCGGCATGCCGCCGCCGGGGGGCGGACCGGGGTTGTTCCACCCACCACCGCTGCCGCCGGGCGGCCCGGGCACGCCGGGAGGACCATACGGGTACCCACCACCGTTGGGTATCGACATGCAGGCTCCTGAAGTTCGGTCCGGCCTCTCGATCGAACGCCCGGCTCCGGATGGCCGGGTCAGCCAACTGCCCTGTATCCGACGTCAGTTCGGATCTCCGTACGGCAGCAAAGCCGAGAATAGGCCGCGTCAACCCCTGGCGGGAGCCGAGCTTCCCTCACGTCCGCGAATCGAGACCGCCGCCCTGCGCAGGAGGCTGCGCCTACGGTGACCGGATGGATCCCGCAAACGAACTGCGCGCCCCCTACGACCCGGTCGAGCCGTACGCCGGCGGCATGCTCGACGTCGGCGACGGCAACCGCATCTCCTGGGAGGTCGGCGGGAACCCGGCCGGGAAGCCGGCGGTCGCCCTGCACGGCGGCCCCGGATCGGGCCGCGGCACCGGATCGGCACGCTACTTCGACCCGGCCGTCTACCGGATCGTGCGGTTCGACCAGCGCGGTTGCGGCCGCAGCACCCCGCACGCCGCCGATCCGGGCACGGACATGCGCCACAACACCACCGGGCACCTGGTCGCCGACCTGGAACTGCTGCGCGCGCACCTGGGCATCGAACGCTGGCTGATGTTCGGCGGCTCGTGGGGCTCGACGCTGCTCCTCGCCTACGCGCAACGGCACCCCGAGCGGGTGGCCGCCGCGGTGATCGCCGGGGTCACCACGACCCGGCGGGCCGAGATCGACTGGCTGTACCGCGGAGCGGCACGGTTCTTCCCGGCCGCGTGGGCGCGCTTCCGCGACGCGGTGCCGGAGGCCTCCGGGCACCCGGACGACCTGGCGGCCGGCCTGGTGGCGGCGTACGCCCGGCGCATGGCCGACCCCGATCCGGAGGTGCGCAGCCGCGCGGCCGCCGCGTGGTGCGCGTGGGAGGACGCCGTCCTCTCGCTCGAACCGCACGGCCCGCCGTCCCCGTACACCGACCGGGTGGGGGACGAGCGGCTCGCGTTCGTGCGCATCTGCACGCACTACTTCGCCCACGCGGCATGGCTCGACGAGGGGGAACTCCTGCGCGGCGCGGACCGGCTGGCGGGCATCCCGGCCGTGCTGGTGCACGGCGCCCTGGACATGGCCGGACCGCTGGAGACCGCCTGGGAGCTGTCCCGCGCGTGGCCGGGAGCGCGGCTCGACGTCGTGGGCGGAGTCGGGCACAAGGGGGGTGCCGAGATGCTGGACCGTATCGTGCGGGCCCTCGACGGGTTCGGTGCGCAGGACTGGTGACCACCGGAAATTGACCGGAAAAGCGTGAGATGGAATGCACCTGATCCGGGGTCTATTCGGGCACGTAGATTCTTCCTTGCGGCCCGGGATTCCGGGCCGCACGACGAGAAGTCACCAGCTCAGGAGCGTTCCATGACCACCGCAGCCGCGCAGCCGCAGTCCTCCGTCCTCGTCCGCGCCCAGGACGCCGAGCAGATCCAGGACGGCGCCACCAGCCTCATCACGCTGCTGGCCGACGCGGGCGCCACCGGGGGTGCCCTGACCGCCAACAAGGCGACGTTCAAAAAGGGTTCGCCCGGCGCGCCGGCGCACTTCCACACCAAGGCCACCGAGATGTTCTTCGTCCTCGAGGGGACCATGCGGATCCTGGTCGACGACGAGGTCCTGACCCTCGGCAAGGGCGACTTCCTCACCGTGCCGCCGACCGTGCCGCACGCGTTCGCCCCCGCGCCGGACACCGAGGCGGAGATGCTCGTGGTCTTCACCCCGGGGCTGCACCGCTTCGACTACTACCGCCTGCTCGAGCGCGTGTACCGCGGCGAGGCGACGGTCCAGGAGATCCGGGACAGCTCGGAGCAGTACGACAACCACTACTTCGAGAGCCCGGTCTGGCAGAAGGCGCTCGCCGAGCGCTGATCCCGTCCTATGGCGTGGATCACATCGGCGCGACCGATGATTGTGCGGCCGGCCTCCGGTCTACATGCACAAGAACGCGGCCTCCGGGCGCGCGGCACCGGACGCCACACGACGAATGGACGGCAGTCATGAGCGAGACTCCCAAGGGCCCGGCCTCCTACTACCCCTCGATCGAGAAGAAGTACGGACGCCCGATCTCCGAGTGGCAGGACATGATCCGCTCGTCGCCGCTGACCAAGCACATGGAACTCGTCGGCTGGCTCAAGGAGGAGCACGGGCTCGGCCACGGCCATGCCAATGCTCTGGTGGCCGGGACGCTCGCCGAGGACAAGGCCAAGTAGTCCCGCCCCCGGCGGCGCGGGCCCGCCGGTGCCTGCCGCCGCTGCGAGGCGGCCGACGGGCCGTTCCGCGCCGGTATGTACGGTGAAGCGATGCGCTACGGGGTTCTGGGTCCGCTGACGGTGTGGGACGGCGACGGCAGGCCGGTCACCGTCCCCGAGGCGAAGGTCCGGGCCCTGCTCGCCGACCTCCTCGTCCACGAGGGGCAACCGGTCTCCGCGGACCGGCTGGTCGACGATCTGTGGGGCGGCGACCTCCCCGGAAATCCGGCCAACGCGCTGCAGGCCAAGGTGTCCCAGCTGCGCCGCGTCCTGGGGCGCGACCGGGTGGTCCGTCAGATACCCGGCTACCGGCTGCACCTGGACCCGGCCGAGGACGAAGTGGACGCGGACCGCTTCCGCAGCCTGGTCGCCGCGGCACGGGCCGCGGCGGATCCCGGGACCCGGGCGGAGCTGCTCACCCGGGCCCTGGAGTTGTGGCGCGGTCCGGCGTACGCCGACTTCGCGGACGAGGAGTTCGTCCGCGCGGCCGCCCACCGGCTGGCCGAGCAGCATCTGTCGGTCCTCGAGGAGCAGGCCGAAGCCCGCCTGGAGTCGGGCGGCCACACCCTTCTGATCGGCGAGCTGGCCGACCTGGTCGCCCGGCATCCGCTGCGCGAACGGCTGCGCGCCGTGCAGATGCGGGCGCTGTACCTGGTCGGCCGGCAGAGCGAGGCCCTGGCGTCGTACGCGGACATCCGCGAGCGCCTGGCCGACGAACTCGGCCTGGACCCGGGCCCCGGACTCGCCGGCCTGCACGACGCGATCCTGCGCCAGGACCCTGCCCTGTCGCACACCGCGCCCGCCGAGGCCACCCCCGGACCCGCCCCCGCCCCCGTCCGGCAAGCGGACTCCCCCGCACCCGCCCCACACCGCCCTCCGGGCAACCTCCCCGCCGCCCTCACCGCCCTGGTCGGCCGTACCGAACCACTGTCCCGCATCGACCACTTGCTCGACGGCACCCGCCTGGTCACGCTCACCGGACCGGGCGGCGTCGGCAAGACCAGGCTCGCGGTCGCGGCCGCCGCGCAGCGCGCGGAAGCCGCGGGCGGCGGCCTGCCGGACGGCGTCTGGCTCGTCGAACTCGCCGGTCAGCGGGGTGATACCGCCGCACTGGTGGGGGTGGTGTCCGCGGCGCTCGGCATCCGCGACGACTCGCCCGCCGGGCAGCCGGGCCTCGGCACCCCCGCGGCACCCGCGGAGCGGCTCGCCGCGGCACTGCGCGACCGCCGCCTGCTGCTGGTGCTGGACAACTGCGAGCAGGTGGTCGAGGCGGCCGCCGAACTGGCCGGACTGCTGCTGCGCTGCGCCCCCGGGCTGCGCGTGCTGGCCACCAGCCAGGAGCCGCTGGGGCTGGACGGCGAGGCGGTCTTCCTCGTGGAGCCGCTCGGCCCGTCCGATGCGGTGCGGCTGTTCGCGGAACGGGCGGCCGCCGCGGCTCCGGGATTCACGCTCGACGGCGCCGACGACGCGGACCAGGCGGCGGTGGCCGAGATCTGCCGGCGCCTGGACGGCATCCCGCTGGCCCTCGAACTCGCCGCCACCCGGGTCCGGGCCCTCGGCGTCGCCGAGTTGGCGGTCCGCCTCGGCGACCGGTTCCGGGTCCTGACCGCGGGCCGCCGCGGCGCCCCGGCCCGGCAGCAGACGCTGCGCGCGATGATCGACTGGAGCTGGGACCTGCTCGGCGCACCGGAACGCGCCGTGCTGCGCCGGCTCGCGGTGCATGCCGACGGCTGCACGCTGGCCGCCGCGGAAGCGGTGTGCGCGGGCGGCGAGGTGCCGGGCGGCGAGGTGCTCGACCTGGTCGGCCGGCTCGTGGACCGCTCGCTGGTGGCCGTGGTGGACGGCCCGCGCGGCCCGCGGTACCGGCTGCTGGAGTCGGTGGCCGCGTATGCGACCGAACGCCTGCACGAGACAGGCGACTTCGCCGACACGCAGGACCGCCATCTCGCCTACTACCTGGCACTCGCGGAGGAGGCCGCCCCGCACCTGCACGGACCGGGACAGCAGGAGTGGCTCGGCCGGCTCGACGCCGAGGCGGCCAACCTGCGGGCCGCGCTGGACACTGCGGTGCACCGCCCCGAGACCGGCGAAGCGGCCCGCCTGGGCGCCGCCCTGACCTGGTGGTGGCTGCTGCGCGGACGGCTGACCGAGGGCCGCCGCACGATCGCCGCGGTCCTCGACGCCTCCCCCGGCGATGCCGAACTCCGGGTTATCGGCGATGCGTTCGTGATGCTCACCGGCGACCGGCCGGCAGTGGGCGCCTGTCCCGCGGCGGACATCCCCGACCCGGTCCGGCGCGGCCGGGCCCTGTGGCTCTTCGCGTACGCGCTGTTCAACGGCGGCGATCCCGCGGGCAGCGAGGTCCTCAACACCGAGGCGCTGGGCCTGTGCACGGACGCCGGCGACGAGTGGGGCGTCGCCGCGGCGCTCGCGCTCCAGGCCATGCACGCGTTCATCCGCGGCGACCTCGACACCCTGGTGGCGTCCGGGCTGAGCAGCGCGGGCCTCTTCCACGGCCTGGGCGACCGGTGGGGCGAGTTGCAGACCGTCACGCCGCTGGCCGCGCACGCGGAGATCAAGGGCGACTACCGGGAAGCCACGCGCCGCCAGCGGGATGCGCTGGGCATCGCCCGAACGCTCGGCCTGGAGACGGAGATCGCCGCGCGGCTCTCCGGACTCGGCCGGCTGGCGCTGCTCACCGGCGACTGGGAGCGGGCCCGCGAGCTGCACGAAGAAGCACGGCTCCGGGCAGTCGCGCAGGGCTACGTCTACGGCGAGGTGCACGCCGACATGGGGCTCGCGCTCGGCGCACGGCGCTCCGGGGCGCTCGACGAAGCCCGGACGCGGCTGCAGCGGCTGATCGACCGCTACGGCACCATCTCGTCCGCTTCCGGGCAGCACCTTTACCAGGCCGAGTCGGGCTTCACCGCGGAGTTGCGCGGCGATGCCGGGCAGGCTCTCGCCCATCAGCTCCGGGGGCTGGAATTCGCCGCGGAGATCGGCGAACCGCGGGCCTTCGCGCTTTCCTTCGAAGGCCTCGCGGGTGCCGCCGCGTTGTCGGCCGATGCCCGCCGGGCATCCTTCGGCGCGGCATTGCTCGGTGCCGCGGACGCGGCCCGGCGCAGTGTCGGCGCTCCGCTGCCGGAGGCCGAACGCGGCGACGTGGACCGCATCACCGCCGCGCTGACCGCACTTCTGGGCCCGGGTGCGTTCGCGGAGGCTTTCCGGGGCGGCGCGGGACTGCCGCCGGAGAAAGCGGCGGACGCGGCACGGGAGTTCTTCGCGAAGTAGCCCGGCGGCGGCGCAGCGCGCTCGGCGTCCTGTCGGATTGCACGAATCTTGTTCACAATCCCGCCGGCCGGCCCGGCCGGTCACCGAGTGCCGACCACCGGGCACCGGTCCGGCACTTCGCCCCGGCGCCCCCGACCCGGCGCCCACCAGGCGGTTTGCCCGCGGAAATCCCGCTCCCGGCCGGTCTTGTACGAATCGGGGCCCGCGGCGGCTTGCACTTTCCGGGCGTATCCGCTTGCCGTTGACACTCTCCGGAGCCGTACGTTGACTGATCGCGGTGCCGCCACACCAGGAGCACGGGGCTCCGAGGGACTAGCGGCGCACGCAAAGGACGCTCTCCCGTGACGACAGCGACCGATTACTTATCCGGAACACGCGCCACAACGGCCGCTCTTTTCGAGGTCCGGCCCTACACGCCGCATTGCGGCGTCATCCGCGCCGAAGGCGACCATGCGGTCATCGGCATATCGCCGGGCAACAGCTATTTCTCCGCGCAGCGGATACTCGACCTGGCCCGGTGGGGGCTCGCCGAATTCGACCGCGTCGACCTCGTCTATACCGACCTGCATGTCGCGGAGATGTACGAGGCGCTCGGCTACGGCAGCGACGACGCCCGCCGCAAGGCCGTCAAGAATCTCCGCGGTGTGCGGGCCAAGGTGACCGCCGCGGTCGAGACCTCGGGCGGCGGCAGCGGGCGGCTGCGCGGCCATGCGATGTCGGACTTCACCGAGATCCCGGCGTACCGCGCGATCCACCACCATCTCAAGGAACTCCTGGCGGACGACGAGGACTTCCGGCGTACCTGCGACGCCCTGGTGGACTCCTTCCTGACCGCGAAGGTGCTCGACGGCCGGGCGGGTACCGCCCGGCAGCGCGAAGTGTGCCTGGAGTACGTGTGCGCCGAGGCGCCGCTCTTCCTGGACACCCCGGCGATCCTCAAGGTGCCGTCCTCGCTCAACTGCTACCACCAGCTCCTGCCGATGGCCGAACTGCTCTACTCGCGCGGCTCCGGCCTGCGCGCGTCGCGCAACCAGGGCCACGCGATCGTCACGCCCGCCGAAGGGGAATCCGATGGACGTTGAGACGCTGACCGAGTTCCCGTTCTCCTGGCGCGGCGACCGACTGCCGGACGAGATCGAGGAGTTGCGCGCCGAACCGGTCAAACGCGTGCGCACGATCGCGGGCGACGAGGCATGGCTGGTCTCCTCGTACGAGCTGTGCCGGCAGGTCCTGGAGGATCCGCGGTTCAGCCTGAAGGACACCTCGGCCCCGGGCGTGCCGCGGCAGTACGCGCTGACGATCCCGCCCGAAGTCGTCAACAACATGGGCAACATCACCGGTGTCGGCCTGCGCAAGGCGGTCCTCAAGGCGATCAACCCCAAGAGCGAGGGCCTTGAGGACTGGATGCGGCAGTACGCCGCCGAGCTGGTGGACGGCCTGGTCGCGAGCGGCTCGCCGGTCGACCTGCGGCAGCAGTTCTCCAACCCGTACTCGGAGGCGCTGCACTGCCGCATCCTCGGCGTCCCGTTCGCGGACGCGCCGCGGCTGGCGGCGAGCCTGGACATCGCGTTCATGAACTCGGCCTGCCCGGTCACCGGCGCCAAGCTCAACTGGGACCGCGACATGGCCTACATGGTCGAGCGGCTCGACGACCCGGCGACCACCGGGCTGATGGCCGAGATCGCGGCGCTGCGCGCCGACCCGGACTACGCGCACCTGACCGACGAGATGCTGGCCACCGTCGGCGTGACCTTCTTCGGCGCGGGTGTCATCTCCACGTCGGCGTTCCTGACCATGGCGGTCTTCTCGCTGCTGCAGCACCCCGAGGTGTGGGCCCAGTTGCGGGAGGACCCGAGCCGAATCCCGGGCGCGGTCGACGAGCTGCTGCGGGTCAACCTGTCCATCGGGGACGGCCTTCCGCGGCTCGCGCTGGACGATGTGAAGCTGGGCGATGTGCTGGTCCGCAAGGGCGAGTTGGTGCTCGTGCTCGTCGAGGGGGCGAACTTCGACGAGACGGTGTTCGACGACCCGCACCTGGTGGACATCGGCCGCGCCAACAGCAGTGCGCACCTGTCGTTCGGCGGTGGCCAGCACTATTGCCCGGCCACCGCGCTGGGCAAGAAGCACGCCGAGATCGCGATCGCGACGCTGCTGGAGCGCACGCCGAAGCTGCGGCTCGCCGTGCCGGTCGAGCAACTGGTGTGGCGCACCGGGTTCATGAAGCGCATGCCGGAGCGCCTGCACGTGATGTGGTGACCGCGGTGCGGCCCGGGTCCCCCACCCCGGGCCGCTTCCGCTCGCGGGCGCGGCGTCAGGCGGCCGTACGGACGTGTCCGCGGGCGACCTTGGCGGCCGCCGCGGCGAAGGCGCGCATCGCGGGGGTGGCCTCCTCGGCCCGCCAGACCAGGCCGTACCCGACCGGTTCGGCGTCCTGGAACGGCACGAACCTGACGCCGGGACGCGCGTGGTAGTCCGCGGTGTGAGCGGCCGACAGCAGGCCGCCGCGACCCGCGGCGACGAGCATGAGCGCCTCCTGCATGTTGGTGACCGCGGGACCGCGCAGGATCGGCCGTCCGGCGGGCGTGTGCCGCGGGGCGTGGTGCTCGGCCAGGTGGTCCGGGAGTTCGCCGGCCACGGTGAGCAGCGGGATGTCGGCCAGGTCCTCCAGGGTGACCGCGGACCGGGCGGCCAGCGGATGCCCGGCCGCCACCGCGAGCGCACGGCCGTCGCGCAGCAGCGCGGGCCCCTGCCCGAGGTCGACCTCGCGGACCGGCAGTTCGGTGAACTGCACGTCGTACTCGCCCTTGCGCAGCGGGCCGTACGGATCGGTCAGCGGCACCTCGCAGATCTCCACCGCGAGCCCGGGATGCGTGCCGCGCAGCGCCTCGGCGGTGGCCAGCACGATCTCGCCGGCCAGCGGTGTGGAGAACCCGACGTGCAGCACCGCGTCGATGCCGCGCGCGGTGGCCCGGGCCCGATCGACGGCGTCCTCCATGGCCCGGTGCAGCGGCGCGAGGTCGGCGTGCAGTTGGCGGCCTACCGCGGTGAGCCCGACGCGGCGGCTGGTGCGCACGAACAGGGGCGCGCCGACCAGGCGTTCCATGCGCTGCACGAGCTGGCTGATCCGGGAGCGGGAGAGCCGCATGCGGTCCGCGGTCCGGCCGAAGTGCAATTCTTCGGCGAGGATGAGGAAGGCCTCCAGCTCGTCGCGTTCCATGGTCGTGCTCCCGTCCGCTTCGCGCGTGCCGCGCCGGCCGGCCGGATCGTCCAGCCAGACTGCACGAACGGTGAATTCTTCGGCGTTGTTCCGCCGGTACCCCCGCGCCAGGGTTGTTGAAGACACAACGACCACGGGAACCGACGAGGCGATGACCATGAGTACTGGACTGTCGGCGCGAACCGAGCGCCCCGAATCCCTGGGAGCCCGCGGCTGGGGCGTGCTCCTGGTGCTGGCCGGCGCGATCTTCCTGGAGGGCATCGACGTAGCGATGCTCAACGTGGCACTGCCGGCCATCCGCGAGGACCTGGCGATGTCCACCGGCGAACTGCAGTGGGTCATGAGCGCGTACGTGCTCGGCTACGGCGGTTTCATGCTGCTCGGCGGCCGCGCCGCGGACCTCTTCGGCCGCCGCCGGATGTTCGTCTTCTGGCTCGCGGTGTTCCTGGCGTTCTCCGGCCTCGGCGGATTCGCCACCGAGGGCTGGATGCTGATCGTGGCGCGCTTCGTGACCGGTGTCGCGGCCGCCTTCATGACCCCGGCGGGCCTGTCGATCATCACCACGAGCTTCCCGGAGGGCCCGCGGCGCAACAAGGCGCTGCTCATCTACTCCGGCACCGCGGCCGGCGGTTTCTCGATCGGCCTGGTGGTCGGCGGCCTGCTGACCTCGGCAGGCTGGCGCTGGGTGTTCTTCGCGCCCGTGGTGCTCTCCGCGATCATCCTGGCCGCGGCGCTGATCCTGCTGCCCAAGGCCGCGGCCCCGGAGCGCAGCGGCCAGAGCTTCGACCTGCTGGGCGGCCTGACCGTCACCGCCGCCATCATCCTGATCGTGCTGGGCGTCGAGCGCGCCGCGCACGCCTCGGCGTGGGCCACCGCGGCCACCGTCGGCGGCGGCCTGGTCCTGCTCGCGGTGTTCGCCGCGGTGGAACGCCGGGCGGCCGATCCGCTGGTCCGGCTCGGTGTGCTGCGCAACGGCAACCTGCTCCGCGCCAACATCTCCGGACTGCTCTTCTCCGGCGGCTTCTTCGGCTTCCAGTTCATCGTGGTGCTGTATCTGCAGGAGCTGCGGAACTGGTCGACGCTGGAGACCAGCCTCGCGATGGTGGTCATCGGCCTGGACGCGATCCTGTCGCCCACGCTGACCCCGAAGCTCGTGGACCGGTTCGGCAACACCAAGGTCGTCTTCGTCGGCCTGCTGACCGCCGCCGTCGCGTACGGGACGTTCCTGCCGCTCGGCGCCGACTGGTCGTACCTGGTCATGCTGCCCGGCCTGATCCTGGTCGGCCTGGCGTTCGCGATGGTCTACGGGCCGCTGACGATCGCCGCGACCGACGGCATCGCCGAGGAGGAGCAGGGCCTGGCCGGCGGACTCCTTTACACATCGCTCCAGTTCGGTGCCGCACTCGGCCTGTCGACCGCGACCGCGGTGAACATCGCGGCCACCGGCGCCGGTCCGGGCGGGCTGCTGGACGGCTACCGGGCCGCGCTCATCGTGCCGTTCGTGGCGATGCTGGTCGCCGCTGCGGTGACCGCGACCGGCCTGCGGTCCGCGAAGACCGCCGGTGCCCCGGCCGCTCCGGACGGGCTCGCCGGCCCGGCCGACCGCACCGCGCGTGCCGACGCTTCCGTCGGCAGCTGACCTTCCCTTACTTGCCCAGGAGGCCGTGATGACCCGCAAGACCGCCGACTTCGCCGACATCCGCGACGACTTCTTCGGCTACGTCCGCGAGATCAAGTACGCCACGATGATCACCGTCGACGCCAAGAGCCGCCCGCGGGCCCGGGTGCTCTTCCCGGTCTGGGAGATCCAGGACGGCCTGCCGCTCGGCTGGCTCGCCGTCTACAAGACCCCGGTCAAGGCCGCGCACCTCGCGAACAACCCGCACACCACGTACTCGTACTGGAGCCCCCGGCAGAACGCGGCCTTTGTGGACAGCGTCTCCACCTGGGCCGAGGACGACGAGAGCCGGCACCGCGCCTGGGACCGGTACGTGCAAGGCGGCCCGCCGGGGGTGGGCTACGACCCGGCCCGCTACTGGCGCGGCGGGCCCGACGACCCGTCGTACCACGTGCTGCGCATCGAGCCGTGGCGCATCCAGCTGGTCCGCGGCACCGACCTCCGCAACACGATCTGGCAGCCGGTGCGCAGGCCCGCGACGTCCGATCGCACAGCGGCAGGCGACCGGGTCGGCGCCGGAACTGGATGATCCACCTCATTCCAGGGCGAGACCTAGGCAAGGACGACGGACAGCAGGAAGGCTGTGACCACCACGCGGTGCCCGCCGGGACATCCCCGGGGGGCACCGCCGCATACCGGACACTGGTGTCCGAAAGCGGGCTCGGAAAGGGGCGTCGACGATGCGGGAACTGGCGGCAACCGCGCTGCGGTGGATCTCCGAAGGCCGGGCCGCGGTGCTGGCCAGACCGGTCACCGAGCAGGGCTTCGGCCCGCGGCACCCGCACGACGCGCTGCTCCTGGCGCCCGGCGGAACCGTCGAAGGGACCCTCTACCAGGGCGCGTTCGACGCGCACCTGGCCGCCGAGGCGGCCCTCCTCCCGGCCTCGGGAATCTCGCGCGTGGTCCCGGTCGCGATCCACGGCCAAGGCGCCTCGGACGCCGGGCTCACCTGCGGCGGCCAGGCCGAGGTCCTGCTGCAGCCGCTGGACTCGGTGCCCGCGCAGTGGTGGTCGCTGCTGGCCGACGGCAAGGGCGCGGCACTCGTCACCGGGCTTGCGGAGGAAGACGCGCGGACCACGTCGATCGTGGTCGCCGCGGACGGCACAGTCCGTGCCGGAGACCACGGGGACGCCGCGGCGGTGGACCAGGCGGCCGCACTGCTGCGCCGGCACCGGTCGGGCCGCGACGTCCGCTACACCGACACCGGCCTCACGCTGATCGAGGTCGTGCCGCCGGTGCCGCACCTGCTGATCGTCGGCGGCGGCGAACTGGCCGCCCTGCTGACGGCCCAGGCCCGCCTTCTCGGCTGGTCCGCGACGACCACGCAGGAAGCTTCGGCGGCGCTGGAGTTCGTGGCGGACCACGCGGACGGCGGTTGCCTGGCGATGCTGAGCCACGACACCGCCGTGGACGTCCCGGTGATCGGTGCCGCGCTGCGCGCCGGGCTTCCGTACGTCGGCGCGCTGGGCTCGCGGCGCACGACCGCGCGCCGCGCGGAGGGCCTGGCCGCGGCAGGCCTGTCCGCGGAGCAGATCGCCTCGGTGCACGGCCCGCTCGGCCTGGACCTGGGCGCCCGCACGCCGGCCGAGACGGCTCTTGCGGTGTGTGCGGAGGTGCTGGCCGCGCTCGACGCGCGGACCGCGCGGTCGCTGCGCGACTCCGATCGGCCGATCAACGCCTGAACTACGATCGGGTGCAGGCTGGTTCCGCGTGCGGCGCGCATCCGGACCGGGCAGATCACACCACGCGGGCCAGCGCGCCGATTTCCAAGGCGACCCACACCGCCCCGTCCGGACCCACGGCCAGACCGTGCGGTTCGGAGCCGGGGGTCGGCAGCGGACAGGGCTCCGACTGCTCCCCGTCGACGGCCATGCGGCCGATCCGGTTGCCGGCCCATTCGGAGAACCACAGGGCGCCGTCCGGACCCGGGGCGATCGCGTGCGGGCGGGCGGCGCGGTCCGCGAGCGGGAATTCGGCGATCCGGCCGTCGACCGTGACGCGTCCGACGGCTCCTGCGCCGATCTCGGTGAACCACAGAGCGCCGTCCGACCCCGCGGTGATACCGACGGGCGCGGCACCCGCGGTCGGCAACTTGTGGAGGGACACGGTGCCGTCGAGGGCGATGCGGGCCACGGCGTCGGCGGCGTTGAGGGTAAGCCACATCGCCCCGTCCGGCCCGGCGGTGATCGCCGAGGGGAAAGCCCCTTCGACGGGCAGCGCATAGCCGCTGATCTCGCCGTCGACGGTGATGCGGCCTACGCGCGAGGTCGCGGTGGCGGTGAACCACAGCGCGCCGTCCGGGCCCGCGGCGATGCCGAACGGCCCGGCCAGGTCGGGCGGCAGCGCGTAATGCACGGCGTCGCCCGAGGTGGTGATGCGGCCGATGCGGTGGCCGCGGTACTCGGTGAACCACAGGGCGCCGTCCGGGCCGGGGGTGATGACAGTGGGTCCGGTGTCGGCGCGGTCCAAGGCGAACTCGACCGGCCCGGCGTCCGGGGCGATGCGGCCGATCCGGCCTGCGTGGACGAGCGTGAACCACATCGCACCGTCGGGGCCTGCGGTGACGGCGTACGGTCCGGCGTCCGCCGAAGAGACGCGGTATTCCTGGACGGTATTCATACGGTGGCTCCTTCACGTCCTTCGTGCAGTGGACGACTCGGATGCTACTAATGCAACTTCTTCGCGTTAAGATGAGCATCACATGCAGGAGGCACTAATGCAACTGGGTTGCTTTTGACCGCGCCCGGCGGCCCGCAGGACGCGGCACCGGGCACTCCCGGGAGCGTCCGCCCGGGCGGTCGCACGGCGCGCACCCGCGAGGCCGTGCGCGCGGCCACGCTCGCCGAACTGGCCGACAAGGGCTTCGCCGGGCTGACCGTGGAGGGCGTCGCGGCCCGGTCCGGCGTGCACAAGACGACGCTGTACCGGCGCTGGGGCACCCCGGCCGCGCTGGCCGCGGACGCGCTCGACGTCGCGTCGGCCGAGCCGTGGCCGGTGCCCGACACCGGAAGCCTCCGTGCCGACCTGCGCGCGGTGGCCCGGCAAGTGGTCGCGGGCTTCACCGATCCGGGCAGCGGACCGGTGGCCCGGTCGCTGACCGCGGCCGCGCTGCACGACCCGGACGCGGGACGGGCGCTGCACGCGTACCTCGCCGCGCGGCATGCCCAGGCCGCGGTGATCGTGAACCGGGCCGCGGACCGCGGGGACGTCCCGGCGGGCACCGACGGGACCGATGTGGTGCGCTGCGCCGTCGCGCCTTTGTACTACCGGCTGTTCGTCACCGGGGAAGCGGTCGACGAGGCACTCGCGGACCGCTACGCGGATGCGGCCGCCACGGCGGCGGCAGCCGGCGTCTTCGCGCCGGAGGCGGACTGACGCGTCCGACACCCGCCGCCCCGGTCCGGCTCAGCCGTCGCCGTACGTGTCGCGCCAGCGGCGGCGGTGCCGGGCGTCGCCCTGGCCGGTCCCGTTGAGTTCGGCCAGCGCGGACAGGCGGGTGCCGCTGTTCCACAGGCCGAGGAAGTCGCGGTGGATGGCCCAGATGCCGTTCTTCGCGGCGAACTCCGTGGACGGGCGGGTGAAGCGCGTGGTGGTGACGAAGATGGCGACGTCGGCGCCGAAGTGCGCCTGGGCGCCGCGGAGATCGCGCAGATCACGGGCCGGGATGCTGCTCGTCGGGGTGTAGCGCTTGCACTGCACGACCATGCTGCGGCCGTCCGGCAGCCGGCCGCGGACGTCGGCGCCGTTGTCCCCCGAGCCGCCGACCCGCCGGACCTGGGTGCAGCCGTCCCGCCGGCACAGCGCGGCGATGTGCTCCTCGAACTGCCGCCCGGTCATCGCGTCGAGGTCGTCGAGAGTGCGGCGGCCCGCGGCCAGCGCATCCGCGGCCCGCCACTCGGCATCGGCCCGGCGCGCCACGCGGTCGGCCCGCCACAGCACCCAGCCGACGGCGCTCGCCGCACCTGCAAGCCCGACGCCGAGGGCGTAGGGCCACCCCCAGAGCCGGAACGCCACGGCCACCAGGACGGCCACGCCGCCGGCGAGCGCGGTCAGTCCTTGTGCGGGGCTTCCCGGCGCCCGCGGGCCGCCTGGCCCGGCCGGACCGCCCGGGCTACCCGGACCGCTTGGACCGCTTGGGCCGTTTGGACCACCCGGAGCGCCGGGTCCGCGAACGACGGCCATACCCGCCCCCAACCCGCTCGAGTCCTTCTTGAAGTGTGGGCACGGGGCGCCGCCGGGCGGAAGTGCGGTGGGCTGAAAAGCCGTTCGGATCGGTGGATGGGAGGTCGGCAGAAGGTCAGCCGGGAAACGGACCGAGCGCACCGGCCCCGACCGAGGCGCGTACCGCGCCGTTGGGGCCGAGCAAGGACCGCAACGCCGAACGCATGACGCGCAGTTCGGTGCCGTCGACGGTACTGCGGACCGGTGTGCGGCCGCCCTGGCCGGAGGTGCGGGCGGCGGAAAGGCCGGCACGTGCGTTTTCGGGCATGGCGAATCCGTCCTTCGGCCGAGGCCGGGTAGCGCCGGATTACCGGCGGGGGCATGGGAGTTCGAGTGGGGACCTGGGAGCCCGGGTCGTGCTGCGGTCAGCGGACCCAGCCCGTGTAGCGGTCGGCACCGCGGCGGCCTTCGGTGCGGTGCGCGCGGGAGGCGGCGTCGACGGCGAATCCGGTGGCGCGCACGAGCCAGGCGTTGACGGACAGGGCTTCGCGGGCTGCGGCGTCCTCGACGCGGGTCTTGAGGGCGGCGGGTATACGGAAGTTGATGCGCGCGGTGCCGCCTTCGTCGTACTCGGCACCGGGCGGGAACGGGGGCGCAGGCGGGGTCTGCGCAGGCTCGGCGTCGGCACCGCTGAAGTCGGCGGCGCCGCCGGCCGGGGGCGCGGTGACGACGAAGGCGGGGTGCAGTCCGCGCAGCCGCACCTCGACCGAGCCGGGCGCGAGGTCCCGGGTGATCTCGTCGGCGGCCGCGGAAAGGGCGTCCAGCAGAGTGAGCCGGATCGAGGCCTCGAGGGGGGCGAGCAGCCGCTCGGCGAGCGCACGGGCGTCCTCTCCCCGAGCCTCGGCAGCGACCGCAAGCTCGTGCCGCAAGTTGTCGACATAGGGCGTGAGGTCCATGACGCCATCATGGCACCATCTTGGCGCCACTACAACAGCCAGATGGCAGCAATGCGGTGTCAGTGCCCATGCATGGGCCTTGAGCTGCACAGATACCAGTGAGAGGAAGCCCAGAGTGCGCATGCTTCGGGCGGCTCGCGCCTGTCGTGATGCCACCAGCGGCGCCGGTGGCACTAATGATGGCACCAACGACGCCACTCCGGCGCCGGGCGTCGCAACCGGCTCCCGGCGGGCGGTCCGGTGCGCCGGTGATGCCACCGCAGCGCGGAAGGTACGTTCGAGGCGTACCTCGTGCGGCCGTTCGGGCCGCCGGATCGAAGGAGCGTTGCGTCCCATGGCCCGTATCCCCGCTTCCGCCGTCGCCGCCGCAGGCCTGATCGGCGGCTACGCAACCGCCCGCTACACGAAGAAGCGCCCGCTGGGCGGCGTGGTGCTCGCCGGTGCGGGCGCGGTCGCCGCGAAGGACTGGGCGGGCCGGGCCGGCATGCCCACCGCCGCGGCGCTGACCGGCCTGTACACGCTGGCATTCGGGGTCTCGCACCCGCTGGCGAAGAAGATCGGCGCATGGCCTGCGGTGTTCACGGTCGCCGGGACTGTCGCGGCGGCGTCGTACGCCTTGGCCGACCGCGCCAAGTAGGCGGCGGGGCGGGCTCCCCGAGTCCGCCGGGCCGTTCCGCATTCGCGTATCAGGCTTGTTCGTCCGGCAGCCTGGCAGTCCGCAAGCCCCGTCAGTCGATCAGGCGGACCGCAGTGCGCAGTTCAGGCGCCTGCTCCTTCAAGTGGCCGACCAGTTCGTCCGCGGCGGCGTGCAGGGCGTCCAGCGGCATGGGCGCCAGGCGTTCGAAGAGGAAGAGCGCCGCCGACGTGGTCTCCGTGATGCGGGTCCGGGTGCACTGCCGGTGGTTCCAGCGCCGGCAGGTGACGCCGAGGTCGTCGCGCCAGACGACTTCGCCGAGGGCGGGGTGCTCGATGGCCGGAGCGCCGTCGGCGACCGTCTCGAAGTCCTCGGTGCCGTCGGCCCGGACGAGGCGTGCAGCACCGGTGTAACCGGCCAAGTCCTCGCCACCGATGGGCAGCCGGTGCGCCACGCTGACCGCGTTGTAGAGGTCGACGATGCGGTTGACCTCGGGCAGTCCGGCGGCGGCGCGGCGGATGAGGGCCTCCGCGCTGTTGCGCGTCCGGCTGGGCTTGGCGCCGAAGGCGGTGTACGCCTCGCGCCAGGCGGCGATGTGCGGGTCGGCCGCGACGTCGAGGTCCGCGGCTCCGTCGGCGGCGGACTTCAGCAGGCCGCGCGACCAGGCGTCGGTCGGTCCCGCGGGCAGGTTGTCGGCGGCCACGACCAGCACCGCGAAGTCCGGGCGCAGGGCGCGCACGGCCGGGTCCACCTGGACGTCGGCGGCGATCTGCGCGAGGTCGAAAGCGGGCGCGGGCATGCGGGAACCCTTCGTCGGTCGGTTTGATGAACTTCACGGTACCATCGACCGACCGATCACACCGCCGACCGTTTCGGATGCGGACCGGCCGGCACACCTCAGGACAGGCGGGGCACGGACATGGACGACAAGGCGGTCGTCGAGGCGGTCGCGGCCCGGGTGCGCGCGCTGCGCCGCGACCGGGGCTGGAGCCTCGACACGCTCTCCGCCCGCGCCCAGGTCAGCAAGGGCGTCCTGGTGTCGCTCGAGAACGGCCGGTCGAATCCCAACCTGGCCACGCTGGTCCGGCTCTGCGATGCGTTCGGCGAGCCGCTGACCACCCTGCTCAGCGCGCCCGAGCAGCCGCTTCTCCAAGCCGTCGGCCCGGACGGCCATTCGGTGCTGTGGACCGGCGAGGGCGGCGGCGCCGGGACGCTGCTGACCGGGGTGTCCCGACCGGCCGGTGCCGAGCTGTGGCATTGGCGGCTGGCGCCGGGCGAACTGCACCGCAGCGAGGCGCACATGGCCGGCACCGTCGAACTGCTGCACGTCCTGCGCGGCACGCTGACCGTCACGGTCGGCGACCGCGAGGCGGTCGTCCCGGCCGGGCACGCCCTGCGGATGGCGGGCGACCGCCCGCACGCGTACGCCAACCGCGGGACGGAACCGACCGAATACACGGGCGTGGTCCTGGTCCCGGGCCCGCAGACCCCGGCCTGAACCCTGCGGCGAGCGGGCCCTGCCGTACCCGGGCGCGCGCGGGGCCGGCGGCACGGGCGTGGCACCGACCGCCTTTGCGGTCAGCCGGACTTCAGAATCCCGGCGAGCAACTCCCGCATGCCGGCCGCGATATCGGCGCGGGACGGGGGTGCCGACCAGCCTGATCCGGCGATGGCGTCGAACATCATGCCCTCGCACCAGGCGACCAGGGAGCGGCCCTGCCGGACGGGGTCCTGGGCGCCCATCGCGGCGAGCAGGCCCACTGCTGCTTCGCGGAAGGCCCGCCCGGCTTCGTCGTAGGCGCCGCGGAGTTCGGCGCGGCGGGTCGCTTCCAGGGCGAGTTCGTAGCGGGCGATCTTCTGGTCGCGCCCGTCGCGGATGGCCGCGTCGACGATGCCGGCGAGCAGGTCCACGACGGCATCGGGGTCGCTGGGCAGCAGTGCGGCGAGGTCCGACGGCGAGGCGGCCGGCCCACCCGCCGGGCCGCCGGCCGGAGGCTGGATGCCGGCCGCTTCGGCCGCGTCCGAGCCCATGGCGTCCGCGAATTCGCCGGCTTCCCGCATGGTCATGCGGGCCAGAGCCACTTCGAGCAGCGCGGCGCGGGTGCGGGCGTAGTAGGACGTCGACCCGGACGGGAGCCCGGCTGCCTCGTCGACGGCGCGGTGCGTGAGTCCGCGCATGCCGCGTTCGACGAGCAGGTGGACGGCGGTGTCGCCGATGAGGTCCAGGCGAGCGCCTTTGCCGGTGGTCACGGCCACACCCTAGCCATTCCCCCCTACAGGTGTAGAGATTTTGGACTGCGGCCGGCCCTGGGAAGCTCCTCCCGAGGGCCGGCCCGCGGGCCTGCCGGCTCACACGGCTGCGGTGATCCCCATGAACTCCGCTACTGCCACGTCCGCTTCGGCCAGGACGCGGGGTCCGGAGGCCTGCGTGTCGTGGATCAGCCGCACCGCGGCGTCCCGGATGCCGCAGAATTCCGAGATGCCGACCCGCAAGGTGCGGTCGAGGACGTCGTCCCAGCCCTTGGCGGCGAAGTGGTCCCGGTCGTAGCCGGCGAGGCCCACCCAGAGCATCCGCTTGCGGCCCAGGCGGGGCCTGCTGCGGCCGTACGCGAAGCCGTATCCCCACACCCGGTCCACCCAGCCTTTGAGCACCGCGGGCAGTCCGAACCACCACACGGGGAAGACCGCGACGATGGTGTCCGCGGCGTCGATGCGCCTTTGGTGGGAGCGGACTTCGGCGGAGTACCGCTTGTCGCGGTCGCTCCAGTCGGGCTCGTCCTCGGGGCCGAGGCGCGGGTCGAAGTCCTCGGCGTACAGGTCCAGTACGTCGACCTCGTGACCCGCGGCGGCCAGGCGCTCGGCGGTCTGCCGGGCGACGGCGGCGGTGAGGGCGTCGGTCCGCGGGTGGGCGACGACCAGGAGCACCCGGCCGGTCTTGGCTTCGTCGGTGGCGGTCATGGCCGGTCACGCCCCGATCCGGACGAGCATCTTGCCGGTGTTGGCGCCGCGCATCATGCCGAGGAACGCCTCGGGCGCGTTCTCGATCCCGTCCACGACGGTGTGCTCGCTGCGCAGTGTGCCGTCCGCGAGCCATCCGGCCGCCTTGCCGATCCACTCCGGGAACAGCGGGAAGTAGCTGCTGACCAGGATGCCGCGCAGGGTGAGTTCCTTGGCGGCGGCCTGGAAGAGGTTGTCCGGGCCCGGTACGGGGGCGGTGGCGTTGTAGGCGCTGATCGCGCCGACCATGGCGATGCGGCCGCCCGGGCGGAGGGATTCGATGGCGGCGCGGAGGTGGTCGCCGCCCACGTTGTCGACGTAGACGTCGATGCCGTCGGGTGCGGCTGCGGCCAGTTGCCCTTCGAGGTCGCCGGCCCGGTAGTCGATGGCCGCGTCGTAGCCGAAGGCCGCGACGAGCCGGGCGCCCTTCGCCGGGCCGCCCGCGGATCCGATGACGGTGCGGGCACCGAGGCGGTGCGCGATCTGCCCGGCGACGCTGCCGACGGCGCCGGCCGCGGCGGAGATGAAGACGACGTCGCCTTCCTGGACCGGTGCGGCCTTGGTGAGGGCGGCGTAGGCGGTCAGGCCGGTGGTGCCCAGGGCGCCGAGGTAGGCCTCGGCGGGGGCGAGGGCGGTGTCGACGACGGTCGCCGCGGCGGCGTCGACCACGGCGTACTCGCGCCACCCGAGGAAGTGCGCGACGGTCGTGCCGACCGGCAGCGAGGCGTCCCGGGAGGCGACCACTTCGCCGACCGCGCTGCCGTCCAGGGCGGTGCCGAGTGCGAAGGGCGGCAGGTAGGACGGCACGTCGTCCATGCGGCCGCGCATGTAGGGGTCGACGGACATCCAGGTGTTGCGCACCAGTACCTGCCCGGCACCGAGCTCGGGGATCGCCGCGCGGACCAGCTCGAAAGCATCGGCTGTGGGCTCGCCGAGGGGGCGGGCGGCGAGGCGGATCTCCGCGGAGGTGGCGGGGAGGTGGGCGGTGGTGATGGGGGCGGCAGTGTTCGTCATGGCAGGCTCCTCGGCTTCGGTCGGGCGGTCGGGCGGCGGGCTTCCCTGCCGACGACCTGAACGATGCCGAGGGCCCCTGACGGTTTCCCGACGGTTCTCGCACGCCCCGCGCACAACGCCGCCTCCCCCATCCCTGCCACTCCCCGTCCGGCCCCGCATCACCTGCGGGTTAGCGTGGGCGGCATGCGATTCGACGTGCTGGGACCCGTGGCGGTACACACGGACGCCGGTGTCCCGGTGGCCGTCCCCGGCGCCAAAGTGCGCGCGCTGCTCGCCGATCTCCTCGTGCACCACGGCAGCCCCGTCTCCGCCGACCGGCTGGTCGAGGACCTCTGGGGCGACACCGTCCCCGGCAATCCGGCCAACACCCTCCAGACGAAGATCTCCCAGCTGCGCCGGGCCCTGGACGGCGCCGAGCCGGGCGCCCGCGGCCTGGTCGCCCGGCTGCCCGCGGGCTACCGCCTGCAGGCCGAGGACGACGCCGTCGACGCGGCCCGCTTCACCGCGCTGCTCGGCCGGGCCCGGTACGAGTCCGACCCGGGAACCCGTATCGGCCTCCTCGTGGACGCTCTGGCGCTGTGGCGCGGACCGGCCTTCGCCGATTTCCAGGACGCCGATTTCGCCCGCGCCGCCGCCGCCAAGCTCGCCGAGCAGCGCCTGACCGCGCAGGAGGATCTCGCCGAGCTGCGCCTCGCCCGCGGCGAGCACGGCCTCGTCGCCGGCGAACTGGCCGACCTGGCCGCCGAGCACCCCCTGCGCGAACGCCTGCGCGCCGCGCACATGCAGGCGCTCTACCGGGCCGGGCGCCCGAGCGAGGCGCTCGCCGCCTTCCAGGACCTGCGCACCCGCCTCGCGGACGACCTCGGACTCGACCCCGGGCCCGAGATCACCGCACTCCACCAGGCCATCCTGCGGCAGGACCCGGATCTGGCCGCACTTCCCCGGACGACCGCAGCAAGCACGCCGACCGCCGAAGCCGCCCCCGCGGCGTCAAGCCCGGCTGCCCCGCCCGTGCCCCGGCCGCGCACCAACCTCCCCGCCCGGACCGCCGAGCCCATCGGACGCGACGAGCAGACCGACCGCGTCTGCGCGCGGCTCGCCGGCACCCGGCTGCTGACGCTGACCGGCCCCGGGGGCGTGGGCAAGACCAGCCTGGCGCTGGCCGCCGCGCGTCGGCTGGCCGACCATCCGACCGGCGCCGAAGACCCCTTCCCGGACGGCGTCCACCTGGTCGAACTGGCCGCCGAACGCGCGGGCGCCGACGCGCCGGTGGCCGCCGCGATCGCCGCCGCGCTCGGCCTCCGCGACGAGGCGGCCGACCGCAGCAGCGCGACGGAGCGCCTGGCCGCCGCCCTGGCATCGCGGCGCCTGCTCCTCGTCCTCGACAACTGCGAGCACGTCGTCGACGAGGCCGCCGCCCTCACCGCCCGACTGCTGCGCGCGACCCACGGCGTCCGCATCCTGTGCACGAGCCAGGAGCCGCTCGCCGTCGCGGGCGAGGAGATCGAGGCCGTCGCCCCGCTCGACGAGGCCGATGCGGTACGCCTGTTCACCGAGCGGGCCGCAGCCGCCGCGCCCGGGTTCACGCTCGGCCCCGGCGACGCGGAGACCGCCGCAGCGATCTGCCGCCGCCTGGACAACCTGCCGCTGGCCGTCGAACTGGCCGCCGCACGCGTCCGCGTGCTGGGCGTCGCCGGGCTGGCCGACCGGCTCGACGACCGCTTCCGGGTCCTGGCCGCCGGCCGCCGCGACGCACCGTCCCGGCAGCGCACGCTCCGCGCGATGATCGACTGGAGCTGGGAACCGCTGACCGCCCCCGAGCGCGCGGTGCTGCGCCGCCTGGCGGTGTTCCGCAACGGCTGCACACTGGCCGCCGCCGAAGCCGTATGCGGCCCCCGGCCCCACAGCGAACCGAACGACGCATATTGGCAGTTCGCTCCGGACGCACCCGACGTCCTGGACATCGTGACGCGCCTCGCCGACCGCTCCCTCGTCACCGTCGTCCAAGGCGCCGCAGGCCCGCGCTACCGGCTCCTCGAATCGGTCGCCGCGTACGGCCGCGAGCGCCTCGCCGAGGCCGGCGAGACCGCCGAGTCCACCGCCCGGCACCGCGCCTGCTTCACCGCGTTCGCCGAGCGCGCCGAACCCCACCTGGTCACCCGCGAGCAACGCACGTGGCTGTCCCGGCTGGACGACGACGCCGCCAACCTGCGCGCCGCCCTCGAATCCGGCACCGCCCCCGCGAACGCCGAGGCCCATGCCGAAGAAGCCCATGCCACGCAGGCCCCCGCCGCCGAAGCCCTGCGCTTGGCCAATGCCCTCTCCTGGTACTGGATGCTGCGCGGACGCCTCGCCGAAGCCTGCCGGTCCCTGGACGCGGCCCTCACCGCCGCCGCCCCGACGCTCCCCGGCCGCGCCGACGCGCAGGCCCGGCGCGCCGCGTTCGGCCTGCTGCGCGGCGACGGAACCGGTAGCGGCACCGTCGTCCCGGACGCCGCGCCGCGGGCCGCCTGGATGCTCGCCTTCGCCCGGGTCGGCTTCGGCAGCACCGCCGACGTCGCCCCCGAACTCGACCGGCTGCTCTCCGCGTTCAAGGCGAACGGCGACCGCTGGGGCGAGGCGGCGACGTACGGCACCCGCGCTTCGAAGGCGATCTACGACGGCGACCTGCCCGCGCTGCGCGCGAACGCCGCCGCCGCTGCCGACCTGTTCGCGGAACTCGGCGACCGCTGGGGGCATTTGCGCGCCACCGAGCAGCTCGGCATCCTCGCCGAGATCGGCGGCGACTACACCGAGGCCGCCCGCCTCCACCGCCAGGCGGTACGCAGCGCCGAAGACCTCCACCTGTGGGTCGACGTCTCCTTCCGGCTCGCCCGGCTGGGCCGGACGGCCCTGCTTTCCGGGGACATCGGGCAGGCCGACGACTTCCACGCCCGGGCCCTGGACCTGGCCCGCGGCCAATCCCACAAGCCGGCCGAGCAGTTCGCCGCGACGGGCCTGGCGATCGGCGCCCGGCGCCGCGGCGACCTGGACCTGGCCCGCGACCTGCTGACCCCGTGGGTGGCCTGGAACCGGAGCCGGGGCGTCGCGGCCGGCGAGGCACTCGTGCTGGCCCAACTGGGCCTGGTCGCCGAGCAGCAGGGCGATGCCGCCGCGGCCCTGGCCTTGCACCTGGAAGGCCACGCCGCCGCCGAGCGCACCGGCGACCCGCGCGCGGTCGCGTACGCCCTGGAAGGCCTCGCAGGTGCCCGCGCCGCCGCAGGCACGGCGGGCGACGCCGAAGCCGCGGCCCAGGCCGCCTCTCTGCTGGGCACCGCCGAGGCCCTCCGCGCCTCCGTGGGCAGCCCGCTCCCCGCAGGCGAACGCGAGGACGCCGACCGGGCCGCCGCGGCCGCGCGCGCCACGCTCGGCGAAGCCGCCTGCGACGCCGCCCACCGGTCCGGGCTGAGCCGCACCGCCGAAGACCAGGTCGCCGCAGTCCGCGCCGCCACCGGGACCGGCGGCTCACCCGGGGACACGTCCTCCGAAGCCCTCACGGCCGCGGCCCCATGAGCCCCACTGTCCCCGCTGTTCCCGCCCGACCCGCCCGATCGGTCCGCCCCGCAGCGCACGCCGACCGGAAAACCCTGCTGCCCGCGCGCCGACCGCAGGCCACAATGTGTCCCCGCGCAGCCCGGGCACAGGCAGCGCGGGCGCAGACATCGACGATTTCCGGAAGGGGGCCGGGCGCGTGACCGATGCGACGACGAACCTGCTGTGGCACGCCGGCCGGGCACTCGGCGCGGACATCCTGGCCCGCCTCGAGACACCTGCTCCGCAGCCGCACGCAGCCGCGGAGCCGCTGCCACCCGCGGTGCTGGAGGACGCCCTGCGGCACGGCGACGCGCAGCGGGTCATCGGCACGTTCCACGGCGCCGCGGCCACCGCGCGCACCGGCAAGGGCACCGCGCCCGACCCCGGCACGCTGCTCCGCTTGCTGGAGCGGGACGACCCGGAGACCAACGAGGTCCTGTTCCGGCAGTCCGGCTGGCCCGCGCTCCGCCAGGCCGTCCTCGGCCAGCAGCGCCACGCACCGCATCCGGCCCCGCACACCGACCCGGCCGCGGACCCGGCCGCCACCGAGACCCCGGTACCGCTCGCCCCGAGCCTGCGGGACCGGATATTCGCCGTCGGCGGCCTGGAAGACCTGCAGGCCGCACTGTCCGCAGCCGACCCCGACCTGGTGTTCTGGGCGCTGGCCGGCACCCGGTCCGGCGGCGCGCACGGCGGCCCGATGGCCCGGGTACGCGCCTGCGTGACGCTCGACGACGCCGGCCGCACGGCCCAACTCCGCCACATCCTCAAGAACTTCCCGATCGAGTTGCCCGCCGGCGCACCGCCCGAGGCGTACGAGCAGTTGCACGCCAGGCGCCCGCGCGCCCTGATCCGGCAGTACCTGGACGAGGCCTACGGCGACGTGGCCCTGTGCGCCAAGCTCGCCCGCGCCCGCAAGGCCTCGAACGGCCGGGCCCTGGTCCGCGACGTCCTCGTACCGCCGTGGGCGATGCTCGCCGCCCGGCACGCCGAGACCCCGCTGCCCTGGGGCGCCGCCGTCGCCCTCCTCGAAGACACCCGCTGCCCGGCCGAGTTGCGCACCGCGCTCTTGCGAACCCACCCGCGCGCCGTGCAGATGGTGCCCACCCCGGGCCCCGAGGTGCTGGCCGTCTGCGCCGACCTCGGCGAGGACCAACTGACGAAGAAGGTGCTGCTGCAAGGCGTCGCCGCCGGGTCGGTCGACGCGGCGCAGCTGGTATACGCCTGCCGCCCCGCCCGGCTCGCCCTGACCTCACTGGTCCACGGCGGCATCGAGGCCGTGGCCACGCAAGCCGAAGCGATCGAGACTGTCCGGCACTTGCTGGCCTCGGGCACAGCCGACCGGCCCGAAAGCTGGCGCGACCTGTACGCGGCGCTCCCCACCTTCCCCGGCTCACCCGCCGAGCTGCTCACCGCCTCACCCCGCCCCGACGACGCCGCCCCGACCGACGAACTCCCCATCCTGAGTGGCCAGTCCGCGTGGGCCTACGCGGTACTGCTCGGCATCGCCGGCCCCGAGTCCACCACCCCCGCACTCCGATTCCTCGACGACGCCCGGCTCGCCCCGCTCGCCGGCACCCGCGAAATCCCGCACCACCTGGCCGGCCACATCCTCAGGCACAGCGGACCCGTGGCCCGCCGCGTCCTCGCCGGCAACCCCGACGTGCGCCCGGACCTGCTCGAGCAGTTGGTCATCGGCGGGGACCAGGCCATCGCCTCCGCCGCCTACCGCAACCCGCGCTGCCCCTTCGCCCTGCGCCAGTACATCCTGTCCCTGGACGGCATCGACGACGGCCTGCGCGCCGAACTCCTCCGCTCCTACCGCGATCAGGACCTGTGGCCGCTGCTCGCCTCGCCGGACGCCGAGCTGCTGCGGCACGTCGTCCAGGCCCGCCGGCACGACCCGTACGCACAGTGGGCCGCCCTGCGTGCCGCGCACCGGCTGGCCGAACTGCACGGCGTGTCCGCGCTGGAAGGCCTGCCCTCGGTGCCGGAGATCGACGCCGCCCGGCAGCACGGCAGCATCGCCCCGCTCACCGAGGCCTTGCAGACCTGCGACCTGGAGTGGGCCAAGGCTCTGGTCGAAGCCACCGGGATCCCGTACCGGCGGACCCCCGAGGGCATCGTCGCCGCGCTCGCCGACCCCGGGCTCGACTGGCGGGCCGTCGCGGCCGCCGGCCGGCACCGCGACGCGTCCGACCAGATCGGCCACGTCCTCAAGCAACGCCCCGACTACCCCGTGGAGTTGGCACTGCAGCAGATCCCCCCGCAACGCACCTCGGAGCGCGCGCATCCGGTCGCGGACAGCCGACTGGGCGAACTCCACCGGTCCTACGTCACGGCCGCGCTGCCCGGCACCCCGGTGGTCTGGGCCGACGGCGTACGCCTGCTGCGCGCCGGGACCCTCACCACCGCCGAGTTTCTCGCCGCGAGTCCGGCCTACACGGTCGTGCAGTGCGCGGCGTCGTACCCGCCGCTGGCCCGCGAAGTGGCGCGCTACCTGCGCACCGAGCTCGGCGACTCGGTCGACGCCTGGGTCGTGGCCGCCCGCATGCTCGGCCACGGAGTCCTCCCCACCCTCCCCGAAGTCACCGCCACCGCGAAGGCGGCCGTGTGACCGCCGACACCCATCCGCTGCTGCGGTACGCCGACCCGGCCACACGCGATGCGGCCGCCGAACGGCTCCGGCTCGCACCCGGCCCCGAGCCCGAACCGCCCGTCCCGGTCGACCCGGAAGGCGTGATCGCCCGCCTGCGCTCCGGCCGCGGCAAGGATCCGCGGTACGTGCTCGACGGCGTCACCGTCACCGACTGGGACATGATCGTCCGCGAGCACCGCAAGGCGCCGCTGCCCGACGTGATAGCCGCCGGCCTGGTCGCCCGCGACGACTGCCCGCGCGAGGCCGTCCTCGAACTGGTGGTGGCGCGTACCGTCAGCCGGCGCGGCCTGGCCACCGGAACGCTCGCCAACGCCCTGCTCCGCGGCATCCTGACGCCGCACGACGTCATGTTCGAGGCGGCACCCGGCTGGTCCGCGCTGCGTGTGCTGGAGAAGTACGCGGTCAAGCACGGCGACTGGCTGCGCCCGGTACGCCGTGTGCTCACGGACGCCGCCGAGCTCCTGCCCGGTGACGACCCGGCGGCCTGGCAATGGCTGCTGACGCACGGCCCGCGCTTCCCCGGCACCTACCCGGAACTCTGCGCATACGCCCGGACCCTGGCCCGCGCCGGAGCCTCCGCGGCCACCGCACCGGCCCCGGACGCGACCGGTGACGCCCAGGCCACCGTCGACTGGGACTTCGGCAACCCGGCAGGCCTGCTGTCCCGGATCCGCCCCTCGCTCGCCGCGAAGATCATCGGGATGCTCCCGGAGACCGCGGTCATCGCCTTCCTGGAGACCCCCGACCTGCCGCCGTCCGTCATCGTGCCCGCGCTGCGCCGTGCACCCGCGATGCGGAGCCGCATCCTCCGGAGTGCCGATCTGGGCCGGGCCGGAGTCGAGGCGCTGCTGGCGCTGCGCGACTCCGACGTGAACGGCGCACTCCTGGAAATCGCCCCGCAGCGCGCCGACATCACGCTGGCGATCCACCGCGCCACGCGCCGCGACCAGCCGCGGAACGTGCCGCTCGGCGCCGCCGCCCGGCGCTTCCTGGTCAACCACCACGACCCGGCACGGGAGAACATCGCCACCGCCGTCCACGGGCACTATCCGCAGCTGATCCAGGCCGCGTTCCGGCAGCTCGGCGAACGCCTCGGCACTGCACGGGCGTTGCGCGGCTTCCTGAGCCTGTGGGAGTGCCAGGGACCGGACGGCGTACGGGCCGCGGCGGCCGACCCGCGCCTCGGACTCGGCCCGGAGACGCGCCGGATCGTGCAGGCCGCGCTCGACGCCGCGGACCGCTCGAACGACGGGGTGAACGACCCGGCCGGCGCCGCCGGATCGGCACTGCTGCGTGCCGAAGTCGCCCGCCACGAGCACCCCACCGCGCTGATCGAGGCCATGCGCGAGGACCCGCGCCTCGCCGGGCAGCCGCTGCCGCCCGAGTTCTGGCCGGTCGCGGTCACCGCGCACGCCCGCGACCCGCTGCCTGCCCCCGCCCTCGCGCGCCTGGCCGCCCAGCCCGGCTGCCCCGAGGCCCTGGGACTGGCCGCCTGCCAGGCGCTGCCCGAACTGGCCCGCACCCTCGGCGGCCGGTCGCGGCCGTACGCCCTCACCGCCATACGCGATCCGCTGCACCTGGCCTCGGTGACCTGGCAGACCCCGCGCAACGCCTGGTACTTCGACGCGATCGACAGCTCGCTGCTCAGCGCCGAGGAGTTCGTCGAACTCGCCCATCCCGTCACGACGATGCTGGACGCGCTGGACAACATCCGGGCGATACTGCCGCACGCCAACGAGGCCGCCGAGCGGCACATCGCCAAGCTGCTGCACACCGCGCTCGGCGACGATCCGGAGGCCTGGACCGTCACCGCCCACCTCATGCCCGACTTCGTCGGCACCCTCCCCGAACTCCTCGCCACCGTCGAGGCGGTCACCCGTTGACCCGGGCCGACCAGGAACTCGCCGCGTTCCTGGCGTACGCCTCCGCCGAGGACACCGCCGCCACGCTGCCCCGCCTGTCCACGGCCACCCGCCTCGGCCTGCTGCGGTACGGCGGCACCCCGTCCCCGGCCTTGGCCGCTTGGGCCACCGGCCACGGGACGCCGGACGAACACGCCGCCCTGGCCCGCAACTCTGCTGCGGGCCGCGACACCCTCGCCCGTCTCGCGGCCGTCGCCGACGGCCCGGCCCAGGCCCTCGTCTACGTCCACCCGCAGACCACCGCCGGCCTGCGCCGGACCATGCTGGACGCCGATCCGCTGCCCGCCGCGCTGCGCGACCTGGTGCTCGGCACCCCGCGCTCCCGCCGCGTCCTCGGCCCCGCGCTGTCCTGCCGGCACCCCGAACTCGCCGCGCACGCACGTGCGCACATCCGCGGACCCGGCGGCAGCACACCCGCCGAGACCCCGCGCGAGCTGTACGAGTGGCTGTCCCGCACCTCGGGCGACAGCGCGCGCTCGCGACGCCGGGCCCGCGGGCGCCTCGCCGCCTTCCCCGTCCACACGTGGGGTGCCGACGCGTGGGCGGAACTGACCGCGCTGCACAGCGCCGGCCTCCTCGACGAACGCGCCTGCACCGCGCTGGTCGAACTCCCGGAATGCCCGCTGCCCACCGCGCTGGCGCTGGTCCGGACCCGCATGCCGGACGGCGGTACCGGCTACGTCGTGGCCGCCGGCCTCCGGGCAGGCACCTTCACCGCCCGCGAACTGGTCCGCGAAACCCCGTACGCGGCCCACCTGCTGCGCACTCTGGAAACCGCCGAGCGGGCGTACGAGAACGAGATCCGGCCGCACGACCTCGCCGAGATCCACCGCGAGCTGACCGACCTCGCACACCGGGACATCGGCGCCGAACCGGCCGTCTGGCGCGCACTCCTGGAGCTGCTCCACGACGAGTTCACCGGCCCACTCCCCGAACTCGCGGCTGCCGCCCGCCGACTTGCCGAGACCGCCCCGCGAGTCCCGCGGCGTCCCTGGCCGGTCCCCGGCGAATCCTCCTCGTCCCCGTTCGCCCACCTGCTGCGCTTCGCCGACCAGGCTGCGGTACCCGGGATCGTCGCCGCCCTGGACCCGCACGACCTCGCCGAGTTCGCCCACTACGAAGTCCCGCACGGCCCGACCGACGCCATGACCGATGCGTTCCTCGACCGCGCCGGCCCGGCCCTCGCCGAACTCTTCCTGCACCGCCAGTGGTTCCGCGGGAATGTCCTGCACCAGGTCGTACGCCGCGACGACCCCGACCTGAACGCCGCTCTGGTGACCGGTCGCGGTATCCCCGCCGCGGCCTGGATCGCGATCGCCTCCGGACGCCCGCACACCCCGGGCCGCAGCACCCCCGTCCCGCTCGCCGCCGGCACGGCCGCCGCACTGCGCGACCGGGTCGGCGACAAGATCGGCAACTTGCGCTTCGCGGTCCGGACCCGCGACCCCGACCTGATCTCCGAAGCCCTGCACCTCGCCGATCCCGGCCTGTCCCCCGGCCATCAGGTGATCGGCTGCCGGCGCCTGCTGGAACTGGGCCGCGCCGACGACGTCCGCGCCCTGGCCAGGCCGCACGGCCCCCTCGACCCGCTGCTCGCGACCCGGATCCGCAACACCCCTGCCGCCGCGGACCCGGCCGCACCGACGGACCCGGCCACACCGACGGCATCGACCGCATCGACCGCGCTGGCCGAGACGCTGGCCCGCACCGAGCGCGACCTCCTCCGGCACGAACTGGCGCACGGCGCCCACGACCAGACCGGCGGCCTCCTGGACGACGAGGACCTCCCCTGGGCCGAGGTCGCCGCCGCCGTCCGCCGCGCCGAACTCCCCTGGCAGGTCGCCTTCGCCCTGGCCCGGCGGCCCGACCTGCCCCCCGACGTCGCCGTTGCGATGCTCGAACACGGCGCCCCGGACGCGTACGCCGCCCCCACCCTGGCCCAGAGCTCCCGGCCCGCCGCGCTCACCGCGCTGCGCCGGCTGCCCGCCGTCCCCGCGGTGAACGCGGTCGGCCCACTGGAGGAAAGCCGCGCCTGGCCCCTGCACTGCGTCGCCGAAGGCCTGATCAGTGCCGCCGAACTGTACGCGCAGGGCCGCCCGGCGCGGTCCGTGCTCCTGCTCGGCCGGGCCTTCCCGGACCGGCTCGCCGGGCTCCGTGCGATCCTCGGAGCGGAGATCTCCCGGCACTGCGCCGGATCCTCGGACACCTGGGCGGTCGCCGCCGCCCTCCTGGGCGGGTTTCCCGGTACCGTCCCCGACCTGCTCGGGGTCGCCGCGGCGGCCGCCGCACCCGCAGCGGCCGGCACCGGTGCCGCGCCCGTCCGTCCTGCCCGCCCCGTGGGAGACGGCGGAACCTGACCGGACCGTCCACGCGTCAATTGCTTGGACGGTTGTCAGCTCCGCCTGGAACCATCGAACCTGTCCGAAGGGAGGTGATCGAAATGGCCTACGGATCGACCAAAACCCCTAAGCCCCTGGTCGTCGAACTGACCGACCGCCGGGCCCTCGAAGCCTGGCAGCCGGCCGACGACGAGGTCGTCGCGAAAGCCCGCGAGCTCAAAGAGCAAGCACTGCTCGACTTCGGCATGCAGGCCAGCGTCATCGCCTCGTGGCTCTACACCAAGTGCCACCACCAGATACCGACCACCGCGATCGACACCGCGGCGGTCATGGCGTCCGGCGACGGCACCTGCCTGCTGCTCTACAACCCCGACTTCTTCGTCGCGCTCGGCCTGGACGGCGTCAAGTTCGTGCTGTTCCACGAGGCCCGGCACCTGATCCAGCGCCACCTGTTCGCGGACGCCGAACTGCGCGCCGACCCGGTGTTCACCCTGGCCGCCGAGGTCACCATCAACCACGTCGCGATGAAGCGCCTGGGCCGCTCCGAGCTGCCCCTGGTGCGGCGTACCGACCCGGAGACCGGCGAGGTCACCGAGGAGCCGACCGGCGTCGACCCGCGCAAGATCCATGCACTGTACGTCGCCGACCTGGACGAGCAGGGCCTCGAACCGCTCCCGTACGACGACTTCATCCTCACCGACGCCCTGGTCTACGCCGAGCTCAAGCGCATGAAGGACCCGCCGGTCCCGCCCCCGCTGTGCGTGCACCTGGTGCTCGGCGACGGCACCGGCGAGAACGACGGGCTGGACCCGGAAACCGTGGCCCGCATCTCGTCCGAGGTGCTGCGCGGCGTCCTGCTGTCCGCCCGGCGCGGCATGCGGCTGGCCCGCGAGGAACTGCTCGAACTGCTCAAGCGCACCGACGGCGCCACCGATGCGGCCACCAAGATGTGGGGCGACCTCGGCGCCGGATTCCTGCGCGGCGAGACCCAGAAGACCCGCCGAGTCGACTGGTGGCAGCAATGGCTGATCGACGTGCTGTCCTCCAAGCTGCGCGACGGCGAGCGCCTGGTCTACCCGAAGAAGCGCGGTGCGCTGCTGGCCACGCTCGGGCACGACCCGATGCTCGCCCGGCGCGGCCAGGAGCGCACGAAGGTCGTGGTGGTCGCGTACGACACCTCCGGGTCGATGCCCGGGCACGTCATCGAGTGGCTCACCGAACTGGTCGGGCACACCGACGGCGTCGAGGCGCACTGGCTGAGCTTCGACGGCGCGCTCATGCCGTTCAAGCCCGGCGAGCGCGTCTACGGCGGCGGCGGGACCGACTTCCAGCAGGTCGCCGACTACGTGGAGGGCCGCCTCTCGGTGGCCGGGCACCGCTTCGACGAGAGCGTCGACGCGGTCCTCATGCTCACCGACGGCTACGCCCCCGCGATCACCCCCGCCGAACCGGACAAGTGGATCTGGCTCATCACCGAAGGCGGCGACGAGTGGCCCGAGCGCCACGACCCGCCGATGGCCTGCCACCGCGTCACCACCGGAGACCGCTGAACCGGCAGCCGGACACCCGACCCCGAGCGGGCCGCGGATCACCGCGGCCCGCCCTCGTACCGCAGCCCGCACGCGTGCCGCAGCCCGATCCCGCACCCGTACCGCCGAACTCCTGTTTGCGGAAGGACCCATGACCATCACCGCCGACACCCCGCAGACCGGGGGCCGGACCGCGCGCCCGGTCTGGAAGGCCACCGCGACCTTCCCCGAGCCGCCGAAGGGCTGGAAGGGCGCCTCCAAGCTCGAGGAGTTCATCGACGCGATGATCGACCTCGGCCAGACCGGGCAGATCTTCGGCGAGCACGGCATCGGCAAGACCGCCACCTTCTTCACCCACATCCCGGACAAATACCCGGACACCGCCCTGGTGTTCGTGCCGGCCGCCAACCTCACGCCGGACGACCTCCTCGTCAACACCCCGGTCCGCGACCCGCGGACGAACGACCTGGTGCTGCGCCAGCTGATCATGCGGCAACTGCGCCCGGGCACCCCGTTCGTCCTGCTCATCGACGACGCGCTGCAGGCCGGCGAGACCATCCAGTCGCAGCTGATGCAGGTGGCCTGCAACTGGACGCTGGGCGAGTTCGACCTGCGTGAACTGGGCTGCATCGGGGTCTTCCTGACCGACAACGAGTCCCTCACCGAGACCGCGACGCGGCGCAGCGACCTGGCCATCCTGGACCGGATGGTCACCGTCAAGATCACCGCGACCGACACGTCGTGGCGCATCAAGCTGGCCGAGCGCTTCCCGCACCACGACCTGTCCGGCGTCTTCAAGATCTGGACCGGGCTGTCCCCCGCGCTGCGCCAGCTCCTGTCGCCGCGCACCCTGGAGCACATCCTCGACTGCGCCCTTGCCGGCTTCCCGCTCGAATGGGGCCTGCCGCTGCTCAACGGCGACCGCCTGCGGCTCGTCGAGGCGCTCAAGGACGGCACCCCGGGCCCGGACCGCACCGACGAGACCCTGGACCGCATCGCCACCGCGCTCGGCGTCCGCAACCCCGAGCACACCCCCGACGCGGTCCGCCGCGTGGTGCGCGAGGCCGTCGCGCGCCGCTGGGCCGTCCTCATCCAGGGCCCTCCCGGCTGCGGCAAGACCGAGGTGGTCCGCGAGGTCGTCCGCGAGGAACTCGGCCACGACCCCATCTACTTCTCGCTGCCGGTCACCAACGTCGAGGACCTCTGCGCACCCGTCCCGACCGTCGACGGCTCGCTCGACAACCTGCTCGCGCAGCGCTTCACCGCGCCCGGCGACAAGGTCATCGTGTGGGACGAGTACAACCGGCCCAAGGACAAGTCGGCGTTCGCCAAGCTCATGGAGATCACCCAGGAGTGGTCCATCGCGGGCCGCCGGATCCCCGGGCTGCGCGCCCAGATCGCCCTCCAGAACCCGCCGTACCACCTGGGCCGCAAGATGCTCGTGGCGCGCAACAACATTGCGCAGGCCACCCGCTTCACCGCATCGCTCCAGGTGCGGCCCGAGGACATCCCGGCCAACGAGTGGCTCATCGCCACCTACGGGCCGATCGCCGAGACCGTCCTCGAATGGTGGAAGGCGGACATCGACGACGAGGGCCGCGAGTGGATCACCAAGCGGACCCTGGAACGCCTCATCAAGCTGCACCGGCGCGGCATGGACCTGGAGATGGCCAAGGTCTACCTCGGCGACGGCGAGTACGCACCGGTGCCGCTCAACGCGCTCGAATCGCGGCTCGCCGACAAGCCGCGCACCGGGCTGGGCGACATCGCCGCGAACCTCGAGGCGTGGGAGCAGCGGCTGCGGGCCGGCAACGAGGTCTCCGGTGAGGGCACGAACGACACCGACGTGGTCCACCAGGTCCTCGCCAACGCCGAACTCTCGCAGCTGCGCGAGCACATCGACACGGTCGCGCGCCTGCTGGCCTGCCTGCCGCCCAAGCTGAAGTCCAGCTACCTGGTGGGGCAGTCGGAGGAGAAGCAGCGCTTCTGGATCGACGCGTTCGCCCGCATGCCGCGCAACTAGCAAGCGAGCACAGGCACTCCGCACGAAACACAGCGGCGGCAGACCGCCCCAAGGGCCAGTCTGCCGCCGCTGTCGTACGTCAGCCTCCGGGACGGTACGCGGCAGCCGCCGCGAGCCCCACCAACTCCGGCAGCGTCCCCTCGAATTCGGGCAGCAGCTGGACGAACACCGCCCACGTCTCGGCATCGGCGCCGAGCTGCGGAAGCACCTGCCGGGCCAGCTCCGCGCGGTACTCCTCGGCACAGCCGTCGGGGCTCGCGGTGAGGACCGCCTCCAACGCCTGGCGCGCAGGCCTCCCGTGCGCCACCAGGTCGGCCGGGGTGACCGCACGCAGCCAGCCGTCGTGGCCCGGGTCGGCGGTCGACGCGCGGATGCGCTCGGCCGGGGCCAGCTCGTACAGGCCCGGCTCGGCGGGCGGCACGGCCTTCTTGGGCCGGTGCCACTTCGCCCGCGCCTCGGCCAGCACCGAAGGCGACTCCTCGGCGAAGGCCCGCTGCATCACCGCGAGCACCGGCCCGGTGAACCGCTCCGGCACGGACGTCACCACTCCCTGAGCCGCGGCCATGCCCTCGCGCTCCCACACGCTCAGCACGATGTCCGCCAGATCGATGCGGCGCAGCGTGCCGTGCTGCGCGAGCCCCAGGCACACCAGCGCCGAGTCGCCGCTGAACATCAGCGTGCTGGGCTCCAGATGATGCGGATTCCCGATCGCCAACTCGCGCAGCACCGGGTCCATCGGCCGCCGCGGCCGCCCCTCCGGCGCCGCCCCGGCAAAGATCTCGCGACGCAGCGCAGCCGACGTCCCCGCCTTGTTCCAGGCCAGGATCCGGTCCAGTTCCACATCGTCGTACGCCATGATCCGCCGCGCCTCCGCATCGCGCAGATGCTGGTGCGCGGCGATCTTGCGCAGCAACTGCGGATGCCGCGTCCTGTGCGCGAGGGCAAGCATCCCCGCCCGAACCGGGACATCACCCGGAATCAGATCGGAAGCACTCTCGTGGTCCAGATGCGGCAGCAGCACCTCGAGCGCGTCCTCCGGCATGCGGCGCAGCAGGAACAGCAGTGAGGGCCGGGCCTTGCCGGCCGGCACCACGGCCGCATCCGGCGCCGGGTCGGCTGCCACTTCGTCGAGCAGCGCACACAACGACACTTCGGCCCCGGGCAACCGCTCGGCGAGCCGGGCCCACCGATGCGGATCAGCGCCCACCGTGGCCTCCAGCAGCGGACGGATATGCGCATCGGTCTGCTCCGCATCCCGGAAACACGCCGAATGCCGGCGCGACAACCGCGCGAGGAGTTTCACCGCGGCAATCGCCGGCCGGATCCGCCCATAGATGTCCTCAGGGGCCAACGCCCCGCGCTCCAAGGCGTAATAAGCCAGTTCCGACAGAGACTCGTGCTGCGCCGGCCACGGCTCATCGATGCGATGCATCAGCAAAGTGAGCTGACGCGGCGAAGACCGCCAATGCCGCGACACGTACACGCGCGCACTATGCGCCAATACAGGGTCCGCAGCCAGCAATTCCAGCGCCCGCTCAGGCGCGCACTCCGGCTTTTGGAGTTCAGCCGCGGCCGCATCGAGCCGATCGGTTTCCGCACTCCGGGGCAGCGGCTTGCGCTCCTCCGCCTGCCACCCGGGCTGCGGATCGTCAGGCGGCGAGAACACCGCCCGCACCACCGGCGACCCACCCGCCGCTATCAGCACCCGGACCTGTTCAGCCGTCAGACACGGGTTCCCGGCCAGCCCCGCCAGGTCCGCCGCCCCGCATTCCTCGGCCGCCACCTGCACGAACGCATCCGGCAGCACCACCCCGTCCCGCATCCGCGCTGCCAACCGCCCGGCCCCGAGCGCAGCCGCAACCCGCCCGAAGACCTTCGCCGCATCCCCCGCCTCCCGCTCCGCCAACGCGGCCAGCAACAGATGGACAGGTGGTTCGAAGCTCATGTCTCCCCCGGACTCCGCAGCCGACGACCAGGCACAGTATTCCGCCCGCCCACGACACCGCGCCGAGCCGTGAACCCCGTGATCAGGCCTGCCGTGCCACCGTGGCGGCCAGGGCCGCCAAGTCGTGTCTGTCGGATCTTGGTGCCGCTCGCGGTGTTCGGTGCCGGGCGCCGTGGGCGCTCGGGAGGGCCACCAGGCCCGGTACAAGACCCTGCAGACACGGCCTGGTTCCGGCAGCGTCCCACCGAAGTCCGGGAGCAGTGGCACGCATACCGCCCAAGCCTCCGGGTCCGTACCGAGTCCCGGGATCACCTGCCGCGCGATCCCGGCCGGTAGCCGGCCGCGGCGCGCTCGTCGCGATCGGCTTCAGGCACGGCCGCCAGCGCAGCCGTCGCACTTCGTCCGCGCCCGACGAGGTCGGCCGGAGCGACCCCGTACAGCCGATCGCCCATCCCCTCGAAGTCCCACGCGATCGCACGGATGCGCTCTGCAGCCGGGACTTCCCCGTCGGCCCGCCATTTCGGCTCCGGCGGCACCTTGGTGCGCTGCGAGTTCGCGTAGGCCCGTACCAGCGCGCGCCGGTCAGCGGCGGCGTTTGGCGGTGCCGAAGAGGTTGCGGGTGATTTCGCGGACGGCGGTGTTGAGCATGCCCTTCACCGCGGAGTTCTTGAGCACCGTCTCGACGACCGTCGGTTCCGGCTTCGGCTGCCGCGCGGGCGGACGCTGGGCCTTCGCCTCGGCCTTCGCCTGGGCCTCGGCGTCCGCCTGGGCCTGGGCCTGGGCGGCTTCCGCGGCGGCGGTCTCGGCGGCGGCCGTCTGGGCGGCGGTGAGCTTCTCGTAGGCGGACTCGCGGTCGACCGCGGTGCCGTAGCGGCCCAGCAACGGGGAGGCGTTGACGACGGCCTGCAGCGCCGCCGGGTCGATCTGGGCCATCAGGGACTCGGGCGCGCGCAGCCGGGTCCAGGCCACCGGGGTCGGGGCGCCCTTCTCGGACAGGACCGTGACGGCCGCCTCGCCGGTGCCCATCTGGGTCAGCACCTCGGCCAGGTCGTACGAGGAGTTCGGGAAGGTCGAGACGGTCGCCTTGAGCGCCTTGGCGTCCTCGGGGGTGAAGGCGCGCAGTGCGTGCTGGACGCGGTTGCCGAGTTGGGCGAGCACGTCGCCGGGGACGTCCTTGGGGGTCTGGGTGACGAAGAAGATGCCGACGCCCTTGGACCGGATCAGCCGCACGGTCTGGGTGATGGCGGTGAGGAACGCCTTGGACGCGCCGGTGAACAGCAGGTGCGCCTCGTCGAAGAAGAACACCAGCTTGGGCCGGTCCAGGTCGCCGACCTCGGGCAGGTCCGCGAACAGGTCGGCGAGCAGCCACATGAGGAACGTGGAGAACAGCTGCGGCTTGTCCTGCACGGCCGGGAGTTCGAGGACCGAGACGAGGCCGCGGCCGTCCGCCGCGGTGCGCATCAGCTCGGTCGTGTCGAACTCGGGCTCGCCGAAGAAGACGTCGCCGCCGCTGTTCTCCAGCGTGATCAGCGAGCGCAGGATGACGCCCGCGGTGGCGGAGGAGAGGCCGCCGATGTTCTTCAGCTCCTCCTTGCCCTCGTCGGAGGTGAGGAACTGGATGACCGCGCGCAGGTCCTTCAGGTCCAGGAGTTCGAGGCCGCGCTGGTCGGCGAAGTGGAAGACCAGGCCGAGCGAGGACTCCTGGGTCTCGTTCAGGTCGAGGATCTTGGCGAGCAGGGTGGGGCCGAACGCGGTGATGGTGGCGCGGATCGGGATGCCCGGGCCGAGGCCGCCCAGCGAGTAGAACTCGCACGGGTAGCCCTTCGGCTGCCAGTCCTGGCCGACGTCCTTCGCCCGCGAGGCGACCTTGTCGTTGGCCTCGCCGGGCTGCGAGATGCCCGACACATCGCCCTTGATGTCGGCGAGGAACACCGGCACGCCCTGCGCGGAGAGCTGCTCGGCGATCAGCTGCAGGGTCTTGGTCTTGCCGGTGCCGGTCGCGCCGGCCACCAGGCCGTGCCGGTTGAGCATGCCGAGCGGGATGCGGATCTGCGCATCGGGGTGTCCGGTGCCGTCCACGACGAGGGCGCCGAGGTCGAGAGCGGGGCCGGTGAAGGCGTATCCCGCGGCGATCGCGGCGACGACGTCGTCCGTGCCGCCGCTTTTTGCGCCCGTCTTGCCGTCGGTGCCGCCCTGGGCCGCCATGGTTCTCCTCCAGCGTCGCCAGCCATTCGTACCATTGGGAGAGAAATATCCCATTTGTTCATTCACTTGGGGCACACGACGCGCCCGTCCGAGACGAGGAAGAGGCCATGGCGGGGACCGCAGGAAGCCGGGCCCCGGTAGGCTGACCCCTGTGATCTTCAAGCGGATCGGTGACGGCAAGCCGTACCCGGACCACGGGAGGTCGGGTGCCCGCCAGTGGGCCGACATCGCCCCGCGGCCGGTGCGTCTGGACCAGCTCATCACGACCAAACGCCAGCTCGACCTGGACACGCTCCTGGCCGAGGACTCGACTTTCTACGGCGACCTGTTCGCGCATGTCGTGAAGTGGCAGGGCGACCTCTATTTGGAGGACGGGCTGCACCGGGCGGTCCGGGCCGCCCTGCAACAGCGCCAGGTGCTGCACGCCCGCGTGCTCGATCTGGGCTGACACCGGGCCGACGCAGCGCCGGCCGGGCCTCCGGCACGTCCCGCGGACCGGCCCGGCGCCACCCGTCCGGGCTCGCCCGGACGGCGCAGCACAGGCGGGTCGGACCGGACGCGTCCCCGCGCGGATTCGCGCAGGTCGGCATTAGTCTCGGCAGCACGGCGACCGGGACCGATGCCGGGTTCCGGTGCGCGCAGACCGCCCTGTCCACACGTGGCCGGGGGTGCGAGGAGGATGGGGGCGCGTCGATGAGCATGCTCACTCCCCGCGGCATGCGGGGGCAGTACAAGATCACCGGCAAGCTGTACCCGCGGATGACCCGGCGGCGGCGGAAGTGGCCGATCGTGGTCGCCTGCCTGGTCGCCCTCGCGGTGCTCAGCACCGGGGCGTGGGCGGTGTACCACTTCACCGCGGACGACAAGAACACCACGGCGAGCAAGAACTGCAAGCCGCAGCCGTCCGGTTCCCCCGGCGCCCCCAACACCCAGCCCGTGTCGCAGACCGGCGCGCCCGCGAACCTGCCCGCGCCCGCGACGATCACGGTCAACGTCTACAACGGCACCGACCGGGCCGGACTCGCCAAGGCGGTCGCCGACGAGCTCAAGAAGCGCGGCTTCGTGATCGGCAAGGTCGCCAACGACCCGCTGCGGCAGGCCAACGCCCCCGTCATGGAGGCCGCCGTGCAGTTCCGCGCCGGCGTCCCCGGCAAGACCCCCTCGACCGTCGTCGCCGCACACGTGGCCGGCACCCCCGCCCCGCCGGTCGAGGACACCCGCACGGACGCCACCGTCGACCTCGTCCTCGGCGCCGGCTTCCAGGCCCTGGCCACCCCCGAGGCGGCCGCCGCGGCCCTCGCCCCGCCCCCGCCGCCGTCCCAGGCCCCGCTCCCGGCCGGCTGCTGACCGCCCCCGCACCCCTTCCGGCCCCGGCCGCCCGCATCAGGGCGACCGGGGCCCGGCATTTCGGGGAAGGAACCCGGTATGGGGTACCGGATCCTCGCCGACGCGGCCATGACCGCGCACTTCGCCTTCCTCGCGTACGTCGTCCTCGGCGGCTTCGCCGCCTGGCGGTGGCCCCGCATGCTCTGGCCGCACCTCGCCGCCGCCCTGTGGGGCCTCATCGTCATCACCGGCAGCATCGAATGCCCGCTGACCGCCGCCGAGAACTGGGCCCGCGAACGCGCCGGCGAGAACCGCATGGCCACCACCGGCTTCATCGACCACTACATCGAGGGCGTCCTCTACCCGGAGCGGTTCACCACGCTCCTGCAACTCCTCGCCGCGGCCTGCGTCCTGGCCTCCTGGACCGTCCCCCTGCACCGCCGCCGCACCCGGAAAGCCCTCGGACCCCCGAAAACACCGAAACCGGACCGGCCCGCAAGGGACCGACCCGGCTTCGACACTGCAGAGCGGTAGCGGTGGGATTTGAACCCACGGAGGAGTTGCCCCCTCACACGCTTTCGAGTTCCCCACCCAAGATCATCCGGGCTAGGGCACTCCGTTCACGACCGTCCGCCGCTGTCCGTCCACCCGTCACGCCAGCGCGTCCACCTACGGCCCGCGCAGGGACGAACGCTCCCGGACGGTCATGAATGAGACGGAAACTGAGACGGACGGACCCATGGCCATCGCGGCACCCCACAGGTCCACGCCGCCCAAGAGGCTGAAACACAGGGGGACAGGCCCCCGTACCCCCTGTCCCGTCCATCCCTGCAGGTCAGAACCATGGTGGGACAGGCGGGACAGGGGGACACCCCCGTGTTTCAGCCTAGAGGTTGTCTCGTAACCCGTTCGGCCGTGTCGCGTTGGTTGGGTATGGCGGTTGTTTCTGCGGCGGATCGTGAACTGGTGCCTGTGTTCACGGGGTTGACGTATGCGCAGTTCCGCGCGTTGGT
>NZ_JAKFHA010000041.1 GCF_021502675.1 Yinghuangia soli
CGAACAGGGGTCGGGAGCCCCGGCCGTACCCCCCGGCTCATCGGCTCGAACGGCGCCCCGGCTGCCCCGTCCTGCGTACTGCGTCCCGGGTACGGCAACGGCCGGCCCGCGCCGCTGCGGCAACCGCGCGCACGTCCCGCGCGGCGGCCTCCTCCAGAAGGGAGCACCACCCCATGGTCAATCCCAGCAGGCGCATCGCCACGGCGGTCCTCGCCATGGCGATCGCCGGCACCGCCGGCCTCACCGCACTGGCCCCCGGGGCCGTCGCGGCCACGGTGTCCACGCCGGTGAACTGCGTGCCGCCGCCCGGTGGCGGCAACGCGTTCGACACCACCCAGAACGTCGACATCGTGGTGACGCCGAGCAAGGCGACCTACGCGGTCGGCGAGAAGGTCACCGTCACCTGGGCCTGGAAGAGCTACCAGAACAACCCGGGCCCGATCCGCATCTCGGCCGGCATGCTCCAGCCGTTCGGCCAGGTGAACGTCGCGGGTGCGCAGACCGGCGTCGTCGAGGTCACCGGCGGCAAGAACCCGCAGGCCGCCGAGATCGGTTCGCCGATCATCCTGCCCGACATGGTCGGCGAGCTGACCCTGTCCGCGGCCGGCACCGTCGACCTGGCCCCGGGCATCAACCGCACGCGCCCGTACGACACCCCGTCGTACGACGCGATCTGCACGCCCACCGCCACGCCGCAGACCTCCACGACCCTCAAGGTCGAGGTCCCGGCGCCCGAGACCGCGACGCTGACCGCCACCCCGGGCACCGTCGAGCCGGGCAAGGCGACCTCGCTCGCGGGCACCAAGTGGACGCCGGGTGCGGCCGCCACGCCGTCGCTGTGCGACGGTGCGGGCGCCAACTGCAGCACCGCGGCCATCTCGGCGCACACCCTGGCGATCGCCGCGGACGGCACGCTGTCCGGCACCGCCACGGTCGCGGCGGGCACCGCGGACGGCGCGTACACCGTCCAGGTCACGGACGGCACCAAGACCGCCACGGCCGGCCTGAACGTGAAGAAGGCCGAGGTCCCGATCCCGGTCCGCAAGATCACGCTCAGCAAGAACGACGTCCGCCCGTGGACGTTCGTGAAGGTGACCGGCGAGAACTTCACGCCGAACACCCTGATCGCGGTCATCGGCCTGAACGGCACCACGCCGGTCGCGAACTTCTCGGCCGCGTGGGCGGGTGCGGACGGCAAGTTCTGCACCTGGATCCTGGTCACCAGCACCAAGATCAACTCGATCTCGGCCGCCGAGATCGACACGTCGTTCAAGTTCGACAAGGTCGCGCTGTCCGGCATCTCGGTCCACTGGTGACCGCAGCGGTACAGCAGGACCGGCAACACCGGTGACGATGCGGGCTGCCACCCGGATCGCCCCCTGACCCGGCCGCAACGGGTCGCCTGAACGAAGCGAACGGCCCTGGTACTCCTCACCCGAGGAGTACCAGGGCCTTTGGCGTGCCGCCCTGGGGACCGCGCAGGTCCGACCTGGTCCGCCGACCTGCCGTACCGGCTAGGGCGCCGGCGGATCGGCCGCCGGGTCCGGCCCGGCGCCCGGCTCGGCCATCTCCGCCCACACGGTCTTGCCGCGGCGGCCGTGCACCACCACACCCCACTCGCGCGCCAGCCGCCGCACGATGTGCAGCCCGTGCCCGCCCGCCCGCAGGCCGTCGAAGGGGCTGCGCGCCTCGGGCATCCGGGTGCTGCGGTCGTCCACCTCCAGGCGCACCGTGCCCGGCGTGCAGACCAGGCGCAGCTCGACCGGGCCGCCGCCGTGCAGGCAGGCGTTGGTGACCAGTTCGACCGCGACCAGCAGGATGTCGTCGGCGGCGGGCTCCGGGGCCCGGCCGCCGGGCGGCAGCCAGCCGTACGCCTGCATCGCGGTGCGCAGGAACACCCGCGCCCTGGCCACCGCGCCGGACGCCGTGGTGAACGGCAGCCGCCGCACCTGCCGGGGTCCGGGGCCGCGGTCCCGCGCGTCCCCGCCTCCGGAGGCACGCGACCGCATGGCGCTCATCAAGGGGGATCCACTTCGTCGGAGCTGCTGCTCGGGGATAGTGCCCGTTCCGCGGCGCCGGACACCATCCGGCACCGCGCATCTACTCGCGCAGAACAGATGCCGCAGGTCAGCGTGTCGCTTCTGGTCGGCGGAACGCATTGCGGCATGATCTCGGCGCGCGCCATGCTAGTGGGCCCTGCTCCCGCCGGGGCGCTGTCGCACCGTGCGGGACGCAAATGCGCATGCCCGCGGGCCCGGCCCGCCCCGACCGCCCGTTCGCCCGTCGTGCGAGGACCTTCATGACTGCCGACCAGCGGGACCTGCACCGGACCGCCCGCCTGAGCACCGCACCCGCGGCCATTCCGCAGGCCCGCCGGCTGCTCACCGAGGCACTCGCGGACTGGGGCGTGCCGCCCGGCACCGACCTGGCGTACGACCTGCGGCTGATCGTGTCCGAGCTGGCCGCGGACTCGGTGCGCAACGCCGACCGGCTCTCCCCCGGCTTCACCCTCACCATGGTGTTCGGCGACGGGCACATCGGCGTCGGCGTGCACGACGCCGACCCGCGCCGGCCCGGCGGCGACGGCCTCGACGTGGTGCACGAGGTGATCACCGAGGCGGACGGCATCACCGACGTGCAGTCCACCGCGGACGGCGGCAAGACGACCTGGGTGGTCCTGCCGGTCCACAAGCGCTGAGCCCCGCCCCCGCGCAGGCGGGAACGGGGCTCGGCAGCGGCGCATTCCGCGGGCGTCAGCCCTGCGGCGGCTCGAACTTGCTGGTGCGGGTCATGCCCGCGGCGCGGCCCTTGGCGGAGATGACCAGCGCCATCTTGCGGGACGCCTCGTCGATCATCTCGTCGCCGAGCATCGCGGCGCCCTTGGCGCCGCCCTCGGCCGAGGTGCACCAGTCGTACGCGTCCAGGATCAGCTCGGCGTGGTCGTAGTCCGCCTGGGACGGCGCGTAGACCTCGTTCGCGGCGTCGATCTGGCCCGGGTGCAGCACCCACTTGCCGTCGTAGCCCAGCGCGGCCGAGCGGCCCGCCACGCGGCGGAACCCGTCGGTGTCCTTGATCTGCAGGTACGGGCCGTCGATCGCCTGCAGGTCGTGCATGCGCGCGGCCATCAGGATCCGCATGAGGATGTAGTGGTAGGCGTCGCCCGTGTCGTAGCCGGGCGGCTGCTCGCCGACGACCAGCGACTTCATGTTGATGGACGCCATGAAGTCGGCCGGGCCGAAGATGATCGTCTCGATGCGCGGCGACGCGGCCGCGATCTCGTCGACGTTCACCAGGCCGCGCGCGTTCTCGATCTGCGCCTCGATGCCGATCCGCCCGACCTCCAGGCCGACGGTCTTCTCGATCTGGGTGAGCAGCAGGTCCAGCGCCTTGATCTGCCCGGCGTCCTGCACCTTGGGCAGCATGATGCAGTCCAGGTTCGCGCCCGCGCCCTCCACGACGGTCACCACGTCGCGGTAGGTCCAGTGCGTGGTCCAGTCGTTGACCCGCACGGTGCGGATGCGGTCGCCCCACTCGCCCGTGTTGAGCGCGTCGACGATGGTGTGGCGGGCGCCTTCCTTGGCGAGCGGCGCGCAGGCGTCCTCGAGGTCGAGGAACACCTGGTCCACCGGCAGGCCTTGGGCCTTCTCGATGAAGCGGGGGTTGCTGCCCGGAACTGCCATACAGGAACGGCGGGAACGCAGGCTACGCGATGTGGCGGCCATCAGAGGTCCTCCCAGTGCATGCTGATCGTGCGGTCAGGTTACTGGGAGGTCACCTACGGGGCTATATGGGGTGCATCGCGTCCGGCATGTGGGACCCTGGCGTCCATGACCGAGCCTGGAACGCCTGCGGCCGCCGCCCCGGCCCCGGCCGACGCGCTGCTGGACGCGGCCCTGCTGGAGGAGGCCGCGAAGAAGTCCGGCCTGCTGTGGATCGCCCCCGCCGACGGGCCCGGTGCCGGTCCGGCGCGGCCGGTCTGGCACGTGTGGCACGAAGGCGCGGTGCACATCCTGCTGGCCCGCACCGGCGAGGCCGGCGCGGCCGCTGCCTCCGCCGAGCAGTACGTCCCGGGCCTGGCCGAGGCCGCGGCCGCCGAGGTGACGCTGCGCAGCAAGGACAAGGGCGGCCGGCTGATCACGTGGTCCGCCGACGTGGCGGTGCTGGACGCCGGGCATGCCGACTGGGCGGCCGCCGCGGCGGCGCTGCATGCCGAGCGCCTGAACGCCCCGGACGGCGAGGAGCAGCCGCTGCGCTGGGCCCGCGAGTGCGTGGTGGTCCGGCTGGGTGCGGCCCGCACGGTCGCGCGCGGCGCGGCACTGCCGTCCGCATCGCATGCCGCAGCGCCGGTGCCGACCCCGGCCGGGACGCGCGGCCGCACACCGCTCAACCTGTCCTTCGGCAAGCGCCTGCGCGGCCGCTGAGCAGCCCCTCGGCAGCCCCCGAGTAGGCCGCTGCCTAACGCGCCGCGATGCCGGAGGCGGTGCCCGTACCGGTGCTGCTGCCGGTCCGGCTCGGCGTGCCCGAGGACGAGCCGGTGCCCGGGGTCCGCGTGGCGGGCGGCTTCGTGTTCTGGGTCGCCGGCTTCTTGGTCGACGACTTCGTCGACGAACCGGTCGGCGCCGGGGACAGGTCCTTGTCGACGACCTGGTCCGGGTCGGGCGCGCTGATGACGGTGCGCTCGTTGTAGCCGAGGAAGTCCACCGCGCCCTTGGTCGGCGCGGCCTGGTCCGCCTCGAAGCGCATCAGGTACGGCGCGCCCTCGGTGGCCACCCAGATGGTGCCGCCGCCCGGGCCGCGGTCCACGAGCGCGATCGCGCGGCGCCCGTTGACCTCGCGGATGTCGCCCTTCTCCAGCGCGCCCGGCTTGCCGAGCAGCTTCACGACCAGGCGCTCGACGTAGGTGTTCTCGACCAGCCCGGCGTACTTCTTGTCGCCGACCGGGATCTGCACGTACTTGCCGTTGTTGACGGTCTCGACCTGCGCGTTGCCGACCTCGGACCAGAACCGCGTATCGCCCTGCAGCCACACCTGGTTCTGCACGCGCGTGACGCGCGCGGTGACCTTGCCGTCCACGATGGTGCCTTCGCTGCCCGCGTTGGTGAACGTCATGTCGACGCTGAACGGCGCGGTCGCCCCGGGTGCCGTGATGGCGCCCTTGATGTGCACGAACGCCGCGGCCGCGGTGGCGGCTTGGGCGCGCTGCAGGATGGCCGCCGGGTCCAGCGAACCGACCTGGTTGCCGAGCGGCAGGCCGACCGACGGCTCGTCGCTCGGGTCGGTGAACGAACGGTGCGCAGGCTTGCCCACGCTGCAGCCGACCGCCAGGACCGCGGCCACCAGCGCCGTCGCCGTCAGCCGCCGCGCGCTTCCTCGAGACACCGCCAGATTCCTTAAATGTGAAGCCCGGTGCAGCCGGGCGCAGGCCGGTGGAGCAGGACCGGAGGCAACGGTATCCCGCGGCGCCCGGCACACAGGTCAGGGTGTACGCGTCCCGGTGGGTTTGGCGGTCGCCTTGCCGGTCGGCTTCGCGGTCGCCTTGCCGGTGGGCGAGGGGCCGCCGGACGGCGAGGGCTGGCCGGCATCGGTGCCCGGCGCGGTCGGCGGGGCCGAGGGGTTGAGCGAGCCGTAGTCGACGACCTTGTCGCCGCTGGGGAGTTCGACGGGGAAGTCCAGGTCGTACTCGTACAGGTCGAGCCGCCCGGCATTGGGACCGGGGCTGTACCGCATGGGGTAGGGCTTGCCGGCCAGGGAGACGTAGAGCTCGCCGCCGCGCCCCTTGTTGGCGGCCAGCGCGAGCGTCTCGATGCCGCGCACGTTCTTGCGGCCGTCCTTCTTGACCTTGCCGTTCAGCCGGAAAAGCTCGTCGAGCAGCGGGTGCAGCTGGGTGAAGCCGGACAGCCGGGCGAACGCCGGGTCGTCCGGCGGCACCTTCACGAACTTGTCGCGGAGCACCTTCGCGGAGTCCGCCGCGTCGGGGTCCTGCCGCCCGTCGCGCGGCTGGTAGAGCGTCTCGTCGCCGCGCACGAAGAGGTCCGGGCCGACCCGGAGCAGCTCGATCTTGCTGCCCGCGGTGACGATCTCGCCGGTCGCGCCTTCGGTCTTGATGCGGATGTCGATCTGGTACTCGGTCTTCTGCGTCACCCAGGTGCCGGTGACGTGCACCGCGACGGCCGCCTTCGCGGTCTGCTTGGCCTGCTCGATGATGGTCTCGGTGGGCTCCGCGGCCAGGCCGGTCGGATCGTCGCCCGACGAGCAGGCCGTACCGAGGGTGCCGAGCAGGGACACCAGGAGAAGCAGGACGAAGGGCGCTCGCATCGGTCGGCGCAACGGATCCCCTCGGGGCGCGGGCAGCGGGTGGGTGCCCCCGAGCGTACAAAGGCCTGCGGCGGGCATCACACCGGGCCGGTGCGGGCAAGGGGTGAAGACCGTTCCGGACGATCTCCCGAAGATCACAAAATGCGGTCGGCCGGTACTGTGCAGTCCTGACGAGGAGCGAGAGGAGCCGGGCATGAACGGCACGCCGGGCCGCGTGTTCATCTCGCACTTGTCCGCGGTCGCGGTGTTCGACCCGGGCGGCGACCAGGTCGGCCGGCTGCGCGACGTGGTGATCGCGCTGCGCACCGGCAACCAGCCGCCCCGCGTGCTGGGCCTGGCCGTCGAGGTCGCCACCCGGCGCCGCATCTTCGTGCCGATGACCCGGGTGACCAGCGTGGAGACCGGCGAGGTCATCACCACCGGACTGGTCAACATGCGGCGCTTCGAGCAGCGCCCGACCGAGACGCTGGTGCTCGCCGAGATGCTGGACCGGCGCGTGACGCTGGTGGAGACCGGCGAGCAGGTGACCGTGCTCGACGTGGCGATGAGCGCCGGGCGCGGCCGCGACTGGTACATCAGCAAGCTGTTCGTGCAGAAGGGCGGCAGCGGTTCCGCGCTGCGCCGGCGCCGCGGCGAGACGCTGACCGTGGACTGGAACGCGGTCACCGGCTTCGAGCGGCCCGAGGACCAGCAGGGCGCCGCGAACCTGCTCGCCACGTTCGAGCAGCTGCGCCCCGCGGACCTCGCCAACGTGCTGCACAACCTGTCCTCGAAGCGCCGCGTCGAGGTCGCCGCGGCCCTCGACGACGACCGGCTGGCGGACGTCCTGGAGGAGCTCCCCGAGGACGACCAGGTGGAGATCCTGGGCCAGCTGCGCGAGGAGCGCGCCGCCGACGTCCTGGAGGCGATGGACCCGGACGACGCCGCCGACCTCATCTCCGAGCTGCCCGAGGCGACCGCCGAACGCCTCCTGGACCTGATGGAGCCGGACGAGGCGGAGGACGTCCGCCGGCTGCTCACCTATTCGGACGACACGGCCGGCGGCATGATGACCACCGAGCCGATCGTGCTGGAGCCGGACGCGACCATCGCCGAGGCCCTCGCGCTGGTCCGCAACCCCGACCTGTCCCCCGCGCTGGCCAGCCAGGTGTACGTGTGCCGGCCGCCGACCGAGACGCCGACCGGCAAGTACCTCGGCACCGTGCACTTCCAGCGGCTGCTGCGCGATCCGCCGTTCACGCTGGTCGGCGCGGTCGTCGACACCGACCTGCGGCCGCTGCGGCCGGACACCGCACTGGCCGACGTGACCAGCTTCCTGGCCGCGTACAACATGGTCGCGGCGCCCGTGGTGGACGAGGACGACCACCTGCTCGGCGCGGTCACCGTCGACGACGTCCTGGACCACCTGCTGCCGCAGGACTGGCGTGAAGGCGCACTGCACGGCGAGCCGCGGGGCGTCGACCCGGCCCAGGTGAGGAGCCGCCTCCATGGCACGTGAGCCGCAGGGCGCGCTGCCCGACGAGCGGCGGCGGCGGCCGCGGCTCGACCAGCCCAAGCTGCCGCAGCGGCGGTTCAGCCCGTTCCCCAAGTACGACCCGGAGTCGTTCGGCCGGATCTCCGAGCGCATCGCGCGCTTCCTGGGCACCGGCCGGTTCCTGGTCTACATGACCGCGACGATCATCCTGTGGGTGCTGTGGAACATCGCGGCGCCCACCGAGTGGAAGTTCGACCAGTACCCGTTCATCTTCCTGACCCTGGCGCTGTCCCTGCAGGCCTCGTACGCGGCCCCGCTGATCCTGCTCGCGCAGAACCGGCAGGACGACCGCGACCGGGTGAACCTGGAGCAGGACCGGGCCCGCAACGAGCGCAACATCGCGGACACCGAGTACCTCACGCGCGAGGTCGCGGCGCTGCGCATCGCGCTGGGCGAGGTGGCCACCCGGGACTTCCTGCGCTCCGAACTCCAGTCGCTCATCAAGGAGCTCGACGAGCGCCGGGAGACCGAGCAGTGGCTGTCCGCGCAGGTGGACGCGGTGCTGGGCGACGATGCGGACGGCGGCGAGGGCCGATCGGGCCGGGACGGCGGGAGAGGTGGGCCACCTCGGCGCGGAGGGCCCCCTTCGGGGACGTAAGCTCACTCGTATGGCAACCCTGGAGACCCGCGTCTCGGAAGACGCCGTGCTGGACGCCCTGGCGACCGTCGACGACCCCGAGATCCACAAGCCGATCACCGAGCTCGGCATGGTCAAGTCCGTCGACATCGCCGACGACGGGCGCGTCAAGGTCGGGGTCTACCTGACCGTGGCGGGCTGCCCGATGCGCGGCACCATCACCTCGTCGGTCGAGGGCGCCGTGGCCAAGGTGCCCGGCGTGACCGCGGTCGAGGTCGAGCTGGACGTCATGAGCGACGCGCAGCGCAAGGAGCTGGCGAGCACGCTGCGCGGCGGCCAGGCCGAGCGCGAAGTGCCGTTCGCCAAGCCCGGGTCGCTGACCCGCGTGTACGCGGTGGCGTCCGGCAAGGGCGGCGTCGGCAAGTCGTCGGTGACGGTCAACCTGGCCGCCGCGATGGCCGCGCAGGGCCTCAAGGTCGGCGTCGTGGACGCGGACATCTACGGCCACTCGGTGCCCCGCATGCTGGGCGTGGACGGCAAGCCCACCCAGGTCGAGAACATGATCATGCCGCCCGAGGCGGGCGGCGTGAAGGTCATCTCGATCGGCATGTTCACGCCGGGCAACGCGCCCGTGGTGTGGCGCGGCCCGATGCTGCACCGCGCGCTGCAGCAGTTCCTCGCGGACGTCTACTGGGGCGACCTGGACGTGCTGCTCATGGACCTGCCGCCGGGCACCGGCGACATCGCGATCTCGGTGGCCCAGCTGGTGCCCAACGCCGAGATCCTGGTGGTCACCACGCCGCAGCAGGCCGCTGCCGAGGTGGCCGAGCGGGCCGGCACCATCGCGGTGGAGACCCGGCAGACGGTGGCCGGCGTCATCGAGAACATGTCCGGGCTGCCGTGCCCGCACTGCGACGACCACATCCTCGACGTGTTCGGCAGCGGCGGCGGCCAGTCGGTCGCCGACGGGCTCTCCCAGGCGACCGGCACCAAGGTGCCGCTGCTGGGGCAGATCCCGATCGACACGCGGCTGCGCGAGGGCGGCGACACCGGTTCCCCGGTCGTCCTGGACGCGCCGGACTCGGCCGCGGCGGTCGCGCTGCGGGCCATCGCGGACAAGCTCGGCAACCGCTCGCGCGGCCTGTCCGGCATGCAGCTGGGTCTGACCCCGAAGCGCAAGTTCTGAACCGCCGCCGAAGCCGCCCGGACCCCGCGGTCCGGGCGGCTTCGGCGTTCGACCGGTCCTCCGATCAGCCGTCCGGTCAGCCCGCTGGTCAGCCTTCGTAGGCCTTGAGCGCGGGCATGAGGGCCAGGCCCAGGCCGTAGGCGCTCACGCCGCGGCCGTACACGCCCAGGTAGACGCCCGCGGCCTGGCCGGCCAGCACCCAGCCGTACTCCGACTCGCGGTAGCGGAAGCGGTTCGGCACGCCGTTCACCGGCAGCGCCAGCCCGGTCCAGCCGTCGCCGTCCAGGTTGTCGGCCAACTCCCAGGCCAGATGGGTCTGCTGGTCCATCCACTCCTGGCGGAGCTCGCGGTCCAGGTCCCAGGGCCAGCTGCCGGCCAGCAGCGCGACGCCCGCCACCGAGGCCGCGCTGGCCATCGAGGTGGCCTCCAGGAGCCCCGCGCCGTCGCCGCTCGGGCGCCGCTCGCGCTGCGGCACGGTGACCACCGCGACGAAGCGGTGCGGCGTCGGGTCGCCGGGGCGGCGGCTGGGCGCGTCGCCGTGCCCGAGCGTGCCGTACTCCAGGCCTTCGCGGCCCTGGCAGACCGAGGCGAGCCAGCGCGGGCCGTCCCAGCCTTCGTCCAGCCCGTACCACGGGAAGTCCGCGGCGAGGTACTGGGCCAACAGCGAGGGCTCCGCGTCCCCGCCGGCGGCCGCGGCCACCTGGTCGGAAGCTCCCGTGTGGCTGATCGTGTCCATGCTTCGCCTTGTCTGCTCGCGCGGCGCCCGGAGCGCGCCGTCACCGGATCCCGCCCGGGCTTCGGCGGCCCGGCGTCGCGGACCGTCCCTGACACGGCACGGTACGGCCTCTGCCCCGGTGCGCGCGCGGCAATCGGGCACGACCCGCCGTCCCGGCGAGCGGACCCCGGGCGGACGGTACGGGCCCGGCGGGGAAGGAAGTGCGGTGCGAGGCGGCGGAACCTCAGGTGGCGTCGGCGTCGTACGGCGGGCGCTCGCCCGGCTGCACGCGGCTGCCGTTCGCCTCCATGGGGTGCGGCGCCTTGGTGAGGCTCGGCGTCCCGGCGGCCGCGTCGTCGTCGAAGCGCAGCTGCTTGGTCAGGTCCTGGCGCAGGTCGCCGAATTCCTTGAGGCCGAGATCGTCGTCGTCGCCCATGAGGTTCTTGCGCACGAAGGTCTTGGGGTTGAGGTCCTCGAACTTGATGTTCTCGAACTCCGGGCCCAGTTCCTTCTTGAGGTCGGTGCGCGCGTTCGTGGAGAACTCGCGGAACTTGCGTATGGTGCGGGCCGCCTCGCCGACCATCTTGGGCAGCTTGTCCGGCCCGAAGATGACGATCGCGAGGACGATGAGCGCGACCATCTCCAAGGGACCGACGTCGAACACCTGGACTCCACGAGCTGCGCGGCAAGAACCGGTCGGCCGACCGGACCCCGTCCACAGTAACGGCCGATCCCGCAGACCGGCACCGTCGTCTTTTCCGCACCGCCCGATATGCCGGTATTGCCGGAAGATGTGACCGCCCGGCCATCATCGCGACATGCCGCGGCCACGACCGCGGATGCGTGCGGACGCATCGGCTGCCGTGGCCGCGGCACCCTTGCGGGGCTGCCGGTCAGCTGTCCTCGCCCTCCAGGGTGAGCTTGAGCTCCACGTCCTTGCCGTCCCGCTGCACGGTCAGCGCGACCTGGTCGCCGGGCGCCTTGCTGCGCACCGCGACGATCAGCTCCTCGGCGTCGTCGACGCGCTTGCCGTCGATCGCGGTGACCACATCGCCCGGCTTGAGGCCCGCCCGGTCCGCAGGACCGCCGGGGCGCACCGGCGGCTGCCCTTCGTTGTCCTTGTCGGAGACCCGGGCTCCGGGGCCGGTGTACTTCACGTCCAGGCTGACCCCCATGACCGGGTGCACCGCCTTGCCGCGGTCGATCAGCTGCTGCGCGACGCGCTTCGCCTGGTTGATCGGGATGGCGAACCCGAGGCCGATGCTGCCCACGCCCTGCTCGCTGCCGAACGGCTCGGAGTCGCCGCCCTCGCCGGCCGACCGGATCGCCGAGTTGACCCCGATCACCCGGCCGGACGCGTCGATCAGCGGGCCGCCGGAGTTGCCCGGGTTGATCGGCGCATCGGTCTGCAGCGCGCTGATGTACGAGACGTCCGCACCGGAACCGCCGGCGCTCACCGCGCGGTCCTTGGCGCTGATGATGCCCGAGGTCACCGTGCCTTCGAGGTTGTACGGGGCGCCGATCGCGATCACCGGGTCGCCGACCTGCACGGTGTCCGAGTCGCCGAGCGCGAGCGGGGCCAGGCCGCGCACGTTCTCGACGCGCACCACGGCGAGGTCGTAGCCGGCGTCGCGGCCGACCACGCGGCCCTCGACCATCTCGCCGCCGTTGAACACGACGCGGATCTGCCCGCCGTCCGCGGCGTCCGCGACGACGTGGTTGTTGGTGAGGATGAAGCCGTTGCCGTCCAGCACGAATCCGGTGCCGGTGGCCTGCTTGCCGCCCTTGCTGGCGTGGATGTAGACCACCCCGGGCAGCGTGCTCGCGGCCAGCCCGGCGATCGTGTCGCGCGGCCGCTCCGGGCCGGACGAGGCCGGCTGGCGCAGCGTCACGCGCTCCTCGCCGCGGTTCGCCGCCATCGCGCCGAGGCCCCCGCCCAGCACGCCCGCGGCCAGCGCGATGAGGGCGAGGCCGGCCGCGGCCCGCCAGGTCCAGCGCATCGGCTCGCGCGGCTCCGGGGGCTCCTCGACGGCGAACGCGTAGGGCAGCGGCGGATACTGCGGCGGCGGACCGCCGTACCCGAAGCCGGGCACCGGACCGGAATCCGCGTCGTAAGGCGGCATCGCCGCCCCGCCGCCGCCCCCGGGCCGCTGCGGAAAGCCCCACGCCCCGGGCACCTGCGCCCCCGGGTACGCATAAGGCGTACCCGCATACGGCGGCACCGTCGGCTGCCCGGCAGGATGCGGAAACCCCCACTGCGGCTGAGGCCCGCCCCCGGCCGGCCACCCCTGCCCGGGCGCCGACCACGGCCCGGCGGAATCGCGGCCGTGGGCGGGCGGGGGCGGGAAAGCCGGCGGTTCGTCGTCGCGGGTGCGGGGTGGCTCGGGGGTGGCCGACGCATCCGGCGGAGTGCTTCCGTCGCTGCCCTGGCCGGCCTCGTCGCTCATGCTGCCTTCTCGCTGCGCTCGGCGGCCGCATTCGCGAAACGCATCCCCCTGTTGATTCGCTCGCTCCGCTCGCTCATGCAAAGTCCTCCGTGCGGCCCCGCCGCGCTGTTCGTCGTGGGCCGTCGGAAACAGCCCGTGCGCACAAGTGTCCCCGGCGGACCGCCGTCGCGCTCGGGAGGGCCGTCAAGTTCCTGGTGTGTCGGCACAGCAGAAGGCCCCGGGAGTCCGGGGCCTGGTCTGCGATGCGGGCGTCGCGCCGCGCGCGCCGCGGCGTCAGTCGCGCTTCTCCATGTCCCTGGCAGTGGTGACCGACAGCGGCCGCACCACCGGGGACGCCAGTGTCGCGGTGGTCGCATTGGCCGCACCGCTGGTCGGCGAGACGCCGACCGTGCCGGCCTGCTCGACCAGGTTGCGCTCCACCACGGGCGCCGCCGGGCGTCCGGAGGAGCCGCCCGCCGGACCGCCTGCGATCACCGCACTGCTCAACGCCATGGCCATCATCGAGAAGGCCCCGGCGGCCGCGAAGGTGAGCCGGCGCCGGCTGACCGGCGGCCGGACGCGCGCCGGCGCATTGCCGGGCCGTCCCGCACGCGGTCCGCTGGTGCCGCGGGGCCGGGCGCTTCCGGGGGAGCGGGTCAGCGGCTGGCCTGCCCCCCTGGGGCGAGGAGGGGCGGCCTCCTCGCTCTCGCCGCCCGGGCCGCCGATACCGCCCGCACCCATCGCGAGCAGTCGGGCCATCAGATCCGCGGACGGATCCGGGCGGGAGCTGTTGACGAGCAGCGCTTTGACACGCCGCTGCTCCTCGGCCTCGGCGCGGCAGTCGGCGCACTGCGCCAAGTGGACCAGGACTTTCTCCCTGGCCTCGTGCCCCAGCTCGCCGTCGACGTACGCCGCGAGCTTGTCCTCGGGGTGGTTCACCGGCCTGCTCCCACGGTCGCGCGCCGGACCAGGTCCCGGGCCGTGCGGCCCTGCCCAGCCCGCTGACGACATGCCGCCCCGGCTGTCGAACCGACGATCACGGTGCCCTCATCTCTGCACCGACGCACACCCCTGGAGTTCCTCGCGGTCAGCGGGGGTCCGGGGGGCACGGTGCCGCAGCGCCGCCCGGAGCTGGGACCTGCCGCGGTGGATGCGGCTTCGAACGGTCCCCAGTTTCACACCGAGCGTGGTGGCGATCTCCTCGTACGACAGGCCCTCGATATCGCACAAGACGACTGCGGCGCGGAACTCCGGGGCGAGCGCGTCGAGCGCCTGCTGGATGTCCGCGTCGAAGTGGGCGTCGTCGTATGCCTGCGCCGGGGAGAGCTCGCGTCCGGGCAGCCGTTCGGCCGCGTCGTCGGCGAGGCCCTCGAACCGGATGCGCTGGCGGCGGCGCACCATGTCGAGGAACAGGTTCGTGGTGATCCGGTGCAACCAGCCTTCGAACGTGCCGGGCGTGTAGCTCGACAGCGATCGGAAGACCCGGACGAACACCTCTTGCGTGATGTCGTCCGCGTCGTGCGGGTTGCCGCTCAGACGGTAGGCAAGTCGGTACACCCGCGCCGAGTGGGTGCGGACGATGTCCTCCCACGACGGCGGGGTCCACACATCGGCACCCGGACGGGCGGTCGTGCCCGCGGATACGGCCTGCTGCGCGGATTCCCCCGGGGCCGCCGTTGTGTCGGCGTGGTCGGGGGCGTGATCGGTGGTTGCGATTGCGGCTTCGGCCACGTGATTTGGCATCGGCGCGACATCGCGAGGAGCGGTCTGATCCCCGCGGTGGTCGTCCACTGCCACACCTCCTCTTTCGAGTAGCGCAACCACCATAGACAACCTGCCTGTTAAGCCCGGATAAGTGCGTCTGACACCGCTCCGGCCCAGCGAACCTGCTGCTTGCCTGTTCCAAAGAGGCCAACGAGCCGCCCGCCCCCGAGGTTCCCGACGTCTTGTCCCGACCTCGCCACACGGGGCGCGGAGCTGCAACCGCGGACCGGGCCGGCGGCGTCCTTATATAGCGCGCGCGTGCCGGACCTCTCGGAGCCGCGTTCCGCGGGCCGGAACCGGGGCCCGCGACTGCCCTCCGTATCGCCGCCGCCACCCGCTGCGACCTGCCGCGACGCGGGCGCACCCCACGTTCGCGCCGGGCGGGCTCCACTACTCTTGCGGCATTGGTCGCCCCGGTCCCGGACGACCCGACGCGAGGAGGAAGCCATCTCCAGCAACCGCCAGGCCCGCTGGGATTTCGCGGAGGCGTACGCCGGCGAGGACTCCGTCCTCGTGGCGGCCCGCCACCGTGCCCGGGAGGTCGGCGTCACGCCGGTCACCCCCGGCGGCGGTTCGGCACTGTGCTTCCTCGCCGCCGCGACGGACGCCCGCGCGGTCGCGGAAATCGGCACCGGCACCGGCGTGTCCGGCGTCTACCTGCTGCGCGGAATGCGCCCGGACGGCGTATTGACCACCGTCGATCCGGAGCCGGACAACCAGCGCATCGCCAAGGAGACCTTCGCGCAGGCCGGGTTCTCCGGCGGGCGCGCCCGGTTCATCCCGGGACGGGCGCTCGAGGTGCTGCCGCGGCTCGCCGACGGCGGCTACGACCTGGTGTTCTGCGACGGCGACAAGACCGAGTACGGCGAATACCTCGCGGAGGCCCTGCGCCTGCTGCGGCCGGGCGGCGTGGTGTGCTTCGACAACGCGCTGTGGCACGACCGGGTCCCCGACCCGGCGCACCGGGACCCCGAGACCACCGCGATCCGCGAGCTGCTGCGCGCGGTGCGCGAGAACGACGCCCTGGTGCCCACCCTGCTGCCGGTCGGCGACGGGCTGCTGTGCGCGGTGCGCCGGGGCTGACCCGGACGCGACACCGCCGCCCGGCAGGCCCGGTCGATGCTGCCGACCTGCGCGGATGCCGTCCTGCGACGACATACCGCGGGCCCGCCGAAGCGGCGGCGTCCGGTTCGCCGGTTATGCCGGGCCCTCGACCTTTTCGCGGGCATGCGACGGCCCCGGCCGGTACGTTCTCACGGATTTGTCCCGATCTTGCGTTCGGGATTCCCTGAATCCATACCGGCCGGGGCCGCTGCTCACCGCGACTCGGTCGAGGGTGGCACCGGTCAGGCCCGGATCAGGCCTTGGCCCCCGTGGCGTTCGCCAGCGCTTCGCTGAGCGCGCCCGCCTCGTCGGGGGTCAGCTCGACGACGAGCCGACCTCCGCCCTCGAGCGGAACGCGCATGACGATGCCCCGCCCTTCCTTGGTCACCTCGAGCGGGCCGTCGCCCGTCCGCGGCTTCATGGCCGCCATGCTCGTTCCCCTTCCTGCATATCGACACACCGGTGCTCACCCGGCCACCGGTCTTCGAGCGCATTGATCAGGCCCCATTATCCCGCATTCGACGGCGGGGTGAGCAACATCGGTCACGGACGACCGCCCGGAGACCTTCCGCGGGCCGGTTTCGCGGGCTCTTCCCGGCCTCGGGCGAGCCGCCCGGCGGCCGGTTCGCCGCGACCTGCGCCGGAGCCGCCCCCGGGAGCGCCGCGGCGGGGCCACCGGCAGGTGCGGCAGGGCCGTCCGGCATGCTGAGGGGGTTCGGAGGCGTCCCGCAGCTGACCTGCGTGCGCCCGACTCGACGGGAGACCCCACGTGGCCGACAACGTTCTCTACGACCTCGCCGACGGCGTCGCGACCATCACCCTGAACCGGGCGGACGCGATGAACGCGCTCGACACGGACACCAAGGTCGCCCTGCGGGACGCCGTCCTGCGCGCCGCCGAGGACCCCGAGGTGCGCGCCGTGGTGCTCACCGGCACCGGGCGGGCGTTCTGCGTCGGCCAGGACCTCAAGCAGCACATCGAACTGCTCGAGGTGAGCCCCGAGGTCACGTTCTCGACCGTCAAGGACCACTACAACCCGCTGGTGACCGCGCTCGCCACGATGCCCAAGCCGGTGATCGCCGCGGTCAACGGCGTGGCGGCGGGCGCCGGTGCGGCGATCGCGTTCGCGTGCGACTTCCGCGTGGTGTCCGAGAAGGCCGGCTTCAACCTGGCGTTCGCCGGTGTCGCACTCACTGCGGACTCGGGCGCGTCGTGGACGCTGCCGCGCCTCGTCGGGCACGCGCGCGCCACCGAGATGCTGATGTTCCCGGAGACCATCCCGGCCGCGAAGGCGCTCGAACTCGGCCTGGCCACGCGCGTGGTGCCCGCCGAGGAGGTCGCCGCGGCGGCCGGCGAGCTGGCCCGCAGGCTGGCCGCGGGACCGACCGTCGCGTACGGCGCGATCAAGGAGTCGCTGGCGTACGCCGCGGACCACTCGATCGTCGAGGCGCTCGCGAAGGAAGACGAACTGCAGCTGCGCGCCGGGCAGTCGGCGGACCACCGGATCGCGGTGGACGCGTTCCTGGCGAAGGCGAAGCCGGAGTTCACCGGCAAGTGAGCCTCGGCGGCTGCCGTGGCGGCCGCCGAGTGCCCGCTGAAGTGCCTGCCGGCCGCCCCGGGTTCACCCGGGGCGGCGGCGGGCGTGGCAAGCGGCCAGGTGGTCGTCGACCAGGCCGCAGGCCTGCATCATCGCGTACGCGGTGGTCGGGCCCACGAACTTGAAGCCCTTCTTGCGCAGGTCCTTCGCGAGCGCCTCGGACTCCGGGGTGATCGCCGGGACGTCGGCGACCGTGCGCGGCGCCTTGCGCCCCTTCGGGTTCGGGGCGTGCGACCAGATCAGCTTGTCGAGCCCGCCCGGCAGGTCGCGCGCGGTCTTGGCGTTGGCGATGCAGGCCACGATCTTGGCGCGGTTGCGGATGATGCCCGGATCCGCCAGCAGCCGGGCCACGTCGTCCGCGTCGAACTCCGCGACCTTGGCGATCTCGAAGCCCGCGAACGCGGTCCGGAAGCCCTCCCGGCGGCGCAGGATCGTGATCCATGACAGGCCGGACTGGAACGCCTCCAGGCACAGCCGCTCGAACAGCGCGTCGTCACCGTGCAGCGGGACGCCCCACTCGCCGTCGTGGTACGCGACGTAGTCGTCGGTGCTGATCCCCCAAGGGCAGCGGGCCAGGCCGTCCGGGCCGACCACGGTGCCGTCCGCGGCGGTCATGCCCGGTCCTCGCCCTCGTCCGCCCGGTCGGCGGTCGGCTCGGCGGCCCGGCCGGGCTTGGTCAGCGTGGGTGCGGACGGGCCGGACGCCGGGGCGCTCCCCGCGGCCGCCGAGGGGCCTGCCGGACGGGCCGCGGCGGTCGGCGCGGCGGCAGCCATGGGCGCCGCCACACCGGGCGGCAGAACGCCCGCCAGGCGGTACTCCAGGTCCATGATGCGCGCGTCCCGGGCGGACAGTTCGGCGCTGAGCCGGTCGAGGGTGTAGTCGACCTCGCTCATCCGGTAGCCGCGCAGGACGACGGGGAACCGCACCCGGTCGATGTCCTCGACGGTCAGCGGGCGGTCGGGCGTCCACGACAGGTCGGGGCGGTCCTGGTGCGCGTCCGCGAGCGAGCCTCCGGCGCCCAGCACGACGGCGGCGACGACGAAGACCACGGCGGTCACGACGACCAGCTGGATCCAGAACACGGAAAATCTCTCCCCTTGTCGGCACCGCGCCTGCGGCCCCCTGTCGGCCGCGCACGGGACGATCGTGCCACGATCTGGGGTGGCGGTGTCCGTCCGCCGGCTCGTTTGCCCGAACCGGCGCCGGACCGAGGGCACGAACAGCACGAACGGGAGGCACCGGTGGCGGCGCTGCGGCTGGGCACACGCGAGTTCGGCGACGACGAGCACGTGATCATGGCGATCGTGAACCGCACCCCCGACTCGTTCTTCGACAAGGGTGCGACGTTCGACGACCGGCCCGCGCTGGAGGCGGTGGACCGCGCGGTCGCCGAGGGCGCCGGCATCGTCGACATCGGCGGCGTCAAGGCCGGACCGGGCGCCGAGGTCGACGCGGCCGAGGAGATGCGCCGCACGGTCTCGTTCGTGGCCGAGGTGCGCCGGCGCCACCCGGACGTGGTGATCAGCGTCGACACCTGGCGGCACGAGGTCGGCGAGGCGGTGTGCGAGGCCGGCGCGGACCTGCTGAACGACGCGTGGGGCGGTGTCGACCCCAAGCTCGCCGAGGTGGCCGCCCGGTACGGCGCCGGCATCGTGTGCACGCACGCGGGCCGCGCGCAGCCGCGCACCCGCCCGCACCGGATCGGCTACGACGACGTCATGGCCGACATCCTGGACGTCACGGTCGGGCTGGCCGAGCGCGCGCTGGAACTGGGCGTGCGGCGCGACGCGATCATCATCGACCCGGGGCACGACTTCGGGAAGAACACCCGGCACTCGCTGGAGGCCACCCGGCGGCTCGGCGAGATGGCCGAGACGGGCTGGCCGGTGCTGGTGTCGCTGTCCAACAAGGACTTCGTGGGCGAGACGCTCGACGCGCCGGTGAACGAGCGCCTCCTCGGCACGCTGGCGACCACGGCGGTCTCGGCCTGGCTGGGCGCGCGCGTGTACCGCGTGCACCAGGTCCGCGAGACCCGGCAGGTGCTGGACATGGTCGCCACGATCCGCGGCCAGCGGCAGCCGGCCGTGGCACGCCGCGCCCTCGCCTGAGGCGCAGCGGGCGGCGCGGCGCCTGACCGGAGGCCCGGCGCGGCAACGGCGAAAAGGGGCTTCGCGTGCGTGCGAAGCCCCTCTTCTCGCCCCCGGTCACCCCGTCGCACCGCTCCCCGCGGTACTGCCCCCGTCGCAGGGTGTCCCCGTGCAGCGCGCGCCCCCGGCCCCGCCGCCGCGGGCGCGCGGTCCGGTCAGAGGGCGCGGTGCGCGCGCCACGGACCGGTGATCGCGTACATGATCCCGGGGTCCTGCACGTTCGCGAACAGGATGCGGCCGTCGAGCGAGTAGGTCGGGCCGGTGAACTCGCTGAACTCCGGGCTCTCCGGGCTGCCGATGTTCAGGTCGTTGCGGGCGATCGGGTACGAGCGGTTGCCGCTCGTGGCGCCGATCAGGTGCTGCACGCCGCTGCCGTCCTCGGCCAGGATCACGCCGCCGTACGGCGAGACGGTGATGTTGTCCGGGCCGTCGAACGGCCCGTCGGTGCCCGGCGCCGGGTTCACGCCGAAGCGCAGCTTGAGGGTCAGGCGGGCGCGGCGCGGGTCGTAGAACCACACCTGGCCGTCGTGCGCGGTGCCCGGGCTCTCGGTGCGCGCGAAGCTGGTGACGATGTACGCGCCGCCGTCGGCCCACCACGCGCCTTCGAGCTTGCGGCCGCGGGTGACGTCGGAGTTCGTGAACTGCTTGCGGATCGAGGTGGTGCGGGCGTCGCGGTCCGGCACCGGGATCCACTTGACCTCGTACGAGGTGCCGATCTCGGTCGCGCGCGACAGGTCGTCGACGAACGCGCCGGACGCGTCGAACGCCTTCATCGCGGCGAGCGTGCCGGCCGTGTCGGCCAGTCCGCGGAGCTTGCCGCGCCCGCCGCGGAAGCCGCGCGGCGGCTCCCAGCGGAACAGCAGGCCGTTCGGCTTGCTGGCGTCCTCGGTCAGATAGATGTGGCCGCGCCACGGGTCGACGACCGCCGCCTCGTGCGCGAACCGGCCGAGCGCCTTGATGGGCTTGGGGTCGCGGTTCGCGCGGCGGTCGTACGGGTCGACCTCGAAGACGTAGCCGTGGTCCTTGGTGGCGCCGCCCTGGCCCGCGAGGACCTCGGTCTCCTCGCAGGTCAGCCAGGTGTCCCACGGGGTCTTGCCGCCCGCGCAGTTGACCGCGGTGCCGGCCACGCCCACGTACTCGCGGGTGCGGCGGCCGTGCCGGTCGGTCTCCACGACGGTGCAGCCGCCACCGAGCGCCGGGTCGTAGGTGTAGCCCTCCAGCGGCGGCACCGGGAACTCGGTGTCCGCGAGCGCGCCTTGCTCGTGGTTGACGACCAGCACGCTGCCCCCGCCGTGCCGGTAGAACGCCGCCGTGCCGTCGTGGCTGCCCGGCGTGTACTGGCCCGACTCCAGCTTGGTCACGCCGGTCTGCGTGACTATCTGGTACGCGAAGCCCGCGGGCAGCGCCAGCTTGCCGGCCGGGTCCGCGACCAGCGGGCCGTAGCCGAACTCCGGGCGGCCCGGGCGGCCGTGCCGGTCCCCGTCCTGAGCCGGGGCCGCCGACGCGCCCGGGGCGAGCAGCATCTCGGTGCTGCCGACGAATGCGACACCGGCTCCGGCCACGGCGGAGCGGCCCAGGAAGCCTCTACGGGACAGCGACATCGGTTCTCCTGCTCAAAGGGGACGGCTGCGCATGAGTGCCATGGGCAACTCCGGCATCGGCGCCGCCGTGCGGCACCGGGCGCACACACGCTCCCGCGCGGCGGTGTCCGCACGGTGAACGCGGCCGGTCGGACGGATGCCGGTCAGACGACCGTTCGTCCCTCTCTGGCAGGGGTTGTGACGCGTGCTCAGGCACGCGTGACCAGGTACTTGTGATCAGGTACTTGTGATCAGGTGCGCGGGGTCAGCGCCCCGCGCGCTTCTCCGCCTCTTCCTTGGCGCGCCGCGCGGCCGCCTCGGCCTCGTCGAGGAGCTTGTCGGCGTTCGCGATGATCCGGACCGCCTCGTCGATGTCGTCGGTCAGGTGGATCAGGTCGAGGTCCTTGGGCGAGGCCTTGCCGGTCGCCACCACCTGGTCGCGCAGCCAGTCCAGCATGCCGCTCCAGTAGGCCCGGCCGACGAGCACCACCGGGAAGTGCGTGACCTTGCGGGTCTGCACGAGGGTGAGCGCCTCGAAGAGCTCGTCGAGCGTGCCGATGCCGCCGGGCAGCACCACGAACCCCTGCGCGTACTTCACGAACATCGTCTTGCGGACGAAGAAGTAGCGGAAGTTCAGCTCGATGTCGCAGTACGGGTTCAGGCCCTGCTCGAAGGGCAGCTCGATGCCCAGGCCCACCGACACGCCGCCGGCCTCCTGCGCGCCCTTGTTGGCGGCCTCCATCGCGCCGGGGCCGCCCCCGGTCACCACCGCGTACCCGGCCTCGACGAGCGCCTTGCCGACCTGCTCGCCGAGCGCGTACTCCGGGCTCGCGGGCGGGGTGCGGGCCGAGCCGAACACCGCGACCGCCTTGCCCAGTTGCGCCAGCGCACCGAAGCCCTCGACGAACTCGGACTGGATGCGCAGCACCCGCCAGGCCTCGGCACCGAGGTGCCGGACGGCGGCCGGATGCGACGCGGCCACCTCGGCCGGCGTGGCGAACTCGGGGGGCTCTGCGGGAGTGAAGCGCGTGTCCATGCCGTCCACACTGGCATGCGGGACGATCAGATGTACGCATTTACCCGACCGGCGCGATCGGATCATCCGATCGATACGCCGGCCGCGGTTCAGTCCGCCAACCAGGCCAGCAGGCGCTCTTCGGCCACGCGCACCGCGTCGATCTCGACGTACTCGCCCCGGGTGTGCGCGAGGGCCGGGTCGCCCGGCCCGTAGTTGACCGCCGGGACGCCGAGCGCCGAGAAGCGCGCCACGTCGGTCCAGGCGACCTTCGCGCGCGGCTCGCCGCCGACCACCGCCACGAACGCCGCCGCCGCGGGCCGGTCCAGGCCGGGCAGCGCGCCGGGCGCCGAGTCGGTGACCTCCACGGTCGCGCCGCGGGCCACCGCCGGGGCGAAGACCTCGCGCAGGTGCGCCTCCGCGTCGGCCTCCGAACGGTCCGGGGCGAAGCGGAAGTTGACCAGCACCGAGCAGGCGTCCGGGATGACGTTGCCGGCCACGCCGCCCTCGATGCCCACCGCGTTCAGGCCCTCGCGGTACTCCAGCCCGTCGATCACCGCGATGCGCGGCTCGTACGCCTCCAGCGCGGCCAGGATCGGCGCGGCCTTGTGGATCGCGTTGTCGCCCAGCCACGACCGCGCCGAGTGCGCACGGACGCCGGCCGTGGTGATCCGCACGCGCATGGTGCCCTGGCAGCCGCCCTCGACGACGCCGCCGGTCGGCTCCAGCAGCACCGCGAAGTCGCCCGCGAGCCACTCCGGGTGGTTCCGGGCGAGGCGGCCCAGGCCGTTCTTGACCGCCTCGACTTCCTCGTTGTCGTAGAAGACATAGGTGATGTCGCGGTTCGGCGCGGTCAGGTGCGCGGCCAGCCGCAGCTGCACCGCGACGCCGGCCTTCATGTCGGAAGTGCCGCAGCCGTACAGGCGCGGTCCGTCCACTCGGGACGGCACGTTGTCGGCGATCGGCACGGTGTCCAGATGCCCGGCCAGCACCACGCGCTCGGTCAGCCCGAAGTTGGTGTGCGCGACGACCGAGTCGCCGTCCCGCGCCACGGTCAGGTGCGGAAGTTCGCGCAGGACCCGCTCGACCTCGTCCGCCAGGACCTTCTCCGCGCCGCTTACCGAGGGGATGTCGACGAGTTGGGCGGTGACGTCGGCCGCATCGCGCGACAAGTCCAGAGCATCAGGCATACCGGCCACCATAGTCTTCGTCCTGTGGGCCAGAGAAAACGCAGTTCGGAGAGTACGGAGCAGTCGGGCATAGTCGGCTGGGCGATCGCCCTGCTCGTCGTCCTGGGGCTGTTCGCCGGGGTCGGCGTCGTGGTCGTCAAGATGTGGCCCGAGGGGATCACCCGCGACGAGTGCAAGGTCGCCGGTGCGGACGGCGGTACCGCCTACCGGCTGGATCCGGACCAGGCCGGCAACGCGGCCACCATCACCGCGGTCGCGCAGGCCCGCGGGCTGCCCGAGCGGGCCGTGACGATCGCCCTCGCCACGGCGATGCAGGAGTCCAAGCTCGTCAACATCGACTACGGGGACCTCGATTCGCTGGGCCTGTTCCAGCAGCGGCCCTCGCAGGGCTGGGGCACCCCCGAGCAGGTCACCGACCCGGTCTACGCGACCGGCAAGTTCTTCGACGGCCTGGTCAAGGTGCCGGACTACCTGACCCTCCCGCTGACCGTCGCCGCCCAGAAGGTGCAGCGCAGCGGCTTCCCGGATGCGTACGCCAAGCACGAGCCGAACGCCGCCGCCCTGGCCGGCGTGCTGACCGGGCGCGTCCCGGCGGGCCTGGGCTGCCGCATCAAGGCGGACCCGGCGCCGGCCTCCGCCGCACCGCTGCGCACCGCGCTCACCCGCGGCTTCGGTCCCGCGGTGCCCGCCGCGTCCGTCACCGAACCGGCCCCCGGCACGCTGGCCGTGGCCCCGGGCGGCCCGGTCGGCCGCGGCTGGGCGGTCGCCGCCTGGGCGGTCGCGCAGTCCGAGGAACTGGGCGTCCGCGAGGTCGCCTTCGACGGCAAGGTGTGGACCCGCGAAGACGGCGGCAAGGGCTGGCGGACCGGTCAGCCCGCGGGCGCGGGCGGGGCCAAGGCGCCGGCCGCCGATCCGTCGGTGGTCCGAATCCGCTACGCGGACTGACACGGCCGGTCGGTGCACGGTCGGGAACGGGCGGGGCGCGGATAGTCCGCGCTCCGGCATTTCCACCGGACACCCTTCTTGATGCACTTTCGGAAAACCGCCACTCGGATGGAGCAGTCCCCGGAACCAATCGCGCACTCCGGCAGATATACCCGGCGTCCGAGCCTTCCCGGCCCGGGCACCGCAAGGTACGCCTGCCGATTCTGTGTAGTAGTTGAGGAGCGCGATGTCGAGCACTCTCCCGCGCCGCGTGGCCCAGGCCGCGCTGCTGGTCGCCGCCGCGGGTGCCGCCCCCGTCCTGGCCGCCCCCGCGGCCCACGCCGACCTGCCGCTGGCCGGCCTCGGCGGACTCGGCGGCATCACCCAGCCCGACCTGGCGGGCCTCCCGCAGGTCGGCGGCGACACTCTCGGCGGGGCGGGTGTCCTCGACGAGGCGGCCGGCCTGACGTCCATGGCCCAGCAGCCGGAGGTGGCCGAACTGGGCGCCCTCGCGCAGCCGGCCGACCTGGCGAGCCTGAGCTCGATGGCGCAGCCGGACCTGTCCGCGGTCACCGCCCGGGTGCCCAAGCCGCAGCTGAGCGGCGTGACCGGGATGGCGTCCGAGGAGGTGTCCGGGCTCGGGCAGCTCGCGAACCCCGACTTCGCCGCGCTCGGCAGCGTCCAGCCGGACTTCTCCGACCTGACCGGTGCCGCCCAGCCGGACGTCGCGGTCCCCGCCGCGGCCAAGCGCGTCCCGGCCAAGGCCGCCGACGCCATGGGCCAGCGCCTGGAGAATTCCATCCTGGCCCCGGCCATGATGGGCATCGGCCCGTCGCTGCCGGTCGCCGGCTACGCCACCGACCAGTCCGTGAACGCCGCCATGCCGGCCACCGACGCGGCCCTGGCGCACGGCACGCAGCAGCACATCGTGACGAACTCCGCGACGACGCTGGACGGCGTGAGCACGCCGCTGCGCGAGGTTCCGCAGCACCTCTGATCACAGCCGGTCTGCACCGACCGAGCCGATCGACGGGGTCCGGCCTCCGGACCCCGGCTGCGGATCCGCCGGGTGTGCGGGGCGGTACCGAGCACCGCCCCGCACATCAGGACGCCTTGAGCCGCTCGACCGCCGCCGCCACGCGCTCGTCCGTCGCGGTGAATGCCACCCGGACGTGCCGCTCCCCCGCGGTGCCGTAGAAGTCGCCGGGCGCCACGAGCACACCGCGCTCGGCCAGCCACCCCACGGTCTCCCAGCAGGGCTCGTCCCGCGTCGCCCACAGGTAGAGGCTCGCCTCGGAGTGCTCGATGCGGAACCCGGCCGACTCGAACGCGTCGCGCAGCTGCGCCCGCCGGGCCGCATAGCGCGCCTTCTGCTCGGCCACGTGCGCGTCGTCGCCGAACGCCACCCGCATGGCCTCCTGCACCGGACCCGGCACGATCATGCCCGCGTGCTTGCGCACCGCCAGGAGTTCGCGCACCACGTCCGGGTCGCCGGTCACGAAACCGGCCCGGTAGCCGGCCAGGTTCGAGCGCTTCGAGAGCGAGTGCACGGCCAGCAGGCCCTCGTGCGAACCGCCGCAGATGTCCGGGTGCAGCACGGAGACCGGCTCGGCCTCCCAGCCCAGTTCGATGTAGCACTCGTCGGAGACCAGGAGCGCGCCGATCGAGCGCGCCCAGGCCACCAGCTCGCGCAGCTCGTCCGCGCCCTGCACGGCACCGTGCGGATTGCCCGGCGAGTTGATCCAGACCATCCGCACGCCGTCCGCGGCGGGGCGTTCGCCGTCCGCCATCGGCACCGGCTCGGCACCGGCCAGGCGGGCCCCGACGTCGTACGTCGGGTACGCCAGTGCCGGGTGCAGCACCTTGTCGCCCGGGCCCAGGCCCAGTTGCGCGGGCAGGCCGGCGACCAGTTCCTTGGTGCCGATCACCGGCAGCACCGCCGCCGGGTCGGCGCCGGTCACGCCGAGCCGCCGGCGCAGCCAGCCGGCCACCGACTCGCGCAGTGCGGCGGTGCCGTAAGTGAGGGGATAGCCCGGCGAGTCCGCGGCCGCGGCGAGCGCGTCCCGGACCAGCTCGGGGGTCGGGTCGACAGGCGTCCCGACGGAAAGGTCGACGATCCCGCCGGCATGTGCCGCGGCGGTCGCCTTGTACGACTCCAGCCGGTCCCAGGGGAACTCGGGCAGGCGTCCGGAGACGCGCCGCGCCGCCCACCCCTGGGCAGGGGCGGGCGGCGCGGTGCGGTCGAGCGGTGCGGTCACGACGCTCAGTCGTCCTCGCCCTGCGGGGGCAGCGCGGCGATGACGGCGTGGTCCTTCTCGATCAGGCCGAGCTTGGAGGCGCCGCCGGGCGAGCCCAGGTCGTCGAAGAACTCGACGTTGGCCTTGTAGTAGTCCTGCCACTCCTTCGGGACGTCGTCCTCGTAGAAGATCGCCTCGACGGGGCAGACCGGCTCGCAGGCGCCGCAGTCGACGCACTCGTCAGGGTGGATGTACAGGGCCCGCTGGCCCTCGTAGATGCAGTCGACGGGGCACTCCTCGATGCAAGCCTTGTCCTTCACGTCGACGCAGGGCTGCGCGATGACGTACGTCACGTGGGATTCCTCCTCATGGCGGGCTACGCCTTAGGTCGTTACAGATGCGCGGGAGCGCGGCAACGTCGATGCCCGTCACTAGTATCGCGGTGGTCCCGGGCTATCTCCTAGCGGGCCCATATCAGCAGAGATCTCCGGCGGAGTTCATACGGATCAGGGGGCACACCAGGTGAACCGGATCACACCCGAAGACGTCGGCCGGCGCGTGTCGGTTCGGCGCCTGCTGAGCGGGCCGGACGAGCCCGTCCAGTACGGCGATGTCGTCGGCGACCTCACCGGGTGGGCCGACGGCGTCCTCACGATCACCCGAAGGGACGGTTCCGTCGCCCGGGTGGCCGAGCGCACCCTGGTGGCCGGCAAGGTCGTGCCGCCCGCCCCGGCCCGCGGCCCGGCGGCCGTGCCGGTCGAGGCCCTGCAGAGCGCCGCCGACCGGGCCTGGCCGGCGGTCGAGTACGCCGGGCTCGGCGACTGGCGGCTGCGCGCCTCCGCGGGGTTCACCCGGCGCGCCAACTCGGTGCTGGTGACCGGGTCCCCGGACCGCCCGCTGCCGGACGCGGTCGCGGCCGCCGAGGCCTGGTACGCGGACCGCGGGCTGCCCGCCTACTTCCAGGTGGTGGCCGGCTCCGCGGCGGACCGGCACCTCGCCGAGGCCGGCTGGGAGGCGCAGGCCCGGGCGATCGTGCAGGTCGCCCGGCTCGGCGCGGTGGCCGACCTGCTCGGCGACCCGGACGCCGGCGCCCCCGGCACGGTCGAGCTGGCCGACGCACCGGACCGGTCCTGGATGGCGCGGTACCACAAGGTGGCCGCCGAAGGCCCGGGCGCGGACGCCGCCCGGCACGTGCTGGCCGGCCCGCGCGGCACCGTCTTCGCGCAGCTGCGCGAGCCCGGCCAGGAGGTCCCGACCGCGATCGGGCGGGCCACCGTGGACCTGGGCGGCAGCACGATGCCCGGCCCCGGCGGACTCGCCACGGGGCTGCGGGTGGTGAGCTACACCGCGATAGAGGTCGACCCGGCGTACCGGCGCCGCGGACTCGGCCGCCGCATCATGGCGGCCCTGACCCGGCACGCCCTGGACGCGGGGGCGACCACCGCGCTGCTGTCCGTCGAGGACGACAACGAACCGGCCGTGCGCATGTACGCCGGGCTGGGCTTCGCCGAGCACCACCGCTACCACTACCGCGTCCGGACCGCGGACACGGGCACGCACTGAGCGAGGGCGCCCCTTGCCGCCGGGCGCCCCGCTCGTCCCCCGGATGCGGCACGCTGGACCTCCGGACCGCCAACTCCACCACTACCGCAGGGAGCCGCCGGGGTGAACGACCCGAATGCCGCGCCCGCCCGCCGAGCGCGATTCGCCGAGGTGGTGCGCGCCGACCCGGTCGATCTGGCCGAGGCGTGCCTGCTGATGGGTGCCGAGGCGGACCCCGCGCTGGACATCAAGACCGGCCTCGTCGAACTCGACCGGCTGGCCGGTGCGGTGGCCGCGAAGCTGACCGGCCCCGCGGACACCGAGGCGCCCGCCCGGGCGGCCGCGGTGCTGGCCTTGGTGCTCGGCGCCCGGGCGGGCTTCGGCGGGGCGCAGGCCGACTACGCCGATCTGCGGTCCTCGCTGCTGCCCGAGGTGCTGCGGCGCCGCCGCGGGCTGCCGATCCTGCTGTCCGTGGTGTGGATCGAGGTGGGGCGCCGGGTCGGGCTGCCGGTGTACGGGGTCGCGCTGCCCGGCCATTTCGTGGTCGGGATCGGGGACCCGGACGGCGAGTTCGTGCTCGCCGACCCGTTCGCCGGCGGCCGGCTGCTGACCGTCGACGACGCCCGCGGCATCGCCATCGGTGCGGGCGGCTCCCCCGACGACCCGCATCTGCTGGCTCCGGCCCTGCCGTCCGCGATCCTGCTGCGCATCCTCAACAACATCCGGGTCTGGGCGCAGAATCCGCAGCAGGCCCCGGAGCGCGCCTGGACGCGCCTGTGGGCCGTGGAACTGTCGCTGCTGCTGCCCCGGCACCCTGCCGCGCTGCGCCGCGAGCGCGGCACGCTGCTGGTGCAGACCGGGGATTTCACCGGCGGTGCCGCGGAGTTGGACGACTTCGCCGACCTGGTCGGGGCGATCGACCGGGCGCTGGCGGAGACCGTGCGGCGCGAGGCGCGCGAGGCCCGGGCCCGCCTCAACTGACCCGGGGCGGGGCTACTTGGCCTGGAAGGCCCGCGCGTACGCGTGCGGCACCTGCGGGAGCCCGCTGCACGGCGGTTCGTCCGCCGCGTTGGTGCCCGAGCACGCGCGGTCCCGGACCGCGGACCACCACGACAGCCGGCCCAGGTTGTTCGCCGCGGCGAAGGCGGCCAGTTGGCGGGCGTCCGCGAGCGTGAAGACCTCGCCGGGCACGTCCCCGGACCCGATGAGCGGCGTGACGGACAGGATTTGCCAGGCCTGCTGGTCGGACATCTGCAGCCAGATGGACCGCAGTTGGCCGTGCGCCGCGCGGGCCGCGTCCATGGCGTAGCGGCCCATGTTCCCGGCCGGGTCCGGCGCGTTCGCGGCGCCGTAGTCCATCGCCAGCAGGTTCACCGAGTCGACGCCGACCTGGCGGGCCGCCGCGTCGCGCAGCAGGGCCATGGCCTCCGGGCCGAGCCCGGCCGGGCCGGCCGGCAGCGTGTAGGTGATCTCCACGGAGCGCCCGTCGCGGCGGAGGCCGTCGCGCAGCAGGCCGAGGGCGATGTTGCGGCGTTCGACGATGTCCGGCCGGCCGAGCGAGCGGCCTTCGACGTCCAGGTCGATGCGGTCGACCTCGTAGGTGTCCACCACCGCCCGGTACGCGGCGGCCAGTTCCTCGGGAGTCGCGCAGGACGCCGCGAGGTCGGTGCCGGCCGCGCCGCCGAACGAGACCGAGGCCCGGCCGCCCAGCGCCCGGAGTTCGGCGAACTTCGCGGTGATGCCCGGGTCGTCCAGGCGTATCCCGCCGCCCCACGCGGGCCGGCAGCCGCCGAGGTCGACCACGAACGCCAGGGTCCAGTCGGTGATTCCGGTCGCGGCGGCCGCGGCGGCCAGGTCGTAGGAACCGGGCGCGGCGAGGTCGAGGTACGGGCGGAGCGGGACGCCCTGCGCGGTGCCGCCCGGATTGCCCGTCCGGCTCGCGGGAGTCTGCGGCGGAGGCGCCGTGCCGGGTCCGGCCCCGCTGCCCGCGGTGGCGCCGCCGGGCGGCGGCGATCCCGTGGCGGCCGCGCCACTGGATGCGCCGGGCACCGGATGGCCCGGCTGCGTACGCGGGTTCGCCGGTCCGGCGCCCGAGGTCGCGGTGGGTTCGGGGGCGGTGCGGGAGCGCTCGCCGGCGGACTCGACCAGGGCGCCGCCCATGCAGGGGTGCCGGTTGATGGTGCAGTCGACCGGAGTCTCGAAGGGCGGGACGGACGGGTCCACATGCCGGGCCTCGAAGCCGACCACGGCGGTCTCGCCGGGCCGCAGCGCGTGGTTCCAGTCCTCGCTGCGGATCGTGTAGCGGGCGCCGTCCCGGTCGAGGCGCCCGTTCCACAAGGTGGTGACCTCGCTGCCGGGCGGCAGCCGGAAGCGCAACGTCCAGCCCTGCACGGTCTCGTCGCCGGCGTTGCGCAGGATGTACTGGGCGCTGAAGCCGTTGTCCCAGCTGCCGGTGCGCACGTACTCCGCACTCAGCCGGTCGGGCTTGTCCTCGCCGGAGAAGGCCACCACGAAAACCGCGGGCAGTGCGGCCAGGACGACCGCGGTGACGGCCCAGCGGACCCGGCCGCGCAGGGCGTCACGGGCACGCGTCGACCACGGAGTTCGCGCAGTCGGCGCGGTCGCGCGGCGCAGCCCCATGGCCCTGCCTCCGAAGTGCTGCACAGACCCGGCGCGGAACTCCGGCCGGGCGGACCGGCGTCGGCCGAACTCGCCGCCGCTGGTGGCGCCTGGACTCTACTCCTCCGTTCGGCGGCGCAGATGCGAACACGGTACGCGGCGCCCGTGGAGCCGGTCACATCATGATCGACTGTCTCACTATGTAAAATATGAGTCTCAAATTATGGAGTCGACCCTTAAGCTGCAAGGCATGACTTGGAATGCAATGCAGTACGACAACAACTTCTCGTTCGTTTCGGCATACGGCCGCGGAGTGGTCGAGCTGCTGGCCGCCGAGCCCGGCGAACGCATCCTCGACCTGGGCTGCGGGACCGGCGATCTGGCCGTCGAGATCGCCGCCTCGGGGGCGTCCGTGCACGGCATCGACGGCGACGCCGAGATGATCCGCACCGCCGTCGCGAAGCACGGAGAGGCCGCCGGGGCACCGACGTTCGCGGTCGCGGACGGCCACACCTTCACGGTGGCCGAGCCGTTCGACGCGGTGTTCTCCAACGCCGCACTGCACTGGATGAAGCAGCCCGGCGAGGTGGCCGCCCGGGTCCGCGACGCGCTGGTGCCGGGCGGCCGGTTCGTCGCCGAGTTCGGGGCGGGCCGCAACGTCGCCGCGCTGATCGAGGGCCTGCGCACCGCGGCCGCCGAGGTCGCGCCCGGCGTCCCCGTCGAACTGCCGTGGTACTTTCCGTCCACCGCCGAATACGCCACATGCCTGGAGCAGGCCGGATTCGAGGTCCGGACGACCTCGTACTTCGACCGCCCCACCGCGCTGAGCCCGGGCGACACGGCCGCAGACTGGTGGCGCATGTTCGGCCCGCTGGTACTGCGGCACTTCCCGGCCGACGTGCACGAACCGCTGCTGGCCCGCGTGGACGACGTCCTGCGCGACCGGCTGACCCGCGAAGACGGCAGCTGGTACGCCGACTACGCCCGGCTGCGCTTCGTCGCGGTACGCCGCTGACCCCGGCCGCCCCGCCGAGCACCCGCGCGGACCGAGTGCCGTGCCCCGTCGCGGGCGGTCCGCGCGGGTACGGTGCCTTCATGCTGCACCTGACCGACACCCGGACCGGCCGCCCGCAGCCCGTCGCCCCACCCGGCACCCGGCGGCTGCGGGTGGCCTACTGCCCCGCATCGCTGCGCGCCGCCCTCGCCGCCGATCTCGCCCGGCGGGCCGCGGAGCGCTCGCGGCTGGTCGTCGCGGTCGCCGCCCACGCCTGCGAACGCCCGGCTCTGCCCGGCCTGATGCGGTTCAACATCCACCCGCCGAACGGCGCCTCGGCACCGTTCGACGTGCACTTCCTCGGCCCCCGGGAGCCCTTGGACGCCGATGCCGAGCCCACCCCGGCGGACGCCGCCGACGCCCCGCGGCCCGGCTCCCCCGCGCGCATCCTGGTGTCCGTACCGCCCGATCCCGCACCCGAGGACACCCCGCCCGGCGACCCTCTCGTGCTGCGTCTCGCGCTGCTGGCCCAGGGCGTGTTCGCGGCCGGACCGCTCGGCTTCGCCGACTTCGCGGCCGCCGCCGACGCACTCGCGCTGCTGCGCGCCGACGTGGCGCGGTTCGCCGAGTCGCCGTCCGCCGCGATGCCCGCCGCCCGGGTGGCCGAGGTGCACGGCCTGATCGACGACGGCCTGGACACCGCGCACGCGCTGGCGCTTGCCCATGCGCTGCGCCGCGACGCCGGACTGGCCGAAGGGGCCCGCTTCGAGGCCCTCGTGCACCTCGACCGCTTCTGGGGCCTCGACGTGGCGCAGGACATCGGCCGCGCGCGCTGAGCCCGCGGAAACGCCGAGGGGCGGCCCTGGGCTTTGTGCCCGGGACCGCCCCTCGGCGTTTCGTTCCGCGTCCGCCGAAGGCGGCCTGATGCAGCGTCAGCCCGCGTCCGGCGGCGGGGGCGTGCCGCCCGCGGGCGGCGTCGCACCGCCGGCCGGAGGCGCCGCCGGGCCGCAGATGATGTTGTCGGCCGCGTCGTACTTGGTGTGGAACTGCTCGCGGCGGACTTCCTTGCCGTCCTTGACGAACACCCGCGTCACATCGATCTTGAAGCCGGCCGACGGCCCCTGCGCGACGCAGCCCGCACCGGTGTCGTTGACCGTCTTCGGCGCCACCGGGTCGTACTTGTTCGAGCTGACCGACTTGATCTGGTCGTACTTCTTGGTGCCCAGCAGGGTGACCGTGATCGTCGAGTCGGTGTACGCGGTGTCGATGAACACCGGCTTGCCCGAGTCGTTCTGCCACTTCAGGTCCAGCGACGGCCACGCCACGGTCGCCTCGCGGCCGGCCGGGTAGCGGTCGATCCAGAAGCTGTGCGGCTTGTGCATCACGTCCTTGAGGCCCGCGAAGAACACCGCGTTGAACATCGTGGTGGCGACCTGCGAGACGCCGCCGCCGAAGTCGGTCTGGAAGCGCCCGTTGTTGATGATGGTGCCCTTGGCAAACCCGTTCTCCGCGGTGCGCTCGCCGACCGTCTTGTTGAGCGACCACGTCTCGCCGGGCATCACGATGCCGCCGTCGATGAGGTCCGCGGCCCGGTGGATGTTGGTGAGCCGGTACGCCGCGTACGGGTAGTTCGTGGTGTACGTCGCCATCACCTCGGTGATGCCGAGCGCCTCGGCCTTCGCCGTGGTGAACTCCGGGTCGACCGGGCCGAGCGTGACCGCCGCGGTGCGCGCCGCACCGGTCTTGGTGAGCACGCCGAGCAGCGCCTGCGCGGCGTTCGTGCCCGAGACGCCCTGGCCCGGCTTGTGCGCGACGACCACGACCTTGCCGTTCTCCACCTTGAACGTCGCGTCGACCGGCTTCTGGCCGACCGCCGAGAAGGTGTTGCCGAGCGCCTCCTGCAGACCCGCGGTATCGATCTTCGGGGTCAGCTTGCCGTTGGCGTCCGGCTCCATCGACAGGTACTTGGCCAGCGTGGCCGGCTCCAGCTTCAGGCTCGCCTTGCCGGCCGTCAGCGTGACCGGGCCGGACATCGCCGGGCCCGCGAACTCGCGCATCGCGCGGTCCACTTCCTCCTGGGTGACCTTCGGCTTGGACAGCTTGGTGGGCAGCACGACCGGACCGCTGCGGGCCAGGTACGCGTCGCGCACCGCGGCCACCGCGGCCGGGGTGTCCAGCACCTGCACGGACTGCGGGGCGATCGCGGCGGCCTTGCCGCCCGCGAACGAGATGCCGCCCTCGCGCTGCTGCTCGCCCGCGTCCGCGGCCAGCTGCTCCAGCGCCGCGGCCAGCTTCGCCGGGTCCTCGATGGTGCGCGGCTTGACCTCGCGGCCGCCGCCGAACATCGCCGGAATGGACTCGAGCGGGTTCAGGCTGCGCTCGGCGGCCCGGTCCACGGTGCCGCGGGTGTCCAGGATGAGTCCGGCGTTCGGCGGGTCGAGGGTCAGCTCCTTGTCGCCGAGCTTCACCTTGAACGGGCCGGTGGCGCGCTCGCCCAGGCCGCGCTCCAGGGTGCGGATCGCCTCGCTCTTGGACTGGCCGCCGATGTCCACGCCGAGCACCGAGGTGCCGCGCGGGACGCCGCCGCCGGCGTAGGCCAGCGAACCGCCGTACAGCCCGCCGAGCAGTGCGAAGACCGCCGCGGACGCGACGATCGCGGTACGCCGGCGCTTGCGCTTGGCCTGCGCGGGGCCGTCCGGGGTCCGGCGGCCCGCCTCCTGGCGGCTGCCGGGCCCGCCCGGGCCCGCGGTGCCGCCGGCCGGGGTGTCGACGCCGAACTCGTGGTCGTCGACGTCGTCCCAGCCGCGGATGCCCGCGCCGTCGACGTAGCCGCCGCGCTCGTCGTAGCCGTCGTAGCCCTCGCCGTCCCGGCCCATGGGGGCCTGGCCGCGCAGCACGATCGGCGGGATGGGCCGCGATCCGGGGATCTTGATGCTGGCCCGGGTGGTCATGGTCTGGTCGCCGTCCTCGCCCGGACCGGCCTCCTGGGTGAAGGCCTCCGAGGACATCGGCGTCTGCAGGTCCGCGGGCGGCCCGAACGCGCCGATCAGGCTGCGCCGGCCGGCCCGGGTGGGCAGGCCGGAGGCGCCCCGGTCGGCCGCGTCCGCTTCGGCGGGCTGCATGTTCGCGACGGGGTCGCCGGGGAACGCGGGGGCGCCCGGGGCGACCGGGGCGCCGGACGGGCCCGGGACTCCCGGCGTGCCCGGCTCCGCGGGGAACTGCGGGTCGCGGTACGCCGCGGCCGGGAAGTCCGGTGCCGGGAAGTCCGGCGCCGGGAAGTCGGGACCGGGCGCGGGGTCGGCCGGGTAGCCGCCCGCATAGCCGCCGAGGTCGGGGCCGGAGCCCGGGCCGGGGTAGCCGCCGTCGCCGAAGCCCGGCGCCGCGGAGCCGCCGGGGCCGGGCTCGCCGTAGCCGGACTCGCCGTACTGCGGCACGTAGGGAGTGGGCGGCACGCCGGCCGGCGACGGCATCGGGCGCACCGGTTCGTCGTCGAACCACGCGTCGAACTCGGCCGGATCGCGCGGCGGCAGCCGGTCCGCGGCCGGGCCGGGCCCGCTGCCCGCACCCGCGTCGGACGCCCCGGCCGGGGCGGTCTCGCCCTCGCCCGGGAGGGAGCGGGGCGGCGTCGCCGGCCGGCTGGGCGGCCGGTCGAAGAAGGGATGACGCTCCTCGGGCGCACCGGAAGGCGTGGGGGGATGGTCGTTGCTCACGACGAACGAACTCTCCGTTGCGATCCTCGACCGCCCCGGAAGGCGGCCACCGACGACCGGTTGCGTCTCACAGCACCCGCCACCGATCGAATGATGATCGTATGCGGCGCGCCGTGCCGGGACGGAACCGCGTGCCTGACCGGCACACGTGGGGCCTTGGACTGGGAGTACTTGGCCGCTACAAGCGGAGCAACGAATGCGGCGCGCCGGAAGTTACGTTCGCGCTCCCGGCGGCCGGACCCGGCCCTCACGCCGTCGAGCATGGGCCGGACTGGTCCGTCACTTGCCGCTCGAAGGCAGCCTTTCACCCGAAAGAAGTAGCGAGCTTGCATTGCCGCCCCACGGCTGCATCGCAAGCATGGCACCGACCACCGAGCCGCCCAGCAGGAACACGTACGAGCCGGCTCCGCCGGTGAAGACCCAGTCCCCCTCGGGCCGCGGAGCCGCTGCGATGTAGAACACGGTGATCAGCCACCCGGCCACCGGCGCGATCGCGCCGGCCTTCGCGCGGGTGAGCATGCCGCCCGCCGCGAACAGCGCGCCGGCGCCGCCCAGGGCCAGGATCAGCCCGGCGGGCGCGTATGCCGACTGGGCGAACGCACCGACCGCGCCTGCTGCGCAGCCCAGCACGAACAGACCGACGTATGCCGCGACCCGGCCGACCGTGGAAATCACTGATGCACCCTAACCCGGCGCCGCCCGGCCTGTGGCCGGGTCACCCGCGAAGGCCCGCGAACAGGTCGTTCTCGCGGCCGTCCGGACCGGCCGGACCGGGCTCGCCCTTGACCTGGCGGTAGTGCTCGACCGTCATGATCGACTGCCCGACGTTGTTGGACAGCGCGAAGAAGGCGTCCTCGGTGTTGACCTGGGTCGGGTACGCGCGCAGCGCCTCGACCTTGGCGTCGAAGTACTCCCCCGCCTCGACCGCGGCGGTCACCAGGGCGTCGTCCACCACGAACGGCAGGTCGTCGACCTCCACATTCTCGAACGGCAGCTCCTGGCCCGCCTCCTTCATGCGCTCGAACCCGGCGGCGACCACGGAGCGCGGCATCGCGTTCCAGTAGATCTTGGCGACCTCCCACGGCTCGCCCGCGCCGTACGCCGGGTCGGCGGCCAGCTCCGCGGCCCGCATCGCGACGCGGTGCGCCTGGATGTGGTCCGGGTGGCCGTAGCCGCCGATCTCGTCATAGGTGACCAGCACCTGCGGGCGCACCTCGCGGACGACCGGGACCAGGTGGCCGGCCGCCTCGTCGACGTCGGCCTGCCAGAAGGAGTCGGGGCGCTCGTTGGGCGGCGTGCCCATCATCCCGGAGTCCCGGTAGCGGCCCGGGCCGCCCAAGTAGCGCTGGTCGCCGACGCCGAGCGCCTTCATCGAGTCGGCCAGCTCCGTCATGCGGTGCGGGCCGAGCGCGTCCTCGCGGTCGGCGGCCAGGTGCGCGAGCTCGGGCACCAGGATCTCGCCCTCTTCGCCGAGCGTGCAGGTCACCAGGGTGACGTGGACGCCCTCGGCCGCGTAGCGGGCCATGCTGGCGCCGTTGTTGATCACTTCGTCGTCCGGGTGGGCGTGCACGAGCAGCAGGCTGAGCGGAGTCGCGGGCGCATCGGTCATGCCCGCCAGCGTACGTGCCGGTTCCGACACCCGCCGGAGCGCGGGGTGCGCGCCGGGCCCGGGCCCGGGAGCGCGGTCAGGGCCGGCGGTGCACGAACACGCCGTACTCACCGTCCGGGTCCCACGGCTCGCGGTCCCAGCCGGCGAACGCGCCGACGGGTTCGAGGCCGGCCGCCGCGCAGGCGGCCTCGTAGTCCGCGGCGGGCACCTTCGTCCCGCTCTCGCCGCCGTCCAGCGCGAAGCCCGCGACGACCAGCCCGCCGCCCGGCCGCACGCACGCGGCGAGGGTGGCGACGGCCTGCTTCTCGGTGCCCGGGGTCAGGTAGACCATGACGTTCCCGGCCGCGACCGCCAGGTCGAACGTGCCCGCGCCGCCGACCTCGGCGGGGTCGAGCACGGCCAGGTCGCCGAGCACCCAGTCCAGCTCCGGGGCCGCGGCGCGGGCCTCGCCGAGCATCGACGCGTCGATGTCGGTGCCGACCGTGCGGTGCCCGAGCCGGGCCAGTTCGACCGCGACGCGGCCGGTGCCGCAGCCGGCATCCAGCACGCGCGCGCCGCGCGGCAGCAGAGCGTCGCAGAACCGCGCTTCGCCGTGCAGGTCCCGGCCCTGCGCGGCCAGTTCGCGGAAGCGAGCGGCGTACGCCGGGCCGCGGGTGCCGCCGGTGACCGCCAGCCAACGGTTCGCCGGCGTCTCGGCGGGAGTGCCGTCGGGTGCGTGATCGTTCGAGGCCATGCCGCCACGGTACGGCGCGCCCGCCAGACGACGGCGGGCACCTCGCGAACGCGCGGGCGCCCGGGGTCAGAAATGGATGCCGTTGACGATGCCGGCGAAGCTCGTGCCCGCTTCCTGGATGGACGGGGCCAGCGACGTGCCGGACAAGTAGAAGCCGAGCAGGGCGCACACGATGGCATGCATCGGGCGCAGCCCGGCCTTGCGGAGCAGAAAGACGACCGTGACACCGAGGAGCATCACGACGGAGACCGAGACCGCCATGGCCGCGTACCTCCCAAAGGGGTGCGATGGAAAGAAACCCCGTTAACAACGAATCAATCTCAGACACGATGCGTATTGCAACGCGTACGGTCCGAAATCACCCGTTCAGCGGCAGCCGATCAAGTCCCGGGTAGGCCGTTCCGGTCACCCGTAGGCTGAGCACATGCGTTCGGAGATCACCTTTCCCCGGCAACATGCCCGCACCCAGCGCTTCACGCTTGGGGTCCCCCGCGCCTTCACCATCACCGGAGGCGCCGGCGGCTCGGGCACCACTGTCCTGTTCCTGCGCTCGCGGTCCGGCGACGACCGCACCACATGCCTGTGGGCGTACGAACCCGGCTCCGGCGAGCGGATCGTGGCCGATCCCGCCGTCCTCCTCGGCGGCGCCGAGGAGCACCTGTCCGCCGAGGAGCGGGCCCGCCGCGAGCGCAGCCGCGAGGGTTCGGCCGGCGTCGTCGGGTACGCGGTCGACAAGGCCGGCACCGTCGCCGCCTTCACGCTGTCCGGCCGGCTGTTCGCCGCCGACCTGGCGGCCGGCACGGTCGCCGAACTCGACACCCCGGGGCCGGTCATCGACCCGCGCCCGGCGCCCGACGGCCGGCTGATCGCGTACACCGCCGGCGGCGAACTGCGCGTGATCGGCACCGACGGCACCGGCGACCGCGCACTGGCCACCCCGGAGAACCCGGAAATCACCTGGGGCGTGGCCGAGTTCATCGCCGCCGAGGAGATGCAGCGGTTCCGCGGCTATTGGTGGTCCCCGGACGGCACCGCACTCATCGCGGCGCGCGTGGACAACGCACCGGTGGACCGCTGGTGGATCGCCGACCCGGCGAACCCGGCGTCGGCACCGCAGGAGATCGCCTACCCGGCGGCCGGCACCCCCAACGCCGACGTGACGCTGTTCGCCTTCGCCGCCGCCTCCGGCGACCGCACCGAACTGACCTGGGACCGCAAGGAATTCCCGTACGTCGTCAACGTCTCCTGGAGCGCGTCGGGCGCCCCGCTGCTGGTCGTCCAGACCCGCGACCAGCGCACCGAGCGCGTGCTGACCGCGAACACCGCCACCGGCGAGACCGCCGAACAGCACACCTCGCAGGACCCGGTCTGGCACGACATCATCCCCGGTGCGCCGGCCTGGACCCCGAACGGCACCCTGCTCCGCGTCGAGGACGCCGACGGCGCCCGCCGCGTCTCCGTCGACGGCCGCGCCCTCACCGACGCGCAGCTGCACATCCGCTCGGTCGTCGACATCACCGCCACCGACGTCCTGGTCACCGCCTCCGCCGGAACCGCGGCCGAGGACCCGGAGACCGGCGAGATCCACGTCTACCGCGTGACCGCGGACGGCGCCGAGCGCGTCTCCACCACGCCCGGCGTCCACAACGCGATCCGCTCCGGCGCCACGACGATCCTGGTGTCGTCCTCCCTCGACCGCTTCGGCCCGAAGGTGACGGTCCTTCAGGACGGTGCCGTGGTGGGCGAGATCGCGTCGTACGCGGAGACCCCGGTGCTCACCGCAGAGGTCGAGCTGACCACCGCGGGCCCCAACCGCATCCCCTGCGCCATCCTCCTGCCCAGCGGCTTCGACCCGACCTCGGGCGAGAAGCTGCCGGTCCTCATGGACCCGTACGGCGGCCCGCACGGCCAGCGCGTGGTGGCGGCCCGCAACCCGCACCTCACCTCGCAGTGGTTCGCCGACCAGGGCTTCGCGGTGATCGTCGCGGACGGCCGCGGCACCCCGCACTACTCCCCGGAGTGGGAGAAGGCGATCGTGGACGACTTCGCGGGCGCCACCCTCGACGACCAGATCGAGGCGCTCCAGTCCCTCGCCGTGGACCGCTCGTACCTGGACCTGACCCGGGTCGGCATCCGCGGCTGGTCGTACGGCGGCTACCTCGCCGCCCTGGCGATCCTCCGCCGCCCCGACGTCTTCCACGCGGGCGTCTCGGGCGCCCCGGTCACCGACTGGCACCTGTACGACACCCACTACACCGAGCGCTACCTCGGCCACCCCGCCGAGCAGCCCGAGGTCTACAAGGCCAACTCCCTCTGCCTGGGCGGCGAGTTGGGCGAGGCAGCGGAGCAGGTCAACCCGCTCATGATCATCCACGGCCTCGCCGACGACAACGTCGTCGCGGCGCACACCCTGCGCCTCAGCTCGGCCCTCCTCGCCGCAGGCCGCCCCCACGAGGTCCTGCCCCTGTCGGGCGTCACCCACATGACCCCCCAGGAAGAAGTCGCCGAGAACCTCCTGCTCCTGCAGGTCGACTTCCTCAAGCGCTCCCTGACCGCCTGAGCGACGCGCTGGTCGGGTCCGGCGCCACCAAGTGGTGGCGCCGGGCCTGTCGCACTACCCGTGGTCAGCCGGTGCGGCAAGAAGCGGTTTCCCGGGATGGTCCAGCCACACGTACTGACCGGTCGGACGCACCTCGACGCCGAAGCGGGTCCGCGCCGGGGCACCCGCCTCCAGCCACCACGCCAGTGCGGCCCCGGCTTCGTGGAGTAGGTCCCGCGGACCAAACGCGGCAGCCTCGTACGTCGCAGCACCGGGAACGCAATCGACACACGCCCATGACCGGTCGTCGGCGGCAACGAGCCACACCGTGAACGTTCCGGTCGAAGCATCAGGCGCATCGGGCGTGCCGAGGCTGCGCCGGACTCCGGGCAGCATCAGCCCGGCCGCGAACGCGGCGTCGGGATTGTCGACCAGCAGACGCGGGTCCCAGTCGACCGTCCGCTCACTGTCCGGCTCCTCGTCGCCGACGGCGGCCATCACCCGGGGAGAGAGCCCCTGGCCGCGTTCCCACATGAACGCGGCGTCGCCGATCACGCGTCCGGACGCTGCGGACCCGTCAGCGTCCCCGGTCACGGCAAGGTCGAGCAGGACGCCGTTATAGAGCGTGGTCCCGTACGGGGTGACGATCCGCCCGCCGGGACGCGTCTGCTCCAGCCACGCGGGCGGGATCGAGCGGACCGCGCAGGTGGACAGCAACCGGTCGTACGGCGCGAGCTCGGCGGCGCCCAACGTCCCGTCCCCGACGTACAGGTGCGGGCGGAGTCCGGCGCTCTCCAACGCGGCGCGGGCACCGGCTGCAACGTGCGGATCGAGTTCCACGCTGGCGACCGCGCCATCGCCGAGCCGGGCCGCCAGCAGGGCGGCGGTGATCCCGACGCCGGTCCCGATCTCCAGGACGCGGTGCCCCGGGCGGACTTGAAGGGCCGCCAGCATCCCCGCGACCATGCGCGGCATGCTCGCACTGCTGGTCGGCTGCAACGCCCATGCCGCCTCCGGCCCCTCGGCGACCTGGGTGACGAGATGGATGTCGGTGTACACCGACTCACGCCATCGCCGCGGGTCGTCGCCGCGGTCCAGACGCCGGTAGCCGTCGTGCTCCGGCACCCAGACCCGGGCCGGGATGTACGCCTCGCGGTCCACCGACCGCCACGCGGCCAGCCAGTCGGGCACGAGGTAGCCGTCCCGGATCAACTCGCCGGCGAGGCGTTCGGCGGCGGACATCCCCTCAGGCTCGGTCACTTCGGATCCGGCTGCGGAGGCGGCGGTTGCGGAGGCGGCGGCGGAACCGGACGGCCAGGCTGCTGCCCGTCGCCCTCGATGGGATGGTCGGGTCCGCGGTGTCGTCCAGGCATCACTTGCTCCCCTCCAGGGCAGCCGACCAACTAATCCCAGGGTAGTCGTACGGCAACATAGCGCGACAGTCCAACCGGTTCTGCAGCCACAGGATTTACCGGCCGACAACGCGAGCGGGCCCGGCACCTCGGAGTGAGGTGCCGGGCCCTTCCGTATTCGCTACTTCTTCAGGCCCGTCTGGGTCCAGATCGGGACGCCGAAGGTGTCGAGTTCCACCTTGGCCATCATCGGGCCGTGGGCGGCGACGCGTTCGTAGGACCAGAGCGGGATGCTCGGCATGTCGAGGGCCAGTTGGGCCTGGGCGTCGGTCCAGGCCTGGGCGGCCTTGGCGGGGTCGGGCGCGGCCTTGGCCTTGTCGACGGCCTTGTCGAACAGGCTGCTGGTGTAGGCGCTGTCGTTGGTCTTCGACTCGCTCTGGAACATCTGCGCGAGGAAGTTCTCCGGGCTCGGGTAGTCGCCGACCCAGCCGCCGCGGAACAGGCCCGTCATCTGCTTGGCGTTGATCTTGGTGCGCAGCGCGCCGAACTCGGCCTCGGGGGCCAGGACGCACGAACCGGCGCCGAGCGCCGCGTCGATGCTGTCGCAGATCGCCCGGAACACCGCCGTGCGGCCGCCGTCCGCGGCAAAGGCCAGAGTCACCTTGCCGCCCGGCAGGCCGCCGCCTTCGGTGACCAACTGCTTTGCGCGGGCCGGGTCGTACGCGCACAGCTCGCCGCATGCGTTGCCCTGGCCCGGCACTCCCGGGGCCAGCCAGTCGGTGGCCGGCTGCCCGGCGCCGCCCGGGTAGAAGCGCTCCAGGATCGCCTTGCGGTCGATCGCCAGCGACAGCCCCTGGCGGACCTTCTCCTTGCCGGGCGCCGACCACGCGGCGTCGTACATCGGCAGGTTCAGCATCTCGGTGGACGACCACGGAGCCCGGACGACCGTGCCGCCCGCGACCTTGACCGGCTCCCCCGGGCGCACCGGCACGGCCGAAGCGACGTTCGGCGTGGTGCTCGCACCGGTCGACCGCGTCAGCTGCAGCTTCACGCCCGCGGCGCGCGCCTTGTCGGGACCGGAGTAGGCGTCGTACCGCTTCAGGTGGATGGCGGTGCCGCGCTCCCAGCCGCCCGACGCGGAGTCGAACGCGAACGGCCCGTTGCCGACCGGGGCTTCGGAGAATGCCTTGGGGTCGGCGAAGAAGGACGCAGGCAGCGGGGCGTACGCCGTCAGGCCCAGCTGGGCCGGGAAGGACGACTTGGCCTTGGCGAGCTTCACGCGCAGCGTGGTCTCGTCGGGCGCCTCCACCGAGGCCACGTCGGCGAAGAGGTCGGCGGCCGCGGCCTTGTTCGCCGGGTCCTTCGCCCAGTTCCAGGCGTCCGCATAGGACTTCGCAGTGACCTGCGTACCGTCGTGGAAAGTCCACCCGGGCTTCACGGAGATCGTGTACGCCGTCGCATCCGTCGTGGTGCACGACGCCATCATCAGCGGATACGGCTTGCCGCTCGTGGCGTCGTAGCCGATCAGGCCGCGGAAGAGCATGCCCAGGGCGTAGTTCGAGGGATCCGCCAGGTTGTTGCCCGGGATCAGGTCCTCGGGTTCGGTCGCGGAGGCCGAGAACACCCCGGCGGGGTCCACCGCCGCCGCCCCCGCGTTCGGGTCGGGCGCGCTGCCCTGGGCTGCAGCGTCGAAGCAGTCGTACGCCTTGGCCGGGGCCGGCGCCGCGGAGCCCTGCGTGCCCGCGGAGGCGTTCTCGACCGCGGAGCCCGCACCTCCGCCGCCTCCCGAGCAGCCCGTGGCGGCGATCGCGAGGACCGCGGCCCCGGCTATCCATTGCGGAGCGGACGTAATGCGCACGGGCATGTCTCCAGTTGGTGCGTTCAGTGCAGCTGAGCAGCCGTCAGAATACGGGCAAGACGGGACAAGGCCGCGGGCCGGGCCGCGCATATGCGCGACCCGGCCCGCGATCCGGCTTCGGAAGGACGTCAGTGCGAGTGCACGATGTCCTTCTCCTCCGCGAAGTGGCACGCGCTGGCGTGCACCGCGTGGCCCTGCAGGCCGGTGCGGATCTGCAGCAGCGGCTCCTCCTGCGCGCAGATCTCCTGGGCCTTCCAGCACCGGGTGCGGAACCGGCAGCCGGACGGCGGGTTGGCCGGCGAGGGCACGTCGCCGGTCAGGATGATCCGCTCGCGGTGCTGCCGGGCCGCGGGGTCCGGCACCGGCACCGCGGAAAGCAGCGCCTGGGTGTACGGGTGCGTCGGGTGGTCGTAGATCTCGGTCTCGGTGCCGATCTCCACGATCTTGCCGAGGTACATAACCGCGACCCGGTCCGAGATGTGCCGGACGATCGACAGGTCGTGCGCGATGAACACGTACGACAGGCCGAACTCGCCCTGCAGCTTCTCCATCAGGTTGATGACCTGCGCCTGCACCGACACGTCGAGTGCGGACACCGGCTCGTCGCAGATGATGATCTCCGGGTTGAGCGCCAGGCCGCGGGCGATGCCGATGCGCTGCCGCTGGCCGCCGGAGAACTGGTGCGGGTACCGGTTGATGTGCTCGGGGTTGAGGCCGACCAGCTCCAGGAGCTCCTGGACGCGGTGCTTGGCGCTGCCCTTCGGAGCCGCCTCGGGGTGGATCGCGTACGGCTCGCCGATGATGTCCGCGACCGTCATGCGCGGGTTCAGCGAGGTGTACGGGTCCTGGAACACCATCTGGATGTTCCGGCGCACCGACCGGAGCGCCTTGCCGGACACCTTGGAGATGTCCTCGCCCTTGTAGCGCACCTGGCCTGCGGTCGCCCGCTCCAGGTTCATCAGCAGTTTGGCGACCGTCGACTTGCCGCAGCCGGACTCGCCGACCAGGCCGAGCGTCTCGCCCTGGGTCAGCTCGAAGTTCACGCCGTCGACGGCCTTGACCGCGCCGATCTGCTTCTGGAACAGGATCCCCTGGGTCAGCGGGAAGTGCTTGACCAGGTTCTGCACCTGGAGGATCGGCTCAGCGGCGGTGGTCATCACGAGCCTCCGTTCTTGTCGAGCACCTGCTGCGCGAAGTGGCACGCGCTGTGCCGGGCCGGCGCCACCTCGATCAGCGGCGGGACGTCGGCGCGGCAGATGTCCTGCGCGTACGGGCAGCGCGGGTTGAAGGCGCAGCCGCTCGGGATCCGCATGAGGTTGGGCGGCAGGCCCTTGATCGCGTACAGGTCCTGGCCCTTGAGGTCCAGGCGCGGGATCGAGGCGAGCAGGCCCTCGGTGTACGGGTGCGCCGGGCTGCTGTAGAGCTTGTCCACCGGGGCGTGCTCGACGATGCGGCCCGCGTACATGACCGCGATCTTGTCGGCCACGTCGGCGACCACGCCGAGGTCGTGGGTGATGAGGATCAGGCCCATGTGGCGCTCGCGCTGCAGCTCCGCGAGCAGGTCCATGACCTGCGCCTGGACCGTCACGTCGAGGGCCGTGGTGGGCTCGTCCGCGATGATCAGCTCGGGGTCGAGCGCCATCGCCATGGCGATCATGATGCGCTGCCGCATACCGCCGGAGAACTGGTGCGGGTAGTCGTTGACCCGCTCCTTGGCCGCCGGGATCTTGACCAGGTCCATCAGCTCGATGGCCCGCGCCTTGGCGTCCTTGCGCGACATGCCCTCGTGCACGCGGTACATCTCGGCGAGCTGGAAGCCCACCGAGTAGACCGGGTTCAGCGCGGAGAGCGCGTCCTGGAAGATCATCGCGATCTTCTTGCCGCGGATCTTCCGGCGCTCGTCCTTGTCCATCTTGAGCATGTCCCGGCCGTGGAACCGGATCTCGCCGCCGGTGATGACACCGGGCGGCATGTCGAGGATGCCCATGATGGTCTGCGCGGTCACCGACTTGCCGGAGCCGGACTCGCCGAGCACCGCGAGCGTCTCGCCCGCGGAGACCGAGTACGACACGCCGTTGATGGCCTTGGCCACCCCGTCGCGCGTGCGGAACTCCACATGCAGGTCGTCGACCTCGAGCAGCGGAGCGCCGGGCACGGCGTCCGTCTTCTCGGGCTTGGTCTGCTGGTTCGTCGTCACTGTTGTGTCCCCTCCCCCGTCAGCGGAGCTTCGGGTCGAGCGCGTCGCGGACCGCGTCGCCGAGCAGGATGAAGCTGAGCACCGTCACGGAGAGGAACAGCGACGGGTAGAACAGCTGGGACGGCTGGTCGCGGATCACCGTGGTGGCGGAGCTGATGTCCGCACCCCAGGAGATCTCGGACGCCGGGAGGCCGATGCCGAGGAACGACAGCGTCGCCTCGGTCGCGATGAAGGTGCCGAGCGAGATGGTGGCCACGACGATCACCGGGGCGATCGCGTTGGGCAGCACGTGGCGCAGCAGGATGCGGCGGGTGCCCGCGCCCAGCGCCTTGGCCGCGACCACGTAGTCCGCGGATTTCACGGTGATCACCGAGCCGCGCATGATGCGGGCGATCTGCATCCAGCCGAAGGCGCCGAGTGCGGCGACGACCGTCCAGACCGAGCGCTCCTCGAAGGCGCTCATGAACACCAGTGCGGCGAGCAGCAGCGGGATGCCGAAGAAGACGTCCGTGACGCGGGCCAGCACCGAGTCGATCCAGCCGCCGAAGTAGCCGGAGATCGCCCCCACCACGCCGCCGAGCAGCACGATGATCGCGGTGGTCGCGATGCCGACGATGATCGACGCGCGGGCGCCGTAGATCGTCCGGGAGTAGATGTCGCAGCCCTGCTGGTTGGTGCCGAACCAGTGCGCGCTCGAGGCCTCCATGTTGCTGTCCGCGATGGGGCAGAAACGCGGGTCCTGGTCGGTGAACCAGCCCGGGAAGAACGCCATGGTCAGGAGCAGCAGCAGGATGACGCCGGAGATGTAGAAGCGCGGGCTGCGGCTCAGTTCGCGCCAGGCCTCGGCCCAGGCACCGCGCGGCTTGTCCTGCGGGCCGCTGCCGTCGGGCGCCGCGTAGGCGCCGCTCTTTTCCACCGTGGTGCCCTCGGCATCGGCCAGGAAGATCGAGGGTGTCTCGATCGAACCGAAGTGCGGCTGTTCGTCACTGCTCGTGGGCAGCTGTTCGCGCTGCCGGTCGTGCTCAGGCATACCGGATCCTCGGGTCCAGGACGGCGTACAGCAGGTCGACGATCAGGTTCATCACCAGGTACACGATCACCAGGGCGGCGACCGCGCCGACCACCGTGGCGTTCTCGTGCTTGGTGACGGCCAGGTAGATCAGCCGGCCCACGCCGTCCACGTTGAAGATGCCTTCGGTGACGATCGCGCCGGCCATCAGTGCGCCGAGGTCGGCCCCGAGGAACGTCACCACCGGGATAAGGGAGTTGCGCAGCAGGTGCACGGTCACCACGCGGCGGCGCGGCAGGCCCTTGGCGGTCGCGGTGCGCACGAAGTCGGCGCGCATGTTCTCCGCGATGCTCGTGCGGGTCAGCCGTGCCACGAAGGCGAGCGAGAGGCTGCCCAGCACGATGCCGGGCAGGATCAGGTCTTCCCAGGTGGGGTCGCCCGGGGTCGCGGTGGCCGGGAACAGCTGCCACTTGAGGCCGAGCCAGTACTGCACGACGTAGCCGAGCACGAAGACCGGGATGGAGATCACGATCAGGGTGGTGACCAGCACGACCGAGTCGGCGAACTTGCCGCGGCGCAGGCCCGCGAGCAGGCCGGCGCCGACGCCGACCACGATCTCGATGGCGAAGGCGATGAGCGCCAGCCGGATGGAGATCGGGAAGGCCCGCTTGAGCTCGTCCGCGACCGGGATGCCGCTGAAGCTGGTGCCGAAGTCACCTGTCAGAAGGCCGGTGAGGTAGTACCAGTACTGCACGATCAGCGGATCGTTCAGGTGGTATTCCTCGCGCATCTGTCTCACGAACACCGGGTCGGCGGCTTTGTCCCCGAACATTGCGGAGATCGGGTCGCCACCGAGCTGGTAGACCATGAAGTAGATCAAGAACGTGGTCCCGAGAAACACCGGGATCATCTGGAGCAGCCGTCGGACGACGTAACGCCCCATGCCAGCCTCCTGCGGTCGAGTTCGGCATGTCACCTGCCGCGGCACAGCCGACGCCGTGGATCACGGCGTCGGCTGAGGCGGAATTGCGAAGTCCCGGCGGCCGGCGCGCGCCTCGCGGAGCGCGCCGGCCGTCAGGCCCGGATCACTTGTTGACGGTGACCTCGGTGAACTCCGGGTTGCCGAACACGTCGAACGACACGTTCGAGACCTTGGTCGAGGAGCCGGCCTTGGTCACGTAGTACCAGAGCGGGATCGACGGCAGGTCCTGGGTGAGCTGCTTCTCGGCCTGCTGCCAGAGCTGCAGGGCCGCGGCCTCGTTCGGGGCAGCCTGGGCCTGCTTGGCCAGGTTGTCGAAGTTGGCGTTCGAGTAGCCGGAGTCGTTCGACGCCGCACCGGTGCGGTAGATGTCGTTCAGGAAGTTGTCCGGGAACGGGTAGTCGGCCTTCCAGCCGGTCCGGTACGCGCCCGTCATCTTCTTGTCGGTGATGTCCTTGCGGGCCACCGAGAACTCCGGGTACAGCTTCGGCTCACAGGCCTGGCTGCCCAGCGCGGTGTTGATGCTGTTGCAGACCGCGGTGACCCACTCGCGGTGCGGGCCGTCGGCGTTGGTCGCGATGGTCAGCTTGCCGCCGGGGATGCCGCCGCCCTCGGCGATGAGCGCCTTGGCCTTGGCCGGGTCGTACTTGCAGGTCTCGCCGCAGACGTCCATGTGGCCGGGCACGCCGGGGGCGAGCCAGTCGACGGCCGGCTGCTCCATGCCCTTGTACAGCGCCTTGGTGATCTCCTCGCGGTTGATCGCCATGGACAGGCCCTGGCGGACCTTCGCCGCGCCGGGGGTGCCCCAGCCGGCGTCGTACAGCGGGAAGCCGATCTTCTGGATGGTCAGCTGCGGCTGGACGATGGCGCGGTTGCCGAGGTCCTGCTGGAAGCTGCCGACCGCGGAGACCGGGATCTGGTCGATCACGTCGAGCTTGTTGTCACGCAGCGCGGTGTAGGCGGCGTCGTACGTCGTGTAGAACACCAGGCGCACGCCGTCGGACTTCGCCGCGTCGGTGCCGGTGTACTTGTCGTACTTCTTGACGGTGATCGACTTCTTGCGCTCCCAGCCGCCGTTCTTCTCGTCCAGCTGGAAGGGGCCGTTGCCGACCGGCTTCTCACCGAACTTGGCCGGGTCGGCGTAGAACGCCTGCGGCAGCGGCATGAACGGGGTGTAGCCCATCTGCGCCTGGAAAGCCGAGATCGGCTGCGTCAGCTTGATGGTGAAGGTGGTGTCGTCGACGACCTGCAGACCGGACATGGTCTTGGCCTTCGGCTCGCCCTCGGCCGGGTGCACGTCGTCGTAACCGACGATCGGCTGGAACCAGGTCGAGTTGAGCTGCTTGTTCGTCGAGAGCGCGCCCCAGTTCCAGGCGTCCACGTACGACTTGGCGTTCACCGGCTCGCCGTTGTGGAAGGTCCACCCGGTCTTGAGCTTGACGGTGTAGTTCTGGTTGTCCGTGGTGGTCCAGGACTCCGCCATCGCCGGCACGACCTGGCCGGTCTTCGCGTCGTACGTGTACAGGCCGCGGAACATCATCGAGAGCGGGTAGAAACCACCGGTCTCGTTCGCGTTGGCGGGCTGCAGCAGGTTCTGGGGCTCGGTGCTGCTGGCCGAGTAGTAGCCGGCCGGGAGACCCGAGCCGCCACCGCTGTCGCCGCCACCACATGCCGTGGCCGCAAGCGCGATCATGCTCGCACCGGCGATCCACTTCACGCGCGTCGTTCCGCGCATGGGTTGCCTCCTCAAGATCACTTCAAAGGTGAAGTACGACGGGCAACCCGTGGGTGTCCTCGCCGCGGCTGCCCGTCCAGTCGCGCCGCTGAGCGCATGACCATGTTCCGAGCACAAGCGCATCTACTATCCGTCACCGATTCCCGCCCTCCAAGGTTCTGGAGCATTGCGGTTTGATCACGCAACTCTCCGGATCGTCCCGACCACCAGGTCGGAGCATTCGCGAAGACAGCGGAATCAATCGGACACGGTGTACCGCTGCCCGGAGCATACAGTCCGATGAACGAACATCCACACGCGGCCCTTACCTCGGTCCTTACGACCGGAAACGCTACGCAGAGTGGCTGTACTCGAAAGAGGTACTGACCTGCGGCGACCTGGCACAGCGTCACGTGACGCGCGTAGCGCGGCGGGTGCAAAAGACAAGGGTGCCACCTCCGTACGGAGGTGGCACCCTTTGGGCCTTGCGTCGTGTTGTGTCCCGGTCGGTCCGGGGGTCCTGCGGGTCCGGTCAGATGAGCTCGGGGCTCTGCACCACGTCGACCGCGCCCTTGCCGCCGTCCTTGGCCGCGATCCGCTCGCTGGCCTCCGCGGTCTCCGCCGCGGTGCCCGGGAAGTGGCAGGCCACCCGGTGCCCGGCGATCAGGTCGGGTGCCAGGTCGAGGGTCGGCTCCACCTCGGCGCACAGGTCCTGGGCCTTGGGGCAGCGGGTCCGGAACCGGCAGCCGGACGGCGGCGCGATCGGGCTCGGCGCGTCCCCGACGATGCGCACCCGGGTCCGGTTGGCCGCCACGTCCGGGTCCAGCTCGGGCACCGCGGCGAGCAGCGTGTGGGTATAGGGGTGCCGGGCGCTGGTGTAGATGGAGACCCGGTCGGCCACCTCGACGATCTTGCCGAGGTACATCACCGCGACCCGCTCGGAGAAGTGCCGGACGACCGCGAGGTCGTGCGCGATGAAGACGAAGGCGATGCCCAGGTCGCGCTGCAGCCCCTGGAGCAGGTTGACCACCTGCGCCTGGATCGACACGTCCAGCGCGGAGACCGGCTCGTCGGCCACGATGATCTTGGGTTCCAGGGCCAGCGACCGGGCGATGCCGATGCGCTGCCGCTGGCCGCCGGAGAACTCGTGCGGGAAGCGGTTGTAGTGCTCCGGGTTGAGGCCGACCGTCTCCAGCAGCTCCTGCACCCGCTTCTTGCGGCCGCCGGGCGGGTCGATCTTGTTGATCTCCATCGGGGACGCCACGATCGCGCCGACCGTCTGGCGCGGATTCAGCGACGAGTAGGGGTCCTGGAAGATCATCTGGATCTCGGAGCGGATCGGCGCCAGCTCGCGCCGCGAGGCGTGCGCGATGTCCTTGCCCTGGTACTTGATCGAGCCCGCGGTCGGCTCCAGCAGGCGGGTGATCAGCCGGCCGGTGGTCGACTTCCCGCAGCCCGACTCGCCGACCAGGCCGACGCTCTCGCCGGCGTGCACCGTCAGGTCGATGCCGTCGACGGCCCGGACCGCCCCCACCGTGCGGCGTCCGACGCCTTTGCCGCGTACCGGGAAGTGCTTGACCAGGCCCGTCAGTTCGAGCAGCGGAGAAGCGTCGTCGGGCGGCAGGGCCGGGCCCGGGACCGAGACGGTCTCTGTCATCGTGGCTCCTGGTTCTGTACGGCCGGTTCGGTACGGCCGACGGCAAGCGGCAGGCGGTGGGCGACGGATCGGGCGGCGGCGGTGCGCCGGCCGGGCCGCCCCGCGCGGAGGGAGGGGCGGCCCGGCAGCGGGCTCAGCGCAGCAGCGGCCGCACCTCGGTGGCGAAGATCTCCGCCTTCTCGTCGGCGGTGAGGTGGCAGGCGCTGCCGCGCCCGTCGGCCAGCGTCAGCGTCGGCCGCGAGGTCTTGCAGGCGTCGTCGCCCACCCGGGCCACGTAGTCGCAGCGCGGGTGGAAGGGGCAGCCGGGCGGCGGGCTGAGCAGGCTCGGCGGCGTGCCGCGCACCGGGCGGAGCGGGATGTCGACGTCGCCGCCGAGGTCCGGCACCGAGGACAGCAGGCCCCAGGAGTACGGGTGCCGGGCATCGCGCAGCACCTCGCGCACGGTGCCCTTCTCGACGCAGCGCCCGGCGTACATGACCAGGACGTCGTCCGCGGTCTGCGCGATGACGCCGAGGTCGTGCGTGATGAAGATGATCGCGGTGCCGAACTCGCTCTGCAGGTCGCCGAGCAGGTCGAGGATCTGGGACTGCACGGTGACGTCGAGCGCGGTGGTCGGCTCGTCGGCGATCAGCAGGTCCGGGTTGCAGGCCAGCGCGATCGCGATCATCGCGCGCTGCCGCATGCCGCCGGAGAAGTGGTGCGGGTAATCGTCGACGCGGCGCTCCGGGTTCGGGATGCCGACCCGGCCGAGCATGTCGATCGCGCGCTGCCGGGCCTCCTTGCGGGAGGCGCCCATGTGCCGGCGGTACGTCTCGGCGATCTGCTCGCCGACCGAGTAGAACGGCGAGAGCGCGGCGAGTGCGTCCTGGAAGATCATCGCGATGCGGCGGCCGCGCAGCTTGTTCATCTCGTTCTCGGACGCCTTGGTCAACTCGACGCCGTCGAAGTGGATTTCCCCGCCGATCACGGTCTTCTTCGGGTTGTGCAGACCCAGGATCGCCAGCGAGGACACGGACTTTCCCGATCCGGACTCGCCCACGATGCCCAGGGTGCTGCCGCGTTCCAGGTCGAAGGACAGGCCGTCGACCGCCTTGACGATGCCGTCCAACGTCGTGAAGCGGACGTGCAGATCGCGCACCGAAAGGAAACTGGACCGGGGCTTGTCGCCCGCCGGAGCGGCGTCGGCGGCGGTCGAGTCCGCCTTGGCGAGCGGGTCGCTGGACTTCATCGTGTGCTCCTCGCCGGAATGACGTGTCAGCGTTGCGTTGTCGGTGCGGGGGACCTCAGTACAGCCGTACCCGCGGGTCGATCACGGCATAGGCGACGTCGACCAGGAGGTTCGCGATGATGGTGATGGCGGCGGCCACCAGGACCACGCCCATCATCATCGGCAGGTCGGAGTCCTCGACGGCCAGCACCGCGAGTCTTCCGATCCCGTTGAGGCTGAAGGTGAATTCGGTGATGACGGTGCCGGCCATGAGGATGCCGATGTCGATACCGAGGATCGTGGCGACCGGGCTCAGCGCGCCGCGGAACGCGTGCTTGATGTAGATGTCGCGCTTGGACAGGCCCTTGGCGCGCAGCGTCCGGACGTAGTCGTCGTTGAGGGCGTCGACCATCGCGGATCTGGTGAGACGTGTGTACATCGCCATGTGGATCACCATCAGGCAGATCCACGGCAGGATCAGGCCCGTCGCCCATTTCCCCGGATTGTCGGTGAAGGCGTAGTACTTGGGCAGATCCATGAGCTCGGTCTCGTACACGAAGATCAAGAGCAGCAAGGGCCCGAGGATGAAGATCTGGAACGCGCCGGCCACCACCGCGACGGTGGTGAGCACCTTGTCGGTCCGCGTACCGCGCTTCATGGCGGCGATGACGCCGAGGCCGACGCCGATCAGGATCATCAGGACGATGGCGCCGATGGCCAGCGACAGCGTGGTCGGGAAGCCGTTCTGGATGCGCTCGGTGACCGGCTCGCGGCTGCTGAACGAGTAGCCCAGGCACGGCGCGCTGCAGGAGCGGTCGCCGATGTCGCGGCCCATCACGATGCCGGTCATGTAGACCCAGTACTGCTCGAAGAAGGGCTTGTCCAGGCCGAGATCGTGGCGGACGCCGGCCTTGGCTTCCTCGGTGCAGAACCGGCCGCATGACATCTGGACGACGTCGTCCGGGCCGGATGCGGCGAAGAACAGGTAGAACGTGATCAGGCTGATCACGAGGAGGATGCCGATCATGCCTGCGAATCGGCGTACGAAGAAGCGGAGCATGAGGCCTGACGTCCTCCTCGTGGAAACTGACGGGGCGGGCGGGACGGCCCGGCCGGATGTGCGCCGGGCCGCCCCGCTGTCGAACTGTCCCTACGGTGCTGCTACTTCACCTGCTGCATCCTGCGTCCGGAATTACTTGACGTAGATGTCGTGCAGGTCGATGCCACCGTGGACGTTCAGGGTGACGCCGCCGATCTTCGGACCGAACATGATGCGGTGACGCTGGTAGATGTACGGGATCACGGGGACGTCCTCCATGATCTTCGCGTCCAGCTTCGCGAACTCCTCGCCCTGCTGCGTCGAGTCGGTGATCGCCAGGATGCGGTCGATCTCCGCGCTCACCGCGGGGTTGTTGTAGTGCGAGTAGTTCTCACCGTCGTCGATGATCTTGCGACCGTCGAAGACCGGGGTGTACAGCGTCGCGGCAGTCGGCCAGTCGGTGCCCCAGCCGTTCCAGTACAGGTCGCACGGGCCGTTGATCTTGCCGATGACGTCGTAGTACTCCTTGTCGGAGACACCCTTGTTCTCGACCTTGAACCCGCCTGCCTCGAGGCCTTCCTTGATGGCGAGGGCGCGGACCTGGTCGATGTCCGTGGTGGCGAAGCAGTACACGATCGTCTGGCCGGACTTGCCCGCGGCCTCGAGAATCTGCTTGGCCTTCGCGGGGTCACCGGTGTTCGGGATGCCGGCGAAGATGTTCGGGTTGGCCTTCCACCCGAGCACCGACGGGGATGCCAGCGACGACGAGAACTCACCGGCGGCCGGGCCGCCTTCGGCCTTGCGGGCCTGCTCACGCGGGAACGCGGTCAGCAGCGCGAGGCGCACCTGCTTGTCCGTGATACGCGTGTTGTTGATGGTGAAGTAGTTCGCGTACGGGCCGACGCCGTCGGTCGCACGCGCGTTGAGCTCCTGGTTCTGCGCCAGGGCGTTCGCGGTCGGCGCGTCGACGCGCTGCGTCATCGAGAACGACACCTGGTCGTCGCCCGCGGCCGCGGTGAGGCGCTGGAACTGCTGCGGCGCGGTCACGTTCAGCTGGAACTTGAACTGGTCCACGTACTGGTGGCGGATCGGGTCCGTCGCCGGGTCCCAGTGCTCGTTCTTGGCCAGCGTGAGGGTCTGGTCCTGGGTGTGCTCGGTGATCTTGTACGGACCGGACGACCACGGGTTCTTGTCGTAGTCCTCCTTGGTGTCCTTGTCCTTCGGGACCGGGACGGTGGTGCCCATGGAGGCCGCGAACGGGAAGTCCGGGTGCGGCTTGGCCAGCTTGAAGATGATCGTCTTGTCGTCGACGACCTCGATCTTGTCCGGGCCGAGCTCCTTGCCGCCGTACGGACCCTCGTAGACGTTGAAGTAGTTCGCGTCGCCGGAGATCCACTCCTGGATCCACTTCGGACCCTGGTTGTACTTCTGGTAGAACGACCGCTCGACCGCGTACTTGATGTCGGCCGCCTTGATCGGCGTGCCGTCCTGGTACTTGACGTTGTCCTTGAGCGTGTACTTCCAGGTCTTGCCGCCGTCGGTGCTGGTACCGGTGTCGGTGGCCAGGTCGCCGACCAGGTAGGTCTTGTCGCCGACCTTCTTGAAGAAGGTCAGGCGCCGGCCGAACAGCTCGCCCATCGTGCTCTGGTCGGACACGTACGCACGTGCCGGGTCCAGGTGCGCGAAGTCGCGGCGGTGCAGGACGTTGACGGTGCCGCCGGGCTTGGCGCCGGGGACGGCGGCGGCCGGGCCCTTCGAGTCGGCCGCGGTGCCGATGATGACGTTCTCGGTCTTCACCGGCGGCTTGTTCGCCGTGTTCGTGGGGTTGCTGGGGCCCTTGTCGCCCCCCTCGCTACACGCCGTCGTGATGCCGAGTGCGGCGACCACGAGCAGCGCGGCCGCGCTGCGTCGTCTCCTGGTGGACGGATTCATCTGACCCCCTAGTCAGGGTTTGCCTGATTCCTCATTTGGGTGGTGCGTTCTGGCCGATTGCTTGTCCAGACGTGCGATGGAGCAGGTGGAGCGGTGGTGCGGACGCTCGGTGGGGAGCGGTGGTGCGCGACCGGTCAGCGGTCGGACTTGGGGTCCAGGGCATCGCGCACGGCATCGCCGAGCAGATTGAAGGCCAGGACGAACAGGAGCATCGCGATGGCGGGGAACATGATGTAGCTGGGGTTCGTCGACAGTTGGTCGAAGCCCTTGCGGATCATCCGCCCCCAGTCGGGGGTGGGTTCCTGCACGCCGACGCCGAGGAAGGACAGCGCGGATTCGGTCACGACGTAGGTCGGCACGTCGACGGTGGCCACGATGAGGATCGGCGCCCACAGGTTCGGCAGCAGCTCGCGGAAGACGATGCGGCGCGAGCTGGCCCCGCTGACCTTGGCGGCCTCGACGAACTCGCGCTCGCGCAGCGACAGGACCTGGCCGCGCAGGACGCGGGCGATGCGGCACCAGCCGAAGATGGTCAGCACCACGATGACGCCCATGAACTGGACCACCACCGGCGTCTCGGTGCGCGCCGAGTCGTCCACCATGAGCGCGATCGCGACCGGCGTGAACGCGATGAAGAACAGCTGCGACGGGATGGCCAGCAGCACGTCGATGGCGCGGCTGACGATGAAGTCGGTCTTGCCGCCCAGGTATCCGGCCAGGATGCCCAGCACGGTCCCGATCGCGGTCACCAGCAGCACCACGATCACCGCGATGAGCAGGGACGTGCGGATGCCGTACAGGAGCTGGGTGAACACGTCGCGGCCCAGGGTCGGGTCGACGCCGAACCAGTACTCCCCGTCCATGCCGCCGTTCGGCTTCATGGGGAAGCCGTAGTCGTTGAGGAGGTTCGGGTCCTTGTTGCCGTAGTGCGTGTACGGGTCCTTGCCGTACAGCTTCGCGATCAGCGGTGCGAAGACCGCGATGAGCACGAAGAACAGGACCACGCAGCCGGACACGACGCCGGCCTTGTCGCGACGGAAACGGATCCACGCCAGCTGGCGCGGCGAACGCCCGACGATGGCCTTCTCGGCCGGCGCTTTCTCAAACGCCTCGGGCTCGACTTCGCCCCCCGCCGTGGGGAGTCCTCCCCCGTCGGGTACCACCTGGAATTGCGACATCGCACGGAACCCCCGATGCAAGCCGGGACCGACCAGAAATGATCATGACAATGCCGCCGGGGTCCGAAGTGACGCGCGGAGAATCGGCCCCCGGGTGCAAGCGCAACTATCCGACGGCTGGTGATCTACATCTAGACCCGTGCTGTTTCTTTTCGGTTAAGGCGGCCGTTCCATAACGACCATCCAGGCTTGAAATGCGACAAAACCTCCGCCAACCAAACAGACTTCTGTACCGCTGAACGAACAGTGCGCCCGATCAGCGCCGCCCATGAAGATCATTCAGGCGGGTCCGGCGCGGCGTTCGCGTCCTATGTCCGAAAAGAAGGCGATGTCCCACGGTCCGCACTATGAGCCATCGCTTGGGGGTGATTCGGTCCTTTGAAAACGATCGACGGAAGTATTCGATCAAGCGTGTCGGGCTGTGCCGCTATTGATCGAATTGCTGCGCCGGAGCGGGGCAGCGAAAACGCCGCCGCCCCGCGACCGGAAATCGGTCGCGGGGCGGCGGCGTGAGCTCAGCGCGCGGTGCGCGGTGTGTGCGCGATGCGCGGGGTGCGGCGGTGCCGCGGGAGCGTCAGGAACGCTTGGCGCGGGACGTGGCGCGGGCGCGCTCCTGCTGGTTCAGCACCACCTTGCGGATGCGCACGGTCTCCGGGGTGACCTCGACGCACTCGTCCTCGCGGCAGAACTCGAGGGCCTGCTCCAGCGACAGCTTGCGCGGCGGGATCAGCTTCTCGGTCTCGTCCGCGGTGGACGACCGCATGTTGGTGAGCTTCTTCTCCTTGGTGATGTTGACGTCCATGTCGTCGGAGCGCGAGTTCTCGCCGACGATCATGCCCTCGTACACCTCGATGGTCGGCTCGACGAACAGCGTGCCGCGCTCCTGGAGGTTGGTCATCGCGAACGCCGTCACGACACCCGAACGGTCCGCCACCAGCGAGCCGTTGTTGCGGGTGCGCAGCTCGCCGACCCACGGCTCGTAGCCCTCGTGGATGCTGTGCGCGATGCCGGTGCCGCGCGTCTCGGTGAGGAACTCCGTACGGAAACCGATGAGTCCGCGGGCCGGGACGACGAACTCCATGCGGATCCAGCCGGTTCCGTGGTTCGTCATGGTCTCCATGCGGCCCTTGCGGGTGGCGAGGAGCTGGGTGATCGCGCCGAGGTACTCCTCGGGCGAGTCGATGGTCAGGCGCTCGAACGGCTCGTGCACCTTGCCGTTGATCTCCTTGGTGACCACCTGCGGCTTGCCGACGGTGAGTTCGAAGCCCTCGCGGCGCATCTGCTCGACCAGGATGGCCAGCGCCAGCTCGCCGCGGCCCTGCACCTCCCAGGCGTCCGGGCGCTCGGTCGGGAGCACGCGCATCGACACGTTGCCGACGAGCTCCTTGTCCAGGCGGTCCTTCACCAGGCGCGCGGTGACCTTGTGGCCCTTGCCGCCCTTGCCCACCAGCGGCGAGGTGTTGGTGCCGATGGTCATCGAGATGGCCGGCTCGTCGACGGTGATCAGCGGCAGCGGGCGCGGGTCCTCGGCGTCCGCGATGGTGTCGCCGATCATGATCTCCGGGATACCGGCGATCGCGATGATGTCGCCGGGGCCGGCCTCTTCGGCGGGCTTGCGCTCGAGCGCGTCCGTCATCAGCAGCTCGGTGATGCGGACCTTCTCCATGGTGCCGTCGTGCCGGCACCACGTGGTGGTCTGGCCCTTGCGGATCGTGCCGTTGTGCACGCGGCACAGCGCGATACGGCCGAGGAAGTTCGACGCGTCCAGGTTGGTGACGTGCGCCTGGAGCGGGTGGCCCTCTTCGTAGACCGGCGCCGGGATGGTGTCCAGGATGGTCTGGAAGAACGGCTGCAGGTTGTCGTTGTCCGGCGTGACGCCGTTCTCCGGGCGGTTCAGCGACGCCATGCCGTCCCGCGCGCACGCGTAGACGATCGGGAACTCGATCTGCTCCTCGGTGGCGTCCAGGTCCATGAACAGCTCGTAGGTCTCGTCCACGACCTCGGAGATGCGCGAGTCGGGGCGGTCCACCTTGTTGATGCACAGGATGACCGGCATCTTCGCGGCCAGCGCCTTGCGCAGCACGAAGCGGGTCTGCGGCAGCGGGCCCTCGGAAGCGTCGACCAGCAGCACCACGCCGTCCACCATGGACAGGCCGCGCTCGACCTCGCCGCCGAAGTCGGCGTGGCCCGGGGTGTCGATGATGTTGATGGTGATCGGGTCCCCGCCGTCCTTGGGGTGGTACTTGACGGCGGTGTTCTTCGCGAGGATGGTGATGCCCTTCTCGCGCTCCAGGTCGTTGGAGTCCATGACCCGGTCGTCGACCTGCTGGTGCGCGCTGAACGCACCGGCCTGCTTGAGCATGGCGTCGACGAGAGTGGTCTTGCCGTGGTCGACGTGGGCGACGATGGCGACGTTGCGGATGTCACTGCGCGTGGGCATGCGGGTATGCGCTTCCGTTGGGCTCGGGACGTCGCATCCAGCCGGCACATATAAGGGTCCGGTTCCGCCGGATATGCCGGGATGCAAGCCGGGCCGGTCCGCCGCGGCACTCTCCATGGTACGGGGCGTGGCAAAACGTGTCCGTTTCGGAGCCCTGGCCGCATGGTGACGGGCCCGGGAACAGCGGCCCGCGCGCCCTGCCCGAACGGCCCTGCGCCCGGCCGGTACGGGTGCGGCCCGGTGTGCGGCACCGCACACAAGGCACAATCGCAGGTGTGAGCGATTCCTTCAGCGAACGGATGCGGCGGCGGTGGTCGGCCCGGCGCAGCGGCGACCCGCAGCCGTGGGGACCCCACGGAGCCTTCGGCGCGGACCCGGCGAACCCGCCGCCCGGCGGCCCGGGCGCCGCGGGCGGGCCGCGCCCCGGCAACCCCTTCGGGGACCCGCAGGACGGCCCTGACGCCGCCGCGGACGGCTCGTACGCCCCTGCGGCTCCTGCGGCGCCGCAGGAAAGCGAGGCGGCCGCCCGTGCGCGCATGATGCACGAGCGCCTGACCGAGGCGTACGCGGCGGGCGACGTGGCCACCGTGGTGCAGATCGCCGACCTGGTGCCGGAGAGCGCGGAGAGCGAGCCGTACCGCACCTACTGCCGCGTGCTGGCCGCCGAGGCCCAGGCGCAGGACGCTGCCGCGGTCGACCTGGCCCGCACCTTCATGAGCCGGCTGCACGTCGGGCACCCCGAGTGGGAGACCGCCCGCAACCTCTTCGGCGAGGTGACCGTGCAGGCGCTGGTCATGGGCGCAGTCCCGATGGCGGGCAACCTCCCGGCCGCGGAACAGGCGCTCGCCGCCGATGCCGACTACTACCTGCACCCGTCCGGCATGATGCTGAAGTTCGACCAGCCGGAAGAGCAGCACCCCCTGCTGCTGGTGCTGCACGGCAACGCGGGCAAGGCGGTCCGCGAGGCCCAGCGGCTGGTCCGCGAGGAGAAGAAGGGCACCCCGGCCGGCCACGCCGACGCTCTTTGCACCCTGGCCCTGGCCCTGTGCGCCGCGGGCGACATCGACGCCGCCCGCCAGGCCCTGTTCGACGCAGAACGCATCCTCCCGGGCCGCCCGCGCATCCAGGCCACCAAGACCCGCATCGAAGCCAGCCCGGCGGCCACCCTCCGCAACGACGGCTGACCGACGCCGCCGGCTTCCGCCGACAAACGGGCCAGGGCCAGGAGCCGTCGGCTGCGGGCTCCCCGGCCCTGGATGCGTGGGCAAGCGGGCGCTGTCGAGCAGCTCCGAGTCCGGCTGCCGGCGGTGAAAGCTCGGCGCTGCGGGCAGCCACGGCTGCCCGCGGACGCCTTTGGTGGCCCTCCAGGACACCGGATGCATGCCTGTCGGGACCCGCTGGCAGGATCGTCCGCCGTGACCGCCACTCCCCCGGCCGAAAAGGCCCTCTCCCGCCGGCTTCGGCGCAACATTTTCGCCTGGCTGTGGCGGATCGTCGTCGCATACGCGGTGCTCTTCACCATGCTCGACCTCCTCGATTCGTGGGCCGGGGAGGACCCGGGGCTCTTGGAGCTCTTCGGCGGACTGTTCCTCGGGACCGTGCTGGCCATGTCGGTCGTCCAGCCGCTGTGGTGGCGATTCGCGGGGCCATGGTTCGGCGTCCCGACGCACTCCCTGGTGCAGGGCATGGGCGGAATCCGCTCGGTGCAGTACCGCGGCGACCTGCTCGTCGTACGGCGCTCGCACGCCCCGTGGCTCCGCTCGGTCCTGCCCGCGCCGCAGGCCGAAGGTGCCTCCCGGCTGCGAATATGGGCCGCCTACGCCCTCCAGTTGGTCGTGCTGGTGGGCGTCGCAGCCGCGCTGGTGCCGGCCCTGCCCGGAACTTGGGGCTTCTCGACCGCGAAGGGCTTCCTCATCGCGGCCATCGTCGGCTACGCCTTCCTGCCCTTCCGGGGCGCCTCGGCCGTGTCGTCGTGGGTCTTCTTCTGCCTGCCCTTCGCGAAGAACCACGCCCTGGCGCACATCACCAACAGCCGGGCGGCCCGCACAGCCGAGCGCCTGCTGATGCAGGAGGGTCCGGACGCGGCGCGGGCTGCCCTGCCCATCCCGGACGACCGCCTCCCCAGTGACGAAGTACTGGCCATCGAAATCGAGTTGGCCGCAGGCGACTACAAAGCGGCGCTCCACCTCGCCCGGTCGGCCCGCCTGCGCCACGCCGAAGGTCTTTGGTTCGCCTCGCTGTTCGCCCAACAGGCGGTGCGCGCCGTCGCGTACGCCCGCGAGGCCGGCCAGGCGATCGACGCCGAGTTCTCCGACGCGTACGAACTGGCGGATCTGGCAGTTGCCGCGGTGGCGCATCCGATCGTCGCCATCTACTCGGACGGCACCGCGCTGAGCCGGATGTCCACCGGTGACCACAAGCGCGCCATGAAGGCGATCAAGAACGCGCGCAAGAGGACCCTACGGCCCATTGTCGCGGCCCATATCGAATGCACCGCAGCCGTGTTCGACCTTCTCGGCGGACGGCCGGACCAGGCCCGGCAGGCACTCGATCGCGCCCGCTCCTTGGCCCCGGGCCTCCACCGGATCGACACGGTGGCACAGCTGCTGGCACCGGCGAGAACCGGCCTTCATTCGACCACCGACCCGGTGCTGGACATGCCTGCCTGACGGCCGGACCCGATGTCCGGGGCATGATCACGGAATTGGCGATCAAGGTATTCGCGATCTTGAATTCAAGATCGCGAATACCTTGATCGCTTTTCCGGGCGGCGGTGCCGGGGGCAGGGTAGTCCCTGCGGGGGAAATCACCGGGCGGCTGCGAAAAAGATCGCGATAGCACTTTCCAATCATTCATGGATCGCGCCACACTTCCGGGGTTCGCACCGCGTGCGGCCGGGGCTCGACCTGTCTTCAGGGGCCCGGTGCGCGCGGTCGGCAGGCACGTCCGCAACACCGACCAACCGGTCCCCCGACGGCGCGGGGCCGGCGACCAGGGGGTGAGCGCGCGACATGACGACGACCGTGGACCACGACCTGACCCGCGCCCGGCGCAAGTTGGACGAACTCGACCGCGTCTTGCGGTCGGTACGCGGGCGGTTGGGCAACACGCTGGACATCCGCCGCGTGTGCGGCGATGTCGAACGACTGCGCGATTCGCTCGCGCTGCTGTGCGAACACGCCCCGCAGACCGGGCTCGCCGGTCCCCCGCGCCCTCGCGCGGAGCTCGAACCGCTCTCCGAACTCCCGTACGACCCTGCGCTGTTCGCCGATGCGGACGACGAGGGTGTGGGCGGCATGCGCCCGCAGCGTCCGTAGCGACGCGTACTTCCGCCAGGTGCCACCCAGGTACCGCGCAGCCGAGAAGGGCACTCACGAATGGCCACCGGCACAGCCGCGCCCGGCAGGGCGCAGATCGAGGAACGGCATCTCCGTACGGACCGCTGGTGGCTGTCTCCGGCCGTCACCGTGACCATCCTCGTCGCGTTCATCGTCTACTCCACCTGGCGCGCGTTCGCCAACGACGACTACTTCGCGGAGCCGTACGTCTCGCCGTTCTACTCGCCGTGCCTGGCGGAGAACTGCGACAGCATGCCGCTCAGCGCCAACGCGCCGCTGTTCGGCGACTGGTGGTCGCTTTCCCCGGCGCTGATCATCCTGATCTTCCCGCTCGGCTTCCGGCTGACCTGCTACTACTACCGCAAGGCCTACTACCGGGGTTTCTGGGCGTCGCCCTCGGCGTGCGCGGTGCCCGAGCCGCGCAGCAAGTACAGCGGTGAGACCAAGTTCCCGCTGATCATGCAGAACTTCCACCGGTACTTCTTCTACTTCGCGGTCATCGTCGCGCTCATCCTCAGCTGGGACGTGCTGATCGCGTTCCGCGACGAGCACGGCGCGTGGGGCCACATGGGCCTGGGCACCCTGGTGCTGCTCGCGAACGTGCTGCTCATCTGGGCGTACACGCTGTCCTGCCACTCGTGCCGGCACATCATCGGCGGCCGGCTGAAGCACTTCTCGAAGCACCCGGTCCGCTACAAGTACTGGCAGTTCGTGAGCCGCCTCAACACCAAGCACATGCAGCTGGCCTGGGCCTCGCTCTTCAGCGTCGCGCTCGCGGACCTGTACGTGTACCTCGTCGCGTCCGGCGCGTTCGACGACCCGCGCTTCTTCTAGACACAAGGGCAAGTCCCAGGAAAGGCACGGAGCTTCATGTCCGAAGTAGAACGGCACAGCTACGACGTCGTCGTCATCGGGGCGGGCGGCGCGGGACTCCGCGCGGCGATCGAGGCGCGCATGCAGGGCATGCGTACCGCAGTGGTGTGCAAGTCGCTGTTCGGCAAGGCGCACACGGTGATGGCCGAGGGCGGCATCGCGGCCTCCATGGGCAACGTGAACAGCAACGACAACTGGCAGGTGCACTTCCGCGACACCATGCGCGGCGGCAAGTTCCTCAACCACTGGCGGATGGCCGAGCTGCACGCCCAGGAAGCGCCGGACCGGGTCTGGGAGTTGGAGACCTGGGGAGCGCTCTTCGACCGCACCAAGGACGGCCGGATCAGCCAGCGCAACTTCGGCGGGCACGAGTACCCGCGGCTGGCGCACGTCGGCGACCGCACCGGCCTTGAGCTGATCCGCACGCTGCAGCAGAAGATCGTGGCCCTGCAGCAGGAGGACGAGGCCGAGTTCGGCGACCCGGAGGCCCGGCTCAAGGTCTTCCAGGAGGCCACCGTCACGCGCCTGCTGACCGTGCCGGACTCCGGCTCCGAAGCCGGCAACCGGATCACCGGGGCGTTCGGCTACTGGCGCGAGTCGGGCCGCTTCGTGGTCTTCGAGGCGCCCGCGATCGTGCTGGCCACCGGCGGCATCGGCAAGTCGTTCAAGGTGACCTCGAACTCGTGGGAGTACACCGGCGACGGTCAGGCGCTGGCGCTGATGGCGGGCGCCTCGCTGATCAACATGGAGTTCGTGCAGTTCCACCCGACCGGCATGGTCTGGCCGCCCAGCGTCAAGGGCATCCTGGTCACCGAGTCGGTGCGCGGCGACGGCGGAGTGCTGACCAACTCCGAGGGCAAGCGGTTCATGTTCGACTACATCCCGGACGTCTTCAAGGAGAAGTACGCGAAGACGGAGGAGGAAGGCGACCGCTGGTACACCGACCCGGACAACAACCGGCGTCCGCCCGAGCTCCTGCCGCGCGACGAGGTGGCCCGCGCGATCAACTCCGAGGTCAAGGCCGGGCGCGGGACTCCGCACGGGGGCGTGTACCTGGACGTGTCGTCGCGGCTGCCCGCCGACGTGATCCGCCGCAAACTCCCGTCCATGCACCACCAGTTCAAGGAACTGGCGGACGTCGACATCACGGCCGAGCCGATGGAGGTCGGTCCGACCTGCCACTACGTGATGGGCGGCATCGAGGTCGACCCGGACACCGCGGCGACCCCCGGCGTGCTGGGCCTGTACGCGGCCGGCGAGGTCGCGGGCGGCATGCACGGCAGCAACCGGCTGGGCGGCAACTCGCTGTCCGACCTTCTGGTCTTCGGCCGCCGCGCGGGGCTGTACGCGGCCGAGTACGTCGCCGAGTTGGGCGACGAGCGGCGCGACGTGCCGCAGGACCAGATCGACGCGGCGGCCGCCGAGGCGGTCGGGCCGTTCAACAACGAGGGTGCGGAGAACCCGTACTCGGTGCACCAGGAGCTCCAGCAGACCATGAACGACCTCGTCGGCATCATCCGGCGGGAAGGCGAGATGGCCGAGGCGCTGGGCCGCCTGGAGGAGCTGAAGGCGCGCGCCGAGAAGGCGGGCGTCGAGGGCCACCGGCAGTACAACCCGGGCTGGCACCTGGCGATCGACCTGCGCAACATGCTGCTGGTCTCCGAGTGCATCGCCAAGGCCGCGCTGGAGCGCACCGAGAGCCGCGGCGGGCACACCCGCGAGGACCACCCGGGCATGTCCGCGGACTGGCGCAAGGTGGTGCTGGCCTGCACGCTCGCCGACGACGGCGGGCACGTGGACCTGGTGCGCCGGACCCCCGAGCCGATGCGCGGCGACCTGCTGGCGCTGTTCGAGCTCGACGAGCTGAAGAAGTACCTGACCGACGCCGAGCTGCCCTCGGCCGCCCCGTCGGCGCCGGACGAGGAGACGAACTGATGTCGTACAAGGCGAACTTCCGCGTGTGGCGCGGCGATGTGGACAGCGGCGAGCTGCGCGACTACACGGTCGAGGTCAACGAGGGCGAGGTCGTCCTCGACATCATCCACCGGCTGCAGGCCACCCAGGCGCCGGACCTCGCGGTGCGCTGGAACTGCAAAGCGGGCAAGTGCGGTTCGTGCAGTGCGGAGATCAACGGGCGGCCGCGACTGCTGTGCATGACGCGGATGAGCACGTTCTCCGCGGAGGAGACCATCACGGTCACCCCGATGCGCACGTTCCCGGTGGTCCGCGACCTGGTCACCGACGTGTCGTTCAACTACACGAAGGCCCGGCAGGTCCCGTCCTTCACGCCGCCGGAGGGGCTCAAGGCGGGCGAGTACCGCATGGAGCAGGTCGATGTGGAGCGGTCGCAGGAGTTCCGCAAGTGCATCGAGTGCTTCCTGTGCCAGAACACCTGCCACGTCATCCGCGACTTCGAGGACAACAAGCCGGCCTTCTCCGGGCCGCGCTACCTGATGCGGATCGCCGAGCTGGACATGCACCCGCTCGACGTGGCCGACCGGCAGAAGGCCGCCCAGGAGGAGCACGGGCTGGGCTACTGCAACATCACCAAGTGCTGCACTGATGTCTGCCCGGAGCACATCAAGATCACCGACAACGCGCTGATCCCGATGAAGGAGCGCGTCGCGGACCGGAAGTACGATCCGCTGGTCTGGCTGGGCGACAAGATCCTGCGGCGCGGCAAGACGCAATAACGGGGGCTCGGTCCGGGGCGCGGTTCACGGCCCCGGCCCGGTGCACCCGTTCAGAAAGCGCGTTCTTCCCCGGTGGGGAGCTGGAGTTCGAACCACACGATCTTCCCGTGGCCGGCCCTCCGGCTCCCCCACCGCTCGGCCAGCGTGGTCACCAGCTGCATGCCGCGGCCGCCCTCGTCGGTGTCGCGGGCCTCGCGCAGCCGGGGCAGGCTCGGCACCGCGTCCGCGACCTCGCACAGCAGGTTGCGGCCGCGCAGCAGGCGCAGCCGGATCGGCCCGGCGCCGTACCGCAGCGCGTTGGTGACCAGCTCGCTGACCAGCAACTCGGCGATGTCCACCAGGACTTCGAGATCCCAGTCGTGCAGCGTCTTGCGGGTGAGCTCGCGGGCCCGGGCGACCACCGGCGGTTCGGCGGGCAGCCACCACGAGGCCACCGCGTCCTCCGGCAGCGCATCCAGCCGGGCCATCAGCAGTGCGACGTCGTCGAAGCCCAGTTCCTTGTGCAGGGACGCGATGACCGCGTCGGACGCCTCCTCCAGCGGCCCGCGGTGCTCGGCGATCGCGTCGCACAGCAGGTTGATGCCGGTGTCGATGTCCCGCTCCCGGGTCTCCACCAGGCCGTCGGTGTAGAGCACCAGCAGGCTGCCCGGCTCGACCGCGAGCTCCTTCTGCTCGAACGGCACGCCGCCCACGCCCAGCACCGCACCCGAGGGCGGGTCCACCGGGACCGGCATGCCGCCGGGCGGGACCAGCACCGGCGGGAGGTGCCCGGCGCTGGCGAACTCGCAGGTGCGCGCGACCGGGTCGTACACCACGTACACGCAGGTGGCGTAGTGCAGTTCGCCGAGGCTGGCGACGATGTCGTCCAGGTGGCCCATGACCTCGGAGGGCGGCAGGTCGAGCCCGGCGAGGGTGCGGACCGCGGTACGCAGCTGGCCCATCACCGCCGCCGCGTGCACGCCGTGCCCCATGACGTCGCCGACCACCAGGCCGATGCGGCCGCCGGACAGCGGCAGGACGTCGAACCAGTCGCCGCCCACCTCGGTGACCAGGCTGCCCGGCAGGTAGCGGTGCGCGACCTCGATGCCGGGGATGTCCGGGAGGTCCTGCGGGAGCAGGCTGCGCTGCAGCATGACCGCGGTCTCGCGCTGCCGGTGGTACAGCCGGGCGTTGTCCACGGACACCGCGGCGCGGGCGCCGAGTTCGGTGGCGAGGGTGAGGTCGTCCGGGTCGAACGCGGGGCGCCCCTCGCCGCGGCCGAGCAGCAGGGTGCCGAGCACGATGCCGCGGGCGCTGAGCGGGACGACCATGAGGGTGTGCAGGCCGAGCACGCGCGCCGACTCGGCGCGGCCGGTGTCCCGGATGAGCTCGTCGTACATGTCCTCCTGGATGTTCTGCACCAGGTACGAGCCGCCGCTGCGCAGGCAGCGCCCGAAGGTCGAGTCGGCCGAGTAGACGAGCCGCGAGCCCTGTTCGAGGAGTTCGTCGGTGTACCGGCCGGGGCGGGCGCCGCGCGAGGCGACGCGGTACATCACCGTGGTGTCGCCGTGCGCGCCGGGCGGGATCTCGTCGCCGACCATCACCGCCTCGAGCAGGTCGACGGCGGCCAGGTCGGCGAAGCCGGGGACCACCGAGGCGGCCAGCTCCTCGGCGATGCGCGGGATGTCCAGGGTCGCGCCGATGCGGGTGCCGGCCTCGTTGAGCAGCGCGAGGCGCTTGCGCGCGGCGTCCACCTTGACCATGGCGTAGTGCCGCTCGGTCACGTCGATGAGCGAGCAGCTGATGCCGAGCGTCTTGCCGCCCTGGGCCTGCAGGCGGTTGTACGACATGGACCAGACGGTGCGCGGACCGCCGTCCACCGGGATCGGGCCGAAGATGCGCGAGTCGACGACCGGCTCGCCGGTGTCCAGCACGCGCTGCTGGATGGTGCGCACCCGGGCGGTATCGATGCCCGGCATGATCTCGTCGATGGTGCGGCCGATGTGCTGCCCGCCCGGGACGCCGTCCATCGCGGCGAGCGCGTCGTTGACCGCGACGTACTTGAGGTCGGTGTCGAAGATGCCCACCCCGATCGGCGACTGGTCGAACAGCGCCTGGCGCATCGCCAGGTCGGCCTCGACGCGGTGCAAGGCCTCGGCCTCGACCGAGGTGATGAGGATCGAGCGGTTGCCGTTCGCGTCCGTGACGAAGGCCGAGCGGGACTCGAACGCGCCGACCGAGCCGTCCGCACGGCGCATCCGGTAGATGCCGCCGACCAGCTCGGCGTCCGCGATCTCGCGTTCGATCGCGTCCTTGTCCTCGGGGCTGAGCGGCGGGTCCATGAGGTCGCCGGCCCAGCGGCCCAGGACCTCGTCGCGGGTGTACCCGAACAGCTGCTCGGCGGACCGGCTCCACATCGTGATGAGGCCGTCGGAGTCCAGCACCCAGGTGGCGCTCGGCACCAGGTCGTACAGGGTTCCGGGCGCCACGGAATTGGGGGTGGTGCCTCCCGGAGACCGCCCGGCGCTCTGACCCTGCTCCATGGACCGCGGATCCTCCACGTCGCTGCTATTAGGAGCCGTTTCCCCTATTCACGGCTTTTTCAAGCCTTTGCCGCTTAATGTGCTATTAGCCCGAAGGTGTGGTCGCCATCAGCCTGGCCACCACCGCGACCGCGTCGCGGTCCTGCGGCAGCCACGCCACGTCGTCCAGCTCGTGCGGGGCGAGCCAGCGCAGTTCGGAGTGGTCCTCGAGCGGCTGCGGCTCGCCGGCCAGCAGTTCGGCGCGCCACAGATGCAGCACGTACCCTTGGTTCAGCGGCCAAACGCCGGGCAGCCGGGCGACCGCGCGGACCGTGACGCCCAGTTCCTCCTGGCACTCCCGCACCAGCGCGGCGGCCTCGGTCTCGCCGGGCTCCAGCTTGCCGCCCGGGAACTCCCAGCCGCCGGCCAGGTGCGCGGGGGCGCTGCGGCGCGCGGCCAGCACCCGTCCGGCGTGCAGAATGGCGGCCCCGACGACGATCACGGGGGCGTCCTCGGGGTCGGGGGCCGCGGGGGTCCGATCCATGGCGGTCCACTTTACGGCTCCCGGGCGGGGCCGCGCGTCCATCCGGACGTGCCGCGGCGCACGATCGGGGACAGGGCGCACATGCGTGCGGGCGCGGCGGCGCGTGGCCTTGACTCGCGGGCCGCGGAGGACCAGCGTCGGGGCCATGCCCGAACTCCTGGACGACAACGCCCTCACCACCGCCCTCGCCGGCCTCGACGGCTGGACGGGCGACGCCGAACTGCTGCGCCGGACCGTGCAGGCTCCGGACTTCCCCACCGCGATCCGCATCGTCGACGAGGTGGCGGTCGCGGCCGAGGAGATGAACCACCACCCGGACATCGACATCCGGTGGCGCACCCTGCACCTGGGCCTGACCACGCACGACGCGGGCGGCGTGACCGACCTGGACACGGCCCTGGCGGCCCGGATCGACGCCATCGCGCGGGCGCACGGGGCGACCTGAGCCAGGGGCTGCGGCGCGTCGGCGCGCCGCGGCGGAGCAGGCGGGACATACTTTTCCGAGAATTCGGATAATCGCGGCAATAGCCACAAAAGGCCGGTGCGGCGGGAGCCGTCGCACCGGCGTCCGGATTCGCCGCAGTCCCGCTCTGCCGTACCGCCGTACCCGCCGCTTCGCTCACGTGTGATGGAGAGTCGCCGCCGTGCCGCACCCCCGCCGCTTCCGCCACGCCCTCGCCGCCGCACTGATCGCCGCCCTGCCCGTCGCGGCGCTGAGCGGCTGCGCGGCCGGCAACTCCGCCGAGACGCTCAAGATCAAGCCGGACACTCCGGCCACCACCCTGGGCGCCCTCAAGATCCAGAACGTGGTGCTGCTCACCGGGCCGCTCGGCGCGGCCGGGCCCCTCACGGTGACCGGCTCGATCTACAACGGCGGCGGTGCGCCCGACCAGCTGGAGCGCATCTCGGTCAACGAGCTGCCGGTGCCGGCGGTGATCACCCCGGCGCCGAACCACCCCGAGCTGCGCGTCCTGCCCACCCAGACCCTGCAGATCGGCGGACCGGGCAACACCACGGCCCTGGTCGCCAACGCCGCCGACCTGGTCCGGGCGGGCGACTCGCGCCGCGTGACGTTCCGCTTCGCCCGCGAGGGCGAGGTCACCCTGTGGGTGCCGGTGCTGCCGGCCAACGGCTACTACGTCGGGTACGGGCCGCTCTCGGCCTGACCGGACCGCGGCCCGTGCAGCAGCTCGCCCTGCCGCCCGGGCCGCATCGCTTTCGGCCCGTGCTCAGCGTGCCGCGGCCAGCCCGGCCACCTCGGCCGCGGTCAGCACCCGGGAGTACGCCTGCACGTCGTCGATCCCGCCCGCGAAGCGGTCGACGTCGCTGGTCGCCCGGCCGATCGTGAACGGGCCGCCGGCCTTCCAGGGGCTGTTGTCCACCAGGGAGTTCTGCGCGACGCCGTCGACGTACAGCGTCATGGTCCCGGAGGCGGCGTCGAAGACGGCTGCCAAGTGCGTCCAGGCACCGAGCCTGGGCGGCTGCTTCGCCATCGCGGTGAACCAGCGCGGCGGATTCGAGGTGTCGTCGGAGGTCCGGACGAACGCCCAGGTGCCCGCGTCCTTGTTGTAGTGCAGGTAGAAGCCGCTGACCTGGGTGCCGTCCTGGGCCGCGACGGTGTACGACTTCGCCGTGTCGGTGATCTTCGCCCAGGCGGACACCGTGAAGCTCGCCGTGGTGTCCAGGACCGGCCCGGCGGTCGCGATCGCGCCGCGTCCGTCGAACACCGCGCTGCCGCCGCGCTCGGTGGACCAGGCGGTCGTCCCGGTGAGCGTCGCGGGTGCCTTCCCGGCGCTGTCGGCGGCGCCGGTGCCGGAGGTCTCGTCCAGCTTCCAGCGGGCGACCAGACCGGCCGGCAGCGGAGCCTGGGCGGCCGGGGGACGGGACTGCGCGTCGGTCGCCGGCGCCGAGGCGGCGGGTGTCCCCGGTCCCGACGCCGGGGCCGGGGTGCTCGGCGGCACCGACACTGCCGCGGCCGAGCCGGCCTTCTCCGCACCGCCGTCGTCTCCCGCGGCACCCCAGAAGTAGCCGCCGGTGGTCGACACGGCCGCAATGGCCACGCCCGCGAGCGCCAGCCCGATGCGCTGCTTCGTACGGTTCGGCTCGACCATTTCGAACTGCACCGGCGCCGGGCGCGGCGGCTCGGCGCCGACCGGCCAGACCGATGCGGATATCGCCGCCTGGTAGCCGCGCGCGGCCTGCGTCGGCGCGTCCGCCGCGGCGGCACTCGAATCCCTTGCCCCGCCCGGCACTTCCGCGTCCTGGCGGCGGACGTCGTCGGTCCACGCCGCACCGTCCCACCACCGCAGCTCGCCGGTGTACCCCCGCGGATCCGGGTACCACCCGGCCGGCTTGTCCCCCGTAGTCATGGCCCCAGATCGTAGCCCGGCCGCCAACTCGCCCGACGGCCAGGGGCATTGGCGCTACTCGCGGGCCTCGGACCCGGCCTCGCCGAACGCGTCGTCCGGCACCCGCGCCCCGGTCTCCCGGGTCACGCCGTCCCACTCCGCGACCGCCTCCTCGGCCCACGCCGCCCAGCGCGCCATCGCCTCGGACTGCTCCAGGAACATCCGCGTCACCAGTGAGATCACCGGCAGCCGCGCGGGGAACGGCCCGCCCGTGTCCTGGTATTCGGCGGCGCGCGCCCGGGTCTGCGCGAGGCGCTCGTCGGCGTCGGCGCGCATGCGGGCGAGCGTGCGGCGCAGGTCGTCCAACTCGCCCAGATCCGCGACGGCGATGCGCAGCAGATCGCTCTCGCGCGCGTCGGCCGGCCCCGCCTCTCCCGCCAGCCAGGCGCGCAGCACCTCCCGGCCGGCCTCGGTGATGCCGTACACGGTCCGGCCGCGTTTGCCGGTGAACTCCTTGGCCGCCTCAGCGAGTCCGTCCGCGACCAGGCGCTTGGGCTCCTCGTAGACCACGCTCGCCGACCGGGGCGTGAGCCAGCGCATGCTGCGGTCCATCTGCTGGGCGAGCTCGTACGGCGTCCAGGGCCGCACCGCGAGCAGCGCCAGGATCGCGTACGACGTCGTGGTCAGCGTGCGCCCGGCGCTCGACGCAGCGGCAGGACCGGGCGCGGCGCCCTCGGGCGCGGAGGATTCGTTCGGCACCCTGGCAACATACTCCGCCCCGGAGTATGTTGCCGCCTGGATACTCCGGGCCGGAGTATCCATTCCGGCCGCACGCCCGCACGTCTCCAAGGGGTCTCCATGCCGCAGCACACCGGGTTCTCGCACGTCTCCCTGTCCGTCACCGACCTCGAAGCCAGCAAGCGCTGGTACATGGACGTGCTCGACTTCGTCGAACTCGCCGTCCTCGAAGACGCGGCCTACACCCAGCAACTCCTGCTCCACCCCACCGGCTTCGCCCTCGGCCTCCAGCAGCACAAGGGCAACGACGGCAGCCTCTTCACCCCGGAGCGCACGGGTCTCGACCACCTCGGCTTCGCCGTCGCCGACCGCGCCGAACTCGAGGCCTGGACCGACCGCCTCGCCGCCCTCGGCGTCAAGCACTCCCCCATAGCCGACACCGCCTTCGGCGCCGTCCTCTGCTTCCGCGACCCCGACGACATCCAACTCGAACTCTTCGCCACCGCCTGACCGATGGCCGCGCGCCCGGGCCCGCCGCGCCGTGCCCGGGACCCGGTGCGGGCGTACATTGGAAGCATCCGCCTCGGGGACGAACGAGGTAGCAGAGCCCATGGCCATCCCGTCCCGAGCCTGGCTCGCGGGTGCCACCGCGGCAGCTCTGACCGCGGGTCTCGCGGGATTCTCGGCACCACCCGCCGCCGCTGCGCCCACCGCGACCATCGGCGAAGTGTGTCCGCTGCCCCATGTGGAACGCCGGGAACCACCCGGGTACGAAGCGGTCATCGACCTTTTCGGCAATGCGTTCGCAGGCTGCTCGGTGGTCGTGAACACCTCGAAATCCGTGCTCCGGGTCAGCGTCTCCGCGCCGAACACCGTGAGCCTCGCCGCCGATCCGGCGAAGCCCCTCGACCCGACCGCCTGGGCCACCGAAATCGCCGCCGGAGCCCTCGTGAACTGGAGCAACACCCAGGTCCTGGTCCCGGTCGGCGGTTCGGCGGCCATCAGGCACCTCGACGCCGGCCCGGCCACCGTCTCCGTCGCGGACCGCCTGACCCAGTGGCAGACCCGGTTCGCGACCTGGATCAGCGCGCGGATCCTCGCGAAGGTCCCGCTGAGCGATCGCATGATCGCCTACGTCAACCTGCATGCGAACATCGGGCAGTGCTCCGCCTCCGCGACCGCATTGTGGGAGCGCCTCGGCGCGGCCGAGCACCCGGACGCCATGCAGGAGGTCGCGGACCGGCTCGGCGCCGCAGGCGAGACGTACCAGACGTGCAAGCCGATCCGCACAGCCCTCGACCCGCCTCCCGCGCCGCATGCCCCCAAGGCATCGGGCTGGTTGGACGACGTGGTCTCCAAGATCAAGTCCACGGCGCTGGGCTGGGCGGACGAGCTGCGCAAGCTCGTCAAGCTCAACCCCGCAGCGCTGAACCCGCAATAGCAGAGCGCGCCGTCAGGCCCTCGGCGTCCGGCCGCACGAATGCGGCAGGGGCCGCCCCGTACTCGGGGCAGCCCCTGCCGGACTGCGTCTCCGCCCGCGGCCCCCGGCCTGCGCCGGACCGCGGGACGCGTCAGACGTTGAAGCGGAACTCGACCACGTCGCCGTCCTGCATGACGTAGTCCTTGCCCTCCATGCGGGCCTTGCCCTTGGCGCGGGCCTCGGTGCGGGAGCCGGTCTCGACGAGGTCGGCGAAGGCGATGACCTCGGCCTTGATGAAGCCGCGCTGGAAGTCGGTGTGGATGACGCCGGCCGCCTCGGGGGCGGTGGCGCCCTTCTTGATGGTCCAGGCGCGCGCTTCCTTGGGGCCTGCGGTGAGGTACGTCTGCAGGCCGAGGGTGTCGAAGCCGACGCGGGCGAGGATGGACAGGCCGGACTCTTCCTGGCCGAGGCCCTGGAGGAGTTCGAGGGCCTCGTCGTCGGGGAGTTCGATCAGCTCGGACTCGATCTTGGCGTCCAGGAAGATCGCCTCGGCGGGGGCGACGAGGGTGCGGAGGTCGGCCTTGAGGTCCTCGTTGGTGAGCTCGTCCTCGTCGACGTTGAAGACGTAGAGGAACGGCTTCGCGGTGAGGAGGTGGAGCTCGCGGAGCGGCTCGGAGTCCAGGCCGGCGGCGAAGATGGTCTGGCCGGCCTCGAGGACCTTCTGGGCCTCCTCGACGGCCTTGGCCGCGGCGGCCGACTCCTTCTTGAGGCGCGACTCCTTCTGGAGCCGGGGCAGGACCTTCTCGATGGTCTGCAGGTCGGCGAGGATCAGCTCGGTGTTGATGGTCTCCATGTCGTCCTTCGGCGAGACCTTGCCGTCGACGTGGACCACGTCCGGGTCGGTGAAGACCCGGATGACCTGGCAGATCGCGTCCGACTCGCGGATGTTCGCGAGGAACTTGTTGCCCAGGCCCTCGCCCTCGGAGGCGCCGCGCACGATGCCCGCGATGTCCACGAAGTCGACGGTGGCCGGGAGGACCTTCTGCGAGCCGAAGATCTCGGCGAGCTTGGCCAGGCGCGCGTCCGGGACGCCCACCACGCCGACGTTGGGCTCGATGGTGGCGAAGGGGTAGTTCGCGGCGAGCACGTTGTTCTTGGTCAGCGCGTTGAACAGGGTGGACTTGCCGACGTTGGGCAGACCGACGATTCCGATGGTGAGCGACAACGTGGCTTCCCTGGGTTCGGTGGGGTGAGAGGGACGGCCGGACACGGCACGCCGACAGCATTCTATCGAGCGGCGCGAAGGCCTCTGCGGGGTGCCGAGGCCCGGCGCGCAAGGGGCACGGCGGGCGGATGCACCGCATCCGGGCAAGAGCGGCGTGCCGAGCCGGTGCGGGCGGCGCTGAGCCGCAAGGATGAACGTATGGACGTCACCGCGGTGTTGCTGCTGCTCATCGGCCTCGCGCTGGGGGCCGCGCTCGGCGTGCTCTGGGCGCGCGGCCAGGCATCCGGGCGGATCGCGCGCCTGGAGGCCGAGCAGGCCGCCGCGCTGGACGCGGTCGCGCCGGCGGAGCGCGCCCAGGAGCAGCCTGCGCGCCGGATGCGGGACCTGCGGCTGGTCGAGGACGACCTTGCGGTGCCCGCGCAGGTCGAGCAGACAGCCCGTGCGCTGTCCGCCCCCCGAGCTGGTCGCCTCCGCCGAGGACGGGAAGCGGCTGCGCTCGCTGCCACCGATCGGGGCCCCGGAAGCGTCCTTGCCGGGGACCGGACCCGACGACGGGGATCCCGGCCGGCCGGGCCACTCGGGCGGCTCGGTACGGATCAGCTGAGGATGTACGCGTGTTCTTCACTGCTTTGAGCAAGGTTGTCCGCATACCGTTGATATGTGGAACAGCGCAGCCGGGCCCGCTCGTCCGCGGCCGGGCCCCCGCAGCGGCGGCGGCCCGTGCCCGCACCGGGACGGAGTGAGCCGATGCGCCGCAGACCGTCCGCGTCCGGGACCCCGGAATCCTCCGGCCCGCCCGGGACGCCGCCCCCGGGAGGAACGACGCCCTCGTCCGCGCCCGAGACCGCCGTCGGCGGCTCCCCGCCTCCGCCCGGCACGCCGCCGCGTCCGGCCGGCCTGCCGCCTGCTCCGCACGCCGCCCCCGCGATCCCCGGCGCCACCGCGGCGCCGGGCGGCCGTCCGCGCCCGGCCGGCAC
>NZ_JAKFHA010000042.1 GCF_021502675.1 Yinghuangia soli
GGCCGGACCGTCAGCCCACCGGGGGCTTGGGGAGGCGGCCGGAGCCGGAGACGTCGGTGCCCCACCCGATGTCGTCACCGGTGTCGTGACCGGCGTGGTACGGCGCCGCGTGGCGGCCGGCCAGGACCGGCTCGCGGGGTGCGGCGGCCTTGGGCTCGTCATCGTCGTCGCCGCTGCCGTGGTCCATCTGCGGCAGCCAGCCGAGCCACTTGGGCAGGTACCAGTTGCGGTCGCCGAGGAGGCCCATGACGGCCGGCAGCAGGATGGCGCGGATGATCGTGGCGTCCAGCAGGACCGCGACCGCGAGGCCGACGCCCATCTGCTTCATCTGCTGCATGGACAGGGTGCCGAAGACCGCGAACACCGCCACCATGATGACCGCGGCGCTGGTGACCACGCCGGCGGTGCTGCGCACGCCGTGGGCGACCGCGTCATTGGTGCTCATGCCCTTGTCGTACGCCTCGCGGATCCGGCTGACGACGAACACGTGGTAGTCCATCGAGAGGCCGAAGAGCACCACGAAGAGGAACAGCGGCAGCCACGAGGTGATCGCGCCGGGGGCGTCGGTGCCGACCAGGAAGTCGCCGTAGCCGTGCTGGAAGACCAGCGTGAGCACGCCGTACGCGGCGCCCACCGAGAGCAGGTTGAGCACGATCGCGGTGATCGCGATGTTGAGCGAGCGGAACGAGACCAGCATCAGCAGGAAGGCGAACAGGAGCACGAACCCGAACGCGATGGGGGTGGTCTTGTCCAGCTGGGCGTTGAAGTCCTCGGTGCCCGCGACGTCGCCGGTGACCGGGGCGTCGACGCCCTTGACCTTCTCCAGCGTGCCGGGGATGACGTCGCTGCGCAGCTGCTTGAGCTTCTTGACGTCGTCGCCCGGGGTGAACGGGACGCTGATGCTCATCAGGTCGGTGTGCCCCGGGTAGGTGCGCTCCTCGATCTGGTCGGTCGCGATGCCCTTGGCGATGGCCGCGTCGCGGAACGCCTGCACCGCTGCCTTGAAGTCCGCGGCGTTGATGTCCGGGGCCTTGACCACGACGACCTGGGGGGACGGGCCGCCGGGGAACTTCGCGTTGATCTCCTTGTAGGTCTGGACGATGGGCTCGTTCTTGGGGAGTTCCTTGTCCAGCGGCAGCAGCGACTTCTTCATGTCGAAGGCCGGGATGGTGAGGGCGATCAGCAGGCCGCCGGCCACCAGGGTCCAGGCGAGCGGGCGCTTGAGCACGGTGCCGAGGATCGCGCCCCAGAACTTGCCGCCGTCCGGCGACGGGCGGCGCATGCGGCCCAGGCCCGGGATCTTGCCCGCGTCGACCTTGTCGCCGAGCATCGAGAGCAGCGCCGGGAGGACGGTGACCGAGCCGAGCATCGCGGTGAAGACGACCAGAATGGTGCCCAGCGCCATGGACTGGAACTGGTCCAGGCCGGTGAGCAGCATGCCGGCCATGGCGACCATGACGGTGATGCCGGAGATGAGGACCGAGCGGCCGGAGGTCGCGGCGGCGATCTCCAGGGCGCGCTCCGGGTCGCGGCCCTTGGCGCGCTCCTCGCGCTCGCGGCGGATGTAGAAGAGGCAGTAGTCGACGCCGACCGCGAGGCCGATCAGCAGCATCACGGACATCGTGACCTCGCTGGTCGGGATGATCCGGGTGGCCAGCGCGAGGAGGCCGATGCCGGCCGCGATGAAGGCGGTCAGCGCGAGCACGACGGGCAGCAGGGCCGCGACGATGGCGCCGAAGGCGATGAGCAGGATGCCCAGCGCGAGCGGGACCGCGGTCCATTCGGCGGTCTTGAAGTCCTTGCCGATGGTGTCGCTGAACCACTTCTCGGAGGTCGCGTCGCCGAGCTGCGCGACCTTGACCTCGGGGTGCGCCGCCTTGCCGGCCGCGATGGCGTCCATGATCGGGTCGAGCTGGTCGACCGCGTCGTCCGGCTTGCCGATGATGTCGAACTGCGCGAGGGCGGCGGTGCCGTCCTCGGAGATCGCGCCTTCGACCTTCGGGTCGTAGGGCGAGCGGATGTTCTCGACCTTGCCGCTGGCCTGGAGGCGGCCCAGGATGTCGGCGACCGCGGCCTTGACGGCCGGGTCGTCGGCGCGCTTGCCGGCGGTGCTGGTGACCAGCAGCATCTCGCTTGCCGGGTCCTCGACCTCGGCCTTCTCGATGATCTTCTCGGCGCGGCCGGCCTCGCCGGGCGTCATGTCGCCTTCGGACAGTTCCTTGGAACCGGCCATGCTGCCGATGACCACCGACAGGACCACGAAGAGCAGCCAGGCGAGCACTGCGGTCTTCCGGTTTCGTGCGCTCCAACCGCCCATCGAGGCGGCGAGATTGCGCCTGCGTGCCATGGGTTCGTTCTCCTTCGTCGCGTGTGCGTACGCGGCGGAACCGCCCCGAGTCGGTGGTTCCCGTGCTGTCGGTACGACGCTACGAGTGCGGGGCGAACGGACCCATCCGGCGGCCTGCCGTATCGCGCGGGTGTGGGCGCCCGTACCGGTGGTAGGGCTAACCCCACCCCCGGGACGGCGCGGCTGCGCCGGTGAGCCGACCCGTGGCGTCGGCCAAGAACCTACGGCGGCAAGATCGTTCGATGCATACCGAGTAGCCACAATGCGCGAATTGCCCGGTGGGCGCGGATATCAGAACCCCGCCCGGAGTTGCCCTGATACCAAGTCAATTCGCGTGAGCAGCAAGGAAGTTGACGAAGCCACCGCGGAACGGCGGAGCGGCGGCCGCAGGAAAGCGACGGGGCGACGACGAGCGTCCGGGCAATGGGCGCGCTGCGGATCCGGTGCTCGCCCGACCGCGGTCATGCCTCGGCGTGCGTGCCGGGCGGCTCGGAGCGCGGTCGACGCGCCCGGGCGCAGGCGGAGGAGGCCGAGCTGCAGCGGGGCGTGCCGGGCACAGAGCACTCCACGCTGCCGGGGGCGTGCGTGCATCCTTCGCCGCGTCCGCGGCTTCGGGCCGGGGTCAGCTGATGAGCGTGGCCAGGATGGCGATGGCGCCGGTGATGAGGAGCATCGCGCCGAGGATGGCGAGCATGGCCTTGCCGGCCGGCTTGTCCGGGTCCGGCGGGGCCAGCACCGGGACGAAGACGTCCTCGCCCTGGGCGGCGCGGTCCGCGGCCGCGGCGTCCGCGCGGGCCTTGTGCGCCTCGGCCTCGACGGCGCGGGCCTGCTCCTCGCGGGCCTTGCGGGCCGCGACGGCACGGGCGTACCGCTCCTTGGAGGACTCGCCCTTGCCGGGCCCGGGCTGCGACGGTGATGCGGACATGGAACGAGTCTCGCAGACGCCCGCGGGCGCTTTGCCCCGGGTCGGGAGCTTGTCCCCCGGCTGTGCAACGCCTGAGGGCCGGCGGCCGCGCGGAGTGCGGTCGTCGGCCCTCAGGCGGAACGTCGGAAGATCAGGCGCCCATGGCGTGCAGGCCGCCGTCGACGTGCACGACCTCGCCCGTGGTCTTGGGGAACCAGTCGGACAGCAGGCCGACCACGCCGCGCGCGGCGGGCTCGGGGTCATTGAGGTCCCAACCCAGCGGGGCCTTCTCGTTCCAGACGCCCTCGAACGCGTCGAAGCCGGGGATCGAGCGGGCCGCCATGGTCTTGACCGGGCCGGCCGAGACGAGGTTGACGCGCACGTTCTGGTCGCCGAGGTACTTGGCGAGGTAGCGCGAGGTGGCCTCGAGGCCGGCCTTCGCGACGCCCATCCAGTCGTAGCCGGGCCACGCGACCTGCGCGTCGAAGTCCAGGCCGACGACCGACAGCGAGCCGTCCTTCGGCTTGAGCGGCAGGGTCGCCATGGTGAGCGACTTCAGCGAGAACGCCGAGACCTGCACTGCGGTGGAGACGTCCTCGTACTTGGTATTAAGGAAGTTGCCGCCGAGCGCGTCCTGCGGGCCGAAGGCGATCGAGTGCACGACGCCGTCGATGCCGTCCACGTGCTGGCGCACGTTCTCGGCGAGCGCGTCGAGGTGCTCCTGGTTCGTCACGTCCAGCTCGATGACCGGCGCGGGCTTGGGCAGCCGGCCCGCGATGCGGTTGACCAGTGAGAGGCGGCCGAAGCCGGTGAGGACGACCTCGGCGCCTTCCTCCTGCGCGAGGCGCGCGACGTGGAAGGCGATCGAGGCGTCCGTCAGGACGCCGGTGACGAGAATGCGCTTGCCGGCCAGAAGGTCGCCCATGCGTCAGTGCCCCATTCCAAGTCCGCCGTCCACGGGGATGACGGCTCCGGTGATGTACGACGCGGCGTCCGAGGCCAGGAAGCGGACCACGCCCGCGACCTCCTCGGTGCTCGCGTAGCGGCCCAGCGGCACCTGGGCCAGGATCTCGGCCTTGCGGGCCTCGCCGAGCACCTCGGTCATCGCGGTGTCCACGAATCCGGGTGCCACCACGTTGGTGGTGATGTTGCGCGACCCCAGCTCGCGGGCCAGCGACCGGGCGAAGCCGACCAGGCCCGCCTTGGAGGCCGCGTAGTTGGCCTGGCCGGCCGAGCCGAGCAGTCCGACGACCGACGAGATGAGGACGATGCGGCCCTTCTTGGCGCGCAGCATGCCCTTGCTGGCCCGCTTGACCACGCGGAAGGTGCCGGTGAGGTTGGTGTCGATCACCTGCGCGAAGTCGTCTTCGCTCATGCGCAGGAGCAGGGTGTCCTTGGTGATGCCGGCGTTGGCGACCAGGACCTCGACGGCACCCTGGTGGGCCTCGACCTCCTTGAACGCCTGCTCGACCTGCTCGGGGTCGGTGATGTCGCAGCGGACGCCGAACAGTCCTTCGGGCGCTTCCCCGGAGCGCGAGGTGACCGCGACCTTGTCGCCCTCGGCGGCGAAGGCCCGCGCGATCGCCAGGCCGATGCCTCGGTTGCCTCCGGTGACCAGTACGGACCGGCTCAACGGATCACTCCTCATAGATAGAGCCCAACGGTCCGTCGACCGTATCGGTCTACCGCGCGGTACGTGGAATCGCCCTCGACAAGAAGATCGGGGCCGCTCCTGTGGGAAGTCGCCAACCGCTCCGTACCTGCTCGGCACCTGTTCCAGACCTGCTCTGCGCCTGTAGCAGGGACGGTCCGAAGCCACGCGATACCGCGCGCCGCGGGCAAATCCACCGGTGCCGCGGTGCCGCCCCGTGATTGACTGCCGAACAGCGCGTGACCTGGATCCAGGCAGCAGCAGTAGCAGCAGAAAGACAGGTGAGCAGACCCGTGCCGCACCCGATCGATCCGGCCTTCGAGGCGTATCCGCTGCGCCGGCTGGCCGATGCCGCCCTCGGGCGGGCCCGCGAACTGGGCGTCGCCCACGCGGACTTCCGCCTCGAGAGAATCCGCGATGCGCATGTGAGGCTGCGCGACGGGCGCACCGAGGCCGCCCTGGACTCCACCGATGTCGGGTTCGCGGTGCGCGTCGTGCACGAGGGCGCGTGGGGTTTCGCGGCAGGCGTCGACCTGACCGTGGACGCCGCGGTGCGGGTCGCCGAGGAGGCCGTCGCGGTCGCCCGGGTCTCGCGCTCGATCGCCGACGCGTCGGGTTCGGACGAGCGGGTCGAGCTGGCCCCGGAGCCGGTGTACGCGGACGCGGTGTGGGTCTCGGCGTACGAGGTGAACCCGTTCGAGGTGCCCGAGGCCGAGCGCATCGCGCTGCTCGCGCAGTGGAGCCGGGACCTGCTCGCGGCGGACGGCGTGGACCACGTCGACGCGTCGCTCATGGCGGTCCAGGAGAACAAGTTCTATGCGGACACCGCAGGCACCTCGACTACGCAGCAGCGGGTCCGGCTGCACCCCCAGTTGACCGCGATGGCGGTGAACGGCGGCGCGTTCGAGTCGATGCGCACGCTGGCGCCGCCGGTCGGCCGCGGCTGGGAGTACCTGACCGGGACCGGCTGGGACTGGAAGGCCGAACTGGCCGAGCTGCCCTCGCTGCTGGCCGAGCGGGTGGCCGCGCCGTCGGTCGAGGCGGGCACGTACGACCTGGTCATCGATCCCGGCAACCTGTGGCTGACGATCCACGAGTCGATCGGGCACGCCACCGAGCTGGACCGGGCGCTGGGCTACGAGGCGGCGTACGCGGGCACGTCGTTCGCGACGTTCGACAAGCTGAACACCCTCAAGTACGGCTCGGAGATCATGCAGGTGACCGGCGACCGCACCGCGGAGCACGGCCTGGCCACCATCGGGTACGACGACGAGGGCGTCGCGACGCAGAGCTGGGACCTGGTCAAGGACGGCGTGCTGGTGGGCTACCAGCTGGACCGCAACATGGCCCGCATGCAGGGCTTCGGCCGGTCCAACGGCTGCGCGTTCGCGGACTCCCCCGCGCACGTGCCGGTGCAGCGGATGGCGAACGTCTCGCTGAAGCCGGCCGCCGAGGACCGCTCGACCGCGGATCTGATCGGCGGGGTGGAGCGCGGGCTGTACATCATGGGCGACAAGTCGTGGTCCATCGACATGCAGCGCTACAACTTCCAGTTCACCGGGCAGCGCGCGTACCGCATCGAGAACGGCAAACTGGCCGGGCAGGTCAAGGACTTCGCCTACCAGGCCACCACGACGGACTTCTGGGGCTCGATGGAGGCGCTCGGCGGACCGTCGACGTACGTCTTCGGCGGCGCGTTCAACTGCGGCAAGGCGCAGCCCGGCCAGGTCGCCGCGGTGGGCCACGGCTGCCCCTCGGCGCTGTTCCGCGGCGTGCGGGTGCTCAACACGGTGCAGGAGGCCGGACGATGACGCAGGGGACCCAGGGGACGCACGGCACGGGTGCGGTGACCGCGCCGGGCGAGATCGTGGAGCGGGCGCTCGCGCTGTCGCAGGCGGACGGCTGCGTGGTGATCGCGCAGGAGAGCACCACCGCGAACCTGCGCTGGGCGGGCAACTCGCTGACCACGAACGGCCTCACGCAGGGCCGCCAGGTCTCGGTGGTGGCGACCGTGGACGGTGCCGAGGGCACCGCGTCGGGCGTGGTCTCGCGCAGCGGGGTGACGGTCGACCAGCTGGAGGAGCTGGTGCGGGCGGCCGAGGCGGCGGCGCGGCAGGCCGGTCCGGCCGAGGACGCCAATCCGCTGGTGTCCGGCACCGGGTTCGCGGCGGGCTTCGGGGACGCCCCGGCGCGCACCTCGATCGAGGTGTTCAAGGACTTCGCACCGGCGCTCGGCGAGGCGTTCGCCCGCGCCCGGGCCGGGGGCCGCAAGCTGTACGGCTTCGCGTCGCACGAGATGACGTCGACGTACGTGGGCAACTCCGCGGGCCTGCGGGCCCGGCACGACCAGCCCACCGGCACCTTCGAGTTGAACGCCAAGTCGGCGGACATGGCCCGCTCGGCGTGGCACGGCATCGCGACGCGCGACTTCGCGGACGTGGACGTGGCGGCCGCCGAGGCGGAGCTGGAGCAGCGCATCGGATGGGCCGCGCGGCAGGTGGACCTGCCCGCGGGCAGGTACGAGACGCTGCTGCCGCCGAGTGCGGTGGCGGACCTGATGATCTATCTGGCGTGGTCGGCTGGGGCGCGCGACGCACACGAGGGCCGCACGGTGTTCAGCAAGCCGGGCGGCGGCACGCGGGTCGGCGAGAAGCTCGCCACGCTGCCGCTGACCCTGCGCAGCGACCCGGCGTACCCGGGGCTGGCGTGTGCGCCGTTCTCGATGGCGCTGGCGTCGGGCGACACGTCGTCGGTGTTCGACAACGGGCTGCCGCTCGCGCCGACGTCGTGGATCGCGGACGGGGTGCTGGCCGCGCTGCCGGCCAGCCGGCACTCGGCGAAGCTGGCCGGGCTGCCCGCGGCGCCGGACGTGGACAACCTGGTGCTGGAAAGCGCGGGCGCGGACCGGTCGCTCGCGGATATGGTCGCCTCCACGAAGCGCGGCCTGCTGCTGACCTGCCTGTGGTACATCCGCGAGGTGGACCCGCAGACCCTGCTGCTGACCGGCCTCACGCGCGACGGGGTCTACCTGGTCGAGGACGGCGAGGTCGTCGGCGCGGTCAACAACTACCGCTTCAACGAGTCCCCGGTGGACCTGCTCGGCCGGGTGACCGAGGCGGGCCGCACCGAGCGGACCATGCCGCGCGAGTGGGGCGACTACTTCTCGCGGGCGGCGATGCCGCCGATCCGCGTACCGGACTTCAACATGAGTTCGGTGAGCCAGGCGTCGTAGCGCCGGTCGTCCCGACCGACGGCGGCGCCGGTTCCCGGACCTTCGCGTCGAGGAGGCGCATGGACGAAAAACGCCAGGTCAAGGTGTCGAAATACCTGTCGAGGGCGCTCCGGCACCAGCCGGAGCGCCTCGGCATCGCTCTTGACCCCGCCGGCTGGGCGGACATCGGGGAGCTGCTCGCGGCGTGTGCCGCGCGCGGCTTCGAGGTGACCCGCGCGGAGCTCGACCTGGTGGTCGAGCGCAGTGACAAGCAGCGGTTCGCGCTGTCCGAGGACGGGCTGCGGATCCGCGCGAACCAGGGGCACACGGTCGCGGTCGAGCTGGGCCTGCCGCCCGCCGATCCGCCGGAGGAGCTGTTCCACGGGACGGCGGGCCGGGTGGTGGACACGATCCTCGCCGAGGGCCTCAAGGCGATGGACCGGCACGACGTGCACTTGTCGCCGGACGCGGACACGGCGCGCCGGGTCGGCGCGCGGCGCGGGCGGCCGGTGGTGCTGGTGGTCGAGTCGGGCCGCATGCACCGCGACGGGCACGTGTTCCGGGTGTCCGCCAACGGGGTGTGGCTGGTGGCCGCGGTCCCTGCGGAGTACGTGCGCCGGGAGTCGTGAGCCGCCGGATGCGCGGCAGGGGCCGGGGCTGGGCCGTCCGTGGGACAACACGGGGCAAAGCCCGGGCCCCGGTCTCGTTCCGCCCCGGAGCCGGGCGTACCGTGGAAGTGAGGCGGCCGACGGCACGGCGGCGGCGGGACAAGGGGTGCTGGTGAATCGCGAGCATGGCGCCAAGGCACCGGTCTTCGAGATCAGCGGTGCGCGCAAGAGCCTGACCGAGGACGTGCGCGGACGGCAGCGCCGCTATGTGCTGTCGATGTCGATCCGCACGGTGTGCTTCCTGCTCGCGGTGGTGCTCAGCGGGCCGCTGCGCTGGGTGATGCTGGCGGGTGCGGTGCTGCTGCCGTACGTCGCGGTGGTCGTCGCGAACGGCGGGCGCAGCAAGGCGGGTGACGCGCCGCTTTCGCAGGTGGTGCCGCCGCAGGCGCACCGGGCTATCGAGGCGCCGCCCGAGGCGGTGCTCACCAGTGCTGAGCGGCACGACATCAAGGTGACGCCGGAGGACGCGTGGATCGTGCCGGACGACGCGGACCCGGGCGCGGCGAAGTCGGCCGGGCACGGCGGCGTGTGGGTCACCACGGTGGCCGGGACGGCCGAGCACGTGGTGCGCGATGCGCCGGGCCAGGGCCGCGCGGAAGCCGGTCCGGAGGGGCCTGCGAAGCCGGCCCCCGGTACAGCTGACGGTCCGCCAGAAGGTAACCGTCAGTAAGTCGTTGCGGCCTGCGGCGGGCCCGCCGCAGGGGGTCGGGAAGACGTGCGCAAAATCGCCCCTGACGCGTTCGCGGATGGGGCTTCACGTCGGGCGCGGACGTGCCATACTTCAAAACGTGCTCCGTATCCCCCGTCGGAGCGACCGACGCGATGCCGGGCGGCTCCCCCCGTGGCTGCCCGGCATCGCCCGTGTCCGGGCCCGTTGCGCCGGTGCCGGTGTCCTGCCCCGGTCATCACGCAGCGCAGCGGAACCGGGCTTTCCCGCCGCGGCGTTCCCGGTCGGGGCAGCCGCAGGCCGGGGCGGCGATGCGGACTTGCGATACTGAGGGCATGTTTCCCACCGAAGAACCGGCGCAGCCGATCTGCTCGGCCAAGGGCTGCCGTGCGGAGCCGGATTACGTCCTGGTCTGGAACAACCCGAAGTTGCACACCCCGGACCGCCGCAAGACGTGGCTGGCCTGCGGTGAACACCGGGAGCACCTGGGGCAGTTCCTTGCGGTGCGCGGGTTCCTGAAGGACACGGTGCCGTTCGGCGAGTGGACCGCGCAGGAGCAACAGGGACAGCAGGAGCAGCAGGGGCCGGAGCAGCAGGGCAGGCCGGACGACGGCTCGCAGGCGTAGGCAGGGGGCCGAACGCCCGGGCGGTCAGCCGCCGATGGCGGACATCGGGCGGGCGGGCTGCAGGAACGTCGGGTCGTCGATGCCGGCGCCGGCCTTCTTGGTGGCCATGGCGGCCCGCCAGCGGTCCGCGAGCTCGTCGTCGGATGCGCCGGCGCGCAAGGCGCTGCGCAGGTCCGATTCCTCGCGCGCGAAGAGGCAGTTGCGGATCTGGCCGTCGGCGGTGAGCCGGGTGCGGTCGCAGGCGCCGCAGAACGGGCGGGTGACGGTGCCGATGACGCCGACCCGGCCGGGGCCGCCGTCCACGAGCCAGCGTTCGGCGGGTGCGCTGCCGCGGGCGGTGTCGCCTTCGGGGGTGAGCCGGAAGGCGGCGGACAGGTCGCGGAGGATCTCCTCGGCGGTGACCATCTGCTCGCGCTTCCAGCCGTGCTGGGCGTCGAGCGGCATCTGCTCGATGAACCGCAGTTCGTAGCCGCGTTCCAGGCACCAGGCCAGGAGTGCGGGGGCTTCGTCGTCGTTGACGCCGCGCATGAGGACGGCGTTGACCTTGACGGGGGTGAGTCCGGCTTCGGCTGCGGCGGCCATGCCGGCCACGACGTCGTGGTGCCGGTCGCGCCGGGTGAGGGTGTGGAAGCGGGCCGGGTCGAGGGTGTCCAGCGAGACGTTGACGCGGTCCAGGCCGGCGGCCTTGAGCGTTCCGGCGAGCTTGGTGAGGCCGAGGCCGTTGGTGGTGACGGACTGCTTGGGCCGCGGTTCGAGTGCGGCGACCTGTTCGATGATGCCGGGCAGGCCGCGGCGCATGAGCGGTTCGCCGCCGGTGAACCGGACCTCGGTGACGCCGAGCCGGGTGACCGCGACGGTGATGAGCCGGACGATCTCGGCGTCGGTGAGCAGCTCGGGCTTGGGCAGCCAGTCGAGGCCTTCCGCGGGCATGCAGTACGTGCAGCGCAGGTTGCAGCGGTCGGTCAGGGACACCCGGAGGTCGGTGGCGACGCGGCCGAAGGCGTCGACGAGCCCGGTCTGCAACCCTGGCCCCGTCGTCGGCGTCTCGACTGTCATGGCGCTCTCCTCACCCCCAGGGCCGGCGTGCTTCGGCGCCGGGTCCGGCTTCGGCCCCCAGAGTACGCACGGCAGGCAAGGACGTGATCGGCGCCACCCTCCTTCGCGCAGGCGGGCCGGCCCCCGTCGCGGTACGAGCGGGCGCCCGGACGCGTTGCAGCCCGGCAGCGTGGCGTATCCCATAGCGCTGCAGGGGCCCGACCCGGTACGGCACACGGCCGTCATACGTAATGATCCTGCGGGGAGGATCCGACGTTGAATCAGACACCAGACCAGGGCCGCGGACCGGAGCCGGACAGCGGCCTGCCGGCCGGCGGGGACGCCGCATCCGGCGGCCCCCGGCACCGGGTGGGCCCGGGGCCAGCGAACCCGGCGTCGCCGAGTTATTCGGACGCCGCGCGGTACCTCGACAGCGCGTGGCAGGCGAGCAGCAGCGCGGCACCCGCGGGCAGCCCGAGCGAGCTGCCCACTCAGGTGGTGCCGATCCAGGACGTCGGCGGCGCTGCCGCGGGCCCCGGGACGGCTGCCACGGCCCCGGTGCGGGCCCCTGGGGCCTCGGGGGCCCCCGGGTCCCCGGAAGGCCCGGCAGAAGCCGCCCGCGAGGCTTCCGGGGGTTCCCGTGACTCCCGGGATTCCCGGGATTCCCATGACGGCGCCGCGGAGTTGGACCTCGGGGCGTACGCGATGGGCGCGGCCGCGGTGCCGCAGGCCGGCGGCGCGGAGGGTGCCGCGGGCGCCGCGGGCGCCTTCGCGGCGGTGCCGGGGCCGGCCGCGGACCGGAACGGGAACGGCGGGATACCCGCGGGTCCCGCCGTCGAGCACGAATCCGGCGGCCGGCGGCGCCGGCGTACCGCGGTGCTGTGGGGCGTGGTCGGCGCGGTCACGCTGGCCGGCGCGGGGCTCGCGGCGGTCAAGTTCCTGGACGGCGGTTCGTCGGGCAAGACCGCCAAGGCCGCCGACTCGACGCCTTTGCCGGTCGCCCCGCCGACCGCGGGCCCGCTGCCGTCGCCCAGCAGCGGACCGGAGAGCACGGCCTCCGCCGCGCCGACGAGGACGTCGAAGGCGCCGAGCACGGGTCCGTCCAAGGCGGGTTCGAAGTCGCCGACGAGCACCGCGTCGACCGGCAGCAAGGCTCCGGTGGACACCGACGGCGACGGCGTCAGCGACGACCCGGGGGCCCGCGACCCGGGCAAGCTCACCGCCGCGGCGTCCGCCGCGTACTCCGCGGCGAAGCAGGCGATGGCCGCCGAGGGCGTCCAGATGACGCTGACCTCGGGCAAGCGGTCGTACCAGCACCAGAAGGACCTGTGGGAGCAGGAGGTCGCGAAGACCGGCTCGTCGGCCGCGGCCCGCAACCGGGTGCTGCCGCCGGACGAGTCGTCGCATGTGGACGGCATCGCGATCGACATCAACCAGGCCGCGCAGCCGTGGATGAAGGCCAAGGGAGCGCAGTACGGCTGGTGCCAGATCTACGGGAACGAGTCGTGGCACTTCGAGTTCCGCGCGAAGTACAAGACGGAGGGCTGCCCGGCCCTCAAGCCGCACCCGTAGGCCGCACAGACTGAACGGCTGAACGGCTGAACGGCTGAACGACCGGACGGGCCGCGCGGATGCGCGGCCCGTCCGCCGTGTGTGCGGTGCCCGCGTCCGGCCCGGGTTCAGGGCTTGTACGGCAGCGACGGCACGTTCGCGCAGTTCGTGTTCATGTCCGGGACCTGGTCGACCCAGCCGCCCCGGCCGCCGTTCGCGGTGTCCTGCCAACGGACCACGTTGGTGCACCACTTGGCGGGTTCGCGGGCCTGTTCGGCGGTCTCGGGCCGGAAGTCGACGGGGATCAGCAGCCCGTGCGCGTCGTAGCCCTCGGGGCGGTTCACGAAGGCCTCGACGCAGGCGCGGGTGACGTTCGCGCCGCAGGAGGCGATGGCGTCGGCGAGCCATTGCGCGGACGCCCAGCCCTCCAGGGTCCATTGGGCCATCTTGTCCTCGCGGTCCGGGAAGTACTTCGCCATCGCGGCGCGGAACTCGGCGACGGCGGGGTGGCCGACGTCCTCGTAGGAGCGGCTGGTGCCGGTGGACTGGATGGCGTTGCGGCAGTTCGGCGAGTCGGCGAAGTCGTCGGACACTTGCGCGTTCTGGCTCTGCACCGTGGAGACCTTGGCCTGCACGCGCAGCCCGGCGCCGTCCATCGCCTTGCACAGCAGGGAGTTGCCGCGGGTGTCGATGGCGTCGAAGACGATGTCGACGCCGCGGTTCTTCATGTCCACCACGGCCGCGTCGAAGTTGGCGAGGGCGAAGTCGACTTGCTTGTCGACGACGGTGTAGCCCTCGGCTTTGAGGCCGTCCTTGATGGTCTGCGCGTAGCGCGCGGAGTCGGCCTGGTTGTACGAGACGACGGCGGCGGTGCGGGCGCCCAGCTTGTCCTTGAAGTACCGGTAGACGGCGGTGTTCTGGTAGAGCGTGCCGCCCCAGCCGATCTGGCCGTTCCGCGGCGCGCTGGAGCCGTAGAGGCTGTACAGGTGCTGGTAGGTGTCGTAGGCGTTCCCGATCGGGATGCCGCCGACGTCGGGGACGCCCTTGGAGCTGATGTACTCGGCGCCGTCGTACTTGTAGATGCTGCTGCCGGCGAGCGCGAAGACCTTCTCGTCGTCGACGAGTTTGCGGGCGCACTTCTGGTTGAGGCTGCCGACGCCCTCGTCGTCGCAGCCGACGACGGTGATCTTGCGGCCGTTGATGCCGCCCTTGTCGTTGAGGGCCTGGAAGAAGGCCTGCGCGCCGTACATGGGCGGCGAGAAGGTGTCGCCGCCGAGGATGCCGGACGCGGTGTCGAGCATGCCGATCTTGATCTCGCCCGGGGTGACGCCCACGTCGGAGGCGGTGTTCGCGGCGGGCGGGGCGGTGGCCGGCCCGGCCGGGCCCTGCACGGACTCGAAGTCGCTTTCCGGCAGCCGGGAGCCGCAGGCTCCGAGGAGGAGCGCGAGGACAGCGGCCAGGGCCGCGGCTGCGGGGGTGCGGGCTGCGCTGCGCATGGGCGGCTCCCAGGGTCGCGGACATCCCGGGGTCGTCCGGAACGTACCGGAATATGCCGAAGGCCGCGGGTACGTGCGCGGAGGTGCACGTACCCGCAGCCCTTGCCGTCTAGGACGGTGTGCCGGCGCTGCCGGTTCGGCCGCATGCGGTCGAACCGTCCGAGCCGGCCCGGTCGTACCCGGGCCGGTTCAGCGTCAGGCGGCGCAGCCGGGCGGCAGCTGCACGCCGAGGCCCTGGCCGAAGCCGCAGATGACGCTCTTGCTGACCTTCCACTTGCCGTCGACCTTGACGGCCTCGCCGGTGCGGTTCTCGTAGGCCGGCGCACCGCTGATGAGCACGTCGAAGGTGACCGCGGCCTTGTCGCCGGTGACCTTGACGTCCTTCACCTTGAGCGAGGCGGTGCCCATGACCGGGTGGGCCAGCAGGCCGTCGATCAGCGGCGCGATGGACTCGGAGTCGGTGATGAGCGCCTTGCGGTCGGCGACCGGGGTCTTCGGGTCGAACAGCGAGCCGTACGCCGCGGCGGCGGCCTTCTGGTCGGCGCTCCAGGTGGACTGGTCCACCGCACCGGCGGGCGCCGAGGACGCACCGGTCGGCTTGGCCGAGGTCGGGGCGGCGCTGCTCGGCGCGGGGGCCTGGCTGGACGGGGCGGAGGACGGGGCGGTGCTGCTGGAGCCCTTGTCGTCCTTGTCGTCGTCGCCGCAGCCGGCGAGCAGCAGGATGCCGGCGACCGGGAGAGCCGCCCACGCCATGCGACGAGTCCGTATGTTCCGCATGTGCTTTCACCATCCGTTCCCGCCGAGGGTCACTCGGCGTAGATCACAGAAGTCAGGTCGGAGCGTACGGCACCCTACCCGTGCGTCACATAGCGACTGGGGGTCGCATGAGAATCCCGTGACCCACCTGTATCCCAACGCAGTTACCGACATGCCGTCGGTACCTGGTCGGTATCGAATCGTGCCCTGGATGTCCGGGACGCGCGCGAACCCGGAAACTCCGGTGTTCCCTTTCGACCGCATCTAATCTGGACCGGACACAGGACGACCGCATCCGCAGTTTCCGGCGGTGCGGGCGCCCCACGGCAGTCGGCGGCGAGCGGCGAACAAGTGAGGCGGGCCGGTGGAGGGTTCGGGTAGACCACGCTGGGACGGCGATGTGCGTGCGGCCGTCCGGGTGTACGGGGGGTGGCTGGTCGTCCTGGTCGGCGCGATCCTGTGCGCGGTCGGGTGGTACGGCGTGTCGGGCGAGAAGTACGAGGCGCGCCAGATCCCGTACCTGGCGTCGGCGACGATTCCGGGTGCCGCGCTGATCGTCGCGGGCGCGGTGCTGATCGCGGCGCGGATGCGCGGCGCGGGTGGCGCCGGGGGCGACGAGGCGCTGCGGCGGCAGGTGGCCGAGCTGCATGCGCTGGTCCTGGAGCCTGCGGACCGCCCGCTGCCCGCGGACGCAGCGGTGCCGGGGGCGGGTTCCGGAGTGAGCGCGGGATCGGCGGCCGGGCCGGCGGACGCGGCGGCGACTGCGGATGCCGATCCCGCGGGCCCGTGGGTGTCGCTGCCGGCCGGGGCGCGGTACCACCGCCCCGACTGCGAGCTGGTGCGCGGCAAGGCCGGGGTGTTCGCGCTGGATGCCGCGCGGGCCGCGGAGTTGGATCTGCGGGCGTGTGCGCTGTGCGATCCGGCGGGCGGTCCGGCGGAGGCCGCGGACGCTGCGGACGGCGGCGCGGGTATCAGTGCGGACGGCGGTGCGGTCGGCGGCGACGGCAGTGGTGCGGGCGATGCGGGTGCCGCGCGCCGGGCCGCGGCCGGTTCGGCCGACTGACGCGATGCTGACCATCGACCTCGCCCTCGCCGGGCTGGCCGTCGGGGCGATCGCCGCGCTGGCCGCGGTGGGGCTGATCACGTCGTACCGGGCGACCGGGGTGTTCAACCTGGGCTTCGGTGCGCTGGCGATGGTCATCGCGTACCTGCTGTGGCAGCAAGTACGCGTGTGGGGCTGGCCGGTGGTGCCGGCCGCGCTGTTCGACGTGCTGGTGGTGGCGCCCGCGTTCGGGCTGCTCCTGGAGCGGTTCGTGTTCCGCGGCCTGATGCGGCGCGGGGCGGGGCCGGCGGAGATGCTGGCGGCGTCGCTGGGCGTGCTGGTGATGCTGCTGGGCATCGCGATCCTGACGTGGGGCACCGAGTCGCGGCTCGACCCGCCGACGCTGTTCGACGTGGGCACGGTCGAGTTGTGGGGCGATGCCACGGTGTCCGGGGCGGCGCTGGTCGACCTGGGGGTGGTGGTCGGGATCGCGCTGCTGGTCGGCGCGGTGACCCGGTACACGTCGTTCGGGGCGGACCTGCGCGCGGTGGTGGACCGGCGCGAACTGGCCGAGCTGACCGGGGTGGCCGCGGACCGGGTGTCGGCGGTGGGCTGGGCGTTCGGGTCGATGCTGGCCGGGTTGACCGGGATTCTGCTGGCCCCGCATCTGCGTCTGGACCCGTTCGGTCTGACGCTGCTGGTGCTGGGGACCATCGGCGTCGCGGTGGCGGCGCGGCTGGCGAGCCTGCCGGTGGCGATCCTGGTCGCGGTGGCGATCGGGGTGGGGCAGAGCGAGCTGACGCGCGTGCAACTGGAGGGCCGCGCGCAGGAGATGCTGCAGGCGCTGCAGTCGAACCTGTTCGCGGTCGTGCTGCTGCTGGCGCTGCTCCTGCTGCCGCGCATGGTGGAGGTGGGTGCGCGCGGTGCGCAGACGCGGATCGAGACGGGTACTCCGGCGCGGCTCCCTGCGCTGTGGTGGCTGCCGTACCCGCTGCTGCTGGCGGCGCCGCTCGTGCTGAGCACGGACCATCTGCAGTCGGCGCAGCAAGTACCGGCGCTGGCCATCGTGTTCGTCTCGCTGGTGATCGTGACCGGGTACGCCGGGCAGGTGTCGCTGGGGCAGGCCGGGTATGCGGGCCTGGGTGCGCTGATCGCGGCGTCGCTGATGAGCGGGCAGTTCTTCGGGTTGCCGGAGGTGCCGGGGCTGGTGGCGCTGCTGCTGGCGACGCTTCTGGTGATCCCGATCGGGCTGGTGACGGGGTGGCCGGCGATCCGGCGGCGGGGTCTGGCGCTTGCGCTGACGACGTTCGCGGTGGCGGTGGTGGTGAGCCGGTTCGTGTTCGCCCAGCCGATGTTCACGACCGAGCTGCGGCTCGACCATCCGTACCCGTTCGACGATGAACGCTCTTTCTACATCCTGGAGTTGGTCTGCCTCGGCCTGGTGCTGCTGACGGTGCGGCGGCTGAAGGACGGGCGGCTGGGGCGGATGCTGGTGGCGATCCGGGACAACGAGGGCGGGGCGGCGGCGTCGGGTATCGACGTGCCGGGGCTGAAGGTCTTCGTGTTCGCGGTGAGTGCGGGCGTGGCCGCGCTGGGCGGGGCGCTGCTGGGGATGTCCGGGCGTTCGTTCGACGCGCAGGCGTTCGATCCGATCGCGGGGTTGATCTGGTTCGCCGCGGTGGTGGTGTTCGGGGTGGACAGCGTGGCGGGCGCGGTGCTGGCGGCGGCGCTGATCGTGGGGCTGGACGCGGGCACCCGGCCGGGTGTGTCGACGATCGTGATCGGCGTCGGGGCGGTGCTGCTGTCCCGGATGCCGGGCGGCGCGCTGGCGACGGCGCGCCGGCTGCTGCTGTCCGGGTCCGCCCCGGCTGCGGACGGCACACGACCGGATCTGCTGAGCGGCGTGCCTGCGCTGCGCCTCACTCCGGCGGGGCGCGCCCTGCGCGCCCGGGTGCCGCGCGACGCAGCCTCGCGGTCACCGCAGCCGCCGCAGCCGCCGTCGTCGTCGCGGTCGCGGTCGCGGTCGCCGCAGCCGTCGCGTCCTGAGGCGGGTGCGAAGTGAGCATGAAGTCCGTGTTCCGGCGTACGTCCCGTCCTGCGGCGCGGCCCCGCGCGCCCCGCTTGGCGTTGGAGGCGTCCGGTCTGGTGCGGCATTTCGGCGGGCTGCGGGCGGTGGACGGGGTGAGTCTGACGGTCCCGCCCGGCGAGGTGACGGCGGTGATCGGGCCGAACGGGGCGGGCAAGAGCACGTTGTTCCATTGCCTGGCCGGGGCGCAGCGCCCGGACGAGGGCCGGATCCGGCTGGGCGACCGGGACATCACGCGGCTGCCGGACCATCGGCGTGCGCGGCTGGGCATGGCCCGGACGTTCCAGGTGGTGTCGGTGTTCCCGAGTCTCTCGGTGGCCGACAACCTGCGGGTGGGTGCGGAGAACCACGCGGGTGCCAGTGCGACGGCGCGGCTGCTCGGCCTGCCCGATCCGGCCCGCGGCCGCACCCGCGAGGCCGTCGAACAGGCTTTGGCGTCGGTCGACTTGACCGAGCTGCGGGACGTCCCGTGCGGGCAGCTGCCCACCGGGACGCTGCGGCTGGTCGAGTTGGCCCGGGCGCTGGCGGCCGGGCCGTCGGTGCTGCTGCTGGACGAGCCGGCCAGCGGTCTGGACGATGCGGAGACCGCGCGGATGCGGGCGCTGCTGCGGCGGCTGGCCGACGAGGGGCTTGCGGTGCTGCTGGTCGAGCACGACATGGAGCTGGTGTTCGGGGTGTCCGACACGGTGTACGTGATGGCGGCGGGGCGGGTGGTGGCGTCCGGTCCGCCCGCGCAGGTGCGCGAGGATGCGGCGGCCCGGGCGGCCTATCTCGACCCGGTGACCGGCACTCCCGAGGACGGCCGCTGATGCCCGTCTCCCTGGCTTTGCGCGGGGTCCGCGTCCGCTACGGCCCGGTCGAGGCGCTGCACGGCGTCGACCTGGCGTTCCCGGCGGGTGCGGTGACCGCGCTGCTGGGCCGCAACGGCGCGGGCCGGTCGACGGTGCTGCGCACGCTGGCGGGGCTGCTGTCCCCGGCGGCGGGGCGCGTCGAGTGGGACGGCCGCGACGTCACCGGCTGGACCGCGTCCGAGCGGGCCCGCGACGGCATGGCGCTGATCCCGGACGGGCACGGGGTCTTCGCGGGGCTGCCGGTCCGCGACAACCTGCTCGTCTTCGCCGGCGGGAACCCGGTCGACCCGGCGCTCGACGCTTTCCCGGTGCTGCGCAAGCGCCTCGGGCAGCAGGCCGGGACGCTGTCCGGCGGCGAGCAGCAGATGCTGGCCGTGTCCCGGGCGCTGCTGCGGCCCTCGCGCGTCCTGCTCCTCGACGAACTGAGCCAGGGGCTGGCTCCGCGTGTCGTGGCGCAGTTGTACGACGTGGTCGGGCAGCTTGCCGCGGGCGGGCAGCGCACGGTCGTCCTGGTCGAGCAGTACGCGGGCGAGGCGCTGCGCCGCGCGGACGTGGCGTACGTTCTCCGCCGCGGCCGGGTCGCGTTCGCCGGCGAGCCGGGCGAGTTGCTGTCCGACGGCCACGTGGCGCTGTTCGACTGAGCCGCGGGCGGAGGTGTGCCTGCCGCCGAGGGTGCGCCCTCGGCGGGAGGGACGGGAAGGGAGTTGCCGTCAGGTCGCCGTCGCTGCCGCCCCGTCCCGGATCGTGCCGCGCAGGACCACGGCGTGCGGGGCCAGGAGTGCGGTGACGTCCTCGCGGGGGTCGGTTTCGCAGACGACGAAGTCCGCGGGGGCGCCTTCCTCCAGGCCGGGGTGGCCGAGCCACTTGCGGGCGGACCAGGTGGCCGCGGACAGTGCGTCGGCGACGGGGAGTCCGGCGCGGACGAGTTCGCCGACTTCCCGGCCGACCAGGCCGTGGGCGAGGGAGCCGCCGGCGTCGGTGCCGACGTAGATGGGGATGCCGGCGTCGTAGGCGGAGCGGACGGTCTCGTAGCGGCGGGTGTGCAGGGCGCGCATGTGGGCGGCGTATTCGGGGAATTTCGCCGCGGCGGCGTCCGCGATGCCGGGGAAGGTGTCGATGTTGACGAGGGTCGGCACGATCGCGGTGCCGCGGGCGGCGAACTCCGGGATCATGTCCTCGGTCAGGCCGGTGGCGTGTTCGATGCAGTCGATGCCGGCCGCGATCAGGTCGGGCAGCGACTCTTCGGAGAAGCAGTGCGCGGTGACGCGGGCGCCGAGTGCGTGCGCGGCGTCGATGGCTTCTTTGAGCGCCTCGTAGGGCCAGCAGGGCGCGAGGTCGCCGCGGTCGCGGTCGATCCAGTCGCCGACGAGTTTGACCCAGCCGTCGCCGCGGCGGGCTTCCTGCATGACGTACGCGGTGAGGTCGCCGGGCTCGATCTCGTGCGCGTAGTTGCGCAAGTAGCGGCGCGGGCGGGCGAGATGGCGGCCGGCCCGGATGAGCCGCGGGAGGTCTTCGCGGCCGTCGACCCAGCGGGTGTCGGCGGGCGAGCCCGCGTCGCGCAGCAGGAGGGCACCGGCCGCGCGGTCGGTGAGGGCCTGGCGTTCGGCGGTGTCGTGGTCGACGGCGCCGTGCGCGTCGAGGCCGACGTGACAGTGCGCGTCGACGAGGCCGGGCAGGACGTGGCCGCGGACGGTCTCCGTGTCGGCCGCACCGGCGGTGTAGCGGGGGCGGTCGAAGGTGATGCGGCCGTCGAGCACCCAGAGTTCGTCGCGTACCTCGTCGGGTCCGACGAGGACGGGGCCTTGGACGTGCAGCACGCGGGGGCCGGCGCTCGTGCGGTCCGTGCCCTCGGGGCGGTCGGCGCCGCCGGGGACGCCGGGGCTGGCGGGGCTGCCGGGGCCGCCCGTCACGGGATCACCGGCCAGTCTCGGGCGATGACTTCGCCGTGGCCGGGCTTCGTGCGGTCGAGGTAGGCCTGGAAGGACGCGGCTTGTTCGGCGGCCCAGGCGCGCTGCTCGTTGTGCAGGGTCCGGATGTCCATGGCAGCCAGTTTCGGGTACCGGGCGCCGAGTTCCTGGGCGAGGCGCAGGCACGCTTGCGCGTCGGCGTCCGCGGTGTGCGCGTCGGCCAGGGTGACGCCGTAGAAGGCGCTGGTGGCCTCCAGGGTGCGCTTGCCGCGCCGGAACCGGTCCTGCTGCTTGTCGACGATGAGCGGGTCGACGACGGGGCCGAGCACGGGCACGCGGTGCGCGAGCGGCGTGAGGCCGTGGCGTCGGAGTTCGGCCTCCAGGAGGGTGAGGTCGAACACCGCGTTGTAGACCGCGAGCGGGGTGTCGGCGGCCAGGTAGCCGGCGAGGACGGCGGCGATCTCGTCGAGGCATTCGGCGGCGGGCCGCCCGTGTGCGCGGGCGTGCTCGGTGGTGATCCCGTGCACCGCGGTGGCTTCGGCGGGGATCTCGCGGTCGCCGGGGTGGATCAGCCACGTGTGCCGGACGCCGGTGCTGTCGCAGACGGCCGCGGTGACGATGAAGTCGGTGCCGACGTCGATGCCGGACGTCTCGGTGTCGAAGGCGGCCAACGGCCCCTGGTGCCAACCCTCGTGGCCGCCGCGGGCGGGTGCGGCCGGCTTGGGCTCGCAGTCCTTGCAGTAGGTCGTCCAGGCGCCGTCGATGCGGGTCAGCACCCCTTCGCCGGGCGGGACGTACGTCGAACAGGTGGCACAGGCGGCGCCATATCGGTTGGTGGCCACAGGCTGGATACCTCGCTTGTTCGTTGCGTGAGGACGTCGGGACATGTGCGGTTCGCAGTAAGCCGGTTGGCCCCGGAACAGTCCTGCGGACACGACCCAGAGTCAAGTGATCCACACGCTACGCGGTCGCGGCGACGTCCCGGCTCCGCCGCGCAGCCAGGGCCCGCATCAGGGGCCGTTCGGCGGCCGTCCAGAGCGAGCTGGTCACGAGGTAGAGCCCGGCGGCGAGGGGCACCGCGCCGACGGACATGACGAGGGTGAGGGGGAGGTACGGGAGGGCGCGGGTGAAGGCGGGGGGCAGGGCTGCGGGGGCAGGGGCGGGGGCGGCGGCGGTCGGGACGGGCGCGGGTTTGGTGGCGGTGGGGGCTTTGCTGTCGGCCTTGTTGCTGCTTGCCTTGTTGCTGCTGGCCTTGTTGCTGCCGGCTTTGCTGTTGGCCTTGTTGCTGTTGGCCTGGCTGTTGGCATTGCTGTTGGACTTGCTGGTGGCCTTGTTCTTGCCGGAGCCCTTGTTGGCCCCCTTGCCGCTGCTCTTGCCGGCTTCTGCGGCTGCGCTTGCCGCGCTTGCCGCGGAGAGTGCCTGCGCGCGGCGGGTGGTGGCCTTGGCGTTGCGTACGTGGAGGCAGGCTGCGGTGAGCGCGACGGCCAGGACGAGAGCCGCCACGGCGGCGGCAGCGGCGTCCGCGGCTGCGGCGGAGCCGCCAAGTTCGGCGAACGGGTGGGCGGACAGCGGCATCCCGGCGAGCGCGTGGGACAGGATGTCGCCGCTGCCGCGGAAGAGCGAGAACAGCAGGAACAGGAACGGCGCCTGGGCCAGCGCGGGCAGGCAGCCGGCCAGCGGCGAGACGCCCTCGGAGCGGTACATCTCGGCGAGTTCGCGCTGCTGCCGGGCCGGGTCCTTGGCGTGCCGGTGGTTGATGAGCGCGATGCGGGGGCCGAGGCGTTCGCGGCCGAGTTGGGCGCGGGCCTGGATGTAGCCGAGCGGGCTGAGCAGTGCGCGGATGCTCATGGTGAACAGCACGATGGCGGCGGCGACGGACGCGGTGCCGAATGTCGGGTGGAGCAGGTCGGAGAGGTTCGAGACGAGGGTGCCGGCGAGGTCGATCGGTCCGGTGAGGAAGCCGGGTGCGGCGAGGACGGTGTCGGTGGGGATTGCGGCAGGCATGGGTGTTCTCCGGGTGTCGGCGAGACGAGTTCGCGGGTGCGGAACCACTCGTCGGACGACCGGTGCGCAGGGGCTGCGCGGGGCAGGACGGAATAGGCGGCGGCGCGTACCTGGAGACGTCGGTGCTGGTGGCGATGCGGGTGCTGCGATGCCGAAGGCCCATGGAGCCGGAGGGGCCACGAGACCACGAGGCTGCGGAGTCGCAGCCGCGGAGCGGCAGGGCTCAAGGCCGCAGGGCCGCGGAGCCGCAGAGCCGCTGCACGCTTTGGCCGCAGCAGCCAGGCCACGGGTCCGCCGCGCCTGGCGGCAGCAGGGTGGGCATCAGCATCAGCGCATCAGCGCATCAGCGCATCAGCGCATCAGCGCATCAGCACGGAAACGACGATCAGGAGACGCGGGCACGTCCGCACACAGGCACGCGACTGTTGCCTGCGGGGTACGCGCCGAGGCCGGTCAGGCCTGCAGTGCGGTCGTCACGACGTGGCGACCGCGTCCGGGGCCCGGGGCCGGGTGCGTCCCCGGGCGTCCGGGTCGCGGAGCGGGAGGAAGGCGAGGCGCAGCGCGAGGGCGCGCATCGTCAGGGCGCGGACGTACGCGGGGCTGCGGGTGCCGCCGAGGTCTTGGGCGACCCGGACGGCGACCACGAGGGCCAGCGCCGCGAGCAGGGCGGCCAGGGCCAGCCCGAGGATCCCGCCCCCGCCCGCCGACGTGTCGGCGAACGCGGAGCTGTCGGTGAGCGCGGGCAGCATGAGCAGCCGGACGACCTCGGCCGAGATCCAGGCCCAGAGGGCTGCCATGTGCTCACCTCCCCGAGGGATGTAGTGGTGTCGTGCTCCGGACAGCATCACATGCCGCACAACCCCACCGCCAAGCCCACTCGCGACCGGACCGCTCCCGGCTGCCTTCCTCAGTCCGCCCTGATTCGCCTTGCCCCGCTGCCTGACCCGACCTCGGCCAATCCCCACCTGCCCGACTCAGCCCGCCCCGCCCCGACCCGATCCACCCCCGGCTGTACTCCCCAGCCCGCCCTGATTCGCCTTGCCCTGTCCCTGACCGACCTCGGCCCATCCCGGCCTGCCCGACTTAACCCGCCCCGGCCCGACTGGCCCGACCTCGGCCAATCCCGGCCTGACCCGACCTGACCCGCGGCGCCCGGCCGATCCGACCCCAGCCAGCCCGTCCAAGCCCATATCGACCCAGCCCAGCCCAGCCGATCCGAGCTAACCCGACCCGACCGGCCCGACCCGAGCCAGCCCGACCCGACCCGACCCGAGCCAGCCCGGCCCGACCGGCCAGCCCGACCGACCGGCCCGAGCCAGGCCGAGCCGACCAAACCGACCAAACCGACCGACCCGACCCGCCCCCGCCCCCGCCCCGACAACCCCCGGAACTCTTCCCCTCCCCGATTCGTTGTGGATTGCAAGGGATCCACCCTCTTTACCCGCCCCTGACTCCCTTCTCCACTTCCCAAAACCTCCCGCCGCCCCACCGCCGAGCGCCGCCCGCCCCGCCCGCCAACCTCCTCGCGCGAAGCCCTGCCCGCCACGCCCCCCGCGATGCCAGGATGTGCGCGTGCGCGTACTGCTCTCCGACGGTTTCGGCATGACATCGCGGCAGGTCGCCCTCCTGCTCGGCCTCGCCGGCCACGACGTCGACGTCCTCATGCCCGCGGGCCGGCTCCCGCTCCGCCTGCCGCCGTCCATCGGCCGGGTGCATCCGGTGCCGGCGTTCGCCGTCGACCCCTGGGGGTGGCTGGACGCCGCGGAGAAAGTCATGCACGCCGAGGGCCATGACGTCCTGATATCCACCGGCGAGCAGACCGCGGTCCTGTCCCGCGCCGAGTCCGCCTCGTCCGCCCTCGCCGGCCGCGTCGCCGCACCCCGCTTTGCCTCGCTCGAACGCGTGCAGGACAAGGTCTCCGCCGGTGTCACCCTCACCGAGATAGGCCTTCCCCAGCCCGAGGCGTTCGTCGTCAGCACGGCCGAGGCGCTCCGCCAGGTCTCCGACCCCCCGCTGTACGTCAAGCTCCCCCTCGGCATCGGCGGCGCCGGCGTCCACGAGGTGCAGCGCCGCGAGGAACTGCTCCGCCTTGCCGACCGCCTCGAAACCGAGGGCGCATTCGCCGCGGGCGGCCGCGTTCTCGTCCAGCACCGCGCCGAAGGCCGCCTCGTCACCGTCCAGGCGGTGTTCGACAACGGCCGCCTGGTCGCCGCACACACGTACGAGCACACCGCCCCCGGCCACCGCGGCAGCGCAGCCGCCAAGCGCAGCATCGAACTCCCGTACGCCCGGGAGCACATCACGCTCCTCGGCGCGCACATCGGCTGGCACGGCGCTCTCGCGATGGACGGCGTCCTCACCCCGGAGGGCCCGCTCTGGATCGACGTCAACCCGCGCCTCGTCGAACCCGCCAACGCCCAACGCTCCGGCGTCGACCTGCTCGGCGCCCTCATCGGCGTCTCGCTGGGCCAGGCCCCGCCGGCCCTGCCCGCAGGCCGACCGGACGTCCTGACACACCAGTTCGTGCCTGCAGCCTTCGCCGCCGCGGAGCAGGGCCGCCTGGCCGTCCTCCGCGAACTGTGGCGCGCCGCCACCCGCACCGGCATCTACCGCGGCAGCACCGAGGAACTGCTCCCCGCCCGCCAGGAGTCGTACGCGATCCCCTACCTGCTGGGCCTGGCCACCTCGCTCCTGACCGCCCCCGCCCGGGCTCTGACCCGCACCGCCCCACCCGAGGCCACACCCCACGCCCTGACGCCGAACGCCTGGACCCGGATCCGCGCCGGCGCCCCACCCAAGCCGCAGCCCGGTCCCGCACTACCTTGAAACCGTGTCCCCACACCGCGAACTCGAAGTACTGGCAGGGATGTTCCCGCACACCGGCAGCGATTCCCAGGCCGACCTCACGGACCGCATCCGCAATGCCGCGAGGCGCATCACCATGTTCGGCCTGACCCGCAACTTCTACGCGTCCCCCGAAATGCTCGCGCTCTTCGAGGCCAAGGCCGCCGCCGGCATCCCGGTGAGCGTGTACGCGATGGACCCGCATTGCCCGTCGCGCCGCGACCGCTACCGCCTCGAACCCGCGGAAGCCGCACTCGCCGACCCGGACCACTACACGCGGACGATCCTCGACCCGATCACCGAAGCCGCCGAGCGCACACCGCAACTAACCCTGCTTCTCTACGACTTCCCCTGCTCGTTCGCGATGGAGGAGATAGACGACACCATCAGGGTCATGCTGTACGGCCACGGCGTCCGCGGCACCGACGGCCCCATCCTGGCCTTCGGCCCCGGCACGGAATACCACGCCTACTTCGCCGCCCAACTCCGCTGGCTGGAGGGCCTCGCCACCACCTTGACCGCCCGCACCCCGTGGGGCACCGCCCCGCCGACGGTACGTCCGTACCGTCGCATGCTGCACTCCTGACGAGCTGCTGCGGAACGTCGATGCCTGGGTGCTGACTCCCACCGGACGTCGAATAGTCAGGCTTCGGCCAGAAGTTCACCCGATGCCGCAGCCGCAGCCGTCCAGCATTCGCTGGCTCGGCCGTCCGCGTCGAGGCCGTAGGGCAGCATCATCCGGGGAAGCAGGTCGAGGCACTCGATGCCCCGCCTCACCCGATCGCCGACCCCCGCCCGGGCTTCCTCAAGTTGCCCGCGTCCCGCACGCATCAGTTCGAGCATGGCCAACACGAACCCGTCGTCGCGGTTCCCATCGACCGACCGCCGCGCGAATTCCTCCGCCTCGTCCAACCGTCCGGCCCCGGCCAGCAGGCAGGCCAGAACGGCGATCAGAGCATCCGCCTCGTCGTCCCCGACGAGACGGGCAGCCTTCGCGAAATCGCCCGCTCCCGCCACCACAAACGCAAGCAGGGCCCACATGCCATCCTCACTCGGCGCCCTCGCGGCGAGTGCAGCCGCCCGGTCGAAGTCGCCTGCACCGACCGAAAGGACCCCGAGGTATTGCAGTGCTTCGACGCCCGCATCCGGGTCCTGGGCGGCAAGCTCGACTGCCTCGCCGAATTCTGCGGCGCGCGCCGGCAGAAGAGCCAGCAATCCCTGTGCGTCGGCGTCGAGCGCCCGTGCGAACTCGGCAGCTCGGTCGAAGTCGCCGGCCCCAGCCGCCAAATAGGCAAGAACCGTCATCGTCTCGGGCTCCGATTCCTCAGTTTCCGCGATGAGCTCCGCGATGCGACCGAAATCCCCTGTGCCCGCTACCAGTAGTGCAAGCAGGGTCAGGATGTCGTCGTCGGTCAGAGCTTCGTCGTCGCTCGCGGACCCCGTCGATCTGGCCAGCTCACGAGCACGATCGAAGTCCCCCGCGCCGGCTGCCCAGAGGACGGCCACGGCTTGGACCCTGCTGCCGATTTCGTCATGGCGTCGGGCGACTTCGGCGACCGGTTCGAATTCGCCTGCCCCCAGCGCAAGAAACGCCAGGGCGGCCATCATGTCGCCGTCATGCTCGTAGTTGTCCAACGCGAAAGCCTCGAGCAATCTGTGATCGCCGTCCCATTCGTCGAACGCGAACGGTTCGCGCTCTGCCGGTAGGCGAGGTCGTCGAAACGACTCCGTGTCGGTCCGGGGCACAAGTTCGAAGAGCCGGTTCGCCCAGTACAACCGCCAGTGCCGCATCGCAGCGTTCGCCAAGGCCAAGATGTCGTCGGCCTGATCCCCCAGGTGGGCCTCGGCTGCAGCCCAGAACGACTCGGGCGGGAACAGATCCTCTCGGATCTGCCGTCCGTGTTGCTCCAGGTAGTCCTCGAGCCGGTACACCGCAGGACGTCCGCTCACAAGCAGGCCCGGCCCGGAACGCCGGTCGGGACGGTCGGGCCGGTGCCGCACTCTCCGCAGCGGCGACGGCGACGAGCCGCCGAGGACCGGACGAACTGCCGCGGCCAGGGCGTCCTCGAACCAGTGGTCCTCCAGAGCGTCCCACTCCGGCTCAGTGAAGTACCCCTCCGCAGCGGCCTCCAGGAAGGCGCCGGGCACATGAAGGCCCATGCCCATCCGCCTGGCATCCACCGCAGCGTCCAGGATCGCCCGGGTCCCTGGCGACGCGCTCTTGTAGGTGGCGAGCAACTCCGGCGCCCCGGCAAGGCCCTGCGTGATGCGGTTCTCGTGGCGATGGTCCAGCACATGCGCAAGCTGGGCATCACCCCGCGCGGCAAGTTCCCGTGCCGCGCCCAGTGCCGCCTCGTCGAAGACATCGGGGACGTGCAGGACGTTGTACGCCTTGAGGAGAGCACGCACTCGCGTGTGGGGGTCCGGAGCACCCGGCCCTGGAACGGTCTTGTAGCGGTCCGCGTATTCGGGCCACAACGTCCCGAGGACAAGTACTGGGCCCGGCCCGAGCAGCAGCGTGTGGAGCCTGCTCGCTATGCGCTCCCCGTACGCGTCGTGGCCCAGATAGTGCTGGGCTTCGTTGAGCCACACCACCGTCTTGGGGGCTACGCGCGGGATGTCGGCGTACGCCGCGTCCGCACGGGTGGGGTCGAACGGGTGCCACAGCCGCCAGCCGTGCACGGCCAGCGATTGCACGGCTTCCCAGCAGGCCCGGGTCTTGCCCGTGGCCGAGGTGCCCACCAGCACTGCCATGCCGCTGCGGCCGGCGATGGCTCCCTCGACGACCTCGGCGAGTTCCCTGTCGTGCTCGCGGAACACGTACGCGGGCAACGTGCTCTCCGGTGCATCAGGCAGCGCAGAGCCGTCGCGCGGCCGGGGTGGGCGGACCGCGCGATGCAGTTCGAGCTTGACCGGGTCCCAGCTGTCGATGGGGCTTCCCAAGACCGCGTGCCCCGAGGAACCCTGCACCCCGTCAACCTCGTTCATGCTGCCCCCGACTCGGCCGTCCGCACGGCGACGGCGCGCCCGCCACCCGCCGCCCGCGCCAAACGCCAAACGCCATGATGGCACCGGCCTGGACGCCACGCTTCCCGAACCGGCCCACCGACGAACGTCCTTCGTTCCGCCCTCCCCTGACCGACGTCCGGCCTGGCCAACGTCCGGCCGGACATGGTCAAGTGGCTTCCCGAAACCCGGCGGCGACGCCAAGCCCGTTCCGACCTGGAGGACTTCGTGGATTCGGATGTAGTCGTCGGCCTCATCACCGCCGGATCGACGCTTACCGGTGTCGTGCTCACCGGGCTGTTCATGCTGGGTGCCGCAGGCCGCCAGGCCGCGGCCGCCAAGAGCCAGGCCGACGCCGCGTGGGCAGCAGGCTCCAAGCAGGCCGACGCAGCCTGGGCGGCCGGCAAGTCGCAGGCCGATGCCGCCTGGCTGGCCGGGATGATGCAGGCGCAGGCCCAACTCGAAGTCAGCCGGACGACCGCCCATGAACAAGCCTTGGCCGCCGAACGCGCGGCCCGGCGCACGATCTACGCCACCTGGCTCATGCTCACCGAGGCCGCCCGTACCGCCCAGCAGGAACGCAACCGGGCGCTGGGCACGCCGCAAGGCTCGGCGGCCGCGCAGGCCTTTGCCGCGGCGATGACCACGGCGCGCGAATCACTCGGTTCGGTACGCCTCGAAGGTCCGGACGCGGTGTCCGCCGCCGCGGTCGACCTCTTGCAGGCGCTGACCGCGGCGACGGCCGCCGACCCTTACCCCGCCGCCCTCGCCCGCTTCCTCACCGAAAGCCAGGCGGCCCTGCACATCCCTCCGCCGTAACGGGCGACCGCTGCGCCGGACAGCCGGCGCGCTAGGAGCGGTTGGGCACGAGCACAGGCGGCGACGAACTGAACTCCACTGCGATGACCAGGCCTTCGAACCCCGCCAGGTTGGCCGGGTCGGCGAAGTAGACCTGCGCTGCCGCCACATCGTCCACGCCCAGGTTGAGGGCCGAGCATCCGCTGCCCGTCCAGGCGCGGGAGATCACGAAAGGCAGCGAGCGGGCGGCCAGGGCGTCCATCACATCTCCCGTCAACTGGCGGCACCGCGACGTCGTGAACATGCTTCGCGTGAAAGTGACGAGCCCGGGTGCGATCGGCGAGGTCCGCTGCTGCAGTGCGGCGAGGAACTCCCCCTGGCGCCCGATGTCGGTCAGGTAGACGGTGAGCGAGCACTTGCAGTCGTCGACCTTCATGCCGCCGTAGATGTCGCCATATTCGTCTTGGCCGAGGTGCAGGACTGCCTCGCTCAGATAGTGAAGTCCCTCCGGGTCGGGTCCGACAGCCACCTTGGACGGCCCGCCCGATGGTGTGCCGGGCGGCCGCGCGGTGCCCGGTGCCGCGGTCTGATGGCCGGAACCGCCCACGCGGTCCATCAGGAAGACCGGCACGGCCACCGCCGCCACGACCGCCAGCAGCACTCCGGACGTCGTCGCGGCGAAGCGCCGGCGCCGCGCGCGGCGGGCGACGTCGTCCTGCATCTTCTGCCGGTCCAGGGAGCCGGGCGGACCGCTTTGTTCTGCCAGTTCTTCGAGCGCGCTGCGCAGTTTCCGGTCGTCGAGGCCGGCGTCGTACGCCGAGTCCGTCATCGCGCGTCCCCCTTCGCGATTCCCGTACGCTCCCCGGCCGGGACGTCCCAGCGCCGCGCCAACACCCTCCGGGCATCGTGGAGTTGGCTCTTGACGGTGCCTTCTCCGCAGCCCAGCAGCGCGGCTATTTCGTCGACGGGGAGATCCTCGTAGTAGCGGAGCACGACACATGCCCGCTGGCGCGGCGCCAGCGCGGCCAGGACTTCGGCAAGCGCCACGCGTTCGACGATTTCGCCGGAGCGGTCCATGACTTCGTCGCGGGCGGACACCCACGGGAGAAGCCGGCCCCAGCGGACCGTGCGGCGGGCCTCGTCCACGACGATGTTGACGATCACGCGGCGCACGTACTTCTCCAGTTCCTGCGGATCGGTCGGCATCCGCCGGGACAGGACGCGGGTGAGGGCTTCCTGCACCAGATCGTCGGCCCCGTGGCTGCTGCCGCACAGCAGGTACGCGTATCTCTTCAGCGCCTTGCTTCTGGCTGTGACGAGCGCATCTATCGCCGGCCACCGCCGGTCTGCCTGTCTGTCCACCGGCCTGTCCCCCGTCTCGGCGCCCCGCCGTCGTGCCGTCACCCGGGACAACGAACAACACGGGCGGGACGTTGGGTGGCGCACCGAAGAATCCGCAGTCGCACGTTCGGGTCAATCGGTCGGCTGGACGGTGACTTTCGAGCGCGACTGTCGTTGCGTCGGGCGTGACCGAGTCGACAAATAATCACGAATCACACCATGAGCCCATTGAGGCAGTTCAACCCGAGGTGCCCGGTACGCCGGATGGCGGCCCTCCGAAGGTCGCGTCTCCTCGCACCAGTCCGGAGGCCGCGGCCGAGGCGGCCGGATCGGGCAAGGGCGCCAAGCCGCCCGTCTCCATGTTGCGGATCGCCGTCGCGTCCTTTTCCGGGACGGCGATCGAGTTCTACGACTTCTTTGTGTACGGCACTGCTGCGGCTCTCGTGCTGGGCCCGTTGTTCTTCCCGTCCTTCTCGCCCGTCGCGGGCACGCTGGCCGCGTTCGCCACGTATGCGGTCGGGTTCGTCGCCCGCCCGCTCGGCTCGATGCTGTTCGGGCATGTCGGGGACCGCGTCGGACGCCGGCCCGTCCTGATCATCTCCCTGCTCATGACGGGCCTGGCCACCGTCCTCGTCGGCCTGCTCCCGACGTACGCCCAAATCGGGATCGCCGCACCGCTGTTGCTGGTCGCACTCCGCTTCCTGCAAGGCCTCGGCCTGGGCGGCGAGTGGGGCGGGGCCGTGCTGCTGGCCACCGAGCACGCGCCCGCCCGGCGGCGCGGGCTGTGGGCGAGCTTCCCGCAGACCGGGCCGTCGGTCGGCTTCCTCATGGCCAACGGCATCATGCTGGCGCTGTCCGCGAACCTCACCGACGCGCAGTTCCGGTCCTGGGGCTGGCGGATTCCCTTCTGGGCGGCGGGTGTTCTGGTCGTGATCGGCCTGGTCCTGCGTACGTCCATGGAGGAGACCCCGGAGTTCCGGAAGCTCGCCGAGCAGCAGTCCAAGGCGCGCGTACCGCTGGTCGAGGTGTTCCGCGACCACTGGCGGCTCGTCCTGTTGACCGCCGGCGCGCTGTCGATCGGGTACGCGCTCTACTACACGGTCACCACGTGGTCGCTGCACCACGGCACCCACGACCTGGGCGTCAGCCGCACCACGATGCTCGCGTGCATCATGATCGCGGTGACGGTCAAGGGCATCTGCACACCGCTGGTGGCGATGCTGGGCGACCGGTACGGCCGCAAACCGCTGTGCCTGATCGGCACGGTCGCGGTGACGCTGTGGGCGTTCCCGCTGGTCGCGCTGCTGCAGACCGGTGATCCGCAGCTCATGACCTTCGGCTTCGTGGTGGCGCTGACCGGCTTCATCACCATGTTCGCGGTGCTCGGGGCGTACCTGCCGGAGCTGTACGAGCCCCGCATCCGCTGCACGGGCGCGTCGACCGCGTACAACCTGGGCGGTGTGCTGGGCGGCGCGCTCACCCCGATCGTGGCGACCGAGCTGTCCCGCGGGGGCGGTACGCCGTGGGGCGTGGCGGCATACCTGGCGGCGATCGGCTGCGTAAGCCTGCTGTGCTTCATGGCCCTGCCGGAAACCCGTCCCGTCCTGTCCCCTACCCCCGAACCGGTCCCGGCCGCGGTCTGACACCGAGCGACCGCCGGAACGCTCCGGCTGCCTCTTGAGTTCTCGGGCGCGGATCTCCACCATCGCGGCATGACCGACGAAGAGATCCGCGCCCGCAACCTCGCCACCCTGCACCGGGCCCTGGCCGCGGTCGGCGACGTCCAGGCCCAGATGGCCCACTACACCGACGACGCCGTCTTCGAGTTCCCGTACGCCGCGCCCCCGGGCCGCGTCGAGGGCAAGCAGGTCATCACGGAGTACCTCACCGGGGCGCTCGCCATCTTCGAGATGAAGCTGACCGTCACCGAGGTCCACGCGACGACCGACCCGGACAAGTTCGTCGCGGAGTTCACCAGCGAGGGCCGCGTGACCACCACGGGCAAGCCGTACAGCAACACGTACATCTCCGTGGTCCGCTTCCGCGACGGCCTGATCTGCTCCCAGAAGGAGTTCTACAACCCGAACGCCGCCGTCGAAGCCCTCACCCCGGACGAGTGACGCGGGACGGTTTCATGGCTTCCGCCGCCTGGAGCAGGCACAACGTCGAGACGGCCGACGACCGCGTGGTCAAGCGCTTCGCCGCGCAGAATGCCGGACGAGCGGCACGCGAGTGGCAAGCTCTGACCTTGCTCTCCGCGCACGCACCCGGCCTAGGACCCGAACCGCACGAGGCGGACCTGACGGCCGATGAACCGGTCATCGTCATGTCGCGCCTGCCCGGAGTCCCGTTGCGCGGCACCGCGATGGACGCCGCGCAGCTCAGGGCATTCGCCGCAGCCGTGACGAGACTGCATGCCGCGGTACCGGCGGAGGCCGTACGCGAGACCCCAACCCGGTCCGGGCGCCCCGCCGAATTGGTGAAGCTGCTCGGCACATGGGCCGTCGACGTACTGCCGAAAACCGGAGGCCGGATACGCGAAGCCCTCGACGCCGGCCTCACCTGGCTGCCCGGTGCCCGCCTCGGCCCCGACGCTTTCGGCTCCGTCGCCGAGGTATTCGGCCCCGGCGACGGGAACCTCGCGAACTACCTGTGGGACGGAGCCGTCGTACGCATCGTCGACTTCGAAGAGTCAGGACGCAGCGACCGAGCTTTCGAACTCGCGGAGATCACCGAGCACGTAGGCGGTTGGGTGGACACCGAGCACTCACTCGACGTACCGGCGTTCCTGGCCCACTTCACCCTGTCGGACGCCGAAACGGCTCGCCTGGGCGAGTGTCGCCGACTCCTCGCCCTGGTCTGGCTGTTCATGCTGGCGATGGACGGCGGAGAGCACCCGCGCAACCCACCCGGCACCGCCGACTGCCAGGCGGAGCGGCTGATGCACCTGCTCTGCTGACCGTCACGGCCCACCTTGCCCAGGGTGATCACTTGTCTAGACTTGTAGGGATCACTTGGAGGTGACGTGCCCGCCCAGCCGCTCCCCGGCGACCGTCCGGCCTACTTGGAGATCGCGGATCAGTTGCGCGTACGAATCGTCTCGGGCGAGCTCGCCGCTGGTGCGCAGCTTCCTTCCGAGACTGACCTGCGTTCCCTGTACGGCAGTTCACGCGAGACGGTACGCAAGGCACTGGCGATCCTGAAGACCGAAGGCCTGGTGGTCAGCCAGCACGGCCGAGGCGTCTTCGTACGGCGCCGCACCCAGGTAAATCGCAGTACGTCCGCTCGCTACGTCCGGGCTGCCTGGCGAGCGGGGACCTCGGCGGGCCAGGCGGATCTGGGCGACGCCGGCCCGAAGCTGCGCGTCGACATGAGCCAGGTGGCAACCACGGCTGCCTCGGAGACGGTCGCGAAGCACCTGGGCATGGCGACAGGCGAGCCGGTGGTCACCCGCTCCCGCCGCTATCTGCAAGGCGACCAACCGCTGCAGCTCGCTTCGTCGTTCCTGCCTGGCGACATCGCCGTCGGCACGCGCGCCGAGGAACTCGACTCCGGGCCAGGCGGCTCGTGGGCTCGCCTCGAAGAGGCCGGCTGGTCGTTCACCCACGTGCGCGAGCAGGTCGAGAGCCGCCTACCGACGTTCGAGGAGTCCCAGCTCCTCCACATGTCGCCGGGCTCGCCGTTGTTCGTCATCCATCGCATCGCAACCGGCACGCAAGCAGATAAGACCCGCATCCTGGACTACAGCGAACTGCGTCTCCCTGCCGAGCTGTACGTCCTGACGTACGACTCGGCCATCAACTGACAGCCGCCTGCACGCCGACGCAAGCACCTTGCTGCAACTCGTACGTACATGTACGGTCTAGTTGTGCCTCCAGTCCCTCCCTGGATTCACACGCCCGACGTCACAGCAGCAGGAGGACAGCCATGCATGACAGCCACCCGCCCGCCCACAACGTCTACGCCACCTTCGCGCGCGGCATCCCCTTGGCCCGCGACCGGCAGACTCGATCGCTGTCCGTACCTCTCACCTTGCACGGCCTCGATGGTGACGCAGTTGGCGAGTCCGCCCTTCGGCTCGACGGTGTCGACGCCGAACTCCTGCACGCGGCGTTGACCAGGCTGCTTGAGAGCGTGGACCAGGCTCCGCGAGTCAGTTGACTGCGTGCCGCTGCCCGGCTCCGCGGAAACCCACCGGCCGGGCAGCGGCCACCACTCCCCCTGCCCCCAGCCCCGCGCACCGGCTGACCTTGGTTTGCGGTGCGTAAGGCGACGGTCCTCCCTGGCTGCCAGACTCCGGGCATGGCACCTGGCGAACACGACATACGCGCGCAGTGGGAACGGATAGATGCCTGGATGCGCTCGCACGGCGCGCGCCCGGTGGAATGCCGTCCGGCTGCGGATCCGGAGCAACTCGAATCCCTCGCCGACGAGTTGGGCATCGACTTGCCCGCCGATCTGCGCGCGTGGTGGAGCCTTGCCGGCCTCTGCCGGGACAACTGGATACCGGTGGCCTTCGCGCCGGAGACCTGGGCCGACGCGCTGGAAATGCGCGAGATCCAGTTGCAGGTCGCCGACGACGAGGACTGGTCCGACCCGGGCATGGACGCGCGTATGCGCTTCGATCCCGCCTTCCTGCCGATCGGCATGAGCCCGGGCGGCGACAGCCTCATCGTCGACCTCCGCGCCGACGCCGGGCAGTTCGGCGCGGTCCTGTTCTGGGACCACGAGACATGGAAACTCGACGTGCCGCTCTGGGAATCGGTCGGGGCCATGCTCCGCGACGCCGCCCAGGCGCTCGAGACACGCTCCCGGGTCCTCCTCGGCCACGCGGCGCGCGGCGGGAGCGCCGAAGAACCGTCCTTCGGGTACGTGGCCGCGGACGGCTGGCTGACCTGGGAGCCGGAGCTGCCACCCGCCCCCTGACCGTCGCCGGCACCGGCACCGGCACCGGCCGCTTACCCGGCTCCCCATGCCGGTCGAGGACGCGGCCGTACGACTGCCATCCGGCTGCCGTACGGCGCTGGGCGGCTTACTGTCAGGGCAGGTCGCGGCGCATCAGGTCGGTGTAGGTTTCGCGGCGTACCACGGCGCGGTGGGTTCCCTCGCGGACGAAGACCACCGGCGGGCGGCGCGCGCCGTTGTAGTTGTTGCTCAGCGCGTAGGTGTAGGCGCCGGTGACCGGCACGGCGATGAGGTCCCCGACGCGCGGGTCCGCCAAGAGGACGCCGGCGGAGAGGGTGTCGCCCGACTCGCAGTGCCGGCCCACCAGGCGGCACAGCTCGCCGTCGCCTGTCGGGCGGGCGGCGACGGCGGCCTCGAAGCGCTGCTGGTAGAGGGAGACTTCGAGGTTGTCGCCCATCCCGCCGTCGACGGCGACGAAGGTATGGCCTTCGCTGCGCTTCACGGAGACGACCCGGTACAGCGAGACGCCCGACTCGGCGACCATCGAGCGGCCCGGCTCGATGAGGATGCGGGCCTCGGCGGGCAGCAGGCGTCGGGCGACGTCGGTCACGGCGTCGAGGTACGCCTCCACCGTGGGCGGCCGGTCGGCGTAGGTGTAGCGGGAGCCGAGGCCGCCGCCCAGGTCGTAGACGGCGAACTCGCCGAGTTCGGCCACCGCTTCGACGGCCTGCGCGAAGGGCGCGAGATCCAGGATCTGCGATCCGATGTGCACGTGGACGCCGTCCAGCCGCAGCCGGTCACTGCCGCGCAGTCGCGCGATCGCCGCCCGGGCCTGCGGCAGGGGCAGGCCGAACTTGGAGCCGCTCTGGCCGGTGGAGACGGCCTCGTGGGTGTCGGGGCGGATGCCGGGGGTGAGCCGGACCAGCACTCCCTGCACCGCCGCGGTGCCGGCCAGGATCTTCTCCAGCCGGTCGATGTCGTCGAAGTTGTCGACGACGACCGTCCCGGCGCCGGCCTCGACGGCAAGGCGCAGTTCCTCCTCGGTCTTGGCGTTGCCGTGCACGATCAGGCCGGCCGGGTCCGCGCCTGCGGCGAGGGCGACGGCCAGCTCGCCGCCGCCGGCCACGTCGATGCCGATGCCCTCCTCCGCGAGCAGCCGGATGACGGCGGTGCAGGGGAATGCCTTGGAGGCGAAGGCGACGCGGGAGTTCGGCCATCGGGCAGCCAGGCCGTCGGCGTACCGCCGGGCGCGGGCGCGGACCGACGCCTCGTCGATGATCAGCGCGGGGGTGCCGTAGGACTCGGCGAGCTCGGCCACCGGTACGCCGCCGATCACCAGTGCACCGCTCGCGTCCCGGGTGGTCCCACCCGGGAACAGTCCCAGCAGTTCCCGGCCTGCCTGCGTCTGCATCGCTGCCATCCGCGCTCCTCGTGCCTGTATTCCGTCCTGCTTCGTGCCATGTTCGCGGCTCCGGACGCGCCGGGGCATCGTTGACAGCGTCAATGCGGGGCTCCCAGACTTGACGCCCACCACAGTCCTTCGCGCCGGGAGTGCACCATGCGGAAGTCCGGCGCGCCGGGGAACCTGCCTGTCCGTCAGCTCGTCGACAGCATCGGGCCGGCGCTGCTCCGCCTGGTGCAGGACGGGACCGGCAGCGGCGGGCCGCTCACCGACGTCGCCATCCATGCGCCGGGGGCGCCGACCCGGTTCGGACCCGGATGCGTGGTGCTGGGGGTCGGCGTGACCACCGAGGCCGAGCTGCGCGAGCTGACCGCGGCCATGCGGCAGGCCGGCGCGGAGGTGCTGGCGGTGAAGGCCCCGGTGCCTCCGTCGGCCGACGACGCTCCGGCGATCATCGAGGTCAACCGGGACGCGTCCTGGATGCACGTGGCGACGACCGTGCGCGAGCAACTGCTCGCGGATGCGCGGACCCGGGTGCGCTCGGCCGACAGCGGCGCGGAGCTGTTCGCCCTGGCCAATGCCGTCTACGAGGCGGTCGGCGCCCCGGTCACCATCGAGGACCGCTTCTCCGCGCTGGTCGCCTGGTCGCAGGGGCAGGACCGGACCGACTCCGAGCGGATCGAGACCATCCTGGGGCGGGCCGTGCATCAGCGGACGCTCGCCGAACAGCGCGAGCGCCAGGAGTTCGAGCGGCTCCACGCCAGCACCGAACCGGTGTACATGGCGGCGACCGGGCCGGATCAGCTGGCCAGGGTGGCCATCGCGGTGAGGGCCGGTTCGGACGTCCTCGGCTACATATGGGCTGCCGTCACCGGGCCGCTGGACGACGCAGCCACGGCCCGGTTGCGCGAGTTCGCGCCGGTGGTCGCCCTGCAGCTGGTGGGCCTGCGCACGGAGACCAGCTACGCCCGCCGCCAGCGCGGCGAGTTGGCCGCCGCGGTGCTCGGCGGCGCGGTGGACCCGGTGGAGGCGAGCCGGCTGCAGCTGGGCTCCGGTCCGGTGTGCGTCCTGGCCGCGGCCCCGCGGTCGGCCGGGAACACGGGCTCGGATGCACGGGACGCCGCCGGGCTGCGCCGGTTCGCGGACACGCTGGAGTACTTTCTGGCGGCCGTGCACCCCCGTTCAGCCGTGGTGGCGGGCACCGGAGTGGTGTACGTCCTGGCGGCGTGGCCCGCGGAACACGCCGCGCCCCTGGAAGCCGCCGCGGCCCTGGCCCGCGACTTCCTCGCCCGGACCCCGCTGGCCGGCGACTACGTGGTCGCGGTCGGCGGCCCGGCCGAATCGACGGGCCGGATAGCCCACGTGCGGGCGCAGGCGGACGCCGCGTTGCGCGCGCTGCGGCATCCGGCCGTGCGCGGACCGGTCGTGCGCACGGTGGAGGACATGGCGCTGTCGGTGCTGCTGCTGCACCTCGCCGATGCGTCCGAGGAACTCGGCCTGACGGACACCGGCGGCGCGCTGCAGCGGCTGCGCCAGGAAGAGGGCGAGGACGGGCCGCTCGCGGCGACCCTGGCCGCGTATCTCGCCGCCGCGGGAGCCACCGACACCGCGGCGGAGGCCCTGCACATCCACCCCAACACCATGCGCTACCGGCTGCGCCGTATCCGCGAGGTCTCCGGGCTGGACTTCGCCGATGCCGACGCCATGCTGCTCGCGCACCTCCGACTGCGGGTGCGCGAGCTGCGGACGGGTGCTTCTCAGGGCTTCGGCCGGTCCAGGAACGATCGCGTGTAGCGGCACCCGTCCAGGTCGACCCAGAGCACCTCGCCGTCCAGGACGGGGCCGGGCACCAGTCGCTCCGGCAGCCGCGGGTCGGCTCCGACTCGGTATGTACCGTCGTCGAGCCGGACGAGTTCCGGTTCGTCGCAGGGCGCTTCGACGCCGGTCGCGGCGATCATGTGCAGGCGCCCCGCCCGCTGCACGATGCCGAAGGCGGGGTACCAGGGGGTGTAGCTCCGGTACCGGCCTTCGAGCGGGTGCGGTGCAACAGCCGGAGCGGCCGGGGCGGGGCCCAGTGACTCGGGGCCGTAGAGCCAGCGTCCGTCCCAGGAGTGGTGGTACGCGGACCACCCCGGGTGGTCGCACACCAGCCGCCCGTCCCCGGTGTCGTAGAGCCTGCCGGTCTCCCCGTCCGCGGTGAGCGTGAGGCGGTCGTCCCCCGCGGTCTCGACGACGATCCGGCGCTGCGCCGTTCCGTGGGTCCCGACGTAGCGCCGGGCGTCGGGGATCCGCTCCGGGTCGAACAGCGCCGGGTCGGCCGGGGCGCCCTGGACGACGTCGAGCACATGGCGGGCGAAGCGGTCGATGATCTGGCACTCGCCGGGTGCGTTGGTCAGCACGGCGACGCCGTGCCCGCCGTCGGTGTCGACGGCGAGGTACGAGCGGTATCCGACCATTCCGCCGGCGTGCGTCAGCCAGGTCCGGCCGTCGACCACTTCCACGTCCACGCCGCACGCGTAGCCGGAACCGGAGTCCGCACCGGAATCTGAACCGGAACCGGACGTGTCGCCGGGCACCGTCAGAAGCTCCCGCAGACGCTCCGGCCGGATGACCGCGGTGCCGTCCAGCGTGCCCCGGCCCAGCAGCATGCGGGCGAACCGGCCCAGGTCGGAGGCGGTGGCCAGAACGTTCCCGTCGGCCGACGAGTACGCGAAGAAGCCGGCCGGCGCGAGCGGGGCCGCCGGCAGCGGCGGTCGGTCCTCGTGCAGGAAGCGGTAGCCGGTGGCGAGTTCGGCGATGTCCTCGGGGACGATCCGCGCCGCCGAGTCGCGCATGCCCAGGGGCCGCAGCAGCCGTCCGGCCATCGCGTCCGCCAGCGGTTCCCCGGTCACCTTCTCGACGATCAGCCCCAGCAGGTTGTAGCCCTCGTTGGAGTAGTGGAACAGCTCACCCGGTTCGGCCCAGGTCATCGCGTTGCGCAGCGCGTAGCCGCGGGCGGCGGCATCGGGGAGCGCGTCGGCCCCGGCAACCAGGCCCGAGGTGTGCTGCAGGAGATGCCGGACGGTGATCGCACGGGAGCCGCCGTTCGGCGCGAACCAGGGCAGGTAGTCGGCGACCGGCGCGTCGAGGTCCACCTTCCCCTCGTCGGCGAGGATGCCGAGCAGGACGGAGGTGAAGGTCTTGCTGACGGAACCGATCTCGAAGCGGGTACGACGCGAAATCGGCGCTTTGGACTCGGCGTTCGCGAATCCTGCGGTAACGGACGCGGACTCGCCGGCGCCGTCCACGACACTGATCGCGATTCCCGGCACCGGCCACCGGGTCCGCAACTGCTCGGCAAGCTCCGCGAGCACTCGTTGCATCTCCATCAGCCGTCCGCCTTCCGCGCACCGATTCCGGCGAAGCGGTCCGGACCCAGCTCGACCAGCGAGAGGTCGATCTCGGCGTCCGGCCGGTCGCCTTTGGCGAACCGCCGGCACAACGGGTACAGCAGCACGGCCAGCAGGGCCACCGCGGCACTCGCGCCGAACGTCGCGGGCTCGTCGACCGCAGTACTCCAGGCCAGGTACCCGATCATCGCGGTGGGCAGCGCGACCACCAGCACCGCACCAGGCCACCCGCCGGGGACCCGGACCGGCCGGAGCATCTGCGGGTACCTCCAGCGCAGCACCAGGAAGGCCGCGAACTCCAGCAGGATCGAGGCCAGGCTGAGCAGCACCATGGCCCGCAGGATCGCGCTGAAGTCGACGGCAGCGAGCACGATGACGATGGTGGTGCTCGCCAGCAGCGCACCGACCGGCGTGTCGTACCGCTTGCTGTCCCGGGCCATCCAGCGCGGCAGGTACCCGTCCGCGGCGAGTGCCCGCGGGACCCGGGTGCTCGTCAGCAGGATCGCCGTGAACAGCCCGGCCAGGGACAGCCCCGCCCCCACGGAGATCAGCACCTTCAGCCAGACGCCGCCCAACTCCTCGCCGACCACGACGAAGTCGCCCTGGACCCAGTCGGCAGGCGAATCCCGGTGCAGGCCGCTGCCGATGGCCGCGATGGTGGGCAGCAGGTAGGCGGTGATGATCAGCGGAACCGCGATGAGAAGGGCGCGGGTGTAGGTCCGGTGCGCGTCGCGGACCTCCCCCATCACCGTGCTCGGGCCGTCGAAGCCCAGGTAGAGCCAGACGATCACGCTGAGGGCTGCGGCCACCGACGAGTGGACGCTTTGGTCCTGCACCACGAAGGGCGTGAACACGTTGATGTCGTCGGCGACGGCATGCCAGATGCCGAGGACCGCCAGCACGGCGAACGGGGCCAGGATCGCCAGCATCATCCCGATCGAGTACTCGCTCACCGCTTTGGAGCCGCGGTAGTTGAGGTACGCCATCGGGAGGATGAAGGCGACGGTGACGATCCAGTGCAGGTCCACGACGAAGCCGCCGTGGAACAGGTCCACGACAACCACGGCCTCCCCGCGGGCGATGTCCGGAACCCACGTGGCCAGATAGTCGACCAGCAGGATCGGGTAGAGGGCGAGGTTGAGCACCGACCCGATGGAGGTCCAGGCGCCGAACACGAAGCCCGCACCTCTGCCGAGCGCGATCTTCGTCCAGTGGTAGTAGCTGCCGTTGACCGGTATCGCGGCACTCAACTCCGCTGCCACCAGTGCGTTCGGCACGCCGAAGACCACCGGTATCAGGACGATCATCAACAGGGTCAGGCCCGGGCCGGCGCCGGAGAGCGACTCTTCGAGTCCGAAGGGGCCTCCGGACACCGTGAAGAAGAAGATTCCGACCAGGGGCAGCACACCGAGCGTGCGTCTGCCCGGACCGGACGCCGGCCGCGTGGTCTCCGACGTGATCAGTTCGCTCATCCTGGGCTCCGCTCTCCATTCGCGCCTGGTCGGCAAAACGTATGGGGCGGCACGGGAGCCGTCGTCGTCGCGCACGACAAAGCCGCGGCTTGCCGATTGACGCTTCCACCAATGCCGGGCGCAGGGACGTGCGACGCCACCGGAGCAGCCGCGGCCGACCGGGGGCGGGGCGAAGCGCGCCGGGACCGCTGCTTACGCTGCTGGGACGCGCCGCCGTTCCAGGAGTACTACCGATGACTGTCGAGACCACCGCCCCCGCACACCCGACGTACGGGGAGTACCTCCCGGTCACGGTCCACTTCGACGATCTCGACGCGTTCGGGTTCCTGCACAACACGCGGCATCCGCTGCTCGTGGCGCGGGCCTGGGACGACTGCCTCGCCGGGTACGGCATCGCGTACGACGGCGACTGGTCGACCGGGGACGTCTGCTACGCGGTCAAGGAGCTGCAGATCGGTTACGAGGCCCCGGTGACCCGCCACGGCCGCTACCTCATGCACCTGTGGATCGAGCGCCTCGGCAGCACCGGCCTCACCCACGGCTTCCGGCTGTGCAGCGCGGACGGTACGACCACGCACGCCCGCGGCCGCCGCGTCCTGGTCCGCCTCGACTCCGCGTCGCGCACCCCGACCCCATGGACGGACGCCTTCCGCACGACCGCCGCGCCTGCCCTCACCCCGGCCGACTGACCGGCCAAGCTCCGCACAAGACGCGGCTCAGCCCTCGGCGGCATCCGGCCCGGGAGGCTCAGGATGCCGGTCCACCCCGCCCATGATGTTCTCCCGGCCCCAGGCCCCCAGCGGCTCCAGGGCCTTGTTGAGCAGCGCCCCGGTCTCGGTCAGGGAGTACTCGACGCGCGGCGGCACTTCGTCGTACGCGACGCGATGCACGATGCCGTCCTCTTCGAGCTCGTGCAGGTGGGACGCCAGCACCTTGACGGTGATCCCCGGCACCTGGCGGCGCAGTTCGCCGAAGCGGATCCCCGGGTACTCGTGCAGCGCCCAGAGGATCAGCACCTTCCACTTGCCGCCGATCACGCCGACGGCCGCATCGATGCCGCAGACGTACCGGCCCGGTCTGATCCGCTCGCTCGCCATCCCCCTCCGACCTCCCGTAGTGCGCCGACCTGGAGACTCACTTGAGAGTAACCGGTGATTCGAAAGTGCCTACTTGAGTCGTCCACAGGCTTCCGGCGAGCCTGAACCCATGACGCAAGACCTGAAGCAAACCCGACAGAACGCCGCAGACAACCCCGTCACGCTGCTCGGCCTCGGCGCGATGGGGACCGCCCTCGCCCGCACCTGGCTGGCCGCCGGGCATCCGCTCACGGTGTGGAACCGCACCGCTTCGCGTGCCGACGCCCTGGTCGCCGAGGGCGCGAAGGCCGCAGCCACCGCCGCCGAGGCCGTCGCTGCCAGTCCGCTCATCGTCGTGTGCCTGCTGGACGAGGCGTCGGTGACCGAGGCACTCGCCGGCGTCGACCTGGCCGGCAAGGACGTCGTCGACCTGACCACCGGAACTCCCGCGCAGGCCCGGGCCCGGGCGCGGTGGGCCGAGGAGCGCGGCGCGCGCTTCCTGGACGGCGGGATCATGGCGGTCCCGCCGATGATCGGGATCCCGGAGGCCGGCGGCTACGTCTTCTACAGCGGTTCGCGCGCGCTGTTCGACGCGCACGCGGACACGCTGTCGGTGCCCGCGGGGGCGAACTTCGTCGGCGCCGACCCCGGCTTCGCGAGCCTGCACGACGTCGCCCTGCTCAGCGGCATGTACGGCATGTTCGCCGGCATCACGCACGCCTTCGCCCTCGTCCGCGGCGAAGCGGACATCAAGCCCACCGAGTTCGCCCCGCTGCTCAAGGGCTGGCTGCACGCGATGAGCGGGGCCGTCGACGGCTACGCGGAGCGCCTGGAGAGCGGCGACTACACCACCGGAGTGGTCTCCAACCTGGCGATGCAGGTGGCCGGCATCCCGACCTTCCTCGGCACCGCCGCCGGACAGGGGGTCAGCACCGAACTCCTCACGCCCTTCTTCGGCCTGATGGAACGTCTGCTCGGCGAAGGAGCCGGCGCGGAGGACACCGCGCGTGCGGTGGACCTGCTGGCCGGACGGGCGGGAGCCGCCACCGCCTAGGACTGCCCCGGTTCGACCAGGCGGAGACAACGCACCGCGCACCTGGGGTCGGGCTTCCCGGATTCGATGCGGACCTCCCCGCTCCGCCCCCACGGCGGCTGCTCGTCGGCGACGAAGTAGCCGACCTCCAGGGCCCGGACGAGTTTCCCGTCGCGCATGAAGTACAGCACCGACCCGATGGGGAAGGACGCCCGGTAGGGCAGCATCGCCTTGCAGCCCACCAGCGCGCTGGTGTCGACCACACCGTGCCCCTCCTCACCCGGGGCCGCGACCACCAGACCGGCGGAGATCGCGTACACCTGGTCCCAGTCGTCCGCGAACGGGGTCAGATCCGCGAGCCGCGCACCGGCGCCCGTGGCCTCGACCCGGGCGAGCGCGTCGCGCAGGCGGCCCGCATCGCCGCCGTCGTGGGCGTAGCGGGCGATGCACTCGTCGTCGCGCTCGTCCTCCGAGGTGATCGCCCAGTACGCCAGCGCCGCCCCGACATAGGCGACGTACGCGACCACCAGTCCGACGCACACGGCCAGTACCCACCGCGCGGGCGTCATCCGTCTTCGCGGGCGCAGGTGCCGCTCGAGTTCGTCGTCGAGTGACGTCATGGCGACCGTTCTACCGCCGGGCTTGGCTGCCCGCGTCAGCCTTTGGGACCACCTCACCGCCCCCTCTGGTGTTCATGGCGGTCGGCCGACACTCTCGTTGGCTGGGCAACTCGCCCGCAGGGAGGGGATTTCCATGGCGATGCCGGTGCCGCACGCGGCCGCGATGGCGGGGACCATCGCTTCGCTCGTCAACCTGGTGACCAACCTCGACGAGTTCAACTTCTACTGGGAGGACCGGGTCTCGCTCACCCGCAAGGCGATCAGGGTCGACATGGGTACCAGCGAACTCATCATCGACATCCACCCGGGGACGTCCGACGTACACGACTACCTGTTCGATTTCGGCCACGCGTACACGCGCGGCGTCGACCACAGCGAGGCGCACATCGAGACGAACCTGACGGTCGCGCAGCTCAACGCCCTGTCGGAACGGCTCGACGAGCAGTTCCACACCGACATCCAGTACGCCTACGAGCACCGCAACGACACACCGGCAACCGTGGACGGCGACTGGCGCGCGACTCAGAAGGCCAAGGAGAAGAAGGAAAAGGAGAAGGACAAGTAACCAAGACGTCGGATCCGGCCCGGCCGAGGAACGCTCCTCGGCCGGACCGGATCCCGACTCGTCGCCGGCCTGCTCCGTCACGCGCGTGCCTGCACCTCCGTGCGCGTCGCAGGCCGCGTTGCCGCACCGCTACGGCTGCACGCCCGGAACCCCCACGAACGCCGGGCACTTGGCCGCGCCCTTCGGCACGTCCTCCGGCCGCAGCGGCTGCCAGACCTTGGCGACCTCGGGACCGACCTCGGCCGCGATGGGCGCCAGGAAGTCGAGGTCGAAGCCGTACAGCTTGGCCGCGTTGCCGCCGACCATCGCGGCGACCTCGGCCGGGTCGATGCCGTTGTACGTCAGCTGCAGAGCCTCGCGGCTGAACGGGTGGCTCGCCTCCTTGTGCGGGTAGTCGCTCCCCCACATGACGCGGTCCACGCCCACCGCATAACGCAGCGCGGCTTCCGCCGGGCGCTGGAAGCTGGCCCCCACGTGGCACTGCCGGGCCCAGTACTCGCTCGGCTTGAGCTCCATCGAGGCGACCAACTCGTGGCCCCACTCGTACTCTTGCGAGCCGACCGCGGTGCCCATCCGGTGCCAGTAGTAGTCGAGCCGGCGGCATTCCTCGGGGATCCAGGCGGTGCCCTGCTCGGTGAAGACGAACTGCAGCTCCGGGTGCTTGTCCATGGTCCCGGAGACGATGAGGTGGGTGAACGCGCGGTGCGCCCACCACGACACCTCGGTCAGGAACACCACCTTGTCGGTCAGCGTGTCGCCGATCGGCGGGGCAGCCGAGCCGGTGTGGTGGTTGACCGGAATGCCGAGTTCCTCGGCGGCCTGCCACAGCGGCTTGTAGTGCTCGTAGTTCCACAGTTCCACCAGACCGGAGCCAGGCGGGGTGCCGGGCAGCAGCAGGCCGCCGGTGAGGCCGGCCTCCTTGGCCCAGCGGATCTCCTCGATCGCCGCGTCCAGGTCGTGCAGCATGACCTGGACGATGCCGGCGCGGCGGCCGGGGGTCTTGGCGCAGAAGTCGGCCATCCAGCGGTTGTGCGCCTTGAGGCCCTCCCACCGCAGCTTCAGGTCGCCGGCGTTGGCGGCCGGCGGCTGGTCGGTCAGCGAGGCCTTGGGGAAGAACGGCGGAACGGTGTTGGGGTAGATGACCTCGGCCACCACCCCGTCGTCCTCGAGGTCCCGCAGCCGGCGGTCGGAGTCCCAGTTGCGCTTGCCGGCGTCGCCGAGCAGGTCCGGGTACGGCACTTCGTAGTGCCGGACCCAGGCGTCGAACTCCTCGTGCAGGCGGGACGGCAGGTAGGCGCGGTACTCGTTGATCTCGCCGCCGCCGTGGCAGTCGGCGGAGACCACCGTGTACCGCTCCGGGCCGTCCCAGGCCGGCATGGCGGACGGTGTCATGCCGTCATCTGTCATGGTGCTCAGACCTCCAGGGCTTCCGCGGTCGGGTTGATCGCGGCGCCGTAGTCGAGACCCGTCATCCAGTGGCGGCCGATCTCCTTCACGGCCGCCCACTTGGTCTCCAGGTCCTTGACCGCGCCGTCGGGTCCGGTCTGCCCAAGTGTCTCCGGCGTCACACCGACACGCTCCGCGTGCGGCTTGAGGACGTCGAGGTCGAACCCGTAGACGCCGGCCGCCGCTTCGCCCAGCATGACGCGCGTCTCGTCGATCGGGACGTCGCCGAACGTCTTGCGCAGAATGTTGAGGGTCTCCGGCCAGGTGCCTTCGGGGTGCGGGAAGTCGTTGCCCCAGCAGATGTTGCCGATGCCGATCTCGTACCGCATGCCGATCTCGCGGCGCTTGGTGTTGGACGCCCCGATGAAGCAGTTGCGGTCGAAGTACTCGCTGGGCAGGAGCTTGACCTCCTCGAAGCCGGCCAGCTTGGCCGCGCCGCGCGAGCCGAGCAGCAGCCGGTCCATGAACCACAGCATGTTGCCGACCCACCAGCAACCGGCCTCGGTGACACCGAACTTCAGGCGCGGGAAGCGCTCGAAGACGCCGGACCACAGCAGGAACCACAGCGGGCGGGCGGGCCACCACGTCACCTCGGTGACGTAGATGCCGAGGTGGTTGCCGTACGACTCGCGGTCGGCCGGGCCGGAGTGCGTGACGACGGGGAGTTCGAGCTCCTCGCACAGCGCCCACACCGGGTCGTACTTGCGGTCGTGGTACGGCGTCTGGTTCATCCACATGGCCGGGATCATGACCGCGCCGAGGCCGTCGGCCTTGATGCGGCGGATCTCGGCGAGCACGTCGGGCAGGTCCGCGGTGATCGGGATCAGCGCGACCCCGCGGCGGCGCTCCGGCGAGGTCTTGCACAGTTCGGCGAGCCACCGGTTGTGCGCCTGCGCTCCGGCCAGGCCGAGCTCCGGGTCCATGTCGCCGGAGAGCCCGAGGCCCGCGCCGAACGGCACGCAGGTGCGGGACTCGACGGCGTCTGCATCCGGGAAGATGACCTCCCCGACCACGCCGTCCTTGTCGAGTTCGAGGTCGCGCCGGTCGACCTCCCAACCGCTGCGCAGCACCTCCTCGTTGGTCTCGAACCAGTTCGCGGCGAAGTCCTCGTTGCGCACGCCCAGGTCGGTGATGGCCTTGAGCTGCGCCTCGCGCTCCGACATGAACTGGTCGAACGCGGCGTGGTGCTTCGTCGCGAGGTAGTCGCGGTACAGCTCGGTGGGCAGCCCGGCGTGGGTGTCCGAGGAGATGATGATGTACGGGTCAAGCTGGCTCATGGCGGGCTCTCACTTGTCCAGGATGAACGTCTCGAGGTACGACGGGTTCGAGCGCGCGAGCATGCTCTGCGACCGGGAGGTGATCATCTGGTCGCTGTGCTCGCTGGCCGGCAGGATCCAGAAGCGGTTCTCCCGGATGCCTTCCACGACGTTGGCGGCGACCGACTCGACCGGGGTGAACTCGATCTCCTGCCCGGCGTCGCGCATCGCCTTCTCCCACGCGTCCAGCGTGTTGTACGGGGTCTTGCGGGGCGTCGTCTTGGCGAACCGCTCGGGGCGGTTGCGGTACGACTCCCACAGCCCGGTGCGCAGCATCTTCGGCCCCGGGAAGAGCACCGAGGCACCCAACTTGGCCTGGACCTGGTGCAGTTGGGCGTAGAGCGCCTCGGTCATGGTGACCACGGCGGCCTTGGTGGAGGCATACACCGAGGCGTTCGGCAGCGGCGCGATGCCGCCGTCGCCGGACGAGGTGTTGACGATGTGGCCGTCGGTGCCCTGCGCGAGCATGCGCGGCACGAACGCCTGGACGCCGTTGAAGACGCCGAAGACGTTGACCGCGAAGCACCAGTCCCAGTCCTTGGGGTCGTGCTCCCACATCTTGCCCTCGGAGCCGGAGCCGATCCCGGCGTTGTTGCACAGCACGTGGACCTCGCCGAAGCGGTCGAACGCCGCATCCGCGAGGGCGAACACCGAGTCGCGTATGGACACGTCGGTGACGTGCCCCAGGACGTCGCCGCCCTGTTCGGCGAGGCGGGCGACGGCCTTGTCGAGCGCGCCCTGCTCGATGTCGGAGAGCACGACCTTCATGCCCTCGGCGACGAAGCGCTCGGCCATCGCGAAGCCGATGCCGCTGGCGGCGCCGGTGACGACGGCGACCTTGCCGGTGAAGTCGTTCAGCATGTACGTGGGTTCCCTTGCGTTCGCGGCGGCTTGATCGGTGGAGCCGGCGGGCCCGGCAGGACCGGGCCCGCGGGGGCCGGTGCGGCCCGGCGGGTCAGACCGGGTCGCCCGGGGCCGGCGGCTCGTCGGCGATCTGGGCCACGTCGTCGTAGCGCTGGTGGATGTACGGGAGGACCAGGTCGGCCTTGACGTGCTCGGCCACGAAGCCCTGCTGGTCGCTGGTGCGCTCGCCCAGCGTGATGGACACCAGCTTGCGTACCGGAAGGTCGGCGACCGGGTCGAAGTCCGAGTCGCGCAGGATGACTTCGCCCTCGATGCGGGCCGAGGAGCGGTGCTTCTCGTTGCGCGTGACGTGCACGAGCATCGGGTCGGCGTCGAAGCCGTCGCCGTCGATCGCGGGCAGGAACTTGTAGTAGAAGCTCGTCGTCGTGCGCGGCTCGGGCAGCGGGAGCTCCTCGGCGACCCGGCCGCGGATCTCGACGTACGTGACGCCGAGGCGGGTCACCTTGCCGACCACCTCGTCGCCGTCCCGGTCCACGGTCACCTCGGCGATCTTCTTCGGCTCGCCGAAGACCTCGCGGCCGCCGATGACGGACCGCTCGGTGGTCATCGGCATGGTGAGGGTGTAGTCGCCCTCGACGTCGCCGTGCTTGCAGCGCACCGCGATCGCCCCGGCGCCCAGCATGTACCCGTTGATGTCGCAGGACGAGATGTTCGCGCGGACCAGCGGCCGGTCCGCGGGGACCAGCGGGGGCGGCAGGACGGCGGCGATGACCTCGGGGTCGGTCTCCCAGAGCGCGACGATGCCCGTGGACCAGATCTCGGGCAGGACGCTGCGGTCCTTCGCGGCCTTGTTCAGGGTCTCCAGGGAGCGTGCGCCGTACCGGACTCGTGCCACGGAACCTCACCTCTTCGGGATCGTCGGCGGTGCGTCGGTGGACCGCCGGTGGATCTTTCGTGCGGGTGGTGCGGTGGTGCGCCGTTCTCTGTAACACTGTTACATGGAGACGACAGCCAGGTAAAGAGCGGACCCGAGATCGGGATCGAAGGCCCCGACGCGCCGCCCCCGGGCACGCCCCGGGCCCATCGGACGCGAGAATGGGAAGCGATGGACCGACCCAGAGCCACCCCAGCCACCCCGAAGCGGGCCGCCGCGGCACCCGGTGCGCCCCGCGTCACGCGCGACGCCGTCCTGGACACCGCCATGCGGATGGTCATGGAGTCCGGCGCGCAGGGCCTCAGCATGCGCAAGCTGGCCGCCGAGCTGGGCGTGGCGGTGACCTCGATCTACTGGCACGTGGGCAACCGCGAGGCACTCGTCGACGAACTGGTCGAACGCGTGCTCAGCGACATGGGCGCCATCCGGGTCACCGGCGACACCCCGGTGGCCCGGATCGTCTCGATCGCGCACGCCAACCGCCGCATGATCCTGGACCGGCCGCACCTGATCGGCCTGGTCCGCGAGCGCGGCCTCGAGGCGTCGATGATGCTGCCGGCCCGCCGGGCCCTGGTCCGGGAGTTCGCCGCGGCGGGCGTGCACGGGGCGCAGGCGGCGGCCGCGGTGCAGTCGGTGCAGTTCCAGCTGGCCGGCTTCGTGATGCTGGAACGCGCACTGACCGGCCCCGCGCAGGAGCCGGCCGAGGTGCACGCGTGGCTGGAGGAAGTGGGCGCCGGGGACCCGGAGTTGGCCGAGGCGCTGGCCGCCCCGCCGGATGCCGAGAAGCTCTTCGGGATGGCGGTCACGGCGATGGTGGAGTCGCTGATCCGGGACAGCTGAACCCGGACGGCTGATCCTGGGCAGGCGAGACGGGGCAGGCGAGACGGGGCGGCCGAGGCGGGCGGGGACGCGCGAACGCCGCGGGCCGATCCGCTCGACGAGGAGTGACCGGCCCGCGGCGCGAGAGGCCGTCGGTCAGCCGGCGGCGCGTGCGGCCGCCGCTATGACTTGGCCGTAGACCACCGCGACAGGGATGGGCAGGTCGCTGTAACCGTTCGCGGGGTCCTCGAAAAACCTGCGGGTCGACACCACATCCTCGGTGCCCAGGATCACGTATGCGCAGTCGGTGGTGCTCGTGATGGAATTGCCGGAGATCCGCTTGCTCTCGATCAGCCCGGCCAGCACATCCCAGACCGCCTTGCAGGCCGTGTCGGAGTGGTAGGCCCGGGCGAACGTGACCCTCGCCGGATCGACGGCCGGATTCTCCCGCAGTGCGTCCAGGAATTCGCCCCGCCGCCCCAGGTCCGTCAAGTAGACGGTCACGTACCGGTAGTCGGGCCCCAAGCGCACGGTCTTGTAGATGTCGGCGAACCGGGCCGGCCCCACCGCGGCAGCGGCTTTGGCATTCACGCCGAGTGCGTCCTGATAGGCGAACCGCTCCATCGTCTCCATGGCGCTCAGCTCCTGCCACGTGAGCGCTTCTGCGGGCAGGTCCGGCTCGGGCTCGGGACCCTTGTCGGTCGGCGGCGGCGGATAGTCGGCCGGGAGCTTCTTCCCGACGACCGCGACCCGGTTCGGGTCGGGCGGGACATTGGCGGCCGCACTGGTCGGAGCGGGCAAGCCCGTCCCCGAGGGGCCGAGGGCGGGTGTCGCGGGATCCCCGCCACGCTCGGCCAGCACGACGGCGCCCGTCGCCAGCACAGCCACCGCGGTGGCCCCCGCGAGCGCGGCGGCCACGCCGCGCCGCCTGCGTCGGCGGTCCGCACCGGCCAGCACCGCGGCGGTGTCGACGGTACGCAGGGGCCGGGCCCGGTCCGCCTGCGCAGTCAAGGCGTCGGCCAAGGCGTCCTCGGCCACGACCGGGCCCTGGTGGGCGCCGGTGTCGGTGTCGGTCATCACGCCTCTCCCTTCGTGCCGACGGGCTGTTGCTCGGCGTCGTCCCAGGTGCGGGCCAGCGTCTTGCGGGCGTCGTGCAGTTGGCTCTTCACGGTGCCCGGCGTGCAGCCGAGCAGGTCGGCGACCTCGGCCACCGGCAGGTCTTCGTAGTAGTGCAGGACGACGCAGGCCCGCTGCCGCATCGGCAGCACCGCCAGCGCCTCCTCCAGCGAGACGCGGTCGACGACCTCGCCCGACCGGTCGCGGGCCTCGCCGCGCAGCGCTATCCGGGGCAGCAGCCGCCGCCACCGCACTGCGCGCCGGGCGTCGTCGACCACGATGTTGAGCAGGACCCGGCGTACATAGCGTTCGAGTTCGCGCAGGTCGTCGGGCACGCGCCGGGACAGCGCGCGGACCATCGCCTCCTGCACCAGGTCGTCGGCCGCTTCGTCGTCGCCGCACAGCAGGAACGCGTAGCGCTTGAGCGCCTGCCCCCGTACGGCGACCAGTTCGGCCACCTGTCTGCCGCGCTCCTCCACCCGTCCACCCCGCCCTCGAAACCCGGTCCCGGGTCGCCGTCTCCCCGTGTCTCCCCCTGAAACGAACACCTGCGCCGACCGGTTGGGCCGCCCGCGGGCACACTTCGCACGCCCGGGCCGCGCCGGCGGCCGTCACGCGAACGGGCCAGTCTGATTTGCCCGGAACATCCCCACGCTCGAAGGTTGTCGCGTACGGGTCGACACCGACCCCCTCACCGGCAAGGAGCCCCCGTGGCGCGATGCGAGGTCTGCGGCAACGACTACTACGCCTCGTTCGAGGTGCACGCGGGTGACGCCGTGCACGTGTTCGACAGCTTCGAGTGCGCGATCACCCGGATGGCGCCCATCTGCGAGCACTGCCGGTGCCGCATCATCGGCCACGGCGTCGAGTCGGACGGCCGGTACTTCTGCTGTGCGCACTGCGCGAAGGCGGAAGGCGCCACCGGCATCCGCGACAACGTGTCGGTGGCCGCCGGCATGTAGGGCCGGCACCCCCGCAGGGGCAGCAGGCGCAACACGAGCAGTACGTACACCGGGCGGCCTGGCGGCGTCCGGTCCGGGCCGGGGTTCTCCCCGGGCCCCGGTCAGGGCCGCCAGGCCGTCCGCATGCCGCGGATGCGCATCAACTGCTGGCCGAGTGCCGCGACTTGCGGGTGCTGCGCGCCGAGAGCAGCGCTCTCCTCCGAGAGCAGCGGACCGAGCACGGCCTCCGCCTGGTGCGGATCGCCCGCCGCGGCCAGCAGCAGGCCGATGCGCTCGCGCACGTCGAAGCCGAAGTGCAGGTCGGGCTCGGGCATGCGGCGGTACGCGTCGTACAGCCGCCGGTACTCGCCGAGCGCCTGGTGCGTCTCGCCGAGCTCCTCCAGGCACGAGGCGACCTGGCGCGAATACTCCATCGTCTCGGCATCCAGCGGTCCGAGCTTGACGGTGAACATCGAGGCCAGGTAGCGCAGTTCCGGCAGCGCCCGGCGGAACTGCCGGTCCGCGAGGAGCGTGTCGGCCAGCGCCTGCCGCAGCTCCAGGACCACCGGGTCGTGCTCCCCGTGCCGGGCCACCGCGACCGGGAGGGCCGCGCCGAGCACGTCGACGGCCTGCGCGAGCTGGCTCTCGCCGAGCAGGCGCGCCGCGGCGTCCAGCGCGGCGGCCACGTCGACGACTCCGGTGTCCGGGCCGGCGGACGGCACCGCCGACCAGTCGGACGATCCGGGCTCGATCCCCTGCCCCGCGGCGGCGTGCGGCCCGGAGGCAGGCGCAGACGCCGGCACCGGCCAGGCCCCGGTCCCGGAGGCCGCCGCGCCGCCGCCGGTCACCGGCCACGGCGCCGGCCCCGGAGCGGAAGGCGTGCCGGAGGACCCGCCGTACCCCGAGGATCCCGAGGATCCCGGAGACCCTGCAGGTCCCGGCGGTGCCGGAACCGCGTACTGCGCGCTGTCATAGGAGTCGCCCCCGGCAGCGGCAGGCATCGCCCCGCCGCTGTCCGCGCCCCCGTACATCCCGTACGCCGGCTGCCCGCCGGCCTGCGGCCCCTGCGCCGGCACCGCATATGCCGCCGTCATCCCCGCCGCGGCAGGCGGTGCCGGGGCGGGTTGCGGGGCCGCCGGGTGCCGGAGCGGGCGGGTCGGGTCCATCGCGATGCTCGGCGCGAGCGCGGCGTCGGCGTCCCGGGCGGCCTGCGGCATCAGCGGCACGAGCCGCCGGTAGACCTCCTGCGCGCTCGCCGGGCGGTCCTCGGGCTGCTTCTCCAGCAGGTCCGCGACCAGCCGGTCCAGCCCGGCCGGCACGTCGGGGCGGTGCGAGCCGATCGGCTCGGGGCGGTCGGTGAGGTGCCGCTGCAGCACGGCCAGCGCGGTCGGCGCGGTGAACGGCGCCCGCCCGGCGAGCATTTCGTACATCAGGCAGCCCAGCGCGTACAGGTCGCTGCGCGGCTCGGCGAGCCCGGTCAGGGCCTGCTCGGGGGCCATGTACGCGGGCGACCCCGGCAGCGCGCCGGTGCTGGTGAGCTTGGTGGAGTCCGGGTCGAGCACGGCCGCGACGCCGAGGTCGAGGACCTTGACGGTGCCGTCCCGCCGGACCATGACGTTGCGCGGCTTGAGGTCGCGGTGCACGACGGGCGCGGCGTGGATCGCGGCGAGCACCGAGCAGATCTGCGCGGCGACCGCGACCGCCCATTCCCACGGCACGGGTTCGTGCTCGGCGATGAGGTCCCCGAGGTCCATGCCGTCGAGCAGCTGCATGACCAGGTACAGGTCGCTGTCGTCCATGCCCGCGTCGTAGACGGTGACCAGGCCGGGGTGGTCGATGCCCGCGGTGACGCGGCACTCGCGCAGGAAGCGGCGCTCCAACGTGTGGCGGTCGGTGCTGCCGGCCAGGTCGGAGCGGAGGAGCTTGACCGCGACGCGGCGCTGGAGCGTCCGGTCGTAGGCCTTCCAGACTTGTCCCATGCCGCCCCGGCCGACCGCCGCGGACAGTTCATACCGGTCGGCGATGATGCGCCCTGGTGCCGTCACGCCGTCACCGTATCGAGCCGCGTCGGCGGTGTCGCCACACGAGTCCCCGCACCGGTTCCCGCGCGGGTCTCCCCCCGGCTCCTCACCCAGGTCCCCGCCCGAGCCGCGTCACGCGTCCCCACAGTCCCCCGCCCCCGTTCCGATGCCGCTCAGCGGCCTCCGCCGTGGTTGCCGCCATGGTGGCCGCCGTGCTCGTCCGACCCCGGCGTCTCGCGCTCCCGGAGCCGCTCGCTCAGCCGCTCCAGCCGGGCCTGCGCGCGCTGCGCGCGGACATCGGCCGGGGCCGGAGCAGGCGCCGGGGCGGGCGCCGGGACAGGAGCGGGCGCAGGCGCGGAACTCTGCGGCGGGACCGGCGCGGTGCCCATCGGGCGGTACGCCTCGGGCATCGGGTAGCCGCCCCCGCCCGGCATGTGCGGCTGCGGCCCGGGCGGCATCGGCGCGTGCCCCATCGGGGCCGGCTGCCAGCCGTACCCGGCCGGGCCGGGCGGCATGCCGTGCCGGGCCGGCTCCTGGAACACCTTGGCCTTGGTGCCGCGGCGGGTGGTGACGAACCAGCAGATCGGCGCGCCGACCCAGATGGCGATGAGCAGGACGCCGCCGATGTTGCCGGCCAGACCGGTGCTGGTGTCCTCGGCTTCGCCGGGCTTGGACGTGTCCGAGGACCCTTCGACCGCGAACAGCACGACTGCGGTCACCAGCAGGACGACCAGGGCGATCATGGCCGCCCAGGCCTCCTTGGTGCGCCGGTGCAGGGCGAGCACCAGGAACGGCACCCAGGAGAGAAGCCCCAGCGTCAGGATCGGGAACAGCGACCAGCCGATGCGGACGGCGATCGCCTTGCCGCGCCCGCTGCCCGCTCCGGGGAAGGCGCCGAGCGCCTGCTCCTCGGCGAGGGTGCGCGTCTGTACCGGGTGGACCGGCCCGTACGCCGCCCCGGGGCCGGACCGGTACGGTGCGGGCTGGTGGCCTGCCATCGGGGCTGCTCCTGAACTGGCTTGAGGACCTTGCGGATGCACGGGCGCGCGGACGTCCCGAACTGCCGTACGGATCCGGACTGTGCAGCGTACCTGCGCAGTATCCCGAAGGACCGGTGTTCCTTCTATTCCGTTGGCGGCTTCGCGCCCGGCTTTTTCGCGGTCCGGGTTCCGCCCGGGCGCGCGTACCGGACAATCCGCTCGGCCTGCCGCGGAGTCCGCGGGATGATCGGACCATGTCCGACCTCCCCCGGCTGCCCGCACGCGCCGAACTGCCCGAACGCCCCGGTCTCCCCGAGGGCCTGGTGCTCGACGTGCCCGGTGCCCGTACCCCGTGGTCCGGGTCGCCGGCGCGCCCGGACCCCGACCGCTTCACGTTCGGGTTGATCTCGGACCGCACCGGAGACGCCCGTCCCGGGGTCTTCGAGCGCGGCGTGGCCGCCTTGAACGCGCTGGCACCGGTGTTCGCGGTCCAGGTGGGCGACCTCATCGAGGGCTATACCGAGGACGACGCGGTGCTGGCCGCCGAGTGGGCCGAGATCGACGCGATGCTCGCGCCGCTGCGCATGCCGCTGTTCCATGTGGCGGGCAACCACGACGTCGCCAACGAGCCGAGCCGGCGGCAGTGGCTGGACCGGTTCGGCGCGTTCCACTACCACTTCCGCTACCGCGGCACGCTCTTTCTGGTGCTGAACACGCAGGACCCGGAAGTGCCGATGGAGCCCGCGGATTTCGCCCGGATGCAGGAGCGGCTCGCCGCGGCGGGCGGCGACGAGGAGCTGATCCGGCAGGCGTACGAGGCGTCGGTGGACTGGAACGGGGCGCCGGCCGCCGCGGGCCTGTCCGAGGACCAGCTCGGGTACGCCGAGCAGGTGCTGGCCGAGCATGCCGATGCCCGCTGGACGTTCGTGATCATGCACATGCCGCTGTGGCAGGGCGAGGGGCATCCGGCGTTCCACCGGCTCCGCAAGGCGCTCGGGGACCGGCCGTACACGATGTTCTCCGGGCATGTGCACAACTACCGCGGTACCGAGATCGACGGGCGCGCGCACATCAGGCTCGGCCCGACCGGCGGCACGTGGGTCTTCGGCGAGGGCGACCCGGGCAACGTGGACCACGTCACGCTGGTGACCATGACCGCGGACGGGCCGGTGGTGGCCAACCTGGCGCTGGACGGGATCCGGGACGCGGACGGCCGCCCGGTCTGACCGGCCCGGCCCGCGGGCGCCGCGCGGGGCCGGGAACCGCCGCCTTCCGGGGGTCCGGCCCGGCGGCGGCGCCGACGCGGAGTACCGTCTTGTCCCGTGTACCGCTTCCTGCTGACGCCCCGCTGGCTGGCCCTCAACCTGCTGGTGGTGCTGCTGATCCCGGTGATGGTCGAACTCGGGTTCTGGCAGCTCCACCGCTACGAGGCCAAGGTCGAGCGCAACGACAGAGTGAGCGCGAACCGGGGGCAGGCCCCGGTGCCGGCCGGCGACCTCTTCGCGGTCGGCCGCGACGTGCCGTCCGAGGACAAGTGGCGCCGTGCGACCGCGACGGGGCGGTACGACCAGTCCCGTGAGTTCCTGGTCCGCAACCGGTCGCTGGACAAGGAGCTGGGCTTCTACGTGGTGACCCCGTTCGTCACCGCGGAAGGCCCGACGCTGCTGGTCAACCGGGGCTGGGTGGCCAACGCCTCGACCGCGGCGGCCCGACCCGACGTACCCCCGGCCCCGACCGGGCAGGTCACCGTCACGGTGCGGGCCCGGCCGTCGGAGACCGCCGGGCGCAGCGGCATCAAGAACCGCGACGGGCTGCCGGACGGCCAGATCATGCGGATCGACTCCGCGGAACTGGCCGAGCAGCTGGGCACCGCGGTGTACGGCGGCTACGGGCAGCTCGCCGAGCAGGACCCGAAGCCGGCCGAGGCGCCGACCGCGCTGCCGCTGCCCGATGCCGAGGACACCGGCCTGAACCTGGCGTACGCGGTGCAGTGGTGGATCTTCGTGGTGGCGCTGATCGTCATGTGGATCAAGATCGTCCGGCGCGAGGCGGCCGATCTGGAGGCCGAGATCGCCGCACTGGACGCCGAGGCCCCGGACGAGGCAGACGGCGGGGCGGAGGCCGGGGGCGGGCCGGAGCCCGAGCCCGCCGGCGTCCCCGCCCCGCGCGCCTGACCCGGGGACCGGCCCGCGGGCCGGCTCGCGCGTCAGCCCGCGGCAGGCTCCAGGCCGGCCACGAGCTCCGGCAGGACCTCGCCGATCGGCTCGCGCAGGACCGCGTCGGCAGACCGGTCGTACGGCGTCTTCTCGGCGTTGACGACGACCAGCTTGGCGCCCGCCTCCCGGGCCACCCGGCACAGCGACGCGGCCGGTTCGACCTGCAGCGAAGTGCCGATCGCGAGGAACAGGTCGCAGACCTGGGAAGCGATCGCGGCCCGCTCCAGCACGCGCCGGTCGAGGTTCTCGCCGAACATGATCGTCGCGGTCTTCTGGATGCCGCCGCAGACCGTGCAGCGCGGGTCGCCCTCGCCCGCCTCGACGCGCGCCAGGTTCTCCGCCAGCGTGGTGCGCGCGTCGCAGTCGGTGCACCGGACCATCGTCATCGTGCCGTGCAGCTCGATGACCTTCTCGGGGCTGCTGCCGGCCTTCAGGTGCAGGCCGTCGACGTTCTGCGTGATGAGGCCGACCAGGCGCCCGGAGCGCTCCAGGTCGACCAGCGCGCGGTGCCCCCCGTTGGGCTCCGCGGTGCGCAGCACCGTGTCGCGCCGGGCCAGCCAGGAGCGGCGGCGGATGTCCTCGTCGGCCATGTAGGTGTCGAGCTGGACGAGCTTCTCCATGCCCGGGTTCTTGGTCCACACGCCCTGCGGCCCGCGGTAGTCGGGGATCCCGGAGTCGGTGGAGATACCGGCGCCGGTCAGCACCGTGATGGAATCGGAAGCCCGGATCCAGTCCCGGACGGCGGTGTTCATGGCGTCGAGAGTAGCCACCGGCCGGATCTGACGGCACGTCAATAAGGCAAGCGGCCAGACCAGAGACCACCAACGGGGCCGGCGGGACCGGCGGAAGAAGCGGAGGGGCCATGGTGCTCGCAGCGGTTTTGCACGGGGTCGGACAGCAGGTGCGCGTCGAGGAGATCGAGCTGCCCGCACCGGGCCCCGGCCAGGTGCGGGTGCGGATCGCCGCGTCGGGGGTGTGCCACTCGGACCTGTCGCTGCTCGACGGGACGCTGGACCAGGCGTTCCCGGTCGTCCTCGGGCACGAGGGCTCGGGGACGGTCGTCGCGGTCGGCGACGGGGTGACGCACGTGTCCGCGGGCGATCCCGTGCTGCTGATCTGGGCGCCCCCGTGCGGTGCGTGCTGGTTCTGTGCGAACGCCGAGCCGCATCTGTGCGTCAAGGCGATGGACGCCGGGCGCGTCCCGTACGCGAAGCTCGCCGACGGCACGGACGTGCTGCCGGGGCTGGGCACCGCGACCTTCGCCGAGGAGACGGTGGTCCCGGCGGCCGGCGTGGTGCGGCTGCCGGACGGGGCGGACCTGGCGGAGGCCGCGCTGCTGGGCTGCGCGGTGACCACCGGCACGGGCGCGGTGTGGAACACCGCGCAGGTCCCGGCCGGGGCGTCCGTCGCGGTGGTGGGCCTGGGCGGCGTGGGCCTGTCCGCGGTGCAGGGGGCGCGGGTGGCCGGCGCCTCGGTGATCGTGGCGGTCGACCCGGACGAGGACAAGCGCAAGCTGGCGCTGTCGATGGGCGCGACCGACGCCCTGGAGCCCGCGCCCGACCTGGCCAAGCGGGTCCGGGCGCTGACCGGCGGCCGCGGTGTCGACCACGCCTTCGAGTGCGTGGGCCGGGCCGCGACCATCCGGGCCTCGTGGGGGCTGACCCGGCGCGGCGGCATGACGACGGTCGTCGGGGTGGGCGGCAAGGACGACAAGGTGGAGTTCAGCGCGCTCGAACTCTTCCACTTCGCCCGCACGCTGACCGGCTGCGTCTACGGCTCGACCGACCCGGTGCGCGACGTCCCGCGGCTGGTCGAGCATGTCGCGGCGGGCCGCATCGACCTCGGCGCGCTGGTCACCGCGCGCATCGGACTGGACGGCATCGACGGGGCGTTCGCCGCGATGCGCGAGGGCCGCGGCGCCCGCACGCTCGTCGTCCCGGCCTGACCGCCGGGCGGAAGTGCCGGACCCCGCGCGGCAGGCGCGCGCGGGGCTCCGGCGCGCGCCGCCCTCCGCACCACCGTGTCACCGCCTCGGGGCAGTGACGGGCGGTTCCGCGGGGCGCGAGAATGGCGCCATGGATCTTGGACTTCGCGATCGCGTCTACCTCGTCACCGGTGCCACCCGCGGCCTCGGATTCGCCACCGCACGGGTGCTCGTCGACGACGGCGCCCGGGTGGTGGTCAGCGGCCGGAGCGAGGAGAACGCCGCGAAGGCCGCCGCGGAACTGGGCGGGCTCCCCGAGGTCATCGGGATCGCCGCGGACAACGCCGACTCCGGGAGCGCCGAGCGCCTGGTCGCCGCCGCGGTCGCCCGGTTCGGCCGGCTGGACGGCGTGCTGGTCAGCGTGGGCGGGCCGCCCGCAGGCTCGGTGCTGGGCGTCGCGGACGACCAGTGGCGCGATGCGTTCGAGTCGGTCTTCCTCGGCGCGATCCGGCTGGCCCGGGCGGCCGCCGAGGCGATGGGCGACCGCAGCGGGGCGGGCCCGGAGGGCGAGGGTGTGATCGGCTTCGTGCTGTCCGCCTCGGTCGCGGAGCCGATCCCGGGCCTCGCGGTGTCGAACGGCCTGCGGCCCGGACTGGCGATGGCCGCCAAGACGCTGGCCGACGAACTGGGGCCGCGCGGCATCCGGGTGGTCGGGCTGCTGCCCGCGCGCATCGACACCGACCGGGTCCGGGAGTTGGACGCGCTGTCCGGCGACGCCGCGGCGGCCCGGGCCCGGCAGGAGGCGGGCATCCCGCTGCGCCGGTACGGCGCGCCGGAGGAGTTCGGCCGCACCGCGGCGTTCCTGCTGTCCCCGGCCGCGTCGTACCTGACCGGGATCATGGTGCCGGTCGACGGCGGCGCGCTGCGCGGCCTCTGACCCGGACGATGCGGCGTCCCCGGTCCAGGGACGCCGCATCCAGGGGCGTTCGCGGCGCGGCTACTGCAGATGGCGGCGCGGCAGGCCGCCGGCGTTGCGCAGCTCGACCTCGACCGGCAGCCGGTGCAGTTCGACGGCGTCCCGCCCGTGCTCGACGACCTCGTCCTGGACCGCGAGCAGGACGTCGCGCGGTTCGGCGCCGGCCTCGGTGCGGATGGCCAGCTTGAGCTTGGGACCGGGCCGCCGGACCACCAGCTGGGCGTGCGCGGACTCGACGCCCGGGATGCGCGCCAGGTCGTCGGCGATCGCGTCGGCCAGGGCGTAGCCGCTGACCGTGATGGTGTCCGCGTCGTCGCCGACCAGGCCGAAGCCGGTGCCGAGGCCGGACGGTCCGCCGCCGGCGTCCTCGGACGTGTCGGCGACCCGGATGACCCGCACCGGGCGGCGCCGGAACTGCGCGAAGAACCACCACAGGCAGATGACCAGCAGCAGTCCGGGGACGCCGAAGGCGACCCACCACCACCAGCTCTCGTCGGTCAGCCGCTCGGTCTGGCTCGGCGTGATCAGCGGCTTGTCGCGGGTGCGCAGCAGGTCGCCCAGCTGGTCGTGCAGCCAGCCGCGCGAGCGGGCCACCACGGCCAGGCCGCCGACCAGCAGGCCGAGGCCGACCACGGTGAGCAGGATGCGGTTCGCGATACGGCGCATGAGGTCCCGTCACCTCCCGCTGGAGGGCTGGAGCCGGACGTCGACGCGCGGCACCCGGGCGAGCAGCAGGGCGTCCGCCCGCGCGCGCAGCGCGGTCTCCAGCTCGTCGTGCAGTTCGTCGGGGTCCCGGAAGTGGTAGTCGACGCGGAGCACCGCTTTGCGGCGCGTCACGCGGACCCGTGCGTCCAGGACGCCGGTGGAGGACAGTGCGGTGTGCCGCAGCAGGTTGCCCGCGGTACGCCGGGTCATGTACGCGGTCATGTCCGGGCCGACCGGCTGCAGCGGCAGCAGATGCCGCCGCCCCGGGGTCCAGGCCAGGACGAGAAGCCACAGGCCGAGCACCGCGGCGATCGCGCCGCCGACCCACACGGACTGCTCCGACCACTTGTGGGTCTGCACCCAGTCGAGCGTGTCGTATGCCCATTGCGGGGTGCGCTCCAGGCGGGCCGCGATGCCGAAGTAGAGCAGCACGCCGGCCGCGCCGCCGAGCACCAGCGCGGTCAGCGCGGCCACGAAGCCGCGCGGCGACCAGGCGCGGCGCGGCTTGCGGGCGACGGCTCCGGGGCCGGCTTCCGCGGGGCCGTTCGGGTCGTCCGGCTGTCCCGGGTCGGCGGGGTCTCCGGGGCCGCCCGGTTGCCCCGGCTTGTCCAGGGGCGCGTCGAGCACGTTCACTGCACGCGCCTCCTGCCCTTGCCGATCCGGGTCATCCGGCCGACCACCACGTCGATGCGCACCACCGGCATGCCGGTGAGGCGCTCCACGTCGGACCGGACGCGCTGCCGGACCGCACCGGCCATGTCCTTGACCGGCCCGGGGTAGGGCACGTCGAGGTCCAGCCGCACGGTCGCGTGGTCGTTGCGCAGTTTCACGCCGGCCTTGGGGTCGCGCAGCTTGGTGTCGGGGGCGGCCGTGCCGGTCGCCTCGCGGGCCGCGCGGGCCGCGATCTTCTCCACCACGCGCTCGCCGATGCGCAGCGAGCCGCGGTAGGCGGGCGGCGCGGGCGGCTCCAGATGCGAGGGGCCGTCGATGCGCGAATGCGCCATCAGCGGCGCCGGCCGCGCGACGAGAACAGCTCGCTCAGGTCCAGGTCGCCGTCGAAGTAACGGCCGGCCAGGAAGCCCACCGCGCCCAGTGCGGCAACGAGGAGGAACGCCCCGAATCCGCCGAGCGCGGCGGCCAGGCCGAGGGCCATGCCGACCAGCAGGCCCACGATGGGTGTGCTCATGACTACCTACTCCTACGTCGCGTGCTTCGCGTCCGGGTCGCGCTCACCGGACGCGCGGATTCTGCCGCCGCCGGTGCCGCTCCATGATCGCCCGCCACATCTGCGCGGGCAGGGACCCACGCCGGTACACCGTCGTCTCCGCTGCGGCCGGCGCTCCCTGGCCGGGCACGGGCCCCGCCGCCCCAGGGGCGAGCAGGGCCCGGTACCGCACCAGCCCGGCGACGAACTCCGCGGGGTCGCCACCCCGGTCCGGATGCCGGGTCTTGATGAACTCCCGGTATTCCCGCAGCAGTTCACGGCGTTCAAGGTCATCCGGATCAGATTTCACCGTCGGGCCGCCCGTTCACTGAAGCTGGCGGTCGCTTTCGCCTTCGTGCTCGATGTGGATGTCGTCGACCGAGATGTTGACCTCGACGACCTCGAGCGCCGTCATGCGTTCGACCGAAGTGATGACGTTCTCCCGCACCGCCGCCGCCAGTTCGGCGATCGGCACACCGTAGTCGACCACGATGGCCAGGTCCACGGCGCACTGCTTCTCGCCGACCTCGACGCTGACGCCCTGCGCCACGTTGGGCTTGCCGCCCGGGACCCGCTGGCGCACCGCGGCGAACGCACGCGCCGCGCCGCTGCCCAGCGCGTAGACGCCGGAGATGTCGCGGGCCGCGATGCCCGCGATCTTGGCGACCACGCCGTCCGCGATGGACGTTCGCCCCCGATCGGAGGTCAACCTCGCCACCTCGGTAGAACGCCCCTGCCCCGGGACGCGCTCCGCCCCCTCCTTCTCCACCGCCTGCGATCCGCTCCGTTGGGTCGTCGTGTCCGCCATCGACGCACTTCCCTTCGCCATAGGATTTTCCCCCTGGTGTCCGAACCTGCACATGCCCTATCCACGGGTCGTCACACCTGTACCAAGGTTATGAGCAGTTCGCCGCCGGAACAGGGACCGAACCACCGTTCCTTGGCACGAGAGTGCACGCGCCGTGTGAACGGGGCAGCGTTCGGATGAACGTGCGGGACCGCTGCCAGACGATGCCGGACGATGCCGGATGACGCCGGATGAAGAGGCCACCATGGGACGAACCGAAGCTTCGGACGACGCCGCCACCGCGATGCCGACCGCTGCGGAACTGCTCGCGGCCGGCTCCATGCCGACCGCGACCGCACTGCTGGCCGCCACCGCGGCAAGCCCGGCGGCCGGCACCGCCCCCGCAAAGGACGCGCATTCGCCGGCCGCCCCGGCCGCGAAGCGCGGCGGCCTGGCCGGCCTGGAGGCCGCGCTGGGTCTGGGTGAGGCCCCGGAGTCCCGCGCACTGCGCGAGGCGGCCGACGCCGAACCGGGCGTCCGCTCGCGCAGCTGCCTGGTCCGCACCGACGAGAAGTCCGGTACGACCACGGTGATCGTGTCGATCGCGGTCGCTTACGGGATCGCGCTGCACGCCGCCGCGGACCGCGTACGCGCCCGCATCGCCAAAGCCGCCCCCAAGGTGCTGGGGGCGCCGGCCGACAGCATCCAGGTGGACGTGAAAATCGTCTGGCTCGACGAACCCGCGCAGACCTGAGTCCCACCGAGCCGGGCACCGACCCGTGCCGGTCGGCCTCTTTGCTCAGCCTGCGATGCGGGCCGGTTCTTCGTACGGGTCCAGGCCGTCGTCCGGGCCGGCGTCGGCGGGCGCCGCGTCGTCCGGGTCGCGGAACTGGCGGTGGTACAGGTCAGCGTAGGTGCCGCCCCGGGCCAGCAGTTCCTCGTGGCGGCCGCGTTCCGCGATGCGGCCGCCGTCGACCACGAGGATCTGGTCGGCGTCCCGGACCGTGGAGAGCCGGTGTGCGATGACCAGCGCGGTGCGCCCCCGCAGGGCGTTGGCGAGCGCGCTCTGCACCGCGGCCTCGGACTCCGAGTCCAGGTGCGCGGTGGCCTCGTCGAGCACCACCACGCGCGGTGCCTTGAGCAGCAGGCGGGCGATGGCCAGCCGCTGCTTCTCGCCGCCGGAGAGCCGGTGGCCGCGCTCGCCGACCACGGTGTCCAGGCCGTCCGGGAGCCCCTCCACCAGCTCGGCGATGTTGGCCGCGCGCAGCGCCGCCCACAGGTCGGGCTCGGCGGCGTCCGGGCGCGCGTAGAGCAGGTTGCCGCGGATGGTGTCGTGGAACATGTGCGAGTCCTGGGTCACCACCCCGACCGCATCGCGCAGCGAGGCCAGCGTGACGTCGCGGACGTCGTGCCCGCCGATCCGGACCGCGCCCGCGGTGGTGTCGTACAGCCGGGCGAGCAGGCTCGTGATGGTGGTCTTGCCGGCCCCGGACGGCCCGACGAGGGCGATCATCTGCCCGGGTTCGGCGCTGAAGGAGACGTCGTCGAGCACCTGCTCGCCGCGCGTGCGGTCGAGGACCGCGACCGACTCCAGGGAGGCCAGCGACACCTCGTCGGCGGCCGGGTAGCGGAACGAGACGCGGTCGAACTCGACGCGCGCCGCATCGGCCGGCAGCACCGCGGCGTCCGGCTTGTCGGCGATCATCGGGTCGAGGTCGAGCACCTCGAAGACCCGCTCGAAGCTGACCAGCGCGGTCATGACGTCGACCCGCACATTGGCGAGCGCGGTGAGCGGCCCGTACAGCCGGCCGAGCAGCACGGTCAGCGCGACCAGGGTGCCGACGGTCAGCTTGCCGTCCACCGCCAGGTGCCCGCCGATCAGGTAGACCAGCGCGGTGGCGAGTGCCGCGACGAGCGTGAGCGCGGTCGCGAAGACCCGGTTGACCAGGGCGATGCGGATGCCGATGTCGCGGACCCGGCCGGCCCGCGCGGAGAAGACCGCGTCCTCTTCCGCGGGCCGCCCGAAGATCTTGGCGAGCATCGCGCCGGAGACGTTGAAGCGCTCGGTCATCACGGTCGACAGCTCGGCGTTGAGCTGCATCTGCTCGCGGGTCAGCGCCTGCAGGCGGCGGCCGATCCACTTGGCCGGGAGGATGAACAGCGGCAGCAGCACCAGTGAGACGAGCGTGATCTCCCAGGCCAGGTAGAACATGGTGCCCGCGACCAGGACCAGGCTGACCAGGTTGGAGACGGTGCCGGCCAGCGTGGAGGTGAAGGCGCGCTGCGCGGCCAGGACGTCGTTGTTCAGCCGCGAGATGAGCGCCCCGGTCTGGGTGCGCGTGAAGAACGCCACCGGCATGCGCTGCACGTGGCCGAACACCTGGGTGCGCAGGGCGTAGATCGAGCCCTCGCCGATGCGCGCCGAGTACCAGCGTTCGGCGAGGCCGACGGCCGCGGCGACCAGCGCGATGCCGGCCACGGTCAGCGCGAGCGTGGTCACCAGGCCCGCGTCGTGGCCGAGGACGCCGTCGTCGACGATGCGCTGGGCGAGCAGCGGGGGCAGGACCATCAGGACCGCGTCGATCACGACGAGGACCAGGTACGCGGTGATCTGGCCGCGGAACGGGCGCGCGAACGCGCCGACCCGCCGGACCGTGCCGGGGGCCAGCTTCTGCTTGACCACCGAGCCGTCCTTGGACCAGGACCGCGGGGAAACCCCCAGGGAGCCGCCAGGCATCATGCGTCGTCATTCCCCCTTGTCCGGGACATGCGTAGGAGTACGGATCAGCATGGACCCGAACGCCGCACCGGGGGAAAACCTTCCGGGTGCCTACCCGGTGCCTGGCTCGCGCCGGCCCCGTCGGCCCCGGCCCAAGGGTCCGGCGGCACGCATCGGAAGGGACCGGTACGCGCCGCCGGAAGCCGTCGGGCTGCTACTCCCCCGCGCCCAGCAGGTCCTTGAGCCGGCGCGCCTGCGCCTCGCGCTCGGCCGCCCGCTGCTCGTCGTACGAGCGCGAAGCGGCGCCCTGCAGAAGGGCCTTGGTCTCCACCACCGCATCGCGCGGGGCGGCGGTCAGCGCCTTGGCCAGGTCGGTCGCCGCGGCGTCCAGGTCTGCGCGCGGCACCACGCTGGTGGCGATGCCGAGGGCGGCCGCCTCCGCCGCGCCGATGCGGCGGCCCGTGACGCAGATCTCCAGCGCGCGGGCGTAGCCGACCAGGTCGACCAGCGGCTTGGTGCCGGCCAGGTCGGGGACCAGGCCGAGCGAGGTCTCGGCCATCGAGAACTGCACGTCGTCGGCGCAGACCCGCAGATCGCAGGCGAGCGCGAGCTGGAACCCGGCCCCCACCGCGTGGCCCTGCACCGCCGCGATGGAGACCAGGTCCGGCCGTCGCCACCAGGTGAACGCCTCCTGGAAGGAGGCGATGGCCGCGTCGAGCCCGGCCGCGTCCTGGGCGGCCAGGTCGGTCAGCGCGGCCTCGCCCGGAACGCCACCGCCGCCGGGGAACAGGCGGCGGTCGAGCCCAGCCGAGAAGGAGGTGCCCTCGCCCCGGAGCACGACCGCGCGGACGTCACCGGGCAACGAGCGCCCGATCCCGGCAAGCTCCCGCCAGGTGGCGGGCGTCTGCGCGTTGCGCCGGTCCGGATTGGCCAGGGTCACCACGGCAAGTGGGCCCGTCAGTTCCAGACGGACGTTCTCCGACATGCTCTACCTCCACGCGAGGAATCGGGTCCGGGCCGAGGGGCGGTCCGGGCTGGGCCGAGACCGGCCACCCGGCCTACGGTATGAGGTCGGGTGGCCGCACGTGAGAGGTGGTACCGGCTGGTAACTTGTTCGAGCCGTCGGGCGGTACTGGATGACGCTGGATGGCACTGGTTGCGCTGATGAGCTCGGATGGCGCGGTCCGTCGGGCACTGGGCGGTGCGGCAGTGCAGAAATGCAGTGGTACGAAGGTGCAGTCGCCCGGCAGGACGCGAAGTGCCGTGCGGTGCCGTACGGATGGAACCAGGTGAAGCTACGGGTGGAGCCCGGGTGGACTCAGGAAGACGTCGCCCGGGTCTTGCCGCGCGTGGCCCCGCCCCTTCCGCGCAGGGTCACCCCCGATTCGCTCAGCATGCGGTGCACGAAGCCGTAGGAACGGCCCGTCGCCTCCGCGAGTGCGCGGATGCTGGCGCCGGAGTCGTACTGTTTCTTCAGGTCGGCCGCGAGCTTTTCGCGCGCGGCGCCGGTCACCCGGCTGCCCTTCTTCAGAGTCTCGGCCACACGTGCCTCCTCGTAGGAAGTGCGCTCTGGCTTCCCATGATCACCCCTCGCGGGCGGCAAGGCCAGTGATTCCGACGAGCCCGTGGGCGGCAGGCTGCGGCCTTCCCGGGCCGCCGGTGCGCAAGATCCATCGTCCGGAAGCCCGGGTTCCGCGGGGAATTCCTTGACCGTGTCCGCTGTTACGCGACAAAGCCGCTGGTCACCCACGACGTTCGCGACCTTGCTGAGCGTGGCTGATCGACCGGTTGGGAACTGCCGTGGGCGGAACGGAGTTTCGCATTCCTCTTGTGAGGATTTCGTGAGGGAATCCTTGCGGCATGCCAAAGGGGCACGCCGTACGGCGTGCCCCTGGCGATCTCGCGGGTGAGCGCGGCGCGCCGGCCCCGCCCGGGGCCGGCTCCGCGGACGGTCAGGCCAGCGCCACCAGGTCCGCGTAGTCCTCGCTCCACAGGTCCTCGACGCCGTCCGGCAGCAGGATGATGCGCTCCGGCTGCAGCGCCTCGACGGCGCCCTCGTCGTGCGTCACGAGCACGACCGCACCGCTGTAGGACCGCAGCGCACCGAGGACTTCCTCGCGGCTGGCCGGGTCCAGGTTGTTGGTCGGCTCGTCGAGCAGCAGCACGTTGGCCGCCGACACCACCAGCGTGGCGAGCGCGAGGCGGGTCTTCTCGCCGCCGGAGAGCACCGCGGCCGGCTTGTCGACGTCGTCCCCGGAGAACAGGAACGAGCCGAGCACCTTGCGCACCTCGACCAGGTCGAGGTCGGGGGCCGCGGAACGCATGTTCTCCAGCACCGAGCGGTCCGGGTCGAGCGTCTCGTGCTCCTGCGCGTAGTAGCCGAGCTTGAGGCCGTGGCCCGGCTCGATCTGCCCGGTGTCCGGCGTCTCCACGCCCGCGAGCAGGCGCAGCAGCGTGGTCTTGCCGGCGCCGTTGAGGCCGAGGATGACCACCCGCGAGCCCTTGTCGATGGCCAGGTCGACGTCCGTGAAGATCTCCAGCGAGCCGTACGACTTGGACAGCTCGGACGCCATGAGCGGCGTCTTGCCGCACGGCGCCGGGTCCGGGAAGCGCAGCTTGGCGACCTTGTCGGCCTTGCGGACGCCTTCAAGGCCGGAGAGCAGCTTCTCGGCGCGGCGTGCCATGTTCTGCGCGGCGACGGTCTTGGTGGCCTTGGCGCGCATCTTGTCGGCCTGCGACATGAGGGTCGCGGCCTTCTTCTCGGCGTTGTCGCGCTCGCGCTTGCGGCGGCGCTCGTCGGTCTCGCGCTGCTGGAGGTACTGCTTCCAGCCGACGTTGTAGACGTCCAGCGTGGTGCGGTTGGCGTCCAGGTGGAACACCTTGTTGACGCACGCCTCGACCAGGTTCACGTCGTGGCTGATGACGATGAAGCCGCCCTTGTACGTCTTCAGGAAGTCGCGCAGCCACACGATCGAGTCGGCGTCGAGGTGGTTGGTCGGCTCGTCGAGGAGCAGCGTGTCGGCGTCCGAGAAGAGGATGCGGGCCAGCTCGACGCGGCGGCGCTGGCCGCCGGAGAGGGTGTGCAGCGGCTGCGACAGGATGCGGTCCGGCAGACCCAGGCTGGCCGCGATGGTGGCCGCCTCGGCCTCGGCCGCGTAGCCGCCCTTGGTGAGGAACTCGGTCTCCAGCCGGGCGTAGCGGCGCATGGCCTTGTCGCGCGCCTCGCCGGTCGCGGTCGACATCGTGTGCTCGGCCGCACGCATGCCGTTGATCGCCGCGTCCAGGCCGCGGGCGGACAGGATGCGGTCGGTGGCCAGGACGTCCAGGTCGCCGGTGCGCGGGTCCTGCGGCAGGTAGCCGACCTCGCCGGACCGCGCGATGGCGCCGGCCGCAGGCTGCGTCTCGCCGGCCAGCGTCTTGGTCAGCGTGGTCTTGCCGGCGCCGTTGCGGCCGACCAGGCCGATGCGGTCGCCGGGGGCGACCCGGAAGGTCGCCGATTCGAGGAGGATGCGGGCGCCCGCGCGCAGTTCGACGGCGGTGGCATTGATCATGTCGGGGACGTGACTCCAGATCGGGCCGGACGCGGAATCCGGCGGTCAGGGGCAAGGGGAGATCAGGGCGGCGGGCCGCCTGCCCCTAATAGACCCCGCGGTCACGCAGCGGATTGACAGCCTCGACCATACGTATCAGTCTAGCGGCCCTTCGGATGCGCCCTCCGACGCGCCCTGGGTCCGCGGTCTCGCGTGGCCGGGCGCCATGATCACCTTTAAATTCGGACAAACGGGTATTGGTCAGCTCCGCAGCCCGCGTCCCGAACGGTGGTCCTCATGCAGTTCAACGACGACGCCGATCTCGACACGTCGCAGATCGAGGACTCCCGGGGATCGCGCGGCGGCGGCCGCCCCAGCGGGAAGATGATCGGCGGCGGCGCGGGCATCCTCGTGGTGATCGTCGCCCTGATCTTCGGCATCAGCCCGGACCAGCTGGGCCTCTCGGACGGCGGCGGGGGCAGCAGCCTCCCGGCCGACAATCAGGCGCTGGACGAGTCCTGCCGGTCGGGCAAGGACGCCAATGCCCGCGACGACTGCCGCATCGTGGGCGTGGTCAACAGTGCGCAGGCCTATTGGTCCACCGAGTTCGCCGCCCGGGGCGGCCGCTACACGGCCGCCCCCACCCGGTTCTTCAGCGGGTCGGTGAGCACCGCGTGCGGCGGCGCCACCTCCGCGGTCGGCCCGTTCTACTGCCCGGCCGACAACAAGGTGTACATCGACCTGGGCTTCTTCAAGGACCTGCGCACCAAGTTCGGCGCGAAGGGCGGCCCGTTCGCCGAGGCGTACGTCATCGCTCACGAGTACGGGCACCACATCCAGAACCTCACCGGCCAGATGGCCAAGGTCGGCAACGACCGGCAGGGCCCGCAGAGCGGCGCGGTCCGCCTCGAACTGCAGGCCGACTGCTACGCCGGGGTCTGGGCCAAGAACGCCACGCGGCCGCAGGCGAACGGCGCCGCCCCGCTGATCAGCCAGTTGACCGAGCAGGACATCGCGGACGGCCTGGACGCCGCGGCCGCGGTCGGCGACGACCGGATCCAGCAGGAGTTCCAGGGCCGGGTGAACCCGGAGAGCTGGACGCACGGCTCGGCGGCCCAGCGGCAGCAGTGGTTCACGCAGGGATACCGCACCGGCGACATGGCCTCGTGCGACACCTTCTCGGGCCGGATCTAGAACGCTCCGCAACCGCGCCTGCAAACGGGGCAGGGCGGTTCACCGCGGTTCAGGCGGTGAGCACGTCCACGTCGCACCACACGACCTTGCCGCCGGGCACCGGGCGGCTGCCCCAGTCCTCGGCGAGCGCCTCGACCAGCATGAGGCCGCGGCCGTGCTCGTCGGCGGACTGCACCGGGGTGCGCGGCCGGGGCAGCAGCGCGCCGGCGTCGGTGACCGCGATGCGCAGCGTGCGGCCGGTGCGCAGCAGTTCGACGGTGACCGTCGAGGTCTGCGGGGCGTGCTGGACCGCGTTGGTGACCAGTTCGGAGACCAGGAGCTCCAGGGTGTCCAGGGGTTCGGCGGCGATGTCGGCGCGGACCGAGCCGCGCAGCGCGTGCCGGGCCCGCGGCACGGCTTCGACGGTGGCGGGCAGGTGCAGGGACAGGACGACGGTGGTGTGGCCGGGCTGCTGCCGCGGCACGGTCTGCGGACGGCCGCCGGGGGCGGTCGGCGGCGGGGCCGGCGGGTGCGTCTGCGGGTGGAGCGGTTCTGCTGCCTCGGACCTTGTCTCCCCGTGCTGCCGCAGCGGTGCGGTCTCGCCCACAACTCCCCCTGATCGCCGGATCGTGCGCTGTTCGCCGTGCGCGTGGTGCTCGCTCAAGCCGATCGTCGTGTCGGTGTGCCCGTGTGCCCGTATGCCTGCGTTCCCGTTTGTCCGTGTTCTTGTCCGTGTTCGCGTGTGCCCGTGTGCCGGTGTGCAGCGGTCGGGTCCGCGGATGCCGCCCGGCTCCCCCGGGTCTCCGCGCGTAAGTCCCTTGTAAATGAGATCGACTGGCCGACGCTCCGCGAAACCTCGTTGGCGGTAAGAGACTCGGATGAGTGCTGTCCGGTTGTTGTGCGGGCGGTCTCCGGGCACGCGGGGGCGCACGCCCGGCGCACAAGGGTGGCGACGGCGCGTACGGTGGGGCGTGGACCGGTGGCAGGCCGGCCGCGGACGGCAAGGAGGCGACAGTGATCGGCGGCATATTCGAGGAGCTGTTCAGCCCGGGACGCAAGCACACGAACGACGAGCACAACCGGCTCGCGCTCGCCCGCGACGACGACCACGAGCACGGCGGCCCGGGTCCGATCGACCTGGACAAGGGCGTCGTGGTGATCCGCCGCACGGTCCCGGCCGGACCGGCGCCGGCCGCGGAGCCCGCCGCCGGGGAACCGGGCGCGGCCCGCGGTACGTAGTACCCGAGGAGTGCGGCCGCCGCGCGGGTCCCGGGGCCGCATCCGGCCCCGCCTCCGGTCCCGCCCTCGCTTCTGCGGCCGGTTCCACCCCTGACCAGGCACGGGAGGGTCCCGGGCGGGAACCAACCGGGATGCTGCGACGTCCCGCATGCCGGGTGGTGCGTACGGTGCGGCCGCCCTGTGCCGACCGCCTGCGCGGGCGCTACCGTCGGCACAGAAGCGGCAACAGAAGCGTCCGCGTCACGGAGGATCCGCATGCAGCCACGGCTCGAGGCCACGTTGGCCGACTTTGTCCCGGCCCTGCGCTTCCTGTCGCCGGACCGCGTCGACCGGCATCTGGGGCACCCGGATCTGCCGCCCGCGTGGTGGACGAGCGTCCCGATCTCGCGCGCGGTGGAGGCCATCGGCGCCGAGGAACTGCCGCAGCGCCTGGCCGACCTGGCCTACGAGGACCTGCGCCACCTGCGGCTCGGCGACCTCCTGCCGGCCGCGTGGCTGGCCCGCAACGACTTCCGGCTGTCCCAGTGGCCCGACGGCGTACGCACGAACGTGCTGGTCCGCACCCCCGATTGGGCCGACCTGCTGACCGCGACGGTGCAGGAGATCGGCGACTGGACGCAGGTCGGCACCTCGACGGTCCGGCCGGTCATCGCGCAGTTGTTCGCCGAGGTGCTGGGGCTGCTGCCGGCCGAGGAGATCGCCGCGCGCTCGGCCGCGTTCCAGGCGGTCGCGGCCCCGCCCGCGGAAGCCGCGCCGGAGGCCGACCCGGAGGTTGCGGAGCCGCCGCAGCCCGAGGCCTCCCAGGACTCCCCTGCCGCCTCCGGCTCCCCCGCGGACGCCGGGGCCGCGGAACCTGCCGAGGCCGCAGCGCCTGCGGCACCTGCCTCGCGCGGCATCCGGATCAGCAAGCGCCACGTCCCCGCGGACGTCCCGGGGACGGAGCCCGAGCCCGTGCCGGCTCCGCTGCCGGTCCCGGTGGCCGAGCCGGAGGTCCCGGCACTCGACGACTCCGGTCTCGGACCGGTGAGCGACCTGCTCGAGGCCATCGAGGACGAGCTGCGCCCGGTGAGCATGCCCGCACCGCCCACCGGCGACCTGGGAGCCGTGGTGCGCTGGCTCGCCGAGGAGGCGCCCGACGTCCCGCTGATGTCGGAGCTGGCCCGGGTCACGCTGGAGACGGTCTCGGTGGTCGGCATCGAGGGCGCGCCGCCCGAGGTCCGCACCGCGGTGCTGCGGCTGACCTCGCTGGTGCCCGAGACGCTGCTGCCGGAGGGCCTGGACGTCTCCGAGGAGGCGTTCGCGGTGCCCGGCGCGGACCTCGAAGACCCGTACGACGCGCCCGAGATGACCGCCATCCTCGGCGCGGTGCGCCCGGAGGCGCCCGAGGCGCTGCCGGCCGCCGGCGAGCCGGGGGCGCTGCCCGCCGGGCCCGCGGTGTCGCCGGACGACCTGACCGTGCTCGCGATGCCCGCGGTGGTCCCGGGCAGCCGGGCGCGCCGCGGCCTCGGCGAGCCGGACGAGCACGACGCGTACGACGACCCGTACGGTGCCGCGGACGAGGACCGGGCCGAGGACACCGGCTCGCCGGCCTCGCCCAAGTCGATCGACATCTTCTACGAACGGCCCCTGGACGACGACGCGGAGACCGCGGACCCCGAGGACACCGAGGACGCCCGCGACGCCGAGGACGCGAGCCGTCCGGGCGCCGTCGACGCATTCGGCGAGGTGCCCCCGGCGACCCGCGAGGACCTGCCCGCGGCGGCCCCCGAGCCCGCCGCGGCCGAGGCGCCCGAGGCGGAGTCCGTGGACGCGTTCGGCGAGATCCCGCCGTACACCCGGGACGACATCCCGGTGCAGACCCGGTCCCAGGCGCCGGATGCCGAGGCGACCGTCTTCGAGCCGGCCGGCGGCAGCCTGCCGTCCTGGATCAAGGGCGGCGGCGCCAAGGCGGGTTCGCCGGACGACCTGGCCACCGTCGAGGTCGGCTCCGGGGCCGCAGCCGAGGACTCCGGCCCCGGCGACGCCGCACCGGCCGACCCGGCGCGGGCCGCGGCCGCGGCCGCTTCGGCGGCTGCCGCGGCGGCAGCAGCCCGTGCGGTGGCCCCGGCCGATTCCCCCGCCGACTCGCCTGCCGACGCCGGGCCGGTGATCCCGCCGCGGCCAACCAT
>NZ_JAKFHA010000043.1 GCF_021502675.1 Yinghuangia soli
CCCCGCCGCCGTTGCGCTGCAACGCCCTGGGGCGGTGCCCAGGACGGCCGGTTCAGGCCAGGCCGACCAGGCCGGGCACCTCTGGCCTGGAGAGCCATGTGAAGCCGATGAGGCGTCCTTCGCTGAGCATCCAGATCGCCGAGTCGGCGGCGTCGAGCAGGGCCCTCCCGTCGACCGCCCGGGCGCCGAGCGACGAGCCGTCCTCGTGCTTGAAGGCCATCAGCTGCCCGGGCGCCCCGGGGAGGCCGGTGCCGAGGACGAGGACGCCGGAGGCGTCGGTGCCGACGATTTCGATGTCCGCGACGTCCTTGCCCATCGGCATGCTCCACCGGGCTTTCCCGGTACCGAGGTCGAAGGCGACGAGCCGGACGATTTCGCCGAGCTTCTGATCGCGCCGTTCGGTCTTGATGTAGAGGGTGTTCTTGGCGACCGCGACCGAGTAGTAGGGCGCGCTGTCGAAGTCGGAATTGTAGGGCGCGCTGCGCATGTCCCTGGGGTCGGTCATGCCGTCCGGACCGTGGCTGGGGATTTCCGCGCGGAGCTTCCCGTCGCGGTCGTAGGACTGGAGTATGTAGTCGCCGCCGCGGGCGATTTCGACGACCACCGGGTCGGCGTGCACGAGGTTCAGCCAGGCGTATCCGTCGTCGGCCGGCGGAATGCTCTTGGACCAGCGGCGGCTGCCGTCGGCGGCGTCGATCGCTATCAGGTTGGCGGGTGATTGCTTTTCGTACGAGGACTGCTCGACGAGGACGGTTCCGCCTTCCACGCGCAGCCCGTCGACGCCTTCGTCGTCGGACGAAGTGGGCGACCAGTCCCAGCGTTTGGCGCCGTCCTTGAGGTTGAAGGCGCTGAGTCCGGTGCTGGTGGAGATCACCGCGATGTCGCCGTCGACGGCGGTCTGGACGCGCCGGAATTTGTCGTCGGAGTTGGCCACGTCTTTGCTTTTGCGCTCCCATGCGGAGCGCATGGTGGCGAGGTCGATGGCGACGGTCATGTCGCATTTTCCGGCCGGTCCGTAGGCGGCTATGCCGATGCCTTGGGAGGCTTTGGTGGCCATGCCGCAGAACTCGCCGGTGGGCGGGGTGAATCTGCCGGCTTCGCGGCCGTCGGCGATGTCGTAGGCGGTGATCGCTTTGGCGTCGCCGGTGATGACGCGCTGTCCGGAGGTCCAGGCGCCGAGGGTCTCGACGCGGCCGTCGCCGGGCGGGGTCTTCCAGGCGTGCTTCATGGTCTTGCCGTCGGTGACGGGGCTGCCGCCGTCGCCGCCGTCGTCCTTGAGGGCGAATTGCCAGACCAGGATGCCGCCGGCGACGAGGACGAGGGCGACCACGGCGGCGACGGCGGCCACGAAGCGGCGCGATGCGGCGCGTCCCGGGGCGCGGGGTATCGGCGGGGTGCCGTGTGCGGGTTGGCCGTATGGCGGGCTGCCTCCCATGGGCGGCATGCCGACCGGGCTGCCGGGGCCGACCGGGCCGCCCATCCCTCCGGAGCCGGGCGGCGGGCTGCTGCCCGGCAGGCTGCCCGGGAAGGGCGCGCCCGGCGGTGTGGTCGGTGCCGCGGGCGGTCCGGGCGGTGGCGGTACGCCGGGGAGGCTGGGGCTGGGCGGTCCGGGCTGCCAGGGCGGTACGCCGTCCCCGCCGGCCCCCGCGCCGGTGGGTCCGAGGGGTTCTCCGGGTGGCGGCCCTGACGGCGGCCCCGGTGGCGGACCTGGTGGCGGACCGTAGGGTCCGGGCGGTTGCGACATGGTCCCCCTTGTCCTCCGCGCGTGGCCGGCGGTCGGCCGTGGCGCGTTACGACAATACGAAGCACCTTGCGGCGCCTGCTGCGTGAGGATCCGTCAGTTCTTCGGGCGGGGAACGGGCCTTGCTCAGACGTCGATTGCGGACAGCGAGCGGCGTACCTGGTTGCGGTCGGTGGTGTACCAGAAGTCGGGCATGGAGGACCGGAAGAAGCCGCCGTACTGCTTGGTGGCCAGCCGGGAGTCGAGGACGGCGACGACGCCGCGGTCGTCGGCGGCGCGGACCAGGCGTCCGGCGCCCTGGGCCATGAGCAGGGCGGCGTGGGTGGCGGAGACGGCCATGAAGCCGTTGCCGCCGGCCTGGTGGACGGCGTGGGCGCGGGCGCTCATGAGGGGGTCGTCGGGGCGCGGGAAGGGGATGCGGTCCATGACGACGAGCTGGCAGGCGGGGCCGGGGACGTCGACGCCCTGCCACAGGGACAGCGTGCCGAAGAGGCAGGCGCGGACGTCGCCGGCGAAGGCCTTGAGGAGTTCGGGGAGCGAGTCGTCGCCCTGGCACAGGATGGGGAAGTCGAGGCGTTCGCGCAGGGCTTCGGTGGCGGCTTCGGCGGCGCGGCGCGAGGAGAAGAGGCCGAGGGTGCGGCCGCCTGCGCATTCGATGAGCTCGGCGAGTTCGTCGAGGGTGTCGGGGTGCATGCCGTCGCGGCCGGGCGGGGGCAGGTGCTTGGCGACGTAGAGGATGCCCTGCTTGGGGTATTCGTAGGGCGAGCCGACGTCCATGGAGCGCCAGGGGGCGAGTTCGGCGTCGGTGTCCGGGTCGATGTCGTCGTCGAGGTCGGCGGGGACGTCGGCCTTCGTCTTGCTCTTCGCCTTCGGTTTGGTCTTCGGGGCAGGCTTGGGCTTGCCCAGGACCTTGGCGACCGGGACGGCTTCGCCGGGTTCGGGCAGGAGGCCTTCCGGGCTCAGGCCGAGGGTGCGCGCCACGCCGGTGAAGTCGCCGCCGAGTTTGAGGGTGGCGGAGGTGAGGACGACGGTGCGGTCGCCGAAGAGCGACTCGCGCAGGAGTCCGGCCACCGCGAGCGGGGCGATGCGCAGGGAGGGTCCGACGCGGTCGCTGCGTTCGATCCACAGGACGTCGTACGGGGAGCCGGACAGGATGCGTTCGCAGGTGTCGTGCACGTTCTGGACGGCGGCCATGGCCTGGCGGCGGGCGGCGTCTTCGTCGGTGAGCGACTTGTCGCGTACTTCGCCGAGCGAGGTGATGACCCCGCGGCTGGCGTCGCGCAGCGCGGCGAGGGCCCAGCCGAGGTCGGGGTCGGGTTCGTCGAGGCGGGCCGGTTCGCGCATGCTCATGGCCTTGGCGTAGGCCTCGGCGGCGGCTTGGAGGGCGTCGACGGCCTTTTCGTTGGCGAGTTTGGCGGCGCGGCGGGCGGCGCGTTCGACGCTGCCGATGGTGAGGTCGTCGGTGGCCACGGAGGTGACGCGGGCGGCGAGTTCGTGGGCTTCGTCGACGACGAGGACTTCGTGCTCGGGGAGGACGGGGGCGCCTTCGAGGGCGTCGATCGCGAGCAGCGCGTGGTTGGTGACGATGATGTCGGACTGCTTGGCGATCTCGCGGGCGCGTTCGGCGAAGCACTCTTGCCCGTAGGGGCATTTGGCGGCGCCGAGGCATTCGGTGGAGGAGACGGAGACCTGGGCCCAGGCGCGGTCGTTGACGCCGGGGCTGAGGTCGTCGCGGTCGCCGGTCTCGGTGTCGTCGTCGGCCCAGTCGCGGATGCGGATGATGTCGCGGCCGGTCTGCGAGGTGGGCGAGGGGTCGAAGAGGACTTCGCCGTCGTCCGGGGGGCCGTCGTGGAGGCGGTGCAGGCAGACGTAGTTGCTGCGGCCCTTCAGGGTGGCGAAGGTGGGGCGGCGGCGGAGCAGCGGGTGGAGGGCGTCGACGGTGCGCGGGAGGTCGCGTTCGACGAGTTGGCGCTGCAGCGCGAGGGTGGCGGTGGCGACGACGACGCGGCGGCGGCCGGCCAGTGCGGGGACGAGGTACGCGAGCGACTTCCCGGTGCCGGTGCCGGCCTGGACGAGGAGGTGCTCGCGGCGGGCGACGGCGCCGGCGACGGCTTCGGCCATGCGGACCTGGCCGGGGCGTTCGGTGCCGCCGACGGCCGCGACGGCGGCGGTGAGGAGTTGTCCGAGGTCGGGGCGGCCGCCGGGTGCGGCGGTCGGCGCTCCCGCGGTGTCCTCGTCCTGCTCGTCGTCTTCGTCCTCCGAGTCGTCCTCGTCGTACTCCGAGTCACCATCGTCGTCCTCGGCGGCTTCGTCCGAGGTGCCGTCGATCCCGGCGTCGAGGGTGCCGGTGTCCTCGGGTGTTCCGTCGGGCCCCCGGTCGGCGTCGGTGGTGCCGTCGAGGTCTTCGGGGGCGTCGTGTTCCGCGGTGTCGCTCATCGGGGCCAAGCCTAATTGTGCGGAGTGACGCCGCGGCACGGACGCCCCGGGAGGGCCGCTCCCGGGGTGTCCGTGCGACGGGAACCGCGGAGGGTCAGCCCTTGGCCTTGGCGAGCACCGCGGCGGCCATGCCCTGCTGCCCGAGGGCGTTGGGGTGGGCGGGTGCGGCCGGGGACTGGGGCGCGATGCCTTCGACCCACTTGGTGCCGGCGGGCTGGCAGACGTCGTGGCCGAGGCCGGGGGTGAAGGTGTCGACGTAGGTGGCGTTCGCGGTGCCGGCGCTGGTGGACAGCATGGTGTTGAGGCCGCGGATGACGCCGCGCAGGTAGTCGAGGTCGCCGACGGCGATGGGGACCTGGGCCGGGCAGCCGTCGCCGGTCTCGGGGAGGATCGAGGGGTAGCCGACGAGGAGGACGCGGGCGTCGGGGGACTTCGCGCGGATGGTCTTGAGCGAGGCGTCGACCTTGGCGGCGGTGTCCTTGATGCGCTGGGCGAGGACGTCCTTGCCGTCCTTGGTGAAGGCGTCCTTGCAGGGGGTCGGGGAGGCCTTGTCGCCGCTGCGCATGACGCAGGTGGTCATGATCTCGCCGAAGCCGATGTCGTTGCCGCCGATGCCGAGGGTGACCAGCTTGGTCTGCGGTCCGAGGGCGTCGAACTGGGCGGCCGGCGAGTCTCCGCCGTTCTTGAAGACCTGGGGTGCGCCGAGGTCGGCCGTGGTGGCGGCGCCGCAGGTGACGTCGGTGAAGGACGGTACGGCGAGCTGCTTGGCGGTGAGGTGGGCGTAGTTGCTGGAGCTGCGGCTGCAGTTCTTGGGGCTGCCCGGGACGGTCTCGGGGATCATGACGCCGGCCGCGTAGGAGTCGCCGAGGGCGACGTAGTAGGAGCCGCCGGAGGTTGCCGGGGCAGGTATTCCGCCGGTGCCGGCCGCGGGGGCGGTGGAAGAGCCGGGAGTGCCCGGGGCGGTTTCCTTGGCCTTCCCGCCGCCGGTTCCGGTGCCGGTGTCGCCGCCGGAGTCGGAGTCGGAGGAGCAGGCGCCGAGTGTGAGGGCTGCGGCCGCGATGAGTGCGGTCGCCGCCGCGAGGTGTCGTGCCTGGCCCACGTCGTGTCCCCTTGTCGTCGTACGTCCTGCTCGCGGCCTTCCCCGTACGCGGCGGTTACCGGCGGGTAGGCAGTGCGGTGAGCTTAGGCGTCCCGCGGTGAACCCGCCAGGGGCCGGAGGTCCCGTCCGCAGGCGACCGGACGGCAGACCGCGGCAGACCACGACGGACCACGGCAGGCCTCAGTCGAGCTTGATCCGTTCGCGGCGGCTGGCCGGGCACGGGATCTCGCTGAGCATGGTGAGGCTTTCCCGGGCCGCGTCGATCTCGAAGTCCTGCAGGGTGGCGACGACGACGTCGACGCGGTCGCCGTCGGCCTCCGCGACCACGCGCCCGTCCGGCCCGAAGACCGCGCTGCGGCCGCAGCCGGGTCCGTCGCCGGTGGCGCCGACGTGGTTGGCCAGCACGGTGTAGCAGGTGTTCTCGAGGGCGCGGGTGGCCAGGTAGAGGCCGCGCCGGTATTCCTCGTCGCCGCGGGTGAAGAGGCCGCCGCACAGGTACGCGTCGCAGCCGTCGAGGGTGGCGGCGCGCACGTGTTCGGGGAAGCCGATGTCGTGGCGGGTGCCGATGCCGAGGCGCCAGCCGCGGACCTCGATGGAGCAGCCGTGGTCGCCGGGGGTGAACAGGTCGCGGGCGTCGGGCGGGAGGTGCTCGGCGTCGTAGGCGACCCGGGCCTCGCCGTCGCGGCCGACGACGAGGACCGACCAGGTGCGGCCGCCGGGTCTGCGCACGCAGGCGCCGACGACGGCGACGGTGCGGCTGGCGTAGCAGGCCGCGACGAGGTCGTCGAGGCGCGGGTCGCCGGGCACGATCTCGCACCGGGCCGGGTCGCGGCGCATGAGGTCGAGGTCGCGGCCCGTCAGGAAGAGCTCGGGCAGGACCACGACATCGGCGCCGGCGGACGCGGCGAACCGGACGAGCTGGGCGGCGGTGGCCACGTTCTCCGCCACGTTGCCGGCCAGGGCGTGTGCCTGGGCCGCGGCCACGCGCAAGGGTGCTCGATCCAACGTCACCGCGGCATTGTGGCATCGTGACCGGAATCACACCATGGTCATCTTGGTCCGCCGTACAGCGGGTTGGGCACGGTTCCGTGCGCGGCGACGTGCGGGCGGCCCGGCCGGTCGCGGTATCCGTCGAGGAGGAGCCGGTTCCGGTTGAGGCACAGCCGGTCGATGCGCGGGGTGAGCAGATCGAACATCCGGTGCCGTTCGGAGAGTTCGGGGAAGCGGGCCTGGTGGTCGAGGATTTCGTCGCGGACCATGGCCCAGAAGTCGCTCTGCGGGACGCCGAGGTGCATCTCGGCGAGGTCGGCGAGGTAGCGGTAGTGGCCGACGAGCAGCGCGGCGTGGATGAACTGGCACAGATACGCGGGCGCCTCGCGCAGAAGGACCGCGGAGACGTCGGCGGGGAGGTCGGCGAGTTCGGGGAGCGGCTGGTCGGTGATGTTGACGTCGTCGACGAAGTCCTTGACCGCGAGCCTTGTCGGGACGTCGTATTCGTCGAAGACGACGATGGCGTTCTCGCCGTGCGGGGAGAAGACCAGGCCGTACTGGTAGAGGCAGTGCAGGAGCGGCGGCAGCATGGTGTGGAAGAGGCTGCGGAGCCAGGCGCGGGGGGCGATGCCGGACCGGTCGACGAGTTCGGCGACGAACGGGCGGCCGTACGGGTCGACGTGCAGGAGCGAGGCGAGCGTCCGGGCCCGCTCGCCTTCGCCGAGTTCGGGGACGAGGGGCTCGCGCCAGATGGTGCCGAGGAGTTCGCGGTACTGGTACGGGACGCCGGGGAGGTCTTCGAGGACCGGGTGGCGGACGGTGACGGATGCGGTCTCGCCGAGCAGGACGACGCGGCATTCGTCGCGCAGGAACGGGTCGCTGTCGCGCAGTCCGTGGACCCAGGCGGTGACGGCGGGGGCGGCGAGGGTGCGTTCGGTGGGCAGGCCGCGCCAGACCAGGGTGTTGAGGACGGAGAGCGGGAGTTTGACGGTGCGCCGGCCGGGCTGGTCGACGTCGAGGAAGGTGCGGACGGACTGCTGGGCGAGGTAGCGGTCGGGGGCTTCGCCGAGGCGGAGGATGCGGCCGGCGGCGATGTCGGGGGCGAAGAGCGGGGCGATGGTCTCGTCCCATTGCCAGGGGTGGACGGGCAGCCAGAGGTAGGCGCCGAGGTCGGCGTCCTCGCCGAGGCGGGAGTGCATGCGCTCGCGGAAGCGCTGCGCGGTGGCCGGGTCCAACTCTTCGGCGTACAGGCGGTGTTCGTCGAGTCCGGGGACGCCGCGGAATTGTGCGAGGTCGCGGTGTACGGCGATCCACGGCAGGCGCATGGTGCGGCGCGATTCGGGGGCGTAGGCGGCGGCGTCGGTGGCGGAGAACCCGAGCCGGCCCTTGTTGGCGACGATCCAGGGGTGGCCGGTCTGGTGGCCTTCGAGGTCGGCGTAGTCGAGATCGGCGAGTACCGAAGCGGGTTGTGCGGTGGCGGAGAGGGCGACGTCGGCGGCGAGGGTGGCGGTGAGTTCGCGGACGAGGTGCCCTGCGGTGTCTCCGGTGAGGCCGAGGGCGGTGTGCGCGTCGAGGAGGAAGCGCAGCATGTCGTCGCCGGGTTCGTCGCCGAGGGGGCTGCCGCGGCGCAGGGATGCGGGGTCGACGTGCCAGCAGTCGTAGGCGCCGCGGCGGGCCCGGAAGCGGTAGCGGACTTCGCCGGGGAGGTCGATGCGGTAGGTGTCGCCGTGTTCGTGGACGGGGGCGAGGAGTTCCTCGTACGCGAATTCGGCGAGGGCCTTGGCGAGCATGGTGCGGCCGGCGTCGGCCCAGGCGCCGTCCTGGCGGCGCGGGTCGGGGGCGGTGCGGGCGCCGGGTAACGCGGCGGGTGCGGGGTCGAGGTCCGGTCCGGCGGTGCCCGGGCCGCGGACCGCCGCGTCTCCGCCGGTCCGTGCGCCGAGGGCGGTCCCGGGGAGAGCGGTTGCCCTGGTGCGGGCGCTTCCGGAGGGTGCCGCGTGGCGGCCGCTGCCGGCGGCGTGCCGGGCGGCGGGTGCGGCGGGCAGGGGTGCGGCGGCGGTGCCGGCCGCGGTGGCGCCTGCGGAGCGGGCGGGGTCAGTGGGCAGGGACACGCGGTGTCTCCAGTTCGTCGGGCGGGGCCGGGCGGCGGCCGGTGCGGCCGGGCCGCGAGGGGCCGGGCGGGCGCGGGGCCGGGGTGCCGGGGCCGGCCGGTTCCGGGGTGCCGTCGGGGCCGGGGGCGGCGGATGCGGAGGCCGGCGCGGCGGGTTCGGCGGTGTCGCCGGCGGCGAGTCCGAAGGTGGTGTACGCGGTGCGGGCGGGCAGCCGGTAGACGGCCCGTCCGCAGACGGCGTTGAGGATCACGGCGGCGCGGTGCGCGCCGAGGCCGAGGTCGGGGGTGCCGACCCCGTGGGTGTGGAGTTCGGCGTTCTGCACGTAGAGGCCGCCGGTGATGCTCTCGTCGAGGGCGACGCGGTGGTCGAGGCCGATGCGGGGGCGGCCGCGGCCGTCGCGGAGCAGGTGCGCGTCGAGGGGTTCGAGGAGGTCGGGGCGGCGCGGGGCGTAGCCGGTGGCGAGCACGACTTTGTCGGTGAGCCGGGTGAAGCTGCGGTTCTGGTGGGCGTGGTGGCAGCCGAGTTCCAGGCCGCCGTCGGTGCGGGCGGCGGCGGTGACGGTGACGCCGGGCATGAGGGCGGCGCGGATGCGGCCGCCCGCGATGCCGCGTTCGTACAGCTCGTCGTGGATGGCGGCCAGGGTCTCGCCGCTGACCGCCTTGTACAGCTGGCCCTGGCTGGGCAGGAGCCGGTCGCGGACGGGTTCGGCGAGGCCGTGGAAGTAGCGGGTGTAGTCGGGGGTGAAGTGCTCCAGGCCGAGCTTGGAGTACTCCATGGGGCTGAACGCCGGGGAGCGGGTGAGCCAGCTGAGCCGGTGCCGCGGGGAGGTGCGGCGGCGCAGGAGGTCGAGGAAGACCTCGGCGCCGGACTGCCCGGAGCCGATGACGGTGACGTCGGGGGCGGCGGTGAGGGTGTCGCGGTGGTCGAGGTAGTCGGCGCTGTGCAGGACGTCGCGGTGCGCAGGCGTGTCGAGGAGGTCGGCGAACGGGGCCGGGACGACGGGTTCGGTGCCGATGCCGAGGACGAGGTTGCGGGCTGCGGCGTGGTGCGTCTCGCCGGTCTTGGTGTCGCGGAACTCGACGCGGAAGAGGCCGCTTTGCGGGTCCCAGGCGGCGCGGGTGACGTCGGCGCCGAACCGGCAGGCGGGTAGTGCGGCGGCGGCCCAGCGGCAGTAGTGGTCGTATTCGCGGCGCGGCACGTGGAACCGTTCGGAGAAGTAGAACGGGAAGAGCCGGTCGTGGGCGCGCAGGTAGGCGAGGAACGACCAGGGGCTGGTCGGGTCGACGAGGGTGACGAGGTCGGCGAGGAACGGCACTTGGAGGGTGGTGCCGTCGACGAGGAGGCCGGGGTGCCAGCGGAATTCGGTGGACCGGTCGAGGAAGAGGGTGCGGAGTCCCCCGACCCGGTCGGCGAGGGCGGCGAGGGCCAGGTTGAAGGGGCCGATGCCGATGCCGACCAGGTCGTGGACGGGGGTGCCGGGGTCGGGTCGGGGTGATCCGCGGCGCGGGTGCGGGAGTTCGCGGGTGGTCACGCCGGGGCCGCCGGCCTGGGGCGGGTGCTGCCGGTGCCGCGCGGGTTGCCGGTGCGGGCGTCGGTGCCGCGGGTGGCTTCGGCGGTGTCGCTGCCGGGGCCGTCGCGGTGCCGGTCGCGGATCATGAGGGCGGCGGTCTTCCCGGGGAGGGACAGGTCGACGCTGCGGCGGAATCCGGCGCGCCGGAAGGCGGCGATGGAGGCGGCGTTGCGGACGTCGGGTTCGGCGATGACGCGGCGGGTGTCGGGGGCGGCGCGCAGGATGAGTTCGCTGACCACGAGGAGGAGCAGCGAGCCGAGGCCTTGGCCGCGGTGTGCGGCGGGGCCGATGAGCAGGTGGATGCCGACGTCGTGGGGTTGCGCGGCGTAGTGCCGCGAGAGCGGGTCGAGGTCGGCGCGGTAGAGCTCCCAGTAGCTGACCGGCTGGTCGTCGAGGCAGCCGACGTAGGCGGTGGCGTGGGTGAGGCGGCTTTGTGCGGCGAGGTGGTTGGCGGTGGTCTCGGGGCCGCCGGCGAGTTCCCACCAGCGGGCCACCTCGGGGTCGTTCATCCATTCGTGGATGATCGGGAGGTCGCGCTTGAGGTGGAGTTCGTGGAAGGAGAAGCGGCCGGGGGGCAGGGCGACGGTGCCCCAGCGGTTGGCTTCGGTGAGGGGTCCGGAGAGGCCTTCGCGGAGCCTGCGGTGGGTGAGCCGGAGGGTGTCGTCCTCGGGCACGCCGGTGCGGGCGGCGACGGCTGCCTCCGCGGCGGCTGCGGCGGCTGCGGTGTCGGCCGCCGCGGCGGCGAGGCCGGTGAGGTCGGTGCCTGCGGCGGCGGCTGCGTCGAGGGCGGCGGCGGCCTGGACGGCGGCGTCGACGGTCGCCTCGACGGTGGCGTCGGCGGGGCTGCTTGCGGGGGACAGCGGGGACACGGTCATGCGGGGACGGCACCTCCGGATGCGCGGTGGGGGTGAAGGGGGTTGGGGATGTCGACGTAGACGGACTGGGCGGCCACCGGCCCGACCAGTTCGTCCAGCCCGTGGAGGCGGGTCATGAGGTTGCCTTTGCAGCGCAGCGTCGCGGTGTCGGCGAGGAGCCGTGCGGCGGGCACGTGTTCGGCGTGTGCGGCGAGGGTGGCGCGGACGCGCCGGAGGAGGGTGTCCTCGTCGGCGAGGCCTTGGGCGCCGAAGGCGCCGACGAGGCCGAGGAGGTTGTTGACGCCGAGGTAGTAGGCGAGGCGTTCGTCGGCGACGGCGTCGGGGACGACGGTGTCGCTGGCGCCGCCGGCGCCGAGGAGGCGGCGGCGGAGGTCGGCGGCGCGGGAGGCGCGGAAGTAGTAGCCCTGGTTGTCGCGGTAGCGGCCGCCGGCGGGCCAGCCGTCGGCGTCGAGGACGACGAGGGTGTTCTGCTGGTGGGCTTCGAGGGCGATGCCGGCGTGGGCGTCGAGCCACAGGATGGGGTCGGCGACGGCGGCGAGGTAGCGGGTGAGCCATTCCTCGGCGACGGACGCGGTGGTGCGTGCGGTGCGCTCGGCGAGGGTGTGCACGAGCCTGGCGAGGCGGGAAGGGCCCAGGCCGGGGCGTTCGGCGACGAGGCCGGCCACGCAGACGACGTCGTCGGTGCCGAACGGGTTGTCGCGCAGCACGAGTTCGAGGCCGCTCTCGGCGATTTCCGGGCCGGAGGTGCGGGGGGCGTCGACGGCGAGCCAGCCGATGTCGCGGACGATGTCGAAGCCGGGGTGGACGGCGTGCAGTTCGGCGGCGAGGCCGGCGCGCATGATGCGGTCGACTTCGAGGCCGCGCAGGAGTTCCTTGCGGAGGTTCTCGCGGCGGGAGTTGGTGATGCGCAGGCCCAGGGAGAGCTTGAGCATGACCGGGGCGGCGGCCCGGTAGAGGGTGCGGACCGAGGACGTGGGGTGCCAGGTGGGTCCGCCGGGGCCGAGGTCGCGGATGAGGGCGACGTCGAGGAGGGCGCGGATGCCGGGGCGGTGCGCGAGGTCGCGGGCCTGCCACGGGTGGGCCGGGACGAGGATGTGGTCGGCGGGGCCGACGAGTCCGTCGGAGAGTCCGGCGAGGATCTGCGCGGTGCTGCGGTCCCAGGAGCTGTCCTGCGTGACGAGGTCCTGGTGGACGGCGAACCAGTGCAGGGGGAACGCGCCGCGCAGTTCGGGGGCGTAGGCGGCGGCTTCGGCGCCGGTGAGGCCGTCGCGGCTCTTGGGGGTGGGGTGCAGGGGGTGGCCGAGCAGGAGGGCTTGCTCGGCGGCGAGGAACGGGGTGGTGCCGGGCGGGTCGTCGGGGTGGGCGCGGCGGTGCCGGACGTGTTCGGCGGTGCGGGCGGCCGAGTCGGCGACGCGGGCGGCGGTGTCGGTGCGGGTGGCGGCGGTGGCGCCGTCGGCCTCGCGGCCCAGCAGGGCGGCGACGGCGACGGCGTCGAGGTCGGGTCCGGGGGTGTCCGCGAGGCGGGCCGGGTCGAAGCGGTGCCAGCCGGCCTCGGACCAGTAGCGGACGGGGACTTCGAGGGTGACGCCGGTGTGCGGCAGGGCGAGGCGGAGCGGCCGGCCGGCGGCCGGGCGCGGGATGCCGCGTTCGCGGACCCAGCAGCGCAGCAGGGCTTCGGTGGCGGCGGTGTCGCCGACGCGGGCCGGGTCGGGGTCGTCGAGCGGGTCGCTCGTCCGGATGCGGGTGTCGTCGCCCGCGCGGGCCGCGGGTGCGGGCACGGGGACTCCGGCAGGCGCAGCAGGACCTGCGGTCGTCATCATGACTCCGGGGGTTCGTTCGGCCCGGGCGGGCCGACATCCATCGATGATCTGAGGATTTCCGGCGATGTCGACCATTTAGGCCGTGTTTCGCCGAAATCAGTACAAACAACCTTGCTGACGTTGCGTCAGGAGGCTATGTGCGCACGGAGGGTGCCCGCGCAAATGCGGGGAGTCCCCGGGGCGGCCGGCGCCGGGCGTGCGGTCACAGGTCGCGCTCCACGGCCCGACCGGCGGCGATGACGAGGTTGAGCAGCGCGTCGACGTCGCGTTCGGTGGCGTGCGGGTTGAGGAGGGTCAGCTTGAGCCGCACCGATCCGGGGCCGGTGCCCACTTCGGTGCGTCCGACCACGGCGCGGCCCTCGGTGAGGAGGCGGCGGCGCAGTTCGGCGTTGACCCGGTCGGAGCGGCGGCCGTCGGACTCGCCCGGGGACGGGTGCGGCACGTAGCGGAACACCACGGTGGTGAGCACCGGTTCGGCGGTGAGTTCGAGGGCGCCGGGGCCGGGGTCGCGGTCGATGCGCACACCCGCGTGGCAGGCGAGTTCGTGGCAGCGGTCGACCAGGGCGCCGAGCCCGGCGCGGCCCAGCGCGCGCAGCGTCACGGCGATCTTGAACACGTCGGCGCGGCGCGTGGTGCGCGGCGAGTGCCCGAGCAGGCTCGGGAATCCGGCGTCCTCGTCGTCCGCCGGGTTGAGGTACTTCGCGCGCTGCGTGAGCGGCGCGAACAGGGCGCGGTCGCGGACCAGGAACACCCCTGCGGCGACCGGCTGCCAGCCGAGTTTGTGCAGGTCCAGCCCGATCGAGTCGGCACGGTCGAGGCCGGTGAGCAGCGGGGCGAGCCGGTCCGAGAACAGCGCTCCGCCGCCGTACGCGGCATCGACGTGCAGCCACGCGCCATGCTCGCGGGCGACGTCGGCGCAGGCCGCGAGCGGGTCGACGGCGCCGAGGTCGGTGGTCCCGGCGGTGGCGACGATCGCGGTGGGGCGGTCGTTCGCGGCGGTGATGCGGCGGCAGACCGCGTCCAGGGCGCCCGGGTCGATGCGGTGGTCGGTGCAGGTCGCGACGGGCACGACGGCGTCGTCGCCGAGGCCGAGGAGGGCGGCGGAGCGGCGTACCGAGAAGTGCGCGGCGTCCGAGCACAGCACGCGGTGCCGGCCCGCACCGGGGCCGTGCCGGTCCCGGGCCAGCAGCAGCCCGAGCAGGTTGGACTCGGTGCCGCCGGTGGTGACCGTGCCGGACGCGAGCTGCGGCGTGAAGCCGGCGAGTGCCGCGAGGGCGGCGACCACCTCGGTCTCCAGCGCGGTGGCGGCCGGGGCCTGGTCCCACGAGTCCAGCGACGGGTTCAGCGCGGCGGCGGCCAGTTCGGCGGCGACCGCGACGGCCAGCGGCGGGCAGTGCAGGTGGCCTGCGCAGGCCGGGTCGGCCGGGTCGGTGGTGCCGTACGCGAGGACGCGGGCGAGCGTGCCGAGCGCCTCGTGCGCGCCGGTGCCCTGCGCGGGCAGCGCGGCGCCGCCCAGGGCGCGGCGTACCGCGGCGTCGACGGCGGGCGGCCCGCCGGGCGGCAGCGGTCCGCCCCGGTCCTGCGCGCCCGCGGCGAGCGCACCGAGCACCGTGCCGAGCAGCACGCCGAGTTCCTCGGGCCCGCGGACTCCCCCGGCCAGGACGGCGTCCGGCAGCACGGCCGGCCACGCGGCCGCGGCAGAGTGCGGCGCGGCGGGTCCGGCTGCATCCGCCGGCACCGCCGCGTACCGGAGGCCGGTCGCGCCGGACGCTTCCGGGGCGACCGCTCCGAAGCCGCCCGAGCCGACCGGATCCGTGGCCATGGCGCTCCCGTTCGACGCACTCCAGCCGACGGTGCCGACGACCGGCACCAGACCTGTCGCCCCTCCCGCGCCGTTCGCCTCTGCCGGAGCGGCAGCTCCGGCGTAGGCAGGGCCGGCCGGCCCCGCATGACGCGGCAGCTCCTCCCCGGCTGACCGACCGATCCCCTGCCCACCCGGGGAACCGTCGGTGACAGTCGTGCCTGCCGCACTGGCGCTGCCCGTTCCGGTCCCCGCTGATGCGCCGGCCCCCGGATCCATGGCCATGACCCCCGCGGCCGTATCCGCGGCCGCGGCGCGGGCCGACACTTCCGGCGCACCAGCGGCCATGAGCCCACTGAGCCCTCGCGCGGGCTCCGGCGCGGCTTCCGCATGCGGCAGGCCCCTCCAGGCCGTTCCGGTCTGCGGCTGTGCCAGGTCATGGGCCGCCGCCGCGCCGGTCGCGGGCGCGGAACCGGCGTCGGGCCCGTCCACAGGACCTGCCGCGTACGGGTGTTCGGGAGGACCCGCGGTCACGCCGTGCTCCTTACCCGCGCGATTGCGGCCGGGACCGCGTCCGCGAGCCGCTGCAGCACCGCGTCCGCCTGGGACTCGGTCATGGTCAGCGGCGGCAGCAGGCGCACCACGGTGCCGTGCCGGCCGCCGAGTTCCACGATCAGGCCGCGGTCGAGGGCCTCGGCCCGTACCGCGGCGGCGAGTTCGGGGGCGGGCGGGAGGACGCCGTCGCGGCCGACTGCGGCGTGCGGGTCGACGATCTCGACGCCGATCATGAGGCCGCGGCCGCGGACGTCGCCGATCTCGTCGTGCGCGGCCATCAGCTCGCGGAGTCCGGCGGTGAGCCGGGCGCCGAGCCGGGCGGCGTGCTCGTCCAGGCGGTTCTCCCGGATGAACCCGATGGTCGCGGTGCCGGCCGCCATGGCGAGCTGGTTGCCGCGGAAGGTGCCGGCGTGCGCGCCCGGCCACCAGCGGTCCAGGTCGCCGCGGTAGACCACGACGGCGAGCGGCAGCGATCCGCCGACCGCCTTGGAGATGACCATGACGTCCGGGACGACGCCGCTGTGCTCGACCGCCCAGAACGCGCCGGTGCGGCCGAGCCCGGTCTGCACTTCGTCGACCACGAGCGGGATGCCGCGCTCGTCGGTGATGCGGCGCATCTCGCGCATCCAGCCGTCGGGGGCGGGCACGACGCCGCCCTCCCCCTGGACCACTTCGAGGATCATCGCGGCAGGTGCCGCGACGCCGCCGGACGGGTCGTCCAGGAGCGTCTCGGTGTACCGGGCCGCGAGGCGCGCGCCTTCCGCGCCGCCGGCCCCGAACGGGCAGCGGTACGCGTGCGGGTAGGGCAGCCGGGTCACTTCGTCCGCGCCGGGGCCGATCGCCTCGCGGATCGCGGTGTCGCCGCTGACCGCGAGGGCCCCGGCGGTCATGCCGTGGTACGCCCCGGTGAAGGCCAGCACGCCGCGGCGGCCGGTGGCGGTGCGCACCAGCTTGAGCGCGGCCTCGACGCCGTCGGTGCCGGCCGGCCCGCAGAACTGGATGCGGGCGTCGCGGGCGAACTCCGGCGGCAGCGTGTCGAACAGCGCTTCGACGAAGCGGTCCTTGACCGGGGTGGCGAGGTCGAGGACGTGCAGCGGGGCCTCGGCGTCCAGCACGCCGCGGATGGCCTCCAGGACCACGGGGTGGTTGTGCCCGAGGGCAAGCGTGCCCGCACCGGAGAGGCAGTCCAGGTAGCGCGTGCCGTCCGCGCCTTCGACGGTCATGCCGCGGGCCCGCACCGGGACGATCGGCAGCGAGCGGGCATAGGTCCGGGCCGCCGATTCACGGCGGGCCTGGCGCATGAGGATGCCCTCGCGGGCGCCCGCGTCCACGGCCGCGCGGCGGCCGGGCGCGGGGACGGCGGGCTCCGCGCCGGGGCCGGCGGCCGGTCCGGACGCGCCGGCTCCGGCGTCGTCGGCCCTGGTGAGTGCGGGGGTCATGGACAGGCCTCCAAGGCTGCGAGGGGGTGCGTGGGACGCGCGACCCGGGGCTTATTAGGCAAGGCTTACCTGAGTTTGATCACGTACTGCAACCAGCACCACCGTTTCGAGTGACCAAAGGCCAAGTTCCGCAGCCCGCACCGGCGTCGCCCGTTCCCGCCGGCTCCCGTCGGACCCCGCCCGGTCGCCGGCCGGCCTCCGCTCGGCCCCGGGCCGGACCGCGGCCCGCAGCCGCCTGATCCCGCCCGCGGTCCGCGCGTGCGGCGCCCGGACCCCGTGTCCAACGACGCGAACCGACCTCGAACACGGTCTGACCGCCCACGTTTTCCCCACCCCCACCCGGGACCGCCCCACCCGCACGCAACGACACCGCCGCCCAGACCCACACCCGATAAACCCAAATTGCCCCAACTCCCGCCCCCAGCAAGGCCGCACACCGCCAGAGCCCCATCGCCCCCCGAAGGTCCGAATCACGCCAAGCCCCATGCGGGGCCGGTCATGCCGGCGCGCCGCGACACCGAGACGCCGAGACCGGGAACCGGCGCAAGGAGCCGCGTGCCCCGCCGGAGTCCAGGCGGCGACCGCGAGAGGCCCTCGGCACCGAACACCGGACGCCAGGCGCCACCAGCCCTCGCGACCTGCCGCATCGCGTCCGACCACGCACCGAGAACCAGCGGACCGCCGCCAAGAGCCGTGCGGCGGGCGTTGGGGGCTCGTGCCGAAGTGCCTGCAATGCGGCACCAAGAGCCGCCGGACCACCTCGACCTGACGCCTCGCGGCCGACCACGCACCGAGACCAGCGGACCAGCACCACGAGCCGCAAGCCCCGGCGCCGGCGCCTGGCACCGGACGCCGTCTGACGTTCCCGTCCTGCCGCGCTACGCCGAACCGGGCACCAAACGCGCCGCGCCCCCGTTCGGGGGTGGGGGCTAGGTGGGCGGGGCGTCAGGGAGCTCGTGCCGAAGTGCCTGCAACGCGGCACCAAGAGCCACCGGACCACCTCGACCTGACGCATCGCGGCCGACCGCGCACCGAGACCAGCGGACCAGTACCACGAGCCGCAAGCCCCGGCGCCTGGCACCGGGCTTCGGATATCGGCGTCGGGCGTCACCGGACCTTCTCGGTCGGACGCGTCGTGTCGGATCTGGTGCCAACGGGCCGGGGATCGTGCCGGGTTGCCTGTGGTTCGGTGTCGGCCGTCGGGTGGTGGCGGGCCATTTCGGGCGAGGTGACGCGCCGCACGTTGCGCGGGCCCGTTAGGGCATAGTTGCGGGTCTGCCGGTTCGGCCCAGGTGCCGCGCCCGGCGGCGAGCCCCGACGGGCGCGGCAGGAAACGGGGAAACGGGAGGTGGGCGCCGCGTGACGCGCTCGGTGCGGACACTGCTGGTCGCGGTCGTAGTCGCGGTGGCGCTGCTGGTCGCCGGGACCGTCATGGCGCTCAGCCTCGGCTCCGACGAACCGCTCCGGCCGCCCGCGGCGGCGACCGGCTCCTCCCCCGCCCCCGACGCGCCCGACGACACCTCGCCGTGGACCCCCGAGCGCATGAGCCAGGCCCGCCCGCGCGACCCGCTGGTCGCCGAGGCCCCGGACCCCTCGGGCAGCGCGGGCAGTCCCGGCCCCAATCCGTCCGGCACCCTCGGGCCGCTGCCCGACAACGTCGCGGAGGCCCGGCCCCCGGTGGTCGCCGCCGCCGAAGTCCCGCGCCCGTACGCCCGGGACGCGGTGGTCGGCAAACTCTTCTTCGACGCCCCCGAAGGCCCCGCGGTCTGCTCCGGCACCGTGATAGCCGACCCGACCGCCCCCGGGCGCAGCAACCTGGTGTGGACCGCCGGGCACTGCGTGCACGCCGGCAAGGGCGGCACGTGGTTCAAGAACGTGCAGTTCGTGCCCGCCTTCAACAGCGGTGGCCACGCCACTCTGGGCAACCTCCGCGAACCCGGCCCGGTGGCGCCCTTCGGGCAGTGGTGGGCGGCCGACATGGCCACCTCGCAGCGCTGGAAGGACGGCGGCACCGGCGGCGACTCGCCGGCCAGCGCGTACGACTACGGCGTGGTCCGGGTGCGGAACCCCGACAACTCCGGGCGGAGCCTGCAGGAGACCGTCGGCTGGGCCCTGCCGGTCTGGTTCGACGCCCCGCGCGACCTGGCCCGGGTGGCCGCGTTCGGCTACCCGCAGGACCCGCCGTACAACGGGCTCGCGATGTTCCACTGCGACCAGGACCCGCGCCGCCTCACCGTCGACCCGGCCTCTCCCCCGCTGCTGCGCATCGGCTGCACGATGACCGGCGGCGCCAGCGGCGGCGGCTGGTACGCCAAGGCCCCCGACGGCGAGGTCCGCCTGGTCAGCAACAGCGCCCTCGGCGGCACCGGCCGAACCTGGCTGGCCGGCCCCTACTTGGGCGCCGACGCCCGCACCGTCCTGGCCTCCGTCCGCCGCTGACGCCTCCGCCGCGGACAGGCCGACGGCTTCCGGTCTCCGGACAGGGATCCGGCAACGGCAGCGCGGCCCGCTAACGCGGCCCGAAACACGGCCCGCGGCACCGCCCATACATCCGCTCCGGAGGACCCGCGGTGCGGCGAACGGAAACCTCATCCGCCGCTCTTCCGGCCCAGGGCCCGCTCGATGCTCACCGGCCGTCCCGGTCCGGCCTCCGCAAAGCACAGACCACTTCCCGCCGTGCAGCACAGGCCCTGACTCGGCGACCTCCCCACGGCCCGGCCCGCACCATGCACGCCCGCCCCTGCGGCGGGCCGGCTCCGCCTCCACCAGCACATCCGCAGCGGCCGCGCGAACGCGCGAACGGCGGGTCCCTTTCGGGACCCGCCGTTCGTTTCCGAGTACTTCTGTGACTAGTGGTTCGCCACCGCGAAGGCCTGCAGTTCCGCGGCCAGCATCGCGCCGACGCGGGCGCGCAGCCACGTGCCCTCGGCGCGGTGCTCGCTCTCCAGGATCTCGCCGCTCTCGTGCACCTTGGCCACCAGGTCGCCGCGGTGGTACGGGACCAGCGCCTCGACCTCGACCTCGGGCCGCGGGAGCTCCTCGTCGATGAGCGCGAGCAGTTCGTCGATGCCCTGCCCGGTCTTCGCCGACACCGCGATGGCGTGCGGCTCGCGGCGCAGCAGGCGGGCCAGCACCATGGGGTCGGCGGCGTCCGCCTTGTTGACCACCACGATCTCCGGCACGTTCTGCGCCTCGACGTCGACGAACACCTCGCGCACCGCGGCGAGTTGCGCCTCGGGCTCGGGGTGCGAGCCGTCCACGATGTGCAGGATCAGGTCGGCTTCGGCGACCTCTTCCAGCGTGGAGCGGAAGGCCTCGACGAGCTGGTGCGGCAGGTGCCGTACGAACCCGACGGTGTCCGCGAGGGTGTAAACCCGCCCGGACGGCGTCTCGCTCCGGCGCACGGTCGGGTCGAGGGTGGCGAACAGTGCGTTCTCCACCAGGACGCCCGCGCCGGTGAGCCGGTTGAGCAGCGAGGACTTGCCGGCGTTGGTGTAGCCGGCGATCGCCACCGACGGCACCTTGTTGCGGCGCCGTTCGGCGCGCTTGGTGTCGCGCGCCTTCTTCATGTCGGCGATCTCGCGGCGCATCTTGGCCATCTTCTCGCGGATGCGCCGCCGGTCGGTCTCGATCTTGGTCTCACCCGGGCCGCGGGTGGCCATGCCGCCGCCGCTGCTGCCGGAGCCGCCGCCGCCCATCTGGCGGGAGAGCGACTGGCCCCAGCCGCGCAGGCGCGGCAGCATGTACTGCATCTGCGCGAGCGAGACCTGCGCCTTGCCCTCGCGGGACTTGGCGTGCTGGGCGAAGATGTCGAGGATGAGCGCGGTCCGGTCGACGACCTTGACCTTGACCACGTCTTCCAGGTGGATGAGCTGACCGGGCGTCAGTTCACCGTCGCAGACGACGGTGTCGGCGCCGGTCGCGACGACGATGTCGCGCAGCTCGCGGGCCTTGCCCGAACCGATGTAGGTCGCGGGGTCCGGCTTGTCGCGGCGCTGGATGAGGCCGTCGAGGATCTCGGAGCCGGCCGTCTCGGCGAGCGCGGCGAGCTCCTGGAGGGAGTTCTCGGCGTCCTCGACGGTGCCGTCGGTCCAGACGCCGACGAGCACCACGCGCTCCAGGCGGAGCTGGCGGTACTCGACTTCGGTGACGTCGGCGAGCTCGGTGGAGAGCCCCGCGACGCGGCGCAGCGCGTTGCGGTCGGCGAGGTCGAGCTGGTCGCCGTCGAAGTCCGCGTCGAACGCAGGACCCGACCCGGCGCGGTCGCCCGACCCGATGCCGTCGTCGTCGATTCCGTCGTGGTCCAGATCGTCGAGAAGCTCGACAGCGGAGTCGTCGTCGTACGGGGTTCGGTCGTATGCGGAGGTCATATGTTCCTGTTCAACGCGGCACCGGGCGGTTGTCTTCCGGCACCTGGGAAATCCGTCACCTCGATCGTGCCACGGCGGCGCGCGGAATGGCACGCGGGTTTCCCCAGGCACACCCCGGCGTGCCCCCGGCCCGCGACCGGTCAGGCCACATCAGGCCGCGTCAGGCCGGGTCGGGCCGGGAACAGGCCAGGAGCAGGCCAGGAGCAGGCTGGAAGCAGGGCGGCACCAGGCCGGCTCAGCTGTGCAGTACCCGGGCCTGGCCTGCGGTGGTGCGGACTTTGATCTTGCTGGGCGCGTTGGCGTCCTTGGCGACGTCGACATCGGTGTCGCCGACCGAGGCGTCGACGTCGACCGCGTAGGACTGGCCGCTGGGCACCTGTACGGTGGCGCGGCCCGCGGTGGTCTTGGCGTCCACGGCGGCGGGCGCGGAGGCGAAGGACAGCGTGAGGCTGCCGGCCGTGGTGCGCGCGGTGGCCTGCTTGGCGGTCAGCCCGGTTCCGTCGATCTTGCCGGCGCCGGTGCTGACGTCGAGGTCGCCGGACAGCCCCCGGAGTTCGACCTCGCCGGCGTCGGTCTCGACGCGGGTGGCGGTGCCGCGCGGCACGGTGATGTCGTACGAGACCCAGCAGGCGTTGTTCTTGGCGCACTTGTAGCCGAGGTCGAGGGTGTCGGCGTTCACGTTGTGCGTGGTGGTGGGCTCGGTGTCGCCTTCCCAGTGCTTCGTCTCGGTGACCTGGACACGCTGGATGTCCTTCTCGGTGACGGTGACCTTGCCGGCCGTGGTGGACACCGAGATCTTGGCGGCCTTCTCGGCGACGTCGTAGCTGGAGCTCTTCTTGTTGTCCGCGTCGACGTCGACGTCGAGGTCGCAGGCGGCCAGGGCGAGCGGGAGCACGGCGGCGGCCGGTATGAGCAGGGCGAGCCGGCGGCGGCGCCGGTTTCCGGGGCGGGACGCGGACATGGAGGGCCTCCTGGCAGGGAATGCTGCGATGCATTCCACGCTAGGTCGCCGCTTTTCGGGCCACGTCGCCCGCGCGACCGGGAAGCCGGGTCCTCCCCGCGGGGGAGAGGAGCCCGGTTCCCTGCGACTTTCTCCGGGTTGCCCCTGACAGGGTCCCGTCCGTCCGGAGGATCGGCGCTCCGGGCCGGCCGCGCTGCGGGTCAGGCGTCCAGGTGCGCGAGTGCGGCCGGAAGGAGTGCGGCGAACTCCGCGGACTCGGCGTCGTCGAGCACCGTGTAGGCGGCGGCGACCAGTTCGTCGGTGAGCGCCTCGGCCTCGGCGCGGCGCGCGGCGAGTTCGTCGTCGAGGGCCGGGAAGGGCTCGGTCCAGCCGAAGAACTTGATCATGCCTTCGTGCTTGCGCTCGCCGATCTGCGCCTCCAGGGCGGTGATGCGGGTCGCGCGCAGTGCGAGGGCGTGCAGGTCGCTGCGGTGCTCGCGGAGGGACTGCAGGTGGTGCATGGCGCGGGCAGGCGCGTCGTCGGGCAGGGGCAGGGCGCGCCAGCCGGTGTAGAGGCGGCCGGCCGGGCCCAGGTCGTTGGCCTCGACGATCTTGCCGGCCAGCTCGGCGAGGCGCTCGACGCCGTCGAAGCCGGCCAGGTGGGCACGGCCCCAGGCGTGCCCGCACTCGGCGTAGGCGGCGGCCGCGTCGGCGACCGGGCCGATCTTGGCGGCGGCGGCCCACATCGCGGCGAGGGCGGTCGGCTCGAAGTAGTGGAAGGCCTCGACGACCACGTCGTCGGAGGCGTCGCCGACCACGCCGCCGCGGCCGGCGATGTAGAACTGGAGGCCGTCGTAGCCGAGTTCGGTGCCGCGCGCGGTGGTGGCGGGGTCGAAGAAGAACTTCGGTGCGATCTTCTGGACGGCTTCCTTGACCGCGGCGTTGGTGGTGCGTGCGACATCGATGCGAGAACCGGTCATGACGACCCCTCCGATTAACTTGGCTTCGTCAAGTGTTTCTAGCAGAGGCGTCGGCACGCTCCCAGAGCGCATCCCCGTTCCCGGGCCTTTTCTGGGGCGGCCCACAGCCGGCGGCCCGGGCTGTGCCCGGGCGCCGGCCGTGCAGGGGTCTGGAGGAAAAGTGGGGACCGCGGCTCAGGACCGCAGGGTCAGCTCGCCGAGGTCGACCTCGCCCTCGGCGACGATGCGCGCGGGGCCGGTCATCTCGATGCGGCCGTCCGCGTGCTCGGTGATCACCAGGCGGCCGCCGGGGACGTCCACCGTGTACGTCGCGGGCAGCGCGGCGCCGTCGCGGCGCGCGGTGGCGACCATGACCGCGCAGGCCCCGGTGCCGCAGGACCGCGTCTCGCCCGAGCCGCGCTCGTGCACGCGCATGGCGACGTGGCCGGGGGCGCGGTCGACCACGAACTCGACGTTGACGCCCTCGGGGTACGCCGCGGCCGGGGCGACCGGCGGCGCGGTGAACAGGTTGCCCGCCTCGTCCAGGTCGTCGACGAACACGACGGCGTGCGGGTTGCCCATATTGACGTTGACCGCGGGGCGGGTCGTGCCGTCCGGCAGTGTGACCTCGATGCCGTCCGAGCCGGGCAGCTTCGCGACGCCCATGTCGACCGTCACGTCGCCGCCGTCGGCCGGCACCTGCATGGTCTTGATGCCGCCCCGGGTGGCGATCTTGAACGTGCCGGGCGCGGCCTCGCCGGCCGCGACCAGGTAGCGGGCGAAGACCCGGGTGCCGTTGCCGCACATCTCGGCGATGCTGCCGTCCGCGTTGCGGTAGTCCATGAACCACTCGGCCTCGGCGGCCATGTGCGCCGCCGCGGGGTCCTTGGCCGACCGGACGACGCGCAGCACGCCGTCGGCGCCGATGCCGGCCCGCCGGTCGCACAGCGCCGCCACCTGGGCCGCGCTCAGGTCGAGCGCGCCGTCGGCATCCGGCACGATCACGAAGTCGTTCTCGGTGCCGTGCCCCTTGAGGAATCGCAGAGTGCTCACCCTGCCGATCCTACGGCGGTGCGCGGATCACCGGCGGCGGCGCCCATGCGGCGGCGGGGCCCGCCGCGTCCTCGGACGCCGCGGGCCCCGCATCACTGCATCTGCTGCCCGACCTACCGGCCTGCCGGTCAGCCGGTCAGCCGGGCCACACCACCCCCGCCGAGCCGCCGCCCCGCCGGGTGGGTTCGGCGACCGCCTGGATGCGGTTCCGGGTGAGGAATTCGAGCGCGGTCGCGGCACCGATCTCCGGGTTCTCGCGCAGCACGTGCCCGCGCGCGATCAGCGCGGCCCGCAGCTCGGCGGGTACGCCCGGTTCGACCTCGGTGGCCGCGCCGTTGCGCTGCGAGAGCCGGGCCGCGGCGACCGCGTCCGGCAGTCCGAGCCCGCGGTCCAGGCGTCCGGTGAGCACCTGCAGGACGGTGGTGATGATGGTCGCGCCGCCGGGCGAGCCGACCGCGATGAGCGGCTTGCCGTCCTGCAGCACGATGGTCGGCGACATGCTGCTGCGCGGCCGCTTGCCGGGCGCCGGGAGGTTCGGGTCCGGGACCGCGGGGTTGGCGGGCGCGAAGCTGAAGTCGGTCAGCTCGTTGTTGAGCAGGAAGCCGCGGCCCGGCACGGTGATCGCGCTGCCGCCGGTCTGCTCGATGGTCAGGTTGTACGCCACCACGTTGCCCCAGCGGTCGGCGGTGACCAGGTGCGTGGTGGACAGCCCTTCGTAAGGCTCGGCATCGCCGATGCCGGTGGCCGCCGGGCAGCCCTGGTAGGGCGGTGCCGGGTCGCCGGGGGCGATCGGGCTGACCGCGGCCTTGGCCGGGTCGATCAGGCAGGCGCGTTCCTTGGCGAACCCGTCGGAGAGCAGCCCGCGTTGCGGGACGTCGACGAACTTCGGGTCGCCGACGTACCGGTTGCGGTCGGCGAAGGCCAGCCGCGACGCCTCCAGGTAGTAGTGCGTCGCGGTCGTCTGGTCCATGCCGCGCAGGTCGACGGTCTCCAGGATGTTGAGCGCCTCGCCGACCGTGGTGCCGCCGGACGAGGAGGGCGCCATGCCGTAGATGCTCAGCCCGCGGTAGTCGATCCTGGTCGGCTTCTGGTCGAGGACCCGGTACGCGGCCAGGTCGCCGGTCTCCATGAGCCCGGGCCGGAAGACGCGGTCGGCGTCCGGCGCGACCGGCGGTGCCTTCACGGTCTGCACGACCTCGCGGCCCAGCGGGCCCTTGTAGAGCCAGTCGACGCCGTTGCGGCCCATCTCGCGGTACGTGCGGGCGAGGTCCGGGTTGCGGAACGTGCTGCCCACGACCGGGGGTTGGCCGCCGGGCAGGAAGAGGTCGCGGGTCGGGACGATGTCGTCGAAGCGCGTCTGGTTCGCGGCCGTCTGCGCCCGGAACGTCTCGTCCACCACGAAGCCGCGGGCGGCCAGTTCGGCGGCCGGATCCAGCGCCTGGCGCAGCGGGATCGTGCCCCACTCGCGCAGCGCGCGGGCCCACGTCGCGGGGGTGCCGGGGACGCCGACCGACAGGCCGGAGTTCACGCCCTGGTCGAACGGCAGCGGTTTGCCGGTGGCCGGATCGATGAACGCGGTCTCGGTCATGCGGGCGGGCGCGGTCTCGCGGCCGTCGATGGTCCGCACGGTGCGCGAACGCGCGTCGTAGTAGACGAAGTAGCCGCCGCCGCCGATGCCGGCCGAATACGGCTCGGTGACGCCGAGCGCGGCGGCGGTGGCGACCGCCGCGTCGACCGCGTTGCCGCCGCGTCTCAGCACCTCGAGGCCGATGCGGGTGGCGTCGGGGTCGACGCTGGAGACCGCGCCGCCGTACCCGGTCATGACCGGGACCTTCGGGAACGGCGCGGGTGTGCCCGGGTGCGCGGACGCCGCCGGGGACGCGGTGACGAGCAGGGCGGCCGCGGCCGCGCCGGCGGCCCAGCGCCGCGGCGCCTCCTTCATGCGCCTGAACGGTGTGAACTCCCGTGCTGATGTGGACGATCCGGCCACGGCACCCTCCCCCGGACGCGACGACGACGCATCAACGGTGGCACTTGCGTCCCACGCGGCACAGCCGAAATCGGGCCACAGCCGCAAGGTTCACCCGGATCGGCGACACCGCAGCGGGTGTGCGGCTCCGATTACCGGGGCACGAAAGCCCGTTCGCCGCACGCTCGCCCCCTCCCCCGCTACTCCCCGCCTTCCGGCCCGCCCGGCTGCCCACCCGGTTGTCCGCCCTGCGGCCCGGCCCCTTCCGGAGTCTCGAAGGCGATCTGGCGCAGCGCCTCGCCGACCAGGTCGGGCCGGTCGTACGCCAGCCACCGCACCCGCCGGTCGCGCCGGAACCAGGTGTCCTGGCGGCGCGCGAACCTGCGGGTGGACCGGGCGGTGTCCTCCTTGGCCTCGGCCTCGCCGATCTCGCCGGTGAGCTGCCGCAGCACCTGCGCGTAGCCGAGCGCGCGCGAGGCGGTCAGGCCGTCCCGCAGGCCCTGCTTCTCCAGGGCCCGGACCTCGTCGACGAGCCCGTCGCGCCACATGCGTTCGACGCGGGCGTCGATGCGCTCGTCCAGGACCGGGCGCGGTACGTCGACGCCGATCTGGACGCAGTCGTACACCGGCACCGGGCCGGGCAGCGTGGCGGTGAAGGGCCGCCCGGTGATCTCGATGACCTCCAGCGCGCGCACGATGCGGCGGCCGTTGCTGGGCAGGATCGCGGCCGCGGCGGCCGGGTCGAGTCCGGCGAGGCGGGTGTGCAGCGGGCCGGAGCCGCCGGCCTCCAGTTCGCGTTCCAGCCGGGCCCGGACCTCCGGGTCGGTGCCGGGGAACTCCAGGTCGTCGACGACCGCGCGGACGTACAGGCCCGAGCCGCCGACCAGGACCGGGGTGCGCCCGGCCGCGAGCAGCCCGTCGACGACCGCGCGGGCGTCGTGCTGGTACTCCGCGACGCTCGCGGTGCGGGTGACGTCCCAGACGTCCAGGAGGTGGTGCGGCACGCCGTCGCGTTCGGCGACGGTGAGCTTGGCGGTGCCGATGTCCATGCCCCGGTAGAGCTGCATCGAGTCGGTGTTGACGACGTCGCCGCCCAGCGCGCGCGCGAGCGCGACGCCGAGATCGGACTTGCCGGCCGCGGTGGGTCCGACCACCGCGACGACGCGCGGCGGCCGCGGGCCGCCGGCCGCCGGACGGGCCGCCGGATCGGTCGCGGCACCGGCCGCCGGTTCTGCTTCGGGAAGGGATCGCGCACTCACGGGGACAAGTCTGCCGGAACACCGGCTACTTACCGTCACCCGATGCGGTACGCCGGGGCCCGGCGACATAACCGTGCCCCGTCCGGCCTCGTTGTCCTGCGGCACGACATGCACATCCCGCACCTCCGACGTAGGGTCAAGGAGCAAGAAATGGGCGTTTTCGACTGGTTCAGGCGTAATTCTTCCGCGGACGCCGAGCAGGAGCCCGGCTCCCCGGACCCGGCCCGCGCCGGAAGCGTCGGAACCCTTGTCGAGGAGCGGCCCGCGACCGAGTGTTGCGTCCCCGCCCAGGATTCCGGTGCCTGCTGCGAAGGCAGCCGACCGGAGGAGGCCGCGGACGTTGCTTCGCCCGCAGCACTCGCGACTGTCCCGGAGCCTTCCGGCTCGGGTCGCAAGTCCGAAGGAGAGCAAGACATGGGTCTCTTGGACACCATCAAGGAAAAGCTCGCCCCGCACAGCGACAAGGCCGAGCAGGCGGTCGACAAGGCCACCGACATGATCGACGAGAAGACCGGCGGCAAGTACAGCGGTCAGCTGGACGCCGGGGCCGAGAAGGCGAAGGACACCCTCGGCATCAACAACGACGAGGCTGCCCCCGAAGCACCTGCCGAGGCAGCCCCCGAGGCGCCGGCCGCCGAGGCCCCGGCCGAAGCGCCTCCCGCGGAGGAGAACCCGCCCGCCTGACGGACGGGCAAGGCCGGCCCGGGAGGGCCGGCCGCACGGCACAGGTTCGCAGGCGACGGCGGCCACGGGAGAGTTCCCGTGGCCGCCGTCGTATGTGCGTGCGGGGCTTGCGCGTTCGGTGCGGTCAGCGCCACACCGCGACGAAGTAGCCCACGCCGTAAGGCGCGTCCTCGTACGTCAGGGTGCCGGTCAGGCCCGCGCCGTCGGCGGCGCCGGCCAGCACCTGCCAGGCTGCGCGGCCCGCCACCCAGAGCTGGTCGGCGAGTTCGGGGTCCAGGCCGGCCAGCGCGAGCACGTCGGCGCCGCCGAGTGCGGCGGCGATGGCCGCGTCGTACGCCTCGGCGCGCGCGTCGAGGTAGCCGGGCGCCTTCTCGGTCCGGCACGCGGAGCCGTCGCCGAGCACCAGGAGCGCGATCCGCTCGTCGCCCGCGGCGAGTTCGGCGCCGGACGCCAGGCAGTCGGCGGCATCCGCGCCGGCGGCCACCGCGAGGCCCGAGACCGGCACGCCGACCGGGGTGCGGGCCAGCAGCCAGGCGCCGACGGCCAGCGATTCGGGGAGCCGCTCGGTGCCGTCCCCGGTGCCGCCCTCGCCCAGGCGTACCGCGAGGTCCACGCCGAACGGCGCGAAGGACCCGGTACCGCCCTTGGCGAAGTCGGCCGACTCGGGGCCGGTGCCGACCACCACGACCCGGTCCGGGCGGGCGTCGGCCAGCGCGGCGACGGCGGCGTCGCACGCTCGGCGCAACGCGTCGAGCTCGCCCGCGGCGCCCGCGGCCAGCTCGGGGACGATCAACGGCGGATGAGGACACACGGCAGCGGCAACGAGCACGGCACGAGACTACCCAACGTGTTCTGATGGGCTCATGGCGCAGCTCACGATCCTGAGACACGGCGAGACCGAGTGGAGCCGGTCCGGACGGCACACCGGGCGGACCGACATCCCGCTGACCCCCGCCGGCGAGGAGCAGGCCCGCGCCGCGGGCAAGTTGCTCGCCGGGCAGCGCTTCGCGCTGGTGCTGGCCAGCCCGCTGCAGCGGGCCCGCGAGACCGCGGCGCTGGCCGGACTGGCCGGTGCGGAGCCGGAGCCGGACCTGATGGAGTGGGACTACGGCGGCTACGAGGGCCTGACCACGCCGCAGATCCGCGAGACGGTCCCCGACTGGTACCTGTGGCGGGACGGGATCGTCCCCGGCGACCCCGAGCATCCCGGCGAGCAGGCCGCGGAGGTCGGCGCCCGCGTCGACCGCGTCCTGGCGCGCGTCCGCCCGGTGCTGGCCGGCGGCGACGACGTGGCGCTGGTCGCGCACGGCCACGTGCTGCGCGTCCTGACCGCGCGGTGGCTGGGCCTCCCGCCCGCCGACGGCCGCCTCTTCGCGCTGGCCACGGCAGGTGTGTCCACGCTGGGGTACGAGCACGGCTTCCCGGTCATGACGGGCTGGAACGAGCGCGGCTGAGCTCTGGCCGGCTCGCAAACGGCGGCGGCCCGGTCAGGGGCTGTTTCCCCCGGCCGGGCCGCCGCCGTGTGTTGCGTCAGTCGGCGCAGCAGGCGCCGGCCGCGGGGGCGTCAGCCGGTTGGGCCGGGGCGCCGATCTGCGGCATGCCGAGGAGCACGCCGGGCTTGGCCGCGGCGGCCGCCGTCCCGGTGCGCTTGGCCCAGGCGTCGCCCGCGCGGGTGGCGCGCACGGACCGCGTCGGGCCTTCGGCGAGCAGGTGGTGCGGGGCGGCGTAGGTGATCTCGACGGTCGCCACGTCGCCGGGGCGCACGTCCTGCGCAGGGCGCTCGAAGTGCACGAGGCGGTTGTCGGGGGCGCGCCCGGAGAGCCGCGCGGTGGCCTCGTCCTTGCGGCCTTCGCCTTCCGCGACGAGGACCTCCAGGGTGCGGCCGACCTGCTTCTTGTTCTCGTCCCAGGAGATCTCGTCCTGCAGCGCGACGAGGCGCTGGTAGCGCTCCTGGACGACCTCCTTGGGGATCTGGCCGTCCATGGTGGCCGCGGGGGTGCCGGGGCGCTTGGAGTACTGGAAGGTGAACGCGTTCGCGAAGCGGGCCTCGCGGACCGTGTGCAGGGTCTGCTCGAAGTCCGCCTCGGTCTCGCCGGGGAAGCCGACGATGATGTCGGTCGAGATGGCCGCGTCCGGCATGGCCGCGCGGACCCGCTCGATGATGCCGAGGTAGCGGTCCTGCCGGTACGAGCGGCGCATCGCGCGCAGCACGTCGTCCGAGCCGGACTGCAGCGGCATGTGCAGCTGGTGCATGACGTTCGGCGTCTCGGCCATCGCGGCGATGACGTCGTCGGTGAAGTCGCGCGGGTGCGGCGAGGTGAAGCGCACGCGTTCGAGGCCGTCGATCTGCCCGCAGGCGCGCAGCAGTTTGGAGAAGGCCTCGCGGTCGCCCATGTCCGAGCCGTACGCGTTGACGTTCTGGCCGAGCAGGGTGACTTCGATCACGCCTTCGGCGACCAGCGCCTCGATCTCGGCGAGGACGTCGCCGGGGCGGCGGTCCTTCTCCTTGCCGCGCAGCGCGGGCACGATGCAGAACGTGCAGGTGTTGTTGCAGCCGACCGAGATGGACACCCAGGCCGCGTAAGCCGATTCGCGGCGGGTGGGGAGCGTGGACGGGAACACGTCCAGCGACTCGAGGATCTCGACCTGGGCTTCCTCCTGCACGCGGGCGCGCTCCAGGAGCACCGGCAGCGAGCCGATGTTGTGGGTGCCGAAGACCACGTCGACCCAGGGGGCCTTGGCGACGATGGTGTCGCGGTCCTTCTGGGCGAGGCAGCCGCCCACCGCGATCTGCATGCCTGGCCGTTTGGCTTTCTTCGGCGCAAGATGGCCGAGGTTGCCGTACAGCCGGTTGTCGGCGTTCTCCCGCACCGCGCAGGTGTTGAAGACGACGACATCGGCTTCTTCGCCCGCGGAAGCGCGGACGTAGCCCGCGTCCTCCAGCAGGCCGGACAGCCGCTCGGAGTCGTGGACGTTCATCTGGCACCCGTAGGTGCGCACCTCGTAAGATCGCGCGCTCATATCGAAATCAAGGGTACGCGTATGAGACAGGGCGGCACAGCGCCGGTTCCCCGGGGCGGCGGGCAGATCCGGCGTACCCGGACGATCGTCGCGCTGGCACTCGCGCTCGCGCTCGCGCTGTTCGCCGGCGGGCTGTGGATCAGCTCGGACGACGCGGCGCCGTACCGCGGCGGGCCGATCTCGATCGCGGCCGGGGTGCGCAGCGGCGTCTACTTCAAGTACGGCGAGCTGCTGGCCCCGCGGCTCACCGAGGACCTGGGCGCGCCGGTCCGCGTGGACGAGAGCAGCGGTTCGGTGGACAACCTGGCCCGGATCGGCGACGGCCGGAACACGCTGGGCATAGCGACGGCCGACTCGGTCGCGAACCTCGACCCGGCGAAGCGGGCCGAGCTGCGCGCGGTCGCGCGGTTGTACGACGACTACGTGCAGTTGGTCGTGCCGGCGTCGTCGGGCATCCGGTCGCTGGAGGACCTGAAGGGCAAGCGCGTGGTGATCGGCCCTCCGCAGTCGGGTGTGGAGCTGATCACGCGGCGCATCCTGGCGACCGCCGAGATGGACGCGGACCGCGACATCGTGCCGGTGCGGCTGGGCATCGGCGACGCCACGAAGGAGCTGGGCGCCGGGAACGTGGACGCGTTCTTCTGGTCCGGCGGGCTGCCGACCGAGGCGGTGTGGCAGCTGGCCCGGAGCATGAAGCTGCGGTTCGTGCCGCTGGGCGAGGTGGCCACCAAGCTGCGGGCGAAGTACGGGCATGTGTACCGCGAGGCGGTGATCCCGGCCGACGCGTACCCCGGGCTGGACGGGCGCCGCGATGCGACCGTGCCGACGATCGCGGTGCCGAACCTCCTGGTGACCCGGGCGGATGCGGACACCGGGCTGATCCGGCAGGTCACCGGCACGGTGATGGGCGAGCGGGAGTCGATCGGGGCGCAGGTGCACGCCGCCCAGTTGGTGGATCCGCGGACCGCGATCTTCACGGACCCTCCGCTGAAGCTGCACGAAGGTGCCCGGCTCTGGTACAGATCGGCGAAACCGTGATGCGTCCGACGTCGCGCGTAGACCGGTAAATGCAAGATGCTGGGGGCCTGACCCTCCGGCGAGTGCGCGGCACTCCTACACTCTGACCTCCTGTCAGAAGTCGGAGCACACTCCCGGAGCACCCTGGGAGGAGGGCGTGACCGCAGTGTCCGAAGGCGATGTCGGCCGTGTGCTGAACCAGCGGTACCGCCTGAGCCGCAGCCTGGGCCGCGGCGGTATGGGCGAGGTCTGGTTGGCCGTCGACACCGCGTTGGGCCGCGAGGTCGCGGTCAAGGAACTCCTGCTGCCGGCTTCCCTGGACGAGGCCGCGCAGCGGTCCTGGCTGGAGCGCAGCAAGCGCGAGGCCACTGCCGCCGCCCGGATCCGGCACGAGAACGTGGTCACCGTCCACGACGTGTTCGAAGAGGACGGGCGCCCGTGGATCGTCATGGAGCTGGTGATCTCCCGCTCGCTGTCCGAAGTGGTGCGCACCGAAGGCCGGCTCGAGTACGCGGAGGCCGCGCGCATCGGGCTCGACGTGCTGCGGGCGCTGCGCGCCGCGCACGCGAAGGGTGTGCTGCACCGCGATGTGAAGCCCGCGAACGTGCTGCTGGGCTTCGACGGCCGGGTGGTGCTCACCGACTTCGGCATCGCGACGTTCGTGGACGCCCCGCAGGTGACGCATGTCGGGGAGCTGCTGGGCACGCCCGGGTATCTGGCGCCGGAGCGGGCCGAGCGGTTCGCCACCGGCGGTGTGCCGGTCGAGGGCCGGCGCGGCGGGGCGGTCTGCGAGGCGGACGAGTGCGACCCGGAGGCGTGCGACGCGGACGGCCGGGAGGCCGGCGCCGAGACCGCGGTGGCCGGCGGGGGCGTGCGGACGTCGGACGAGACGCTGGGCATGAGCGGTACGACGCTGCTGGACCCGGCGTCCGACCTGTGGTCGCTGGGCGCCACGCTGTACGAGATGGTCGAGGGCCGTCCGCCGTTCATCCGGGCCTCGCCGGTCGAGGTCGTGGACGCCGTGGTCAACCACGCGCCCGCGCCGCCGCGCCATGCCGGTGCGCTGGAGCCGGTGGTGATGGGCCTGCTGCGGAAGGACCCGGCGGAGCGGCTGGACGCCAAGGAGGCCGAGGAGCTGCTGGTCCGGGTGATCCAGGACGCGCTGCCGCGCACCTGGGGCGGCGAGATGCTCCCGGCGCAGCGGCCGCCGTCCGCGGGCGAGACCGCGGGGCCGGGCGCGTACCGGGCAGGGCTCGGCAGCGGGCACACCGCGACGCACCGCAGTGTGCCGGGCGGTTCGGGAACGCGGGCGGGCGAAGCGGCGGCGGAGCTGGGCGTCCATGCCGCGGACGAGCCGGTGGAGCCGACGTGGGCCGGCGAGCTTCCGGACGATGCGGAAGCGGCGGTCGTCCTCGGCGGGCCCGCGGGCGATGCGCCGGATCCGGCCCCGGGGCGGTGGACGCGCCGCCGGAAGCTGCAGGTGATCGTGCCCGCGGTGCTCGCGCTCGTGCTGGTCGCGACGTCGCTGGTGCTGCTGAAGGCGGTCGGCTCGGACGGCAAGGGCAGCGACCGGCTGGCGCAGTTGCGGGCCCGGTCGGCGACGTACCAGGCGATGGTGCAGCGCGGCTACATGATCGTCGGGGTGAAGCCGGACCAGCCCGGGGTGAGCCAGAAGGGCGCCGACGGGCAGTACACGGGCTTCGACGACGACATCGCGCGGATGATTGCGGCGGATCTCGGGTTCGCCGGGAAGATCCGCTTCGTGGACGTCGAGACGCAGGGCCGCGAATACCGGATAGCGAGCGGCCAGGTCGACCTCGTGGTGGCGAGTTACACGATAAATCCGGAGCGGCTGCAGCGGGTTTCGTTCGCCGGCCCGTACTACGTGGCGGGGCAGGACTTCCTGGTCCGCAAGGACGACCCGGGTGCGGCGCGCCCGGAGGACCTGGCGGGCAGCCGGGTGTGCGTGGTCCGCGAGTCGACGTCCGCGGCGCGGGTGCGGCAGAAGTTCCCGACCATGCAGGTCGAGGAGCGCGGCAAGTATTCGGAGTGCGTCGACGAGCTGCTCAAGCGCAATGTGCGCGGGGTGAGCACCGACGACACCATCCTGGCCGGGTTCGTGGCCCGGCATCCGGCCGAACTTCGGGTGCTGGGCAGCCCGTTCTCGGACGAGCCGTACGGTGTGGGGCTCAGCCGCGGCGATGCGGCGCTGGCCGGTGCGGTGTGCGATGCGCTGAACCGGCACATCGCCAACGGCGACTGGCAGCGGGCCTACGACGGGACGCTCGGCACGCTCGGTCTGCTGCCGCCGCGGCCGCCCAAGTGCGTACCGCACGTGCCGTCCGAGTAGCCGTCCGCGTGGCCGTACGTGTAGCCGTCCGTGCAGGCGTACGAGCAGCCGGCCGCCCGGGGCTCGGAGCGGGTCTCAGAGGGCGCGGTCGACGGTGACCGTGACGACCAGTCCCCCGCCGTCGCGCGCCGAGAAGTCGATGCTGCCGCCGGTGGCCCGCAGGAGTGTGCGGGCGATGGACAGGCCCAGCCCGGAGCCGTCCACGTTCTGATGGTGCTGGCTGCGCCAGAACCGGTCCCCGACGCGCCGGAGTTCGGCCGGTTCGAGGCCGGGGCCGCGGTCCGCGACGCGGATCTCCAGGACGCCGCCGACGGCCGCGAGGGCGACGGCGACCTCGCCGTCGTCGGGGCTGAACTTGAGGGCGTTGTCGAGGATCGCGTCCAGTGCGCTGCCCAGCGCGATCGGGTCGACCTGGCCGGTGAGGGCGCGCGGGCCCTGCTGGTCGAAGTGCTGGCCGCGGGAGCGGGCCACCGGCTCCCAGGCGTCGATGCGCTCGCGGACCAGGGCGGCGACGTCGAGCGGGACGCGGTCGGCGGCGCCGCCCGCGGCGTTGGCGGCGTTCTCGGCCAGGGCCAGGGCGAGCAGTTCGTCGAGGACGTGGGTGAGGCGCCGGCCTTCGTCGCGTACGCCGTCGAGGGTCGCCTGGTGCTCGGGCGGCAGGCTGAGGCCGAGCTCCTCGATGCGCAGCAGGAGGGCCGAGAGCGGGTTGCGGAGCTGGTGCGAGGCGTCCGCGGAGAAGGCCCGCTGCTGTTCGACGACGGTCTCCACGTGGTCGGCCATCTCGTTGAACGCCTTGGCCAGGCGCCGCAGTTCGGGCGGTCCCTGGGCGGCTGCCACGCGGGCGCCCAGGCGGCCGGTGGCGATCTCGTGGGTGGCCTTGTCGAGGACCTGGACGGGCCGCAGGATGGTGCCGGTCAGGCGGCCGGCCGCGAGCAGCGCGACGACCAGCGCGACGGCCTCGGCGGCGCCCAGGAAGAGCCAGGCGTCGGTGGTGCGGCCGCGCATCTTGGCGGTGTCCGAGTCGGTGATCGCGACGGCGACGACGTCGCCGCGGTGCACGACGGGGACCGCGACCACGATGCGGCGGTCCTGCCAAGGCCACACCAGCGGGGGGTCGTCGCTGCGCCGCCCGGCCAGCGCGGCGTCGAAGGCGGCCTTGGCCTGCCCGTCGGAGGGCAGGGTGTAGACGGCGTCGGAGGCCAGCATGGTGCGGCGCTGCCGGTCCAGGATGGCGGCGTGGATGCCGTACGTGTCCTCGTACTGCTCCAGGTAGCCGCGGAGTTCGGCGCGGTTGATGCGGTCGGTCTCGGTCTGCGCCGGGGTCTCCGCGGAGATCTCCAGGTCGTCGCGGACCATGCTGCTCTGGAAGTCGGCGGCGAAGGCGGCGGTGTCGTCGGCCCGGTCCCGGGCGGTCTCCTGCTGGTAGCCGGCCGCCTGGGAGAGGGCCAGCGGGATGCCGAGGGCCAGCAGTACGGCCACCATGAGGGCGAGCAGCAGGGCCAGGAGTCGGGTGCGCACGTGCGGGGACCGGTCAGGCGTCCGGGACGATGCGGTAGCCGACGCCGCGGACGGTCTCGACGATGCGGGGGTTGCCCAGCTTGGCGCGCAGCGAGGCGACGTGGACTTCGAGGGTGCGGCCGCTGCCGGCCCAGCTGGTCCGCCACACCTCGCTCATGATCTGCTCGCGCCGGAAGACCACGCCGGGGCGCTGGGCGAGCAGCGCGAGCAGGTCGAATTCCTTGCGGGTGAGGACCACCTCGGTGCCGTGCACGGTGACCCGGCGGGCGGCGCCGTCCACGACCACGGTGCCGACCGCGAGCGGGCCGGGGCCGGGCGCGGGGGCGGCGGGCTGGGGTGCCGCGGCGGTGACGGCCGGGTCCGGGGCGGCGGCGGGGGCCTGGGGGCGGTCCGGGCGGGCGTCGGAGCGGCCCCGGCGGCTGACCGCGTGGATGCGGGCGAGGAGCTCGGCGATGTCGTACGGCTTGGTCACGTAGTCGTCGGCGCCCAGGTTGAGGCCGTGCACGCGGGACCGGACGTCGGCGCGCGCGGTGACCATGATGACCGGCACATCGCTGATGCGGCGTATTCGGGCGCAGACCTCGAAGCCGTCGTGGTCCGGCAGGTTGAGGTCCAGGAGCACCACGTCGACGTCGGCGGTCAGCGCGTCCAAGGCTTCCTCGCCGGTGCAGGCGTGCCGGACGTCCATGCCGTGCCGGCCGAGGACCGCGCGCAGCGGGGCGGCGATGCGCAGGTCGTCTTCGACCATCAGCAGCTGCATGGCGTGTCCTCCTCCGGGCTGGTTCCGGGCGGGCGGGTCGTGAACCGGGTCATCTAAGCAGACAGTCCAGATTCTGCCGAGGACGCACGACACACAACCCTCCGTTATCCGGTCTTGACCTCAGGTGAAGCTCAAATCCGGCCCGATCCGCGGTTCTTGCCCGCTTACATATGCCCACCACACGATCCGGAGGAGCGAAGCCACCGTGACCGAAGCCCTGGACAAGACACCGTCCCTGGAGAAAGAGGACGCCGTACCTCTGGTGGTCCTGTCGAAGGTCAACAAGCACTTCGGCGCGCTGCACGTCCTCCAGGACATCGACCTGACGATCACGCAGGGCGAGGTCGTCGTCGTCATCGGCCCCTCCGGGTCGGGCAAGTCGACGCTGTGCCGCACGATCAACCGGCTGGAGCCGATCGACTCCGGGTCGATCACCATCGACGGCCGCGCGCTGCCGCAGGAGGGCCGTGCGCTGGCCCGGCTGCGGTCGGACGTCGGCATGGTGTTCCAGTCGTTCAACCTGTTCGCGCACAAGACGGTGCTGCAGAACGTGATGCTCGGCCCGGTCAAGGTGCGCCGCGAGACGCGCCAGGCGGCCGAGCTGCGGGCCCGGCAGCTGCTGGACCGGGTCGGCGTGGGCAACCAGGCCGACAAGTACCCGGCGCAGCTGTCCGGCGGCCAGCAGCAGCGTGTGGCGATCGCCCGGGCGCTGGCCATGCAGCCCAAGGTGATGCTGTTCGACGAGCCGACCTCGGCGCTCGACCCCGAGATGGTCAACGAGGTGCTGGAGACCATGCGGTCGCTGGCCGCGGACGGCATGACCATGGTCGTCGTGACGCACGAGATGGGCTTCGCCCGCTCGGCGGCCAACCGCGTGATCTTCATGGCGGACGGCCGGATCGTCGAGGAGAACACCCCCGACGAGTTCTTCGGCAACCCGCGCAGCGACCGCGCCCGCGACTTCCTGTCGAAGATCCTGCACCACTGATCCCCGCAGCTTCCCGGGTGCACCGCCATGCGGCGGTGCGGCGGCCGGACGCCGTGCCCGGGGCCGCCCGCTTGCCCGTACCTGAAACCACCAAGGAGTGAGGGTCATGAAGATCCGCAAGACCATAGCCGTCGCCGGCGTCGCCGCCCTGGCCCTGCTCGGCACCGCTTGTGGCAAGGACGACAAGTCGAGCGACGCGGGCAAGGCCCCGTCGTACGAGGTCAACGACAAGTTCTCGATGCCGGACTCGAAGACCTGGAAGGCCGCGAAGGACCGCGGCCACCTGATCGTCGGCGCCAAGGAAGACCAGCCGTTCCTGGGCTTCATGGACCCGGCCACCAAGGAGCGTTCCGGCTTCGACATCGAGATGGCCCGGATGATCTCGGCCGAGCTGGGCCTGGACCCGAAGAAGATCGAGTTCAAGACCATCGCGTCGGCGAACCGCGAGACCGCGCTGCAGAAGGGCGACGTGGACATCTACGTCGGCACCTACAGCATCACCGACAAGCGCAAGGAGTCGGTCGGCTTCGCGGGTCCGTACTACATCTCGGGCCAGAGCCTGCTGGTGAAGAAGGACAACACCGCGATCACCGGCAAGGACACGATCGCGAACAAGAAGGTCTGCTCGGCCAAGGGCTCGACCCCGGCCCAGAAGATCACCAAGGACTTCCCGACCACCACGCTGGTCGAGTACGACACGTACAGCCTGTGCGTGGACAACCTGCTGAGCGGCCAGGTCGACGCGGTCACCACCGACGAGGCGATCCTCAAGGGCTACGCGGCCAAGGACCCGAAGAACCTCAAGGTCGTCGGCGAGAACTTCTCCACCGAGAAGTACGGCATCGGCGTCTCCAAGGACGACGCGCAGCTCCGCGAGGCGGTCAACAAGATCCTCGAGGAGAGCAACAAGGAAGGCGTCTGGAAGAACATCTACGACGCCACCCTGGGCCTGTCCGGAGCGCGGCCCCGGGCCGCCCCGCGGGTCGCGCGCTAGTGCGCCTACCGCGGCACCGCCGGCCGCGCCCTTCCCGGGCGCGGCCGGCGGTCCCCGGACCACGTCTCCACGTCCGATCCAGACCTGCGGGGATCACCGTGAACACATGCCCTGACGCCGCCCGCACGGCGGGCCTGCCCTCGGGCCGGAAGGCGGGTGCGCGATGAGCGTGCTCCGCGACAACTGGGACCTGATCCACAAGGGCTTCGTCGAGACGCTCTGGCTCACCCTGTGGTGCGGCGTCGTGGCGCTCGTGCTGGGGACGCTCCTGGCCGCCTGCCGGGTCTCGCCGGTGCCGCCGCTGCGCTGGTTCGGCACCGCGTACGTCAACATCATCCGCAACACGCCGCTGACGCTGCTGATGTTCTTCGTCGCGCTCGGGTTCCCCAAGCTCGACATCAAGTTCGACTACTTCACCTTCGCGGTGATCGCGGTCGGCGGCTACACCGCCGCGTTCATCTGCGAGGCGGTCCGCTCCGGCATCAACACGGTGCCGCTGGGCCAGGCCGAGGCGGCCCGCAGCCTGGGCATGACGTTCGGCCAGACGCTGTCGCTGGTCGTGCTGCCGCAGGCGCTGCGCGCCGTCATCCCGCCGATCGGCTCGCTGCTGATCGCGATGGTCCGCAACTCGGCGATCGCCGGTGCGTTCAACGTCGACGAACTGTTCGGCGTGAACTCCACGCTGGTCGAGAACGGCGAGAACGTCCTGTGGGTGTTCCTGTGGATCGCGGTCGGCTACCTGACGATCACGCTCACCCTGAGCGCGGTGTTCGCGCTGCTGGAGAAGAAGCTGGCGGTGGCCCGATGAGCCAGAAAGCCACTGTCCTGTTCGACGCCCCGGGGCCCAGGGCCCGGCGCCGGAACACGATCATCGGGGTCGTCGGGATCGCGCTGCTGATCGGCGCACTCGCGTACGTGGTCTACAAGTTCGACAAGACCGGGCAGTTCGAGTCGCGCAAGTGGGAGCCGTTCCAGTACACCGGCATCCAGGAGCTGATCCTCGACGGCCTGTACGCCACCCTCAAGGCGTTCGCGCTCGCGGTGGTGTTCTCGCTGATCCTCGGCGCGCTGCTGGCCGCCGGGCGGCTGTCCGAGCACCGCGTGCTGCGCTGGGCGGCGACCGCGTTCGTCACGTTCTTCCGGGCGATGCCGCTGGTCATCATGATCTTCTTCCTGTACGTGGCGCCCGCCAAGCTCGACGCCTGGCCCGGGTTCCTCGACTGGATCGGCGACGACGTCATGTGGCCGCTGGTCATCGGCCTGACGCTGTACAACGGCACGGTGCAGGCCGAGACGATGCGCGCCGGCATCCTCGCGGTCCCGAGCGGGCAGAGCGAGGCGGCGTACGCGATCGGCATGCGCAAGACGCAGGTCATGACCGTGATCCTGCTGCCGCAGGGCATCCGCGCGATGCTGCCGTCGATCATCAGCCAGATGGTGGTGACCCTCAAGGACACCTCGCTGGGCTTCCTCATCACGTACGGCGAACTCCTGTACACCGCCAAGCAGATCGGTGCGGTGCAGGACTACGGCCTGCCGCTGATCCCGGCGGCGATCGTGATCGGCACCATCTACATCCTGATCTGCACGCTGCTGTCGCTGTTCGCGGTGTGGCTGGAGCGGTTCCTCAGCAGCAGCCGGCAGGGCAAGCCGCCGGCCATCGCGGCGCCCGGCGACGGGGAGCTGCAGCAGGCGGGTGCAACTGCCTGATCCCGACCGGGATCCGCGGCCGGCCGTGTGCCGGACCGAAGCCCGACGCCCCCGCGGTGCCACCCCGCCGCGGGGGCGTCGCCATGTCCCGAGCCAGTCCTGCTCTCCACGGAGGGCCGCGATACCCCATGATGTCGTCCTGAAGTCCGGTCCCGGGGGAGACGGCGGCGCACCGCGCCCGCCCATGTGCCGACCCCGGCTGCCACCAAGGAGTAGGGGTCATGAGACTGCGCAAGGCCATAGCCGTCGCCGGCATCGCCGCCCTGGCCCTGCTCGGCACGGCCTGCGGCCGGGACGACAAGCCCGGCGGCACGCCGCCGCCGACCGGCGCGCCGCCCGCGGCGCCGTCGCTGCCGGTGTACACCGCGAAGGCGGGTGTGGACCTGTCCGCGTCGCCGACCTGGGCGAAGGCCAAGGAGCGCGGCCACCTGATCGTGGGGGCGAAGGACGACCAGCCGTTCCTGGGCTATCTGGACCGCGCGACGCTGGCGCGTTCCGGCTTCGACATCGAGATCGCCCGCATGGTGTCCGCCGAACTGGGCCTGGACCCGGCGAAGATCGAGTTCAGCACCGTCCCGTCGTCGGGGCGCGAGACCGCGATCCAGAACGGCGACGTGGACATGTACGTCGGCACATACAGCATCACCGAGCAGCGCAAGAAGCTGGTGGCGTTCGCCGGGCCGTACTACGTCTCCGGGCAGAGCTTCCTGGTGCGCAAGGACGAACAGGCCATCACCGGCAAGGACACGATCCGCGGCAAGCGGGTGTGTTCGGCGAAGGGGTCCACCGCATTCCAGCGCCTGCAGGTGGATTTCCCCGAGACGCAGGCGGTCTTCCAGGACGACTACAGCAACTGCGTGGAGCATCTGCTGGCCGGGCAGGTCGACGCGGTCTCCACGGACGAGGCGATCCTCAAGGGCTATGCGGCCAAGGACCCGGGCCGGCTCAAGGTGGTCGGGCAGCCGTTCACCACGGAGAACTACGGCATCGGACTCCCGCAGCAGGACCCGGTGTTCCGCACCGCGGTGAACGACGCCATCGAGGCGAGCATCGCCAACGGCAACTGGAAGGCGGCGTACGACGCGACGCTGGGCCTGTCCGGTGCGCCGGCGCCGCAGACCCCCAAGGTCGAGCGCGGCTGAGCCGCCGGACGCGCCCGCGCCGGGACTTCCTCCTTTCGGGCGTACCGGGTCGTGCGGCGCACGCCGTGGCGTACCGCCGCGCGCCCGGCAATGCGCCCGGTGCGCCGCCGTGCGACGCCGCTCCGCGCCCGCCGCGCCCGCCGCGCCGCGGGGCGTTGTCACACGAGTCGCCTCCGGTGCCGGATGATGGTCCGCAGGCGGTCCCGGGACGCGCCTGCGGACGCGGCCCGGGACCTCGACTCGTCGCGGGAGGCAGCACATGCCAGGCACGGCCGATTCCCCTCACCACCGGGACTCGGTGATCATCGTCGGCGCCGGACCGGCCGGTCTGGCGTGCGCCCTGGCACTCGCCCGGCACGGGGTGCGCTCGGTGCTCGTGGACGCGGGCGACGGGCGGGCCCGGGAAGGCTCGCGCTCGTGCGGTCTGGAGGCCGCCACCTACGCCTTCGCGGCGGGCCTGGCCGGCGGCCGGCTGGACGGTGCGGCGCAGCCGTGGGGGCCGCTGCGGATCCGCCGCCGGTCGACCACGGTGCCCGCGCCGCGGGCCGCGGACGGCCCGGCTGATGCCGGGCCCGCGCAGTACGGGCTGCCGCAGCAGATCCTGGAGCAAGCGCTGCTGGACGAGATCCCGGCGCACCGGCTGATCGCCACCGCGTGGCGGCACCGGGTCGAGGGCATCGAGCAGGACGCCGATTCGGTGACGGTGACCGCGCGCGGCCCGGGCGGCATCGCGCAGTGGCGCGGCGGCTGGCTGGTGGCCGCCGACGGGGCGCATTCGGCGGTGCGGCGTGCGCTGGGCGTGCGCTTTCCGGGGCGGCCGCGGGTGGACCGGCTGCTGTGCGCCGATGTGAAGGTCGCGCTGCCGCGCGTACCCTGGGACGAAACCCCGCCGGAGCCCTGGCTGTTCGTGGATCCGCCGTTCCAGCGGGACGGCACGGTGCTGGCCCGGCCGCTGCCGTCCGACATGTGGCGGCTGACCTGGCAGCTGCCGCTCGCGCACGGGGTGGCCAAGGCCGCGGACGCCACCGCGCTTATCCCGGTGCACGGCGATCCGGCCGATCCGGCGCGCACCGCGCAGCGGATCCGGGCGGTGCTGCGCACCCTGGAGGCGATGAGCCCGGATGCGGACACCGCCGCGGATCCGGCGTACGACCTGGTGTGGAGCGGCGAGTTCGAGGTGCACCAGCGGCTGGCGCGGCGGTTCCGGACCGGGCGCGTGCTGCTCGCCGGGGATGCCGCGCATCTGGTGCACCCCAATGTCGCGGACGGGGTGGACCTGGCGCTGCAGGACGCCCGCAATCTGGCGTGGAAGCTGGGCCTGGTGCTGGGGCGGCAGGCTCCGGAGCGGCTCGTGGAGACATACCACGGGGAGCGGCGGGGCGCGGCCCGGCGGCGGCTGGCGTACGGCGAGGACGCGCTGCATTTCCTGGCCCCGCGCGGCGCCGCGCAGAAGGTCGGGCGGCGCCTGACGCTGATGGGCGCGCGCAGCAAGGGCACCACGCTGCGACGCCTGGATCCGCGGGCGCTGGTGGCCGACTCGGTTCCGGAGTACGCCGGTTCGCCGCTGCTGACGCCGGGCGGCCCGGGGGTGGGGGCGCTGGTCGAGGACGTCGCGGTGGTGCGTGCGGACGGGCGGCGCGGGCAGCTGTCGGGGTGCTTGGACTCCGGTCTGGTGGCCGTGCTGGTCGCGCCGGGCATAGAGGTGTGGGACGGGCCGCGGTGGCGCGATGCGGGGCTGATGCCGCTGCTGCGCGCCCGGCTCGGCGAACTCCCGGTGCCGGCCGAGCTGGTGGTGACGCACGGGTATCCGGATGCGCCCGCGCACACGCTGCTGCTGGTGCGTCCGGACGGCTATCTCGCGGCGTGGCTGCCGCCCGGCAGCGACGGCGACGACCTGGTCGCGGCGGCGCTGCGGGTGGTGGGGCGGCGGGTCCCGGAGGCGGAGAGCGCGCCGGTGCCGGGCTGACCGGTCCGGCTGTGCGGCATCGCGGCTGTGCCGCAGCACGGCAGCACGGCAGCACGGCAGCGCGGCATGCGAACGGCGGCGGCAACCGGAGGCCCCTGAATCTCCGGATGCCGCCGCCCGGCGGTTGGTTCGCGGTGCCGTCAGTCCCGGAACTGCGGGAGGACGTGCTTGCCCATGAGCTCGATCGAGCGCATGACTTCCTCGTGCCCGATCTTGTACGGGTTGACCAGGCAGAGCAGCAGGTCGCAGCCCGCCGCCTCGTAGCGCTTGGCGACCTCGACGCAGTGGTCGGGGTCGCCGACGATCGCCGAGCCGGAGTTCTGCAGGTAGTCGAAGTTCAGGTGGCTGAGCGCGCCGCTGCGGCGGTGCTCGAGCGGGCCCGCGGCGTAGCTGTACGAGCCCAGTTCCTGCTTCTGCTCCTCCATCCACTCGGCGACCGAGGCGATGAGCGCGCCGCCGTGCCCGACGTACCAGACGCACGATTCGGCGGCCTCTTCGACGGCCTGCTCGGTGGTCGGCGCGCAGTGCACCATGGTGAAGGTGGCAGCCTGGTCGTTGATGAACTTCCCGGCCGGGTTGGTGCATTCGGCCAGACCCTGGCGGTACGACGCGATGCGGTCCGCGAGTTCCTCGGGCGGCACGCCCACGGTGAACGAGCACAGGCCCAGGCCGCGGCGGCCGATCTCCTTGTGGCCCTCCGGGCTGGAGGTGGCGCCCCACATCGGCGGGTGCGGCTTCTGCAGGGTGCGCGGCAGCACGCGCCGGGGCGCGCCCATCTGCCAGTACTTGCCCTGTGCCTGGTATTCGTCCTCGGTCCACGCGCCGACGATGTGGTCGAGGGCCTCGTTCCACATTTCGCGCGTCTCGGCCGGGTCGATCCCGAAGCCCTCCAGTTCGGCGCGGGTGGAGCTGCGCCCGGTGCCGAACTCGACGCGGCCGTCCGAGATCAGGTCGAGCACGGCGGCCGACTCGGCGGTGCGGATGGGGTGGTTGTACGGCTTGGGCAGCAGGCGGACGCCGTAGCCGAGCCGGATGTTCTCGGTGCGGGCCGCGATGGCGCCGTACAGCGTCTCGGGGTTGGAGCAGTGCGAGTACTCCTCCAGGAAGTGGTGCTCCACGGTCCAGAAGGAGTGGAAGCCCATCTTGTCGCCGAGGACGGCCTGTTCGATGGTGTTCTTGTACGCGCGGTGCTCGCTCTCGTCGTCCCACGGACGGGCGACCGGTATTTCGTAGAACAGTGCGAACTTCATGGCGATCCTCCTGCTCGGACGTACGGGGCGGTCGGTGCGGTGGGGGCGGTCGGGTCGGCCGCGCCGGTCAGGGCGCGAACCCCCGGGTGATGAACTCGGCGACGAAGTCCCGGACCTGCTCGGGGTCGTCGGCGTCGAAGGCGCGCGCGGGCACGGTGACCAGTGAGATCACCATGCGCATGATCCATTCGGTGGCGCGGTCGGCGTCCAGGTCGGCGCGCACTTCCCCGCGGGCCCGGGCCTCCTCCACGAACGGGATCCAGAAGGCGTGCCAGGCGGCCATGGCGCGTTCGCTGTGCGCGAGCAGCAGTGTGGCGTCCTCGGACTCGCCGGGCCGGTAGCTGAGCCCGAGTTGGAGCTCGGCGGGCCCCAGCGCGTGCACGTGCACCGCCGCCTCGGCGACCTGGCCGGCCAGCGTCGCGCGGCGGCGCACCAGGGGTTCGACGGCGGCCACGGTGAGTTCGGAGATGCGGGTGAGGACCGCGAGCACGAGCGCCTCGCGGTCCGCGAAGTGCAGGTAGACGGTGCGGCGCGAGACGCCGGCCTGCTGGGCCACGTCGTTCATCGAGACGCGGCGGATGCCCCACCTGCGGATGCAGTCGGTGGCCGCCTCGACGATGCGGTCGCGGGTGTCCGAACCCCGGGCCGCGCCCGGGGCGTTCACGGCACCGTCCACGTCCCACCTCCGGATTCCGGCGCGTGCCGACGGCCCGCGCCGCGGGTGATTCCCGACTGCTCAAGTGCACAAGTTTTGTATAGCTGTGCAGTCGCAATGTCCAGAGTCATCCGCGCAGCGCGGGCCCGGTCGCGGCGCCCGCCGCGGGGCAGACCGCGGACCGGGTGGCGGCGGCCCGCCGCGGAGCTTGACCCTGTCAACCGGGCGCCGGAAGGCATATAAAGATCCCGACGCACGATCCCCTCGCACTTCCGGCACAAGCCCCGTCCGCACCACCGGAGGACCCGCATGCCCGTCGTTCCGCAGATCCAGTCGATACTCGACGCCCTCGCCGGCGCTCCGCCGCAGCCGGAGGGGCTCCCCCTGGAAGAGCGCCGCGCGGCCGCGCACAAGGGCCTGGAGTCGGCGATCCTCGCGTTCGGCGAACCGGCCCCGGACGACGTGGAGCGCCGCGACGTCGCGATCACCGTGAAGATCCCGGACCACGGGACCATCCCGGCGCGCGTCTACACGCCGTCCACGCCGAAGCCGCGCGGCGGGCGCCCGGCGCACGTGTACTTCCACGGCGGCGCGTGGTGGCTCGGCACGCTGGACCACTTCGACGCGGAGTGCGCGAACCTGGCCAAGCTCACCGACTGCGTGGTCATCTCGGTGGACTACCGGCTGGCCCCGGAGTTCGCGTACCCGGTGCCGTTCGAGGACGGCGTCGCGGCGTGGGTGTGGGTGCAGGAGCGCGCGTTCGGGCTCGGCGTGAACCCGGACCGGGTCTCGATCGGCGGCGACAGCGCGGGCGGCAACATCGCCGCCGCGGTGACCCTCGCGCTGCGCGACCGGCGCATCCCGATGCCGGTCTGCCAGGTGCTGGAGGTCCCGGCCACCGACCTGACGATGACGCAGCCGTCGATCACGGAGAACGGCAGCGGCTACCTGCTGACCGAGAAGGCGATGCGCGAGGCCGTCGAGCTCTACATCGGCAAGTACGGGGACGCGAAGGACCCGTTCGCCTCGCCGCTGCACGCCGAGACGCTGCTCGGGCTGCCGCCGGCCCTGGTGATGACGTGCGAGTACGACCCGCTGCGCGACGAGGGCGAGGCGTACGCCAAGCGCCTGGAGGAGGCCGGCGTGCCGACCGTGGCGAAGCGCTGGGACGGGCTGACGCACGGCGCCGGGATGTACACCGCGCTGCTCGAAGAGGCCCGCGAGTACCGCGCGTTCCTGGTGGACTACCTGAGGACCGCGCACAAGATCTGAGTCCGGCATCCGAATCCGGCGGGCGTGCCGCCCGCGGCCCCGGGACGGTCTTCGGACCGCCCGGGGCCGCGGCCGCCGGTCAGCCCAGCGGAGGGGTCTGCGGCACCGCGCCGGAGAGCTGCTCGGCCGGGCGGGCCAGCAGGTATTCGGCGTATTCGGGGTGTGTGAAGGCCAGGAAGCGCTCCTCGCGGATCGCCTCGACCACGGTCTCCGCGGCGAGCGCCGGGTCGATGCCGCGGCCGGTGGTCTCGCCGAGTGCGGACTCCAGGAAGTCGGCGTCCGGGCTTGCCTCGGCGGCCAGTTCGGTGGGCCGGTTGCGCGCCGAACCGGGCAGCGCGGTGTTGACGTTGCCCGGGCACAGCACGGTCGCCTTGAGCTTGGACCCCTGCGCGGCGAGGTCGTGGGCGAGCGTCTCGGTGGCGGCGTACGAGGCGAACTTCGAGATGGTGTAGGCCGCGGAGTAGGCCGGGACGAAGAGGCCGGCGGCCGACGAGGTGGTCACGATGTGGCCCTCGGTGTCCTGCGCGATCATGCGCGGTACGAACGCCCGGATGCCGTGCATGACGCCCCACAGGTTCACCCGCAGCGTCCACTCCAGGTCGGCGGGCGGGCGGCCCCAGATCACGCCGCCGGCGAAGACGCCGGCGTTGTTGCACAGCACGTGGACCGCCTCGAACTGCGCGTAGGCGAAGTCGGCGAGTGCGCATACCTGGGCCTCGTCGCCGACATCGGTCACCTTGGCGACCGCTTCGGCGCCGCGCTTGTCGAGCAGTTCGAGTGTCTCGTCGAGGGCGTCCTCCTCGATGTCGGCGGCCACCACGCGCATGCCTTCCGCGGCGAAGCGCAGCGCGAGCGCGCGCCCGATGCCGCTGCCCGCGCCGGTGACCACCGCGGTGCGTCCCGCGAAATCGCGCACTGTCCCATCCCCCTGGCGATGTGTGCCTGAGCCCTGGAGCGGTCCAGGGCAACCGAGTCGAGCGGGTCGAGCGGGTGGAGCCGGTCGAGCAGGCCGAACGAGGTGGAGCACAGCGATCCGTACGCAAGCGTATGGGCGAGTACGGACGCGCGCCGGGAGCCTAGACCAGCGCGCCGCGCTTTCCCAGGGCCCGGACCGCCGGCCGCCGCACCGCCGCCGGGCCGGTCAGGCCCCGTACGACGGGCACAGATGGGTGTTCGCCGCGCGCACGATCGCCTCCGCGTGCGCGGTGCCGACGATGTAGCCGGTGCGCGCGAACTTCTTCTTGGTCTCGGTGATCAGCTTGGCGTGGTTCATGTTCGCCGCGATGGAACGGCAGGTGGTGCGGCCGCGTTCGACCACCCCGTCGACGTCCGAGCCCACGATGCGCGGGTCGACCGCTTCGAGGGCGGCGACGTACTTGGCCCGGGTCTCGGCGTCCGGCAGCGGCGGCAGACCGGAGAGCGAAGGGGCGGGCTGCGGTGCGGACGAGGCCGGCCCGGGCGAGGCGGACCCGGTCCCGGTCGCGCCGGAGGACGGCTTGCCGCCTTCCGCGTCCGCGTCCTGGCAGGCCGCGAGCACGAGGACGACGACCAGGCCGATCCCAGCAATCTGCGCACGGCGTAGCACGGCGAGCCCCCCGACTTGACCTGTGGTGGAGGCACCCTAGCCGAGCACTCGGGCCGGGCGGGAGCGGCTCCGCGAAGAACATGCCGGTTGATCGATTCTTCGGCACCTCCCCCTCTTGCAAAGGTAAGCCTTGCCTAAGTTATGGTGAGCGCCATGCCGCAGCGGCCGCGGTCCGCAAGGACCGGGTCTTTTGCGGCGCTCCGGGCTGCCCGCGCCCGGGTCCGCTGCCGTCCGCGTTCCGCCCCGACGCGCCGCACCCACCTCGCCCCGTACAGGAGTTCGCCGCCATGACGTCCCCGCGCACCCGCACCGTCCTCGGCCTCGCCGCCGCCACGACCGCCGCCGCCGCCCTCACCCTCGGCCTCGCGGGCACCGCCTCGGCGGCCGGCTCGCTGTCCGTCAGCAAGACCACCGGCGTGAAGAGCGGCGACACGCTCACCGTGACCGGCGCCGGCTTCGAGGGCGACAAGAACGTCATGGTCATGTTCTGCGACCTGGGCGCCAAGGGTGCGAGCGGCTGCGACTCGGCCACCATCGCCAACGCCACGCCCAAGGGCGGTGCCTTCACCACGAGCATCAAGGTGAACGCGACGTTCGGCTCGACGGACTGCACCAAGGTGTCCTGCGGCGTGGTCGCGTACGACATGCAGACCCACACGCTGACCGGCCAGACCAAGATCACCTTCGCGGCCGCGGGCGGCGAGAAGCCGTCCGAGAAGCCCGCCACCAAGCCCGCCGCGACCGAGAAGCCGGCCACCAAGCCCGCCACCTCGAAGCCGGCCGCCACCGCGCCCGCCAAGCCGGCCCCGGCCACCACCGCCCCGGCCACGCCCGAACTGGCCAAGACCGGCAGCTCGGACAACACCCCGATGCTGGTCGCCGGCGGTGCCGCGCTGGTCCTCGTGGGCACCGGCGCCGTGGTCGCCACCCGCCGCCGCAAGCAGACCACCGCGGTCTGACCCGGCCCGCACGGCCCCGACCGCCCGCGATCCTGCCTGCCGCGAACCGGCGGGCGGTCGGACAACTCCGGACGCGCCGGGAAGAGCAGCACGCTCTTCCCGGCGCGTCCGTGCGCGCCTGTGGGTATCCGTGCGCATCCGGCGGGATCCGGCCGAGGCCCGGCCGAGGCCCCCCCGCCGGGGCCCCCCCCCCCCCCCCGCCCCCCCCCCCTCCCCCCCCCCCCCCCCCCCCCCCCCGCGTCCGTGCGCGCCTGTGGGTATCCGTGCGCATCCGACGGGATCCGTCCGAGGCACGGCCGATTCGTTCAAGACCCGGCGCGCGCCCGGCGCATAGCCTCGCGGCATGACTGCTCCGACCCCGCCCCGCTTCACGTTCATCGGCATGGCCGTCGACGACATGGCCGCCTCGCTCGCCTTCTACCGGCTGCTCGGCCTCGACATCCCGGCGGACGGCGACACCCGGCCCCACGTCGAGGCACCGCTGCCCGGCGGGCTGCTGCTGGTCTGGGACACCGTCGCCTCGATCCGCACCTTCCACCCCGATTGGGAGGACGCCAAGGGCAGCCGCACCAGCCTGGCCTTCACCTGCGCCGACCCGGCCGCCGTCGACGCCGCCTACGCGGCGCTCACCGCGGCCGGATACGCCGGGCCGCTGGCCCCGTTCGACGCCCCCTGGGGCCAGCGCTACGCCTCCGTGCTCGACCCGGACGGCAACGGCGTCGACCTGCTCGCCGTCCTCCCGGCGGACTGAGCGCTCAGCGCAGCAGCTCCCCCATCGGTACGCCGGCCAGCCCGCGCACCTCGCGCGACAAGTGCGCCTGGTCGGCGTACCCGGCGGTGGCCGCGACCTCCGCCAGCGGCCGCCCGGCGCGGGCCAGTTCGAGTGCGCGCCCGAGCCGCAGCACGCGTCCCAGCGTCTTCGCCCCGTACCCGAACGCGGCCACACTGCGGCGGTACAGCTGCCGGTCGCTCAGCCCCACCTCGTACGCCAGCGCCGCGACCCCGGTGCCGCGCGCCAGCCCCTGCGCGACCAGCCGGGCCACCGGATCCGGTTCGGCCTCCCGCAAGCGCGCCGCCGCGACCTCCTCCAGCAGCCGCCCCGGATCGTCCGCTTCGGCCATCCGCTCGGCCAACTCGGCGGCCCCCGGCCACAGATCCCCCAGCGGCACCCGCCGGTCCCGCAACTCGACGGCCGGCACCCCGAGCACCGCGGGACCGGTCCCGGGCGCGAACCGGATCCCCACGTAGTCCGCACCGCGCTGCCCGGACGCCAGGTGCGCGACGGTGTCCGGACCGGCCACCACCAGCCCGCCGTCCATCCAGATCAGGTCCATGCAGCCGTCCGGCAGCACCCGCGCCGCCCCCGCACCCGCGGGCTCGGCCCGGCGCGACCACACCACCGCACCGGCCACCCGGGACCGCCGTTCCTCGTACATACCCCCAGCTTGCCTGGTCAGCGCCTCGAGATGCCGTCCACCCACGGTCGATCTACGCTGCCAGTACGTCACCATCCACACGCATTCGAGGTGATTTTCGTGACGGGCAAGTTCGAGTGGTTCAACGACAAGGCCGGCAAATGGCGCTGGCACCTGCTGGCGGGCAACGGCCAGATCATCGCCACCAGCCAGGCCTACAAGTCGAAGCAGGCCTGCATGGACGGCATCGAGTCGGTACGCCGGAACGCTCCTGGCGCCCCTGTCGTCGAACACCAGCCCGACCAGGTGCTGACCAGCGCCTGACCGAAGCTCACAAGGGCCGCCCCGCCACGTGCGGGGCGGCCCTTGCGCGTGCCGGGGTCAGCGCGCCGCGTGCGGCTCCAGGACCCGGCGGCGCAGCGCCTGGTTGAGGGCCTCGAAGTCGCCGTTCGTCCCGTCCAGCATCTTCCCGAGGGCCCGCACCAGCAGTCCGCCGAACAACTCGCCGTGCTCCACGCGCGTGTGCGGCCCGTCCGCCCCCGGGATCTCCACCAGCCGGAAGTAGTGCTCGCCGTCGAAGATGCCGCGTACGAACAAGCGTCCGATCCAGCGCAGTTCCACCCCCGGCTCGGCCACCAGCACACGCGGCTTGAACACCATCGGCTTGCCGTTCGCCGGGAACATCTTCAGCCGCAGCCGCGCCCCGACCCGCACCTCGCCCTCGGCTTCGCGGATGAAGGGATTCCACTCCCCGAAGCGGGCGAAGTCGGTGAGGACCGCCCAGACCTGCTCGGGAGCGGCCTCGATCACGACCTGGGTTTCGATCTTGCGCATGTGCGGTGATTCCTTTACCGACGCCACACCACCGCAGCAAACCGCCCGGCAGCCCCGAACGCCCCGCGCCTTTCGGCCGGAACGCGCGGACGGACCGACATCCTGACTGCACGCCGGTTGCGCGTCAACGGTGGTTGCCGACGAGCGCGGCCGCGGTGCCCGGCCCCGGTTCCGCGGCCGGGCGCCGGTTCAGCACTCGATGATGTTCACCGCGAGGCCGCCGCGGGCGGTCTCCTTGTACTTGGTCTTCATGTCGGCGCCGGTCTCCTTCATGGTCTTGATGGCCTTGTCGAGGGAGACGTGGTGCCGGCCGTCGCCGCGGAGCGCCATGCGGGCGGCGGTGACCGCCTTGACCCCGGCCATGCCGTTGCGCTCGATGCACGGGATCTGGACGAGGCCGCCGACCGGGTCGCAGGTCAGGCCGAGGTTGTGCTCGATGCCGATCTCGGCGGCGTTCTCGACCTGTTCGGGAGTGCCGCCGAGGACCTCGGCGAGGCCGCCGGCGGCCATCGCGCAGGCCGAGCCGACCTCGCCCTGGCAGCCGACCTCGGCGCCGGAGATGGAGGCGTTCTCCTTGAACAGCATGCCGACCGCGCCGGCCGCGAGGAGGAAGCGCACCACGCCGTCCTCGTCGGCGCCGGGGACGGCGGCCATGTAGTGGTGCAGGACCGCGGGGATGATGCCAGCGGCGCCGTTGGTGGGGGCGGTCACGACGCGGCCGCCGGCCGCGTTCTCCTCGTTGACGGCCATGGCCCACAGGGTGACCCACTCCATGGCGTGGCTGGCCCGGTCGCCCTCGGCGCGCAGCACCTTGGCGGTGTGCGCGGCGCGGCGCCGGACCTTGAGGCCGCCGGGGAGGATGCCCTCGGTCTTGAGGCCCTGCGCGACGCAGGCCTTCATGACCTCCCAGATCTCCAGGAGTCCGGCGCGCACCTCGGCCTCGCTGCGCCAGGCCTTCTCGTTCTCCAGCATGAGCGCGGAGACGCTCAGGCCGGTCTCCCGGGTCAGCCGCAGCAGTTCGTCGCCGGTGCGGAACGGGTAGCGCAGCACGGTGTCGTCGGGCTTCACGCGGTCCGCGCCGACCGCGTCCTCGTCGACCACGAAGCCGCCGCCGACGGAGTAGTAGGTCTTCTCCAGGACCGGCACGCCCTCGGCGTCGTACGCGCAGACCGTCATGCCGTTGGCGTGGTACGGCAGCGAGCGGCGCCGGTGCAGGACGAGCTGGCCGGACTCGTCGAAGGCGATCTCGTGCGCGTCGCCGACCTCGGCGCCGAGCAGGCGCAGCCGGCGGGTGGTGCGGATCCGCTCCAGGACCGGTTCGACGCCCTGCGGGTCGACGGTGCGCGGCGAGAAGCCCTCCAGGCCGAGCAGCACCGCCTTGGGGGTGCCGTGGCCGTGCCCGGTGGCGCCCAGCGAGCCGAACAGTTCGACGCGCACCGCGGCGGTCTGCGCGAGCAGGCCCTGCGACTTGAGGCGGCGGACGAACATCCGCGCCGCGCGCATCGGACCGACCGTGTGCGAACTCGACGGGCCGATACCTATCGAGAACATGTCGAAGACGCTGATCGCCAACGGAGGTGGCCTTTCGTGGGGTCACGGTCGGTGCGGACGCCCGGCCCCGCTTGTGGCGGAGCCGGGTGGGCTGCGGGCGCTGGGTGCGCGCGTCCTCCCAGGGTAAGCGCAGCGGATGTCCGGCGTGATCAGGGTCACCTCGGAGCGGTCGGCGGGCGTACGGTCAGCGGGCGTACTCGGTGGCCCGGCTCTCGCGTACGACCGTGACCCGGATCTGCCCCGGGTAGGTCAGCTCCGCCTCGACCTGCTTGGCCACATCGCGGGCGATGACGTGCGCCTGGACGTCGTCGACGAGCTCGGGCAGCACCATCACGCGCAGCTCGCGCCCGGCCTGCATGGCGAAGACGCGGTCCACGCCGGGGTGCGCGCGGGCGATCTCCTCCAGCCGGGCGAGCCGCTTGACGTACAGCTCCGGCGCCTCGCGCCGGGCGCCGGGGCGGCCGCCCGAGATGGCGTCGGCGGCCTGGGTGAGCACCGCCTCGACGGACCGCATCTCGACCTCGTCGTGGTGCGCCTCGATGGCGTGCACCACGTCGTCGCACTCGCCGTACCGCCGGGCCAGGTCGGCGCCGATGACCGCGTGGCTGCCCTCGACGTCGTGGCCGAGCGCCTTGCCGACGTCGTGCAGGAGCGCGCAGCGCTTGAGCAGCGGGGCGGGCAGCCGCAGTTCGGCGGCCAGCATGCCGGCCACGTGCGCGGACTCCACCAGGTGCTTGAGGACGTTCTGGCCGTAGGAGGTCCGGAAGCGCAATTTGCCGAGCAGGGCCACGAGTTCGGGGTGCATGTCGGTGATGCCGAGTTCGACGACGGCGTCCTCGCCCGCGCGCCGGCAGCCGCGCTCGACCTCGTGCCGGCAGCGTTCGAACACGTCCTCGATGCGGTGCGGGTGGATGCGGCCGTCCGCGACCAGGGCCTCGAGGGTGAGCCGGCCGATCTCGCGCCGCATCGGGTCGAAGCAGGACAGCAGGACGGCCTCGGGCGTGTCGTCCACGATGAGGTTGACCCCGGTGACCGCCTCGAAGGTCCGGATGTTGCGGCCTTCGCGGCCGATGATGCGGCCCTTCATGTCGTCGTGCGGCAGGTGCAGGACGGACACCACCGACTCCGCGGTCTGCGGGCCGGCGATGCGCTGGATCGCCAGCGCCACGATGCCCCGGGCCCGGGTCTCGGCCTCGCGGCGGGCCTCCGCCTCGATGTCCCGGACGGTACGCGCCGCCTCGCGCTTGGCCTCGTTCTCGATGCCGCGGACCAGTTCGGCCTTGGCCGCCTCGGCGCTCAGTCCGGCGGCGCGTTCCAGCACCGCGCGGCGCTCCTCGGCGACCCCGGCCAGGCGGGTGCGCTCGGCGTCCAGCCGCTCCTCGGCCGCGGTCACGCCGGCGCTGCGCTCGTGCAGCCGGGCCCGGTCCGCGTCGAGGCGCTCCTCGCGCTCGGCGAGGCGCTGCTCGCGGCGCTCCAGTTCGCCGCGGCGGTCGCGCTGCTCGGTCTCGGCGCGCTGTGCGGCCCGGTCCTGTTCGAGCCGCGCGCGGCGCAGCGCGGCGATGCAGGCCACCGCCACCACCGCGGCGGCCAGGGCCGTCGTGACCGGGACGACGGTGCCGGAGTCCAGGGCGACTGTCACCACGGGGCCCACTCCCTCTCTTCGCCGGATCCGCCGCGGGGCGGCGCCAGGGCGTGCGGGTGCAGCGCGAGGAGTGCGTCGCGGGTGTCCGCGCGGGTGGCGCCGGAGCATCGGGAGGCCGGGCAGGGCACCGGTCGCGCGGCCGGCGGGTGGCACAGGGCGGGTGCAGGTGCGGTATGCCGGTGCGGCGTGCGGTGGTCGGGTGTGGTGCCGGATGGACGGCCCTCTCCGGCCACGCCAAATGGCGCGCCGGGACCGCCGGTTCGCGTCGTCCGCGATGATCCCTCGCTGATTGCCAAGCTAGGTCCAGGTCACGGAACGGTCAAGCAACCGGACCAGAACTCCCTTGTATCCGCCCCGGAGTTGCGCATTTCGCCCCCGGGCGGGCGCAGCTTCCCCTTTCGGGCGCGAAGTTGCCGCGATCGGCAGGCGATAGCCCGCCGCGCAGCGACACGCGCGAGGAGGCCCGGGGGGCTCGGGGATTGGGAGCGTTCGGGAGTGCCGCCTGGCCCGGAGCGTCCCCCGACACACCCTGCCGGCGGACGGTCAGACGAGGGGGTCGTAGCGCCAGCCGTCGTCGTCCGGGCCTGCGGCGCCGAACTCGTCGTCATCGTCGGGGTGGTCCGCCTCGTCGGCGTCCAGCGCCTCGCGGACGACGCGCAGGGCGAGGCCCTCGCCGTAGCCCTTGCGGGCCAGCATGCCCGCGAGCCGGCGCATGCGGGCCTGCCGGTCCAGGCGCCGGGTGGCCGGCAGCCGGCGGGCCACGAGGGCGCGGGCGGTGGCCAGTTCCTGTTCCGGGTCGAGGCGTTCGACCGCCTCGTCGACCAGCGACGCATCGACGCCGCGCTGCCGCAGCTCGCGGGCCAGCGCGCGGCGCGCCAGGCCGCGGCCCTGGTGCCGGGTGTCCACCCACGCGGCCGCGAAGGCCGCATCGTCGATCAGCTTGACCTCGGTGAAGCGCCCCAGCACGTGGTCGGCGACGTCGTCGGGCACGCCGCGCTTCTTGAGCGCGTCGGCCAACTGCGCCCGGGTACGCGGCTGCCCGGTGAGCTGCCGCAGGCAGATGGCCCGTGCGGCGGCCTCCGGATCGGCGTCCGGGTCGATCTGCGCGGGTCCGGTACGGCGCTCCCGGCGTCGCGGAGCGCCCTCGTCGCCGCCTTCGCCGTCCGTCCCCTCGGCTCCCCCGCCGCGGCCCTTGCGGCCGCCGCGGCGTCCCCGGCGGCCGGAGCGTCCCGCGCCGGCCTCGGCATCGGCGCCGAAGAGGCGTCCGCCGCCGAACCCGCCGGCGGACTCCGGCTCCTCGGCGGCATCCGCGCCGTCGGCAGGGCCTGCCGCATGGCCGGCCGGCCGTGCGTCCTGCGCGGCGGGGTCCGGCTTCGGGCCCCCGCCCCGGGCGGACACCGGGCGGCTGCGGCGGCGCTGCTCCTCGGACCACTCCTTCACGGCGTCGGCGGCCCCCGAGCCGCCCTCCAACGCCATGCCGAGCAGCGCGCGGGCGCGCTGCTGCTCCTCGGGAGTGACCTTGCCGGCCCAGGTGTCGTTCCAGTCCGGATCCGCCCCGCCGGGGGCCGGGCGGTCTCCCCCGGCCCCTTCGTCCGGTCCGTTCGGTTCGCCGGGTTGCGGCCCGGTCGACGCCCCGGACCCGGTCACTGCCGCGGACACTGTGCCGTCAGGCCTCTTCCGCGGCGGGCGCGGGCTCGGTCACGTCGGCATCCACCCGCGGGCCCACGCCGAGCTTCTCCTTGATCTTCTTCTCGATCTCGTCGGCGAGGTCCGGGTTGTCCTTGAGGAAGTTGCGGGCGTTCTCCTTGCCCTGCCCCAGCTGGTCGCCCTCGTACGTGTACCAGGCCCCGGACTTGCGGATGAAGCCCTGCTCGACGCCCATGTCGATGAGCCCGCCCTCGCGGCTGATGCCCACGCCGTACAGGATGTCGAACTCGGCCTGCTTGAACGGCGCGGCCATCTTGTTCTTGACGACCTTGACGCGGGTGCGGTTGCCGACCGCCTCGGTGCCGTCCTTGAGCGTCTCGATGCGGCGGATGTCCAGGCGCACCGACGAGTAGAACTTCAGCGCGCGGCCACCGGTCGTGGTCTCCGGCGAGCCGAACATGACGCCGATCTTCTCGCGCAGCTGGTTGATGAAGATCGCGGTGGTCTTGGTCTGGTTCAGCGCACCGGCGACCTTGCGCAGCGCCTGGCTCATCAGGCGGGCCTGCAGACCGACGTGCGAGTCGCCCATCTCGCCCTCGATCTCGGCGCGGGGCACGAGGGCCGCGACGGAGTCGATGACGATGATGTCGATGGCGCCGGAGCGGATGAGCATGTCGGCGATCTCGAGGGCCTGCTCACCGGTGTCGGGCTGCGAGACCAGCAGCGCGTCGGTGTCGACGCCCAGCTTCTTCGCGTACTCCGGGTCGAGGGCGTGCTCGGCGTCGACGATCGCGGCGACGCCGCCGGCCCGCTGGGCGTTGGCGATCGCGTGCAGCGCGATGGTCGTCTTGCCGGAGGACTCCGGGCCGTAGACCTCGACGATGCGGCCGCGCGGGAGGCCGCCGATGCCGAGCGCGACGTCGAGCGCGATCGCACCGGTGGGGATGATCTCGACAGGGGCGCGCGCGTCATCGCCGAGGCGCATGACGGAGCCCTTGCCGAACTGGCGCTCAATCTGGGCGAGGGCGGCGTCCAGCGCCTTCTCGCGGTCCTGTCCTGCTCCTGCCATCGCTGCTGCCGCCCTGTCGGGTCGTGGTGTGCGCTTCATTGTCCAGACGCTAACCCGTCGCACCGACATCGCGGGACGCGCCTCGCACACCTGTGGATAACTCAGCCGCCCCAGCGTAGGCGAACTTTTGTTCGAATACGACTTCGACACACGCCCAAGGCCGGAAAATCAGGCGAAAGAGGCGAACGCCAGGGGGCGGCCACGGCGCGCGGCACCGGCGCACAGCGGGCCCTGGAGGAGATTTCACTCCGACCCGAAGCAGCGGAGCACCGGGGATCCGGGGCCGCCGGACAGGCGGCGTACGTCAGGCGGTCCGGCCCGCGCGCGCCCGGCCGACCCGGGCCCGGCGCTGGTGGTACCACGCGATGTTGCCGTCGACCGCGGCCAGCAGCAGGAAGGGGACGCCGAGCCAGCTGCCGTTGGCGAACGCCACGACCGCGGCGGCCAGGGCCAGGACGCAGACGATGCCGGCCAGGACGACGATGCGCGGCGTGCGGGCGGGCGCGGGGCTGGGCGTGGCGGACATCAGGGCGGCTCCCGGGAGGGCGGCGGTGGACGCCCCATTGTCCCCGACCGCCTCCGGGCGGAATAAACCGAGGCGCGCGGAACCTGATGACACGGGACACCGGCCCCGCACGCCGGAATCCCACCCGAAAGTTGAATTCACAACAACACCCGGGTACGTTGTTCAATGTTCAACCACAAGGCCTATGGAGGTCCTGCCATGTCCCGCGTCCTCGCCATCTCCGGCTCGATCCGCACCGAGTCCTTCAACACCGCGCTGCTCAACGCCTTCGGCTCGCTCGCCCCCGAGGGCATGTCGATCGAGGTCTTCAAGGGCATCGACGAGCTCCCGCACTTCAACCAGGACCTCGAAGGCGACGTGCCGGCCTCGGTGACGCGCCTGCGCGAGGCGGTCCAGGCCGCCGACGCCGTGATCATCTCCACCCCGGAGTACAACCGCGCCATCCCGGGCGTACTGAAGAACGCGCTCGACTGGGCCTCGCGCCCGTACGGCCAGTCCTCCTGGCAGGGCAAGCCGGTCGCCGCGCTCTCCGCCTCCCCGGGCGCCCAGGGCGGCGTCCGTGCCCTGGAGGAGCTCACCGGCCAGCTGCAGAACCTGTCGGCGTACCTCGTGCGCGGCCCCGAGATCGCGATCCCCGAGGTGCACACCCGCCTCGGCGCCGACGCGGACGCCCGGGCCACGCTGACCGACCCGGCCACCGCGGGCATGGTCAAGTACCTGCTCGAGGCGCTGCAGGTCGCGATCGACACCAAGGCCGGCGAGAACCACGTCAAGGCGCTCGGCGCCTGGGCCGCGTCGCTGAACGGCTGACCGGGACGCACCCCGCCGGACGGCGGGACGACGCACGCCGCAGCGGCAGTTGAACACCTGCGGCGGCGAACAGCAGGGCGCAGGACAGCAGGAGGGCCCCGCACCATTCGGTGCGGGGCCCTCCTGCTGTCCGTTCTGCGTCCCGCTGCCTGCGGTCGCCGCGGCGGGGTCAGACGTCGGTGATGCGGACGCCCGCGTGCGCCTTGTAGCGGCGGTTCACCGAGATGAGGTTGGCGGTGAGCGCCTCGACCTGCCCGGCGTTGCGCAGGCGGCCCGCGAACACGCCGCGCATGCCCGGGATCCGGCCGGCCAGCGCCTGCACCACGTCGGTGGCGGCGCGCTCGTCGCCGAGCACCATGATGTCGGTGTCCAGCGACTCGACGTTGGGGTCGAGCAGCAGCACCGCGGAGACGTGGTGGAAGGCCGCGGTGACCCGCGCCTCGGGCAGGACCGCGGCAGCCTGCTGCGCCGCGCTGCCTTCTTCGACGGGCAGCGAGTACGCGCCCTGCTTGTCGAAGCCCATCGGGTTCACGCAGTCCACGACGATCTTGCCGGCCAGCTGCTCGCGCAGCGAGACCAGAAGTTCCTTGTGGCCGTCCCACGGCACCGCGACGATCACGACGTCGCTCTCGGCCGCGCAGGTCGCATTGTCGGTGCCGCGCACTCCTGCACCCAGCTCCGCGGCGGCGGACTCGGCGCGGTCCGCGCTGCGCGAACCGATGATCACTTTCTGGCCCGCGACGGCGAGCCGGTACGCGAGGCCGCGGCCCTGCTCACCGGTACCGCCGAGGACGCCGACGACGAGGCTGCCGACGTCCGGCAGGTCGCGCGGGTCGCGCTGAGCGTTGGAGGGGGTAGTCATGGCGCGATCCTGCCAGCGGGGTCTTCAAGAGGCACGGGGCAGCACCCAGATGCAGCCGACGTCACAGCTCATTTCACCGCCAAAAGTCGCCATTCGGAGTATTTCGGACCTTTGACACTTCGCACAAAAGGCTCGAAATATGTGACAACCGACACAATTCGTGCTTCTTTGATACGGAAATCGTTCGGCGACGGGCCGGACATGTCCCGAACACGGGAGGCACCGATGCCGGCGAAGTTCGTTCTCAGCAAGGGGCGTACAGGCAAGTACGGCTTTGTCCTGGAGGCGGCGAACGGCACCACACTCGCCAAGTCCCTGTCGTACGCCACCAAGCGCGAGGCGCTCGCCGCACTGCGCTCGGTGCAGCGCAGCGGCGCCACCGACAAGGTGGACGACCAGACAGACGCCGCCGCGGCCCCCAAGAAGGCCGCGGCCAAGAAGACCGCTGCCAAGAAGACCGCGGCGAAGAAGACGACCGCGAAGAAGACGGCCGCCAAGAAGACCGTCGCCAAGAAGGCCGCCCCGAAGAAGGCGGTCACCGCGAAGAAGACCGCAGCCAAGAGCACCGCGAAGAAGACGGCCGCGAAGAAGGCCACGGCGAAGAAGTCCGTGGCAAAGAAGGCAGTTGCCAAGAAGACGGCGACGAAGAAGACCACTGCGGCGAGGCCCGCCGCGAAGAAGACCGCGGCCAAGAAGACCGTCGCCAAGAAGGCGGTCACGAAGAAGGCGGCGACCACGGCACCGGCGCGCAAGTCCGCTGCCAAGAAGGCGCCGGCCACCAAGAAGGCGGCCCGCAAGACCGCCACGCGCCGTCCGGCCGCGAAGAAGTAGGCAGCAGAAGAAGGACCGATTGTCCGGCCCGTCGTGCCCCGTACCGCCACTGCTGCGGTCCGGGGCACGACTGCGTCATGGCGTCGCCGTGACGTCGGCGCGGTGGTGTCGGCGCGGCAGCGTCAGCGCGGCGGCGTACCGCCGTCCGGGTCGGCTTGGCCCCCGGCGCCCGCACCGCCGCCGCTGCGGTCGTTCCAGTCCGGGTCGTTCTCCCACGTCTGGTTCCGCTCGCGCGCGATCTCCAGGGCGTGTTCCGCCTCGGTGCGGCTCTCGTACGGGCCGAGGCGGTCCAGGGCCCGGCACTCCGGCCCTTCCTCGACCTTGTTGTGCCGGACGCAGTAGAACCACTCGCCCTCACGGCCCTTGGGCCGGCGCCACAGCCTGAACATCGCGGGCTCCCTTCGGTGGAACGCGGGCGGCACGGACACGGCCCGGCGCCCGGCCCGGCCGTTCGCGGGTGATGATGCCCGGGCCGCGCTGGCTACACTCGCAGGTTATGGCGACTCTCGTTCCCGGCAAGGCCACCCCGATCCGCACCGTCCCCGCCGACATCCCCCGGCCGGAGTACGTGGGGAAGGAAGCGCCGACCCCGTACCAGGGCCCGGACGTGCAGAGCGCCGAGACCATCGAGAAGATGCGCATCGCGGGCCGGATCGCGGCCGGGTCGATGGCCGAGGCGGCCAAGCACGTCGCGCCCGGCGTGACCACCGACGAGTTGGACCGCATCGCGCACGAGTACATCCTCGACCACGGCGCCTACCCGTCCTGCCTGGGCTACCGCGGCTTCCCCAAGACCGTGTGCACCTCGATCAACGAGGTCATCTGCCACGGCATCCCGGACAGCACGCGGCTGAACGACGGCGACATCGTCAACATCGACGTGACCGTCTTCATCGGCGGCGTGCACGGCGACACCGACGCGACCTACCTGGTCGGCGACGTCGACGAGGAGTCGCGGCTGCTCGTGGAGCGCACCCAGGAGGCGCTGAACCGCGGCATCAAGGCGGCGCGCGCGGGCCGCCAGATCAATGTCATCGGGCGCGTCATCGAGTCGTACGCCAAGCGCTTCGGCTACGGCGTGGTCCGGGACTTCACCGGGCACGGCATCAACTCGTCGTTCCACTCCGGCCTGATCATCCCGCACTACGACGACCCGCGGGCGGTCACCGTGATGGAGCCGGGCATGACGTTCACCATCGAGCCGATGCTGACGCTGGGCACCCACGACTACGACATGTGGGACGACGGCTGGACCGTGGTCACCAAGGACCGCAAGCGCACCGCGCAGTTCGAGCACACGATCGTGATCACCGACTCGGGTGCGGAGATCCTGACGCTGCCGTAGCGCGCGGCCCGGCCCCGGTACGGCCGCAGCACAGGTGCAGCAGAGGTGCAGCAGAGGTGCAGCAGAGGTGCAGCACAGCCGCAGCGCCGTCGCAGCGAGGGCTTCGGGAGTCGGCCGCCCGCAGCGGGGCCGCGCACAGTAGGGTTTCGCGCGTCCCCGCAGTGTCCCGCGGCCGTCGCCGGCGGGCCGCCCCGGAAGGCTCCCATGGCCCTCGCAGGTACCCCCCGTCGTTTGTCCGCCCGGCAGTTCGCCACGGCGGCGACCGCGCTCGCCCTGGCCGCCGCCGCGACCGGCTGCATGACGGTGGACGGCGAGAAAGCCCGGGTGCCGGGCCTGAGCAAGAGCGAAGCGGCGCAAGTGCTGGTCGACTTCGACGCCCGCAACAACCAGGTGTGGGCCACCCGGGACGCCGAGTTGAACGCGCTGAACGAGACCGGGTCCTTCGGCGCCATCGACACCGCCGCGCTGCGCATCAAGAACTTCACCGACCCGCGGCAGACCAAGCCGTCGGTGCCGTTCACGCACGACAAGCCGCAGTTCTGGATACCCAGGCCGGTCGGCTGGCCGAAGTGGTTCGCGGTGCAGAACACCCCCTCGTACACGAACGCCCGCACGATGCTGCTGGTGTTCACCAAGGAGAACCCGGACGCCCCCTGGAAGGCCGCCTGGGGGCCGTCGCTGCGGCCCGGCGAGTCGTTCCCGGAGCCGCACCGCGACGCCAAGGGGTACGTGACGGCGGTGCCGCTCGACGAGGCCGGCCTGGTGGCCGCGCCGAAGGACACCGCGGGCGTACTGACCGGCTACCTCGCGGACGGCAAGGCGTCGGCCGACCTGCTGACGCCCTCGGCGATCACCCAGGAGCTGCGCAAGCCGCGCGAGGAGCCCGTGCAGGACGGCTTCGTCCGGCAGTTCGTGGACGCGCCCGCAACGCAGTTCCCGCCCCTGGCGATCCGCACCAAGGACGGCGGCGCACTGGTGCTGCTGACCGCCACCCACAGCATGAAGCTGACCGTTCAGCCGCCCAACACGCTGGGCGAGGTCGAGGCGCACCAGCAGGCATTCCTCAGCCGCAAGCCCGAGCGCTCGGTGACCGAGCACCGGCTCGCGGAGTACGCGGTGGTCGTGCCGAAGGCCGGGCAGGGCCGCATCAAGGTGGTCGCGAGCGCTTCCGGGGTCATCGGCGCGGACGGCGAGTGACGCGGGGACGCGTCACATCCCCTCGCGTCCCCTCCTGCCCGCCACCTTCCCCCGCGCCCCCTCGTGTCCCCGGTCGCGGCCCCGCTCACATCCCCATGAGCCAGCGCGTGTCGGCAGCGACCGCGCCGACCGTGTCGCAGGCGTCGGTCAGCACGTCGAGGACGCGCAGCGGGTCGGGCAGCGGGGTCTCGGGCCCGCGGATCCAGCGCACGCTACTGCCGGACGGATGCCGGGACGGCGGCAGCAGCACGTAGCTGCCGCGGCAGTGCCAGCGCAGGCCGGGGTGTTCGTCGAGGGTCTCGGGGTGGCAGTCCAGCTCGCACGGCCACCACTCGTCCTCGTCGACGGGGGTGCCGCGGGTGGCGGTGAAGAAGAGGTACCGGTCCGGGCCGCACGCGGCGACCGGTCCGACCTCGTCGCCGAGTGCGGCCAAGGCCAGTTCGCCGGCTTCCGCGGGGACGTCGAGGACGTCGTGCGCGATGCCGGTGGCGGTCACGAAGTTGGCGTCCGGGTCCCGCTCCAGCCAGCGGGTCACCTGGGCGGTGTCGGTGGTGGCCTGGGTCTGCCAGGCGAACGAGACCGGGTGCATGCCGGGCGAGGGGCAGCCCACCCGGTCGCACGAGCAGCCGTATTCCAGCGGGTGGGCGGCCGGGCATACCGGCCAGCCGAGGCTTACCGCGTCCAGGAGTTGGCCGGCGCGGCGGTCGGCGCCCGTGTCCGGCTCCTCGCGCTGCACGCGGCGCAGCCAGCCGGCCACGCGGGCCCGCTTGCCGATGCGGTCCGTACGGTCCATGGCACCCCTTCTTCCGCCTGCTGACCATGATCTCCGGGCGTGTAGCGTCACCGTGCACAACGCGGAAGAACGCCGAAGGCAATCCCCATCATCGCGGTTCGGCGGGTGCGGTGACCGCCGCGGGTTCCGAGGTGACCGGAAAGCGACCGTGGCGCCACATCCGGTCATCGCAATTGGCCGAACCGGTACGGAAAGTGTCCGGGGTCGGCCCGCGAAACGCGAGCGGCCCCGCCGCCGGCGGACCGGGGCGGGGCGCTCGTCGCAACCGACTGCGGCCAAGGAGGGCAGACCGCGTTCGGCAGAACAGGCGGATCGGGGAGATCAGCCGGCGTTCATGCAGGTGTTGCCGAAGGCCGGGTTCAGCGCGGCGATGACGTCCACGCTGTTGCCGCACACGTTGACCGGGACGTGCACGCCGAGCTGGCCGACGTTGCCGGACGCGACGCCCGGGGAGCCGACCGCGGCGCCGTCCGCCTCGGTGCTGGCGTGGGCCGCGCCGGCGCCCGCAGCGACGACACCGCCGGCGACGGCCGCGAGGACGGCCGCCTTCTTGATGTTGTTCACAGTTCCTCCACGTAATGCTGCCGATCGGGTTCGGCTGCATGGTCAACGAGAGACCTTGTGAAGGGATACGCGTCAGTTGTCCGAATTCACCCATTCATCCGAGAGAGGGCCATCACCTCGGCAGTGGGGTCGTTGTCGGTGGTGTTGCCTGCCTTGACCATGAAGCAGACCAGGCAGTACTTCGACCAGGGCTTGCCCGGCCGGTACTCCCCGTTGTACTTCCACGCGTGCGGCACGTCGTCGTGGCAGCGGAACGGCCATGCGCTCCGCCATCCGTTGTCATCGTCCACGGGTGTACTCCAGCGGCCGTGAGGGGTCCTACACTCACCGTAACGGCCGTTGGGGCGGACGGAGGACCTTCTGATGGAGTGCGGCGTGTGCAGGGGCCGGAAAGGCTATTACCGGATCATCACCGAAGTCCGGGACGGCAAGGTGGTCGAGCGGCGCGAGTGGGTCGACTGCTCGACCTGCCGCGGCACCGGCGAGGGCCCGGGCGGCTGATCCGCCCTGGCGTCACCGGCCGTTCGGGTCCGGTGCGCCGTCCGCGAGCTCCTCGACCGCGCTGGTGCCCTGGCCCGGGCGCGACTCCCATTCCCAGGTCTCGTCCAGGAGCAGCCGCCCGTCCGGGAGTTCGCTGATCCGCGTGACGCAATGCCCGGCCGACGTCACGCCGGCCCGGTTCAACTGCACGTAGCGGAAGTCGAGCGTGTCGCCGTCGCGCGTGCCGACCAGGTGCCCGCGCAGGATGTCGCCGCCCGCGTAGTCCGCCCACACCACGCCGTCCGCCTCGCGGTAGCGGAAGCGGGTCGACGCGTCGACCTCGCCCTGGTCGGGCCGGGCGCGCGGGGCGAATATCCGCCCGTCGAGTGTGGGTGCCATGCCGGGAGGCTACCCGGCGGCGGACCGCGAGTTGCCGCGGGATTCATCCGGTGGACGCCTGGGCCGTACGCCGGTGTTGCCGTACGCCGGTTGACTCGGGGCAATTTCCCGCAGCCCCCCGCGGCTTCCCGCGCTTCCGCGCCCGCCCGCGCCGGCACAACTGGAGACGGTCTTGCGACGAGTCATTTCGGCCCTCGGGCTGGCAGGCGCCCTGCTGGCCACCGCTGTTGCGGTGCCCGCGTCCGCACACGAGGACGACCGGCAGGAGCGCGTGCCCCGCGCCGACAAGGTGCTGGTCATCGGGCACCGCGGGGCCAGCGGCTACCGGCCCGAACATACCCTGGAGGCCTACCGGCTGGCGATCCGCATGGGCGCGGACTACATCGAGCCGGACCTCGTCGCCACCAAGGACGGCGTCCTGGTGGCCCGGCACGAGAACGAGATCTCCGGGACCACCGACGTCGCGGTGCGCACCGAGTTCGGCGGCCGCAAGGCGACCAAGACGATCGACGGCGTGCCGGTGACCGGCTGGTTCACCGAGGACTTCACGCTGGCCGAGCTCAAGACGCTGCGCGCCAAGGAGCGGCTGCCGCAGGTCCGGCCGACCAACACGGCCTTCGACGGCAAGTTCCAGGTACCGACGCTGCAGGAGGTCGTCGACCTGGCCCGCGCGGAGGGCCGCCGCCTCGGGCGGACGATCGGCATCTACCCGGAGACCAAGCACCCCACGTACTTCCAGTCGATCGGGCTGCCGCTCGAAGAGCCGCTCGTGGACCTCCTGCGCCGCAACCGGCTCACCGGCCGCAAGGCGCCGGTGATCATCCAGTCGTTCGAGACCGCGAACCTGCGCAAGCTCGACAAGATGACGGACGTGAAGCTCGCGCAGCTGCTGTCCGACGCAGGGCGCCCGTACGACTTCACGGTGGCCGGCGACCCGCGCACGTACGCGGACCTGACGCGGCGCGAGAACCTCAAGTGGATCGGCACGTACGCGGACGGCGTGGGCGTCACCAAGAACCTCGTGGTGCCGCGCGACGCCGCCGGGCGTCTGCTCGCCCCGACCGCGCTGGTGGCCGATGCGCACCGGGCCGGACTGGTGGTGCACGCCTGGACGTTCCGGGCGGAGAACCAGTTCCTGCCCGCCGATTTCCGGATCGGGTCGGACCCGAACGCGCGCGGCGACATCACCGCGGAGTACGAGCTCTTCTACGGGCTGGGCGTGGACGGCGTGTTCGCCGACCACCCGGACACCGCGGTGGCGGCCCGCAGCGCGGCGTCCGGCTGAGCCCTGCCCTGGGTGTTCGAAGGAGTTCGAAGAAGCAAGACCGCGGAAACGCGGCGAAGGCGTACGGCCGGGACGATGTCCCGGCCGTACGCCTTCGTGCTGCCGAACTGCCTATCCGTGGGTCAGCCCCACAACGGACCCGCGGAGCGGTGTCTCAGTCTGCGGCTCAGACGTTGACGCCGTGGGCGCGCAGGTAGGTCAGCGGGTTGATCGCCGAGCCGTAGTTCGGGGTGGTGCGGATCTCGAAGTGCAGGTGCGGGCCGGTCGAGTTGCCGGTGGAGCCGACCAGGCCGACCTGGGTGCCGGCGGAGACCTTCTGGCCCACCGAGACCGAGATCTTGGACATGTGGCCGTACTGGCTGTACTTGCCGTCCGCGTGCTTGATGACGACCTCGTTGCCGTACGCGCCGCCCCAGCCCGCGGAGACCACGGTGCCGGACGCGACCGCGCTCACCTTGGTGCCGGCCGAAGCGCGGAAGTCCTCACCGGTGTGGCCGTTGGACCACATCGAGCCCGAGCGGCCGTAGCTGCCGCTCGCGGCACCGGGGACCGGGCGGGTGTAGCCGGACGACGCGGTCGACGACTCGGTGTCGGCGCTCTTCGCCTGCGAGGCGGTCTCGGTCTTGGCGGACGCCTGCGACTTGGCCTTGGTGTCGGCCTTCGCGGAGGACTTCGCCTGCGACTTGGCCGGCGCGTCCTCGGTCAGCTTGGCGCCGGTCTGCGCGGTCGAGCCGCTCGCGGTGCCGGTCTGGCCGCCGAGCGCCAGCTTCTGGCCGACGTAGATCAGGTCCGGGTTGCCGCCGACGACGCCGCGGTTCAGGTCGTACAGCTTCTCCCAGCCGCCGTCGACGCCCTGCGCCTCGGCGATCTTGGAGAGGGTGTCGCCGAGCACGACGTCGTACGTCGCGGCGGCGGTGTTCTGCGTGGTCTTCGGCGCGGCCTTGGTCTCGGCCTTCGCCTCGTTCTTCGGCGCGTCGGCGGTCAGCTTCGAGCTCTTCGACTCGGTCTTCGCCTGCGACTTGGTCTCGGCCTTGGCGGTCGAGCCGGTGTTCAGCGACGGGGCGCCGCTGTTCTTGGTCAGACCGGCCTTCACCGAGCACACCGGCCAGGCGCCGGGGCCCTGGCCCGCCAGCACCTTCTCGGCGATCGCGATCTGCTGGTCCTTGGTCGCCAGGTCGGCACGCTGGGCGTACTGGCCGCCACCGAACGCGTTCCAGGTGCTCTGCGTGAACTGCAGGCCGCCGTAGAAGCCGTTGCCGGTGTTGATGGACCAGTTGCCGGTGCTCTCGCACTGGGCGACCTTGTCCCAGGTGCTCACCGACGCGGCAGAGGCGCTGGGAGCAAAGGCGACGAGGGGGGTGACGATCGCGGCGCCGGTGACACCGGCGGCGACGGCGATGCGGGACTTGGTGCTCAGGTTCTTGCGGGTTTCGGACAGCACGAGGCGGTTCCTCTCCTACGCCTGCGAGGTGAGCTGTCGGATTCGGGCTGGAGTTGCCCGGCCGTACCGCGAAATCCCTCGTGAGAGGGCTTCGGGCACGGCTTCACCCCAAGCCGTACCGGTCGAGACCGGTCCGGCGTACTACACCTGGTTCCCCCGCTTCTGCCGTGGTCGCTTCTCAGCTGTCCCGTCCCGACCGGCGGCAGAACTAGGCGTTCCGGTGGGAGGGGCCGGTGTGGGCACCGACGTCCAGAAAGGTAGACAGATCAACCTTTGGAGATCAAACCCGATGATCGGGGAATATTTCTCATCAACTGGCGAACCGGGAATATCGTGACACCCCGTGGCCGCTCCCCTGCACCGCGCCACCGAATTCCTACTGCGCGTGGCACTGCCACCGCACCGCGCACAAACGCATGACGCCGAGTCGCGCCGGCGTCATGCAGCGTCCACTTGGCAAAGGAATCGCAAAGTACTCGGATTTTTCCGTTTTGTCCGGGTTAAGCGCGTCCCGAGTCGGGCATAACGCCCACTTGTCTGCCTCCAGGCGACCTCCCGGACGGCTCGCACCCGAAGGTCGGTGCGGTCAGGCCGCTCCCTGTCCCTATATACGTGCGCAGGCCGCCCGCTCCGTGCGGGCG
>NZ_JAKFHA010000044.1 GCF_021502675.1 Yinghuangia soli
GGGTGTCCCGCCCCTCGACGAGGGGGCTGCGGCTGCGGCTGCGGCTGTGTCTGGGTCTGCGTCTGTGCCTTGTCGGGCCGCGTCGGCCGACCGTCGCGGTCGGCCGACGCGTACTGCTGCTGCCGGGCCCGTGGCGGGCGTCGGCGTCGGGTCAGCAGGTCCGTCCGGTGTAGTACGCGCCCTGGATCTTGGACGCGGAGCCGAGCCACTGCTGGCCCGGGCCGACGCACCGCTCGTAGTCGGGTGCCCACGCGACCTCGACGTGGATGACGATGTTCGAACCGTCGTCGGTGCAGTGGTTGTAGAACGCGTCCGAGCTGGTCTCGAAGAAGCCGCACGGGTTGCGGAGGACGGGCGCGGAGGCGGCGCTCGCCGCGCTCACGCCCGTACCGGCGAGCAGGAAGGCGGAGGACGCGAGGGCGCAGGCCATCAGGCGGCGGAGGTGCACGAGGAACTCCCGGGTCGGAGAGGCGATGCATGCCGACCTGCGGGTCGGCGGCGGGACACCGCACATGATTGCGACGGCGTACGCGGCCGGTCGACGCGGCGGCCCGACGTTCACCCGGTGCAGCGAGCGGGCGTACGCCATCCGGAGCAGTCCGCGGCATGCACTGCCGCGGCGCCCGGTCGAAGGCGGTGTCGGGGCCGGGTCGGGCTGGACCGGGCCCGGGTGCGGCGTTGCCGCGACTGCCGCCTCGGCTGCTGCCTGAGATGTCCCCGCGGACGCCGCCGCGGATCGCGCCGCGGGCGGGTTCGGCGGGTATGCCGCATGCGGGAAAAGTCCTTCGCGATGCGGGACGAGTTCTTCGCGGCGACCGGCGGCAACACCGTTGACAACGCTGATGGGTGGGCGCTTCACTGCCGAGCACTCGAAGCGGAAGTCGTCCCGGAGAGGGAGTACATGGCCCCGAAACCCTCAGCATCGCCCCGCCGTTCGTTCACACGCCTGCGTGCCGCAAACAGGGTCGGCATCCCGGACCCGCTGCGCGCCGCGGTCTCGGTGCACCAGGAGGCCGCCCGACTCGGCATGCCGCCCGCGGAACTCGCCGGACTGCTCGGCGAACAGTCCAAGCAGCGCGCGCAACACGCAGCCGAGGCAGCGGAATCGACGCCGTCGCGCCGCCGGTTCCTCGCCGGGGCAGGGGCCGTCGCCGCCGCCGCGGCCATCCCTGTTGCCGCGGCAGTCCCGGCCCACGCGGCCGGCCCGACCGCCCCGCGCGTCGCGGTCGTCGGCGCCGGACTCGCCGGCCTGCGCTGCGCGCACAAGCTCTGGACCGGTCCGCGGCGCATCGCCTCGACCGTTTACGAAGCCGACACCACGCACATCGGCGGCCGCTGCTGGTCGCTGCGCGGCTTCTTCGCGAACGGCCAAGTCAGCGAGCATGGCGGCTCGTTCGTCAGCTCCGAGGACCGCGAGATGCTCGGCCTTGCCCGGCGCTACGGCATCGAGACCGAGGTCCACGCGGGCGGCGGGTTGGCCACCGGCGACTACATGTCGTGGATCAACAATGCGCTCTACACGACGTTCGACAGCGACCTCAACGCGTTCCTGCCGGCGATCAACGCGTCGGCGGAGGCCGCGGGATGGCCGCGCTACGACGACTTCACGCCCGAGGCGCTGCGCCTCGACCGCATGTCGGCGCTCGACTACATGGCCGAGATCGGCCTCGACGCCCGTTCCTCGCTCGGCCAGTTCGTGCAGAGCCGCCTCTTGCAGAACGGCGGTGAGCCGTCGGAGAGTTCCGCCATCAACTTCGTCAGCTTCTTCGCCGGACCGCCGGCCGAGGCGGCGCCCACGGCGACCTCCACGGCCACGGCTGCGGGCGGCGACGGCGCGCCCGGCGGATTCGACGAGTGGTACCACCTCAAGGGCGGCAACGACCAGGTGGTCACCGGCATGGCCGCGGAACTGCCGTCCGGCTCGGTGAAGCAGGGGTACGAGCTCATCGCGCTGCGCCGCAACAGCAGCGGCAGCTACACCCTCACGTTCGACAACTGCGGCCGGATCGTCGACGTGGTGGCCGACCATGTCGTCCTGGCCCTGCCGTTCCGCACCCTTCGCAACGTCGACCTGAGCCGCGCCGGACTGTCCGGTCTCAAGCGGCAGGCGATCGCCACCCAGGGCATGGGCCACAACGCCAAGCTCGTCCTGCAGCTCGACCGCAAGACCTGGCCCGCCGCGGGCAGCAACGGCATCACGCTCACCGGCCCCGAGGGCTACCAGACCGCGTGGGACGGCTCGGTCGAACTCGGCGAGACCGGCGCCCCGGCCCTGCTCGTGAACTTCCCCGGCGGCAACACCGCCCGCTACCGCTACACCGGCGCCGCACACGGGCCGGCGCCGTCAGCGGACGTGAAGTTCTTCCTCGACCAGATCGAGAAGCTGCTGCCGGGCACTCGGGCGGCGTACAACGGCCGTGCGTACGAGGACCATTGGTCGGTCGACCCGTGGCACTACGGCGCGTACCACTTCTACAAGGTAGGCCAGTTCACGGCGTTCGCCGGGTACGAGAGCGTCCAGGAGGGCGGGATCCACTTCGCCGGCGAGCACACCAGCGACTATGGCGCGACCCTGAACGCGGCCGTGGTGACGGGAGAGCGGGCCGCGGACGAGATCCTGCGGCAGGTCTGACCCGCGGGCAGTGCGGGTCGGGGCGGGGGGCGCCCGGCGCCGGGCCGGGGCCGGCCGCGGGGCCCCGGCGGGGCCCCCCGGCGGCCGGAGCACCCCGGGCCTGTTCCGGCGGTGCCCGACTTTTGTTCAAGACCGGCGGCCGCTGGTCCGCGCACCATCGGCTGCATGACGGACACCGGTACCAACACCGACACCACCAACAGCGGCACGCATGCTGAACGCGATGCCCACGTGCACACCGCGCACGGCATGCACGTCGTCCAAGACGGCCCGCGCCAAGCCCCGCCCCTGCTCCTGATCCACGGCTCGGGCGTGGCCGGCATCTCCTGGCAGGCGATGATTCCCGCCCTTGCCGCCCGCCACCACGTCATCCGCGTCGACCTCCCTGGGTGCGGCCACTCCCCGCCGGCCGACTCGTACGAGGTCACCGACCAGGCCCGCCGCCTCGCGGACCTCCTCGACGACCTCGGCATCAGCTCCGCGACCGTCGTCGGGCACTCCAGCGGCGGGTACGCGGCCACTGCGCTCGCCGAGCGGCGTCCCGACCTCGTCGGACGCATCGTCCTCATCAGCACCGGCCCGAGCGTGGACGCGCTGCTGCCGCAGCCGGCCGTCCTGCGCGTGCTCCTTGCACCGCCGTTCGGGCCGCTGCTGTGGCCGCGCCGCTCGGACGCCATGATCCGCAAGGGCATCAGCGCCACCGCCGCCCGTCCCGTGGAGATCTCGGACGCGGCGGTCGCGGAGCTGCGTCGCACCACGTACCGGACGTTCCGCCGGATCATCCGCGCGAACACCGCATACCTCCGGCAACAGGCCGTGCCCGAGCGCCTCGCCGGGCTCGGCATCCCGCTGCTCGTCGTGTTCGGCGGTGCGGACCCCCGCTGGGACCCGCAGTCCGCGCGCAGTTACACGGCCGTGCCGGGCTCCCGCATCGAGATGCTGCCCGGCGTCGGCCACGTCCCGCTCTGGGAGGCTCCGGATGCCACCGCCGCCCTGGTCCTGGAGGCCGCAGGAGGTCCGACGGCCGTACGCTGAAGGGCATGATGACGGCGCCGCCACCCGAGCGCGAGCCCGGCAACGCCGCTGCCATCGGGGCGGCCCTCGACTGGAGCAATGTCGAGGTGGCCGTCCCGCCCCCGACGCCGCCGCTGCGCATCCCCGGCGTGTCCATGGCCGGATTCCGCCAACTCCGCCCGAAGCAGGGCGAGATCACGATGGTCGCCCATCCGTCCATCACGCTTCTCCTCGACCTGGGCGACGGCGATCCGCTCCTCTGCCGAGACGGCGCCGCTTCCCGCCGGGGTAGCGTGGCCATCGGCCTGCTCCCCGGCGACCTCAGCTTCCGCGGGTGCCTGGACCAGGGCCTGCAGATACGCCTGACTCCGATCGCCGCAGCCGCCGTCCTCGGCGGCCTGTCCACCGAACTCACCGGCTCGGTAGCTTCCTTCGCCGACGTCTGGGGCCCGGATGCCGGCCGTCTCCACGCCACGCTGCGCGCCGCCGCCACCTGGGACGAGCGCTTCGCCCTCGCCGCGTCCGCGCTGCGCCGCCGCATCGCGGCCGCCCGCCCGCCGGTCGACGCCGAGGTCGCCTACACCTGGCAGCGCACCCTCCGCACCGGAGGCCGCCGCCGCATCGAGACCCTCGCCGATGACACCGGCTGGAGCCGTAAACGCCTCTCCGCCCGCTTCGCCGCCCAACTCGGGGTCACCCCCAAGCGCGCCGCCCGCCTGGTCCGCTTCGACCGCGCCGCGCATCTGCTGGCCGCCGGGCATACCGCCGCCGACACCGCCGCCCTCAGCGGCTACGCCGACCAGCCCCACCTCCACCGCGACGTGAAGTCATTCACCGGACACACCCCGGCCGCGCTGGCCGCGGCGCCCTGGCTGTCCATCGACGCCACCACCTGGCCGACGGCTCCTGCCGACGCGCGTTGACGCCCGCGCCCTCGGCCACGGTGGCAAGTTGCGTCAGATGCCCGCCCCGCAGCGTCGCCGACGGCGTACCGTGCGCGTATTGCGGGTGGGTTGGCGGCCCGCAATACGCGCACGGTCACTCACCGTTCCAAGCTCGGCCCGCGACCGCTACGGGTGCAGCTGCCGCCAGCCGCTGCAGCTTCCCGACTGGGCGCACATGCGGACGGACACCTCACCGTTGACGTGCGGCAGCGTCCCGAGCGGGCCGTTGAACGGGCCGACGGTCTGGCCGCAGGTGTAGCCGGCCGTGGTGAAACGCTTGGTGCCGGAGCCCTCGACGTAGATCTGCAGCGACGTCCACTGGCTGTTGCAGTCCGTGTCCTTGACGAAGATGCTCTGCGCCCGGACGGCGGTACCGTCGACCACCACGGTGCCCCACGCGTTGCCGCCCCCGCCGTACTCGTCGAACCAGTGCCCGCCCTGCCCGGCCGCCGCCGGCTGGGCAACGAGCGCAACGGCCGCCGCAGCAGCCCCGGCCACCATGGCCAACTTCCGGATCATGCGAGATCCCCCTGTCCTCCGACAACGCCTGCCGACGATTCATGACCGGCACCGGCACAAACCCCGGCGCCGGACCCATCGTTGGCGCCCGGCAACTGCCCCGTCACCCACTTTCGACCTGTACCGAAACGCCACCCGAAGCCTCCGGTTCCGGTTGCCACCGGGTGCGGAAGCCGAGTCCGGTGACCAGTGCAGGTACGCGGCCTTGGGGCCTACACCGGCACCGGATACCAGCGGCGATGCACCCACGGCTCGACAGCGAGCACGCCCACCCCGCCCACCGCCATGACCGCCGCGGCCGGCAGCGAGACCGATCCGGCCAGCGCCACGCACGCCGCTACCGCGACCGGCCGCAGCATGGTGAGCGGCCCCAGTCCGGCGACGACCGCCAGAGTGCCGAGTCGGAACGGCCCGCCGAAGTAGCAGAGCAGTGCTGCACCGACGACCGCCGCGTACGGGACGAGCACCCACAGCGCGCGACCGGCCGCCGCGTCCAGGTCCCGGTACGCGGCATCGGGGTCTGCGGCGGCGAGCAGGATGCCTGCCGCGCACAGCAACGCGACGCAGGCCAGGGCCACCCCGGCGGTCAGCCCGCGGAGGGCGGCCCGGCGGATCGCGGGCCGGCGGCGGATCCGGGCGTCGCGTCCGGCGTAGGCCCGGAACCCGGCGAATGCGGCGTCGGCGAGGGCGATGAGCAGCAGCAGCGCGCTGTTCATCGCGCCCCGGCCAGGCGGCGCGCGGCGCGGCCCAGTCCGGCCCGGAACGGTTCGACCAGGCCGGGCCGTACGCCCAGCACCGGGCGCAGCGTCGTACAGAAGGGGTTGCTGCGTTCGCGCGGTTCGAAGACCAGCGGCACCAGCGGCGCGGCCGCGGACGCCGCGGTCAGCAGCGTCGCGTCGTCGTGCGCGCGCCGGGCGGACATCACGCCGTCGTGCCGCCCGAGCGGGTCGCGCATCCGGGCGCGGTGGAACATCCACGCGCCGATCGGCGACAGCGCCGTCGTGGCGATGTCGTAGTGGCAGAACGCGGCGGTGTCCGGCCCGGCCTGCGCCGCGAAGAACGCCGGCAGGTCGGGTCCGCGGAAGTGGTGCAGCAGCCCGGTGGAGACGAACACGGTCGCCGGTACATCGAGGCGGAACGCGTCGGCATGCACGAACCGGCAGCGCAGCCCCTCCGCGTCGGCGAGCCGCTGCGCCTCATGGACCAGCGCGGCGTGGAGGTCGACGCCGATCAGGTCCACGTCGTCGCCCAGGATGTCGTGCGCGGCCAACCAGCGGACGAGGAAGCCCAGCCCGCAGCCGACGTCCACGACGCGTATTCGGCCGTCGGGGAGCGGATGGCCGGCGCGTACGGCAGCGATCAGCGGCCGCAGCAGTTCGGCGAGGCGGTCGCCGATCCGCAGTTCCTGACTGAGGCGCTGCAACTCGGTGTGGACGGCGATCAGGCGGGCGTCGACGGCGGCCTCGTCCAGGATCCCGCCATCGCGTACCGGCACCGAGCGCAGCAGCCGGACCCCGCGGGAGTCGCCGGCCGCGGCGAGGCGCCGCTCGGCATCGGCCCGGACCACCGGCACCCGGGCAAGGGTGGCAGGGTCGTGGGCGACGAGCAGGTCGGACACTTCGAGCAGCGGCACCCGGACACGGTACGTCAGCACCGCGCAGCCGCCGCAACGTATACCGAGCCGCGCGGCCGGGGGCGTATCGGATCGGACAGTAATCCCCCAAGGCAGCTGCGCACAGTGCTGCTCCGCGCACACAATGTCGACCATGGGTGGAGACGTGGGTGGGGAAGAGGAGCCGGTGCTGCCGCCGTGGGTCACGTTGGTCCGGCGGCCCGAGCATCCCGTGGAAGCCGCCGTCGAGGCGGACGCGCGCGACGCCGCCCAGCGGTATGGCCACTACGTCATCCGCGGCCCCCTCTTCGGGCTCGCCGTGCAGACGCCGGACGACGGGCCCGGCTGGCGCATCCTGCAGTCCATCACCAGCGGCGACGCGCAGTCCGTCCGCGACTCGCTCCTGTCGGTGCTGTGGTTCCGAGCCAAGGACGAGGCCGACGACGTCGCCCAGCGCCGCGAACTCCTCGCCGCCGTCGGGCGCTTGGAGACCGAGAAGGTCGACGCGCTCACCGCCGTCGGAGTCCGCTACCGCGTGGTCCGCGCCGACGAATTCGTCCGCCTGGACGCGGGCAGGCCCGAGGCACCGCGCCCCACCGACCCGGAGCCGGCCGAAGCAGACTGGGGCACCCAGCGGCACGGCCCTCCGCTCGACGAAGGCTTCGTCATCGACCCGGCGCTGCCCGTCACGCCGATGGAGGCCGCGGAGCGCTTCGCTATGGGCGACCTGCACTACGCCGCCCAGCGCTACCCGCCGGACGTCCGCGCCGACTCCGCGGAGGCGCTGCACACCCACCCGGGGGTCGTGCTGCTCCCGCCCGCGTTCGGCATCCTGCAGCGCACCGAGGATGGCTGGGCGCCCGTCACCGGTCCGCAATCCACCCCGCAGGAGGCCCGCAAGCAGCTGCACTTCCTCCTGGACTGGCTCTGGCCCCGCATGCCCGCCTTGGGCGGCGCGCACCCCGACGACTACGCCCCCGCGGCCGCCGCGCTGCGCAAGGAACCCCGCTCCCACAGCTACGAGTTGCTCGGCCGCCAGTTCCTCGTCACCCGCATAGGCCGCGTCGTCCGCATAGGCGACGCCGGCCCCGAAGGCCCCCGCCCGTCGGACATCGACGCGACCGACCCGATGGAGAGCCCGCACCCGCCCATGTCCGACGACGGCACCGTGCATTACGACTGACGGCAGGCCACTGGAGAAGCTGCGGTGCGCGCTGCCGCGTGCGCCGAGCGAGCCCCCGGGAACTTCAAAAATCGACAAAGCTACGATGGGCCGCCGCTCCGCCATGGAAGGCCCAAAGTGCATCGATCCGCCGTCGCAGCCGCCGTCGCGTGCCTGCTTGCCGTGCCCTTCCTCGGCGCTTGCGGCGATGACGGAAAGCCCGCGGCACACACGCAGTCGCCTCGCGAGGTCGCCCGGCAGCTGGAGGACGTGATGTCGTCTTTCCGGACCATGACCACTCGAGCGGTGCTGGTCGATGACGAAGGCACCGGCCTGGAACTCCACGTCGACGCGGAGTACCGCGCGTCCGGGCAGCCGGGCCGCACCATGCGGCTGACCGGGGCCGGCCTCGCCGGTGAGCTCACCGTCCGGGACAGCACCGTCTTCGGGCGCGGGAACGGCAGATTCTGGGAGGCGGCCGTCGGCGAGCAGGCCGCAGGGAAGATGCCTGCGGAGGTCCTCGCCGGGCGTGCCGCCGAGGTGCCGGCCGAGGAAGTGGTGCTGGGACGCTTCGAGCTCCGCCTGGATCCGGTCTCCTACTTGGAGAACGACGCCTTCACCTGGTCGCTCTCGGCCTCCGCGGACGGCTCCCGGGAGCTCGTCGGATCCAGCGCCTGGGGGAACGTGGCGTTCACCCTTCCCGCACGGCCCGGTCCTCTCTTCCCGTCGGTGATGACCGTGGACGGGCTCGACCGGGTGAAGGTGGAGTTCCGGGAGTTCGATACGGCCGTGGATCTACCGGCGGAACCGGACGACGCGGTCGACCTGACCGCATCGGACATCTGGGCCGACTGAGGGCTCTGCGTCCCGGCCGCGGACCGCCGCCCGGATCGCCCGGTGCGAGCCGTGGCCGCGGTCCGGTGTTCAGGGGCGGTCGGGGCCTCGGTACGGGAGGGTCTGGTTGTAGACGACGCTTGTGGTCGTGCTGCCCAGGCCGGCCAGTTCGTCCATGAGGGTCTCCAGGTGCCCCATGGAGGTGGCGGCGACCTTGAGGGTGTAGCAGTCGTCGCCGGTGGTGCGCAGGCACTCGAGGATCTCGCGGCGTTCGGCGAGGAGGCGGCGGAGCGGCTCGTGGCGGTTGCCGGGGTATTTGAGGCGGACGACGGCGAGCACCGGGTAGCCGGCCTTCTCCAGGTCGACGACGGCCCGGTAGCCGGTGATGACGCCCTGCGCCTCCAACTGCCGTACGCGTTCGGTGGTCGCGGACGGGCTGAGGCTGATGCGCCGGCCCAGCTCGCTGAGGGAGATGCGGGCCTCCGCCTGGAGCTGCGCGATGATCGCCCAGTCGGTGTCGTCGAGGTTTGCGGCCATCCGGGCAATCTACCGGTGGATCCACGGCGGAAGGGCCGGGAAGCCGGGAGATGTCGGTTACCTTGCGCCCGGTCGGCGGGATAGCTTGGCGATCATGCAACTGGGTGTGAACGTACCGAACTTCGGGCCGGGTACCGACCCCGGCGTGCTGCGCGAGTGGGCGCGGGTCGTCGAGGGCCTCGGCTTCGACGTCCTCATGGTGTCGGACCACGTCGTCGTCACGGACGACTTCTCCGGACGCTACCCGGAGCCGTTCTACGAACCGTTCACCACGCTGTCGTGGCTCGCCGGGCTCACCACGCGCGTCCGGCTCGGCACAACCGTGCTGATCCTGCCGTACCGGCACCCGCGCCTGGTGGCGCGCATGGCCGCCAACCTGCACGCGCTCAGCGCCGGCCGCCTCGTGCTGGGGGTGGGCGCCGGATGGTCCGCGAAGGAGTTCGCGGCGCTCGATGTCGCGCATGCGGACCGCGGCGCGCTGACGGACGCCTGCCTGGAAGTGCTCCGCGAGCCGATCGCGCCCGCGTTCACCGACGGGCTGCCGACGGTCCCCATCTGGGTCGGCGGCCACAGCCCCGCCGCGCTGCGCCGCGCGATCCGGTACGGCGACGCCTGGCATCCGCTGCGGCTCACCGTCCCGGCGATGCGCGAGATCCTCGCGGCGCACCCGATGCCGGGCTTCGCCCCGCGCATCGCGTTCAAGCTCACCGCCCAGCCCGTCGACGACCCGGAACGGCCCGCGGGCACCGGCACGTTGGACCAGATCCTCGCCGACCTGGAGGAACTGCGGGAGCTCGGCGCGGGCACCGTCGTCCTCGACCCGTACCACCTCGACCCGGACGAGACCCGCCGGCCGCACGAGGCCTGGCGCGCGCTCACCGCCGTCGCCACCCAGTACCCCGCCCACCGGGCCGAGCGAGAGGCCGCATCATGATCACTCCAGCCGACGAGGCCCTGCTGCGCCGCGCGATCGCCATCGCGGCCCGTGCCGTCACCCTGGGGGACGGGCCCTACGGCTCGCTGCTCGCTGGCCCGGACGGCGACGTCCTCATCGAAGCGCACAACACCGTCGCCCGCGACGACGACATCGCCGCCCACCCCGAACTCAAGCTCGCCCGCTGGGCCGCCCGCGAACTCGACCGCGAGACCGCGGCGCGCACCACGATGTACACCAGCTGCCAGCCGTGCGGGATGTGCACCGGCGGCATCGTCCGCTCCGGCCTCGGCCGCGTCGTATACGCCCTGTCCACCGACCAGTTCGTCGCCCTGAACCCCTCCGGCGGCTGGCCGGAAGTCCCCCAGGACGGCCCGGCCCTGTTCGACGAGGCACGCGGCCCGATCGTGGACTTCTGCAAGCTGTAGGACGCCCGGCGCCGCGCGGCATCCGCCGAACTCGCGCGTTGCCGCGCGGCATTCATGGACCCCGCACGGTGCCGTGCGGCATCCGCGGACGGTTCGCTGTCGGCGTGCCGCGCCTGGTCGCGGTCAGTCTGCCGGGGTGGGGGAGGCGGCGGGGGCGGCGGGGCGGCCTGCTGCTTGGGCTAGGCGGGTGCGCAGGTGGGTCAGGCGGGCGATTTCGGCGTCGAGGGCGGCGAGTCGGCGGTCGACTGCCTCCGCGGCAGGGGATGCGGGGGATGAGGGGGGTGTGGGGGAGGGCGTGCCGGTGTGCGGGGGTGCTGCCGGGGGCTCCGCCAGGTCCTCGACCACGGCGGTGCAGTGTGGCGGTGCGCCGGCCGCGAGGAGGTCGAGGCGGGAGGCGAAGCCGCGGACGTCCTCGACGGTGAGTCCGTGCTGCAGCAGTTCGCGGACGGCGCGGATCCTGGCGACGTCGCCCGGTCCGTACACGCGCTGGCCGGACGGGCTGCGCGGCGGTGCGGGCAGCAGGCCGCGCTGCTCATAGAACCGCAGGGCCCTGGGTGTCGTCCCGGCGGCCGCAGCCGCGTCCCCGATCCTCATGCACGCCTCCCGCTCGTACGCCTACAACGCCACCACGACTGTGCCGAAGTGGCGTCCCTCGATCAGTTCCTGCAACGCCGCGGGGGCGCGGTCGATGCCCGGGAGCGCGACGTAGGGGAATCGGATCCGCCCCTCGCGCAGCCAGCCGCCGAAGCGCTCCTCCCATTCGGCGGGCACGTCCGGATGGTCGGCGCCGCGGTAGCCGCGTACCGACACGCCCTGGACGACGAGCCGGTAGCTGTCGACCTCGGCGGGCGCACTGCCGCCCGCGCGATCCCCGGACAGTTGCCCGGCCAGCGCACCGACCAGCGCGATCCGCGCGCCCGGCCGTGCGGCGGCCACCGTGGCGGTCAACTGCTCGCCGCCGACGGTGTCCACGACCACGTCCACGCCTTCGGGCGCGGCCTTGGCCAGCAGGTCCCCGAACGGCGCGGACCCACGGACGACGACGGCGTCGAACCCGAACTCCGCCCGCAGCCGCTCCGCCTTGTCTGCCGACCCGGTGCTGCCGATGACGCGGCCCGCACCCGACAACCGGGCGATCTGCCCCGCAAGCACCCCGGTCGCGCCCGCCGCACCGCTGACGAACACCGTCTCGCCGTCCCGGACGGGCGCGAGGCGGGTGAGCGCGCCGTACGCCGCCGACCCGCTGGACAGGTGCGCCACCGGGTCGGGGAGCGTCGCGGGAGTGCAGTGGTCGGCGGGCAGCCGAGCGAACTCCCGCCAGCCGTCGAGGTGGACGACCACCGCCCCGGGCCGGAGCCCCGCGCCTTCGCCGGCCGCGACCACCTCGCCCACCGCAGGACCGAAGAGCGTGTCGCCGGCCCGCAGCGGCGGCAGGGGCACACCGTCCGTCTCGTCGCCCATCAGCGTCCGCAGCCCTGGGAAGACGAGGAAGTGGCGGTTCCGGACGACGACTTCACCAGGTCCTGGGGCCGTGACAGGAACCTCGGCGATGTGCAGATCGGCGGCGGTCGGCAGCCCCCGCGGCTGCCCGGCGAGCCGGACCTCGCGCGAGATGCGGGGGAGGGGGTGGGGGTGCGCAGGGGAGACGGACGTTGCGGTCATGGAGGACTCCTTGGGGTGGGGTGGGGTGTGGTCGGCCGCGCGGGCGGCTGTTCGGTTGACCGGTTGACCGGCAGTGCGACTGACCGGCAGTGCGACCGGACAGCCGGGCCCTGCGGCGCCGGGCATCCGGCAACCGCCGAGGCGCCGCGGCGACGTTAACCCCTGACGTGCGGGTCAAAGGCAAGCCCGGTGTGCCGGGCGGGGCGGCGCGGTGCCCTACCGCGGCACGCGCGCCGGCTGCGGGACGCGGCCCTACGGGTGATCTTCTTGTGGGTCGGAAGTTGCCGACCCGGGCGCCGGGGGAGTGCGGCTGATACTGCGCGCATGAGGATCACCCGTTTGAAGTCGCGCTCGTACCTGGCGGCGGCCGCCGCGTTCGTCGCGTTGTTCGCGCTCGGCGCGCCCGCGGGGCCGGCCGACGCCGCCGCGGGAAGCGCCCGGTATCCCCGGCTCTGCGTCGGATCGCAGGTGCCGGACAGCGGGCCCGCGCGCGACATCGTGCGGATCGCCGAGCAGGCGAAGGCCGAGATGGGGCTCAAGTCGGTGATCCTGCGGGTCACGTCCGGCGGCCGCGAGGTCGTCACGACGGCGCTCGGTGAGTCGATGACGGCGGTACCTGCCACGCCCGCGATGCACTTCCGCAACGGCAACATCGCCATCAGCTACATGGGGACCGCGCTCCTGCGCTTGGTCGACCAGGGCCGCGTCAACCTGGACGATCCCGTCTCGCACTGGCTGCCCGGTCTCCCGCCCGCCATGGCGCCGGTGACGCTGCGGATGCTTGCCGCCTCGACCACCGGGCTGATCGACTACGTCAAGGACCCGGGCTTCATTCCCGCGGTGGGCGCGAACCCGTTCCGGCAGTGGACGGCCGACGAGCTCGTGAGCATCGCGACCACCAAGGACCTGCTGTACGCCCCGGGCACCAACTGGAACTACTCGCACGCCAACTTCGTGCTGCTCGGCGCCGCACTGGAGAAGATCACCGGCACCCGGCTGGACCACCTGCTCCAGCAGCAGATCATGGGCCCGCTCGGCCTGCGGCAGACGGCCAACAGCTTCACCCCGGAGATCCCCGAGCCCGTCCTGCACGCGTTCACCGCGGACCGCGGGACGTACGAGGAGACGACGTTCTGGAACCCCTCGTGGACGACCGCCCCCGGCGCGGTGCAGACCACCGACATCTGCGACCTGGCCCGCTCGGCCGAAGCGATCGGCGCGGGCGAACTGCTGTCCCCGGCTGCGTACCAGCAGCTCCTGAACCCGGGGACGGTCGGCCTGGGGACCCCCACCGAGAAGTGCCCGGCGACCCTCTGCATCGCGCAGACGCAGAACACTCACTACGGCATGGGCGTGCTGGTCCTGGGCGACTGGGTCTCGCAACACCCGCTGTTCTTCGGCTACTCAGCCACCCAGAACTACCTGCCGTGCGCCCGCCTGGCCATCGCGGTCTCGACCACGCAGAACCCGGGCGCGCAGGGCGGGCACACCGCGCACCTGATCGCCCAGCGCATCGCGGCAGCGCTCGCGCCGGGGCATCCGATCCCGAACTTCGGCTGAGGCGACGAGGCCACGAGGCCACGAGGCGACGAGGGACGAAGGGGCAAAGCGAGGAGGCTCGGAGCGCCGGCGCGGGGTCGGCGCTTTGGCCGAGCGTGGACCGGAAGGCTGCGTCGGCGCTTGGACCGAGCCGTGGGATGCGGCACCGCGTCAGCTTGCCGTGTGGTCGCCAGAGGCGGTGCCCGTGCTGGTGTCGGCGGTGCCGCTGCCAGGGCCGTGGTTCGGGATGGCGTCCATACCCGCGATGTACACCGTCCGGCCGGACGTCCGCGCCTCGAACGCGGCCGCGACGCGCACGCCCGTGTAGCCGAGCAGCTCCGGCGCCGCCTTCGGCTCCACGAAGGCGGCGTCGTCCAACTCCTCTTCCTGCAGACGGATGTCCGCGATGCGCGCGGCGTCGAGCGTGCCGCCGTCGAACAGCCACGTGACCATCGGGCGGGGACGCGGCGCGCGCGTCGGCGACCAGTGCACGACGAGCAGGTCGCCGACCGGCAGGTCGAGTCCGACCTCCTCGCGCACCTCGCGTGCGCAGGCCAGGTGGGGGTACTCGTCCATCTCGATCTGGCCGCCCGGGAACAGCCAGTCAGGGCGGTAGTTCGGCTTCACCAGCAGGACGCGGCCCTGCTCGTCGGTAATGAAGGCACCTGCGGACGCGTAGACCGAGGGGCGCTGCGCGTACCACTCTTCGGGCGTCAGTTTGTCGTCGCTCACGGCCGCGAGCGTAGCGGTCCGGCAGGCAGCGAGCGGGATTCGCACACCGCCCGGGAGGATGTCAGGCGGTCGGTGTGGCCGTGGGCATGTGCGGTGGCTTCATTCCTCCGTCGCGTGTGCGGCATCCTCGGCGAAGCGCTCGAACAGCGTGAGCAGTTCGCGGGGATTCCGCGCAATGGTGGCCTCCACCTCGTCGACGTCGATCGCTATCCGATCCCTCTCCCGGAAGCCAAGCCCCGGGGCGTACAGGAAGTGCTCACTGCCGGACTTCCAGCAGCTGAACGGGACGCCTGCGGCGTGCATGCGGCAGGTGAGCTGCCATTCCCTGGGCTCGTCGGCGGACACGCGGACGCCACGCGCGGCCAACTCCGGCAGGATCTCCTCGTAGGACTGCCGGGACAGGGGGTTCCCCGAGACGGCGATGTTCGTGGCATTGCAGGCAAGCAGTGGGCCGAGATCGTGCAGCAGGTTCCTCTGCACGGTCAGCACCGAGAGATTGGCGAACCGGTCGATGCCGTCGAGGTCCCGCAGGCCACTGTCCTGGACGGTCAGTGATATCAGCTGATCCATCCGGGGAAGGCCGGCGAGCGACACCGGGTCGCAGCCGTCGAGGATCAGGACCTCGAGCGCCGGGAAGTTGCGCACGCCGTTCAGCGACGCGGCGTTGCTGATACGCAGGTCGGTGATCGCCTCCGTGCCACGGCCTCTCAGCCGTTGACGCAGCCGCGCGCGCTCCAGCCCCTCCCGGACCTGCGGCTCCATCGGGTATTCGAAGTGCTCGATGACGTATCACTCCTGGGGTGCGTATCGGGTCGTGATCCATCTGTGGGATTCACCCACGCGATGAGATCGGATCTGGTGGATCGTGTGCGTTAAGCGAGCGCAAATGACATATGTTGACTGCGAGTTCAGTGCACCCTATCTGCCGATCGGCGAGCACGGCCCCTACCCCGAGCGGCTATGGCAGGAGGCCGGCGAGGTCGCTCGCGGGGGTCGTGGCATAGCGGGTGGCGATGCGGCGTCCGGTGGCGGCGTGCCGGTGTGGTCGACGAGGATGCTTCCCGTGGTCGACGAAAACCGCGAGATCATTCTGAGCAAGCAGGACCTTCGTGCGGTCGCCGGTTATGCCGCCGAGAGCGCGCAGGAAGTCCTGGAGATCTTTGAGAGCGCCCACCCGGCCGACGCGCGGCCTCGCGACGCGATCGACGCCGCATGGACGTTCGCTCGAGGTGGCGAACGCGGGAAGTCCCAGCGTGATAGCGCCTGGGCAGCACACAAGGCGGCCCGAGACGCGGACACCGCCTCTGCGGGCGATGCAGCCCGAGCAGCGATGAGCGCGGCATCTGCTGCGTACTTGCATCCCCTGGCCGACGCTCATCAGGTGAAGCACATTCTGGGGGCAGCGGCCCACGCGGCGAGAGCGGCCGAACTGGCGGCGGGCGGAGACCGGGCTGTCGGTGCTGATCACATCGAGAAAGCTCGCCGGCGCGCGGCAGCAGACGTCGTCGACGTGCTCAGGCGCTACCCTCCGGCACCTGCCGGCGGAGGGCGCGTCGGCGAACTGCTCCGCGAGCTGGATGCGGCCCTCCGAAGCCGTCACCAAGACCCGGAGTGATCACGACTCGATACACGCCGTAGCTCTCTCGGCTTGCGGGGCGGGCGGGCAGCCGTCGGCCTGTCTTCGGCGCGAACGGGACTGTCTCACGCGCTCCGCTGCGGCCTCGGCTCAAGACGGCGGTCGACTCTGGTGACGGTCGATGCTGCCGAGCTGCCGAGCTGCCGGCGGTGAGTCGAGGCCGTTGCGCCTGCGGCGTCCGCTGCCCGGGCCGGGGTCAACTGCGCCATGCCGGGCCGCGGATCACGTCCGAAGAGTCGGCGACGCATGCGGTGCCGTTGGCGATCTCGTCGGCGTCGAGGTCCCAGCCGACGACGCCGTCGCCGCGCCGGTCGATCTCGATCATCCGGGCCTGCTCGGTGGTGTCGCCGGCCTCGACGTTGCAGACGACGACGGAGGCCCACGAGCGGCCGTCGAATGCGTTGGCGAGCGCGGCGACCGGCAGGGCGACGACGGTGAGAACGAGGGCCGACCACTGGCCGACCGCGGTGATCCGGCGGCGGCCGGACGAGGTCTGCTGGTGGCGTACGGCCCGCCCGCGCTTGTCGCGGCCCCGGCGTCCGGTGCGGTATTCGGCGATGACGCCGACCCGCAGCGCGCACGCGGTGACGCCGGTGGCCAGGGCCCACCACGGCCCGAAGAACACCGCCATCAGGACGGCGAGGGAGATCGGCACCGCGCAGGCGAGGCCGAGCAGCCGTGCCAGCGCGACGCGGTCGTCGCCGTGCGGGACAGCACCGCGGGCCGCGAAGTACGCGAAGCTCACCCGGGAGCCGACCACCGCGACGAGGGCGGCGAGCAGGGCGTCCCCCAGCACCATGCCGACCAGGACGTCGGGCCAGTTGGCCGGGCCCATGGCCGTGATGACATCGCGCGTCTCGGTCCCGCCGCCGACCGTCCACGCGAGCTTGACCATGGGGAGGGCGATGAGCAGGACGAGCAGGACGTAGTGCCCGGGGCCGCCATGGCGGTCCGCGGTGCGCTCCTCGGCTTCGCGGTGCGCGGCGTGGGCGGATGCCGGTTCGAGGGCAGGGCGGGACGTCTGGCCTGGGGCCGGGCCCGACTCCGGGCCCGACTCCGGGCCGGACTTCGGCTCGGAGTCGGGGGCGACTGCGGGGCTGACCGGCCGTTCGGGGGCGGGGCCGGGGGCGGACGCAGGATCGGAACGCCCTTGCGAAGCCTTGCCCGTAGGTCCGTCGGGGGCGGTGCCGGGTGCCTGCGCGCTGTTGTCGCGCTCCGTGTGCTCCGCGGGTTCGTCGCGCTCGTTGTGCTCGGCATGCTCCGCGCGCTCGGCATGTTCGTCGTGCTGGTCGTCCACACGGACCAGCGTGGCGGGCGCCCGGGCGGGCCGCGTCCGGCGACACGCGGCACCGGCGTCCTCCGCCCGTCCGGGCGAGTCCGACGGCTGGTGGCGGCGGTCCTCGCGGAGGTCGGTCGGCTTCGTGCGCGTATGCCGCCGATGCCCGGCTGCGCACTGGCCGCCCGCGTAAGGCTCTGGCAGGGTGTACGCGGTGCCGCCCAGGCCGGGGCCAGGCGGACGAGGCCAGGTCCCGGGGCAGACCGGACCTGCCCGCAGTGCCCGACCCGGCGGCGCCGGCTCATGGGGGCAGCCATGCACGAGGCACGTCAGGCGCAGCAGTTCGGGTACGAGGTCTCGCCGCGGCCGGCGGCCGATTCGCAGCCGGCGCGCGAGGTCGAGGGCCGGATGCGCGCGATCAAGCGCGACGCGGACCGGCACGCGCGGAAGCTCGCCCTGCTGGCCGGAGTGACCCTCGCGGCGGTGCTCGCCGTACAAGCCGTACCGATGGCGATCGGACCGGCCCTCGCCGCCACGGTGTTCCTCGGGCTCATGGCCTTGCTCTTCCTGGTCATGTTCGCCGCGACGCGCGGCAGCGGCAGGCAGGCGATCAAGGCGATCGAGGACCGCAACCGGCTGCTGTCCGGGCACGCCTGGCAGGTATGGCCCTGCCGGGTGGAGCAACGTGCCCACGAGAGACCAAAGTTCACGGCCAAGCGCATGGACGAGGTGATCGGCGTCGAGTCCTTCCGGGATTTCCGGGACGGAGCCGCCGGCCACCGCATCCACCTGCTCGCCCCGGACGGTGCGGTGTTCCGTACGTACTTCGGGGTCATGTCGGACGACGCCTGGCACGGCATGGCCGATGGGCTCGGCGCCGTGTGGGTGTGCGGCGATCTGCGTTTCACGACGTTGATGTGGACGCCGGGCGCGGAGCGCATGTGGCCGGCGACGCCGGAGTCCTCCGTTCCGGAACTGGAGACGATCGGTGTCACCGAGGACCGGACAGGCGACCGGATGGCCGAGCCGGGAATCGTGGACGACATCACTCGCAGCGCGGCCCGTTCAGCGCTGTCGCTGTGGCTGGGCTGAGGAGTAGGCCAGGGCCCGTGGTCAGTACGAGCGGTGGCTGGGCAGGCTGCCGGTTCCGCGTCGCTGTGGCGGTCAACGGCGTTTACTGACCGTCGACTTGCAGCCCCCTGCCCGGCCACGGCGTTGTACGCCCACTGCGCGCACCGGACGCCGTCGTGGTTCGTGGACCACAGGCCGATGGCGTCGCCGTCGCGTTCACGCGGGTGTCTCGGTGCCGGGTCGCTTTCCCTGGGTCACACGTCCCTGCTGCGGCGTTCCCGTATGCGGCTGCTCGTGCGCGCGGCGCCGCGGCGCGGGGGCCGCCGGCCATCGTGTCGGCTCCCGGATATCCGTCCGCGCCGTCCGCCCCGAGGCCGCACCCGGCTCAGCGTCACCAGTGCTGCGCCGCCCGCTACCAGCCCAGCGCCGACGGCGAACGCGATGCCCCACTCGGGCGCGCGTACGTCGGTCCGCAGCGCCTCGCCGACCCGGCCGAACGGGAACCCCGCCGCGGCGAACCGCCACAGGCCGAGCGCGCACAGCGGCACGGCGTGCGCGGCCCACATCACCCAGCGCGGCGGGGCGGGGCCCTCGGGCGGCGGCGGGGCGGCGGGGATGGTGGTCACGGGTACCTCCGGGGTGCCGGGGGGCGGGCGCAATTACAGAACTCTTAGTTCCGAAACTAGTAGTTCCGTATGATGGCAGAATGGCAATCGAGGGGCAACGCGCAGGCCGGCCGCGCGACGACCGGGTGGACGCGGCGATCGTCGCCGCCACCCGCGAACTGCTGGCCGAAGTCGGTTACGCGGGCCTGACGATGGACGCGGTGGCGGCCCGGGCGGGCGTCGGCAAGGGGGCGATCTACCGCCGCCACGCGGCCAAGGCCGAGATGGCGTTCGCCGCCACGGTGTACGGGATGGATCCGCGGACCTTCGCTGACACCGGCTCGCTGCTCGGCGACCTCACCGCGCTCGCCGAGGCGGTCGCGGGGGACCTGGGCGACCCCGCCGCGTCCCGCGCGATCATGAGCCTGCTCGGCGAGATCGGCGACGACACGGCCTCGGTCGCGCAGTTCCTCAAGGCCTGCGTCGAGCCGGAAGTCGCGCGGCACCTGGAAATCCTCGAGCGCGCGGCCGACCGCGGCGAACTCGCCGCCCCGCCGGACGCCGAACTGGTCCACTCGGTGGTCGGCGGCACGGTGATGGCCTGGCTCCTCGTCCACCACCGGGCCCCGGACGGGCTCGCGGAGAAGCTGGCCCGGTTCATGCACGCCGCGCTCACCGGGGCGGCGCCGCCGCGCGAGAGTGACGGTGTCTGACGGGAACTCGCCTGGTAGGCAAGGGGGATGGCTGTCAGGAGGGCGAAGGCGCTCGAACCTGCGATGCTCGGGCGCCAGGTCGACCCGGCCCGCTACCGGGGCCTGGCTCGCTCCCCCTTCGCGCCCTGAGGCTGAGCCTGAGACCTACAAGCCCGCGGCGGAGCCGACGTCGTTCATCTGCACCCCGCCGCCCGGCTTGGCGGTCAGGAATCCCTGACCGCGCACCGCCACCGTCCAGGCCGACCGGACGTCATCGGCCGGCACCCGAAGCCGCCGTCCGTCCGCGAACAGCACGCGGAGCGTCCCCTGATCGGACACCTCGACCTCGGCAACAACCTGACGTACCAGCTCGACCGCCTTGGCGAGGTTCGTCTGCGGCCAGGCCGCCACCCTGTAGCTGCGTTGGTCGGCGACAAGTTCCGCCCAGGTGCAGAGCGCGATCTCGTGCGACCCGATGCGGAGACTCAGCTCGTGGTCGACGACCACCTGGCTGACGCCCAGCCCGCGGAAAGCGGGTACGCGCCAACCGTCGTCCACCCGCACGATGCCCTGATCCATGCCGTCACCGTAGCGAGCGGTCGGCCGCCGCGGCCGCGGATTTTCCTGCGACTGAGTGATCGCGGGCCGCCCGTGAACGCCATCGCGGCCGCGCCGCGACGACGTCAGGCGAAGGCGTCAACCCGCCTTCCGCTTCGCCGCGTTCGCCTGCCACTCGCGGCCGATCGAGCGCATCAGCGCCGGGTAGACCCCGATGTACCGGAACGGCTTGATGGCGGCCATGTACGCGGTACCGAAGAACCCGTTCGGTTTGACCAGGACGGCCATCTGGCCGCGGTAGCCGCCCGACCCGTCCGGGACCCAGCCGATGTGCATCACGCCGTGCACGGTCTTGTTGCCCATCTCGGAGGCCCACTCGTCGTCCGTGAGGTACACGGAGGTGAACGGGGATGCACCGAGGTCGGGACCGCGGGGGCCGTCCCGCAGATCCTCCGGAAGGCGGTCGCGCAGCGACGGCAGGCGGGAGCCGACGCCGGCATCCGCCTTGTCCCAGCCGAGCAGCTTCCCGAGTCTCCAGCGGATGGCGAACAGTGCGCGGGAGACGGGGCCTTCGCCGTTCACTCCGCCGCTGACGCCGTCGGTGACCTGGCGTACCAGCCACACGAAGTCGTCGGGGCCGCCGGGGGTGGGCAGTGCCCATACGTCCTCGACCGTGAAGTCGCCCGCGATCTCGTGGATGCGCCAGGGGCGTTCGGCGTGGGCGGTACGGGGAAGCCGCATGTGCGGGTCCTCTCCAAGTGGTCGTGCTCTCGGTGGCGTGGGGGAGGGTCGACAGCACGCCGCCCACGGCACCGGGGCTGCGGCCGCCACGGGCATGGCATCCCTTCGCTCAAAATACCGAACTGCTGGTTCCGGAACTCGTAGTTTCGTATTTTGACAGAAGGGTGCCCTCCGGACAACGGCCGGGGTGGCCGTGACGGCGGCCTGCGGCGCACGTCCATGCGCGGCCCGCCACGTCGGCGTCCCGTGCCGACCCGGTCCATAGTTCTGAAACCAGGGGTTCCGTATACTGGCCGGATGGCAACCGACGGGCCACGCGCAGGGCGGCCGCGCGACAACCGGGTGGACGCGGCGATCGTCGCGGCCACCCGCGAACTCCTGGCCGAAGTCGGCTACGCAGGTCTGACGATGGATGCCGTCGCAGCCCGCGCCGGGGTCGGAAAAGCGGCCATCTACCGCCGCTACTCCACCAAGCCGGAGGTCGCCTTCGCGGCCGCCGTCCACGGCGTCGACCTCCGCCCGCCCGGCGACACGGGCTCCCTGCTCGGCGACCTGACCGCGCTCGCCGAGGTGATCGTCGGCCATCTGAGCAATCCGGCCGCGTCCCGCGCGCTGATGAGCCTCCTCGGCGAGATCGGCAACGACCCGGAACTCACCCGCCAGTTCCTCACGACCTTCGTCGAACCCGAAGTCGCCGGCAACGCCGAACTCCTGCAGCGCGCCGTCGACCGGGGCGAACTCGCCGAGATGCCCGACGTGGAGCTGTTCCACTCCGCCTTCGGCGGCGCCGTCATGGCCTGGCTCCTCGTCCACCACCGCCCCCCGAAGGGCTTCCCCGAACGCCTCGCCCGCTTCATGCATGCCGCCCTCACCGGCGACACGTAACCCTGATCGTGCCGGCCGTCGTGGACGTCGGCATCGTCCTCGCGAACCGCGCGACCCTGCCCGAGAGCTGCCGCATGACCGGTCGGATCCGGCAATGCCGAGTCCGGATGCTGTGTTGCCGGGATGTTCAGCCGAGAAGCGCGCGCAGTGCCGTGTCGGCGACGCGGCTCAGTTCGGTGCGGGTGCGTCCGGCGGCTGCTTGGACGGCGATGCCGTCGGAGATGGTGTGGACGAGTGCCGCCAACTCGGCCGCCGTGTAGCCGGGCGGCAGGTCGTCGGCCTGTTCCAGGCGTTTGCGCAGTGCCGCCTCGCCGGCCTTTCGTACGGCGACCGCGTTCCGCCGGACGGGCTCCGAGTCGGGTCCTCCGGCGTGGACGCTCTTGACGCACAGGCATCCGCGCGAGCCGCCATGGCCCGCGGTGAGCTCGATCGCGCCGTGGATCAGGAGCCGGACGACCTCGTCGGCGGTGGGCGCGTCCAGCGCGGCGGCGGCGTAGCCGCCGGGGCCTTCGAGGTAGCGCGCGAGGACTGCGCCGAAGAGCTCCTCCTTGTTGCCGAAGGCGGCGTAGAGGCTGGGCTTGTTGATGCCCATGGCGGTGGTCAGGTCGGTCAGCGAAGTGCCCTCGTAGCCCTGGCGCCAGAAGACCTCGAGGGCGCGGTCGAGCGCGGTGTCGGCGTCGAATGCGCGCGGGCGTCCGCCGGGCATGTGTCCTCCCTAGTTTTATACCTATCGGTACGTTACCTCTTGCGCCCGGCCTTGCTCCGCCTCTAGTTTCATACCGTTCGGTACATAACTGGGGAGTGAGTCATGATCCGAGTCGGAGTCGTCGGGGCGAGCGGATGGGCGGACGGGTCGCACTTGCCCGCTCTCACCGGGCTGCCCGAGTACAAGGTGACCGCGGTCGCGACGACCAACCAGGCCAGCGCGGACCGCGTGGCCGCCGCGCACGGCGTCCGGCACGCCTTCGCGGACGCCGCCGAGCTCGTCGCCCACCCCGACGTCGACCTGGTCGTCGTCTCGGTCCGGGTGACGGGGCACGCCGCGGTGATCCGGGCCGCACTGGACGCGGGCAAACACGTCGTGTCCGAGTGGCCGCTCGCCGTCGACGAACGGGAGGCGCGCGAACTGGCCGAAGCAGCCGCGGCATCAGGCGTCCACCATGCGGTCGTCCTGCAGGGCCGCCACTCCGCGAGCGCCGCATTCGCCGCCGACCTGCTCGCCGAGGGCCGCATCGGGACGCTTCAGTCGGCCGCGCTCATCGCGGCAGGCGACCCCTTCGGAGGGAGCAGCATCCCCGCCGAACTCGCCTGGAGCCTCGACCCCGCGGCCGGCAACTCGATCCTCACGATCATGGCCGGCCACTTCCTGGCGACCCTGGAACGCGTCGCCGGCCGCTTCACCGAGGTCTCGGCGCGACTTCCTCGCGTGCACGAACGCGTCCGGATCGGCGACACCGACCGAACCGAGGCGAACGCAACCCCCGACCAGGTACTGGTGCACGGACTGCTGGAGGGCGGCGCCACCGCGTCGGTGACCATCCACGGCGGCAACGGGCGCACCCCGGACGGCTTCCTCCTCAAGCTCGCAGGAAGCACCGGCACCCTCACCGCCACGCCCGCGGAACCAGGGTCGTTCATCCACTGGAGCGACTGGGAGATCCGGGTCGACGGCGAACTCCTGGCAGTGCCGGAGTCGTACCGGACCATCCCCGCCGGCATCCCTGCCGGCCCGCCCGCCAACATCGCCGCACTTTACCGGGAGGTCGCCGCCGCCTTGACCGAACAGCGCCGTCCCGAACCCGACTTCGCCGCCGGCCTGCGCCACCACCGGCTCCTCGCCGCGATCGAACGTGCCGCAGCCACCACGGCCCCGCAGCAAGTCCCGTGAAGCTGTCGCGCATCCCACCGGGCAGGTAAGCCGCAACGGTCGCGGCCGAGCCTGGTGACGTGGTGACGCGGTGGCGCACGAAAGGGGCCCACGGCGGCGAATGCAGGCCCACGTACGGCAGGAAGGGGCCGACGCGCCGTCGGTACTTGCCGTCGGCACGTCGATGGACACCCTTCACTGCCGTCGTGGCACCCTGCCGCCTCGACCGGTGCGCGGCGGGTCAGCCGCCGAGAGCCGTCAGCGGGCTCAGCCCGCGCGCAACTCCGTCCGCACCGGATGGACCTCCGCGCTGTCGCCGATCAGCACCGTGAACCTGCCCGGTTCGATCTGCCACCCCTCGGCCCAGTGGGCGAACGCGCGCCGAGGGAGGCGCAAGGACACCGTGGTCTCGGCGCCGGGTGCCGCCTCCGCGATCGTGAAGCCGGCCAGCCACAAGGGCGGCCGGTCCACGCCCGAGACCTCGCGGCTCAGGTACGCCTGCACGGTGTGGCGGCCGTGGCGCGTGCCGGTGTTGCGCAACGTCACCGCGACCACCGCATCGCCGTCCACCGGGAGATCGGCGGGGTCCGAGACCGCCACGTACTCCCAGGTGGTGTAACCGAGGCCGTGGCCGAACGGGTAGGCGGGCCGGTGGCCTCCGGCCGCCCAGCCGCGGTAGCCGATGTCCAGGTCGTCGCCGTACGCCACGGCGCCGTCGACCGGAGTGGCCGAGCGCAGCGCCGGGGATGCCTCGTCCGCGGGCCAGGTCATCGGGAGGCGGCCGCCGGGTTCGGACCGGCCCAGGAGGATGTCCGCGAGGGCGTGCCCATACTCCTGGCCGGGGAACCAGGTGAGCAGTACGGCGCCGACCTCGGAGCGCCACGGGAGCAGGACCGGGGCGCCGGAGTTGACGACGACCACGGTGCGCGGGTTCACGGCGGCGACGCGCCGGACCAGTTCGTCCTGCGCCCCGGGGAGGGCGAGGGTGGTCCGGTCGACGCCTTCCGACTCCAGCTGCTCGTCGGTGCCGACCACGACGACGGCCGCGTCCGCGTCCGAGGCGAGGGCCACGGCGCGGCGCAGTTCCTCGTCGGCGGGCGAGTCGGGCGCCTCGACGCCGAGCAGGAAGCCGACGGCGAGGGCGCCGGCCGGGAACTCGTGCCGGAGGCGCAGCCGGGTGGGCCGGTCGGGCGCCAGGACGTGCGTCGTCGACCGCTCCGGGGGATGCAGGATGCCGCTGAGGGGGTCGTCCTTGGCGATGTCCTCGTCGACGAGGACGGCATCGTCGGCGGTGAGCAGGAACCGGCCCGAGCCGGCCACCCCGATCCGGTGCGGGCCGCCGCCGGGCATGTGCACGTCGGCCTCGACCTCGACCGTGCAGGCCTTCTCGATGGCGGTGTCACTCAGCCACAACAGGCGCGAAGTCAGCCGGAGTTCGTCCAGGACGAGGGAGCCGTCGGCGGCGTGGAAGCGCACCCGGAGGCCGGGAGCGCCGGTGACCGGGTCGGTCATTTGGCGGTGGTCGAGGGCCCGCAGGCGCGGCCGGGTGCGGACGCCGGGCGCGTGGGTGACCTCGACGGTGTCGCCGAGCGCTGCACGCAGGCCGTCGAGGGGGCCGGCGGTTTGCCGGGGGTGGACAGTGGCACTGCCGCCGCCTTGGACACGGGCGGCCGCGGCGTTCGGCCCCAGGACGGCGACCCGGCGCAGTTGTCCGGCAGAGAACGGCAGGAGTGCGTCGTGGTTGCGGACGAGTACGGCTCCGGACGCCGCGGCCGCGCGCAGGAGGGCACGCTCGTCGGTGTCGGTGTCGGTGTCGGTGTCGGTGTCGGTGTCGAGTTCGGCTTCGGGATGGGGCTCGGGATCGGGATCGGCTTGCGGCTCGGGATCCCCCGCGCCCACGGCCGGAGCGTCCTCCCCGGGACCGCCGAGCGCGCCGACGCGGGCGGCCAGGCGCAGCAGATTGCGGACCTTGGCGTCCACGGCGTCGAGCGGGACGCGGCCGTCCTCGACGGCGGCGGCGAGCGCCTCGCCCCACGGGCCGAGCGGGCCCGGCATGGCCAGGTCGAGGCTGCCGAGCGCGGCGCCTTCGGTGCTCCGGGCGGCGAACCAGTCGGATACGACGAGTCCGTCGAATCCCCATTCGCCGCGCAGCGGTTCGTCCAGGAGGGGGCTCTCGGTCATGGTCGTGCCGTTGACCGAGTTGTAGGCGGCCATCAGCGCCCATGGTGCGGCGGTGCGGACGATGTGCTCGAACGGCGCCGCGTAGACCTCGCGGAGCGCGCGCTCGCCGATGCGGACGTCGACGGTGAAGCGGTCGGTCTCGAAGTCGTTGCCCACGTAGTGCTTGACGGTCGCGGCGACGCCGGCGGACTGGATGCCGGACACGGTCGCCGCGCCGATCGCGCCGCTGAGCAGGGGGTCCTCCGAGTAGCACTCGAAATTGCGGCCGGCGTACGGGGTGCGGTGCAGGTTGACGGTCGGACCCAGGACGACGTCCACCCCCTTGCGCCGGGCCTCGGCCGCGAGCAGGCGGCCGAGTCGCCGCGCCAGTGCCGGATCCCAGCTTGCCGCGACCGCGGTCGGGCAGGGCAGCACGGCGGACGGGTCGCGCTCGTCGTACCGCTCGCCGCGCACTCCGGCGGGGCCGTCGGAGAGCAGCATGGACCGGAGCCCGACGGCAGGTTCGGCGTGTGTGCGCCAGAAGCCGGAGCCGGTGAGCAGGCGGATTTTCCGGTCGGTGTCGAGCCGGGTCAGAGCGTGCTCCACCAGGGCTTCGGGAGAGCCGGGGGTGCGTTCCACCCGGCCGCCGGAAGAGCTGTCGGAAGAGCTTTCCGAAGAGCCGTCCGAAGAGCTGGGGGACGCGGGCGGCGAGCTGTCATCATGACCGGGGTTCACCAGGCGATGCATAATACCTTCCAGGTGGCATGTTTTCACTGTCGAGTGCGGGATCTCAAGGAGCAGGGCGGCAATGGCGGAGCAGAAGGGGCGTCGCGGGTCGTACGCCAGCGGGCTCGCGAGGCGCGAGGAGATCGTCGTGGCCGCGCTCGAACTGTTCGCGGCGCGCACGTACGACGCTGTGTCGCTGCGCGAGGTGGCCGCGAAAGTGGGGATCACCCACAGCGGCGTGCGGCACCACTTCGCCTCGAAGGAGGAACTGCTCACCGCGGTCCTGCACTACAACGACCAGGTGTCCCTCACCCCCGATCCGGACCACGAGATCAGCGGTGTCGACTGGATCCGGGCGAGCGTTGACCTCGTCGCGTTCAACGCCCAAAAGCCTTTGGTGATCCGGCTGTTTGCGACGCTCTCGGTGCAGGCGACCGATCCGGAGCACCCCGCGCACAACTACTTCGTCAAGCGCTACCGGGTCGCCCGGAGCCTGGTCGCCCGGGAGCTGGAGTACGCGCGGACGCAGGGCGACATCCGGGCGGACACCGACCCGGAAGCGGCCGCGGAGTCGCTGCTGGCGACCATGGACGGGCTCCAGATCCAGTGGCTGCTGGATCCGGAGCACGTCGACATGGTCAGCGCCTACCGGCAGTTCGTGGACCGCTTCCTCACCTATCTGACGTCGACCGGCGCGGCGGACTGACCTACCGCACACCGTCCGATGCGACGGACCGGCCGCCGGCGAGCGGGATGCTGTGCCGTCCCGCGGCGTATTCTCCGCCGCCGTGCCGGAACGGGACGGGGCTGTCGACGTCCAGGCGCGTCCCGGTCACCGCGACCGCGATCAGCCCGGCCGGGCACGGAACTTCGCCGGACGCCGAGTCCAGCGCGCCGAGCGCCGGCTCGATGCGCGCCACGCCGAACCCCGGCTCGGCAGGCTCGACGCCCAGCACCCGGACCACCAGGTCGCGGGTCGGGGTCGAGGACCAGCCGTGGCTGACCGTGCCGCCGTACCAGGTCTCGGACCACGAGGTCGCGCAGCGCTCCAGTGCGGCCGTCCAGTCCAGGCACAGCCCCGCGACGAGGTCGGCGCGCCCGGCGGCGGCGAGTGCGTCGTGCACGACGTACCGGAAGAACGGCTGGGCCCGGACGACCTGCTTGTCGGTGTCCCACCAGGGCTCCGGGTGGCCGATGCGCAAGTAGGCCCCGCCGACCGGGAGATCGCCGCCAGGGACCGCAGGGGCGTCGGGGCTGCTGAACGCCGCATCGACGTGCGCCGCCGTGTCGGTGAGGACCTCGACCAGGCGCGCCCACCGCTCCCGCGGCGCGAGCCCCCCGACGATCGCCGCCGCCTGTGCATGCTGCGAGGCCGCCGTCCCGCGGCCCCCCTCGGTGAGGGAGTCCGCGTACCGGCCCCGCTCGGCGTCCCACAGGAGTTCGAACCCGGCGGCGAGCTGCCGGTGCATGCCGCGCGCCCACGCGGCCCGGCCCTCGTCGCCGAGCCATGCGGCCATTTCGGCGAACTCCTGCAGCGCCCGGCCCCACAGACCGCACAATGCCGCGCAGACGCCGTCGGTGGTGACCGACGCCCAGTCGATCAGCACCCAGCCGAACACGTCCTCGAGCAGGCCGTCGGCATTGCGGAACGGCAAGAACCAGCGCAGGACGCCCTCGACCGCGGGCAGCAGCCCGCCGATCTCGTCGCGGTCGCCGACGTACCGGTACGAGTTCCACACCGCGTGCACCCAGTGCAGCGACCAGTCCGGGATGACCGTGAAGTCGGCGTACTCGACGTCGCCGGCCACGGCCATCGGGAGCATGCCGTCGCTGCGCGGCGACGCGGCCATCCGCGGGTACCAGCGGGCCAGCCGCCAGTCGGAGTTCGTCGCGAAGTCCACCATCTGGTGGACCACCGCGTCGCCGACCCAGGCGCGCTGCTCGCGGGTCGGGCAGTCGATGTACGCATCGGCGGAGCACAGCGTGACAGTGCGGCGGCCGATCTCCCAGATGCGTTCCAGGACCGGGTCCGAGCACCGGAAAGCGGCCCCGCCCGTCACCGGGTAGGTGCGGGTGCGAACGCCGATGCCGTGCACGGTCACCCCGTCGCCGGCCTCGACCAGCGCGCCGTGCAGGCCGTACAGGTCGAGGGATTCGGCGGTCCGCCGGGTGCCGTCGAGGGTGACGGTGAAGCAGGCGTCGTGCTCGCCCGGCGCCGGCTCGCCGCCGGCGAGGAACTCCGCGACGCGGACGGTCACGGACGCCCCGGGCGGCCCGGAGGCGTCCACGACCAGCGTGCCGGACTCGATCCGGTCGGCGACGTACGCCCCGGCCGCCGTCCGCCGCAGCGCCACCTCGACGGGCGCCGCCTGCGCGATGGGACGGGCGCCGAGCGGACCGCCCGGGAAACTGGGCGGCTCGGCGCGCCCGGGCTCGCCGGTGGTCATCGCCCGCCGCGCGGTCGCGGCCGGCCAGCCGGCATCCCCGCACGAGTCGCCGGCCTGGCCGCCCGCCCCGGTGGAGGCGAGGGCCGTGCACCAGGCCGCCGGCAGCACCCGGCAGTCGACGTGCTCCTCGCCGCGCCCGGACAACCGGTCCACGACGTTGTCCCCCCACCCCGGCAGGACGCGGGCCTGCCAGCTTTCGTCGGAGACGAACCAGCCGTCCGCAAGGCGTGCTTCGAGGACGAACGCGCCCTCGTGCAGGTCGTTCGCGAGCGGCGACGGCGGCATCCACCACGGCTTCGGGCCGTCGTAGCGCCAGGCCAGCACCGCGACCGCATTGGCGCCGGGGCGCAGGTACGGCGCCAAGTCGACGTCGTCGTACGGCTGCTGCCGGGGGTTGGCGCGTACCGGGCCGCGGGACACCTCGGTGCCGTTGACCCACAGGGCGTACCGCGACAGCGCGGCCATGCGGGCCGGCACCCGGTCGGGTACCGACGCCAGGTCCAGGGTGCGCCGGAGCGCGACGACCTCGCGCCCGCCGCCGGGCGCCCGTTCCGCGGCCCAGATCCACCGCCCGCGCCACCGTCCCGGCGGGAAGGCGTGCGATCCGGGTGCCGGTATCGGTGCCCGGTCTGCGAGGGAGTTCGTCATCGGGGGCCCTCCAGTCGTTCGAAGTGGGCCCGGACCGCGGCCAGCCACGCTTGCGGCTGCTCGGTCTGCGGGCTGTGCTTGGCGCCGTCGACGACCACGAGGCGGGCGCCGGGTATGCCGTCGACCAGTTGGCCGGCGCCCCGGCGCAGTGCCTTGTCGCCCGCGCCGACGAGCACCGTGGTCGGGCAGGCGATGCCGCCGAGCCGCGCGGTGAGCGGCGGGTAGCTGCGCAGCGCCCGGGCGAACGCGGCGAAGGCCTCGGGATCGGTGGCGAGGAACGCCGCGGCCTGCCGGTCGCGCTGCTCCGCGGTGAGGGCGCCGCGCGCGCCGCCGGCATCGGCGGACCGGGGCTTGGGGAGCAGCTTCGCGAGCGTGCCGACCACCCCCATGCCCCGGCGGCGGACCAGCATTTCAAGCGGGCGCATGAGCAGCGACAGCGGTCCGCCCGAGGGTTCCGGCGCGGTGTCCATCAGCACGAGCGAGCGCACCCGGTCCGGGTGCGCCAGTGCGTACCGCTGCGCGACCACGCCGCCCATGGAATGGCCGAGCAGGTCGACCGGCCCGAGGCCGAGCGTGTCCAGAAACGCGCCCAGGTCCGCTTCCAGGGCGTCGAACGAATAGGCCTCGGCGCGCCCGGGTTTGGCGCTGCCGCCGTGTCCGCGGTGGTCGTACGCCAACACCCGCCGGTCGGCCGCGAGTTCCGGCAGCACGCCGGACCAGTCCGCGGTGCTGCCGACGAATCCGTGCAAGAGGACGAGGGGTTCGGTGCCCGGTGCGGGGCTGCCGTGGTCCTCGTAGTTCAGGGCGGTGTCACCCGCGGTGAGCTGGGCGTTCGTCATGCCGTCATGAAACCCTTCCATCTGGCAGGTATTGGATGTTAGCATCGCCGCGCTTCGCTGTGACGCCTATTTCTCCGCGAAGGCAAATTCCAGGCACCGCCCAGGAAAGGGATGCGTGGCATGCGACCAAGACTCCGGGTCTCCGTTCCCGCCGTGGCCGTACTCGTGGCCGTCACCAGCTGCTCGGTCAGCAGCGGGACCCCGAAGGAGACGAGCAGCACGGGCGGCGGCCAGGCCGCCGCCGCGCCCGCCCGGGGGGTCACCGCCACGACCGTCAAACTGGGCGTGGCCGGCACCGACCCCGCGGCGCTCAAGGCGGTCGGCATACCCGCCGACGGCCCGGCCACCAAGGACCTCTATACCGCGTGGATCGCCGCGCAGAACAAGCGCGGCGGCATCGGCGGCCGGCAGATCGAGCTGGCCTTCCAGCCGTTCCTGCCGATCGGCCCGGCCGCGGCGCAGTCCGCCTGCGTCGCACTCGCCAAGGACCAGGGCGTGTTCGCCGCGATCGGCATCTTCACCGGCGACACCCCGCTCTGCTTCACCCAGACCGAGGGCGTCCCGTACATCGGCCTGTGGGGCCAGTCCGCCGACCGCGACGCGAAGTCCACCAAAGCGCCGTTCCTGGCCGTCGAGATGGCCGACGACCGGCAGCGCAAGGCCGGCGTCCAGGCGCTGCTCGACCAGGGGCTGCTGACCGGGCGCAAGGTCGCGCTGTACTGGGAGGCGCAGGACGACGCGGTCACCAAGGACGTCGTCAAGCCGCTGCTGAAGGCGGCCGGCGTCGACGTCGTCGTCGAGACGCCGCTCCCGAACCTCGGCACCGACCAGGCCGCGCAGAACCAGGCGCTGGACACCATCGTGGAGAAGCTGAAGTCCTCCGGGGCCGACACGGTGCTGAACACCTCGAACTTCGCCGGCCTCATGAACGCGTTCCAGCGCAAGAGCTGGCTGCCCCGGCAGATCCTCGCGACCTCGCAGCAGGCCCTCAGCCCCGCGGTCATGCAGACCACCGGCATCAAGCCCGCGACGATGGCGCCGCTCGTCGTCGCGGCGCCGTACGCCCCCACCAAGGCCGAACTGGTCGCCGACCAGGGCCTGGTGCAGTGCGTCACCGAGTACAACGACGCCTTCCCGGCCGCCCGGGTCGACCCGGCGGCGGCGTCCGCGGAGACGCTGAGCGGCATCGCGCACCAGTGCGCGGCGTTCCGCCTCTTCGTCCAGACCACCGACAAGGCCGGCAAGGACATCACCCTCGACGGCTGGAAGGCGGCCGCCGAAGGGCTCGGCAAGCTCACCCTGCCGGGCGTCCCGATGGGGTCGCTGGCCCCGGGGAAGCACAGCGTGGGCGACGCCGTCGGCGTGTACAAGTTCGACCCGGCGGCCGCGCAAATGGTGCCCACCGGTCCGGCTGCGGCCGCAGCCGGCTGACGCGTTCCGGGACCTGGGCGGAAGGGCCGACCATGAACGACCGCACGACCCGCGAGGACGGACTCGCGGACCTCGCGGGTGCGTTGCTGCACAGCGAGGCGAATTCCGAGGCGGGATCCGAGGCGAGGGCCGGAGTGAAGGCCCGTGCGAAGGCCGGAACGAGAGCCGCGGCGCGATCCGGAGGGCCCAAGGCCGATCCCGGGGAGCCGGCCGGCGGTCTCCTCGGGGACGACAGCGAACCCGCGACGCTGCGCGCCGGCCTGCGCCGGGCCGGACCGGCGACGTTCGCCGTGCTCTTCCTGCTGACCTCGCTGGACGAACTCGAGGGCGCGGCCCTCGGGGTGCTCGCGCCCGACATCCGCGACAGCTTCGGCATCAGCGACGGGATGATCGTGTTCCTGTCCGTCGCCGCCGGGGCGTTCATCGTGATCGGCGCGGTGCCGATGGGCTGGGTCGCCGACCGGTTCCGGCGCGGCCCGATCGTCGGCGCGGCGAGCGCGTTCTTCGCCGCGATGGTGTTCGCGTCCGGGTTCGCGGTCAACGCCTTCATGTTCTTCTGGACCCGCTTCGGGGCCGGCATCGCCAAGTCCAATCAGGGGCCCGTGCAGGGGTCGCTGCTCGCGGACACGTACCCCATCGGCATCCGCGGCCGGATCGGTGCGGCCATCGGCGTCGGCGGGCGGCTGGTCGGGGTGCTCAGCCCCCTGATCGTGGGCGGCATCGCGGCCGCGTTCGGCGGCGACGACGGCTGGCGCTGGGCGTACTTCCTGCTCGGCCTCCCGGTCGCGGTGGTCGCCGCCGCGGCGTTCTTCCTGCCCGAACCGGTACGCGGGCGCTGGGAGAAGGCCGCGGTCGTCGGAGAAGTCGTGGTCGACGAGAAGCCCCCGCCCATCTCCGTCGAGGCGGCGTTCGCGCGGCTCGGACGCATCCGGACCCTGAAGACCGTGGTCCTCGCCTTCGCCGCGATGGGATTCGGCCTCTTCACCGCTCCGGTCCTCGGAAACCTCTACCTGGAACAGCACTTCGACCTCGGCGTGTTCGGCCGCGGCGTGGTCGGCACGGTCGGCGGAGCCGCCGGTCTGCTCGTCCTGCCGTTCGTCGGCCGGTACTACGACCGGCAGTTCCGGCACGACCCGTCCCGCGCGCTGCGGCTCATCGGCCTGCTCACCCTGCCGTCCGCGTTCTTCCTGCCCTTCCAGTACTACGCGCCGAACGTGGAACTCTTCACGCTGTTCAGCATCGGGCCGGTGGTCCTGCTGTCCGCGGCGTTCGCCATGATCGGGCCCCTGCTCCAGACGATCGTCCCGTACCGGCTGCGCGGCATGGGCTCCGCGATGGGCTCGGTGTACGTGTTCTTCATCGGGGCGACCGGCGGTGCGCTGATCGCGTTCCCGCTGATCAACAGTTTCGGTATCCGGGCTGCCGTGCTCACCACGATGATCCCCTCGACGATCGTCGGCGGCCTGCTCATCCTGCGCAGCTCGTGGCTCGTCAAGCGCGATCTGGCGAACGTGGCCGAGGAGTTGCGCGAGGAGTACGAGGAGCACCAGCGGCGTACGGCGGCCCCGGATGACGTCCCGGTCCTCCAGGTCAGCGGCGCGGACTTCTCCTACGGACAGGTCCAGGTGCTGTTCGGCGTCGGATTCGAGGTCCGCCGGGGCGAAGTCCTCGCGCTGCTCGGCACCAACGGCGCCGGCAAGAGCACCGTGCTGAAGGTGGTCTCGGGCCTGGCCACCCCCGAGCGCGGGGTGGTCCGGTTGAACGGCCGCACCATCACCTACGTCTCGCCCGAACAGCGGGTCCGGCTCGGCGTCGTGTCGCTCACCGGCGGTGCCGGGGTATTCCCGAGCATGTCGGTCCGGGAGAACCTGGAACTGGGCGCCTTCGTCCACCGCGGCGACCCGGCCGACGTCGCGCGCCGCATCGAACGCGTCCTGGAGATCTTCCCCCAGCTGCGCGACAGGCAGCGCGAGCGGGCCTCGACCCTCTCCGGCGGGCAGCAGCAAGTCCTCGCCCTCGCGCTGGCCCTGCTGCACGACCCCGAGGTCCTCCTGATCGACGAACTGTCCCTGGGCCTGGCCCCCGGCGTCGTCGCCGAACTCCTCGCCGTCGTCCGGCGGCTCCGCGAATCCGGGCTCGCGATCGTCATCGTCGAGCAGTCCCTCAACGTCGCCATGTCCATCGCGGACCGCGCGGTCTACCTGGAGAAGGGGCGGGTCCGCTTCACCGGCTCCGCCGCCGACCTCGCGGCGGGCGACATCGCCCGGGCGGTCTTCTTCCGCACCGAGGAGGACGCGCTCGGCGCGCGCGGGGGAGAGGCGACATGAACAGCCAGGTCCTCTTCGACGGCCTCGTCAACGGCCTCGCCATCGGCCTGATCGCCCAAGGCATCGTCCTGGTCTACCGGTCCACCCGCGTCATCAACTTCGCGGTCGGCAACCTCGGCGTCCTCGCGGCCGCCCTGCTGCCGCTCGTCTGCCTCAACTACGGCTGGCCGATCTGGGCGGCTCTGCCGGCCGCGCTCGTGGTCGGCACGCTGACCGGCACGCTGGTCGAACTGTCGGTGATCCGCCGCCTGTTCACGGCACCCCGGGTCACGGTCCTGATCGCGACGATCGGCGTTTCCCAGGCCGCCGTCGCCGTCGTGGCCGCCCTGCCCGACGTCCGCAACGCGCTCAGCGCGCAGTACCCGGTCCCGGTCCAGGGGACCTGGTCGGTCGGCGGCGTCACCGTCACCGGGGCGCAGGCCTCCGTCCTGGTCGTCGTCCCGCTCGTGGCCGGCGCCCTCTCGCTGCTGCTCAACCGCACCACCGTGGGACGCGCGGTCACCGGCTCGGCGGACAACATGCCGCTGGCCCGGACCCTCGGCATCAACCCGAAGCTGATCTCCACCCTGGTGTGGACCATCGCCGGACTGCTCTCCAGCCTCGCGATGATCCTCGTGTCCGGGCTGTCCGGGGGCGTCACCGCGGTCACCGACCTTGGCCCCGGCACCATGATCCGGGCGCTCGCCGCGGCGGTCGTCGCGGGCATGGTCTCGTTCCGCTGGTCGATGCTCGCAGGCGTCGCGATCGGCGTGCTCCAGGCGTACGTCCGCTTCGAGTACGTCACCGAGCCGGGCCTGGTCGACCTGCTGCTGCTCGGCGCCGTACTGGCCGCCGTATGGGCGTACGCCCGCCGCGACGACCGGGCCCGGTCCGAGACCGTGGCGTTCGGCCCGCGCGTCCGTGCGGTGCCGGAACACCTGCGGCGCATCTGGTGGGTGCGGCATCTGGGCCTGCTCGCCGCGCTGCCGGTGGCCGCCGCCGCGGTGCTCCTCCCGCTGGTCGTCACGCAGTCGTCGCGGCACCTGCTGTACGCCACCGTCCTCGCGTACGCGATCTGCGCGTGCTCACTGACCGTGCTCACCGGCTGGTCCGGCCAACTCTCCCTCGGCCAGATGGGGTTCGCCGGACTCGGCGCGCTGACCGCGGCACTCCTGACGCGCGGCCTCACCATCGGGCTCGGCGGGGACACCCGGCTGATCGTCGAACCCCTGCCGTTCCCGGTCGCCATCCTGGCGGCCGCCGCGGGCACCGCGCTGCTCGCCGCGGTCATCGGGTTCGCCGCACTGCGGGTCGAAGGGATGCTGCTGGCGATCAGCACGTTCGCGCTCGGCACCGCCGCGGTCGGCTTCCTGTACCGGATGGACATCTTCGGCGCGGGCACCGGCGACTCGGTGGCGTTCCCCCGCGGCACGCTGTTCGGCCTGGACCTGTCTCGCGAACGCACCTACTACTACGTGCTCCTGGCGGTTTTGGCCCTCGTGGTCGCGCTGCTGTCCCGGCTGCGGCGCACCGGCCCCGGGCGCCGCATGATCGCGGTGCGCGACAACCCCGACGCGGCGGCCGCCGCCACCGTGCGGCCCGTCCGCACCAAGCTCGTCGCGTTCGCACTGTCCGGAGCCCTGGCCGGGCTCGGCGGCGGACTGCTCGCCGGCGCCGTCCAGTCCGTGCCGGTGACCGAGCGGTTCTTCCAGGTCGGCGACTCGCTGATGCTGGTCGCCATCGTGGTGATCGGCGGACTGGGCTCGGTATGGGGGCCGGTCCTCGGCTCGGTGTGGGTGATCGGGCTGCCGGCCTTCTTCCCCGGCAACGAACTGGTGCCGCTGTTCGCCTCCAGCCTCGGGCTGCTGGTCCTGCTGATGTACTTCCCCGGCGGGCTCGTGCAGATCGGGTACGCCCTGCGCGGCACCGTGCTGGACCTTGCCGAGCGGCGCCTGGGCGCGGCAGGGGCGGACGTCGCGGCAGCGCGCGTGCCCAGGCCGGCGCGGGCGCCTGCCACGGCCCGCGCCGAACGCCGGGAGCGTCCTGAACCCGCGTCGGGAAAGCCCGTGTTGGAGGTCCGCGACGTCACCGTGCGGTTCGGCGGGAACACCGCCGTCGACGGGGTGGGCATGCAGGTCCAGGCCGACGAGATCGTCGGCCTGATCGGCACCAACGGCGCGGGCAAGTCGACGCTGCTCGGCGCGATCGGCGGCTTCGTCCCCGCGTCCGGGACCGTGGAACTGCTCGGACACGACGTCTCCGGCTGGTCGCCTGCCCGGCGAGCGGCCCTCGGCCTCGGGCGCACCTTCCAGGCCGCCCGGCTGTTCCCCGAACTCACCGTCCGCGAGACGGTCCTCGTCGCGCTCGAGGCACGCGGCCGGTCCGGACTGGCGGCCACGGCCGCCTTCCTGCCCGGCGCCGTGCGCGCCGAACGCCGGCGGCGCGCCGAAGCCGCCGACCTGATCGACCTGGTCGGCCTCGGCCCGTACGCGGACCAGGCGGTGGCCGGCCTGTCGACCGGCACCCGGCGCATCGTCGAACTCGCCAACCTGCTCGCACTCGACGCGCGGGTGCTGTGCCTCGACGAGCCCACCGCCGGCGTCGCGCAGCGCGAAACCGAGGCCCTCGGCCCGCTGCTGCTCCGGCTGCGGCGCGAACTCGGCGCGGCCATGGTGGTGATCGAGCACGACATGCCGTTCCTGATGTCCTTCAGCGACCGGCTCTACTGCCTCGAAGCCGGGCGCGTCATCGCCGAGGGAACACCCGAACAGGTGCGCAGCGACCCGGCGGTCATCGCCGGCTACCTGGGCACGGACGACCGCGCCATCGACCGGTCGGGCGTGGTCTGACAGCCCACCGCCCGCACGGGCCGCCCGACCATCCCGTACGCCCCGAACACCTGGGCATTCCCCGCAACCCGGGCATCCCGCGCCCGATTCCCCTGAGCACGGAGGGCAGAGCCATGCCACTGGACCCACCGATCCGCGCCCTCGTCGACGCACTTGCCGCCGCCGGGGCGGCCGAACGCGAAGCCGCGGACCTCGACGAGCGACGGCGGATGTCCGCCGCCACGATGGTCCTTGCCTCCACCGGCCGCGGCCCGGGCGTCGTCGCCACCGAGCACCGCATCCCCGTGCACGGCGGCGAGATCGCCGTCCGCGTGCTGCGCCCAGCCGAACTGGATTCCCCGGCACCGGCGTTCTACTTCCTGCACGGCGGCGGCTGGGCGCTGGGCAACCTCGACACCGGCGAGGTCGAGTGCGGGCCGATGGCGGCCATGGTGCCCTGCGTCGTGGTGTCCGCGGACTACCGGCTTGCGCCGGAACACCCGTTCCCCACGCCGCTGGAGGACTGCATCGCGGGCTACCGCTGGCTGCACGAGAACGCCGCCGAGCTGGGCATCGACCCGGCCAGGGTCGCGGTCGGCGGCGCCAGCGCGGGCGGGAACCTGGCCGCCGCGCTGTGCCTCGCGGCACGCGATCGGGGCCTGCCTGCCCCGTGCCTCCAACTCCTCGACGTCCCCGCGCTCGATCTGACCCCGCTGCCGGTCGCCGAAGACGAGCCGTCCGACGGCCTCACCGCGAGCGCCGTCAACGAGTACGCCGCCTGGTACCTGGGCGAGCACGGCGACCCGAAGGACCCGCTGGCCTCGCCGCTGCACGCCCCCGACCTGAGCGGCCTGCCGCCCGTCGTCCTCACCGTCGCCGAACTGGACGTGCTGTGCGACCAGGGGGAGCGGTACCTGGCCCGGTTGCACGAAGCGGGCGTCCCCGGCGCTGCGTTCCGGGTGTCCGCGCACGGGCACGGGACGTGGATCATCCCGATCACGGCGACGTTCACCCTCGTCCGCGAGGTGCGCGCCGCAGCGCTGCGGCACGCGTTCGCGGGGTCGCTCGCGCCCTGACCTGCCGCCCGCGTCCGGGCCGCACCCCCGTGGCGGCCCGGACGCGCGTACCACCCCGGACCCGCATCCCGGAACCGGAACTCTCTATTCCGGATGTGCCGGCAAGACGCACCACCCAGCCCTTGTCCCGCCCTGTCTCGCGACCCTGGGAGGTCACGGTGCTCCACCAGTTGCTCCACCCCGCCCGTACCGGACGAACCGGAAGACGGCGCAGCCCGTTCGGCCGCCTGCGCAGGCGGATCGGCGCCCTCCTGGCCGGCGTCCTCGTCGCGACCACCGCCCTCGCCGGGTCGGGCCCGGCCGCCACCGCGTCGCCCCCGGCCGCCAGCCCGGTGGCCTACGGGATCAGCGCGCAGAAGGGCGTGGCCGTCACCATGGCCGACGGCACCGTGCTGCGCGCGGACATCTACACACCCGCGCTCCCCGGCACCACCACCGCGGCGCCCGGGCCGTTCCCGGTGCTGCTGAACCAGACCCCGTACGGGCGCGGCCTCAAGCAGGCCGAACTGGCGTACTTCGTCCAGCGCGGCTACATCGCGGTCGCCGTCGACGTCCGCGGCACCGGTTCGTCCACCGGATCCTGGTCGCCGTTCGCGCCGATCGAGGCGCAGGACGGCGCGGCGCTGGTCGACTGGGCGGCGGCCCTCCCGTCCGCGGACGGCGGCGTCGGCCTGTACGGCGACTCGTACACCGGCATCAACCAGATCACCACCGCGGGTGCGGTCGGCCCCGGCTCGCCGCTCAAGGCCATCTTCCCGGTCGTCGCCGGCAACGACCTGTACCGCGAGCTGGTGACGATGGGCGGGCTGCCGAACGCCGAGTTCATGCCGTTCTGGCTGCTCTACACCGGGCTCGGCAACCTGACCAACCCGATCACCGACGCGCTCAACGGCGGCTCGCCGCAGAACATCCTCGACACGCTCGCGCTCGAACTGCAGCACATCAACGGAATCGCCACGGCCAACCTGCCCATCCTCAACGGCCTGATGACCGGCGGCGAGCACTCCTACGACGGCGCCTTCTGGCAGGCCCGCCGCCCCGCCGACCAGCTCGCGAACGTGGTCGCCAACGGCGTACCGGCCTTCCTCGTCGGCGGCTGGTTCGACCTGTTCCAGCGCGGTGCCCTGATGAACTACTCGGGCCTGCAGAACGCGTGGGCCGGCCGTCCGGTCGGCGCCCCCATGGTGGCGGGCCAGCAGGTCACCGACCGCTACCAGCTCCTGATGGGCCCGTGGTACCACGACCCGCGCCAGGACCCCGCCTTCGACCTGTCGGCTCTGCAACTGCGCTGGTACGACCGCTGGCTGAAGGGCATGGACACCGGCATCACCGGCACCGCCAACCCGCTGCACGTCAAGGAACTGGGCTCGAACCGCTGGCTCGACACCCGGAACTACCCGTTCACCGAGGCGACCGCGTCGCGCCTCTACTTCGACAAGGGCCGCACCGGCACGGCCGGCTCCTCGGCGAACGACGGCCTGCTGACCCCGACCCCGCCCACCTCCGGCGGCTCCGAGTTCATCACCTGGACGGCGTCGAACAACCCGTGCACACGCTCGTCCACGCAGTGGTTCGGCGGCTTCCTCCGCAACCCGGCGTGCGACGACTCGAACCTCGCCCGGGAGAGCGGACCCAACGCACTCGTCTACACGACCGACCCGGTGACCGAGACCACGGTCCTCGCCGGCCCGATCGGCGCCACCCTGTACGCGTCCGCCAACACCAACGAGACCCAGTTCGTCGCGACCATCACCGACGTCGGCCCCGACGGCTCCTCCGTCCCGCTCAGCACCGGCGCCCTGGTCGGCACCCACCGCGCGGTCGACCCCGCGCGCAGCTGGTACGCCCCGGACGGGTCGCTCCTGATGCCGTACCACCCCTCCACCCAGGCGTCCGCGACCCCGGTCCCCGCCTTCCAGACCACCCGCTACGACCTGGAGGTCTTCCCGACCTTCGCGTCCCTCGCCCCGGGCCACCGCCTCCGCGTCGTCATCACCACGGCGGACACGCCCCACCTGTCGGCCACCACACCCCAGACGTTCAAGCTCCTCGCCGGCGTCTACCAGCTCAAGTCGGGGCCGGGCACCCCGTCCTCGATCACCGTCCCCCTGGCCCCGGCCGCCAATTTCGGCACTCCCTGCACCAGCGTCTGCCCGTGACACCGGCACCCTGACCGCTGCGGCCGCCCCGGACCACCCCCGGGGCGGCCGCAGCCCATGCCCCGCGCTCGCCCGGCCGTGAGGATGTCAGATCCGCCGCCCAGCGCCAGAATGGTGCTAATTGTCACTTTTTGTCAGATCGGAGACGGCGATGGCGGATCTCAAGTTCGAGCAGAAGCGCCCGATGTCACGCCTCGAGGCGGCGGATCAGCTCATGGCGTTCGCCGAGGCACTGCGCGAGGGCGGGGAAACCGACGTCGACCTCGGCTCCGGGACGCTCAGCCTGCGCATCCCCGACGACCTGCGCAGCGAGATCGAGATCGAGGTAGGCGACGGGGAGATCGAACTGGAGATCGAGTTCAAGTGGCCCATCCGGCGCACCCCCGCAGCGCCGTCGCCGACCCCGAGCAGCACCAAGGAAACCCCGGCAAGGCGCAAGCGCACCCCCGCCAAGCCCGAGCGCAGCACCCCCGGCACCGGCCGGAAGACGAACACGAAGCGCTCCGCCACAAGAAAGTCCTGAGCCTTCTCGGGCGACCTCGGCTCGCCGGCCGAATGCGGCGGATCAGGGGCCGGGTGCCACGGCCGCCGTGAGGATCTGGCGTGTCGCCGCCGAGGCGCGTGATCCCGGAACCGCGAGGGAGCCCGCCGCCTCGGCGTCCTCGACCAAGAGCGCGGCGGCCAGGCCTGAATCGGTACGCACGTGCGTACGGCTGCCGTGCAGCACCGCGGTGAGTCTGCGCCGCGCCTCGGCCCGGAGTTGCCGGCCGGCTCACGAAGCGCGCAGCAGGCCTGTCAGTACTCCCGTCACGATGCGTGTGAACAGGGCGTCCACTGACTCCGAGTCGGTACCCGTGGAGGCGAACGCAGCTGCCAGGTGGGGGTGTTCGCCGTCGGAGGCGACGTGGGTCAGGTATGCGGCCTGGGCCTGCTGCCACTCCGGGATCCCCTGGCCGGCCTGGGCCTGGGTGATCTCGGTGCGGGTGAGTGCCGAGACGACGGCGCTCAGTACGGCGATGGCTTCGAGTTTGTCGCGGGTGGGCACGTCCAGGTCGGCGACGGCGCCGAGGGCGTGTTCGAGGTACGCGACGGTGTTCGGCCCGAGCGGCGTGCGTGTCGCCGTGGCGTCGAGGAGCCAGGGGTGCGCCAGCGTCACGCGCCTGGACTCGCGGGCCAGGGCCAGCAAGTCGGCGAGCCAGTCGCCGGTGCGCGCCGGGTACCGGATCTCGGCGTGGGCGCGGTCGACCATGAGTTCGACGAGCTCTTCGCGCGTGGTGACGTACCGGTAGAGCGATGCGGGCCCCGCGCCGAGGGCATCCGCGACCGCGCGCATCGTGACGGCGGCCAGCCCCTGGGCATCGGCGAGGGCGACGCCGGCCGAGGCGAGGGCGTCGCGGTCGTAGCCGGGGGCCGGTCCGCGCGAGGCGCGTTCGGGGCGGAGCCAGATGCTGTCGGCGGCGGGCACGACTGCCTTCCTCTTTCTGCGAACGATGTATGCAGTAGGCTATCGGGAAGTAACTGCGAACGCTGATCGCAGTTATTGAGAGGAAGGGAGACCACCATGACCACGGACGCCCTCGCCCGGACCCCGCGCGTGTGGACCGCGACGCAGTACGCCCGAAACGGGGGTGTCGACATCGCGTACGACCGCCTCGAGGGCTCGCACGGCGAGCCGCTCCTCCTCGTCATGGGCCTGGCGACCGCCCGCTTCTGGTGGCCCGCGGGCCTGTGCGACGCGTTCGCGGACGCGGGCTTCGAGGTCGCGCGCTACGACCAGCGCGATGCCGGCGAGTCGACGCGGCTGCCGGAGACGAAGACCGGCAACCCGTTCAAGGCCCTGTTCGGCAAGCGCGGGGAGGCGTACACGTCCGAGGACATGACCGACGACGCCATCGCCGTGATGGACGAGCTGGGCTGGGAGAAGGCCCATGTCTTCGGGCACTCGATGGGCGGCCTCATCGCCCAGCGCACCGCACTGCGGCACCCCGACCGGGTGCTGAGCGTCACGTCCTCGGCGGCGCTGCCCAGTGACGTCGCCGGGCTTGGCGTGCTGCGCTACCTGCGTTTCGGCCTGCTGGCCAAGCTCGCACGCACCAAGTTCCCCGAGGGGCGCGAGGGCGATATCGAGGCGTCACTCGCGGTGTGGCGCGGGATCGCCTCCCCGGGCTACCCGTTCGACGAGGAGGCGGCCCGCGCGTGGGTCGAGGCCGAGGTCGACAGCGGGCCGCGCGACAAGAAGGCGCAGAGCCGGCAGATCGGCGCGCAGTGGCACGGCGCCAAACTGGCGGAACTGCGGCACCCGACCCTGGTGTTGCACGGCGAAGACGACCCGATCCTCAAGGTGCGGGCCGCTCACGCCACCGCGAAGGCGGTACGCGGCGCCCGCCTCGTCACCTTCCCCGGTGTCGGCCACGACCTGCCTGCCGCGCTGTGGAGCGGAGTGGCCGCGGAGGTCGCAGGCGTGGCCGGACTCGCGTCCGACCGCGGAGCGGGCCGCTGAACTGCCGGTCTCTGCTTGGGCTTGCGACAAGACGGTGGTCCCGCCGCCGCTTCCGGGGCGGGCGACGGGACCGGGTGGAGCTTCAGGCGTCCCCTCCCGGGGGTGTCCCGGGAGCGGTGGTGCTTCAGGGGGCCCAGGGGCCGAGCATCTCCTTGACGGCGTCCGTCGCCGCGAACTGCAGGAGCGGGCCGAACGTGATCCGGCCGACGCCGAGGCGGCGGAAGCGCTCGAGGTCGTGTTTGACGGGGTGGGCCGTGGAGTTCACCGGGACGGAGACCGCGCCGACCACGGCTGCGAGCAGTTCGTCATTGTCCTGGATGCGCACGGGATAGAGGCTGTCGGCGCCGGCCTGCTCCATGGCGCGCAGCCGTTCGATCGCTTCGTCGAGGACGCCGGCCGGATCCGGCGCGTGGATGAACAGGTCGGTGCGCCCGTTGACCCAGATGGGGATCCCCGCGTCGTCGGCCGCGGCACGCAGTCCGGCGATGTAGGCGGCGTGCTCTTGCGTGCTGCGTACGCGTCCGCCTTCCGAATGCACGGTGTCCTCGACGTTGAGGCCGACGCCGCCGACCTCGGTGAGACCGGCGATGAGGTCCGCGGGCTGCTGCCCGTACCCGGCTTCGAGGTCCACGGACACCGGGACATCGACTGCCGCGATGATCGGCCTGACCGCAGCGAGCACCTCCTCGAAGGTCTGCCCCTCCTGGTCCTTGGCTCCCCGGGAATCCGCCAGCGGATGACTGCCGATCGTCAGCGCCGGGAACCCGGCGGCGACCGCGGTCCGCGCCGACCACACGTCCCAGACGGTCGGCAGTACGAGCGGCTGGTGTTGGGCATGCAACTGGCTGAGGCGTCGAGCGCGCTCGACGGTGACGCGTGAGTCCATGCCATGGACGCTACCCCCCGGATCACGGCATCGGGCGCTTCGACCTGGTGCGGGGGACATATGTGCGGGGGCCGTGCGGACACGTTTGCTCTGTGTCCCACGGCCCCCGGGGCCTCTCAAGCGGCCTTGGTCAGGGTGGACCGGTCGGGCCGGGCTGTGTGTCGAGCGGTCTCTGCGAGGGTGTCCACCGCCGGTCGGGCGTCCTGGCGCGGCCACAAGAGGAGTGCGGCGACGGTGCCGGCCGCGGCAAGGCCGGCGAGGAGGGACCAGGTGACGGTGAAGCCGGCGTTCGTGCCGAGCCATCCCGCGATGGGGTAGGTGATCAGCCAGGCCAGGTGCGACAGGGAGAACTGGGCGGCGAAGACCTCGGGGACCGCGTTCGGGGCGACGGACGCCCTCAGCACGCTGCCCGTCGGCGTGACGATCAACGCCATCCCGATACCGATCACGGCCCAGACGACTGCGGTACCGGCTCGGGTGGCCAGGCCCGAGGCGACGAGCGCGACTGCGGCGATCGTGCCGCCGACGAGGACGCCGGCGCCGGTCAGCATGACCGAGCGGGCGGCGACCCGGTCGAGCACGCGCGGCAGCGCCAGAGCGGCCAGAAGGGTGCCGCCGCCGGAGGCGGCCAGCATCCAGCCGACGTCCGACTGCGAGCCGCCGAGGTTGTCGCGTACGTGGTTCACGGTGTTGACGATGACGATCGAACCCGCCGCCGCCACCACGAGGTTGAGGGCCAAGAGGCCGCGCAGCCGAGGCGTCGTGAAGAAGGTCCGGATGCCTGCGGCTGCCTTGTCCCACGCCCGGGTGTGCGCGCTGGGGCGGGCGTCGGGGATGCGCGTGGGAAGGATGAGCAGCGCCGAGACGAGGAAGCCGGCGGACGTGCCGAGGAAGAGCCGGTCGAAACTCATGAACGCCAGGGCCACGGCCGTCAGTACGGGGCTGAGCAGGCTCTCCATCGTGTACGCGACCTGCGAGGCGGAGAGTGCCCGCGTGTAGTCGGACTCGTCGGTGACGACGTCGGGGATGACGGCCTGGAAGGTCGGAGTGAACGCCGCCGAGGCCGCCTGGAGCACGCCGATCAGGACGTAGATGTGCCAGACCTCGGTGACGAAGGGGAGAGCCAGGACCACCGCTGCGCGCACGACGTCGAGGAGGACCAGGACCGTCCGTCTGGGGAAGCGGCCCACGTAGGCGGCGGCCGGCGGGGCGATGAGCACGTACATGACCATCTTCACGGTCAGGGCGGTGCCGAGCACGATGCCGGCGTCCGGGCCGGCGAGCTCATAGGCGAGGAGTCCGAGGGCGACTGTGGTCAGACCGGTGCCGAACAGGGCGATGAGCTGGGCGCTGAAGAGGTAGCGGTAGTCGCGGATCGCGAAGAGGCGCATGGCGGGTTCCTTGGGGCGTGGGGTGGTGCGCGGCTTGGGGGCGGGGCGCGTGGGCCGGGACAGCGGCGTGCGTTCGTACACATCAGTGGTGCTCCTTGCGGTGAGTGCGTGATCCGGGCGGGTTGCTGGTGTCCATCCTCATGAAACGTATACCCCCAGGGGGTATACTGGCAAGAGTCTGCGGCGCCGAGGAACGCAGTCCGAGGCGGAGCCGGATCAGCCTCTGCCGTGCGGGATCGCGAGTGCGGCTCGGACGGTCGCTTCGATCGTCCGTCCGGCGTCGTCCCGGGCGAGCCGCCTGGCGGCGACTTCGTCCGCTGCCAGGTGGATCAGGCCGTAGGTCGTGGCGACGAGCCAGTCCCGCGGCAGGTCGGTACGGAAGTCGCCTTCGTCCTGGCCGCGTCCGATCAGTGCGTCGACGCGGCCGAGCATCACCTCGTGCCGCCGGCGGACGCCGGACTCTCCGAAGGTGAGAACGGCCGCGGCCCGCAGGCCGAGGCAGCCGTCGAGTACCTGCCAGGAGGCCCGGACCAGGCGGCTGAGAGCGTCGGCTGCTGTCCCGGATTGCGGTTCGGCGGCGTCGAACGCCTGCTGGGCGTGCGTCAAGGTGTCGTGCAACACGGCTTCCAGCAGCTCCTCGCGCGACGAGAAGTGTCCGTACAGCGTGACCCGTCCGACGCCCGCCGCCTGCGCGATCTCGGTCATGCTGGCGGACGGGTTGCGGCCGAAGCACTCCCGGCCGGCCTTGATGATCGCGGCGAGGTTGCGTTCGGCGTCGGCGCGGCGGCGCTGGTCAGGGGTCACGCGAGGAGCCATGGTCGAAGCCTATGTGCGAGTCCGATCAGTGGACGTGCCGAGTCGGCGGGCGCGCCGGGTTCAGTGGACGTGCCGAGTCGGCAAGCGCGCCGGGTTCAGTGGACGTGCCGAGTCAGTGGACGTGTCGAGGACCGTCTCTGACCGGCAGTGGTGCGCGCGGCGCGAGGGCCAGCATGACCAGCGCGGCCAGCGCGGCGGCCGCGGCGCAGCCGAGGAACGCGTCGGTGTATCCCTCGACCGTTGCCGACGCAGGCGTGAGCGAGGCGGCGGCCGCCGCGGAGACCAGTGCCACGCCCAGCGCGCCGCCGAGTTCGTGGAAGGTGTTGACCAGCCCGGACACGAGCCCGGCTTCGCGGTGGTCGACGTGCGCCATCGCGGTCGTCGTCGCCGCGACGAAAGCGGGCCCGACTCCGACTCCGGCCAGGATGAGACCGGGCAGGATGTCCGCGAGGCCTCCGTCGGCCGGAAGCTGCGTCAGCCACGCGGCACCAACCGCTGTGATCGCCAGACCCGTTGCGGCGATCGGTCCGGGACCGAAGCGTGTCAGCAGGTTTGCGGCCAAATGCGCTCCCAGGCCTACAGCTATGGCGACCGGCAGGAATGCCAGGCCGGTTCGCAGGGCACTGAGTCCGACGACCTGCTGGAGGTACAGCGAGCCGAGGAAGAACGAGCTGATCAGCAGTCCGGTGGCGACCAGCATGGTGAACGCACCGGTCACCACAGCCCGTCGGGTGAGCAACGCGGGCTTCAGCAGCGGCTCTTGCGTCGCGCTCTCCACGGCAAGGAAGACGGGGTACAACACGGCGGCCCCCAGGATCGGGAGCCAGACGGTCATGTCGGTCCACGAGTTGTCGCCGTAGCGGGTGACTCCGAGGATCAGGAGGGCTGTCGCGGCGGTCACCAGAATCGCGCCGGGAATGTCGAGGCGGCCGGACCGCTCGGAGCGTCGAGCCTCCGGCACGAGGGCCAGTACGGCGACGAACACTGCTGTGCCCACAGGTACGTTGACGAAGAAGATCCATTCCCAGCCGGGCCCCGAGGTGAGGAGTCCGCCCACGAGGACCCCGGCGGCGGATCCCGTCGCGCCGACACCGGCCCACACGCCGAGCGCCTTGTTGCGCTCGGCGCCGCGGAAGGTGGTCGTGACCAGCGCCAGGGCGGCGGGCGACAGCAGCGCCGCTCCGACGCCTTGCGTCATGCGCCCGGCGATCAGCAGGGCACCGCTGTCCGCCAATCCGCTGACCAGCGACGCCGCGGTGAACACCACGAGCCCGGCCAGGAAGGTGGTGCGCCGGCCGAGCACATCGGCCAACCGCCCGCCGAGGAGCATGAGTCCGCCGAAGACGAGCGCGTACGAGGTCACCACCCACGTGAGTGCCTCGCGCCCGAGGCCGAGGTCGTCGCCGATGCTCGGCAGGGCGACGTTCACGACGGTGATGTCAAGGATCAGCATGAACTGGGCAAGGCACAGCAGGACAAGAACCAGCCACGGGTGCCGAGGGGTTGCCTCGGTCACCGGCGCCGCCGCCACCTTTTCCGGATGGTGCTGATGGTGCGCATCGTGGCTCACGGGAGGCTCCTCGCATCAGAATAAGTCGAACAGTGATGTCTGACTTAAGCTAACGCGCTGAGGCATCTCAGACAATGGTGTTTGAGTTAGGGGAATCGCCGACGCGCGGGGCGTCGTCCTTCTTCTGCGTCGAAGCGTCTTGCGCGACGAGGAGTTCGGCGGCCTCGCCTGGCTGCGGCGTCGGGGGTGTGGTGTGCTGGAAGAGTCCCCTGGAGCACAATCGTGCGAGTCTTCCCGGCACACATCGCTGCGACCGCCCCCCGGCCGGTGGAACGACCGCTGTCGGCAGGCGTATTGCTTCCGGTGCGCAAGCTCGTGGCCGCTTGGTCGGGCATCGTGGCCGTCGCCGCGCTTGCCTGGGTGCTGACCGCGGGCCAGGCCCGGGACATGGGCATCGAACCGGGCACGATGGGCATGGCGTTGCCGCTGTTCCTGGTGATGTGGGTGGGCATGATGGCGGCGATGATGCTGCCGTCGGTCGCGCCCGTCGCGGTGACGTGGACGCGAGCCATCGCCCGCCGGACGAACGGCGCAGAGCGCGTGCTGCGCACCGGCACCTTCCTGTCGGGCTATCTGCTGGTATGGACGGCGTTCGGGCTGCTCGCGTACGGCGGACTGGCCCTGACCGGCGACCTGGTCGAGGAGCACCGGCAGGCCGGACGCTGGATCGGCGCCTCGGCGTTCGCGCTGGCCGGGCTCTACCAACTCGGCCCGCTCAAGGACATCTGCCTGCGGCACTGCCGCAGCCCGATGGCACAGCTCATGCGGTACGCGAACTTCCACCCGCGGGCGAGGGACTTCCGGGTGGGCGCGCACCACGGGGCATACTGCCTCGGCTGCTGCTGGGCGCTCATGGTGGTGCTGATCCCGCTCGGTGTCATGAACATCGCCGCGATGGCCGGGATCGCCGTGCTGATCTTCCTGGAGAAGCTGTGGCGGCACGGCCCGCTGCTCGCACGGGTGGCCGGCATCGGGTTTCTGGTGGTCGCGGTGCTGGTGCCGTTCCAGAGCTGGATGCTCCCGGGGCTTACCACGTCCGGCGGCGGCATGACCATGTGATCACGTTGCCCGCCGCGGGCTTCCCTCTCTGCCGGTCGGGGCGGAGGATTGACCTGAGGCCGTTCCCGAGGAACGGACTCGGGAGCGGTCGGCCTGTATTCCTCCCTCGATCCGTGCGGGAGGAGGATAGGAGGGCGGCCCGATGACCGATCAAGCCACTGCCGAAGCCGTCCGATGGCATGTGGTCGGCGATTGGTTCGACACGTGCAAGTGCGCCATCCCGTGTCCCTGCACGTTCGCGCAGCCGCCGACGTACGGCGATTGCGAGGGGGTGCTCGTCTGGCACATCCGCGAGGGCAGCTACGGCGACGTGCGGCTCGACGGCCTCAATGTCCTGATGCTGGGATCCTTCACCGGCAACGTGTGGACCGGTGAACATACCGACCCCTACGCCGCCGTCTTCCTCGACGAACGCGCCGACGAGCAGCAGCGCGCCGCCTTGGGCGCGATCTTCGGCGGCGAAGCGGGCGGCTGGCCTGCGCAGTTCGGTGCGATGTTCCAGCCGGAGATGCGCGGCATGGAGTTCGCGCCGATCCATGTGCGGATCGACGACGACCTCGGGACGTGGAGCGCGGAGATCCCCGGAAAGGTCACCGCGAGCGCCGAGGCCCTCGGCGGGCCCACCACGCCCGATGGTGCCCGCGTCCAGGTCCTCAACGCCCCCGGCGCCGAGGTCGGACCCGGGCAGGTGGCCACGTGGGGCCGCGCCACGACCGACCGCGCCGACGCCTTCGGCTTCGCGTGGGACCGCGCCGGAAGGTCGAGCAAGTACTTCCCCTTCGACTGGACAGGCCCGGACTGACGAATCGGGTGCATGGGTGAGCGAACGGTCGGGTGCTGCGCGGCCCCGGACGAGGTCAGCTGCCGCGGGTCCAGGCGGGGGTCAGCTGTCGCGGGTCCACGCGGGCATGATGCGGATCTCGCGGATGCGCCAGCCTGCCGGGGTCCGGATTGCGGTCAGCTGCTGGCGCAGGCCGCCGGTGAAGTGCGGGGCTTCGCCGTCGCGGTAGTAGTACGTGATGCCGTTCGTGCGGACGGCGGCCTGGTCGCCGTCGAGGTCGACCAGGACGTCGGTGGTCGTGTGCTGGGTCTGCTGCCCCTCGACCTCGTTCCGGCGTATGAACCCGACGACGTCGCCGATGCCGTGGAGTTCGCCCCCGCGCGGCGAGTGGACCGCCACGTCGCCGGCGAAGACGGTGGCGGCGTCGTCCCACCGCTTCTCGTCGAGCAGCAGCGCGAAGCGGCTGATCAGGTCGGTGATCTCGAAGCGGTCGGCGATCGCGGTGTTGTCGGTGGACATGGTTTTCCTCGGTGGGTTCGGAGGGCGGTGGGGGTGGCGGGGGTGCCGGGGGTGGCGGGGGTCGGCGGGGTGTCCCTGGGCGGGACTTGCTGCTCCGGGCTGACCGGCCAAATGCGTGTCAGCGCAGGTGCAGGCGTGTGCCCGTGGACGCGGATTCGCGGATGGCGTCGAGTACGCGGTGGATCGAGGCCGCGGTGCCGAAGTCGGGAGTGATCGGTTCGCCGCTGCGGATGCCGCGGGCGAGGTCGGTGTAGACCTCGGCGACGTTGCCGACCGCCACCGGCGCGTCGGGCAGGAGACGGCGTGCGGGGATCGGCAGCCGGACCTGCGTACCGGGGCCGTCGGATGCGTGGAGGGTGAACTCGGGGCCGACCAGGGAGTCGTCCGAGGCACGCAGCACGAGGCGGCCGGTGCGGCCGTGCACCTCGATGCGGAACCCCTCGCCGGCGGGGCCGCCGGTCATGAAGTGCGCCGAGGCCGCCGCGCCGGATTCGAGGAGCCCGTTCACCACGATCTGGTCCGGGGAGGTCACCGCGAGCTGCTCCGAGGTCTCCTCGAGCGTGATGGTGGTGATGCGGGTCGCCAGGGTCGCCGAGAGTTCCGTGAAGTCGCCCAGCGCGGAGCGGAACATGTCGAGCGAGTGGCCGCCCACGACGGCGACGTGGTTGACGCCCTTGGTCGCGTCGAAGAGGTCCGCGTAGCGGCTGGACCAGACGTCCGGAGAGGCCAGCGAATAGGAGAGCGAGGCGGACAGCACCTCGCCGATCCGGCCGTCCGCCACCAGGTCGTGCAGGTGCCGGACCGCGGGGTGGTTGCGGCTTTGGAGGCCTACCGCGTGCTGGACGCCTGCTTCCGCCGCCTGGGCCCGGAGGCTCTCGGCCGAGGCTGCGTCGAGGGCGAGCGGCCATTCGCAGTAGACGTGCTTTCCGGCGGCGATCGCCGCCGCCACGAGGCCGTCGCGGCGCGGCAGTTGGACGCCTATCACGACGAGGTCGACGTCAGGGTGGGCCATCAGCGCGTACGGGTCGTCGAACGCGTGCGCCGCGCCCCAGACGTCCGCCGCGGCCCGGGCGGACTCCGTACTGGTCCCGGCGACGGCGGTGATCGTGTAGTCGGGGAGGGCGCTCAGCGCGGGCAGGTGTACAGCACGTGCCCAGCCGCGCGTGGCGTGCGCGCCGACGATGCCGACCTTGATGGTGTCTGTCACAGGGGACTTCCTTGGTGGGAACGGGTGTTCTCGGACGGGGTCGGCGGGTGGCCCCGGATCCGGGCGTCCGCGGACGCTCGGTGCGGCCGGGCAGTGCGGACGCCGGGTGCGGCCGCGCGGTGCGGCCGCCGGCTTGAGGCCGCGGCTGCCGTGCCGGTCGAGGCGGGTGCCCGCCGACCGCCGGATTCCGGTGCTGCTCCACTGTCCGATCCGGCGCAGGCCATGATCAACGGGTAATCCCTGAACCCAGCGTTCACTCATACTTAGAGCTCACCGCGAGCGACCGAAGGCTCTTCGGATCCCGCACCCGTCGTTAAGTCGGAATGAACGCTCGGGATATCGTTTTGCCTGACCACAGGGAGTCAGGCGGCGGACGAGCGCTCTTGACTGTTAATTCCTGATGAACGATCCGAGAGAGGGGGTGAGCGTCCGTGGAACGCCACGAGATGGAGATATTCCTGACCCTGGCCGAGGAACTGCACTTCGGCCGCACTGCCGAGCGCCTGCGCGTATCGAGCGCAATGGTGAGCCAGACCGTCAAGAAGGTCGAGCGCCGCATCGGCGCCCAGTTGTTCGAGCGCACCAGTCGCAAGGTGGTGCTCACCCCGCTTGGCCAGCGGCTCCGCGCCGACATGCGGCCGCACTACGACGGCCTCAACGAGGCCATCAGCCGGGCCACCGAGGCAGCGCGCGGCATCCACGGCGTCCTGCGGGTCGGGTTCCTCGGCGTGCAGTCGGGACTGACAGCACACCGGGCCGCCGACATGTTCCAGGCCCGGCACCCCAACTGCGCCGTGGAGTTCACCGAGATCCAGGTCTCCGACTACGTGACACCGCTGCGCACGGGCGCGCTGGACATGCTGGTGACCCTTCTGCCCCTCGACGAACCGGACATCTCGGTCGGTCCTCTGGTGGTGGAGGGCGCCACGTTCGTGGCCGTGCCGACGTCCAGCCCGCTCGCCGCACGTACCGAGTTGTGCATGGACGACCTGGCCGGGTACGCGTTCCCGAGCCTCTCCGACCGCGTCCCGGCGTCCTGGGCAGACCGCCTGCTCCCGCGGAGCACGCCGAACGGCGGGGTCATCCACCGCACCGGGCAGCAGTGTTCGACGTACCAGGAGATGCTCGCCCTGGTCGTGGCCGGCAAGGCGGTGGTTCTGGGCGACGCCCAGGTCACCCGCTACTACCAGCGGCCCGAGGTCACCCACGTGCCGATCCATGACGCTCCGACGCTGAACCACGCGCTGATGTGGTCGTCCGCGTCTGAGAACGCCCGGATGCGCGCGTACGCCGATGCGGTACGCGAGCTGAAGGCGACCTGCGCTTCGGAGCTGTAGCACATCGGGGCCTGTCCGGCGGTGGTGATCGGCCTGCGACTCCTTTCGGGGGCGCGGCGAAGTGCCGTCAGGACGCCTGCATCTGGTGCCCCGCGGGCTGCGGTGAGGCCTCGTGCGGGCGCATGGCGAGGGGCAGCGGGGCGGCGTGGACGATGTGGAGGCGGGAGACCGCCCGGGTCAGCGCCACGTACAGGCGGTTCAATCCGCGCGCTTCGGCGTCGACGATGGATGAGGGCTCGACGAGAACGACGTGGTCGTACTCGAGGCCCTTGGCGGCGGTGGCCGGGACCACGGTGAGTCGGGTGCCGGGGGAGTCCGGGTTGAGGGCATCGGGACCGAAGGAGTCCGGGCCGAAGGAGTCCAGGCCGAGGGAGTCGGGGCCGGAGGCGTCCGGGACGAAGGCGTCCGAGTCGAATGCGTCCGGGCCGAATGCGTCCGGGCCGGAGGCGGGGAATCCGGCGGCGCCGAGGGCCCGGCGGAGGCGGGCGGATTCGGTGTCGGCGGCGATGACGCCGATCGAGCCCGCGTGTCCCATCGCCGCGGCCACGGCCGCGACGGTGGCGGCGGTCGCGTCGTCGGTTGCCTCGATGGTCAGGTCCCCGTCGCGGCGCAGGGACCGGGCCGGGGGCACGTCCGCGTCGAGGTGGCGCAGGACGCGGTTGGCGAGGTCGGCCACCGGGCCGGGGATGCGGAATCCCATGGTGAGCGGGGTGACGACGGCGTCCGGCTTGCCCAGATGGGCGAGGAGCTCGGGCCAGTCGCGGGCCGCCCACGGGGTGGTGGCCTGGGCGAGGTCGCCGAGGACGGTCACGGAGGCGAACGGCGACCGGCGGGCGATCGCGCGGGCCTGCATGGGGGAGAGGTCCTGCGCTTCGTCGACGACGATGTGGCCGTATCCGGCGGGGCGTTCGATCAGGCCGGCGAGTTCGTCGAGCAGCACGAGGTCCGCAGCGGACCACCGGGCCGACCTGGGGGAGCGCGGCGGCCTGGGCCAGGCGAGGGCCTCTTGCTCGACGGGGGTGAGGATGCCGTCGGCAGCGGCGGCCAGGGTTTCCGGGCGGCCGAGCAGGTCGGCGAGGACCGCCTCCGGGTGGGCGGCCGGCCAGACGGCATCGAGGAGGCCGGTGAGCGGGCGCGCCCGGGCGATCTTCTGCAGCCAGGTGCTGGTGCGCGGCCCGGCCCGGCGCTCGGCCTGCTGCTCGACGGCCCGGACGATGCGGCTCCGCACGCGCTCCCGCCCTGCTGCGTACGGGAGTTCCTCGGTACGTACGTCCCGGATGATCCGCGCGACCTCGTCTTCGGCGACGCGCCAGCGATAGGAGCCGTCCGGGAGGACGAGCGCGGAGGCCGCATGCGCGGTCACGCGTGCGTAGAGCGCGCCGTGGAGCACTTCGGCCATGCGGGCGTCGTGCTTGAGGGCCGCTGCGGCGTCGCTGTCGTACGCCGTGACGGGGTGGCGGGCGATTTCGTCCTCGAGAGTGGCCTGCCGTACCCCCGTTTCACCGAGCGCGGGCAGCACGGCGGAGATGTACGAGAGGAAGGCCCGGTTGGGGCCGAGGATCAGCATGCCGCCGCGCCGGATGCGCTGCGGGTGGGTGTAGAGCAGGTAGGCGGCGCGGTGCAGCCCGACGGCGGTCTTGCCCGTGCCCGGTGCGCCCTGGACGCAGACGGACGTGGCGAGTTCCGCGCGGACCAGGTCGTCCTGCTCGGGCTGGATCGTGGCGGCGATGTCGCGCATGGGACCGACCCGGGGGCGCTCGATCTCGCCCGCGACGATGCTGCTCTCGCGTGCCTCGCCGTCGCCGAGGTGCTCGTCCTCCAGGCCGGTGAGGTCGGCCGAGTCGCCGCGGCTCGCCGGTGACCAGCCGAACCGCCGGCGTACGGCCACGCCTTGCGGGTCCCGCGCGCTCGCCTGGTAGAACATCCGCGCCACCGGCGCCCGCCAGTCGACGACCATGGGCGGGGCCGACGGGTCGTGGGCGATGCGTACGCGCCCGACGTGGTACGCCTGCCCGGCGTGATGCCCGGCGGCCTGCGGGTCCGCTTCGAAGTCGACGCGCCCGAAGAACAGCGGCCCCTTCGGAAGCTCCCGGAATTCCTTTGCCTGGCTCCGGAGTCGGTAGCCGAGCACCTCGGCGTCGGCGCCGGAAGCGAAGGCGGATTCGCCGACGGTCACCAACTCCTGCGCGCCATCGACCATGGCGTCCAGGGCCGCCCGGCAGGCGTCGTGGTAGGTGCGTTCCGAAATCAGGGCGTCAGCGAGTGCGGGGTCGTCGTGTGCCATCCCCCGACAATAATGCAACCCAGTAACATTTGTAACTTGGTTACTTTTTCAAGCAAGCTGCGGAAGCCCCACCCCCAACTGCGCGAAAGCCGACTCGGCCGCCGCGACGGCTTCGGGGTAGAGCGCGTCCGCGGTGCTCCCCGCGGTGATCCGCCGCCAGTTCTCCTGCGCGAGGACGCGGTGCACGGCGACAATCTGCGCCGCGGCCAAACGCGCGCGGAGACCGCTGCCCGCCTCGCCGCCCATCTCGCCGCCAAGCGCGTCGGCGAGCGCGGCCTCGTCCTGTTCCAGGTGCGTATGCAGCCGCGCCACCAGCGCCGGCGTCCCGTACAGGAGGCGGTGGAAGGCGAGCACCTCGGCGTCGTCGTTCAGACCGGTGACCGGATCCCGCCGAGCGAGCCCGTCCACGAATGCGCGCCCCAGCACCCCCAGCGGCGAGACCCCGGCCGGACGCTGCTCGACCAGCCGACCCGACTCGCCCTCGTGGTCCGCCAGCCGGTGCAGGACCAAATCCTCCTTGGACGCGAAGTACCGGAACAACGTCGGCTTGGACACCCCGACAGCCGCCGCGATGTCGGCGACGGTCACCTGCTCGTAGCCCTTCTCCATGAAGAGCCCGATAGCCGTATCCGACAGCTCCCGATACGTCTGCCGCTTCTTCCGCTCCCGCAGCCCGCCCACGTCGCCCATACCCAAGAGCGTACGCAGCCCCGCCGTTGCGACTCGGCAACATCGTCCACTGAAGATCCGCGTGACCGTCGGAGTCGACGGAGGCCGCTCCGACCGCTGCCCGTCCGACGCGCGCCCCGTCGAGACTGGGCATTTCCTGGGTCTCACTCTGGGCATTTTGTGGGCACGTCTGGGACGCTGGTGTCATGCCGACCGACGACATGACCGCCAGGCCCACCACCTCCCGCGAGGACGGGTTGGCGGCCGAAGTCCGGACGCTGCTGCGCACCGGTCTCCCGATCCGCCTCGCGGCCGGGCCGCGCCTGCTCGGACTGCGCGGAGTGCAGGCCCGGGCGCGACGCCCGGACGACCCGTCCAGCCTGGCCCGCGCGCTGGACGGCCTGCTGCGTGAACAACTCGACCGCCTGGAGAACACCGGACTCGCCGAGGCCTCACGTCTGCTGTTCGGCGCCGAGGCCGCGACTTCCGGGGCGACGCTGACCGCCCGCCGACAGGCCGCGGCCGACGCCTCCGGCTACGAGGTGCACCACTTCCGCAAGCGCATCGAGCCGAAGCTGATCGACCTGGTCGCGTGGCAACTGCGCCGCGACAGCGACACGTTCATGGCCCGTCATGCCACCGCGCCCGAACTACGCGCCGCCACAAGGCCATTGGTGCTCCCAGCGGACGTTTTCGCGTGGGAGGCCGTCGAGCATCAGCATGCTCTCGCCCGCCTGTGGGGCGCGGTCTACCTGCTGCGCGCCGAACTCCTTACCACCGCCCGTCTTGCCAGCATGGATGCCCCTGCCACCGAGACGGACGCCGCGGCGACGCGGGCGCTGTGGCGGCATGCCCTCGTCCTGGCGGCCGCTGCCGAGTACCGCGCCGCGTACGGCGCAGCCCTTTTGGACCGCGCCGGCGACACCGATCTCGGCCCGGACCAGATCGCCGCGTACGCCGGATGGACACCACCCCTGAGCCCGGCCGCCGACCTGATCCTGGTCCGACTCGCGGACCCCGACGGCAGCCTTGCGGACTTCACCGCACGCCTGGACGCCGCCCGAGGCGGCTCCGAACTCACCGCCGACTGGCGGCGCGCCCTATCCGGCCGCGACCGCGACACCGACCCGAACACCCTGCCTGCCGCAGCTCCGGAGGGATCCACGCCATGAGTCTGGAAGACCTGCTAGCCCCCACGACTGAGCCGCGGCGCTACGTCGTGACCGGCGGCCCGTCGGCAGGGAAGGAAGCTGTACTTGCCGAACTCCACGCCCGCGGCGTACCCGCGAGTGAGGACGAACCGGCCCGGGAGATCTACCGCCGGCACCGCGATCGCCTCGGTCGGCACCTCCAGGTCGCCGACCGCCGCGCCTACTCCCGCGACGTTCTCGCAGCGTTCGTCGCCGAGTACTGCGACCACAAGGCCGGCCTGCGGTTCTACAACCGCGGCATCCCCGACGGCTATGGCTGGGACGCCTTCTTCGGGCTTGGCCCGTACCCCGACCTCGAAGAGGCGACCCGGATCTACCGCTACGACGCGGTCTTCGTCCTCGACCCGCTGGACGACTTCGACTCCGAGGACGACCTGGTCTTCGCGCAGGAGCGCGAGATCCGGCGCGTCCATGAGCTGATCGTCCAGGGCTATTACGACGCCGGCTACCGCCCCATCTTCGTCCCTGCCGACGAACCGGGCCGCCGCGTCGACTTCATCCTTGCCCAACTCCCCGTTCCCAGCACCTGACCCGGCGCGACCACACACCCTGAAGGGGCGGCCATGCCCGGCACGGATCCCGTGGAGATCATCAGCCCGAACAACGTCCTGGCCAACGCGATGCTGCGCAGTGTCGACATGGTCCGCCCCCGGCTGCAGGCGACGAACCCTGACCGGGTGGCGTTCTGCGTCGGGACGCAGATCAACGGCGCGCCGCACCTGGGGACCTCGCTCGTACACACCGCGGCGTTCCTGCTCGCGAAGGCCACCAAGCGGACTTTCAACGTCGACGCGATCGTCCGCTTCGGCGCGCTCGACAACGCCCCCTATGACATCCGCCTGGACCCGGAGACCCACCACGCCTACCAGCAGACCTACTTCCACGCGCTCGGCGGGGATGTGGTCGACGACCTGATCGCCAAGTACTACCGGGGCATGTTCGACTCCTTAGCCGATGCCACCGGCGTCGACTACGAGCTCGAGACCTACTCGGCCCAGCAGGCCACCCCTGCGTTCCGCCATGAGTTCTTGGCGACGCTGGGCCGCCTGGACCAGATCCGCTGGCCTCTCGCTCCCTCCCATGGCCAAGTGCACATGCGGCTCCCGTGCCCGGCGTGCGGGTGGGCGGAGAAGCGCGCGGAACGTACCCGCCTCGCGGCCGCCGGTTCGGGCGGGGCTGCGTTCACGGCCGTGTGCACCGACCACGGCGACTACCGCGTGGACGTCACCGCCGACACCGACACCTACCTGGACCTCGCAACCCTGTACCGGAACCTGGTCAAGGAGCGCCTGGCCGCCCGCGACCACGTCACCCTCTCAGTGATGGTCAAGGGCGGGGACTGGGCGTACGGCTGCCAGCTCGTCGACGAGGCTTTCGCGCAGTTGCCCGGCCTGCCCCCGCCACCGCAGGTGTTCACCCCGATGGTGCTGACCGACACGGGCGCGAAGCTGTCGAAGTCGCTGATCCGCGACGGCAAGGTCCCGCCCCCGCCGGGCGCGCGGCCGTGGATGCTCGACACCACCGAATGGGAGGGCGACACCGACTCCTATGTGGACGCCATGGTCTGGCTCGTCGGCCGCATGGTCGCCGACCCCAAGCACTTCTACCGGTCCTACACCACCAAGGAACTTGACCGCGTCATGACCGCCCGCCCCGTCCCCAGCACCGCGACCCGCGCCCGCGAGATGAACCTCTACCGCCGCTACTTCGACCTCGTCGCCGACGGCAGCAAGACCATCGAGGTACGAGTCCAGTACCCCAATCTGCGCACACTGGAGGCCGGCGACCACATCCGGTTCGTATGCGGCCGTGACAGCGCTCTGACCCGCGTGGTCCGCGTCGCCCGTTACCGCACCTTCGAAGAGATGATCGACACCGAGGGGCCCGAACACGTCAACCCGACCAGCCCGCGCGACCAGCAACTCGCGAACATCCGCCGCATTTACGGTCCGGAGAAGGAAGCCCTCGGCGTCCTCGCCATCGAGATCACCCTGATCACGGACCAGGACACCGCACCGGCCGCTTGATCGACGAACCAAGCAGAGGCGAACAGTTCGGCGCCGGTGAGATCGAGGCCGCAGCGTGGCCAGATGGCTTGCTCGTGTTCTCACACGGTCGGGGCCGGCGCCATTCATGGGCGAGGGGCGCTCTCGCTGAGCTACCCGCTGCCCGGCGGGAGTGCAAGGGGAGCTGACAGCCTCACCCCTTCATAGCGGGCCAGGGCTTCGCGGGAATCGGGGACGAAATCCCACCGGCGGAGGGCAGACGCGAACTCGTCAGGGGCGAGCCACGCATGCCAGGTGATCTCCGAGGCGTCCGGCGTGATCATGTCGGTGAGGACGGCTTCGTGGAGGCCGAGCCAGTACGGGCTGATTGCTCCGTCGCACAGGAACTTGACGACGAGGCGCGCGTCGGTTCGCACGCCGAGCTCTTCGGCGATCTCCCGTGCGGCTGCGGCCTCGTAGGACTCTCCGACGTCTACGGCGCCGCCGATGAGCCAGTTGTAATACCTGGGGAAGCGGGACGCGTCCGCAGGCCGCCGGTGGACGAGGATCCGGCCGTCGGCGTCGCGGCACACGGTGGTGGCGATGCGGTGGAGCCACCGATTCCGGATGGCCTCGGCCCGCCCCACGACGCCCAGCACCCGATCCGTCTCGTCCACGCGCTCGACCAGTTCGCCCATGGCCGCCACGATCTCAGAGGCGGCAACCGAGGGTGCGGACTGGTACGGAAGTACCCGCACAGGCGGAGGGAGATTCCCCTTGTTGCCCGGCGGTTGCCCGTATTCGCTGGTCAGAGCGCGGCCGCATGCCGCCAGGGGCATGGTCGGCGGAGCGGGGGCGAGGGCTTATGGGGGCACCACGTTCTACGGTGGGGGCGCGGCCGACGGTACGTCGGGCGGCCAAGGCGGTCGGGTGCCTCGGCATCGCGGCCGTTGCGCTCGTGGCGTTCTTCTACGGGATGGCTTGGCTGGCGTACCACGAAGCCACCACGGGCCCGCACTACGACATCGCGGACAGTGAACTCGCGCCGGTACGCGAACTCGTCGAGGTGATCGCCCCCGGTACGGCCGTCCGGTTCGAGCGGGATGAGTGCACGGCGGGGGAGGACGGCGAGACGAGCGAGAACGCCACTTCGCGGACGCCTGTCTCCGGCGACCCCGTCGAGTTGGGACGGCGCCTGCACGACGCGGCGCGTGCCCGCGGATGGCCGCTGTACGAGGTGCGCGGGGCCCTTACCGGTTACGCGGACGGCGGCCGCTTCACGGTAGCCGTCGCGCGCACCCCGCAGGGCGGCGCTGTGGTGCTGACCGCCGTGGCGTCGTCGGCGTGCGATGGGGGAGCCCCCGCGCTGCCAGGGGACGAGGTCAAGGGTGGCGACGTCGTGGGGCCGGTCGTCACCGACAAGCAACGCGCGGCCGCAGTATCGGTCGTCGACGCGGCGATGCCTGTGCTCGGCGCGATCCATGCGTTGCTGCCGGAGCGGTTCACCAGCCTCGACGCCGCGGCGCCTGCGCTCGCCGGAGGCCCCGAGCCGAGCACCGCGCACTGCCAGGTGCGGACCCCGGCGGTCGGGGTCACCTCGTCGGTGCACCTGCCGTACGGCCATGTCGCCGCGCCGCCGGCCACTCCGGCGACGCTCGCCGATGGCCTTGGCCGGGTCGCGGCGGAGCACGGTTGGACGCGGACGCCGGGCAACGACCCGCTGCGCATCCAATGGACCAAGCAGGTCGGCGGGCTCAGCCTCACTCTCGATGCGCAGTTCCGGATCTTCGACCGGCTGAACACGATCTACGTGATGGTCGGCGTGACTTCCTCGGTGTGTACGCCGTACGGCTGATGGTGTTCGACCCCGGGGACGTTCGCGGGGCTCCTCGATCGGGGGTCCGGGGGATCCGGCCACCCGGGGAGGAGCGCCGCGGGGCGGGGACCGCCCCGCGGCCGGATTCCGTAGGCCCTTTCCCCCTCTAGGGCACGGCATCCTCCGGTGGAACACCCATGCCCACGTCATCGTGGGACGGGGCGCTCGTCAGCCGGGCGTGGTGCTGCGCCTACGCGTCCTTCCAGGCGGAGCAGGTGATGCCCCAGAAGCCCTCCTCGCAGACCTGGAAGGCGGTCGTGGAGTTCCTGACGTTCGCGTTGCCGCAGCCGGCCGCCGATCCGTTCGAGTCGCGCACGGTCTGCACGTTCGGGAAGTCGATGGGGTTCTGGAACTTGGCGAACACCCCGTTGCCGTCCTTCTCCATGTCGCACACCTCGACCCAGCGGCCCCAGGGGTGGGTGGCCGTCTCGATCGAGGCGTAGTCGGCCCCCTGGTACTGCCGGATGTTCGCGGCGTTCGCGGGGCTCGCGCCCGCGACGGCGAGCGCGCCGGCGGCGACCGCGGCGAATGCGCTGAAAGCAATCCTTCTGCGTGCCATGGTGTTTCCTCCCCGTGATGGTGTCTCCGCCGGGCCCGGTCCCGCGGCCCGACTCCGCCACTGTCGGCGCGGGTGCTCGGGGCGGCCAAGCCTTTCGATCCAGATGCAAACGTCACCGCAGCGTCAGGACGTCGCTACGTTGGTCCGGGTGACTGACACCGACGCCACGGGGGCGCCATGCTTCGGTTTCACTTGGCCACGGACGACCTGAACCGGCTCCGCATCAGCGACCGGCTCGACCCCATGTGGGAGATCGCGTTCAGCCTGCATCTCCTGCAGAACCGCGAACTCGCGCTCGTATTTGACCCCTGGCGGCACGAGGTACGCGCGGAACTGGACGCCGCCGGCCTTACTGGTGCCGTCGCCGACCTGGCCCGCCTGTACCCGTGGGCGGACCACTTCCCCGACTTCCTCGTCCCGCAGGACAACGCCGGGGACGTGGAGTCCGGCGTCGACCGGCTGCTCTCCACCCCGCGGCGCCGACTCTGCGAAGAACTCGCCGAACTCGCCACACAGAAAAGGCCGTTGCCCGGCTGGACGCGTGAGGTGGCGCAAGGCGACGCGGGAACCCTCAAGCGCCTCGGCGGCCTGCTGCGCCGCTACCACGCGATCGCGGTGGCACCGTACGCGGCAGAGGCCGCACGGGCGTTCGCCGCGGACCGGGCGCACCGCGCCGAGGCGATGCTGTCCGGCGGCGTCACCGGGCTGCTGGCGAGCTTCCCGCCGGAGCTGATGGCGTGGGGCGACGACACGCTGACGACGCCGTGCCCGATCGACTGGGCGTTCCATCCGAACGGCCGCTCGATGAACCTGGTCCCGTCGTTCTTCTGCGGCCTGCACCCGACCGCGATGAAGAGCCCCGCGCTCCCGCTCACCCTCACGTATCCGGTGTCGCGGCCGCTGGACTGGCTGGCGCGAGGCCGGAACGAGGGGGCCGCGTCGGTGCTTCCGCTGGCCCGGCTGATCGGCGCCGCGCGGGCGGCCGCACTGGACGCCGTCGGCAGCGGTACGAACACTTCACGCCTGGCGGACGCCATCGGCGTGTCCATCGCCACTGCGAGCCGGCACGCGGCCGTGCTGCGCGAAGCCGGCCTGATCACCTCGGAACGCCGCGGCCAGTCGGTGATCCACGTCCGCACGCAACTGGGGACCGCGCTGCTCGACGGCCGCATTCCCGCGGTCTGACCTGCCGCCGGGCCGGTTGTACGGCGGCCCTGGTCGTGCAGGGCCGCTGAGGCTGGGAGCTTCCCGCGTCCGACACTGGTCACCGCGGCGGTCTGGGTGGTCCGGGTGTGCTCGTGAATCGACCGGTCAGGCATCGCTTTCGGATGCGATCCGGTCGGCAACAGGTGGCCAGCGGTGCCCCGCATTGTGCAGTGCGTCGAGCGCCGCGAGGTCGTTGGCCACGAGCACCTGGGCCAGCCGGGCTGCTGCCGCCATCACGGCGGGCCAGCCCGGTGCGTCCAGATAGACCTCGTCGCGTGCGTCCGCGCCGACCGCGTCCTGCACGGCGCCGTAGGCGGCACCAAGGTGCGCCATCAGGTCGACTTCCTCCTCGGTGCGCAGGGACTGCCCCAGCCACGGCCGCGGATCGTCCGCATCGCAGAAGTCGTCGAACAGCACGTGCACCGTGTAGTCGAGGTTCTCGAACCGCGTCGGATCGAGCCACACCTCGCGCTGCCACGTCGGACTGGCCAGTGCCACGACCGCCGGCACGAGATGAAGGCGATAGACCGGCAGTGCGATTCCGTGATCAGTCACGGAGCGAAGGTACTCGTCCCGTGAACGCGGTCGAACGGATCCTGGTCGACCAGGACCGGATCCGACCGAAGGGGCCGGGCGTAGGCCGTTCGGCCCTGGGGTGGCGGCGTACAGGGAGCGACGGTGGGGAGATCAGGGCGGTGCTTCCCGGACCGTCCGCAGCAGAGCAGAGGGGATCCGTCATGGACACGAATGCTCCGGCGCCACCGTGGAGCGGCCCGGCGGCGCCGCATGGTCTTGCCAGTACGGCCGGTACGGCCGGGACACGGCCCGTCGAGCGGCGGCGGTCGGCCGCGTACGAACGCACGGCGGTGAGCGGCGCTGCGCAGGCCGTGATGGCCGAGCTGGGGCGGACGGAGGCCCTGGAACTGCTGACTGCGGCGCGTGTGGGCCGGGTGGTGTTCACCGACATGGCGCTGCCGGCCGTGCGGCCGGTGAACTTCGCGGTGTGCCGGGGGGACGTGGTCTTCCGGGTCGCCGCCGAGTCACGGCTGGCGACTGCCCTCGACAAGGCCGTCGTGGCCTTCGAGGCCGACGACCTGGACGCCTGCGGCCGGGCGGGCTGGAGCGTGGTCGTCACCGGGCTGGCAGAACTAGTCGAGCCGGGAGATGAGTTCGACTACCTGGCCGCTCGCCTGCCGGAGCCGTGGGCGCCGGGCCCGCACGAGTGCGTGGTCCGGATCCGCACCGAACTGGTGACCGGACGCCGCATCACCCGCCTCGCGGGCTGAGAAGGCCGGGGCTGGGCACGGGGGCGGCCGCCCCGCCGTCTCCACTCGTCTTCAATCCTGCCGGGCCCATTTGGCGGGGCGTGTCGGCTTGCTGTGGAAGGGTTGCCGTCCGCGTCGGAGGAGGGTGTCGAGTGGGTGCCGTGCCAACGCTGGGCGAACGCGTCCGGCATCGTCGCATCGACGTATTCGAGGCGGCTGTTCGTGATGCGGTGATGGAGGGCCCGAGCGGTGACGCCGTATTGGCGGCTGCATTGGACGACCTGCCGCGCAGCCGCCATCTCGAGGTCGTCGTCGCGCTGGGGGACGCCCAAGGCACGCATGGGCCGCGGGCATTGCGGGCTGTGCTCGCTTCACCCGCGGCGGACCGGGACATGCGGTGTGCGGCTGTTCTGGCGTTGGCGAAGCGCTGCGGTCACGAGGCCTCCGCGGACCTTGCCGCGGCCTTGTCGAGCCGGGACGCGGCCGTGAAGCAGTACGCGATGCTGGGGCTGGCCTATGCGGCGGACGATCGCGCCTTCGACGCCGCGTTCACCCGGCTCCGGCATCTGGTACGCCGGCAGGAAGCCGGGCCCCCAACGGATTTGGCCTTCCTGTCGGTGCAGCCACCTGCCGTTGCGGCGATCTTCTATCTGGCGCGGCACCTCGACGGAGCCGGCGGCAAGCGGACGGTACGCCTGGTGAGCGAGCTTCGGACGCAGTGGGACCTCCTTCCGGCCCGTGGTCGGCGATGGCTGGCCGAGACGTGGCCGGAGTGCGGCCCGGACGGTCCTGCCGTCCCCGAAGTGCCCGCTCCGGAACCGCGGCGTCTTGATGCGTGGATCGCCCGCGACCCGCTTTTCGGTCCCGCCCATTGAGCTGCGGAACGCGGTCCCAGCGGATCTGCCCGAGCACTTAGACCAGTAGGTCGGCGGGCAGATAGGCGATGCAGGGGGTGTTGCGGCCGGGGTCGAGAACGACCATGACGTCCAGGTCGCCCGGCTTCCATCGCCGGACTGCCCTCAGCCGCTCGACGACCGCGCGGATCCAAGGCCGGGCAGCAAGGTCAGCTCTTCGAGTACGGGACCTGCCAGGTCAGGGCCGTACCGGTGCCGTTGGCGCCGGACGCGACACCGAACGTCCCGTGCAGTTCCGCGGCGCGGGTCTCGAGGTTGGCCAGGCCGCTGCTGCGGGTGCGTTCGGCGGGGATTCCGGTGCCGTTGTCGGTCACGCGTACCGTCACCTGGTCCGCGGTGGCCTCGACGGACACCTCGACGCGGCTGGCCTGGGCGTGGCGCGCGGTGTTGGACAGGGCCTCGCGCAGCACCGACATGACGTGATCCGCGAGTTCCTCCGGTACGCGGGTGTCCAGCAGGCCCTCCAAGCGCAGCGTCGGCGCGAAACCGAGCGATCCGACCGCCTCGTCGGCGAGTTGGAGTATGCGGGCGCGCAGCCCCGTGCCTGCGGTGCGTTCGCGGGCTTTGAGGGAGAAGATCGTGGACCGGATGAGGCGGATGGTCTCGTCGAGGTCGTCGACGGTCTTCATGATCATTTCGGCGGCGTCGGCGCGTCCCACGATGCGGGTGACGCCTTGGAGGGTCATGCCGGATGCGAACAGGCGCTGGATGGCGACGTCGTGGAGGTCGCGGGCGATGCGGTCGCGGTCCTGGAAGACCGTCAGCAGTTCTGCGTCGCGGCGGCGTTCGGCGATCTCCAGCGCGAGGCCGGCGTGTCCGGCGAAGCCCGTGACCATCGCGATGGTGCTGTCGGAGAACGGCGCGCGGCCCTGGTGGGACATGACCTGCAGCACGCCGCGGACGTTCTCGGGGGTGCCGAGCGGGAGCATGAACGCCGGGCCGTAGTGGCCGTAGATGTCGTTGATACCGGGGTCCTGCACGCGCGGGTCGGCCGAGAGGTTGTCCGAGACGGCCGTCTCGCCTGACGAGTACACCTTGCCCGCGAGCGTGGCGCCGCCGGTGAGAACCAGACCGCGGACGTCCTCGGCCGACTCGCCGTCGGCTGCATCCACGACGAGGTCGTCGGTGCCGGGGACGGGGACGGCGATGGTGACCAGGTCGGCCCCGGCCATCTCCCGCACGGTGGCCGCGAACGCGCGCAGCGCATCCGACGGCGCGGCCCCGGACAGCAGGCTGCGGGTCAGTTCGGACGCGGCGGAGAGCCACTGCTCGCGGCGCCGCGCCTCGTCGTACAGGCGTGCGTTGTCGATGGCGACGCCTGCGGCTGCGGCCAGGGTGCGGAGTACTGCTTCATCGTCCTCGTCGAAGTCGGCGCCGCCGCGCTTTTCGGTGAGGTAGAGGTTGCCGAAGACTTCGTCGCGGATGCGCACGGGGACGCCGAGGAAGGTGTGCATCGGCGGGTGGTTGGGCGGGAAGCCGTACGAGTCCGCGTGCTCGGCGAGCTCGTGCAGCCGGATGGGATGCGGGTCGCGGATGACCAGGCCGAGGATCCCGCGTCCGGCCGGGAACGGGCCGATCTTCGCGATGGTCTCGGGGTCCATGCCGACCGGGAGGAAGCGGGAGAGGCTCTCCTCGTCGCCGATCACGCCGAGTGCTCCGTACTGCGCGTCGACGAGGGACACCGCGGACTCGACGATGCGGCGTAGCACCGTCTCCAGGTCGAGATCGCTGCCGACGGCCAGGACGGCTTCGAGGAGGGTGTGGACCCGGTCCCGGGAGGAGCGTACGACGCCGATGTGCGCCTGCAGTTCGTCCAGCAACTCGTCCAGGCGCATGCGCGGGATCGGCGCTTGTTCGCGCGGTCCGGTCGGTTCGGCTTTGTCCGGCATGGCCCCTCCCCAGGGGACGGAGACGGCATCGCAGTCCCGACATGATCAGCTCCCGCCATTCTGCCGCGACTTGCCGGGGCCGGGCGACTCGGGTGCGGAAATGACCCGATGGGGTGGCGGGACTTCCTGCCGATGCGCGGTGGGCGGGCGGATTTGCCGTGTTTCCCAAGGGCGCCGTGCGGGGCCGGCGGGGAAGCGACAGGGCCGAACGGCCCTGTGGCTGCGCGGCAGGACGCGGCAGGCTCAAGGGACACCGTCCGGCATGGCCACCGACCACGACCGCGACCTGCCCGGCGTTGCGTACCGGCCCGCCCCGCGCCGCACGGCGTCGTCGCACCGCACAGCAGCAGGCTGCGCCGCAGGTCAGGACGGCTCCCGAGCCGTCCTGCAACACTGGAAATCCACACAGCGGAAGAGATGAGCCGTGATGCCGACCCCGAGCGCCCCGATCCGCGTGTTCCTGCTCGACGACCACGAGATCGTGCGCCGCGGCCTGTCCGACCTGCTCGGCGCCGAACCGGACATCGAGGTCGTCGGCGAATCCGGCTCCGCGCAGGAGGCCGTCCGCCGCATCCCGGCCCTCGACCCCGACGTCGCGATCCTGGACGGCCGGCTCCCCGACGGCAGCGGCATCGACGTCTGCCGCG
>NZ_JAKFHA010000045.1 GCF_021502675.1 Yinghuangia soli
CGCCGCACAACGCCGCGAACGCGCCCGCGTCCGCAGCGAAAAGGGCGTCCGCTACGGCGGACGCCCCCTCACCCAAGCCGCCTAACCAACCGGCAACCCGGCGAACCTTTCCGGTCACAGCACTAGGGCTCGGCCTAGGGCTCGTCCTAGAGCCCGGCCCGGCCTGACGGGCCGCCCGCAGGCAGCGGCAGGCAAGCGGCAGATGGCGGACTCGGTGCTGACGGCATCGAGTCCGCCGCTCCGCTCAGCGAATGTCGGGAGTGCCCAAGTAGACCGTCACGAGGGTCTCGGTGCTCGTCGAGGTCCCCGCCGACGGGTCGGTGCGGATGACCTTCTTGTACTGGTTCGAGTCGGACGTCCGCTGCGTGGTGAAGGACGCGTCCAGGCCCGCATTCGCCAGGGTGTTGCGGGCGCGCTCCTCGTCCATGCCGGTCACGTCCGGCACCTGCACCTTGCCGTCCTGCACCCGGATCGTCACGGTCGAGCCCACCGGGCGGACCTCGCCGGCCCGGACGCTTGCGGAAGTGACCGTCCCCTTGGGGCTGTTGCTGTTGGGGACGATCTCGACCCGGACCACGAACTGCCGGTCCTCGAGCTTCTGCTCCGCCTCGGCCTGCTGGAGGCCGATGACGTCCGGCATGACCGTCTCGGGAGTGGGGGCCTTGGTCGTCTTCGTGCCGCCGCCGCTGCTGGTCCCGTTGCCGCTGTTGCCGCTCTTGCCGGTCGACGTCTTCGTCGCGACGATCTCCGCACCGGCGTCGCCGCCGCCCGTGCCCGCCTGGGGAGCGGCGCTCGCAGGCGTGGTGGCCGGGCCGGCCGCGTTGTCCGCGTTGCCGCCGCCCGTGTTGATGGTCAGGTTGATCGCCAGCGCACCGCCCGCGACCACGGGGACCACCGCGGCGGCGACCTTCCCCAGGAACTTCATGCTCCGCCACGAACGCGACGACCCAGGGCCTGAGTTGTTCCCGTCGTGCCGGAACCGCGCGGGCACGTCGACGGCGAACGCCGCACACGCCGCGCCCTGGTTCGCGGACGTCGACACCACGCGCAGCGCGACCCCGAACCGGTCGCTGCGCCCGTTGTTCACTTGCCCGGCCGCGTCCGCGCCGGGGATCCCGAAGCGGGACGCGACGTCGATGCCGAGCCCCGCGGCGTCGCGGGGGAGCGTGTAGCGGATCTCCACGATGCGGGTCTGGTCCGGGGCGAGCGGGGCGTTGAGGATCGACGCGTCGAAGTCCAGGCGCCCTTCGACGCGTTCCACCGGCTCGACGCGGAACGTGTCCGGACGCGAGCCGCCGTTGCGCACGATCAGGCGTACCGTCGCCGGCCGCCCGGGTTCCCCGCGCTGCCGCGCCGGCTCGCACCAGGCCTGTACGCCGGTGTCGTTGGCCATCCGCAGGTCGGTCCCGCAGCGGTCGCCCGGGCAATAGGTGCCCAGGCGTTCCTGCCCGTCGGTGCGGGTGCCGCACAGGCGGCAGAACAGTCTCACGATGGATCCCCCCTGGAACAGGCCCCCGCTGCCCGTCGGCCCCTTCCGGCGGGATGACTGGGAGACGCCCCCGGCTGCACCTGCGGTTCCCGTGCCCGCGGGGGATCGAGGGAACCCCCTCGATCCCCCGCGTCACCCGTTCGGAGCAGTGCTATTGCTTGCGGCAGGCCTTGATCTTCTCGTCGTCATCGTCGATGAAGACGATCGCGTCCGGATCGAAGGCGGTGACCCCGAAGATCGGCGCGCCGAGCACCTCCCACGGCTGCGTGCACGTGAAGACGTGGTTGGCGTTCAGGTTCCCGCCGACCATGGTGTGCCAGTCCGCGAGGAGGATCGGCTTGTCGGGCGAGAGGAGCAGGTCGAAGACGTACACGCTGCCGTCGACGAGCTCCAGCGCGGGCGCGACGTGGTGCTTCCACTTGTACGTCCCGTGCAGGAGCCTGGGCGGATTCGCGACGATCCACGCCTTCTTCAACTGGAACTGCGCGCACGGCGGGTAGGCCTGGTGGATGAACAGGCAGATCGCCTGCGCCAGGTACTCGCACCCGTCCTGCTGCTTGCGTACGGGCACCTTGCAGTTCAGCTGCACCGCATTCCATACCGTGTCGAGGTGCGCAAGGTCCAGGACCGGCGGCGCGGGCTGCTGCTGAAGTGCGGTGAGCGTCAACGTCACTTGCGCCACTGCCTCGTGCGTGACGAGGGGCGCGGTGTTGAGCCAGCCCAGGATGCAGTTCGTGTACGTCAGGCTGAAGATCTTCGCGGCCTGCCCGGACGAGATCAGCTCCAGCGCACTCTGTCGCAACCGGATGAGCCGTTCGTCGCCGCGCTCCGCGAAGTCGTCGTCCCGTTGCCCCCAGAGCGCCAGGATCTGCTGCTCGGTCAGTGCCCCGATCTGCACGGGCGTGAGCGCCGCCGGCAAACCGTAGCCGCCGTCGTCGTCCCCTTCCGAGCCGGAGCCGGACCCGGAGCCGGACCCGGAGCCGGACCCGGACAGCGATCCCTGGCCGTCCCCGTCGCCATCTTCGTTGCCGTTCCCGGACTCCTCGTCCGACTCCCGCTCCTGATCCTGGTTCTGTGCGGGCGGCGGTACGTAAGGTGTCGCCTTGGGCTTCTTCCCAGGCGGCCCGCCGGTCCCTTGCTGGTTGCGCTTCACGGCAAGTCCCCCTCACGCCCGGGAGGGCCCCACGCACCTCCCGGCGACGAGCGTAGGCGCCTCGAATGGGACAGCAACAGCCCTACGCAGCAGGCCACATCGGCGATCAGCAGACCTTGAGCTCCATAGCCAAAGCGCGCCAGGCAGCAGCAGTCAGTTGCAGATGTCCCCGACCGGGATCCTTGCTGTCCCGCACCCCCGCGCCATTCCCCAGCCCCGCCACCTCGACACACTCATTGGCCGCCCCACCCGAATACGAGGACTTGCGCCACACGGCCTTCTCGATGCTCACAGTTCTTCCATCCTCTTGGTGATCATGTGCCTGGACTCATCCGGATCCAGCGACTGGGTGGCCAGGTGGTCCAGCAGCCTCCTGAACCGGCGGACGTCGAGTTCCGCGTCACGGAGCAGCATGCTGCCCTCGTGCTCGGTGAACGCCACGCTGGGTTCCTGGTCTCCTCCGGGCTCGGCGTCGAAGTCGAAGACCGAGATGCCGCTCGTCAGAATCGCCCGTTCGGCAGAGAAGGGAACGACGCGAAGCTCCACGTTGGCAAGCTCGGACATCTCGGCGAGCAGGCCGAGTTGCTCTTTCAGCACGTCGCGCCCACCAGTCGCGACGTGTAGTAAGGCCTGTCCGATGATGGCGCGAAGCGGAACGCCGTCTTCGGTGATGACCCGTTGGCGCTTCATGCGCACCTCGACCAGCCGGGCGGCCTGGTCGGGATCGGGGATGTGGGGTTGCGACTCGTAGACCGCGGTGGCGTAGCTGCGTGACTGCAACAAGCCCGGCAGCACACCCGTGTTCGCCATATGGATCTGTGCGGCCATCGCTTCGAGCTCGATGTACTCCATGAGCGCCGCGGTCAGCAGGTCGGTGTACGCCGCGAACCACGGCGTCGAGCCTGCCGCGTCCATCAGTTCATGAAGTCGCGCGAGGTCGTTCGCGTCCGCGCCGTACAGCTTGCCGAGCTTGCGCAGGTCGGCGGCGCTCAATCGGACCTTGGCCGACTCGATGCGGATGAGCTTCGTGCGTCCCCAGCCGAGTTCGCCCACGACGTTGTCCACCGTGAGATCCGCATCGGTCCGCAGTCTCCTCAGACCCGCTCCGAGCCGCTTCCTGGCCTGCGTCGGCAACGTCGGCATTGACCTCGGCCCCCTCAAGTTCAGGTACGTCGACATCCTCTCCCAAGACTGGTCACCGGGTGACCATGATGTGCCAACTGGACTCAGGGCCAGCCACATTGCTGGAACTGCAACTAGCACCAGTGCTCGTAGGCTATTTTGAGCCCATCGAAGGCTTTACTCACTGTGTTCGTTCGAGTGCGTGAAGCGATCAAGGCCGCGATGCGCGTCACGTATCGCGCTGTCCGAGGGGGTGCCTGTGCACACCATCGACCCGGACCAACTCCTCTGCGTACAGCTGGAGTCCGCTCCCGTTGCCGCCCGGCTCGCCCGCGTCCACGTCCGCGAGATCTGCGCCGGCCTCGTCGCCGACATCGACGACATCCTGCTCGTCGTCTCCGAACTCGTCACGAACGCCGTGAAGCACGGCGACGGCGCCCCCGTCACCTTGCGCGTCACGCGCTACGACGCCCACCTCTGGGTGGCCGTCGAAAACACCTGCACCGAACAGGCCGACCTGGCCCGGCCCTGGGAACCGCACAGCGAAAACCCCACGGGACGCGGCCTGTTCCTCATCGCCAAGTGCAGTGAGGGGCTTCGCTTGCACACCGAACCCCACCGCACGATCGTCGAGGCGAAGTTCCCTGTCCTCGCCCCACCGAGCGCACGGTGAGCCGGCAGTGCCATCAGCCGAGCAGCCGCTCCGCGCGGGCGATCTTGTCCTTGTCGCCGGACTCGCGTGCCATACGCAGGAGTTCAGCCCTCAGTGCGGCCGGCAACGCGGCGATGTCCTCGTCCTGTGCAGGACGCGACTTCCACCCGACGAGATGCCGTACGGCCCCGGCGAAATGCGATGCGTCGGCGTCCGGAGCCTGGAGTGCGGCGATGATGTCCGCAATAGGGACATCCCTGAGCAGAATCGCGGGAATGCACTCGTGCATCGGGAAGCCGGAGCACCGTCCGCTGCCCGCCCCGTACCAGTGCAGGAGGGCCTGGGTTCGCTTCACCGGATCCTTGATCCAGGCCTTCAATCGCCTCGCGAACCTGACCAGGAGCTCCTGTGACGGAAGCCGGCCCGTCCGCGACAGCGCGAGCATCCGCTCGCGCTGATCCCACAGGAACTCCGGGGCGGCCGCGAGCCACTCGTCCTGCTGCGCACGCATGAGGGACCGTCTGCGCTGAGTCTCCTCACCCTCGTCCGTACGCAAAGGGGCGGGTACACCTTGGCGTTCGAGCCAGTGCAGCAGCAGGGCCCCGTCGATCAGATCTGCGTGGCCTTGCCAGTGGTCCCACTGCAGAGACTGTCCGTGGTGCAGGAAGACCGAGGCGATGTTGTTGCCCAGCGCGTCCGAGAAGTCGAACCGTACGTCGCCAAGGCACGCGCACACCACGTCCGAAACCGACACCACCGCCATCGCCGCCCGCAGCGGCCCCAGCTCCGCAGGATCCGAGAAGTCCAGCGAGTACCCGTCGCCGTGCGGCAGGGCCTCGGATACATGAACCCGCCGCGCATCCCGCAACACAACGTCCAGCGCCGCCACATCTCGTTCTGTACGCACGGCGCCGATCCAACCGTTTCGCCGCGCCGGGAGCAATGGGTCAGCGCGGCAAGATCGTCCACGCACTCGATGCCGGACGGCCCCTGGGCGACGGTGTACGCAACGAGTGCTGCGAGTGGTTCGCTTGCTTGGGCGGCGACCTCGACGAGGTCGCCGCCCAAGGCTCGGCTGGTGATGCCTCGGGTTGATGAGGCCGGATGAATCTGGCTGCGGGCTCAATTTCGTGAAGGGTGCTGGGCCTCGCAGGTCGGATGGTCGAACATGCTGTCGGCGGTAGCGCCTACGATCCAGCGCTTGAGTGACACGATCGTGTACATCCGCGCTTTGGATCTGTCCGCCGACGAGGCACGGGTGCGCCGGCCACAGATCGAGCAGTGGCTGACTGACGAGGGGTGCTCACCCCCAACCCAAGACACGTACGACGCCGCGACCCCGGAGAATTCGTTACGGGTCCCAGCGCTGGGGGTCGGGCGGCGGACGAATGGCTGAGTGGTGACTACGAGGCGGACATCCTGTGCAGGCGTGACGCCTATAGCGCGATGGAGCTGCTCGAGTCGTCCCGATGCCCTGGTTGCAGCAGCCTCACTGGACCTGGAGTACTACTGGGAACTGCTGCGCTCCTGGCAGCGGGCGGGCGAGCCCACCGTGGCATGTGGCCATTGCGGCGGCTGCCGATCATCGGCGACTGGGAGTGGGAGCACGGCGCCTACGTCGCCGAGTTGGCCGCTTGATGCGGGTGACTTGGCCTTCGACCGCGCCTGAACTCCACGACAGGGTGCAGTCGTTGACGACGGCGTCCCAGTCGTTCTGCAGGGTGGCGGCGAATCCCTGGATCGGCGGTGGTCCTTCGTCGCATGCCCGGGTCATCCAGCCGGGCAGGTCCTGGCCACGGCGTTCGCGAGCCTCGCGCAGCGTCGCGACGTACTGGGTGACCATGACGCGGCTGCCCCGATAACCGCGCTCGCGGATCTCACTGAACAAGGCGGCGGCGTTGGTCGCGCCGGCACGGAAGCGGGCCTGCAGGTAAGGCTTGAAACCGGTTGATGTGCCCGTTCGGGCGGCGTTCTCGTGCAGAGGCGGGGATTTCGTCGAGGTCGGTGTTCACTCGAGCAAGGTGGACATCCACCGCAGTCCTGCCGGAGCGCCCAGCTCCGGCAGGACTGCGGGACGGTGCCAGGACAGGAGCCGGGTGGGCGGCACGCCGACGCGTCTCACCTGGTGGTCATGGTGCCGGGGCGTCCGTCAGTGGTCGTTGAGGTAGTCCGCGTACCAGGCACGGCCGCCGTCGCCGACGTAGGCGAGGTTGATCCAGTCGCCTTCCCGCAGGTCGGTTGTGCTGCCGGCATTGCCGGCACGGTACGTCTTGCACGAACGGTAGCCCCTGTAATTCTGGATCGAGTACCGGAACCCCCTGGAGTCCGAGACACCGACGATGGCCGGCTGGCCGTTTGCGGCCGTATCGCATACGGAGACGACGTCCCCGTATTCCGTGACGTAGACCGTGACGCCGGGGGCTGTGTACTTGTGGTCCCACGACGTGGGGACCGGGTCGGTGGCGGCCGAGGCGGTCGGTGCGGCAACGGCGCTCAGCGCCGCCAGGGCCGCCGCCCCGAACAGGGCACCGACGACGCGACGAGCGCGGCGGGAGCGCTTGGTGGTGGGGGGTGTGTTGGTGCGAGGCATTCGTGTCCTTCTCAGTGTGTCGGCCCATTAGGGCCGCGGTAGACCCGCAGCTTCTTCCGGAGCGCGCCCGGGGGCGTGTTCGCTTCCGGGGACGGGTACGCCCGGGAGTCTTCAGTCATGGGGGTGAAATCACTAACCAGGGAACGTATGGATCGCCGACGCAATTTGGATGATCGGCACGGCATTTCCGCAGCTCACGTGGGTTGTCAGGTGCGACATCGACGGGGCGGGAGTGCACCGCGCCACCGGGCGGCGCTCCAGAGTGGCGCACGGTGGCCCCTGCACGGGGCCTGGAGTGCGTTCGCGCCCCTCGGACCGTCGGAAGTGGTGCATCGGCGCCGTATCCCTGACCCGCGGACGGCACTAGAATCCTCTGCGCGATTCAGCCGGGCCGGCGTGGAAAGCTGCGCTCTGAGCTTGCCGTTTGACCGCCGAGGTTTGAGGGACGGCCGTGCAGGCGTTCCTCGGAGGTACGTCAGACCCGCCTACCAGAGTTCCGGCCCGTGATTGATCCGGTTGACCGCACCATTGCAGACGATGACTAGCTGGCACCTGGCCCGCGCATGGCCCGAAGACGCGGCTGCGTGTGGACGGTGGCGGCGTGACCATCTACCGCGAACGGACCCGTAGGTGGACGCGTCCTCACACCATCGAGTCGCGGCGCAGCGGCACTGCGACGAGTCGATCGGCAAGCGCGCTCCGAGCCGATCGGTAGGCGGCAGCTCGGTCAGCGGACTCGGATTCCAACGGGGGCAGTGCGGTCCGCTGTGCACGGCCAGATCCAACCGCTTCGGCGTACCGCGGGGCAATGGGGTTGCCGCGCGGCCCGTCGTCAGGGGGATCAGGTGGGTTCACTCCGGGTGGAACGAGTGGGATTCGACGTACCGCGCGATGGAGTACGGGTGATGCCGGTCGGCCAGCATGTGATGGACGAACTCGACGGTACGGACGTTGTGGTGTTCTTCGTCGCAGCCGATCTCCAAGACCACGATGGGCCAAGTGTCGGGGTCGTCTCCGGTGGCCGCCCAGAAGAAGCGCTCGTCTTCGGTGCTCGCCCAGTGGACGAGACGCGGGGCCGGACCGACCGGCGTAGCCACCAAGTCCTGGTGGTACCAGTCGTTCCACGGGCCAGGGACGTGGAGACCGAGAATGTCGTCGAACGAACCCGGGCCGAACGTGTCGACCAGGAGTTTGTAGTCCTGGGGGAGGCGCCGTCTGAGCCCGGCTTCGACGGCGAGCCAGTCGACGGGCGGGGGAGAGTGGCCGGGCGGCAAGCCGGTCAGTGCGGCCAACTGCTCGACGCAGTGGGCAACGGACCAGTCCCGGCCGCGGAGCGTAGGCCAAGGCACGGCGCCGGGCCGGAAGACCGCGACCAGCTGCACAGTGCCGTCGACGTCCGTGAGTATGCCGAGGCCGAACCACAGGGTCGGCCCGTCCACCCAGCCGTACAGCTCGACGATCGATGCGCAGCCGGACGAGTCCAGCAGTTGCGCGGCGGCGCTGCGGAACGACGGCTCGACAAAGCCGGCCAGGGCAATGGTCCGGGAGTGGCCGATGCGTCGGGCCAGCGTGCGGAGGATCTCGGCGACATGTGCGCGCATCGCGTCCGGGTCGTCCGTCGGCGTTGCCGCGGCGAGGCGGAGCACGTGGGTTCGGCGGGGGCTGTCGCCGGGGATCGGCATGGCGAGGAGATCGTCCAGCGCGGCCATGTGCGCAGTCAGGTCCATGCGCGCAAGTGAAGCGCCTGGTCCGGACACGTGCTCGTCGATGACGGCGAACTCGACGAATCTGCGGTCGAGAGCACCGTCGAACGCCTCACCGGCTCTACTCCGTGAAGGACGCCCGGAGCTCCTGCAGGAGTTCGAGTTTTGCCGCGGAGCGCGACGGTACGCGGGTCGCCTGCGGTGTGAGGAGGTCGATGGCCTCCTCGATGGCGACGACGGCATCCTCGACACGGCCCACGCGCTGGAGCCGCAGAGCCAAGTTCTCCAGGGACGTGACGAGATTGGTCAGGTAGGCGTCCGGGCGTTTCGCGGTCAAACTCGCGCCGGAGGGCGACGGCTTCCTCGATCGCGGCGAGGCCCTCCGCGGCCCGGCCCAGGGCCGCGAGCCGGTTGGACATATTGTTCAGGGCCATGGCGAGGTCGGGCAGGTAGGCGTCGGGGCGTACAGCTGCCAAGCGCCGGTACGCCTGCGCGGCCTCCTCGATGGCGGTCAAGGCCTCCTCGGTGCGTCCCATGCCCGCGAGGTCGATGGACATGTTGTTCAAGGACCCAGCCAGGTCGGGCAAGTAGAGGTCCGGGCGCGCCTCGGCCAATCGCCGGGAGATGTCCGCGGCTTCCTCGACAGCAGCGAGGCCTTCCTCGGCACGGTCCACGCTCGCCAGCACGATGGACACGGTGTTCAGGGACGCGGCGAGACCGGGCAGGTGGGCGGCCGGCTGCTCCTCGGCGAGGCGCCTTTGGATGGCCAGCGCTTCCTGGGCCGGGGCGAGGGCTTCCTCGGCCCGGCCCAGGCTCGAGAGCCGGTTGGCCGTGTTGCTCAAGGCCGAAGAGAGAGCCGACAGGTGGGTATCGGGATCTTCCCCGGCCAGCCGCCGGTACGCGTCGGCGGCTTCCTCGACGGTGGCCAGGGCCTCCTCGACCCGCCCCAGTTCCCCGAGCCGTACGGACATGTTGTTGAGGGAGGCGGCGAGACCGGGCAGGTGGAGGTCCGGGCGTTCCGCGGCCAGGTCCCGCTGGATGCCCACGGCCTCTTCCAGGGCGGCGAGCGCGTCCTCGGTCCGCCCGAGATTCGCCAGCCGGATGGACATCCGGCCCAGCGCGGTGGCCAGGTCGGGTGAGTGTTGTGCGCTGCGTGCGTTCGCCACCAAGCGGGTCGTCACGAGTTCCGCCCACTCGGCGAGTGCGTGACTGCTCTGGGGGGTGCGCGCGGAGAGCCTGCGCAGGCGTTCGTCCGTCGTATCCGGGGCGCCCGCGATGCGGTTCAGTGCATGGAGCAGCGGGGCCGGGCGTTCGACATGGGTCGCGGTGTCGACGGCGACTTCGGCCAAGGTGCTTTCGTGGGACACCACCAGTGCGGTGAGCGATGCGTCCAGGCATCCGGCGAACGCAGGTTGGGCCGCCGCCCGCGCATACACCGCCAACGTGCGGTCGAGTTGCTCCGCGGAGGTGTCGGCGACGCACTGTTCGGCGAGGCCGGGGTCGGCGGCCAGCCGGATCCCGACCAGGCGTTCGGCGATGCGGTCCGGCTGCAAGGTGTCCCACGGGAGCGGCGGTCGCGCCGGAGGGTAGACACCGGCGATCCAGTCGCGGACACGTGCCCGCCGCTCGGACGACTCCTCAGCGAGCCGAGGCAGCCGGGCCAGCAGGGCGTCCGCCTCGGCGAGCGTCGCGGCACCGGTGAGGAACGCGGCGGCGAGTGCGTCCTCCAAGGCCTCGAAACCGAGCAGCGGAGCCAGTCCGGTGGCGACCGCGGCGTCGCGCCAGTACGAGCGTTCGTGGTCCAGGAGACGGTCTTCGACGCTGGGTCCGGCCCGGGGTCCGTCCGGGGCCGGGTCGGGGTACGCGGCATCGAGGAGGTCGGCCAGCGCCGTGGTGTGCAGGGTCAGCGCGCCGGCGAACGGAGCCGCTGCGAGCGGCGGGACGGGCAGTGCGGCATCGAGATCCGCCCAGTCCGGCGCGGCGCGTCCGCGGCGCGCCGGTACCGCGCCGAGCCGGGCCGCCAACGCCGATCGGGCGGACCGGTACGCCGTGGCCCGATCGTCCGACCCGGGTTCCAGAGCGGGCAGCACGGTCCGCGCCATCCCGGACAGCACCTCGGCGGCGACGGGGGACCGGGAGGCCAGGTGCCTGCACCATTCGCCCGCGGTCCGAGCGAGGAGCAGGAGCCGGATCGGGGTTTGCCGGTCGGTGCGTTCGCAGATCTCGATCGTCTCCGCGACGAGGTCGAGTCGGGTCTCGGCGTAGTCGACCACGACCAGCAGGGGCACCGCCGCCGCCGCGAGGACGGACAGGTCCTCCGCGCCGTCGGTTTTGCGCAGCCAGACGGACTCCCAGCGGTCGTTGCGGAGTCGGTTGCCGAGTTCGTGGGCCAGCCGGGTCTTGCCCTGGCCGCCCGGGCCGTGGATCAGGCGTACGTCGAACGGCCAGTCGGAGCGGCACCAGGACCCCAACTCGGCCAGGATTTCGGTGCGTCCGCGGAAGGCGACCACTTCGCGGTGGGCGCGGAGCAGGGCAGCAGGGGTGCGGATTTCGGGTTCGTCCGGCTCGGCGAGGTGGTGGAACTCGACTGCGCGGGTGTCGGAGTCGACTCCGTGGGCCTGGAGGATCGTGCGGAACTCCGGGGTGCGGAGGGGGGCGGTCAAGGGGACGGCCCGGAGTTGGGCGTGTTGGGAGTGGCCGGGTTCCTCGAAGACGACGCCGGTGAGGAGGTCTCCGCAGAAGAGGGCTGCGCCTGACATGCCCGACCAGCTCTGGTCGGGTGGGAACTGGTCGATATCCATCACATATCGGTTGCCCCTGTAGGAGTTGCCGATGTTGATGCGTCCGGTCAGGTGGCCAGTGTCGGCTGTTCCATCCGCGCGACTGAGCGCCTGCGGGAAACCCCACGTCTCGCAGACCGTCCCGGGGCGGTCGGTGACGATCCGGCCCCAGCGCACGGGACGCCGGGCGCGTGATTGCCAGGCTGGATCCGTGATCTCGACCAGGGCGACGTCGTCGACGCCTCCTGGCGTCCCTCGCCATACGACGCGACCGTTGCGGCGGGTACGTGATGCCAGGTTGAACGCCTCGACCTTGCCGCCCAGAGCAGGTACGTCATGGGCACATGTCAGGGTGAGGCGCGGGGCCACCTCGTACCCCGAGACCCGGCGGCCGGCGGCTTCCAGGGCCACAACCCGTGCGCGGTCCATGGGCCTTCATCCCCCCGAGTACGCGTCTCAGTGCAGGTCTTCGTCGGCGTCCGTTCCGGCCGCGCCTGGCGGGGGAGGGGCGACCTCGGCCGAGATCAACAGGTCGCCGCCCCCGCGGGCGCGCGGTGTCAGGGAGACGGAGATCCGGTGCGTGCGCGTCTGGGCGATGCCGGCCGAGGTCTCGCCGGACAGGACCCACGCCTTGAAGCCCGCCTTGGCACTCGCGTCGCGGCGGAGTTCGACCTCGAATTCCATCTCGATCGGGCCGACGGCGAACTCCAGGTCCGGGGCTCCGGCTGCGGCGGTCCGTGCGGCCGTTGCCCGGGCCGCAGCGTCCAAGAGCTCGTCGCGCAAAGCCGCAACTGCGTCCGCCAGTTCGATGTCCACCGTGCGATGCCCCGTCCGTCCAACCATCAGGACCATCAACGGTAGGGGTCGATGTCGGGTCGCGTCGGGGAACCGGTCAGGTGGACGGGTTCGTCAGACCAGTTGTGTGGCGCGGCTCTGGGGGGAGGGCGCCGGAACGGTACATCGTCTGGGGGGATGGTGGGTTTGGTGGGTGAGCACGAGCATGGGCAGGCGCACGATCATGAGTACGAGCGCGAGCGCGGCCGCGCGCCTGGGCACGATGACGAGCGTCGGCACGAAGGAGCGCCGGACCGCACGCGCCCCTGGGTCTTCGGCATGGGTGCGCTGGGGGGACTGGTCGCCGGCCTGCTGCTGGCGTCGGTGATCCTGCTTGCTGCGTACGGTGACAAAGCGAGCATCGGCGGGGGTGACGCGGCCGGGGTCTATGTAGGCGCCGGTCTCTTCGGACTCTGGGCAGGCCTGCTCGGGGGTGGCATCGCCGCGGCGCTGCCCACGGCGCTGCTGGGGTGGCCTGCAGTACCGGCCGCGTTCGCCGGGGCGGGCTGCTTCCTGGCCTGCTGGCCGTTCTGGGAAGACCGGGTCTCGCTGGCGATGGACTCGATGGGCGACGGCGAGTGGTACGGGGCCTTCATCTTCCCGGTGCCGGAGTTGTGCGTGGCAGCTGCCGTGTACGCCGTGCTTGCCAGAGCCCGCAGACGGGGACCTGTGGACGACTACTAGACCAGGCGCAACGCGAGCGCTGCCCTGCGCTCGGGGACACGGTCGCGACCCGGCATGCCGTTACCTCGTTTGGCGGTGCGGCCGTGGCAGGGTTCCGAGTATGGCGAGGTCGGAGAGCGGTACGGGTGACGAGGTGCCGCTGGGTGAGCTGTTCGGCAAGGCGGGCCCTGTCGAGTTGGAGCGCATGCGCCTCGCAGTCACGGCACTGGATGCGGCCCGCCCGGCCGATCAGGACGCGGAGTGGGAGTGGTTCGCCGAGCACGCGCAGGCACCGGTGCCGCTCCCCGCGGTCGGTGCTTCCGTCGTCCTCCAGACCACGGTCGGCCTGTACGAGAGCGACTCCGACTGGCTCGAACTGGAGCTGGAAGTCGCCTGGATGCAGCGCGGCCTGCGGGTCGGCGCGGTCCTTGGTGTCGCCTGCTGGTGCGAGTCGGACAACCACGGGACGCACTACCTCGACCCGATGGACCTCGACGCCGACGACGGGACGTCCATCGCGGAAGCCTTCGACGCGGCTACAGCCCAGCTGCTCGCGTGGGCGGGCGGCCCCCGCGATCCGTCGTACTGGCGGGGTGCGGCCGGGTTGCCGCAGCCGACGTCGGATACGAGCTGAGGGGAATTGCGTACGGCTTGGAGACGGCGTGGAGACGGCGTGAGTACGCCTCGCGTCGGGCGCCTCGTGTCGGGCGTCGGGCCCCAAGCGTGCGCTAAGTGGGAAAGGACGTGGAGTCGCTCGCGCGTCACGCGCCCGGCGGTAGGTGCTCCGCCGCCACCCGAGTCAGCGCGATTCGGTTCGACACCCCCAACTTCGCGAAGGCGTGCCGCAGATGCGCGTCGACCGTATGCGGCGACAAGTGCAGCTGCTGTGCGATGTCGCGGTTGGTACGTCCCTCCGCGACCAGCCGTACGACGCGCAGCTCGGCCGGTGTGATCGCCTCCCATCCTTCGGTGGGGCGGGAGTTCGCGCGCGGAGAGCGCCGCCGTACGCCGAGTGCCCGCAGTGCGCTCAGCACAGGCGCGGCCAGGCGCGGGAGGTCGGCGTCCGTGTAGATCTGCAGCGCCTCGTCCCACAGTCCGATCGCCTGCGCCCGGTCCGGCTCGACCGCCGCCGCATCCTGCAGCGCCGCAGCCAGCGCCAGCCGGCGCGGGGCACCGCGGTACGCATCCACAGCCGCGAGAAGCAGCTTGTGGTCCCCGCCCAGCAGACCCTCCGCATGCAGCGCGGCCGCCTCCGCGGTGCGCAACTGCGGGTTGAGGTCGGCAAGTCGGCGCGATGCGGTCGCGGCCGCAGCGGCGCGGTCGGGAGCGCCTGCGCGCAGCGCGATGCGTACCAGCTCCGGGCCCAGCCACGGGTCGTACGCGAGCGTCCACAGCCGCTTCGGGAACGCGTCGTAGACCGGCTCTGCGGTCTTCAGCGCGGCGTGCGGGTCGCCTTCGGCGGCCTGGAGGAGCGCGGCGGCGATCCGCATGTCCTCGATCGCCGTGATGACCCCGCGGTCCACGTACCGCCTGGCCCGTGCGAGGTGGACGCGCGCCGCGGGGAGGTCGCCGCGCTGGAGTTCGAGGAGGGCAAGGGTGACCAGGAGGGCGTCGGCGACGATGAACACGGTGAGTTCCTCGGCAGCGACCAGCGCGGCTTCGGCCTCGGCGAGCGCCTCCTCGGTCCGGCCGGCCGTGCGCCACAGCACCGCGCGGTAATAGCGCAACACCGGGATAGCCCACGTGGTTTCGTGCCGCTCCGCCTCGCGCAGGCCGGCATCGATGACCGTGCATGCCTCGTCGAACCGCTCCGCGGCGGTCAGCGCGTTCGCCAGCCACAGGTGCGGCGGGAACCACTCCTGTCCGCGGTCCGCGAACCTGCCCAGTTCCATGGCCTGTTCGGCCAGCAGGACGCCGTCGCCGATGCGTCCGCGTGCGATCAGCGCCCAGCTCCGCGCGCAACTGCCGTGCAGCATGGCCGCATGGTCGCCGGTGCGCTCCCCGATGTCGACGGCCTCCAGTGCGAACTCCTCGGCACGCAGCCGCGCCGGGTCGGCTCCGTCGCCGAGCCCCCAGAACATGATGGCGACCGCCTGCTGGGCGAGCAGCACGGCCCGCTGGCGGTCCGTCACCGCCCCGGTGGCCAGGGCGAGCCGGGCATGCTCGAACACCTGCCGGTCCCGGCCCTGGAGCCGCAAGCTCGCGATCAGCGCGAGCCGGATCGCCGCCTCGCCCGCGGCCGGCATCCGCTCGCGCAGCGTCTCCTCGCCCAACGCCAGCGATTCGCCGATGCGTCCGGCCAGCGTGAGGCGGCGCACCGCCTGGCCGACCGCGTCCGGCCGGTCCGGGTGGTGGGCCGGCATGAGGCCCAGCATCTGCAGCAGCAGGTCCGCGGACAGGCCCGGCGAGGTACGCAGCGTCTCGTCGGACGCACTGCGCAGCACCGCGATGGCCTCCGGGTCGCCGGGCCGCGCACCCCACACGAGATGCCGGGCGGTCTCCGCGGCCGGATGCCCGGCGGCCCGGAGGACGCTGCCCGCCTCGTAGTGCAGAGCCTGCTTGACGGGGCCGGCCAGCCCGTCGTACACCGCCTGCCGGATCAGGTCGTGCCGGAACGCCAGCGCGGTCCCGGTGTCGATGAGGTTGCCCTGGACGAGTGCTTCCTCGGCGGCGCGGGCAAGTTCCGGGACCGGCGTACCGACCATGGCGGCGGCCTCGCGCAGTTGGAACGGGCGGCCCAGGACCGCGCCTGCCTCCAGAAGCCGGCGGGCCGGGGGCGACAGGTGCCGCAAACGCCGTGCGGTGCGGGCCCGGAAGCTCTCCGGGAGGGCGTCCTCGCCGACCGTCGCGACACCGTCCGCGACCCGCACGCGGCCTGCCTCGGCCAGCGACGTGCACAACTCGCGCAGCAGGAAAGGGTTGCCTCCGGCACGGTCCGCGAAGTTGCGTATGCACGCGTCGGGACGTCCGCCGAGGAGCTGCGCTGCCAGGTGGTGCACCGCGTCGTCGGGCAGGGCGTCGAGCGCGAGATGCCCGGCGCCGCATTCCAGCAGCCCTTCGACGGCTGCGTACATAGGAGTGCCGCCGGTCATCGGACGGCCCACGAGCAGCCAGCCGACCGGGAGGCCGGCGAGCGCCGGGACCATCGCGCGTACCGCGCCCGCGGTGGCCTCGTCCGCCCACTGGATGTCGTCCAGGGCCACCAGCACGGGACGGGCGGCGGCGTAGTCGCGCAGCGCACCGACCAGGAGCTCGCGCTGCCGGTACGGGAACGCCGCATGCTCGGCGAGCTCGGCCCGCATTCCGTCGTCGAGCACGGGCGGGTCGCACTGGCTGAGTGCACCCGCGAGGGTGGCCAGCGGGGTGACGCGGTCGAGTTCGGTGGCGGTCGCGCCGATGACGCCGATACCTTCGCGGCCCGCGATCCGGGCGGTCTCGTCCAGCAGCCGGGACTTGCCGATGCCCGCTTCACCGGACACGATCAGGCAACCGGACGCACCGGCCGTGGTGGCACGGACCAGCCCGCGCAGCCGGTCGACGGCGGCTTCGCGTCCGACCAGGGGCGTGGTCGCCGGGTCGAAGGAGAACACGTGCATCAGGGGGAGCGTAGACGACCCCGTAGTCGCCCCCGGCGGCAGGTATTCCCGGGATGGCACGTGAACCTCACGTACGTGCGGCTTGCAGATCACGTGATCACGTGATGCCTGGGCAGGGTCCCGCGGCGGAAGCTCATGGCATGACGACGCATGCCAGTGCCGCAGCTTTCCCGATCTCCCGTCCGACGGCCGGTTCCAGAGCCCGCTCCGCGGGGCGCCCGACCGCGGTGCCGCCCTCGACGGGCGGGCCGACCACGGTTTCGCCTGCCCATCCGACCGCTCGTACGCCGATCCTTGCGGCGGTACCCGCGACCGTTCCCCCGACCGTCCTCGGGGCCCCCGACGCCAACCTCCCGCCCGCCGGGACCTGGTACATCGACCCCGCGGCCAGCAGCGCCGCATTCACCACGGCGGACGGGACCGCGGGCGGCATACGCGGACGCTTCCGCCGCGTCTCCGGCCTGGTCGAGGTCTCGGCCGACCACCGTGACAACACAGTGTGGCTCTCGCTCGCGGGGGCCGGCGTCACGTTGGGCACCGTCCGGCGGCTGTTCCCGGGCCCGCCCGGGACGCGCCCGTCCGGCCCCGGGCCCGATGGCGTCGAGCACGACGGGGACGAGCTCGACGGGGACGAGATCGACTACTTGGATCCCGTGCAGGACGGGCTCACGCACAGCAGCGCCGACGAGGGCGTCCTCGTCGGCGAGCTGATGCTGCACGGGGCACTCAACCCCGTCGTGATGCAGGTGGGGTGGCACGAGCCCGGGCCCGAGTCGGACGTGTCCGCCCAGGGCACCCCGTCCGCCGGCTTCACCGCGCACACCACAGTCGCGCTCGGGGACTTCGGGATCCGGCCGGACGACGCGGCCGGGCTGCCTGGCCTGCCGGGCCTTCCCGGGCTGCTCGGCTTGCCGATCCTCCAGGCCGGCGACCGGGTACGCATCACCCTCGACATCGCCCTGCTGCGCCATGACCCTACGGAACGCTTGGCGAACGCCTTCCTCGACCGGGCACTCCACCCGGCCGCGGGGCACCGCCACCGGAACCTGCACGGTCACCGGCGGGCCGCGTAGGCGGGCCCGCCGGATCGTCGGGAGTGCGGGAGTGCGGGAGTGCGGGAGTCAGCGTCCGGCGGGCTTGCCGCGCAGCGCCATGAACTGCAGGTCGGCGAACGCGGCGACGACCACGGCCTGCATGATCGCCCACGTGGTGCCGACCGTGGTCGGGCTGAACGTCCCGGTCACCGCCATCGCGATGCTGGCGGCCACCCACGCGAGGTTGCCCGCGGCAATGACGCCGACCGCGGTCCGGTTGACGACACCCTGCCGGGCCACGGCGGCCACGCCGACCGAGTACACGAGCAGGAAGGCGCCGATCGCGTACAGCGTGCTCGCCGGTATGCCCAGCACCGAGTCGAGGACCTGCGCGAGACCGAGGTACGCGACGGCGTTGGCACCGGTGACGGCCGCGTCCAGCCACAGGACCGACCTCGTGAAGCGGGGGCGGTCGGCCCGGTAGGTGCGCAGCCCGCCGATGGTCATTCCGATGGCGTTGGTCGACATGACCGTCACGTCCTTTCGTCTGCATTCAGTCGCTCTTGTGCGGTGACATGAACGCTAGAAGCGACGCAGACGCCCGGAATCAGTCGTCTATAGGTAACTCGGGTACGTAACCCAGGCAGATGCCCGGGCAGGCGACGCGACGCCTCAACGGCGGCCGCTGCGCCCGGCCTGCTCCGCCTTGGCCGCCACGCGCTCGCGCAGCGCTGCCCGTACTTCCGGCCACTCGTCCGCGACCACCGAGAACATCGCGGAGTCGCGCAGGAGGCCCTCCTCGCCGGGCGCCCACGAGGCGCTCCAACTGCGCAGCACCCCTTCGAAGCGGGCACCGAGCCGCGCGATTGCGGCCCGCGATCGCTCGTTGCGGGCATCGGTTTTCAGGTCGACGCGGGCCAGCCCCAACGTCTCGAAGGCATGGGCGAAGAGCAGATACTTCGCCTCTGCATTGATCGCCGTACCCTGCGCCGACGCGGCGAGCCAGGTGCCACCGATCTCGACCGCGTACAAAGCCGACTGCCCCGGAAGCGCACGCGGCTCCAGAAAGCTGGTGCTCCCGACCGCAGCGCCATCGCTCACCCGGATCTGCGCGAGCGGTGTCCATCCGTACTGCGCCCGTCCGAGCGTGGTCTCCACGTACTCCGCGACATCCGTGGCTCGCGGCACCAGCGTGTAGCCGTAGTTCGTGCGGTCCTCTTCCGCAGCCCGAACCAGATCCGGTACGTGCGCCTGCGACAAACGCTCCAATCGGACGAATTCCCCGCACAGCACCGGCACATCAACAGGCAAAGCCATCGCACGCCTCCTCATCGTTCCCGGCATTGGCACCTTCCCCGCGGGCGCGCAGGCAGGTTGCCGGATCGTCGCAGGGCCAGGTCCCTCGGATCCTCTTGATGAAACTCGGTGCCGCAGATCCTGGTCGGACGCGAGCAGCCCGGTCAACCGGAATACGGCTCGCTCGGCGGCCATGCGCCGGCGAGCAGCCGCTCGGCCTCCGCGATGATCGCCCGGTTGCGCTCGGCGGGCGGGAGCCGCTTGTCCGCGGGCACATACGCGGGATCGCGTACGAGCTCTGCCAGCGGCCCCAGCGCCACGACTTCACCCAGAGCGGCCCATCCGTCGTACGCCATCACCTCGCCGCCGGCGAGCGGCGCCATGCTGCCGTTCGCGATCAGCCGGAGCCACCAGCGCACCAGTTCCCAGCGGATCTCGGTGTGGTCGGCGGGCAGTTCCGGGGTGATGCCCAACTCGTCGAGCACCTGCTCGAACAGCCCGACCGCCTGCCGCTGCTCCCGCACGCGCAGACCTGCCAGCGTCGGCAGCGTCGGGGCTTCCACATCGAGGACGAGCGCGACCAGCCCGGCCTGCACGAGCTGCTCGTCGTCGACCCGGCGTCCGAGGATGCGCTCGAGGGCGAGCATCCGGAGGTAGTGGACGGCTTCCTCGGCGGTGGTCGCGTCGGGGAGGTGCGGCGTGGTGAACGCGGTTACGGTCTCGCCCTCGACGATGTACGTCCAGAAGTCGACGGTCGAGCGGGGCTCGAACGGTGCGTCGGACCGGCCGGTGAATTCAGAGCCGTCCCCGCAGGTCCTCGTCGCTGCCGTGCCGCCAGTCCGGCCAGCCATCGCCCAGCGGCAGCCCGGCGGACAGAAACACGCGGTGGTCCGCCGCGAACCGGAACCCGAACCGCGCCTCGACGTCGTCCAACTCCTCGGCAGTGAGCCCGGGCTCGATCGCGGCACCGAGCATGCGTTGGAGACCCCGGGCAGCTTCCAGGGTGAGCGGTGACGACGGCGTACGGGACATTCCCGCAGCCTAGACGGGTGGTCGAGCAGCGTCGGCGATCCGGACCGCGATCGGCTGTCCGGGGCTGATGCTCGTCGACGTCAGGTAAATGCCGCCGTCGAACCATGCGTACCAGAGGGAATAGCCCTCGAACACTTTGTCCGGGGACGGCCCCGAGGCCCACTTCCGCCAGGTGCCGTCCTGAGGCGATAGCCACCACACGGTGAACGGCTCCTTGTCGTAGCTGTCGCCGATCTGCAGGACGTGGACGCCGGCAGGACCGGCATCGATCACGCGGAGATCCAGGAGGGAGTGGTAGTCGTCCTCCTTGCCGGGCAGGGGCGTGGTCCACTTGGTGGCGCCTGTCTTCAGGTCCACGGCCTTGACACCGACGCGCTCGTCCTTCCCGCGCCCGATTTCTGTACGGGTGTAGAACACGCCCGCGGCGACATGCAGAAGGGACTCTTCCTGCGACCTGCCGAGCCTGAAGGTCTCCGGGGACGCGTCAGGGTCGTCGGGCTTGTTGACCTCGATCGTGCGCTTCGGGCGGCCCTTGTCGTCGACGACGACGATCGAACGGGCGAGCCCCTTCGTGTGCAGCACAGAGAACGCCGGCGGGTCGAGGCTGACGGCGGAGATCCGCTCGGCGCCGCGCGGCACAACGGGGCCTCCCCAGCGCATCGCGCCGGTGGCCGCGTCCAACGAAGCCCCCCAGCCCGCCCGTTGGGCGTCCATCGGCCACACGCTGACGAGGACAGTCGAATTGTCGGCGAGTGCGCCGGTCGTGAACGCCTGTTCCAAACCGATGGCCTTGGCCGACCACGACCACCGCAACTTGCCGTCGGCGATGTCGTACGTGTGGACGTCACCGTCCCCGGCAGCGACGACCATGTGGTCGGTGACGACCAGTTGCATGGTCGTGCCGTACCTCAGGGTTCGGCCGGGCCGACCATCGTTCCACAGGAGCGTGAACGGCACGGTGAAGCGCAGCTTCCCGGTCGTGAGGTCGACGAGGCCGACGTTAGAGCAGGTGTCCCCGGCGCCCCAGGCGACAGCGGCCAGGGTCTCGGAGGCCGAGGTGCTCATGCCGCAGATCCGAGGCTCCGGCCCCGGCAGCGGGACGGCTTCGGCCTTGCCGTCCGAGGCCGAGTAGCGGACCAGGCCGTCGGTCCAGGTACCGACGTAGAGCGCGTCTTTGGTGATCCAGCGCCCGAACACCGCGTTCCGCGGGCTGTCGTTTGCCGGCACACTCCACTTCACCGTGAGATCGCCCGCCGGCGGAACCTCGCTGGGCACGACCGGCGCGGGGGTGTTCGCCGACTGCGCCGGGCTGTCGTCCTTTGCGTCCTTCGCATTGCTGCAGCCGACCAGCGCCAGGGCGAGCACGCCGACGACGAGCATGTGCAGGGGACGACGCCGACGCGCCCCGGAGATCACTGTCATACGCAACAGGCTCGTGCAACAGCGCCTCCGCGCTGTGCGGAATATCCACGCAGCGCGAAGCGGGCGGTGCCAGGCCCCGGCCGAGGCGGGCAGGACACCCGCCGGTAAGCGGGGAAGCGGAATTCGGGGCTGAGGCGGATTCCGGAGCCACGGACGTGGGTGGGCGCCGAGCGCGTGTTGGCGAGCGGAGACGGCGGCGGGCGGGACATCCCGGCAGCCTGGACAACCGGTACGGTCACGGGACGACCGACAGGCAGAGCGGCAGGCGGTGGAGCGACGTGGTCGAACTGCGGTGTGAAGTGGTTCGCTGGGTGGACGACGAGCCGTTCCCCGGCTGGGTCGAGGTGCAGTTCACGGACGCGGCGGGGCGGCGCTGGGCGGTGTTCGACAAGCCGCCGATCTTCCGGGCAGCGGCCGATCTGGGCCCGGATTCGTCCTATCCGGTCGCGGCCTCCATCGCCTGCGTGGTGTGCGAGGGAAGCGAGTCGCCGGACGGCGGCACGGTGACCGTCTCGACCTCGCCGCACGGAGTCGCGACGCCGGACGGGCGGGACGAGTTCACGGTCTGGTGGGAACAGCTCGTCCGCTGAGTGCGAGCCGAGGGCGCCGGGCCGTGATCAGGTGCGGGCCGGGGGTGTGGCCGGTTGGGACCAGTGGCCGATGAGGTCGGTGTAGAGGGGACTTCGGGTCAGGAGGTCCTCGTGGGTGCCTACCGTGGGGAGGTGGCCGTCCATGAGGAGGATTTGGTCGGCTCTCCGGGCGCTGTCCATGCGGTGGGCGATGACGATGAGGGCACCGGGGCGGGCGGCGAAGGCGGTTTCGGCCAGGGCTTCGGTGCCGGGGTCCAGGTGGCAGGTTGCCTCGTCGAGGATGACGAGGCGGGCCGGGGAGACGAAGGTGCGGGCGAGGGCGATGAGTTGGCGTTCGCCCGCGGAGAGTGCGGCGGGGTCGGGGATGTCGGCTTCGTAGCCGCCCAGGCGAGCCACGAGGTCGCGGCAGCCGACGAGGCGTACGGCGCGGTCGAGTTCGGCGTCGGTGGCGGCGGGCTGGAGGTACGCGATGTTCTCGCGGACGGTGCCAGCGAATACGTAGGCCTCTTGCGGGACGACCGCGATCTCGCGGCGGAGGCGTTCCTCGTCCAGCGCGGAGATGGGTGCGCCGCGCAGCAGGATCGTGCCGTGGAGGGGGCGGAGGAGCCCGGCGAGGAGGGCGGCGAGGGTGGATTTGCCGATGCCGCTGGGGCCGACGATGGCCAGGTGGCCGCGTTCGGGGACGGACAGGGACAGGTTCTGGACGACCGGGGCTGCGTGCGGGCCGTAGGCGAAGGTGACGTCGCGGACGGCGAGGGCTGCCGGGCGGGCCGGGCGGCCGTTGGCGTCGAGGAGTGAGGCGGCGGACGGGGCGTCGGTGGGCGTGTGCGAGGGCGGGGTCGCGGGCGGCGCGCCGGATTCGGCCAGGCGGCCTGCCACGACGCCCAGTTCGAGGATCCAGTCGCCGACGGTCGCGGTCAGGGTGCGGAGGGCCGGGGAGAGCTCTTTGACGAGGTAGAGGACGGCGCCGGCCACCTCGCCCGGGGAGAGGGTGCCTTCGCGGAGGAGGCGCGGTGCGGCGAGCAGGAGGATCAGCAGCGGGAGTTGCCCGCCCAGGCCGACGATGAGGAGCCGGAGGGCGGACGCACGGGCCAGGGCGCGGGCGGCCTTGGCCTGGGCTTCGATGGCGGTGGAGAGTTCGGCGGTGACGCGGTCCTGGGCGCCCAGCGCGATCACGTCGCGCAGGCCGTCGACGATGCGGCCGGTGTCGGTCGCGATGCGTTCGTCGGCGAGGACGAGGGCGCGGCGGCGGGCGGCGAGGGGGCCGAGGAGGCGGACGAACAGCCAGGCCGCGGGGAGGAGGGGGAGGAGGACCAGGGGCAGGATGATCGGGGCCAGGACGGCCAGGCCTACTAGTGCGGCAATGATCGTGACGACTAGTTGGCGGAGCGTCCGGATCAGGGACGCGGTGAGGTTGCGGCAGCTCTCGACTTGCTCGGTGAGCCGGGCGACGGCCGCGGTGGGGTCGGTGGACGCCCGGTCGCCGGACACCGCGGTGTCGAGCGCGCCGCCCACGACCCGGCGTACGAGGGCATCGCGGAGCGGTTCGACGACCGCCGCGAGGTGCGGGAACATCGCGTAGGTGGCGGCGACGCGGATGAGCATCGCCAGGCCCAGGACGGCGAGGAGTGCGAAGCCGACGCCGTTGCGGCCGGCCAGGAAGCCCTGGTCGAGGGAGGCCGCGACGAGTGCGCCGGAGAGCAGGGCCGGCGCGCCTTCGAGTGCGGACCAGGCGAGGACGCGGAGCAAGGGGCCCTTGCGGTGGCGGAGTTCGCCCTGGATGAGGTTCCGGCCGGCGCGTATGCCGCCCGGGTCGTTCGGGCCCGCGTGGCGCGGCTTGGTCATGCCGGAGTACCTCGAGTCTTTCAAGTCTTGTCGTCCTGTGCCGCATCCGCATCCGCGTCCGAGGAGGGGGTCGGGGAGGGGACCGCGGAGGGGCTACGGGACGGGGGAGGGGTGGTGGGGTTCGGCGCCGGATCGTGGTCGGTGCCCGCGCCCGGCGCCGGACGGGTCGCGCGCGGGGGACGAGGAGGGCGCGCCCCGCGCGGCGGATTCGGGAAAGCGGATGGACCGGCCGGGTCGCCGAGCGGCGGAAGCGCGGTACGGGCGCTGCCGTGGTCGTCCCGGAGCGGAGTCCGAGGGGCGGATCCACGCGCGGCCTGAGGGGCCTGAGGGGCCTGCGGAGCCGCGGCGTCGCTCGGCTGGTCCGCGGGGTGGGTGCGGTGGGTGAGGTCCGCGGCGGGCTCGTTCGGGGACGTCGATCGACCGTGCGCGGACTGCGCGTTGCCGGAGTCCGTCTCCCGGGCGTGGGTCTCGCCCTGCCGGGGCGGGGGGACGGAACCGGCGTGCTTGGTGGCTTCGGCGCGCCTGGCCGATTCTGCGGCAGATGCGCCGGTGGCCTCGGAAGATCGACGTTCGGTGCGGTCGTGCGGCGCGGACGGCGTGCCGGGATCGGCAGGGGACCGCGGGGGTGTGGCGCTCTTGCCCGACAGCAGTACGCCGCGGGTCCGGGTGTCGCCGGCCGGCCTGCCCGATTCGCGGGGGCCGGGGGGCTTCCGGCCGGGCGGGACCGGTGCCGTGGATTTCCTCGGAGCCGGAGCCGGAGCCGGTGCCGGAGCCGCCGGTTCCGCGGACTTCGTGCGGTCGCCGGTGCTCGCCGGGCGGTTCTTCTCCATGTCCGACCCCCGTCGCTCCGCAGCATCACCGCGGCGCGCGACGAGCGCGTCCAGCGCGCTGAAGGGTGCCGCCGCCTCGAACTTGCCCATCGGGCGGAACTGGTCGGCCGGTTCGTCCCGGGCCGCAGCGGAATCACCGGCGAACACCGCGCGGTACGCCGCATCGCTCCACAGTTCCTCGTGCGTCCCGACCGCCCGCACCCGGCCGCCGTCCAGCCACGCGACCCGGTCGGCCTGCGCTGCGGCGGTGGCCCGGTGCGCGACCACGATCCGGGTACGGCCCGCCAGCCGCCGCCGGAACGCGTCCATCACCTGGTGCTCGGTCACCATGTCCAGACCGGACGTCGCATCGTCCAGGACCAGCACCCGGGCATCCTGGGCCACCGCCCGCGCAAGCCCGAGGCGCTGCACCTCGCCGCCGGACAGGCCGAGCCCGTCCACCGGGGTGGCGTACCCCTCGGGAAGCCGCAGGACGAAGTCGTCGGCCTGCGCGATTGCCGCCGCCCGGCCGATGTCGCCGGCCCCCGCGCCGGGCCGCCCGTACCCCAGCGCGTCGCGCAGGTCGGTGCCCAGCAGGGCCGGGTCGGGGAACGCGTACGCCACGGCCCGGCGCAGTTCGCCGCGGGCGAGCGCGGTCACCGGCATGCCGTCCACGCGCACTTCGCCGACGTCCGGATCGTGTAGGCGGCCGGGCAGCGCGGCCAGCACGGACTTGCCGGAGCCGCTGGCGCCGACCAGCGCCAGGCACGTCCCGGCGGCCACGGTCAGCTCGACGCCGGACAGCAGCGTCCGGTCCGCGGCCCGCACCGTGACGTTGTGGAAGCTCAACTCGCCCTGCCCCGCGGGCAGGACCCTCTTGGGCCCGTGCGGGGCGGCGGGCACGGACAGGAGTTCGTCCGTACGCCGCCGCCCCGCACGCGCGTGCGCCACCCCGACCAGGCTTTCCAGCTGCTCCAGGAAGCCGAGTCCGAGTGCCGCGTATCCCGCGGCTGCCACCAGGCCGCCGGGGGGGATCCGCCCCTCCGACAGAGCCCAACCGGCGACCGACAGCACCGCGAGTTCCACCACCGGTGCGAGCAGCAAGACCTGGGCGACGGCACGTCGTTGTGCGCGCCACAGGCCGTATCCGACGGCGGAAAGTTCACCGAGGGGCTGCAGGACGCGCGTCTCCTCGCGGTCGCGCGTGCCGCAGGCCCGGATGGTCCGGACGCCGCCGAGGGCGTCCGAAAGCCGTGCGGAGATCCGTCCCTGGACCTCCTGGTAACGCTCGAACAAGTGGGTCGCGTGGACCATGAAGGTCCGCACCACGACCAGCCCCGGCACCAGCCCGACCACGAACGCCGCGGCCAGCCAGGGGTCCAGGACGCCCAGCGCCACGATCCCGCCGAGCGAGGTCAGCAGCGCGCCGAGCGTGCCGATCAGGGCGGGCACCAGGCGGGCGGCATCCGGCGCGCCGCCGACCAGGCGACCGGTCACATCGCCCGCGGGGTACGGATTGCGCCCCGCGGTGCCCAGCGCCACCACGTGCCCGGCGAGCCGGCGGCGCAGCCGCGCGGTCAGCGCGGCCGTCAGCGTCGGACCCGCCAACTCGCCGAGCAGGGCCGCGGCGAGGCCGAGCGCCAGCACCGCGGCGAGGGGCAGCAGCGCCGTACTCGCGCCGCCCCCGTCGAGGACCGTGTCGACCGCCCGGGAGGCTGCCGCAGGCAGCAGCAGGGCGGCGGCGGACGCGGCCGGCACCGAGACCAGCAGGGCGGTCATCGCCCACGGGGCGTGCCGCCACGCGGCCCGGAACCCGGTTCCGGAGTCGGCGAACCGTATTCCGGACCTGGCCACGGGAAAGTCCTTTCGAAGCGGGTATTTCGGGGATCTGTCTCGACTGGCAAGATGGCGGTGAAACCGGGAGTTCCTGATTCCGGCAGGAACTCCCGGTTCACCTCGTTCACTTGATCCACTTCACCTGCTGCCTCGCGGCAGCTGCCGCGGCACTGCGCCGCGGCGGCGTCAGCAGCCGATCGTGAAGATCAGGCAGGTGACGATCAGGCAGGTGAACTGGCAACCGCCGCCACCTCCGCCGTGGCCGCCGCCCAGCTCGACCGACTCGGTCTCCGGCAGGCGCTGCAGTGCCGCGAGGTCCGTCTCCAGGTTCTGCATGATGGTGTCCTTTCGTGTCACGGACCGCCCCCCAATGGGTGTCCGCGGTATGTGGGCCGCGCCAAGGTGTGGTCCCGTGCGCGGGTGGTGCCGGGGCTCGAGCAGCCGGCAGGGTCACACCTGGCCGGTCCTCAGGAACGAGGTCAGCCGGGTGTACAGCTCGGGAGCCCCGTCCCCGGCGAAGACCTCGTGGCCCTGGCCGGGAAGCTCCAGATAGCGGAAGTCCGTGCCCTCGCCCCGTCCGAGCTGCAGCAGCCGGTGGCGCAGCGTGCGGGACTGGCCGACCGGGATCACGTCGTCCCGGTCGCCGTGCACGAACAGCAGCGGCGCGCGCACGCCTTCGCACAGCCGCGCGACATCGCGCGGGCCGAGCGCGTCGTCCAGTTCGATGTCGCCGCCCAGCCGCGTCATCAGCGCGCGGACCGGGAGCGAGGCCTCGGCGATCAGCCGCGGGCCGGAGAGGAACGGCGCGATGGCGAGCACGCACGACCATGCGTCGGGCGACGTGCAGGCCGACAGCAGGGCGAGGTACGCGCCGTAGCTGGTGCCGAAGAGCGCGGGCAACGGCAGCCCGGCGGCCGCGCGTTCGCTGCCCAGGGTGCGGGCGATCGCGGCGATGTCCTCCAGGTCGGGACCGCCCCACGCGCCGTGCAGGCACGAGGCGTACGACTCGCCGTACCCGATGCTGCCGCGCTGGTTCGGTGCCACGACCGCGACGCCGTTCGCGGCGAGGTGCTGCAGCACCGGCGAGAACTCGAACCGCCACGCGGCGGCCGGACCGCCGTGCAGCGCGACGACGACATGCTCCGCGGTACGCCAGTCGAGACCGCCGTAGACGACCGACTCGACGGGCCCCACCTCGCCGACGAGAAGCTCCAAGTGCGCGGGCTTCCAGGGTGATTCGGGGGTGTCGGAGGCCGACTCGGAGTCGGTGGCCGCGGCACCGTCCGGGCCGCCGGAAAGCGCGGCGGGCTCGGGGGACCCGAAGGACTCGGAAGGCTTCGAGGGCTCGGCGGACTCGGGGGAGTTGGCAGGCTCGGACCTCTCGGGGGACCGGGCGTCGAGGCCGGCAGTGCCCACTCCGCCGCCGGCCTCGCCGTCCTTCTCGGCGAAGTCCCCGAAGACGTCCATCGCGGAGCGGAGCCGCCCGCTCTGCGCCGCGTCCGGGGCCGGCGACGGCGCGGGAATCCCCGCACCCTCGATCAGCATCCGGTACGCGCCGCCGGTCGGCGCCGCCAGCCCGGTGAGCGTCCAGCGCACCGGCCGGTCCGGGCGCACCGTGGCCAGCCCGCCGGGCCGGTCCGGCGCCGAGAACGGGATGTGCAGCCCCGATTCGGTCCAGCGCCCCACACCGCCCAGGCAGCCTTCCGGCATCGTGACGTCCAGGAGCGTGCCGTCCTCCGGACCCCACACCGCCAGGCGCGAGGTCGCGCCGCGGTCGAGCTGGAGCGCCACCCGGTTGCCGTCCGGGGCGATGGCCACCGGGCGGACCGTGGTGTTGGGCAGGTGGACCATCTCCGGGAACCGCACCCTGCCGGGCGCCTCGCCGCGGTCCTCCGGAAGCCGGATCCAGCCGAGCCGGTCCTGCCCCGGGGCGTCGCTGGAGATCACCAGCAGGCCGCCGACCGGGTCGCAGAGCTGCAGCCGGTCGTTGCTGCGCTCGGTCATCTCCAGGAGCGGGTCGAGGCTGCCGTCGGCCAGGTCCAGGACCGCGCTCTTGACGCGCCCGTCGCGCACCGCGTCCAGGGCCAGCCGGCGGCCGAGCGGGTCGAGCCAGACGCCGCCGCCGAACAGCCCGGGCAGCTCCACGAGCTTCTCCAGCGCACCGCCGTCCACCGGGACGCGCCACACCGTGGTGGTCGGCGTCGTGTCGGTGCCCAGCGCGAGCGCGAGGCCGTCGGCCCCGGGGTAGGGGAGCAGCCGCAGGCCGGGGCTGCGCAGTGTGGCGATGTGCTGCTCGCCGCCGTCGCCGGGCCCGCCGAGCAGCACCAGGTCATGGCGACCGGGTTCGTGGCGGCAGGCCAGCACGGCGCCGTCGGACAGCGCCAGCAGTTGCGTGTGCAGGTGCTCGGAGCGGGCCAGGAGCGGGTGTTCGGGTGCGGGCAGCGTGCCCGACTCGTCGGGGCGCAGTGACCACGACTCGACGTGCCAGGCACCGTCGCCGGCGGTGGCCAGGCAGGCGGCGTAGCCGGCGTCGAGCGAGAACGAGTAGCTGACGCGGCGGAGGGGAGGGGCGGAGAGGGTCGTGCTCATGCGGCGTGTCCCCCTTCGGTGGTGCCCGAGGTGCCGGCCGAGGCAGCGGACGGCGGTACGGCAGGGGCCGGCGCCGACGGAGCGGCGTCGGGTACGGCAGCGGTCACGGCAGTCACGGCATTGGTCACGGGGGCTACGGGGGTCACGGGGGTCGCGGCAGTGGTCATGGTGACCGCGGCAGCGGGGCGTTCGGGCCGGTGCGCCTCGTCGGCCGAGGCGTCCTCGGCCGCGTCCCCGGCCTCTTCCGCCTCGGCCCGGTCCAGGTCGATCGGCTCCATTCCGCTCAGCCGCGTCCCCGCGTCCACGGGGTCGATCCACAGGCGCGGGCCGCCGTGCCGCAGCCGCAGCAGGAAGCCCGCCACGCCGGCCAGGCCCGTCCCGTACGACGCGGACGTGCCCACCGCGGTCTCGTCGCACGGCACCAGCCGCCCGGACAGCAGCGCGCTGCGCGACGCGATCAGCTCGGCGCACTCCTCGGCGTAGCGGCGGTACGTGTCCTCCGCACCCGGGTCCGCGAGTTCGGCCAGGTCGAGCAGGAATTCGCCGTTGCCGGCCAGCCCGTGGCACGCGGTGGTGCCGCAGTGCCAGCGGGCGCGGCGCACCGCGAGGGCGGCCTGCTCGGCGAGGTCCCGCGGCAGCGGGTCCCCGGTCGCGTGCCACAGCCGGATCAGGAACGTGCCTGCCCCGGACGAGCCGCTGCACCAGTGCACCAGGCGTACGCCCGGCGGGTCGGCCGGTCCCTGCGCCCACCACGCCGCGCCGTCGTCGCCGCGTACCGTGCGGGACAGCGTGCGGCCGGCGGCCATCGCCGCGTCCAGGTACGCGCCGCGCCCGGTGGCCCGGCCCGCGGCCAGCAGGAACGCGCCGATGCCGGCGACGCCGTGCGCATACCCGAGGTGCGCGGCACCGGCGAGCTGCGAGTCGAAGTCCTTCGGGACCTGCCACAACATCAGGTCGCCGTGCTCGCGCGCCGCGGCCAGCAGGCCGTCGGCGCAGGCCACCACGCGCTGCCGGAACCGGTCGTCGCCGGTGGCGTCCCAGAAGCGCAGCTGCGTGAAGCCGGCCCCGGCCGCACCATGGCAGACGTCGGGGTTCGGCCAGCGGACCGGCACCTTGAGCGCCATCTCGGCGGCCTGCCGGGCCAGTTCGCGGTCGTCCAGGACGTCCGCGGCCTCCAGCAGCGACCAGGCCGTGCCGGACCGGCCGAAGTGCAGGCCGGGCAGTGCCACGGGCTCGCGCTCGGCCCGCTCGCGCAGCCAGTCGGCGGCGGTGCGGATGCGTTCGCGCAGCAGGTCGCGCAGCGCGGGGCCGAGGGTCGGCGTCTGCGCGGCCCGGACCAGCACGCCGAGCACGCCGGCGCCGCCGTACTGAACGCTGCATGGGTCCATCGCGGCGCCGCCCGCGGTCACCGGCCAGAGGTGGTCCCGGCGTTCGGGGGTCATGGTGGCGGCCAGGTGCAGTAGGCCGTCGGAGAGCACCCGGTCGACGAGTGCCGGGCCTGAGGGTTCGTCGGCCCGCCCGGCGGGGTTGTGCCAGGGGTGCGGGCGGGCCGCGTCGCGGGACCGTCCGGGCGCGGGGACGGGGGCTCCGCCGCGCCGCTCGACCGCGTCCAGGTGGGCGCGTACCCGGTCCAAGTCCCAGCGCAGGCCCGGCTCGTCGCGCAGCAGGCCGCGGATCGCGGGGGCCAGCAGACGTGCGGTGCGCCCGTGCCGGGCCGCGAGGTCGAGCCACGCGGCGATGCGGTCGACGGTGGAGCGCGGGGAGAGCCCGGGCTCCTGCACGTCGTCCGGCAGACCGGGGTCGGTGCCGGTGGCCAGCAGGAAGAGCAGGCCGCCGAGGCTGTACAAGTCGGCCTCGGGGGACACAGGGTGGGTGCCGCGGCCGCGGGCGTGCTTGGAGCGGGAGCCGGCCCGCTGCTCGGGGGCGCGGTAGCCGGGAGTTCCGGCGGCACCCGCGAAGCTGCCGATGTCGGCGGCCAGTTCGAGGTCGATGAGGCGGAGCTCGCCGTTCGGGGTGACCATGACATTGGTCGGCGCGAGGTCCCGGATCACCAAGCCCTCGGCGTGCATTCCCCCGACGACGCGCAGGAGTTCGGCGACCACGCCGCCGGCCAGCGACCACGGGACGTCGGGCGAACCGCCCGCGTCGCGCGGCTCGGTGCCGGCGTGCCGCATCACCCAGGCGCGCAGGGAGGTTCCGGATATGCGCTCCTGGGCGAGGAACAGCGTGCCTTCCTGCTCCACCAGCGCGACCTGGCGGGGGGTGATGCCGGTCGCGGCGAGACGTTCCAGCAAAGCCGATTCGTGGCGCAGTGCGGCGCGGGCGTCGCGTCCGGAGTGGTCCACCTCGACGAACGCCCGGGCCTGCTTGACCACCACGTCGGCACCGGTGAGCGTGTCGGTGCCGACGAAGACGCCGCCCTTGGCGGAGTGCCGGATCGCCGCGGTGACCGCGAAGCGGCCGGCCACCAGGACCCCGCCCTTGCCGTCCTTGCCCTGCTGGGTGTGCCGGGCGGCGAGCGGGTCGGGGGCCCACGGCGGCGGCGCGAACCACGCCTCGCGCGAGTCGTCGACCTGCGTGCCGTCGGGGGCGGTGAGGACCGGGCGGTACGCGCCGTCGTTGCCGAGCCGCGCACGGCTGGTGAAGCCGCCGTACCGGTAGTGCACGATGCTGCCCGGCCGGCAGGCGCGGTCGGACATCACACCGGGGCCGACCATGCCGCGCGTCGCCAGGTCGAGGGCGTCGACCAACTCGACGAACTCGATGTCGTCGCGCGGGTAGACGGTGATGAACTTGCCCGAGGAACTACGTTCCGCCTCACGCGAGTTCAGCATGTTGAGGAACTCGCTGTCGGCCGCGCACTTGAAGGCGACGCCGCGCGGGACGAGCACGTCGCAGACCCGGTCCAGGACCTCGGCGGCACTGGCCGTCGCGGAGCTGACGTGGATCTTCCAGCCCTGCGCGGGGAGCATGCGGCCGCGCAGGGTGGCGGTGCACCACAGGTCGTCGACGCGCACCTCCCAGTCGGACGCGGCGCTGCCTGCGGTTCCTGCGGTGCCGGCCGGATTGCCTGTCGCAGCCTCCGGACGGGTGCTGCCCGGTGCTTCTGCGGTTGCGGCGTCGTCCCCGGCGACGGCCTCGGTGGACTTCCGGACGCCGGCCTCGTGCCGGTCGAGCGCCGCTCGGACGCGCTCGACCAGGGTTCCCCCCGGCAGGTCGCGGGCAGCGCCGTGTGCGGCGCGGTGCCCACGAACTCGTGTTGCGGCCAACCCTGATACCCCCCTCGCGTCCGGACCGGCGGGCCATTGAGCCGCCCGGCGGGCCGGCGCCCGGAATCCTGCTGCCGACGACCGCCCGTTTGGCGACGCCGGGGTGAACTGCCCGATGGCTGGCGGGTGTTGCACCGCACCGGCCGGGACGAGAAGACCGTACGTTTCGTGTTCGGGGCAGCTCAACGAGTTACGGCCCGGTTCACCCGCATGGGTGAAGTAACCCAGGAACGCCCGGAATCTTGCGGGTCGAGCCGGTAAGGCTCGGGTCGGACACGCGTGCGGACCTGCGGGAACCTCTTGAAGGTTCGGGTGATCGTCAACAGAATGCGGTCCCGTCCGCGATCAACCGGTCGGACGAATTCCGGGGGCGAGCAGATGATGTCGCGCAAGTGGGTGTCGGGCATATCGGTGGGGGCTGCGGTCGCCGCGGTGTTCGCGCTGGGCGCCTGCACGCGTGTGGACGAGGAGCGGCGGCCGGTCGGCCAGGGGGCGCCGCAAGCGGGGGGGGAATCGCCCGCGGTGGCGGCGACGCCCGCCCCTCCGGCCTCCGCGACGGCATCTGCCACGGCATCCGAGACAGCGTCCGAAGCGCCGACGGATGCGGCAACCGATGCGAGTGCAACGGCGACCGAGACTCCGGCGCAGGAGGCCTCCCCGACGCCCGAGGAGACGCCGGCGCCGGTCTCGACGGACATTCTGCCGCCGTCGAACGACCCGGTCGTCCTGAAGTACTGGGACCGCGCCAAGGAGATCCCGAACTGCGTGGCGGACTTCTACTCGATGGGCTGCCAGTCGGACATGCTGCGCCTCCGGTTCGGCCCCATGTGGGAGGCCCTCAACGTCGAAAACCCGCGTCCGGAGCCGGGGGCCTTCCAGCCGCATGTGTCGAGCCGGGAGGAGTCGGCCCAGGCTGCGAACGCCACGCGGGTCGTCGGGAACGGCGAGCCGGCCGGCGGGAATTCCACTCCGGTCCTGTCCCCCGCGCCGTAGCAGCGGCTCGGCCGCGCCGGGCAGCAGAAGGCCCGCCGCGGGTCGGTCTTCCGCGGCGGGCCCTGGCGTTCTGCGGTTCCGGAGATCGCTCGGCGGCTACTTCGGCTGGAATCGGATGCCGCCGTCGAGGCGGATCACCTCGGCGTTCATGTAGCTGTTGGTGAGCAGTTCGTACGCCAGGCTCGCGAACTCCTCCGGGACGCCCATGCGCTTGGGGAACAGTACGGCCGCGCCGAGGGTGTCCTTGACGGCCTGCGGGGCCATGTCGAACAGCGCGGTGTCCATGGTGCCCGGCGCGATCGTGTTGACGCGCACGCCGACCGCGGAGAGGTCGCGCGCGATCGGCAGCGTCATGCCGGCGACCGCGGCCTTGGAGGCGCCGTACGCGGCCTGCCCGATCTGGCCGTCGAATGCGGCGACCGAGGCGGTGCAGACGATCGCGCCGCGCTCGTTGTCGTTCTGCGGGTCGTTCTTGGCCATCGCCGCGGCGGCGATGCGGACCGCGTTGAAGGTGCCGATCAGGTTGAGCTTGACGATGAACTCGAAGGGGGCCAGCGGGTGCGGGGTGCCGTCGCGGCCCACGGTGCGGGCGGCGTACCCGGTGCCGGCGCAGGCGACGAGGGCACGCAGCGGCGCGGCCGCGGCGGCCGCGTCGACGGCGGCCTGGACCTGGGCCTCGTCGGTGACGTCGGTCGCCACGAAGATGCCCTTGATGTCGGCCGCGACCTGCGCGCCGCGCTCCTCGTTCTTGTCCGCGACGACGACGGTGGCCCCGCCGGCCGCGAGCCGCCGCGCGGTGGCCTCGCCGAGTCCGGACGCACCACCGGTGACGACGGCCGACGCACCTGCGAGATCGAGCATGGGTGGACCCTCCCTGACGTTGCCGCGGCAAATGCTTGACCGAAGCAAGCTGAATCGACGTCAGGGAGCATCGCACGGAAGCCCCTCCGGGGGAGGAGCAGGGCGGTGTGGTCCTGATCGCACCGACAGCGCAGCGGCGTCACCGATGCGAGGATCGGCCTGTGGAGAATCCCGACCGGTCGCTCCGTTGGCGGCTGCTGATCGAGGCGCTCGCTGTGCTTGCGGCGGAAGCGGCGGACCAGCAGGAGTGGGTGCGCAGGCATGGCGTGTCGGCCGAGGAGCCGGCGCTGGATTTCGACCACGCCTTGGGCTTGGCCCAAGTCTTGGCCCGGGAGGGCCGCCTGGACGAGGACACCATGGCCGAGCTGCGGCTGGTCGACTCGGTGTTCGCTGAAATGAGCGCTGCGCGGGACACGGCTTGCTGGTGCCCGGAGGCGTTTTCGGTCGATGACGGCTGGGCTCGGGCGCGCGGAATCGCCCGAGCGGTCCTCGTGCGGATCAATGGCGAGTGGCGGTTGCCGCTGCCGGACATCACCGTGATCCGCTGACGGGCCGCGGGCCGTCGGAGCGTGCCGCCTGCGCAGGGGTGTGCAACTCTCAGCCGGGGATCGGCGGCGCCACCGTCAGTACGGGGGCGACGTAGATGGTTACCTGGCTGCCCTTGGGGGCCATCGTCGAGCCCTTCGGGTTCTGGCTCCATACCGTGCCCGCCTTGGCGCCGTTGGCGGCTCTGCGGACGACAGTCGGCTCGAAGCCGGCGGCTCGCAGCTCGCGGATGGCGCGGGCCTCCGTCTCGCCTGTCACGTCCGGGACGCTGACCAGGGTGGGAGGCGTGGACGAAGGCGGCGGTTCCGAGGACGGCGGGGCGATCGTGGGCGGGTCGACCGGGCCGGGCTGTGTCGCGGGCGGTGCTGCGCTTGTCGGGGGTTTGCTGCTCGGGGCCTTGCTCGTGCGGGTCGCGCTTGGGGACAGGAAGCTCGGTTTTGCCGTCGAGCCTGTCTCGAAGGGGAGGACTCCCGGCGGCAGTGTCGAGTCCGAGCCGGTGAAGTCCGGGGCCGGGGCGGTGCTCGTGGCCGCGGCCTTCTTGGTCGGGTCGGCCTTGTCGCCGCCGCCCGAGCCTGCCGCGGCCATGCCGACGATCAGCGCCACCACGATGGCCACCGCGGCGACGGCCCCCGCGGCCATGAACTGGGGCCCGCGCGACGGGCGCCGCGAGGCCCCCGCGTACCGGTCCGTGTCGTCGAGGTGGTCGGTGACCGGCCGGATGACGAGGGTGACGCCGCCCGCGACCAGGCGGTCGTGCGTCGAGACCACCCGCAGCGGGACTTCCAGGACGTCGTCCGGGTCCACGTCGAGCAGCTTGTCGGCCGCCCCCGGGGCGCCGAACAGGCCGCCCGCGCCGACCAGGTGGCCGGCCGGGTCCCAGTCCTGGGGGACCGCGTACCGGACCGTCCACAGGCACAGGTGCCCGGGCTGGACCTCGCCCGGGGCGCCGTGCCGTTCGACGGTGACGCGGTCGCCGATGTCGCGGCGGAGTTCGAGTACGTATTTGTCCGGCACGCTGCCCGCGTTGCGAACGCTCAGCTGCACCTCGACGAGGTCCCCGGCACGGGCGACGACATCCGCGGGCTCGCACTCGACCTGCACGGCGCGCTCGGGGCTTCCCTCGCGCAGTCCCGCCAGATCGGCTCCGCATCCGGGGCCCGCGCAGTACTGGGCCGCCATGTCGTTGCCGGTGCCGCAGAGTATGCAGTGCACCATTTCTTCCCGCCCCCTGACGGAATGACCCCACCCGGACCGGTCGGCCCGGACGCCCCCACGGCTACTTCGGGTCGGACGCCTTTGTCCGCGATCGCACCGCGCCCCGGTGGGACGCCCCCGCCGCCGGGCACCGGAAGGATCGACGGTTCCGGTGCCTGCCGTACCCGGGGCCGGGCCACGCGCTGCGTGGCCGGTCCTACCGCTTCGACCGGATGGTTGGGGGCTTTTGGCGCAGTCGTGACCGGAATCACTTGGGCTTTCCGGTGATTCATCCGGGATGCCCGGGCCTGTCCGAAGACCGTCCCAAGATCCGTACCGGCCGATCCCGTCCGTCCGGCCCGTGGGGCGGATCACGGTAACCTCGACCCCGTGCCCAAGCTCTCCGACGTCCTCGCCACGCTGCACCGGCTCTACGACCCCCAGTGGGCGGAGTCCTGGGACGCGGTCGGCCTGGTCTGCGGAGATCCGGACGCCGAGGTCCGCAAGGTGATGTTCGCCGTCGACCCCGTGCAGGCGGTCGCCGACGAGGCCCTCGCCTGGGGGGCCGACCTGCTGGTCACCCACCACCCGCTCTTCCTGCGCGGCGTGCACTCGGTCGCGGCCACCGGCTTCAAGGGCCGCGTCGTGCACAGCCTCATCAAGGGCGACTGCGCGCTCGCCGTCGCGCACACCAACGCCGACTCCGCCGACCCCGGCGTCTCGGACGCCCTGGCCGCCGCGCTCGGCCTGACCGTCACCGGGCCGCTCGACCCCAGCGCCGCCGACCCCGCGGGCTGCCGCGGCATCGGGCGCATCGGCACGCTGCCCGAGACCGAGACCCTCGCCGCCTTCGCCGCCCGGGCCGCCAAAGCGCTGCCCGCCACCGCGGCCGGGCTGCGGGTGGCCGGCGACCCGGACCGGCCGGTGCGTACCGTCGCGGTCTGCGGGGGCGCCGGCGACAGCCTCTTCGCCGCGGCCCGCCGCAGCGGCGCCGACGTCTACCTCACCGCGGACCTGCGCCACCACCCGGCATCCGAGGCCCTCGAAGCCGGCAGCCCCGCGCTGGTCGACGCGGCCCACTGGGCCACCGAGTGGCCGTGGCTCGACCAGGCCGCCCGGGAACTGGCGGCCGCACTGGCCGCATCCGGGGCTACGGTGGAGACGTACGTCTCACGACTGGCCACCGACCCGTGGGCCTTCCACGTGCCGAGCACCACCTGAGCGCCCCCTCGACCGCCCCGCGAGCCCGCCCGGCCGCCCCACCCCGGTCCGTCCGGAGGGGCCCGGACCGGATCCGGACCTCGCGAAGAACCTTCCGTGCATAAGGAGATCCCGCTGAACGCCGCGCCCGCCGACCAGCACCGCCTGCTCGACCTGCAGGCCCTCGACTCGCGTCTGGACCGGCTGGCCCACCGCCGCCGGACGCTTCCCGAGCACGAGGAGATCGACCGCCTCGGCGGCCGCCTCAACACCCTGCGCGACCTCGTCGTCGCGGCGCAGACCGAGGACAGCGACGCGGCGCGCGAGCAGACCAAGGCCGAGCAGGACGTCGACCAGGTCCGCACCCGCGCCGCCCGCGACCAGCAGCGCCTCGACTCCGGGCAGGTCAACTCGCCCAAGGAGCTGGAGAACCTGCAGCGCGAGATCACCTCGCTGGCCAAGCGGCAGGGCGACCTCGAAGAGGTCGTCCTGGAGGTCATGGAGCGCCGCGAGGAGATCCAGGGTCGGCTCGCCGGGCTGGTCGAGGAGCGCGACGCCGCCGAGGCCGAGCGCAACGCCGCCGCCGAGCGCCGGGACGCCGCGATCACCGAGATCGACGCGGAGAGCGCGGGCGACACCAAGCAGCGCGACGTGGTCGCCGCCGCGGTGCCCGGCGACCTGCTGGCGCTGTACGAGAAGATCCGCGGCCAGCAGCACGGCGTCGGCGCGGCCGCGCTGTACCAGCGCCGCTGCGAGGGCTGCCGCCTGGAGCTGGGCATCACCGACCTGAACGCGATCCGCGCGGCCGCGCCCGACGCGATCGTGCGCTGCGACAACTGCCGCCGGATCCTCGTCCGCACCGCAGAGTCGGGCCTTTGAGCACCCGCGGGTTCATCGTCGAGGCGGACGGCGGCTCGCGCGGCAACCCCGGCCCTGCGGCGTACGGCGCGCTCGTCCGCGATGCGGCGACCGGCGAGGTCCTGTGGGAGGCGGGCAAGTCCATCGGCAAGGCGACCAACAACGTCGCCGAGTACGAGGGCGTCCTGGCCGGGCTGCGCGCCGCGTTCGCGCTGGACCCCGCGGCGCCGGTCGAGGTGCGCGCCGACTCCAAGCTCGTGGTCGAGCAGATGTCCGGACGCTGGAAGATCAAGCACCCGGACATGCGCGACCTCGCCGAGGAGGCCCGCGCGGTCTACCCGCCGGGGCAGGTCAAGTACACCTGGGTGCCGCGCGAGAAGAACAAGCACGCGGACCGGCTCGCCAACGAAGCCATGGACCTTGCCGCCAAGGGCCTGGAGTGGACGCCGAAGACGCCGGCGGCCGCAGTGCCCGAGGACGCCGCCGGCATAGTCGGCGACGCGGAGGGCGAGACCGCCGCGCCGGCCGTCCCGCCGCCCGCCGGCTGGGGCCCCGACCTCGGCACCCCGACCACCCTCGTCCTGCTCCGGCACGGCGAGACCGCGCTGACCCCGCAGAAGCGCTTCTCCGGATCCGGCGAGGGCCACGACCCGGACCTGTCCGAGCGCGGCCGCTGGCAGGCCGAGCGCGCCGCGGACCTGCTGGCCGCGCGCGGCACGATCCAGGCGGTCGTGACGTCGCCGCTGGCCCGCTGCCGGCAGACCGCGGAGGCCGCGGCCCGCCGGCTCGGACTCCAGGTGCGGGTCGAAGAGGGCTTCCGGGAAACCGACTTCGGTGCCTGGGAAGGCCTGACCTTCGGCGAGGTGCGGGAGCGCTGGCCGGACGAGCTGTCCGCGTGGCTGGTGTCCCCGGACGCCGCGCCGCCGGGCGGCGAGAGCTTCACCGAGGTGGCCCGCCGCGTCGTCCTGGCGCGCGAGAAGGTCCTGGCCCGCTACCCGGCCAAGACCGTCCTGGTGGTCACCCACGTGACGCCGATCAAGACGCTGGTCCGCCTCGCCCTCGACGCCCCGGCGCAGTCGATGTTCCGCATGGAGCTGTCCGCGGCCGCGATCACCGCGATCAACTGGTGGGCGGACGGCAACGCGTCGCTGCGCGTCTTCAACGACACGTCGCATCTGCGCGAGCAGTAAGCCCCCGGGTTTTTCGAGCAGACGCGATGCGGGGCACGGCCGTCCGGCCGTGCCCCGCATGCGTGCCCGCCCTTGTGGCCCGGGCCGAAATCGCCACCGGGCCGGTACCGGCCCGGGCTCAGATCTCCGAGACCACCACGTCCAGCCCCCACGCCGCATTGCGCTTCGCGGGCGGCGCGGTCTCGACCGTCCAGCCCAGATCGCGCAGCGCGTCGGCGAGTTCGGCCGGCGTCGCCGGGTCGGCGCCCGCCTCGAGCAGCTGCCGGGTCAGGCGCCCCTTGGTGGCCTTGTTGAAGTGGCTGACCACCGACCGCCGCACGACGCCGTCCACGGTGCGCTCGTGCAGCACGCGTACCGTCGCGGTCCGCGCCGCGACCGCCCCCGCGGGCCGCCAGGCAGGCGTGTAGGCCGACGACCGCAGGTCCAGGACCAGCCGGTCGCCCGCGAGTTCGGTCAGCGGCTTGTCCATCGCGGTACGCCACATCGCGGGCAGCCCGCCCAGCCCCGGCAGCCGTACGCCCATCGACAGGCGGTACGGCGGGATCCGGTCGGCCGGCCGCAGCGCGCCCCACAGCCCCGAGAAGACCAGCACGCTGCGGTTCGCCCGCTGCGCCGCCGCGCCCTTCAGCGTCCCGAGCCCGAGCGCGTCGTACAGGACACCCGTGTACAGCTCGGAGACGGGCAGCGCGGACGCCTCCCGCAGCTCCAGATTGCGCAGCACCTCGCCGCGCAGCTTCGGCCCGAGGCCGAGCGCCTCCAGGACCTTCAACTCGTCGCCCTCGCACAGCGTGATCAGCGAATCGATCACGAGCTCCCGCGTCGCGGTCAGCTCCGGCAGGGAGAGCCCGGCAAGGTCGAGGGCCGGGCCGGAGCCCTCGGCGGCCTTGCCTTCCGAGGGCGGCAGCAGGACGAGCACGGACGGGACTCCCAGGGACGACGCGGACGAGTGCGCCCCTACCTTATGACGCGCCCGGGCCCGGTAAACGCAGGCAAATTCGGCCATTTGATGACCAACGCCCCTAAGCTCGGCCATGTGCCCCGACGCAATATGCATCTGCAGGCCGCCGACGGTGCGCGGCTCCGCGCCGGATTCGCCGCCCTGCGAGCCGACCTCAACCTGCCGGACGCCTTCCCGCGCGCGGCCGTCGCCGAAGCCGAGCAGGCCACCCCGCGCCTGACCGGACGCGACGCGACGGACCTGCCGTTCCTCACCGTCGACCCGGCCGATTCCATGGACCTGGACCAGGCCATGCACCTGGAACGCACCGGCACCGGCTACCGCGTCCACTACGCCATCGCCGACGTCGCGTCCTGGGTGGTGCCGGGCGGTGCGATCGACACCGAGGCGATGAAGCGCGTCGAGACCCTCTACCTCCCCGACGGGCGCATCCCGCTGCACCCGCCCGCACTCTCCGAGCATGCCGCGAGCCTGCTGCCCGGCCAGGACTGCCCCGCGCTCCTGTGGATCCTCGACCTCGACGCCGACGGCGAACTGGTCGGCACCGACGTGCAGCGCGCCACGGTGCGCAGCCGCCGCCGCTTCGACTACACCGAAGTCCAGGGCCTCATCGACACCGGCACCGCCGAGGAACCCCTGGCCCTCCTCCGCGAGATCGGCCTCCTGCGCGAGCGCATCGAACGCGAACGCGGCGGCGTCAGCCTCCCCATCCCGGAGCAGGAGATCGTCCCCCGCGGCGGCCGGAACGGCGGACGCAGCGAGACCTGGGCCCTCGAATTCCGCGCACCCCTGCCCTCCGAGGGCTGGAACGCGCAGATCTCGCTGCTCACCGGCATGGCCGCCGCCGACCTCATGACGTACGCCGGGATCGGCATCCTGCGCACCCTCCCCGCCGCGCCGACCACCGCGCTCGCCCAACTCCGCCGCGTGGCCCGCGCCCTCGACGTCGCCTGGCCGGACGGCACGCCGTACGCCGAGGTCATCCACACCCTCGACCCGGCCCTGCCGCACCACGCCGCGTTCCTCCAGGAAGCCACCGGCCTCCTGCGCGGCGCCGGCTACACCGCCTTCGACGCGGGCGTCCCCGAACTCGCCATGCACGCCGCGGTCGCCGACGAATACACCCACGTCACCGCCCCGCTGCGCCGCCTGGTGGACCGCTTCGCGGGCGAGATCTGCGTCAGCCTCGTGGCCGGCGCCGAGGTCCCCGACTGGGTCCTGTCGCGCCTCCCCGACCTCCCGAAGACGATGGCCGCGGGCGACCGCAAGGCCCACGAGGTCGAACGCGAGGCCGTCGACCTCGTGGAGGCCGCCGTCCTCGCGCCGCACCTCGGCGAGGAGTTCGACGCGGTGGTCGTCGACCTCGACGACAAGGGCACCGGCGGCACCGTCCAACTCCGCACCCCCGCGGTCCGCGCGAAGTTCACCGGCACCGGCCTCAAGCTCGGCTCCACCGCGCGCGTCCGCCTGGTCGAGGCCGACGCCTCGAAGCGCCGCGTGCGTTTCGCCCCGGCCTGACCGATAGGCTGGCCGTACGGCGGAAGAGCCGGCCGGGCGGCCGCGTCGGGACCCACGGGTCCCGCCGAGGAACGTCCGGGCTCCGAAGGGCAGGGTGGTGGGTAACGCCCACCTGGGGTGACCCACGGGACAGTGCCACAGAAAACAGACCGCCAGGAGTCCTCGGACCCCTGGTAAGGGTGAAACGGTGGTGTAAGAGACCACCAGTGCCCGAGGTGACTCGGGCAGCTAGGTAAACCCCACCCGGAGCAAGGTCAAAAGGGAGCCTCCGGGCTCCTGCGCAGGCGATCGAGGGCGGCCCGCCCGAGCCTGCGGGTAGACCGCTAGAGGCCGGCGGCAACGCCGGCCGTAGATGGATGGCCGCCTCCGCGCGGGCCGCAAGGCCCCCGCGAGACAAAACCCGGCGTACAGGCCGACTCTTCCGCCGCCAGCCGAAGGCTAGGCCTCTGACCTACATAAATGTAGGTCAGAGGCCTAGCCTTCGGCCGTAATTGACTGTGGGTAGCGGCCCTTGTCGGTGCGCCAACGGTGCGCGGGCACCGGTCGACCGGTTCAGGAAGGCACACAGACCCTGCCGCCGGCCGTTCCGGCTATTCGGCCACGTCTCGTGAGGGCGCATCGGCCGGGACATACTCCGTGGCCACCGGTGAATCATCCCAGAATACCCAGATTCGTCCGCAAACAGGGCATCGCAGTGCCAGAGTTGCTTTTCCGAAAAGCAGGACGGGGTCGGAATTCACCTCAAAATCCGCGCGCGCCAGCATCAGCATGCTCTGCTGTGGATCGTCATCGCGAATGAACTCACCGCAAGTGCACCTGATCTTGGCCATCAGGACCCTCCATAGAAGACGACATCGGAAATCCTGTCACTCTTTCCCCAGCTCTCCAGCATTCTATTCACGCGGGCCAGCATATTGGGAAAGTCTGCGGCCGACAGCCCGGTATTGCTCAAGTCGACGACCACTCCTCCATTGGGAACCTGAGAGTGCTTCTTTGCGGTGTTGGTGACTATGTTGTCGATATTGCTCGTCTGTGGAGTGTAGATGTCATATTGGACGCCATTGACGAGCAAGTCGCTGGTGGCGGTTCCTCTGGTGCCTACTGGATCACGGAGCAGTACTTGGTTTCCCTGGCCTGCCATATACTCCGCAGCGCTTACCTCGGAGGCGCTGGGTCGGGTTGCGGTAACGGTGAGACGGCCTGGCCCATTTACCGGATATGGCGCAAGTCCCGTCGGGTCGACCCAGGTCGCAGGATTTGGGACGTATCCATGCGGGTTGGGCGAAGCGCACCACCCCAGTGGGTCGGCTGACAGAAACCCGCCGGTCTCCGGATCGTAGGATCGCGCTCGATTCTGCTGCGTTGCGTTCTCGGCGTCGTAATACTGCCCAGGGGCACCCAGGGGGCATGGAAAGTCGGGCGCCGCACCGCGTTCGGGAGCTCCCCACAGCGAAGCCTCCGGGCGGTGGACAGTACCTCCGCTCGAATCGATCAGCATGATCGGGCGGGCCGCGCTGTCGGTGCCTATGAGATAGACCGAGCCACCTGACGGGCTGCAGGTACTCTGGAGAACTGCTTCCCAGGTGCCGGGCTCGTAATCCCAAGTGCGCTGTAATAGGCCGGTATTCTCTTCTGCCAGTTGCGGTCCGTCCCAAGTGAAGCTCAGGGCGGTTTCAGAGGGCCCTTTCTTGCAGCTCCGGCGGCCGAGCGGGTCGAAGTGGTAGTCCCAGCTGGCACCCGTCGGGGCTGTCGATCCCACAAGCCGGTCGTCCGCATCCCAGACGAAATGCCAGTCGAGTACCTTCCCGGAGAGCGTCCGGCGGCTGCGGCGGATGAGCCGGCCTTGAGCGTCGTGATGATAGGTGGTGCGGCCGGCACGCCGAATGAGGGTTCCGGAAAAACGGCGATCGCCTCGGACGTCGTCTTCAGAGGCGTCCGGTCCGGTCTGCCATTCAGCGTGAATGATATTGCCGATGGAGTCGTAGGCGTAGCGTTCGGTCCAGCTTTGGGCGCGGACTGCAGTAACCCGTCCCGTGTCGTCGAGGTTGTAGGCCTTGGTGCCAGTGATGGTGTCGTCGATGGCGGTGATGTAGCTGTCGGGGCGCCAGTGGTAGGTGCGGCGGTGGGTCTCGGTGGGACCGGAGCCAGGACTCAGGGCAGCGGTGATCTTGTCGGGGCGGGCGCCGACGATGGTGGCCTGAGCAGTGAGGCGGCCGACGGGGTCCCAATCCTGGGTGAAAGTGACGTTGTCGCCGAACTGGCGGGATATCGCACGTCCGGCTGGGTCGTAAGCGAATTCGAGAGTGTGACCCGCGGCTGTCAGCCGGACAGGTCGGCCGGCTGCGTCGTACGCCCATTCGCTGACATGTCCGGACGGGGTCTCGCGGCGGGTGCGGCGGCCGAGGAGGTCGTAGGTGTTTGCCAGGGTGCGGCCGTTGCTGGTCTCGGAAAGGATGCGGCCGCAGCGGTCGCGGGTGAAGGCCAGATCCACATCGGGGTTCACGGCGCGGGCCAGGCGTCCGGCAGGGTCGTACGTGTAGGTGGTGGTGCGGCCGGTTGCGGTGTGGACGGCCTCGATCACGTTGTCGAACGCGTCCCGGCTGTAGGCGACTTCCTCGCCGGCGCCGTTGACCCGGGTAATGAGACGTCCGGCCGGGTCATGGACGTAGCCGAGGGTGCGGTTGTCGAAATCGGTCTCGGAGACGAGGCGGCCGACTGCGTCGTAGGCGTAATTCCAGGTGAGGTTCTGAGGGTTGGTGACGCAGGTCAGTCGCAGTTCGTTGTCGTAGGCGAAGCTGTATCGGTGGCCGTCGGGACCGGTCCTGGCGGTGGGCAGGTCGAAGGGGCCCGATTCGTATCGTGTGGTGAAACCAGCCGCGTTGAGGTGGTGGACCAGATTGCCTTCGGCGTCCCAGGTCCATGCTTCGCGGGAGCCGTCGGCGAGCTTGCGCCAGGCAGGTTTGCCTTCGACGGTGTGCGCAAGCTGCGTGATGTTCCCGAGCGGGTCTGTCGTCGTGGCAGTACGGCCGAACGCATCGCGCACCACGTGGGTGGTGTTCCCGAGCGGATCAGTGACCGCCCGCGGCAGCCCGGCCGCGTCGTAGACCATGCGTGTGACGCCGCCAAGGGGGTCGGTGATCTGCTCGAGGACGCCCTGGTCGTTGTAGGTGCAGCGGGTTTGGGCGCCCATCTCGTCGGTAGCGGTCAGCAGGTTCCCCTGCGCGTCCCAGGTGTAGCTGCGGCGGGTGCCGTCCCGGTTGATGATCTGGGTGGGGCGGCACAGCACGGGGTCGAAATCGGCGACGGTGAAAGTGGCATCGGGGCGGACGATGCCGATGAGGTTGCCTGGTCCGTCGTAGCTGAAGCGGGTGGTGTGCCCGAGGGGATCGGTGACCGCGATCCGGCGGTTGAACGCGTCCCACTCGGTGCGCGTGATGTTGCCGAGCGGGTCGGTCTCGGCGGTCACTCGGCCCAGGCGGTCCCAGGCGTAGGTGCGGACGCCGCCCAACGCATCGGTCATCGTCGTGGTCTGTGCATCGGCGTCGTAGGCGAACGTGTTGTCCATGATGCCGTCGGTACCTACGCCGTGCAGGCAGCGGCCGGCGTCGTCGTAGGTGTACCGGTACCAGACGCTGTTCCGGTCGGTCCACGATGTGATCCGACCCGCGTCATCGTAGGCGAACACCAGCGGCCGACCAGAGGAGTTCACGACCTGGGTGACGTGGCCTGGGGCGTCATATCCGAACTGGACCAGGTCGATTGAGGCGGAGGGGTCCTCCGCGGGTGCGTGCGTGGCTGGGTCTGCGCCGAGCAGGCGCAGTCCGGTGACGCGTTCGTTGCGGGTGTCGACGGCTATTCGGTAGCCGCCGGAGTGGGTGACCTCGCACGGCATGCCGGAGGGGTCGTAGTGGAAGTCGATGCGGTTGTCGTTGCGGTCGGTTACCGCCTGGATCGGGAGCAAAGGTCCGGCGAGTCCGGTGACCGGGGTGAACGACCATGTCCAGCCGCGCTGGGGGTCGGTGACGGTGAACGTGCCGCGGGGGAGCCCGTCCCAATGCAGTGGCCAACGGTCGCCGCCGACCGGCATGACCGCTTCACCGGGGGACGGGACAGGGTATTCGAGTTCGACGCCGTCCTCGGTGACGAAGACGACGCCGGTGCTGCCGAGGCGCAAGTGCTGGTCCAGGGTGGAGGCCCACCGGGTCCCGAACAGCCGTCCCGGCGCTGACCGTGACAGGTGTCGGCGCGTCAGCACCAAGGGCAGCGTTCCGGGCAGGGCGACGTCGCGTTGGACGAGGATCATCTCGCCAGTGGCGGCGTTGACCGGTTCGCCGACCGCGGTCTGCGCGTTGGGGCCGGTGCTGCTGGGGTCCGCCCGGTCGAGGGCGTCCTTTTCGGCTTGTTCGCGAGCGAGGCGGATGGCTTCGCGTTTGGCCATGACGCGGGCGTAGGCGGCTGCGGCGGCGGGGGTGCCCGCGCCGCCGGTGCCGGCGGCCAGCGCCAGGTTGGGGACGAGTTTCCCGGCGGTGTAGGCGGGGTTCTTCAACAGGTCGTCCCAGGACTGACCGACGGCTTCCTTGGTGTCCTGGGCGAACCCGACCGGGTCATACAGGGGCTGGGTCATGCCCTTGGCGATGTTGAGCAGGTCGGTGAAGTAGGCGCCGGCGTCGCCGTCCTTGGCGACCCGGACCGGCAGGATCGTCCAGGCGAACTTCGCCAGGTCCACAGTGCCGTCGCGCAGGCCCTTGATGAACTGCTGGAACTTGCTGTCCTTGATCCGGTGCAGCTCGTCGACGTAGCCGGGGAACTTCAGGTAGCACTTGGCGTTGGCATCCTCGGCGCGGTCCATCGCGCGGCCCAGCTGGGTGCGCAGCCGTTGGAGCTCGGCGGTCCCCGGGTCCTTGCCGGGCTTGTCGGGTAGCGCCGGCATGCACGACTCGTCGGCACCCGCCAGCTTTGCGGTGTCCTGGCGCTGCTTGGCGTCGTCGTAGGCCAGTTGCGCGGCCTGGTGCTGGGCCGTGAGCCGGAACGCGGCCTCGGCCGCCGGGTCGATCTGGTTGCGGCACTCGTCCTCGGCACGCCAGATCACGTCGGAGTATTCGGTCAGGTCCTTGGCGATCTTCGGATACACCGTCGCGTGCAGGTCCAGGACCTCGATGATCCCGTGCAGGTCGCCGCGGAACCCGTCGGCCGCCGAACCGGTCCACAGCTCCGGCTTGTCGACCAGCCGCAGGTTCTCCGCGGCCTGCACGGCCTCGTTCGCGAACGCGGTGAACTGGTCCGCGATCCCCTTCACCGAAGCCCAGTTCCCAGGGATGTCCTCCGCGGTGGAACGGCCCCGGACGATCTGCGGGGGATTCTGCTCCCACCCGCTCATCCGGCACCCCCCGGCCCGGCCGGGTTGCCCGATCCGATCGGCTTGGTCATGTCGAACGGCGGCGGCGTGGCGCCGGGTTGGGTGGTCCGCATGCTGGGCGGCAGCAGCGGCGCCGGGTACTTCATCGCCTCGTACGCCTTCGCCTCGGCCAGGTCGTACTTGTCCGCCGCGACGATCAACGCCACCGCGACGGCTTCCCCCTTGGCCACCAGCGCCTTCATCGTGTCCCCGGACGTGCTCCAGACGTTGCGCAGCTGCATGCCCAACTGGATCGAACCCACATCCGCATCCAACTGCCCGTACGGCTCGGTGGACCGCGCCACGATCGCCCGCGCCACCGTCAGCGCCTGGACCAACTCCTCTGCTGCCGTGCGCAGATACGGCCCGTCGACCTTGAAGCCGTCGTCAGCCATGCCCGCCCCTGACCGCCGCGGCCTCACGCCAGAGTGCCGCATGCAGCCGCACCGGCATCAGGCTGCCCAGATCCACCGCGATGTCGTACCCCTCGGGCAGCAGTCGCAGCAGATCATTGCCCGGCATCGAGAACCAGTTGCAGGGCTCCGCCATGAACAGCGCCATCTGCTCCAGCGACGTGAACACCGGCACGAACCCCGCCCCGGCAGGACCGATTGCCGAGAACCCGACGTGCTCCGGCTTCACGCAGTACAACCGCGCCGCCCGCAAAGCCGCCACCAACAAGGGCGGATCACCATCGCCCTCGACGAACCGGGCTATCTGCTCGAGCAGTTCCGTCAGGTCGTCCGCCTGACCGGAAGTCTCAGACGGTCCCGCATCCGGCGCCACGCCGAAGTCACCATCACGCATCGTTCCCCCGTCCAACGAACGTGCCCACGAGCCTACAGTCGGTTGGCCGACACAGCCCGGGAGCAGAGCCATCGGCGGGCAGCTGTCCGGGCGATCCGGGTGGCCGGGTGCTGCGGGTTGACAAGGGGAGGGGTCTCGGGCGAGGCTGGGCGTGAGATCAAACAGTGTTGTATGACAAAGTTTCACAGTGCCGGTCCGCCCTGCCCGGCGGCCGTGCGTTGCGCGACCGGATCGCCCGCGGCTCCGTGCCGCCCTTCCTCCGAGGTGACCCCTATGCCCACCCCTCCCTTGCCGACCGCGTCCACCGGGCCGTCCGAACTCTGGCAGCTGCCGGCCGCGGCGCTGGCCGAGGCGATCCGGACGCGTACCGCCTCGGCCGTGGAGGTGACGCGCTCGTTCCTGGACCGCATCGAGCAGACGAACCCGGTCCTCAACGCCCTCGTGGACGTGCACGCCGACGAGGCGCTGGCCGACGCGCGGCGTGCCGATGCGGCCGTGGCGGACGGGAGTCCCCTCGGGCCGCTGCACGGCGTCCCGGTGTCCACGAAGATCAACACGGACCAGCGCGGCCGGATCACCAGCCACGGCATCGCCGCCCTGGCGCACGCGCCCGCCGAGGCGGACGCGGCGTGCGTGACCGCGCTCCGCGAGGCCGGTGCGATCCTGCTGGGCCGCAGCAACGCGCCCGCGTTCTCGTACCGCTGGTTCTCCGACAACGACCTGCACGGGCGCACCCTCAACCCGTGGGACGACAAGCGCACGCCCGGCGGTTCGAGCGGCGGCGCGGCCAGTTCGCTGGCTGTCGGCATGACCGCGCTGGCGCAGGGCAACGACATCGGCGGCTCGATCCGCTACCCGGCTGCGTGCTGCGGCGTCGTGGGCATCCGGCCCACGGTCGGCCGCGTGTCGGACTGGGCGCCGCCCGCGATGGTGCCGGGGCCGGACGGGACGCTCGAGCAGCTCGACTTCCCGCTGACCGTGCAAGGCTGGGCCGTCGAAGGGCCGTTGGGCCGCGACGTCGCCGACACCCGCCTCGCCCTGCACGCGATGTCCCGGGCGGACCTGCGCGTCCCGTTCGGTGTCCCCGCGCTGCCGGACCGGCCCGCACCGAGCGGCCCGGTCACCGTCAAGGTGGTCCGCGGCATCGGCACCGTGGCCTCGCACCCGGCCGTCGAGCGCGCGGTGGAACTGGCCGCGGCCCACCTTGCCGACGCCGGATACCGGGTCGAGGAGGACGACGACCCGGCGGCTGCGGACGTGCTCGCCGAGGCGGCGCGCATCTGGCAGCTGCTCATCTTCGAGGACTTCCGGCCCACGCTGCCGCTGGCCCGGCAGGTCGGCGACGAGGCGTTCAAGACGTCGCTGGAGTACTCGTTCGCGGCGGCGGCCCGGGTGTGGGGCGAAACCCCGTCGCTGCAGGCCTACATCCACGGCTGGGCCCGGCGCGGCACGCTCATCACGCGGCTCCAGGAACTCCTCGGCTCCGACACCGTGCTGCTGACCCCGGTCAGTGCCGAACTGCCCTTCGAGCACGACGCGGACGCGGCGAGCCTCGAGCGCGGCGCCGAACTCATCGCCGCGCAATGGCCGATGGCCGCGGTCCCGGCACTCGGGTTCCCGGCGGTCACCGTGCCGGCGCTGCTCGCCGACGGGCTGCCGGTCAGCGTGCAGCTCATTGGCGGCCGCTTCGAGGAGGAGCTGATCCTGGACGCCGCCCAGGCCGTCGAGGACCGCACCCCGCTCTTCGCACCGCCCTTCCCCGCACGGTAGTCCGGCACGGTTGTCCGGCACGGACACAAGGCCCGGCGCGATCGATCGCGCCGGGCCTTCCCGCGTTCTCCTGCTACCGCCATGCCGGGCATCCGGGACGAGAACGGCCCCGGGGCGACCGAAGTCGCCCCGGGGCCGGGTCCTTTGCAGGTGCGGTCAGCGCAGCCGGTACATCCGGATCACCACGACGTCCTCGCCGTCCGGGCGGGCCAGGCCCACGAAGACGCTCTCGGCCAGCCACCGGTGGGCCGGAGCGTCGGTCCGGAACACCGGCGACGTGCGGTAGTAGTGGCCGGTCTCGGTGACCTGCAGACCGCCGTCGAACTGGTCGGGGGCGGACGGATCCGGGTGGTAGTAGCCGCGGTTGACGATGTCGATGACCGCACCGTCGTCCGCCTGGAGCAGGTAGCGCGCGTCGAGTTCGCAGATCTCCCCGCGGGTGCTGCTCCAGTCGCCCCCGCCGGCCAGGACCTTTCCGCGCAGCCGGGGGCCGTCCACGGTCCCGCCGGTGATGGGGGTGAACTCGGTCTTCTCGCCGTCGCCGTTGCCGACATGCAGCGTCGGGGCGATGTGCGCCCGGATCTCGAAGACGTATTCCAGGGCGGGGGTGAAACTCACGAAGACTCCCAAGGGGCGAAGAGCGAAAGAGCGTTGGAGCGAAGGGGGGCGGGCGGCCTTCGGCAGGCCGCCCGCCGGAAAGCCTGTTCAGGCCGCGGGCGGCTGCGCGCGGCGCCGGGGCTTCCAGCCCGGCTTCGGGACGGACGCGACGAGGCGCCGCGTGTAGTCGTGCTGCGGCTCCCGGAGCACCGACGGCACCGGGCCGCTCTCCACGACCTGTCCGGAGCGCATCACGAGGACCTCGTCGCAGATGTGCGGGACGACACCCAGGTCGTGGGTGATGAACAGCAGGGTGGTCCCGGTGGTCGTGCGGATGTGCGCCAGCAGGTTGAGGATCTGGGCCTGGATGGACACGTCGAGTGCCGCGACCGCCTCGTCCAGGATCAGGACCTGCGGTTCCGCCGCGAGCGCGCGGGCGATGGCGACGCGCTGCCGCTGGCCGCCGGACAGCGCCCGGGGGAGCGAACCGGCCTGGCGTTCGTCCACGCCCACCAGGTCCAGCAGTTCGTCGACGCGCGCGGCGAGGGCCGGGCCGCGGAGCGGCCGGTGCAGCCGTACGGCCTCGGCGACCGCGTCGCGGACGCGCTGGCGGCGGTCGAGCGAGGAGTACGGGTCCTGGAAGACCATCTGGATCTCCCGCGCGCGGGCCCGGCGGCCGGCGCCGCGCGGGCGCCCGGGGCCGCGCTCCTTCCCGGCGACCGCGATGCTCCCGGCGGTGGGCTGCTCCAGCCCGGCGATCATGCGGGCCGTCGTGGTCTTGCCGGAGCCGGATTCCCCGACGACCGCGAGCGACCCGCCCACCTCCAACCGGAAGGCCACGTCGTCGACCGCGACGAAGTCGCCGAACGTCTTGCGCAGGTTGCGGACCTCAAGCACGCTGCTCCGCCTCCTCGGTGATGTGCGGGTAGTGGCAGGCGCTGGTCCCGGTGCCCGCGGCCCGGAGCAGCGGGGTGTCGGTGCGGCAGGCGTCGCGGGCGCGCGGGCAGCGCGGGGCGAAGCTGCAGCCGGCCGGCACCTCGAAGCCGGACAGCGGGCGGCCCGCGATGGCCCGGAGCCCCGACGCGGTGTCGCCGACGCTGGGACGCGACGCCAGCAGGGCCCGCGTGTACGGGTGTGCGGCGCCGTGGTGCAGTGCGCCGGACGGCAGTTCCTCGACCGTGGACCCGGCGTACATGACGACGACGCGGTCGCAGACGGCCGCGGCGAGTTCGAGGTCGTGGGTGATGAAGAGCATGGCCAGTCCGCGCGCTTCGCGGGCCTCGGTGACGATGGCCATGACCTCTTCCTGGGTGGTCACGTCCAGGGCGGTGGTCGGTTCGTCGGCGAGGAGCAGCTTGGGCTCGGCGGCGAGCGCCGCGGCGATCATGACGCGCTGCAGCAGGCCGCCGGACAGCTCCCCGGGCCGCTGGCGCATGCGGCGCTCGGCGTCCGGGATCCCGACTTCCTGCAGCACCGCCTCGACGCGTCGGCGGGCCTCGCGGACCGGGACGCCGCGGGCGGCGGTGAGCCCTTCGACCAGGAAGTCCCCGACGCTGCGGGCCGGGTTGATGTGCGCACGCGGATCCTGGAAGACCATCGCGACCTCGCCCGCCCGGAACTCCCGGAGCCGGGTGCGGGACATACCGGGGACGGACTCGCCGGCGAAACGGAGTTCGCCGTGCACCTCGGCGCCGGGCGGCAGCAGCCGCAGCACAGAGCGGGCGGTCAGCGACTTGCCCGACCCCGACTCGCCTACCAGGGCGGCCGCTTCGCCCGCGGCGAGGGCCAGGTCGACGCGGTGTACCGCGGTCGCGGAACCCGCGCCGGTCGGCAGGTCGATGCGCAGGCCGCGGATGTCGAGCAGCGGCGCGGCGGCGCTCATGCGGCCCCTCCCGGCAGGCGTCGGGACAGCCCGGAGCCCAGCAGGTTCACCGCGATCACCAGGACGACGATCATCAGGCCCGCGTAGAGGGACTGCTGGGGCTGGCCGGTGAGAATCCCGGGCGCGCCGTTGGACACCATCAATCCCCATTCCGGAGCGGGCGGTTGGCTGCCGAGGCCGATGAACGAGACGGCTGCGACGTCCAGCAGGGCGTAGCCGAAGCCGATCGTGGCCTGCACGAGGATCAGCGGTGCCAGGTTGGGCAGCAGATGCCGCAGCCAGATCCGCGGTGTGGACGCGCCGAGGAGGCCGAGCGCCGACACGTACGGCAGCGAGCGCTCCTTGAGGGCGGCGGCGCGGACGACGCGGGTCACCAGCGGCAGGTACGCGATCGACAGGGCGATCACCGGCGCCGCGAGCCCCGGGCCGAAGACGGCTGCCGCCAGCACCGCCATGATCAGCCCCGGGAAGCCGAAGACGACGTCCAGCGCGCCGGACACCAGCCGGTCCGTCCAACCGCCGAACCACGCGGCGCACAGCGCGAGTGCGGTGCCCGCGGCGGTCGACACGAGGACGACCAGTGCGGGGGCGGCCATGCTCGCGCGGGCGCCGCAGAGGATCCGCGACAGGATGTCCCGGCCGGTGTCGTCGGTCCCCAGGAGGTGCCCGGCCGAAGAGCCGGCGTTCACGCCCAGCGGGTCGACCGCGTTCGGGTCGTGCGGGGCGAGCAGCGGCCCGAACAGCGCGAGCAGGACGAACACGCCCACCACGGCGGCCGCGGCGAGGGTCGCCGTGTCGAGGCGCCGGCGGCGTACCGGCGGGGTGCGGCCGGCGGAGGGGAGCACGGGTGCCGGTGCGGTGCTCATCTGCTGCCTCCTTGCGCGGTGCGGGGGTCGAGTGCCGCGCTCACCAGGTCGACGACGGTGTTCACGGCGACGAAGAGGACGACGAACAGGAGCGATACGGCCTGGACGACCGCCAGGTCCTGCTTCAGTGCGGCGTCGATCATGAGGGCGCCGAGCCCGCCGATCCCGAAGGCCTGCTCGGCCACCGCAGTGGTGGCGATCAGCCCGGCGATGCCCACCCCGGAGACCGCGAAGATCGGTCCCGAGGCGTTCCGCAGCACATGCCGCCGGATGACGACGGACTCGGGCACGCCGCGGCTGCGGGCGGTCTCGACGTGCTCGCCGCGCAGTTCGGTCCGGACGGATGTCCGGGTCACCTGCGCGACGTAGCCCACCCACGACACGGCCAGCGCGACCGCGGGCAGGGTGAGATGCGAGAGCGTCCCGCCGAAGCCCGTGCCCGAGCCGTAGACCGGGAACCAGGGCAGTTCGACCGCGAAGACCCAGATCAGCAGCACCGACATGATGAACGTCGGTACGGCCATCACGCCGGAGGTCGCCGCGGTCAGGAGCGCTTCGGTACGGCCGCCGCGCAGGGCCGCGACCGTCCCGATCGCGGTGCCGAGCACCAGGACGAGCACGGCGGCGTACGCGACCAGGGCGAACGTGTCGCCGGCCCGCTCGCCGATGAGGTGGCCGACGCTGTCGCGGTAGACGAGCGACCTCCCGAAGTCGCCGTGCAGGCAGCCGCTGAACCAATGCCACCAGCCCGCGAAGAACGGGTCGTCCAGGTGGTATTCGGCGCGTATCCGGTCAAGGACCGCCGGGTCGGGCTTGCGTGCGCCGCCCACCAGCAGGGTCGCGGGGTCGCCGGGGGCCAGCATGAACGCCCCGTAGATGCCGAGGCTCGCGACCAAGACGGTCACGACCAGCATCGTCAGCCGGGTCGCGAGGAAGGAGGCGGTCATGGCCGCTCGCCTCCTTCGGGGCCCGCCGGCGCGGCGAGGACGGTGAGGCGGAGCCGGGACGGGCGGGCGCCGCCGGTCGTGAGCTTCTGCAGGCTCGCCTTGGGCGCCGTGGTGAACCACGGGTTCTCCGCGGTCCCGGAGTTGGGCACGTGGTTGGGGAAGTCGCTGCTCGCCACCATCAGCGCGAGGCGGTGGCCGGGCCGCAATCGGTACCCGGTGTGCCCGAGGCCGACCTGCCACGGGCCGGGTGCGTCGGCCTGCACGCAGCCGCGCAGGACGAGCCGGGCGGCGCCGTCCGGGGCGACGTCCAGGAGCCGGACGAAGAGGTCGTACGTCGGTGCGGTGCTCTCGACGTGCAGCACCGCGCTGACCGGTCCGGCCAGGTCGAGAGGCTCCTCGGCGGCCGCGGTGGTGAAGACCAGTACGTCGTCGCGGGCCGCGGTGGCGCTTTCGTCGGGGTGGCCGTGGAGCTGCATGAAGGTGTTCGCCACCGCCGACGGCACCAGGTCGTCCGGGTCGTACCGCCAGGAGACGGCCTCCTCGGACCGGTCCGCCGCATCGTCGGCGGCAGGGCTCAGCGTGCCGCCGGGCAGGGGGCCCAAGGCGGCGTGTGCGGCGCCGAGTTCGAGGTCGAGCGGCACGGCGCCGGGCGGCGGCCAGGCCGGCGACGTCCGCCACCCCGCGTGCCCGAGTTTCCAGCGGACGCGCGGCAGCGAGGCAGGAGCGGCCTCGTCCTTGAGGAAGACGCCGAAGAACTCCAGGGCCGGTCCGCAGTAGGCGTCGAGCATCGTGCTCAGCGCCGCGTCGTCGGCCATGTGGTCGTTCTCGGGCTGTACCGGGGCCTGTTCGAGGAAGTAGTTCTCGTGGTCGATCGTGTCGGCGTACAGGTACTGGACGGCGGCCCAGGCCGGGCGCTTCGCGAGCTCGGTGTAGTCGCGCATGTGCGCGATGCCGAGGTTGTCGAACCACCCCACGCAGTGCAGGACCGGGACCGGCCGGGCGTCGTAGGGGTGCGGCCCGTTGTACGCGGTGAGTTCGATGCCGTGGACGGCCAGGTCGAAGCCGTCCGACCGCTTGCCGATGGCCGCGAAGGCCTCTTCGTACGCGGCGACCAGCGGGCGCTTGGTGAGGTCGGCCTCGTACTCGTAGGTCTCGTTGTCGATCCAGATGTGCGCCTGGTAGTCGACCCCTTCGAGCCAGCAGGGCTGTGCGACCGAGGCGTCGTACGTGGCGAGGCCGGGGCGCACGCCGGTCGTCGTGACGCGGGGGACGATGGCGCGCAGGGCCGGGTGCTGGCTGGACACCGCGGACCACTGGGTGAATCCGTAGTACGAGTCGCCGAACATGCCGACCGCGCCGTTCGACCACGGCTGCCGGGTGACCCACTCGATCGTGTCGTAGCCGTCGTCGACCTCGCCGGTCCAGCCGAGGGTGGCGCCTTCCGAACGGAACTTCCCCCGGACGTCCTGGACGACCAGGACGTAGCCGCGGGCGGTGAAGCGCTCGGCGACCCGGTCGAAGAACACGTACCGGCTGTTCTTGTCGTACGGCAGCCGGACCAGGACGGCCGGCCCCGGGCCGCGGTCGTGCCCGTACACGTCGGTGGCGAGCCTCAGCCCGTCGCGCATCCGGACCATGTGTTGCCGGGCGTGCTCGGGCACGGGCTGCGCGGGGACGCGCTCGAAGGCGAGGCTCATAGGCACCTACTGAGGAGAAGGACGAGAAGAAACAACTACGTCATATAACAGCGTTTCAGAACGCTTCGCCCGGCGTCAATACCTCACGCCGCGTGCGGGAGTCGTCGCCGCGGAGGGCTTGACGGGTTTGTTCACGGGATGGAAGCCTGGATGATGAAACGACGTTATATGACGTTCGTTTTTCACGGCTGGCGTGCCTGCGGACCGGGATCGGACCCGATGTCCCGGCCTCCGACCGCCGTTCCTTCCCCGCCAAGGAGCTTCGTCATGACCGGCAAAAGAGCCCTGCGCACAAGCAACAGACCCCTCCGTAGACGCGTGCTCGGCGGGGTGCTGGCCGTAGCCCTCGCCGGCACCGCCGCCTGTTCCGGCGGCGGGGGCGAGGCCGGTACCGGCGACGCCGCAGGGCAGCTGGTCACCATGACCCCCGCGGGCACCGGGACGCTCGACGAGATCGCCTGGGCGCTGCCCTTCGGCGAGCCGACGACGCTCGACCCGGCCAAGTCCGGCGACTACTCCCCGCAGACCGTCGGCGCGAACCTCTGCGAACCGCTCATGCGCCTGAATGCGGACTTCTCGGTGGGGCAGGGGCTGGCCGCGAAGGCGGTCTGGGCCGACGAGCGGTCCCTGGTGCTGACGCTGCGTCAGGGAGTCGCGTTCTGGGACGGCGCGCCGATGCGCGCCGAGGACGTCGCCTACAGCCTGCGGCGCCAGATGGACCCGGCGACGCAGGGCATCTACGGTGCGGCCCTGGTCGGCGTCACCGGTATCGAGGCAACCGGTGCCGACCAGGTGACCATCCGCACCGACGGTCCCAACCAGTCGCTGCTGAAGGCACTGGCCACCCCGTTCGGCGCGGTGGTCCAGGAGGCGTACGCCAAGAAGGCGGGGGCGGCGTACGGGACATCGGCCGGCGGCGTGATGTGCACCGGTCCCTACAAGCTGAGTTCGTGGAAGTCCGGCGACAGCATCACCATCGAGCGCAACGACGGCTACTGGGATGCGACGGCCAAGCCGAAGATCGGCCGCGTGGTCTTCCGCTTCATCACCAACAGCAACACGCTCACCAGTGCGCTTCTCTCCGGCGACGTCGACGGCACCTACGAACTGCCGCCGAGCAGCGCGAAGGCGCTGGGCGGGGGCGGCGGTTCGGTGTACCTCGGGCCGTCCACGCAGAACGTGCTCGTGGTCCCGGCGAACGCCCAGTCGCCCGCCGCCGACCGGCGGCTGCTGGACGCGCTGTCGCTGGCAGTGGACCGCAAGGCGCTGATCAAGAACTCGTTCGGCGGCGCCGCCGACGAGCTGAAGTCACTGGCACCCCCGAGCACTTGGGCCGGCGACCCGGCCGGCATCCAGCTCAACACCGCCTATGCGGCCCTGCCCGGCGTGCCCGAGCCGGACCTGGAGCAGGCCAAGAAGGTACTCGCCCAGGTCGGCGCCCCGGCCCGGCCCCTGGTCACCGCGATACCGGCCGGCGACCAGCGGAGCCTGCAGATCGCCACGTTCTTCCAGGGTGCGGCGAAGCAGATCGGCGTGGACCTGGAGATCCGGCAGCTCCAACCGACCGAGATGTCCTCGCTGTTCTACGACCCCGCCATCCGGCAGAGCCTCGACCTGGTGGTCACCTTCGGCTACGTGGGCGCGCCCGACGCGGCCGCGTACGTGGCCGACATGGTCAACCCCGGGGCGCTGTTCAACTGGATGGGCTACGACAACCCCACCGCGACGCAGCTGCTGGCGAAGGCCCGGACCGCCGCGGACCCGGTGGCGGCCGCGCAGGCGTACGCCGACGCGATGGCGTCGTTCACGCCGACGCTCCCCGTCGTGTACCTCGTCGCGCCGTACGAGCGCATGTACCTGAACAAGCGGATCAGCGGCGCCCCGGCGTCGTTCGCGTACATGGGCATGCCCTGGGCGGCCTACCTGGGCGCGACGGGCAGCGGAGGCTGACGACTGCCGCGCGGCGGGGCCGGTCCCGTTGGTACGGGCCGATCCCGCCGCGCTCGGCACCCGCGGGAGCGGCTCGCCCGCGTGATATAACAATGTTGTCCCACGGGGGTTCACCGGGCCGCCGCATTCCCATATAGGTGTGTGCACATGCCGATCGACGTCGACGAAGCCGAACGCCTCAGGGCGATCGCCAAGGCGACCCTGGCGGTGGCCGCCCGGGACGGGGCCCGTGCCGTGACCATCCGCGCCGTGGCGAACGAACTCGGCGGCTCCACGGCGATGGTCACCAACTACGTGCCCACCCGCGTCGCCCTGATCACCAACGCCGTCGACGCCGCCGAGCCGCGCTGGCGCGAGGAGTTGGAGTCGCACATAGCGGGACTCCAGGGCGCCGCGCGGCTCCGGGCGACCGTCGAGTGGTTCCTCAGTACCGAGCCGGACGACCTCGTGCTGCGCGGCCTGTGGATCGAGATGCTCTCCTCCAGCCGCGTCGGGCCGACCCAGGATGCACCGACGTCCGGCGAAGCCGCCGCCACCTGGGAGGAGCTCCGCAGCGCCGCGGCGGATGCCGAGGTGGCCGCCCCCGACCTCGCCGCGGACACCCTCTTCCTGCTGGTGCGCGGCTACTTCGTGGCCACCGTCGAGGGCGCGGAGCAGGCCTCGCCCGAGCGCGCGGCCCGCGTCGCCGAAGCCGTCGTCGCCATGCTCACGGCGCGCTGACCGGCACGCCCCGGCGCCGGGGTGAAGCCGCCGCGACGCCTCGGCCCGGCTTCCGGGCCGGTGCCGCACGCGGCGGCCTGTCGATACGTATGAATTCCGGCAAATAGTGCAAATCTATGGGCATGATTTCGCACTCCGAGCCTGCGCAGACCTTCGTCGAGCGACGGCGGGCACAGCTCCGCGACCGCCTGCCGTGCGCGGATCCCCAGGACGTCGCGAGCCGCGGCCGGGATCAGCAGTGAACGTCGAACGGATCCGTTCGCCCCGCGGGCGGAGCCGCCCGGCGCGCTTCGAAAAGGGCGGGCGGATCGGGTCGCTGGCCATCATCGTCGGCGGCGGCTTCCTGGGGTGGGCGCTGCCCAACCTGGAGCCGCACCTGCCGTCGGGCGGCCTGGGCTTCAGCGCCTCCACCGCCCAGGCGGCCCTCGCCGCCATCGCCGCCGCCATGATCACCCTGGCCGGCTTCGTGCTGACCGCGGTCACCCTGGTGATCCAGACCATCCAGGCGATGTCGCCGCGCCTGGTCGGCGCCCTGCACTACTTCGGGCGGTTCCTCACCGTCTTCGCGCTGCTCGTCGGCACCGCCTTGTACGCGCTCGTCGCCCTCAGCCACGTCGACTCCGACGAGACCCCGCGCCTCGCCGTCACCTTCGCCGTGGCCCTCGTGCTCTTCGACACGATCGTCGTACTGAACATGCTGGCCGCACTCCGCTCGGTCGTCACCGGCGGCGGACTCTCCCGGGCCGTCGGCGAGCGCCTGCACCACGTCGTCGAGGACGTGTACCCCGCCGCGTACGGGGAGTCCGGGCCGGTCGACCCGGACCCCGGCCCCGCGGCCGACGGGCTCCGGCGGACCGATGTCCGCTTCTCCGGCCGCCCCGGGACCGTGAGCTCCTTCGACGAACGCGAGCTCGTCGCTTGGGCCGCCCGCACCGGCTGCCGCATCGAAATGACCGTCGCCGTCGGCGATTTCGTGGGCGGCTCCGCGCGCATCGCGCAGATCGCCGCGCCGCCCGGCACGGACGTCCGCGAGCCGGCCGCCGCGGTGTCCGCCGCGCTCGGCGTCGGCCCGACGCGCACCTTCGAGCAGGACCCGGCCTACGGGTTGCGGCTGCTCGCGGACATCGCGATCCGGGCGCTGTCCCCGGCGGTCAACGACCCCACCACGGCCGTCCAGGCACTCGACCAGATCGAGGACGCGCTGCTGAAACTCTCGGGCCGCGCCCTGGGCACGTTCGGACTGGTCGACGACGAGGGCGGCATCCGGGTCCGCTGCCCCGCGCCGAGTTGGAGCGACCTGGTCTCCCTGGCCCTCGACGAGATCCTTCTCTACGGCGCCGGCAACCCCCAGATCGCCCGCCGGCTCCGGGCCCTGATCGCCCGCGTCGACTTCCATGCCCCGCAAGAGCGCCACGAGCCCTTGCTGGAACGGCTCGCACTCCTGGACCGGATGGTCCCGCACGCGGCCCCCGACCCGCACTACCGCACGCTGTCCGCGGCCGCGGACCTCCAGGGCCTGGGCGGCCCGGAACGCCCCGGCTTCGCGGCGCGCCGAAAGACCGGCCCGCCCGGGCTCGGCGGGCCGGCCTGACGCGTACGGATCGCAGCGCGAAAAGCCGCCCCGGCCGGGACTCTGCGTCCGGCCGAGGCGGCTTCGTACTTTGCTTCCTTGGCTTCCTCTGCTTCGTACCCTGCGGTGCTCAGCCACCCAGCGCGATGACCGCGGCGATGGCCGGACCGAAGGCCCCGCCCAGCTGGTAGCAGAGGCTGAACATCCCGATCGCGGTGGGACGTTGCGCCGGAGTGGCGGCCGTGGTGGCGTACACCGCGAGGGTCGCCTGCCCGGCGCTCGTGGCGATCACGGCCAGGGTCGCGACCGGCAGGAGGAGCAGCGCCCACGGGGTCAGCGCCGCCGCCACCGGAGCGAGCGTGCCGAGCGTGAGCAGGATCGCCAGGACCTGCGTACGGCTCATCCGGGCCGAGGCCGCGGCCAGCAGCATGGACACCGCCGAGCCGACGAGAAGCGCGGCCATCTGCCCGGTGCCGATGGCGGACGCCGACCAGTCGGTGCGGTCGCGGAGCAGCTGCGGGATGGTGAACAGCAGCGTGAAGTACGACGTCGACAGCGTGCAGGCCAGCACGGCGGACAGGACGAACACCCGGGCGCGCAGCAGCCAAGCGGGCAGGAAGCCGTCGGGCACGGCCCGCACGTGCAGCGCCAGCAGCGCACCCGACGCCAGGGACGCGGCCACCGCGGGCAGCGGGTAGCGCGGGATGAGCACCAAGGACGTCGCGGCAAGAACCAGCAGCGCGGCGCCGCGTCCGTCGAACGGGGTGCGCTGCTCCGGCGCGGCCAGGTCGGCACGCCGCAGCACAGCCGGCACGGCCGGCAGGGCGACCGCCCCCACGGCCAGCGACAGCCGCCACGAGACGGCTCCGGCCAGCGTCGACCCGAGCAGCGGGCCGACCGCCCCCAACGTCCCGAAGCCTGCCGTGATCACGCCCATCCGGCGCACCGAACCGGCCAGGCTCATCGCCGTGGTGACCAGCCCCGCACCGCCCGCGGCCTGCGCCGCGCGCCCGACCATCGCGAGCGGCAGCCACGGCGCCACGGCAAGCACCGCGGTACCGGCCGCGATCAGCACGGCACTGGCCTTGAGCGTGACGCCGATGCCGCAGCGCCGCAGCAGGGCGGCCATCAGCGGCGTACCGACCGCCAGCCCCCACGCGAACACGGTGACGAGCCAGGTCGCGGTGGCCGTACGGACCCCGAGCGAATCGGCTATGTCGGGCAGGATCAGCACCGGCCCGTTCGCACTCGCCGCGACCGGCGTGGCCAGCAACGCCAGCCACAACGCCGGGACTTGTCGCCCCGTCGCGGTCTTGGCATCGGCTGGTCCCGACGCCGGGGCGGCCGGGGACTGCGGACGGGCATGGATCTGCAGGGACGACGACATGGCAGGACGCTCCAGTGGCAGGGAGGGGAGGCGCCGATCCGACTCGGCAATCTCGGTAGTGAGATAACAACATCTGGCTATCTCAGAGTCAAATATCTCGAAACTAAGAGAATCAAAACTGATAGAGTCTGATCCGAGGAAAGACGTACCGAGAGGAGTGCCGGCAATGAGCGATGCCGTGGACGCGATCATCGACCAGTGGGAAACCGAACGCCCCGACCTCGCGGCGGACCTGGCGCCCGTCCGCCTCTTCGGACGCATCCAGCGCCTGGCCCTCGTGGTCGACAAGTCCGTCAAATCCGTCGCATCCGGCCACGGCCTGGACGTCGGCGAGTTCGACGTCCTCACCACCCTGCAGCGCTCCGGCCCGCCCTACGCCCTGACCGCCGGCACCTTCCTCAAGGCCTCGATGGTCTCCTCCGGCACCATCACCAACCGCATCGACAAGATGGAAGCCAAGGGCCTGGTGGAACGCGTCCGCGACGGCGAAGACCGCCGCACCGTCAAGATCCGCCTCACCGAACACGGCCACGAAGTCACCCGCGCCGTCTTCGCCGACCACCTCGCGAACTACGCCCGCCTGCTGGCCGACATCGACCCCGCCCTGATCGACAACGCCGCCGACAGCCTCCGCAACGTCCTCGAAGCCCTGGGCGACACCGACATCAAATAGCCGTGGCAGCCCGACGCTCTGGTCCGTGCTAGGCGCGTGGCCCGACCGTGTGCCCACCGCCGCGTCACGCGGAGATGCGGCAGGAAACCGCGCGAAGTGCCGGACGCGGTCCTGCTAGGGTCATGATCATGTATTCCGTCATCCACAACTGGCAGGCGATTCGCACCCGGTCGGCGATCTGACCGCGGTGCCGGCCTCCGTCGGCATCGGGTCCAGCGTCCACCGCTCGCCTCCCGATGACGAGGATCTTCACCATGCGCGCAAACTCGCGCCCCACTTTTGTCTTTGTACACGGCGGTTCCAGCAACGCCCGGGCCTGGGGCCCGCTGCAGAATGAGCTGGCGCTGCTCGGCCACCGCTCGCACGCCGTCGACCTGCCCGGCCACGGGGACCTGGCGGACACGGCTGCCGCGTACTGCCGGCAGCCGCAGGACCTCGGCGAACTGACCGCCGCCGCCTCGCCGATGCGCGGCGTCACGCTGCAGGACAACGTCGACCACGTGGCCGGCGTCCTCAAGCGGCTCGCCGAATGGGGGCCGGTCGTCCTGGTCGGCAACAGCCTCGGCGGCCTGACCATCACGGCGGTCGCCAACGCCGTGCCCGACCTGCTCGACCGGGTCGTCTACCTGTCCGCGCTCTGCCTCAGCGATCCGGCCATGCTCACCGAGGCGTGGAACGTGGACGACGACAACCTGCTCGACGCCGCGGCCGCGCGGATCGCCGTGCCGGACGTCGCCGACCCCGGGGTCGCCCGGCTGAACTGGCGTAGCGCACACGCCGATCCGGGACTGTTCGCGCAGCTGAAGGCCGCCGTCATGGCGGACGGCACCGACCACCAATTCCGGCTGCTGCTCGACTCCTTGGACCCCGACGAGAACTACGGGGTGCTGGAAGAAGGGGCGCTGGCCCGGGCCGAGACCTGGGGACGCGTCCCGCACACGTACGTCCGGCTCACCGAGGACCGCAGCAACACCCCGGCCGTGCAGGACTACATGATCCGCAAGGCGGACGAGCTGACCCCGGACAACCCGTTCGAGGTGCACTCGCTGGCGGCCTCGCACGTCGGCTACTTCAGCCGGCCGCAGGTCTTCGCGGAGCTGCTGGCGCGCCTGGCCTGATGCGGCACTGACGCCCCGGGTGCCTCCGCCGACTTCGGTGCGGAGGCACCCGGGGCGTCGTCATCGGGGTGCTCGGCGGTGCACGTACCTCAAGGTGCGTACTTGATCATGATGCGATGCGCGGCGATTCTGTGAGTGGCGCGCCAAGCCCCTCATCCGACTCCGACGCCGACCGCACGGCCAGATGGTCCTGCCCCCAGGCGTCGAGCAACTCCAGTAGCCCATAAAGCCGTTGGCCATGTGCGGTCAGCGAGTACTCGACCCGGGGCGGTACCTCGTCGTGGTCCTCGCGGCGCACGATGCCGTCCGCTTCGAGCTCGCGCAGCTGCTGGGTCAGCACCTTCTCGCTGATCCCCGTGACCAGGCGCCGGGTCTCCCCGAAGCGGCGGGGGCCGTCGGCGAGCACCCACATGATGAACGCCTTCCACTTGCCCTCGAACACCCCGACGGCCACGCCCATGCCGCACGTGTGCGGATCGGTCACCGTCACCAACCGGGAGTCCGCCATGTCCGCTTCCCCTGTCACCGTTCTCGGCCTCGGCCCGATGGGCCAGGCCCTGGCCTCGGCCTTCCTGGCCGCGGGCCACCCCACCACTGTGTGGAACCGTACCCCGGGCCGCGCCGGCCGCCTGCTCGAACACGGCGCGGTCGAGGCCCCGACCGCCGCCGAGGCCATCGCCGCCGGCGGCCTCGTGGTGGTCTGCGTCCTCGACTACGAGGCCGTCCGGGCCGTCGTCGAGCCCAACGCCGCCGCGCTCAAGGGCCGCACCCTGGTCAACCTCACCGCCGGTACGCCGGACGACGCCCGCGCGACGGCCCGGTGGGCGGGCGAGCACGGGGTCGACTACCTCGACGGGGCCATCATGGTCCCGACGTACCTGATCGGCGGCCCGGCCACGCTGGTCCTGCACAGCGGTCCCGCGGACATATTCGAGGCCCACCGCGGCACGCTCGCCGCCATCGGCGGAACGTGTGCGCACCTGGGCACGGACCCCGGCCGGGCCGCCGCCCACGACGTCGCCCTGCTCGACGTGTTCTGGACCGCGCTGACCGGCGTCGTGCACGCCTTCGCCCTGGCCGGCGCGGAGGGTGTCACCGCCACCGACCTTGCGCCCTACGCCAAGGGCGTCGCGGGCCTGCTGCCGGACGTCATCGACGCCTTCGCCGCGAAGATCGACGCCCGCGAGTACCCCGCGGACGGCTCGAACCTCCGCTCGGCGGCGGCCATCATGTCCCACGTCCTCGACGCCTCCCGCACCCGCGGCATCGACTCCTCGGTGATCTCCGCTGCCTACGAGGTCGCCCGCCGCGGCATGGACGCGGGCTACGCGGACGACTCCTACGCCCACATCGCCGAACTGCTGCCCGGTACCGCTCCGCATCCGGGGGCCTGACCGGCCGCAGAAGGGCTGCGTCCCTATATACGTGCGCAGGCCG
>NZ_JAKFHA010000046.1 GCF_021502675.1 Yinghuangia soli
AGCCGAAGTCCAGGGCGGACTCGGCTTCGGCGCCGGCTTCCGGGGCGAGTGCGGAGGCCCGGATCAGGAAGGCGCGGGCCGCGCGGTCGGCTCCCGCGTCCTGACCGTGCGATCCCTTCCGGGTGCGGCGCTCCGTACCCGGAAGGGATCACCCCCGCAGGAACTTCAGCACCGCCATGACGCGCCGGTGGTCCTCGTCGGAGGGCGGCAGGTCGAGCTTGGTGAAGATGCTGCCGATGTGCTTCTCGACGGCCCGGTCGCTGACCTTCAGGCCCTTGGCGATGGCGGCGTTCGAGCGGCCTTCGGCCATCAGGCCGAGGACGTCGCGCTCGCGCGGGGTGAGTGTGTCGAGGGCGTCGACGCGGCGGCCCGCGCCGAGGAGTTGGCCGACGACCTCGGGGTCGAGCGCGGTGCCGCCGGCCGCCACGCGCGCGAGGGCGTCGACGAAGTCGCGGACGTCCACGACGCGTTCCTTGAGCAGGTAGCCCACGCCCGCGGCGTTCTCGGCGAGCAGCCGGGCGGCGTAGCGGGTCTCGACGTACTGCGAGAAGACGAGGACGCCCAGGGTCGGGTGGGCGCGCCGCAGTTCTATCGCGGCGCGCAGCCCTTCGTCGGTGTGCGTCGGCGGCATGCGGATGTCGACGACGATCACGTCGGGCCGGTGTTCGGCGACCGCGGCGGCGAGCCCGTCCGCATCGGCCAGCGCGGCGGGGACCTCGTGGCCGCGGTCGGTGAGGAGTTGGACGAGTCCGTCGCGCAGGACCGCGGCGTCCTCGGCAATCACGATTCGCATGGTCCCGATGCTCTCAGGCGGCCGGCAGCTCGACGGTCACGCGGGTGGGGCCGTGCTCGGGGCTCTCGATGCGGACGCTGCCGTCGACGGTGCGGACGCGTTCGGCCAGCCCCGCGAGGCCGCCGCCGGGCCGGACCCGGGCGCCGCCGGAGCCGTTGTCCTGCACGGTGACGACGAGGGTGTCACCGGTGCGGACGACGTCGAGCTGCACGGCGGTGGCGTCGCTGTGCCGGGCCACGTTGGTGAGGAGTTCCGCGGCGCAGAAGTACGCGATGGACTCGACCGCGGCGGGCGGGCGGACCGGGATGTCGGCGTGCATGCGGACCGGCACGGCACTGCCCGCGATGAGGGTGGCGAACGCGACGTCGAGGCCTTCGTCCAGGACCGGCGGGTGGATGCCGCGGGCCAGGTCGCGCAGTTCGGTGATGGCCAGGCGGGCGTTGCCGAGTGCGGAGTCGACGTGGGCGCGGGCCTTGGTGAGGTCGGGGGTGCCTTCGTCCTCGTCGAGCCTTTCCTGCGCCTGGCTGAGGTGCATGGCCAGGGCGACGATGCGGGCCTGGGCGCCGTCGTGGAGGTCGCGTTCGATGCGGCGCAGGCGGGCGGCCGAGTCGTCGACGGCGAGGGCGCGCGTCTCTTCGAGGTCGCGGACGCGCTCGGAGACGCGGGTGGGGCCGAGGAGTACGCGCATGAGCCAGATGTCGGCCTTGGCGACGAGGCGGACGGCCCACGGGGCGACGAGGACCATGGCCAGGCCGATAGCGGTGATCCAGGCGATCTCGTACCAGCTGTCCATGTGGTTCTGGCCGAGCGTGACGCCGGCGTCCGGGTCGACGTCGGTCGCGGCCACGTACCACCAGGTCGGGTAGCTGAGGAACATGAGGCCGACGCCCCACAGGGTCCATGCCGTCAGGGATGCGACGAAGGTGACCGGGAGGCGGACGACGAGGTACGCCAGTCCGCGCCAGCCGTCCGCGTGGCCGAGGGCAGAGCCGAGCCAGCCGAAGGCGCCGGGCCGGGGCCGGAACGGACGCGGCCCCTCCAGGTCGGCGCCGAGGAGCGTGCGGCCGATGGCCCGGTCGAATGTGCCTTGGTAGCGGCCGAGCAGGACGACGACGGCGAGCAGCGGGATGCCGACGACGGTGATGGTCAGCGAGACGGAGACCGCGAAGGCGATGAAGAACACGATCGCGAGGGTGAGGGCGATCGGGAACGCGATCAGCCCGTAAAGGAGTTCGCGGAGCGAGCGCACGCGGGTCGGCTCGCGGAGGATCCGCACGAGCAGGGCCCGGGCATCGGGTCCGGTCCGGGGGACGCCCGGGGCACGGGGCTTCCCGGAAGCGGCAGGTCCGCCGGGCCGTCCGGACGCGACGCCTTGGGCGGGTTCGGCATGCCGCGTGGGCCCGGGTTCCGTGCCCTGCGGTTCTGATGCGGAGGTCATGCGCCCATGCTGGCCGCCCCGGGCGGCACCGCGACAGGGCGCCCCCACCCTGTGCCGGGGTACGGCTCACCCCACCCCGGCAGTGCGGTCCGGCACACGGCGGCTCGGCCGAAGGCACCCGGCGACGTGTCCGGTCGCCGCGTTGTCGGAGCGATCTGACACCGTACGCGCATGGCACAGCCGCTCAAGGACATGATCGACACCGGGTCCGTCACCCGCCTCGCCGACGGCATCGCCGCCGCCTCCCCCGCCGGGCGCGCGGCCCGCGACCCGTTCGTCGCCGCCGCGCTCGCCGGGTTGGACGGCCGCGAGCTCAAGGACCGCATCCGGCATGTCGCCGGTGCGCTGCACGAGGCGCTCGCGCTGCCCTTCCCCGCAGCCGCGGCGGTCCTGCGCGACGCGACCGCGCATGTGCGGCTGGACATGTGGAGCGGCTGGCCCGCCACGGAGTACGTCGGCACGTACGGCGTCGACCACCTCGACGAGGCCATGTCCACGATCGCGGTGCTGACCCCGTATGCGACGGGCGAGTTCGCGGTGCGCCCCTTCCTGGACCGGTACGGCGACATTGCGCTGAAGACCATGCGCGACTGGGCCGACGCCGACGACGAGCACCTGCGCAGGCTCGCCTCCGAAGGCTCGCGGCCGCGGCTGCCGTGGGGTTCGCGGGTGCGGTGGCTGATGGCCCCGGGGCCGACCGTGCCGATCCTGGACCGGCTGCGGGACGACCCGAGCGAGTACGTGCGGCGTTCCGTCGCCAACCACGTCAACGACTTCTCGAAGGACGACCCGGACGCCGCGCTCGCGCTGCTCACCCGGTGGCGTGCCGAAGGCGGCACGCATGTCGACCGCGTGCTGCGGCATGCGCTGCGCGGCATGTTGCGGGCCGGCCATCCGGAGGCGCTGGCCCTCGTGGGAGCGGCGCCGGGAGCCGGGGCGGTCGAGGCGCTGGCGGTCGCCGCGGAGGTCGCGGTCGGCGACCGGCTGCCGTTCACCGTCACGGTGCGGGCCGGTGCGCCGGGGCCGCTGATCCTCAAGTACGCGGTGCGCCGGGACGGTTCGCGCCGGGTGTTCCACTTGGCCGAGCGGGTCGCGGCGCGTGCGGACGAGACGTTCACGGTCACCAAGAACCACTCGTTCCGGCCGGTGACCACGCGCACCGAACCGCCCGGCCCGCGCGAGCTGGACATCATCGTGAACGGCGAGCCGCGCGCGACCGCCGCGTTCACCCTGGTCGAGGCGCGCACGGGCTGACGCGGTCAGACCATCAGCCCCACGACGACCGCCCCGACCGCGAGTACGAAGCCGAGGACGAAGAGGCCGCAGCCGTCGTTCGAGGAGTGCCGCGTACGGCTGCGTCCGCGGCCTCCGCCCCGGCGCGGGCGCCGCGGCCGCCGGGCCGCGGCGCCTCCGGTGTGCTGCGCGCAGAACCTCGACCCGGGCGCGGCCGGGTTGCGGCAGTTGACGCCGCCGCGGCTGGAGCGCGTCGAATGCTGACACTTGGCCAAAGTCATCCTCCCCCGACGAGACCCTGAGTGCCGTGCGTGTGCGAACCGTCCGATGCCGCTGCGGGCGGTCTGCGGGGACGCGTGCCGCCCTTCGGCCCTTATGTCCGCTTCATTGCCGCCGGGCGCACCGGTCAACCCTCGTTCGGCCTTGCTGCGCAGGGGAGTTCGTACCTCAGAGCTCGCGCCACCGGGCCATGGCGAACGAGAAGACCCCGAACAGGACGAGCCCGGCCGCGACGGCGACCAGCAGCCAAGGGCCGGCCGGGGTGCCGGCGAACGACCTGAGCGTGTCGTCGACGCCCTTGGCCTTGTCCGGGTTGTAGTCCTTGGCCGCGGTGACCGCGAAGATGCCGGCCGCGGTGAAGACCGCGCCGCGGCTCACTCCGCCGGCGACGCCCACGAAGTCCACGGCCTTGCGCAGGTGCTCGGGGATCTTCCCGGTCTCCATGCGCTTGCGGAACTTCCGCAGGGCCGCGCGTATGCCGATCCAGATGCCGGCGATCGCGATCCCGAGTCCGGCGATGCCGACCAGCCAGCGCCCGGCGGGGAGGTCGAGTACGTCGGCGGTGACGTCCTTGGACTGCTTGTCGCTCGACTCGTTGCCCTTGCCCACGGCGGCGAGGGCCAGTACCGAGCCCGCGACGAAGCCGTAGAAGACGAAGCGCACGAACGCCAGGAGGCGTCGGGAGGCTTTGTCTCCTTCCGGGCCCGCGGCCCCGAAGACGGCCTCGGACAGCCGCCACAGCGCCATGCAGGCCAGCCCGATGCCCAACGCCCAGACCAGCGCGCCGCCGAACGGCTGCCGCGCCAACTCGCCCACCGCGCCGCTGCGGTCCGCCTCGGTGTCCCGCTCCCCGAAGGCGATCTGCAGCGCCAGGGCGCCCACCAGGATGTACACCACGCCGCGCGCGACGAATCCGAAACGGGCCGCGACCCGCACCGCGGTTCCGCCGGCTCCGGGCTGCTCGGCGGCGGTGGAGCCGGGGCTGACTGTGCTCGTCTTCATGCCTCTGCCCTTCTGTGTCCTTGTTGCCGCTGCCCGGATACCGCTATCGGATGCGCGGCGGGCCGCTGCGGGGGCGGGCCGACCGCTCGGAGGGCAGGGCACCGGGGCGGCATAGGATCTGCGGCGGTGCGGGGAGACACACCCCCTGCCGGACCCGATCCGATGCCGCGGGACAGCGCCGTCCCGCAGGAGGCGTGCACGTGAACCACTTCGATGTCGAGACCCTGCCGGTCAGCCCGTGGCGCAACGGGGGCGGTGAGACCCGTGAGATCGCCTCCGGACCGGCCGGCTCGGAGGGACCGGCACCGGCGGCGGCCTGGGGGTGGCGGGCCAGCATCGCGACGATCGCGCAGGACGGGCCGTTCTCGGTGTTCCCGGGCGTCGACCGGTCGATCACGCTGCTGTCCGGCGACGGTGTACGCCTGGTCGGCGAGGGCGGGGTGGACCATCTGCTCGTCCGCGCGGGCGAGCCGTTCGCATTCCCGGGCGACATCGCGCTCGGCGCGACGCTCACCGGAGGCAGCAGCCGCGACTTCAACATCATGACGCGCCGCGGCGGGTGGGCCGCGGACGTGCGCCGCGTGACCGGCCCGGCGACCCCGCCGCCCGGGCACGCCGGGGTGTTCTACGTTCTGCAGGGCACATGGTCGTACGACGGCACCGTGCTGGCGGCCGGCCACGGCGTGTGGTGGCCGCACGACTCCGCCCACTCCCCTGCGACCGCCGCGCCGGCGTCCCCGGACGCGGCCGCACTGTGGGCCGACATCCGCCCCGCGCCGGACGCCGGGCCCGCCGAAGGCTGAACTGGTGCCACACCGGCGCCGCACCGGCGCCGTCTCGCAGTGCGGGCGCACGAAGGCGACAGCCCGGAGGCCGGGCGACTAGCCTGCTCGAATCGTGCGAGGGTCGGGGAAACGAGGGTCGGCGCGTATGGGGTTCTTCTCCGCATGGGGCGAGCGGACGGCAAGACGCAGCGATTTAGCGGCTGCCGACCAGGTCGGCGCGGCCGCCGCCTGCCAAGCTGCCCACCAGGCCGACAAGCAGGCCGAGGAACACGCCGAGGAACAAGCCGACGAGCAAGCCGACGCGGACGACATACGTATGGAGCGGATGTACCGCCAGTACGCCGTCCCGCTCCTGTCGTTCTGCCTGAAGCACACCGGCGGCGACCGGCAGTGGGCCGAGGACGTCGTGCAGGAGACGCTGCTGCGTGCCTGGCGGAACACCGGACTCCAGGACGGTGAGGGCAAGTCGCTGATGCCGTGGCTGGCCACGGTGGCCCGCAGGATCGTGATCGACGACCGCCGGGCCCGCAGTGCGCGGCCCCAGGAGGTCAACCCGGAGCCGCTGGAGTTCGTCCCCGCGGACGACCAGTGGGAGCCGCTGCTCCGCAGCATGGTCGTCGCGGACGCGCTGCAGTCGCTGTCCCCCGCACACCGCGAGGTGCTGGTCGAGACGGTGCTGCGCGACCGCAGTGTCAATCAGGCCGCCGAGGCCCTGGGGATCCCCGTGGGTACCGTGAAGTCCCGGGTCTATTACGCGGTGCGCGCGCTGAAGATCGCACTCGAGGAGAGGGGGGTGGAACGATGAGCGGGTCCGTCGAGCACACCGACGTCGGCGCCTACGCCCTCGGCCTGTTGGAGGACGACGACCGCCGGGCGTTCGAGGCGCACCTGGCCGGGTGTGCGGCGTGCACCGCGGAACTTGCCGATATCGGCGACATGCGGGGCCTGTTCGCCGACATCGAGGCCGACGCCTTCACTCCCATCACGGCCGCGGCCCCGCCTGTCGCACCTGCTGTCCCTGACCGGCCCGAAGCGCCTGTCGCGCCTGTCGCGCCAGTCGCTCCTGTGGTCGACCTCGCCGCGGCCCGCAGCCGCCGCGTCCGGCGCGCCGCGACCGCCTTCGCCGCCGCGGCGGCCGCCGCGGTGCTGGTGCTCGCCGGGGTGGCCATCGGTGGCGGCTTCGACTCGTCGGACGACGCGGGCAAGCAGACCTCCGCGGAGCCGGGGCACGTCATGCCGACGACGCCGTCCGGGACACTGATGCTCACCGGCGAGCGGCATCCCGCGCAGGGCTCGGTGACCGGGGCCGACGGCGCCACGGGGGCGATCGCGCTCGAGGAGAAGGGCTGGGGCACCCACATCGGCCTGGAACTCGGCGGCGTAAGGGGGCCGTTGAACTGCGAGATGGTCGTGGTCGCCAAGGACGGCACCCGCCAGGTCATCGGCAACTGGTCGGTGCCCGCGAAGGGCTACGGCGTCCCGGAGAACACCGTCCCGCTCACCTTCCACGGCGGTACCGCGATCACCAAGGGCAACGTGCAGGCGGTCGAGGTCCGCGTGGTCGGCGGGAAGACCCTGGTGTCGGTGCCGGTCTGAGCCGCGCTGCCGTGCGGGTCAGGCCGCCGCGCGAGCCAGCAGGCCGAGCAGCAAGACCTCCAGCGCGCTGCTCAGCGTGTCGGTGAAGTCCAGGCGCAGAGTGGCCAGTTCCGGGTGCGCCTCGTAGGCCGCGAGCATGGCCGCGGACGGCTGCGCGTGGGTCCACACCGCGCCGGCGGTCAGCACCGCCAAGGCGGCGAACTGCACCGCGTCGGCCTCGTCCAGTTCGGGCAGGTGCCGGCGGACGAGTGCGACCAGGGTGGCGAGACTGGCATGCGCACCGCGCTTGTAGGCGGCGGCGATCTCCGCGGAGACGTTGCGTTCGAGTACGGCGGCCTGGGCGGCGACCAGGTCGCACAGCACGGGCCGGGCGGCGAGTGAGGCCGCGGTGGCGGTGCCGATCTGCCGGGCGCGCCGGGCCGGGGGCGCATCCGCGGTGACGGCGGCGGCCAGGTCCGCCTCGTACTGCGCGAGCCAGTCCCGGACCGCGGCGTCCAGCAGGTCCAGGAGCACGGCCTCGCGCGATTCGAAGTAGCGCAGCACGTTGGACTTGGCCAGGCCGACGCGGCGGCTCAGCTCGTTGAGGCTCAGTTCGGCGACGGGCATCTCGGTGAGCATCGTGCTCGCGGTGTCGAGGATCGCCCGGCGGCGGATCTCGCGCTGTTCGTCGCTGCGCGCGCGTTGGAACGTGGCCATGCCGCGATTCTACGGACCCGCGGTCTGTTGTTAAGAGACCGCAGGTCTTCTACCCTGTCCGCCGCCGACCTGCGGCACCGGTCGGCTCAGAGGCCGAACTCCGCGGCCGGCAGCCCCAGGGCGAAGCACACCTCGCGGACGATTGCGCGCTCCTGCGGGTCGAAGTGCCCGTCCGCGCCGCCGATGACGATGCCGATCTGGATCACCGCGCGGGCCTCGTCGGGCTTCTTCTTGGCCTTGGCGATCTCCTGCATGACCTGGATCTTGCCGACCTGGAAGTCCGTCCCGAGCTGCCCGGCGTAGGCGTAGAACCGGCGCTGCAGGTCGTCCTTGTCGAAGTTCTGCAGGACTTCGTTGGTGGCGATCAGCTGGGCGACCTTCTGGGTCTCGGACTCGTCGATCGTGCCGTCGGCCGCCGCCACCAGCGCGCACATGGCCATACTGGCGTCCCGGAACGCGCCACTGGTCAGGTCCTTCTTCTTCGCGAGCAATTGCGCCTGCATGCTCTGCGCGGACTGCTTGAACTTGTCCCACAGGGCCATGTGTCTCTCCCCGGTCGGCGGCCGCACCCGCCCCGGGCGGCGGTCGCCCGGGATTCGTCGATCCACGCATCAAACGGTTGCCGCCATCCTCCGGTTCCCGCCCGCCGGCGCGGTGGTCGCCGCGCCGGATGGATCATGTGCGGGGCCGGTGCGGTCCGGGTGCGACGATCTGGCCATGACTCTCACCGAACGCACCGGCGTCGCGGAGCAGCCGTGGCCGCACGAGGATCTGGCCGAGGCGTGGCGGACCGCGCGTGCGGCCGTCCCGCCGGGCTACCTGAATGCGGCGGCCTGCAACGTGCCCAGCGATGCCGTGCTGGCGGCGATGGCCGGGCACCTGGACCTGGAGCGCTCGGTCGGCGGCTACGAGGCGGCCGCGCAGGCCGGGCCGGTGCTGGATGCGGGGCGTGCGGCGATCGCCGCGTACGTCGGACTCGCCGCGCAGGACGTGGGGTTCGTGGAGAGCGGCACGGTGGCGATGGCCGTGCTGCTCGGCGGTCTGCGGCTGGGCGCGGGGGCGCGGGTCGGGGTGCTGCGCGCCGAGTTCGGCAGCAACCGGATGCTGCTGAACCGGCTGGTCGCGCAGCGCGGTTGGACGCTGGTCGAGCTTGCCGCGGACGGGCATTCGCGTCTGGACCTGGAGGCGCTCGCCGACGAATTGGCGCGCGGGCTGGACCTGGTCGTCTTCCCGCACATCGCGTCGCAGCACGGCATCGTGCAGCCCGCCCAGGAGGCCGGGGCACTGTGCCGGGGCGCGGGCGTTCCGCTGGTCCTCGACATCTGCCAGTCGCTGGGCCATGTCGAGGTGGGCGGCGTGGATGCGGCGGCGTACGTCGGGACGTCCCGCAAGTGGCTGGCGGGCCCGCGCGGCGTGGGCTTCGTGATCATGCCAGGGCTGGCCGAGGGCGCCGGGCCGGACGGGTTCGCGCCCTCCGTGCAGTCGCACACCTGGGACCGCCCCGAAGGCGCGCCGGTCGCGGGGGCGCTGCGCTTCCAGACGGACGAGGCGTCCGTCGCGGGCCGTGTGGGACTGGCGGTCGCGGTCCAGGAGCACCGGGCGGCCGGTCCGGGACGCGCGTATGCCCGCCTCGCGGCGGCCGGGCAGGCCGTCCGCCACACGCTCGACGGCGTCGGCGGCTGGCGCGCGGTCGAACCGCTCGGCGAACCCAGCGCGATCGTGACGCTGCGGCCCCCGGCCGGGGCAGACCCTCAGGCCGCGGTCCAGGAAGCTGCGGCCAAGGCGCGGGCGGCGGGCATCACCGTGGGGGCGATCCCGGTCAGCCGCGCTCCGTCCGACATGCCCACGCCGGTGCTGCGGGTGTCGCCGCTGCTCGGCTCGGACATGGCGACCGTGGCGGCGCTGGCGGCAGCTCTGGCCCGCTGAGCACGGCACGCCCCGGGACGCGGCGCCGGTCGCGTCAGGCGACCATGCCGGACTCGTAGGCGAAGATCACCAGTTGGGCGCGGTCCCGGGCCCCGGTCTTGGCCAGCAGGTTCGTCAGGTGCGTCTTGACGGTGCTGGTGGCCAGCACCAGGTCGGCGGCGGTCTCGGCGTTGGACATGCCGCGTGCCACCCGGTCCAGGACGTCGCGTTCCCGGTCGGTGAGGGTGGCCAGGACCTGCCGGGCCGGGCTCGGGAAGGCGTCGTCGGCGCGGGTCGCGGGGGTGGCGGTGAAGCGGTCGATGAGGCGCCGGGTCGCCGCGGGGGTGAGCAGTGCCTCGCCGGCCGCGACCACGCGGATCGCGGTGAGCAGGTCCTCGGGCGGGGAGTCCTTGAGGAGGAAGCCGCTTGCCCCGGCGCGCAGCCCGGCGAAGACGTACTCGTCGAGGTCGAACGAGGTCAGGATGACCACGCGGACCGCCGGGTCCGCGGTGATCGCGCGGGTCGCGTCGATGCCGTTCATGCCGGGCATGCGGACGTCCATCAGGACCACGTCGGGGCGCAGCGCGGCGGCGAGTTCCACGGCCTGGACGCCGTTCTCCGCGGTGCCCGCGACTTCCATGCCGGGCTCGGTGCCGAGCAGCGCGGCCAGCGAGGCGCGCAGGAGGGCCTGGTCGTCGGCGATCAGCAGGCGGATCATGGGCGGTCCTCGTGCGGTGCGGAGCGGTACGGGATCCAGGCCTCGACCTGCCAGCCGTCCGGCGGGGTGGGGCCGGCGTGCACGGTGCCGCCGTAGAGGCGGGCGCGTTCCTGCATGCCCGATATGCCTTGGCCGGTCCGGGCGGTGGCGGCCGGTCCCGGGTTGGCGACCCGGAGGCGGATGCCGTCGTCCTCGTGCCCGACGGTGACCGCCGCGGTCCTGGTCGCGGCGTGCTTGACGGCGTTGGTGAGGGCTTCCTGGGCGATCCGGTAGGCGGCCAGGTCGGCGCCGGGCGGCAGCCCGCGCGGCGTGCCGTGGACCGCGATCTCGGTACGCAGCCCGGCCGCCGACGCGGCGGCGACGAGGCCGCCCAGGTCGGCGAGGCCGGGCTGCGGGGCGAGGCCGTCGGTGTCGTCGCCGCGCAGCAGGTTCATGAGGCGGCGCATCTCGGCGAGCGAGGAGCGTCCGGTCTGCTCGATCGTCGCGACGACGTCGTGCAGCGGGTCGTCGGGCGCGGAGCGGAGCCGGGCGATGCCCGCCTGGACGGTCATCAGGGTCACGCCGTGCGCGACGACGTCGTGCAGTTCGCGGGCGATGGTGAGGCGTTCCGCGGCGATGCGGGCCTCGGCCTCGGCATCCGCACGCCGGCGCTGCTGGTCGGCGAACGCGGTACGCCAGGTGCGGCGCTGCCGGACGATGTCGGCGACCAGGCAAGGCGGCAGCGCGATGATGGCCGGCATGACGGCCAGTTGCAGCGGGGTCATGCCGCCTTGGTGCAGCACGATCCCCTGGGCGAGCAGCCAGGTGCCGATCCCGGTGACGACCGCGGCGCGGCGGGACCGGACGGCGGCCGAGTAGGACGCCAGCATCCAGGCCGCGGGCAGCAGGCTGGGTTCCAGCTTGAGGACGAACAAATAGGTGATGGCGTTCGTCCAGATCAGCACCGGCACCGGGTATTTGCGGCGCAGCAGGACCGGCGCGGTGACCAGGAACAGCGGCAGGAACAGGCCCGGTTCGCCGTCGCCGTCCGCGGCGAGCACGGCCAGCAGCAGCACCGCGACGGCATCCAGCGCCACCCAGTGCCACGGCCGCAGTTCGATCATCGGCCGACCGTACCGCCTGGCCGGGCGGCGCCGGTTCCCCCCACGGTCCCGACCGGGGTCGGGACCGTGGGGGGAAGTGCCGGGGCGGCCCGGTCGGCGAGGGTGGGTCCGGGAGGTCGAAATGATCGAGATCACCGGTCTGGTCAAGCGGTACGGCAGGACCACGGCCGTCGACGGGCTCACGTTCGCGGTCCGCCCCGGGGGCGTCACCGGGTTCCTCGGGCCGAACGGCGCGGGCAAGTCGACGACGATGCGCCTGGCCTTGGGCCTGGAACACCCGCAGGAGGGCCGCGTACTGATCGACGGGCGGCCGCTGCGTGCGCACGACCGGCCGCTGACCCGGGTCGGCGCGCTGCTGGATGCCGCGGCGGTGCACCCCGGGCGGTCGGCCCGCAACCATCTGCGGTCGCTCGCGGCGGCGAACGGCATCGGCGACCGGCGGGTGGACGCGTGTCTGGAACGCGTCGGGCTGGCCGGCGTCGCGGGCCGCCGGATCCGCACGTTCAGCCTGGGGATGCGCCAGCGGCTCGGGATCGCCGCGGCGCTGCTCGGCGATCCGTGGGTGCTGATGTTCGACGAGCCGGTCAACGGGCTGGACCCGGAGGGCATCCAATGGGTCCGGACGCTGATGCGCGACTTGGCCGCCGAAGGCCGGACGGTGTTCGTGTCGTCGCATCTGATGGCCGAGATGCAGAACACCGCCGACCATCTCGTGGTGATCGGCCGCGGCAGGCTGCTGGCCGACGCCCCGATCCGCGAACTGGTGGCGGCTGCGTCCGTCGATGTGCAGGTGCCGGACTCGGACCGCGGCCATGCGGTCGCGCAACTGGCGGCCGCGGGCGGCACGGTGGCCGCGGACCGGACCGGCCTGGTGGTGCGCGGGCTGAGTGCCGACCGGGTCGGCGAGGTGCTGCACGGGGCCGGGATCGCGGTGGTCCGGCTGGCCGAGCGGCAGGCGTCGTTGGAGGACGCGTATCTGGAACTCACCGGCGGCAGCGTCGAGCACCGTGCCCAGGAGGTCGGGTCGTGATCATGGGTCGGGTCGGGCCGGCGGAGTTCCGGCATGCGCTGCGCGCGGAGTGGATCAAGCTGTGGTCGGTGCGCTCGACTTGGTGGTGCCTGGGGACGGCGGCCGTCTTGGTGCCCGTGTTCGGGGTACTGGCTGCGGCGTCGGCCGATCCTGCGGATGCCGCGCTGCCCAAGGCCTGGGAGGTCGCGGACGGCGGTTTCGACCCGCTCGAACCGCTGCGCGGCATGCTGCTGGCGCAGTTCGCGTTCGGCGTGCTCGGGGTGCTGGTGATCAGTGCGGAGTTCTCGTCGGGGCAGATCCGCAGCTCGCTCGTCGCGGTGCCGCGGCGTCGTCGGCTCCTGGCCGCCAAGCTCGCGGTGCTGGTCCCGGTGGCCGCGGTCGCGGCGGCGGTCCTGGCGTTCGGGACGTTCTTCCTGACCCAGGCGGTCCTGCCGGACGCCCTGGCCATCGGGCCGGGCGACGGCGGTGCCTGGCGGGCACTGCTCGGCCTGGTCGGCTACAGCGTGTTCATCGCGGTGTTCGGGTTCGCGGTCGGCACGGTGGTGCGCCGCACGGCCGCGTCGGTGACGGTGTTCCTGGCGGTGACCTTCGTGGTGATGAGCGCGCTGCCGGCGGTGTTCCCGGCGTCGATGCGGGACGGTGTCGGGCGCTACACCTTCGTCGGGCTGGCCGATTCGCTGACCGCGCTGCAGCCGGACCCGCGGCCCGGCGTGCCCGTCGCGGCACTCGTCCTGGCCGGGTACGCCGCGGCCGCACTGGCCGCCGGGCTGCTGCCGGCCGAGCGCCGCGACGTCTGAACGGCCGCGGCGCCGGCCGCGGGGCTTCAGCGGCGCTGGTGTACCCCGTCCGCGGCGATCATCAGTACCACGCCCAGGACGAGCAGGATCGGGTTCACCCACAGCTGGAAGTCGCCCAGGAAGGTGAGGTGGCGGGTGAACGTCCACAGCCGGAACCAGCCGAAGAAGTGGTGCACGATGCCCGCGGCACCGGCGATGGCGAACAGGAAGCCGACGGTCTCCAGGAATTTCTTCACGCGTCGATCGTGTCCGGCGGGCGGGGGCCGAGCCTAGCGCCGGAGGTTCCGGGCGGTGCGACGAAAGTAGGTCGTGCCATCGACCTCGGACGGGGCCGGGAATCCCGTACTCCTCCCGGGTGACCGCGAAGGTGCGCGGGGCCGGGGCGGGCCGGGATGCTGGCCCCGGCGCCCGGCCGCAAGGGTCCGCGCCGGCCGAGCGAACCGGAGTCTGCCATGCCGTCCGTCCTGCGTACCGCCGTGCATCGGTCGGGGCTTTCGCGTCCGGTGCGGCACGCACTCGTGTCGGTGTCCATGGCGGGTGCGCTGGTCGCGGCGCTGGCCCCGGCCGTCGAGGCGGCGCCCGCGGCGTCGAACCCGTGCCCGAAGGGCTACGTGCGGATCGTGTGCGTGGACCTGAACCGGCAGAGCCTGTGGATGCAGGACGCGTCCGGCAAGCGCACGTTCGGGCCGGTGCCGATCCGCAGCGGCCGCAAGGGCTTTGCCACGCGTACCGGGATGAAGAAGATCTTCGCGAAGTACGAGAAGGACTACTCGCGGCTCTACCACGTGTCGATGCCGTACGCGCAGTACTTCGACGGCGGTCAGGCGCTGCACGCGTACGCGGGGGCGATCACGAACCCGCCGGGCTCGCACGGCTGCGTGAACATGCGGCACGCGGATGCCAAGAAAGTGTTCTCGCTGACCCGCAACGGCGACCGCGTGTACATCTGGGGCCGCCGGCCCTGACCCCCGCCGCCAGGTGCGCTCGGGCCGTCAGCGGCCCGGGTGCATGGCCAGGCGGTAGGTGGCGCGGTCGAGTTCGGTGATCTGGACGGCGACCGCGGCGGGGGCGTCCACGTGGCGCTGCAGCAGGTCGAGGACCTGCGCGGACAACTCGGCGCGCAGTTCTACGCCGCGGCCCGCGAGGATCTTGATCTCGGCGAGCACCACCGCGCGACCCTCGCTGCCGTCCCCGACCAGGTGGTCCGAGGCGGGCCGGAACACCGTCTTGCACTCCGGGACCGTGGTGTCGATGACGTCGGCGATCAGCCCGTGCAACTCCTTGGCGAGCGCAAGGCGGTCGAAGGTCAGCTCGGCCGAGTAGTCGACCAGGATCTGCGGCACACGGACCTCCGGCGGCAGCGGGAACTACGAGCGGACAGCACGCACCGGCACGGACCGCGTACCTGCGGGCGGCGGCCGGTGATGATCACGACGCTATCGCGCGCCGGGCCCTGCCGTGTCGGCCCCGGCGGCCGCGCGGTCCGCGGCCCCGAGCAGCGCTGCGGCAACCCTGCGGGCCCGGTCCGCCGCGTCCGGAGTGCGCTCGCGCAGTGCAGTGACGATCGCGCCGTCCATGAGCAGGACGAAATGCTCGGCGAGCACGCCTGGTTCGGAGACTCCGTCGGCGGCCAGCAGGCCGCGTACGTACGCGATGACCGCCGCTTTGTGGCCCGCCGCGACGCGGTGCGCGGCGCTGTCCGGGTCCGCCGACTCGACCATCGTGTTGATGAACGCGCAGCCGCGGAAGTCGGCGGCCGCGAAGCGTTCGGCCAGGGCGTCGAACACCGCGAGCGGTCCGCCGCCCTGCGCCTCGACGCGTTCGGCCAGCCAGGCGCGCCACCGCACGTCGCGGCCTTCGAGGACCGCGACGACGAGGTCGTCCTTGCCGGGGAAGTGCCGGTAGAACGACGCGCGGCCGACGCCGGACTCGCCGAGGATGCGCTCGACTCCGACCGCCCTGATCCCGTCGGCGTAGAAGAGCTCCTCGGCGGTGCGGAGCAGGCGTTCGCGTGCTTGGACTGGCATGCCCGCCAGCCTAATCGCCCTTGACCGAAAACGGAACCGGTCGGTACCGTCCATGCCGTCAGAACGGAACCGATCAGTACCGTTTGGAGCGACACGCCATGCCCCGCATCCCCCTCGTCGCCGACGACCCCGGCGGCCTGCTCGACGCGACGCGCCGCAGCCTCGGCCGCGTCCCCAACCTGTACGCGACGCTCGCCAACGGCCCGCAGGCGCTCGCCGGGTACCTGGCCATGCGCGACGCGCTCACCGAGGGCGTCCTCAGTGCCCGGGTCCGCGAGCAGCTCGCCCTGCTCATCGCCCAGGAGAACGCCTGCACCTACTGCGTCAGCGCGCACACCCTGCGCGGCTCGAAGATGGGCTTCAGCGCCGACGAGCTGGTGGGCACGCGCAAGGCGTCCGACGCCGACCCGCACGTCGCCGCGCTCCTCCACCTCACCCGGGAACTCGTGCGGACCCGGGGCCGGGTCGGCGACGACGCACTCGCCGAGGCCCGCGCGGCCGGCGTGACCGACGCCGAACTGGCCGAGGTCGTCGCGCACATCGCGCTCAACACGCTCAGCAACTACTTCAACCACCTGGCCGAGCCGGAGCTCGACTTCCCGGAGGTGGCTGCATGACGCCCGCCCCGCGGCGCACCGCGCGCATCGAACTCCTGCCCGATCACCCGGTCACCGGCCCCGACGGGCAGCCGACCACCGACGTCGAGGCCGAGTTCGCGATCACCGGCGGATACCTCGAACTCCGCGTACCGGGCACCGGGACCGTCCAGATCGTGTCGGCCCCGGCCGTCCGCCGCATCACCCATCCGGACGCCTCCTGACCGGAGTCCGGCTTGCTCCCGCAGCGCGTCCCGCCTGATCCACCGGCGGGACGCGCTGCGCGGTCACGGACCGGTTGGCCTATCGTGCCGGGATGCCGACCACGCCGGCGCAGGACGCCCGGTGCCCCGAGGAGGAACTGTGACCCACGCGATCGGGATCGACCTGGGCTCCACCACGTCGGTCGTGGCCGCGGCCGCCGGCGCCCGGGAAGCCGCGGTCGTACCGGTCGGGAAGAAGGAGCGCACGACCCCGTCGTACGTCTCGTTCGACGGCCGCAAGACACTGCTCGGCGCCGCGGCGCAGCGGCAGACCGGCGCGAACCCGGGCGGCACGTTCCGCCTGCCGCCCGGCCTGGCCCCCTCGGCAGCAATCCCTGGCGGCCCGTCCCCCTACGAACTGGCCCGCCTCGTCGCCGACGGCATCCGCAACGGCCTTGGCAAACCGTTCCGCTCCGGCACCCTGGAAACCGTCGTCGCGGTCCCCGGCACCGCAGACGAGACGCAACTCGCGCTCTACCGCGACGCAGTCGCCCACGCGGGCTTCGCCGTGCGCGGCACGGTGAGCGCGGCCCAAGCCGCCGCCACCGCACACGGCCTGGACCAGGCATCGCAGGCGCGGGCCCTCGTGGTGATCCTCGGCGGCACCACCCTCGAGGTCACGGCCCTGCAGATCAGTGACGGCCGGACGACCATCCTCGGCACCCCCATCAGCCGCCCGCTCGGCGGCGACCACTGGACTTACGCCATCGCCGAAGAGGTCGCCGCCTCCGTCCACGCCGCGCACGGCTTCGACGCCCGCCGCGACCCCCTCGCCTGGCAACGCGTCTTCGAAGCCGCCGAGGCAGCCAAGATCCGACTCACCACCCGCGACTCGGCGTCCGTGGACATCCCCTACCTGGCCAAGAACGGCCGCAACCCGGTACACGCCGACGCCACGATCACCCGCGCCCGGTTCACCGCCATGACCGCCCACCTCGTCGACGAAGCAGTAGCCGCCCTCGCTCCCACCCTCGACCGAGCAGACCTCGCCCCGACCGACCTGGACGCCCTGATCCTGACCGGCGGCGGCACCCTGACCCCCGCCATCGCCACCGCGATCCCCACCCACCTCGCCATCCCCCCGACCCCCGGCCCCCACCCCCAGGAATCAACCGCCCTCGGCGCCGCCCTCCACGCCTGGCACCTCCGCTGACGCCTCCCCGGGCCGGGGTCAGAGGCGTTCGAGGCCCAGTTCGGTGAAGACGTAGTCGGGGTCGGGGCGGCGGCCGTTGCGGAAGGCTCGTATGCGGAGGTCTTTGGGGGTGCCGGCGCCGAGGAGGCGGAGGGCGGTGACGGCTTTGCGGGCCAGGGGGCCGGCGCCGGCGTGGATGACGGGTTCGCCGAGGGTCCATTCGGCCATGCCCGCGGTGAAGATGCTGGGCTCCCAGCCGTCGTCGAAGAAGGTGCGGTGGCGTTCGTCGCCCGGGGATTCGCGGGTGGGCAGGTCGGCGGCGTCGAGGGTGCTGTCCATGGCGCTGGTGTGGACGGTGCTGCCGAAGGTGGTCATGAACTGCACGACGCTGTTGCCGGGGCCGGCGATCACGACGGCGGCGTCGGCGGGGAGGGTGGAGAGGACCCAGTCGAGCCTGGTGCGGAGGTCGTGCCAGTCGGTGCAGGGGCCGGTCGCGGCGCGCAGGCTGGGGCGGTCGTCGAACTCTTCGAAGCCGTAGGCGCGGAAGGGCCCGTCGTTGCCCCAGCCGCGTACCGTCAGCCGGTCGGCGGGCAGTGCGAGGACGTCGCGGAGTGCGGCCACGATGGCGCGGCCGCGCGGTGCGCGGGTCTCGGCGTCGGCGTACCAGCGCCATTCGAGGCACCAGGTAGGCCGGATCGGGGATGTGCCCGATTCGGTCTGTTCCCAGCCGAGGGCGGTGAGTTGCTGTTCCTGGTCCCTGGTCAGTTCCTCGCCTTCGGGGAGGAAGACCTCGGCGATGACGTGGCGGTCGCTGTATCTGGTGAGGGTGACCGATGCGGCGTCGTCGGGCGGGCCGATCCGGACGCGGTCCTGGGCCGCCACTTCCTCGCCCCAGAGGAGGTCCGCCACGGCCGGGACGCCGTCGCTTCCGCTCCGCAACAGGGCGTCCCACACGCTCGGTTCCTTGGTCGCCATGGCCGACAGCATGCCGGGTCGGCCCGCGGGACGTCAGGCCGGGGCCGGGTCGCGCAGGTGGAGGGCGGCGGCCAGGGCGTGCAGGAGGGCGGGGAGTTCCGCGGCGGTGGCGGCCGTGCCGAACAGGTAGTGGTCGGGGCGTACGACCGCGATCTCGTGGCCGTTGGCACGCATGTGGGGCAGGTAGAAGCCGTCGGTGTCGGTGACGACGCGGACCGGGCAGCCGTCGGGTGCGGGCGGGGCGAGGTGGCCGGGTTCGGTGATGTGGACGATGTGGGCGCCGAGGGTGGTGAGGAGGGCGGTGGTCTCGGGGGTGAGGTCGAGGCCGGTGGTGGTGGCCACGACGAATCCGGGGCCGGTGATCTGGTCGAGGCGGTCGGTACGCCCGGTCGCGTCGGTGACCCGGGCCTGCTCGGTGCGTTGTCCGGCGGTGCCGATCGGTATGCCGTCGGCGTCGGTGTGCAGGACGCCGGGGCCGAGCACCGCCGGGGGTATCGGCGGCAGCGCGACCTCGGGGTCGCCGCCGGCCTTGAGCAGGTATTCGTCGCGGAGCGCGGCCGCGGCCGGGTCGGCCAGGCAGATGACGTTGCCGAGTTCGACGGATATGGCGATCGCGTTGCGGACGTGGGCGGCGCGTTCGCTGGTGTAGGTGTCGAGGAGTGCCTCGGCGGCTCGTCCGGTGAGGACGAGGTCGAGTTTCCAGGCGAGGTTGGCGGCGTCCCGGATGCCCGAGCACATGCCCTGTCCGGCGAACGGCGGCATGAGGTGTGCGGCGTCCCCGGCGATGAGGACGCGTCCCGAGCGCCAGCATTCGGCCCAGCGTGCGGCGAAGGTGTAGACGGTGTGGCGTTCCAGGGTGGCGGTGTCCGGTGTGACGTCCCAGGGTGCGAGGAGCCGCCAGGCGGCCTCGGGGGTGTCGAGGTCCGCGGTCGTCTCGTGCGGCAGGCGCATGAACTCCCAGCGGCGGCGGCCGGGGCCGCCGGAGACCATGGTGGTCGGCCGGGCGGGGTCGCAGAGCTGCAGGTTGGTCGGGTGCCACGGGCGCGGTTCGTGCGGGACGACGTCGACGATCAGCCAGTCGTACTGGAAGCCGAGGTCGGTGACGGTTCCGCCGAGGTGGTCGCGGACGAAGCTGTTCGCGCCGTCGCAGCCGACGACGTAGCGGGCGGTGAGGGTGCCCGGTGCGGGGCCGTCGGGCAGTCCTGCGCTTTGAAGCGTGAGACGGACGTGTCCGCGGTCTGCGTCCCCGTCCGGCGCGTGCTCTTCGCTGATGCCGACGACCTGGCAGCCGCGCCGGACGGTCACCCCGAGGGCGGCCGCACGCTCGGCCAGTACCGCTTCGAGTTCGGGCTGGCCGAACATGTTGGCGGTGGGCCAGGCGCCCGGGCCGAGGCCGCCCCAGTCGAAGTGCAGGAGGGTGGCGCCGTCGGCATTGCGCCAGTCGTACGCGTCCGCAGTCTCGGTGATCCGGGCGAGTTCGGGCCCGATGCCCATGCCCGCGAAGGCCCGGGCGATCTCGTCGTCGAAGTGCACGGCGCGCGGCAACCGGTAGGGCTCGGGGCGGCGTTCGAGGACGGTGACGCGGTGGCCGGACTGGGCGAGGAGGATCGCCAGGGCCTGGCCGACCGGTCCGGCGCCGACGACGGCGACGTCGGCATCGACGTCGCGGTCCGTCACCGGTCACCGCCGTGCGCGCCGGTCATGAGCTCGGCCAGGTCGTCCGGGGCGAGGAACGACGGCGGCGGGGGCGGTCCCCAGTTGTAGAGCCCGCGCAGGCCTTCGACGGCCTCGGGGCGCCACAGGGCGTCCTCGACGATGCAGTCGAGGTCGGAGTAGTACTCGGAGAAGTTCCCGGCCGGGTCGCGCAGGTACCAGAAGAAGTTCGAGCCGATGTGGTGCCGTCCGAGGCCCCAGATGTGGCGTTCGGGGTGGCCTTCGAGCATCGCGCTCGCGCCGCGGCCCACCTCGTCGACGTCGTCGACCTCCCATGCGGTGTGGTGCAGGAAGGCGAGCGGTGCCTGCTGGACGAGCACGTTGTGGTGGTCGGTCGAGCAGCGCATGAAGGCGGCCAGGCCGGGCACGGTGTCGCTGGTCTTGAAGCCGAGGCCGGCGCCGAAGAAGCGCTCCGACTGCTCCTGGTCGGTGGAGCCGACGACGACGTGGCCGAGCCGCCGGGGCCGGACGCGCTCGTCGCGCAGGACGCCGGGCGCCCGGGTGTCGGGGCGTACGACGCTGCCGGGTGCGTTGTACGGCGGTGCCGGGGTCTCCTTCTGCACGATCCGCGCGGTCACTTCGACCACCACCGCGGTTTCGGTGCCGGCGTCGACGGCCCGGATGGCACCGCCGCCGGGCGCCCGGGTGGCGGTGATGCCGAGCGCGGCGAGTTGGGCGGCGATCCGGTCGATGTCGTCCGGGTCGTCGGCGCCGATGCGGATCTCGGCGAGCCGGCGGCGCTCGCCGTGCACGAGGCGGAGCTGGTCGCCGCCGTCGGCGGTGGCGTACGTGCCGTCCTGGGCGGCGGACGGTTCGAGGCCGAACTCCGCGTAGTACGCCCCGACTGCGGCGACGTCGGGTACGGCGACGGTGATCTGGTTCAGGCGGTGCAGGGGCATGTCCTGGTCTCCTGGTCTCCGGCTGTCCTGGTCGCCGGCTGTCCTGTGTCTCAGTCGCGCGGGCCGCTGGTCTCCCCGGAAGCGGGCACGGGGCCGGCGACCATGGTGTTGCGCAGTTCGCCGATGCCGACGACGTGGCTGACCAACGTGGTGCCCGGCTGCAGGTAGCGCTGCGGGTCGCGGGCCATGCCGACGCCGGACGGCGTGCCGGTGAAGATGATGTCGCCGGGCAGCAGCGGGCAGACCGCGGAGAGCCGGGCGATCAGTTCGGCGACGCCGAAGATCATGTCCCGGGTCCGGCCCTGCTGCAGCACCTCGTCGCCGATGCGGCAGCCGAGTTCCAGGTCGTCCGGGTCGGCGAACTCGTCCGGGGCGACGAGCGCGGGCCCCAGCGGGGCGAAGCCCGGGTACGACTTGCCGAGCGAGAACTGCGGTACGGGGCCCGATAGCTGCACCATGCGCTCGGACAGGTCCTGGCCGACGGTGAGCCCCGCGACGTGGTCCCAGGCGGCCGACTCGGCGACGCCGACCGCGGTACGCCCGATGGCGACCACCAGCTCGACCTCCCAGTCGACGTGGGCGCTCGGCAGCACCACCTGGGCGCGCGGGCCGGTGATCGAGGTCGGGAACTTGGTGAAGACCGGCGGGGTGTCCGGCCGGGCGATCCGCGATTCCGCGGCGTGCTCGGCGTAGTTGAGGCCGATGGCGAACACCTGCCGGGGCGTCGGCGCCGGGGCGCCGAGCTGCGTCGCGTCGACCGCGAAGTCGCCGCCGCTGCCGCCCGTTTGCGCCGCCCAGTCGCGCAGGGCGTCCCAGTGCTCGAACAGCGCCTGGGGGTCGGAGGGCAGCCGGCCGCCGCTTGCCTTCGCGACGTCCAGTCCCCCGCCGTCGGTGTCCAGCAAGGTGGCTCGTCCGGCGACGTTGGCGATGCGCATGTGGTCTCTCCCGTGAGCGGTGGTGCGGGGCGTGACGGCTGCGGCCAGCCTGCGCCCCGGCGGATGAACCGTCAAGACAAAATCGATTTTCCGTCGGAATGATTGGTGATCCACAGACAATCGTTTCCTCGGTGGTAGCGTGGCCGCGCTCGAAGTCCCGGCACTTTGGGGAGGCATCCGGTATGACCGAGACACCCGGCACACCCACCAGGACGTCGATGAACCCGCCCGCCGCACAGGAGATATCCGCGGAGGAACCGCGTCCGCCGGCAGCACTCTGGGAGCCCGACCCGGACGCCGTGCAGGCCGCGACCATCTCGGCCTTCATGCGCGACGTCGAGCAGCGGTACGGCGTCCCGCTGGCGAACTACCGCGACCTGTGGCGGTGGTCGGTGGACCGGCTGCCGGACTTCTGGTCCGCGGTGTGGACGTTCTTCGCGGTGGCGCCGGGCGAGGCCCCGTCGCCGGTGCTGGCCGCCGACGCGCTGCCGGGGGCCGAGTGGTTCCCGGGCGTGCAGCTCAACTTCGTCGACCGGGTCTTCGCCGGACGCCGCGCGGACGAGGTCGCACTGATCGCGGTGACCGAGGCCGGTGTCGAAGCAGGCGAGGCAGGCGAAGCAGGCGGCCCCGACTCGGCACGCACCCCGGCCGACGCCGAAGAGCGCCTCACCTGGTCCGAGTTGGAGCAGCGCGTGGCCGCGACCGCCGACCTGCTGCGCGATCTGGGGGTGGGTCCCGGCGACCGGGTCGTCGGCTTCCTGCCCAACGGGACGGCAGCCGTGGTCGCGTTCCTGGCCGCCGCGAGCATCGGGGCGATCTGGTCGTGCTGCGGCCCGGACTATGCGGCACCCGCCGCCGCGAACCGCCTCGCGCAGCTCGAACCCAAGGTGCTCGTGTGCGCCGACGGCTACCACTTCAACGGCCGCCGCCACGACCGGAGGGCCGAGGCGGTCCGCCTGGCCGGCCTGCTGCCGACCGTCTCCGCGGTGGTGCACGTCCGGCATCTGGGTCTGCCCGCCCATGAGTTCCCGGTTCCGTCGGTGGACTGGCGGTCCGCCGCCGACCCTGCGCCGGGGCCGCTCCGGGTCGAGCCCGTACCGTTCGACCACCCCCTGTGGGTGCTCTATTCGTCCGGTACGACCGGCGTGCCGAAGGCGATCGTGCACGGCCACGGCGGCGTGGTCCTGGACGGGCTCAAGACCCTCGGCCTGCACTTGGACCTGACCGACCGCGACCGGTTGTTCTGGTACACGACCACCAACTGGATGATGTGGAATTTCACGGTCCAGGCGCTGCTCTCCGGTGCGTCGCTGCTGCTGTACGACGGCAGTCCGGCCCGTCCGCACGTCGACCGCCTGTGGGAACTGGCCGCCGAGCACCGCGTCACGGTGCTCGGCACCAGCCCCGGATACCTCGCGGCTTGCGAGCGCGACGACTCGCGGCGCCTCGCGGAGGCGTACGACCTGTCGGCTCTGCGGCTCCTGGGCGCGACGGGGTCACCGGTGCCCGCGGCGTCCTCGGCGTGGATCCACGGGCAGTTCGGCGGCCGGGTGCCGCTGGTGTCCGTGTCGGGCGGCACGGACGTGGTGACGGCCTTGGCCGGCTGGGCACCGAACCTGCCGATCCGGCCGGGCGAGATCTCCGCCCCGGCGCTGGGCGTCGCGCTCGATTCCTTCGATGCGGACGGCAAACCGGTGCGCGGCGACGTGGGCGAGCTGGTCGTCACCCGCCCGATGCCCACGATGCCGCTGTACTTCTGGAACGACCCGGACGGCACGAAGTACCACGAGGCGTACTTCGACACGTACGACGGCATCTGGCGGCACGGCGACTGGGTCACCGTGACCGAGCGCGGCAGCATCGTGATCCACGGCCGCTCGGACGCGACGCTCAACCGGCACGGCGTACGCCTGGGCAGCGCCGACATCTACGACGTGGTCGAGCGGGTCCCCGGGGTGCTGGACAGCCTGGTGGTGGGCATCGACCGCCCGGACGGGGCGTACTGGATGCCGCTGTTCGTGGTGGTGGACGGCGAGCTGGACGACGGCCTGCGGGCGGCGATCGCGGAACGCCTGAGGCGCGAGGCGTCGCCGCGGCATGTGCCGGACGCGATCGTCGCGGTGCCGGGGATTCCGCGTACCCGGACCGGCAAGAAGATCGAGGTGCCGGTCAAGCGGATCCTGCTGGGCGCCGAACCGGGACGCGTGGTGAGCCGGGACGCGGTGGACGATCCGGTGCTGCTGGACGCGTTTCTCGCGATCGCCCGGAAGGCGGCCGGGGCCTGACCGTCGCGGCTTGCCGTGCGGCGGCCCTTCAGGGCAGGTCAGGGGGCGGCTGCGTCCGCCGCCGCGGCTCGTTCGGCGTAGGCCAGCAGCAGGTCCGTGGTGCGGTTGATGTGCGCGGCCAAGAGCTCCGCGGCGCGGTCGGCGTCGCGGTCGAGGGCCGCGTCCATGAGGTCGCGGTGCTCGCAGGCGACGTCGCGGGTGCGGTCCTGGCTGCCGAGCGGGCCGGACCAGCGCCGGTACAGCTCGGCGCGGTCGCGCAGGCTCGCCGCCAGGCCGCGGAGCCGCGGGCTCGGCGAGGCGCTGATCAGCGCGTCGTGGAACAGGGCGTGCGCGGCGGCCCATTCGTCGGTGACGGTGAGGGTCGCCGGGTCCTTCAGGAACGGGGTACGCGCGAGGCGGTGGTGCGCGCCGACCACGAGCGCCTCGTACTCGACGTCCGCGTGCTCGACCGCTTCGCGCAGCGCGGCCGTCTCGATCAGGACGCGCACTTTGGTGAGGTCGACGAGGTCGGCGACGTCGAGCGAGACGACCGAGAACCCGAGCTGCGGGGCGGCCACCACGAGCCCTTGCTCGGTCAGCCGGCTCAGCGACTCGCGGACCACCGACAGGCTCACCTCGAAGCGGTCGGCGAGCGCCCGGGGGCTCAGCCTTGCGCCGGGCGGGTGGACGCCGGCGAGGATCTGGGCGCGCAGCTCGGTCTGGACGGCGACACCGAGGCTCGGAGCCGACCCGCCGTCGGCGGCCTTGTCCACCCGGCGACCGGACGGACGCTCCTTGCTCTGTCGTGCCGGCAACGCACTGCCCCTTGGCGTCGGAAGACCTGTTCGCGGAACGCGAGTTTAGCCGATTTTCCCCTGATGATCATAAATCCCACGGGCGATCGATTATCCGCCGACACTCGCCGCCTCGACGTCGGCCAGCACGGCGCCGAGCACATGCCGGGCGTTGGCCGCCATCGCCTGATTGGTCGTCCGGTAGTAGGGCAGGGCGATGAGGGCCTGCGACAGCGTGCGCCCGCGCCCGCGGGTCCAGGCGGCATCGTCCGCGTCGAGCGCCTTGCGGAAGGCCTCGCGCCCTGCGGCGGGCAGCAGGTTCCAGGCCGGGAACAGGTCGCAGGCCGGGTCGCCGAGGCCCAGGCAGCCGAAGTCGATCACCGCGGCGAGCCGGCCCGCGCCGTCGAGCAGGAGGTTGCCCGGCATCAGGTCGGCGTGCAGCCACACGGGCGGTCCGTCCGGGCCGGGTGCCCGCAGCGCAGCGTCCCAGACGGCCTCGACCGCATCCCAGTCGAACTTCTCCTCGGCGATGCCGCGGAGTTCGGCGAGTGCCGACCGCGTCGCACGGTCCAAGGAGGCGATCGGGCCTCCGCGGTGCGCAATCGGCGCCCCGGCGGCCGGCCCCGACTCCGACTTCGGCTTGGTGGCCGGATCGGGCACCGGCAGGCTGCCGCGCATCTCGGTCACGAAGGCGGCCAGGTCCGCGGCCAGCAGCTCGGGCTCGGCGAGCGCGTCCGCCTGCGGGATCTCACCGGGGAGCCACCGCAGGACGGACCACGGCCAGGGGTACCCCTCCCCCGGCTCGCCGGCGCCGAGCACCACCGGAATGGCCGTCGACAGGCGTCCGGCCAGACGCGGCAGCCATTCCTGTTCGAGCCGGACGTCCGGTGCCCCGTCGGCAAGCAGGGGCAGGCGGACGGCCATGGCGTCGCCCAGCCGGTACATGGCGTTGACCGTCCCGCCGGATGGCACGCGTACCACCGGCAGGTCCGCCCACTGCGGGAACTGCGCGGCGACGAGCCGTCGCACGAGGGCTTCGTCGACGGGGTGCTGACCGGGGTGCATCTGGAGGGCGCTCATAGGCGGCCATCCGACCGCCGCGTCCCGCCCGCGTCAAACGAGAATCCACCGGCCGCGACGCACCGGCCTACCCCGTCAAGGAATCGAAGTACGCGGCATCCGCTTCCATCGCGGCCCGAATCGCCGCCAGCGCCGGACCCCGGGCGCGGAGTTTGGTGGCGGCATGCGCCTGCCCGTCGAGACGGGCGAGCTCGGCGGCCTTGCGCTGCGCGGCCTCGGCGAGTTCGCCGTCCGCGACCACGGCGTCCAGGAAGCCGGGCGCGACCGCATCGGCGGTCGCGTACACCTCGGCATTGACGACCGCGCGGGTGAAGTGCGCGGGTGTCAGCCGCTGCCGGCAGATCTCGACGGCCGCGTGCGGCATCGTCAGACCGATTGCCGCCTCGTTCGCGGTGATCGTGTACGGCCCGGCCACCCCGATGCGGTAGTCGGCGGACAGCAGCACGAACACCGCCATCGCGATCGTGTGGCCGTTGCACGCGATGACCACCGGCCGCGGGAACGCCAGCAGCCGCGCGGCAAGCTCGAAGCCCGCCAGCAGCATCGCGGACGCATCGGGCCCGCCGCCCTGCAGCACCCCCAGGTCGAACCCGGCCGAGAACACCTTTCCTTGGCCGGTGAGGATCACCACCACACCGTCGGCCTCGGCCTGGTCCAGAGCCGAACCGAGCTCGTCGAGCATCTGCGGCGACAGGACGTTCACCTTGCCGTCGTCCATCGTGATCGTCGCGACGTCGCCCTCGCGGTGGTACGTGACCAGCGTTCCCATGGCGGCTCCCTCGTCGGCTGACCGGCACCCGGCGGCGCATCCGCGCCCCGGGCAGCCTAGGGGCAACTCCCGTGTTTTCGACGGAAGTCACCCGGGCCGACACGCCCGCGGTCCCCTCCCCCTCCCCTCCCGCCTCGGACGGAGCGGTACGCAACCGGCTGCCCGGCCGGCAGCCCGCCTTCGACTGCCGGCCGGGCACAGGGCATCACCGGCCGGGCGCCCTCGCGCACCGGTGGCCTTCGGCAATCACGCGGGCCGCCTGACAGGCGCTAACGACCGGATGAGCTGGTGCGCAGGGCATCCTTCGCCTGGTCGACCATCGCGGCGAACGGGCCGACCGTCCAGGCCGCTGTCGTCGAGCCGGCGGCACCAGGGTGGGCGTGCGTCGGCGCGAACTTCTCCGCGGCACGCAGGCGCGAGCCCATGGTCCGGCGTTCCTCGGGCGTGTAGCCGTCGCGCAGGTTCGGGAACTCCTGGCGCTCCTCCAGTTCCGCGTGGCGCTTGACGAAGGCCTCCAGCGACGCGAACTTCACCGCGAACTCCGCGCTGCTGACGTCCAGATCCTCCAACTCGGCCAGCACCTGCGCAGCCTGCTTCTCCTCGCGGTTGCGGGCATCCGTCTCGGCCGTCCCGGCGACCTTCTTCGCCGCAGGCCGTACGACCATCTCCTCGGCGGCCTCGTGGACCGCGAGCAGGCAGCGCAACTCGTCGAAGGCCCGCCGCTTGGCCGGGCCACCGCTGTCGTAATGCTTCACATCGGCGAACAACTCCTCGATCCGCGCGTGCTGGTCGAGCAGGATTCCGACGACGTCATCGCGATGCAGCCGAGCAGCCTCGGCCCGCGTAGCCTCGGGTCCGGTCATGACCGTTGCCTCCTTCAGATCGGCGCGGGCGGTGTTGCGGACGACCGTCTCGACCGTGGCCGCCATGCCCTTCGCGCGCTGCGAATCTGCGCCGCTACCCGGTCCGCCCGAGATATGCCTCCGGATATGCCTCCCGATATGCCTGCCGGCAACCGCCCCGCGTTCTGCCCGTGCCGGGCCGTTTGTCCGCTGCATCCGGGGACAGCGTCCGGCCATGCGCTTGCTGAAAGCGGCTTCGCCCGCTGAACCGTCCACCCGACCGCGTGCGCACCCGCCCTCCCACGACGGGCTGCGGCCGCGGCTCCGGTCCCGTTTCGGGTCCGGCGCACCGCCTCCGGATCCGTCCTGCCGGGCGCACCGGGTCTCCGCCGCCGACTCCCTGCGCGTGGCCGCCCGGGTGGTCCTGCCGCTCATCGCCCAGGGTCCGATCATCCGGCGGCCGCGTGCCGAGTCCGCGGCAGCACGGGTCGACGCCATGCGGCGGAGCAGCACCCTGCTGAGCCGGTTGCGCGACAAGTACGGTGACGACCCGCTGCTGGTGTCGGTCGGCGGGCGGCAGGTCGTCCTCCCACTCGCGGCCCGGGACGTACGCGAGATCCTCGCCCTGACGCCCGACCCCTACTCCCCCGCAAGCCGCGAAAAGAGCGCGGCGCTCAGGCATTTCGAACCGGACGCGGTGCTGATCACGCCACCCGGGCAGCGCCCGCCGCGCCGGGCTCTCAACGAAGCAGTCCTGGACACGCCGCATTCCGCGCACCACCTTGCGGGTGCCTTCCATAGCGCGGTCCGGGACGAGACCGGGCGGCTGCTCCAGCGTGTCGGTCCGACCGGCATCGTCACCTGGGAGCGGTTCCACCTGATGTTCCACCGCATCGTCCGGCGCATCGTGCTGGGCAGCGGTGCTGCCGACGATGTCGTGCTCACCCGATTGCTGGACAGCCTGCGCGCGGACGGGAACTGGGCGTTCGCGCACCCGCGCCGGTCCGGGGAACGCGGCCTCTTCGCGGACCGGCTGGCCGGGCACCTGCGGCGCGCCGAAGCGGGCAGCCTCGCCGGCTCCCTGGCGGATCTCGACGGCGGCCCGGAAGCCGAGCCGTACGCCCAGGTCCCGCATTGGCTGTTCGCTTTCGACGCGGCAGCCATCGCCGCGTTCGACACGTTGGCGCTGCTGGCGGCGCATGAGTCGGAGACCGAGCGGGCCTGCCGCGAGGTCGAGGCGTACGACCCCGACGACCCGCGGGTGCCGGCCGAGCTCGCTTTCCTGCGCAGTTGCGTCCTCGAAGCGCTGCGCTTGTGGCCGACGACGCTGGTGATCCTCCGCGAACCGCTTCGCCCTACCCCGCTTGCGCCGGTCGGCGCGGCGGTGGCCATCGTGAGCTCGTTCTTCCACCGGGACGCCCAGGCCTTGGACTTCGCCGACCGGTTCACCCCCGAGGCGTGGCCCGACGGGCGTGCGGCTCCGGCTCGCGGGATCGTGCCCTTCAGTGACGGCGCGGCCGCCTGCCCGGGGCGCAATCTCGTGCTCTATACGGTGACCGCTGTTCTCGCGGAGGTCCTGCGCGATTTCCGCGGCATGCGCCTGCTGTCGCCGATGCTCGTCGGCGGCCCCCTCCCGCACACGCTCGACCACACCCAGATCGAGATCGCCTTCGGCCCTGCCAAGTAGTTCCTGGGGGTTGCGGCCACGAGAACGGCGAGCTGTCGCCGTCCCCCTGCCACGCGTAGCGCAGAAGTGCCTGCGGCTTGCCAATACGCCTCGCGATGGTGTTAGTTGGATTTTCCAACTTACTCCGCTGCGGGAGGGTATACGAGCATGAGCGACATCGGTGTGCGCATCGACGGGGTCACCGCACTCGTCACGGGTGCGAATCGCGGGCTGGGGCGGGCCATTGCCTCGGCGTTGCTGGACCGTGGGGCTGCCACTGTCTACGCGGGGGTGCGGGATGCGGCGTCGGTGACCGATTCCCGGCTCATGCCGGTCGAGCTGGACGTCACTGATCCCGCGGCGGTCGCTGCTGCGGCCCTCCGATGCGGGGATACCGCGCTGCTCGTCAACAACGCGGGGATCGCGCGGGGCGGCGGGTTCGCGGCTTCTGCGTCGTCGGCTGCGGCGCGTGCGGAGATGGAGACGAACTACTTCGGGACGCTGGAGATGTCCCGCGCCTTCGCCCCGGTGCTCGCCCGCAACGGGGGCGGGGCGCTGGTCAACGTGCTGTCGGTGCTCTCGTGGATCACGCTGCCGAACGTCGCCTCTTACGCGGCGTCCAAGGCCGCGGCCTGGTCCCTGACGAACGCGCTGCGGCTGGAGCTCGCGGAGCAGCGCACCCTCGTGGTCGGCGTGCACGCGGCGTTCATCGACACCGACATGGCGGCCGGCATCGCGCAGCCGAAGACCTCGCCCGAGGACGTGGCCGCGCAGATCCTCGATGCCGTCGAGAAGGGCCTGCCCAGCGTCTTCGCGGACGCGATCACGCGCGGCACGGCCGCGACGGGCGTCGGACGACTGGGCGTACCCGCCTCATGAGCGCGGCCGAGGCGTTCGCCGCCGAGGTACGGCAGGCGTTCGAGGAGCTCCGGAGTGCACTCGCCGAAGAGGGACTGGGCTTCGAGCGGGTGGCGAAGCTGCGACTGACCATGGTCGGCCACGACGAACTTTCGCTGGCGGTCGTCCTCGCCGAGGTCGCCCGACTCGGGGACGGTACGACGCCTGCCTACACGCTGCGGCGCGTGGCGGGGCTTGCGGAGGCGCATGCGCTCTTCGAGGTGGCCGTCGAGAGGAAGGATGACGCCGTTCGGGAAGCCTACCGTCCGCTTTCCGACCTCGGCGAACGCTGCGGGGAACTCCCTGCCGACATGGCTGCGCATCCCCGGTAGGTTCGGGTCGGCGGCCGTGGGGACTGCCGCTTCGGTCGAGACAGGAACAGGGACGGGGACGGGGGCGCCATGCGCAGATTGGCACCGGGGGACAGCGCGCACGTGGGCGAGTTCGCCCCGTCCGGCGATCTGGTGGTCGGGATGGCCGCGGTCGGCCACGGCGCCGTGCTCCAGGGCGGCTGCCTCGGTCTGCAGGAGGGTTGGCGGTTCGCGGGTGCGCAGTACGCGGTCGGCCCGATGCGCGGTGCCTTCCCCGAAGGCGGCGTACGGTCGCTGTCCAGCCCGATCGGCGAGACTCTGTTCGCCATCGACCCGCGCGCGCTCCCGCCGCATCTGCACCACCTGGTGTTCGTGGTGCACCTGGTCGCGCCCGGACCCGGTTCGGGCCTGCCGGTCGGCGGCGCGCCCGGTCCGCAGATGCCGGCCTCGGTACGCGTCCGCCTTGCATCCGGCGGTGTCGACACCGCGCATCTGGACCTCCCCGCGGGCCAGTTGGCGCCCGGGCGCAGCGGTCTCGTACTGGAGATCAAGCGGCACGGGAACGGCTGGTGGCTGGGCGCGCTTGCGCATGTGTACGCGGGCGGGCTGGCCCAGCTCTCCGGCGAGCTGGGCGTACCGCTGAACCACCTGCCGTTCCCGACCGTGGCCGCGGACCCGACGAACTCGACGGGCGGGGCTGCCGCGTACGTCCAGGCGTACCAGGAGCGCGCGGCGCAGAATCCGACGCCGTCGGCACCGACGCCGTACGCGCCGTTGCATACGCCGTGGGGTGTCCCGCCCGGGCAGGCGGGGCAGCCGGGTCCGCCGCCGCAGTTCCCGGTCGCCCCGGCCGCGCCGGTCGCCCCGGTGCCGCCGTCGCCTGCCGAATACGGGCCGTTCGCCGAGTTGCACGGGTCCACGACGACGTCCATGCGGATCCCCCAACTGCCGCCGCAGCAGCCTCCGTATCCGCCGCAGCAGCCCGCGGTTCCCTACCCCCAGCCCGGCGTCCCGTACCCGCAAACCGGAGGTCCCTTCCCGCAAGGCGGAATCCCGGCACCGCAGGCTGCGCCCTACCCGCCGGCCGCGCCGTACCCGCCTGCTCCGGTCCACTCGCTGCCCCCGTCCCCGCCTCCGGCGCATGGCCCGCAGCACATGGGAGCACCGCCCGCCCCGCCCATGTCCGGCGCCGCGGCGCGGCAGGACGGGCACGGCAACGGGACGATCGCCCTGGCGGCTCCGCCCGGCGCCCGGATGGTGCTCGTGGAGTTCACCCCGACCGACGCCAGGCCCGACTCGACCGCGTCGGTGGACGTCATCGACCACACCGGCCGTTCGGGGAGCGCTGTCCTCGACTCCCACGACGGGACCCGTGCCCTCGGCATCGCGCCGGTCCCTGCCGACGGCCAGTGCCGGTTCCGGGTGCGGTACCGGGGGTCGTGGTCGGTGGCGCTGCTGCCCGTCGGGACGGTCCGCAGTCTCGGACCGGGGCTGCGCTTGCGCGGCCGCGGAAGCGACGTCGTCCGATGGGACGGTGGCGGGTCGGTGGGCATGGCCTACGACGGCGACAGCATGTTCACGGTGGAGACGTTCGACTACTCGGGCCGCTCGCGCGGCATCATCGCGGACGAACTCGACTACTGCCGGCTGCAGATCCCGATGCCGCCGGAGCCCTGCTACCTGCGGATCACGACCGAGGGCCCGTGGACCTTGTCCTACGGCTGACCTTGTCCTACGGCTGACCTGCTCACCCGAGCAGGTCAGCCGCCAGGCAGGTCGCCGCCGTACTGCTTGCCGACCTGCCGACGCACGAGGAGTCGCAGACCCACGGTGCGGCCGACGACTCTTGTCAGCGCCTCGGAAATCTCCGGGAAAACCCAGGCCACTACGGACAGCATGCCCACTCCCTTCCTCATGTTCATCGGAAGGAACGAGCAGCACGGAGGCCGCAGTTCCGCGATGTCCACAATGCGCGAAGGACGGCAGCGCACATTGTCGCGCGAGTCCGCGGGTCAGCGTCAGACGCGGCTGTGCCGACGCGGCGCCAGCAGGCCGGATGCCGCGGCGACCGCCTCGGCCAGCGGGGCCGCCTCGTCCTCGCGGAGTTGGGCGACGGTGATGCGGATGGCCGGCCCGGAGTTCAGCCGGTAGCGCTTGCCGGGGGCGACCAGCCATCCGCGGGCGAGGAGTTCGGCGACCGCGCCGACCTCGTCGCGGACCGGTACCCAGACGTTGATGCCGGACTTCCCGTGCGCGGTCACGCCGCGCGCAGCGAGTGCGTCGACGAGCCATGCGCGGCGCTGGGCGTACGTGCGCCGGGCGACTTCCACCTGGGCCGCGACATCCGGGGATGTCCAGGCGTGCGCGACCGCATGCTGCAGGGCGTGGCTGACCCAGCCGGGGCCGAGGCGCTGGCGTCCGGCGATGCGGCCGATGGTGGTCTCGTCGCCGGACGCGACCGCGCAGCGCAGGTCGGGGCCGTACGCCTTGGCGCTGGACCGCACGTACAGCCAGTGCTCGGAGCCGCCCAGCACCGACGCCAGTTCGGGGCCGGCGATGGCGTTGCCGTGGTCGTCCTCGACGACGAGGACGCCCGGATACCCGGCGAGCACCGAGCGCAGGTCGGCGGCGCGGGCCGCGGAGACTGCGGCGCCGGTCGGGTTCTGCGCGCGTGAGGTGATGACGAGTCCGCGGGCGCCTTCGCGCAGGCCGGCGGCGACCTCGTCGGGGTCGGGGCCGTCGTCGTCGATGCGTACCGGACGGGCCGTCAGGTTGAGGGCGGCGAGCAGGTCCAGGTAGTTCGCCCAGCCGGGGTCCTCGACAAGGACGGTGTCGCCGGGGCGCAGGTGGGCCATGAGCCCGCGTTCGATGGCGTCCAGCGCTCCGGAGGTGGCCACGAGGTGGTCGGCGGGCACGCCGTCCGCGGTGAACACGGCGCGGGCGGCGTCGGCGAGCGGTTCGTACAGCGGCGGGTGGCTGTAGAGGGGACGCCAGGTCGCCGGGTCCGGGAACGCCGGATCGGGCAGCAGCGCGGCGTCGGGTTCGCCTTTGGCAAGGTGCCGGGTGCCGGGCGGAGCGGTCGGGCCGAGGGCGTTGCGCTCGGTGGCAGCGGGCCGCGGGCGGACGCGGGTGCCGGCGCGGCCGTGGGTCTCGACCGTGCCGCGGTCGCGCAGCAGCCGGTACGCGGCGGCGACGGTGTTGGCGTTGACCCCGAGTTCCGCGGCGAGTGTCCGGACCGGGGGCAGCGCATCGCCGGGTGCGAGGTCGCCGCGGCGCAGGTCGCGCTCGACGGAGGCCGCGATGTCGGCGGCGGTGCGGCCGGTCGGTGCCACGGGCGTTCCTCCTGCGGGCGGTCGTTCCTGCGTTCGTGCGTGCTGTTCGTGCGTGCTGTTCGCGCCTGTGGTTCATGCGTGAGTGGACGTCCGACCACGCACGCTACGCCACCACAGGCCCGCGGACCCCGGCCGGGATTCGCCGTTGACAGCACTCCCCGCTCTGCATTTATTGTACTACCGCGAAGACACGATTGAACTAGTACAAAGAAGGTCCCGCCATGACCGTCGCTCCCGAGGCCCCTCCCGTCTACGCCCGCACCGAGGCCACCACGCCCACCCGCGCCCGCGACCGCATGCGCTACGACGCCGATGTGGTCCACGCGATCCTCGACGAGGCGTTCCTTGCGCACATCTCGTTCACCGCCTTCGGGCAGCCGCACATCCTGCCGCTGGCCTTCGGCCGTGACGGCAGCCGCGTGTACGTGCACGTCTCCAGCGGTTCGCACCTCGCCACGGCGGTCCGCAAGGCCGGCGACGAGGGGCTCCCGGTCTCGTTCGCGGTCACGCACGCCGACGCGCTCGTCCTGGCCCGCTCGGCGATGCACCACTCGCTGAACTTCCGCTGCGTCATCGCGCACGGCCCGCTGCGCCGCGTCACCGAGCCGGACGAGCTCGTGCGCGGCTGGTCGGTCCTGCTCGACCACTTGGTGCCGGGGCGCTCCGCGGACACGCGTCCGCCGAACCGCAAGGAGGCGGCGCAGACCGGCCTGTTCGCCCTCGAACTCGTCGAGGTCGCGGCCAAGGTCCGCACCCACGGCCTCTCCGAGGACGAGGCCGACCTCGGCCTCGACCACTGGGCAGGCGTCGTCCCGCTCCGCGTGGTGGCCGGCACTCCCGAGGCGGACGCCGGGGTCTCCCCCGAGCTTCCGGCATACCTGGCCGCGTGGACGGCCGAGCACTCATGACCGGCACCGGCCGCCCCGGCGAATGCCTGACCGCCTAGCCTGTGGAAATGACCGTTTTCCGGGCGGCCGGTCCCGACGACCTCGACGGCATCATGCACCTGTACCGCCAACTCCAGCCCGGGGACCCGGTATTGGACGACGGCTCGGACACGGCGACCTTCGCCGTCATCCTCGGCACCCCGGGGCTGACCCTGTTCGTGCTGGAGGACGAAGACGCGGCGCGACTGGTCGCGACCACCTACCTCAACGTCATCCCGAACCTGTCCCGCTCGGCCCGGCCGTACGCAGTCGTCGAGAACGTCGTGGTCGACGAGGCGCTGCGCGGCACCGGGCTCGGCCGGCGCATCATGGCCGGCACCCTCCAGGCCGCCTGGGACGCAGGCTGCTACAAGGCAATGCTGCTGACCGGTTCGCACGACCCGTCGACCCACGCGTTCTATCGGGCCTGCGGATTCTCTGCGGACGCCAAGACGGCCTACCTCGCCCGTCCCCCGGCGGCCGCCGCGCGCTGACCGGGGCACCGATTGCCGTGTCCCGCACGAAGTCGTCGGCGTACCAAGCCGTGGGGCGGGTCAGCCGGTCGACGGTTGGGGCGGGGCGACCTTGATGCCCTTGCGTACGACGTCCAGCACGCCGGCCGCGGGCGCCTCGGTGTCCTTGTCGAGGGCGGTGACCACCAGGGGGAACACCTGCTTGTTGCGATCCGGGAATGGATTGTCGACCACGATGATCTGCACGGACTTGCTGCGCACGATGCCGTTGCCGTCCGGCTTCTTCATCCGGATCTCCACCATCAGCCACATCGCGCGTTTGCCGTCGACCGTGACGGGTTCGTTCCGGACGGTGCGGATCAGGGTGAAGTCCGGGTTGTCGCTTGCCTCGTCGAGCAGGTCGCGGGCGGCCTTCTCGATGCTGTCCCCGCGGAGCGTGTGGATCGCGACCTCGCCGAGGAAGCAGCCTATGTCCCGCTTGTCGGACGGGCAGGGGTACGCGCCCGTGGTCTGGTGCCCGGGCGCCGTGCCGGAGAGGTCGGACCAGCCCTTGAGGCGCGGCACGCTGATGCCGGTGCGCGGGTCGGTGACCACGCCGTCGACCGCCGTGCCGGAGCCGTCGTCTGCGGCGCGGTCCGCGAGCACGACACCCAGGCCGGCGAGGAGCGCGACCGCGACCACCGAGGCCGCGATGATCCAGGCTCGGCGCCGCGTGGACCGCGGCCGGGGCGGCGGCGCAGGGGCGGCCGGAGGCACCGGAGGCGGGGGCACGTGGAGCGGCATGTGGGGCGCCGTCTGGACCGACACCCCATGCGGAGTCTGATGCGGGGTCGGAGGCGGTGTCGCCTGCGGAGTCTGATGCGGGAACGGCGGTGGGGCCGTGACCGGGCCGGGATCGCCGAGCAGGGCAAGTGCCTCCGCGATACTCGGCCGGTTCTCCGGCTTCTTCATGAGCAGCCCGACGATCAGCCGGGCCAGCGCGGGATCCCCGCGCCGGAGCGGCGGCGGGTCGTGCAGGACGACCGCGGTCAGCGTCCCGGTCGCGGTCTCGCGGCGGAACGGCGAGACGCCCTCCAGCGCTTCGTACAGGGTCACGCCCAGCGAGAACAGGTCGCTCGCGCCGTCGTCCTGGTCCCCGTCGAGCCGCTCAGGTGCCATGTACGCGACGGACCCGACAATGCCGCCGCTGGTCGTGAGCCTGGTGTCGGTCTCGTGGACCGCGATCCCGAAGTCGGCGAGGAGGATCTGCCCCTGGGCGGTCACCATGACGTTGGCGGGCTTGAGGTCGCGGTGGACGACGCCGGTCGCGTGCGCGGCCTGGAGTGCGCCGAGGAGCGCGCGGGCGATTCCGGTGACCCGCGGCGCGGGCAACGGGCCTTCCGAGGCGAGGATTTCGGCCAGTGACCGGCCGACGACCAGGCGCATGACGATCCACGGGACGCCTTCTTCGACCACCACGTCGTGGACGGCGACGATGTGCGGATGGTCGCGGAGCCGGGCCGCATTGCGCGCTTCACGTACCGCACGGGCCACGAGGTCCGCACGGACGGTCGCGGAGTCGGACCCGGGCTCGTCCGCATCGGAGTCGTGCGGCAGCCCGACTTCCTTGACCGCGACCTCGACGCCCAACACGGAGTCGTACGCCCGCCACACGCGCCCGAAGCCGCCGGCTCCGAGCGGGGCGACGAGGCCGTAGCGCCCGCCGATGACCCGCTGCGGCTGTGCCGGTCCCTGTTCCTGCGTGCGGTGACCTGGTTCTTGCGTGTGGCGCCCTGCCGACAAATCCCTCAGCCCCCGTGGCTGGCCGTTCTTCCGGGCGTCTCCCGGCACCGACCGGATTCAGAGCGTACGGACCCGCCCGGCCGGGATCAACGTGACCTGGCCCCGGCCGCGTTGCCGGGCTACGTTGCGGCCCCGGACGGGCGGACTCAGGCGTTGCGCGGGCGGTCGGCGCGGGGCGCCGCCGGATCCCCGGCCTTGGCCTGTTCGGCGTGCGCGAGCATGCGCTTGAGCAGGGCGTCCAGGACGTCGCGGTCGTCGGGGCCGAGCGGTGCGACGAGGTCGGTCTCGGCGGCGCTCATCAGGTGCATCGCGGATTCCCACCGGGTGCGGCCGAGGTCGGTCATCTCGACGTCGACGCGGCGGCGGTCCTCGGTGCTGCGGATGCGCCGGATCAGGCCGGCCTCCTCCAGCGTGTCGAGGCGGCCGGTCATGCCTGCCGGGGAGACGAGGAGTTCGGCGGCGAGTTCGGACGGGGTGGCGCGTCCGGTGCCGGCTGCCCGGCCCGGCGGGCGGCGCGCGGCGAGGCGGTGGAGGGTCTCGAACTCGAAGTCCTGCAGACCGACTTCGGCAAGCGAGTGACGCTTGGCCTGGGCGACGTGCTTCACCAGGAACTGCATGCGCGTGACGATGCCCTCGACCCGCTCGTCGAACGGCGCCCGGCCGCGCCAGCGTGCGATGTGGCGGTCGACGGAGTCCTCGGCGGGGTCGGCGCCGGGTCCGGTGGCGGGTCCGGTGACGCGTGACGCCTGACCGGACGCATCGGACGCATCGGACGCCGACGCGTCGGCCCCGTCGCCCGCGCCGGGACCCGTCGGGCCGGGCGCGGTGCGGCCTTTGCGCGCAGGGGCGTTCCCCGCAGGGGTAACGCGCTGCGGGGACTTCTGCTGCCGGGGTGCCATGTCCCGCATTATGCTACGCCAGCGAGTATTTCGTTGACGAATGATTCGCCAGCGAAATACATTGCCCGGCATGATGCCTCCGGTGCACCGCCTCCTGATCGGTCGCACGGTCGCCGCCCTCGCGACCGCACTGATCCCGACCACGCTGATCCTCGCCGTCCTGCGCACCGGCACCCCGACCGACCTCGGGATCGTCCTGGCCTGCGAGTTGGTGCCGATGCTGATGCTGCTCCCGGTGGCCGGCGTGGCCGCGGACCGCTTCCGAGCCGGGCGCGTCGTCCTGGCTGCGGACCTCGTACGGGCCGCCGCGCAGTTCGGCATCGGCGCCGAACTGCTCGCCGGCAGCGGGCGTATCCCCCTGCTGGCCGGGCTGGCCGCGGTGACCGGCGCGGCGATCGCGTTCGGGATGCCGGCGGTACGCACCCTGGTCGCGGGCTGCGTCGCCGAACCGGACCGGCTGCGGACGAACGCCCGGCTGAACGTCGCGCAGGGCCTCGCCCAGATCACCGGCCCGGCCGCGGCAGGCGGGCTGATGCTGGCCATCGGGCCGGGGTGGTCCTCGATGCTGACGGGGCTTCTGTTCATGGGCTCGGCTGCGACGTTGGGGAGCCTGCAGCCCCGGCGGCGGGCGACCTCCGAAGCGGGCCCGACGGAGGTTAGGGGGGCGAAGGGGTCGAGGAAGGCGATGGACGGCACGGCGGCGGCAGGTGCGGCGGACGCGGCCGAGTCGGCGGACGTCGCAGGCACCGCGGGCACCGCGGAACCTGCGGATACTGCGGACAACGGCGCAGACACCGCCAAGCGTCGGCATTGGCGGGCCGACCTCCGCGACGGATGGGCCGAAGCCCGCCGGCACCCGTGGTTCCTCACCAACGTCGCGGGCCACGGGGTGTGGCACCTGGCCGCGGGCTTCCTGCTGACGCTCGGCCCGGCGATCGCGGTCGACCACCTCGGCGGGGAGACCGCGTGGGTGGTCATCGCCCAGCTGGGTGCGGTGGGAATGGTGGCCGGCGCCTTCGCGGCGGCCCGCCTGCCGATCCGCCGGCCGGCGGTCGCGGTGGCCGTGGGTGCATCGGCTTACGCGATCCCGCTGGTCGCGTTCGCGGTGCATGCGCCGGTGGCGGTGGTGACCGCGGCGTACTTCGCGGCGATGTTCGGGCTGGGAGTGCTGAGTCCGCTGTGGGAGACCATGATGCAGAACCGCATCCCGGCGGAGGCTCTGGGCCGGGTGGGGTCGTTCGATGCGCTGATCTCGTTCGCGGCCCGGCCGGTCGGCCTCGCGGTGGCCGCGCCCGTGGCGGCGGTGATCGGCACCAGCGCGCCGCTCCTGATCGCCGCGGCACTCGTGGCCGCGGCGAACCTCGCGATCCTGCTGCTGCCCGATGCGCTCACCGCACCGATCGGGACAGCGGAGGAGTACCCGTCGACCGACACGGCGGAGGCAACCGAGGCGACCGAGGCAATCGACGAACCGCATGCCGCCGACGCGAACGACGCGGCCGAGGCCGACGGCGGCCTCGGCTCCGTCACACCGCCGCAGGCAGCGTCACGGTGACCACCAGCCCGCCCGACTCCCGGGGTTCGGCCCGGACGTCGCCGCCGTGCGCCCGGGCCACCGCCCGCACGATCGACAACCCGAGCCCCGCGCCCGGGGCCGCGGAGAGCCGGTCCGCACCGAGCCTGCGGAACGGTTCGAACAGCGTGGGGATGTCGTACGGAGCCACCACCGGCCCGGTGTTGCTCACCTCCAGGACGACCGTTCCGGGTACGTCGCCCGGTCCGCAGGCCACCCGGACCCAGCCGCCGTTCGGCGTGTTGTGGCGGACACCGTTCTCGACCAGGTTCTGCACGAGGCGTTCGAGCAGCACCGGGTTTCCGGTGGTGGGTGCCTCGTCGGCAGCCGTCACCACCTTGACCTCGGCAGCGCTCTCGCTGTCGGCGGCATCCGCGAGGTCGGCCACATGTTCGACGACGTCGGCGAGGTCGACGTACGCCTGTTCCAGCACCTCGGCCTCCGAGCGGGCCAGCAGCAGGAGTCCGTCGATCAGGCGTTCGTGCCTGGCATTGATGTCGAGCAGCGTGGTGCCGAGCTGCCGGACCTCGACGGATGCCTCTGCCCCGCGTACCGCGACCTCGAGGAGCGCCTTGTTGAGCGAGAGCGGTGTCCGCAGCTCGTGCGACGCGTTGGCGATGAACCGCCGCTGGCCGTCGAACGCGTGGTCGAGCCGGGCCAGCATGACGTCGAACGTGTCGGCGAGCACCTTCACTTCGTCCGCGGGCCCGGGCAGGGCGATGCGCTCGTGCAGGCCGCGGTCCGCGGCCGGGGCGTCCGCGATCCGGCGCGCGGTCTCGGTGACGCGGTGCAGCGGTTGCAGGACCCGTCCGGCGATCAGCCAGCCGAGCGCTCCGGAGATCGCGCCGACGACGCCCAGGGCGATGGCGCCTTGGGTGAGCAAGGAGCCCATGACGTCGTTCTGGGCCTGCTCGGCGTAGTGCTGGTTGGTCACCGCACCCGGCGGTGCGCCTCCGGGCGGATCGTCGCGCGGGCGGTCGCCTTCGTTCAGGGTGACGGCTTCGGGCGGCAGCGGGCGGCCGTCCGGGGCGACGCCGGAGATCATCTTGCTGTCGCCGGGCGGGCTGTCGAACTGCTGGGAGACCAGGACGTACGTCAGGCCCAGCAGCAGGACGCCGGCCAGCATGAACAGGCCGCCGTACACGAGTGTGAGGCGGGCCCGGAGGCTGAGGGGCCGACGCCTGCGGGCCGGCGCGGAGGCGGCGGCCGCGGCGACCGCGGAAGGGATGGCGGTGGCACTGGCGGTGGGCGTAGGCGTGGGAGCGGCGGTCACGGTATCCGGTACCCCACTCCCGGCTCGGTGTGCACGACCGCCGGTTCGCCCAGCTTGCGGCGCAGTTTGAGGATGGCGATGCGGACCGCATTGGTGAAGGGGTCGGCGTTCTCGTCCCAGGCCTTCTCCAGCAGGTGCTCGGCGGAGACGGCCGCGCCGTCCGCGCGGAGCAGTTCGGCGAGGACCGCGAACTCCTTGCGGGAGAGCGGGACGTAGCGGCCGTCGCGGTAGACCTCGCGGCGGTGCGGGTCGAGCCGGATCCCGGCACGCTGGAGCACCGGCGGGGCGCTGGGCCCGCCGCGGCGGCCGAGCGCGACCACGCGGGCGGCCAGCTCCGGGAACGCGAACGGCTTGGGCAGGTAGTCGTCCGCGCCCAGCGCGAAGCCGGCCACCCGGTCGTCGATCTCGCCCGCGGCGGTCAGCATGAGCACGCGGGCCGGTGCACCCTCGGCGGTGAGCCGCCGGCAGACCTCGTCGCCGTGCACGACCGGCAGGTCGCGGTCCAGCACCACCACGTCGTAGTCGTTGACGCCGACCCGCTCGAGTGCGGCCGCCCCGTCATGGACGACGTCGACCGCATGCGCGTCGCCGCGCAGCCACTTGGCCACGGCATCGGCCAGCAGCACTTCGTCCTCCACCACCAGAATGCGCATCCGCACATCGTGGCCTGCGGGGGTGTTTCCCGGGCGTTAACGCTTTCGGAAACGGCCGGGATATGCGGCCTCGGCTCGAATGCGGGGCAGCGGCCGGCAGGTGTCCGGCCCGGAGGAGGACGACGGCTGCCATGCAGAACCGACCCCGCAACGAGATCCGGCACCAGCGCCGGAATCACCACCAGTTCCAGGACCGGATGCAGAACCCGACGTACGCCCCGGCCTGTGCCGGCGGCGACACCCCCGCGAGGCCGCGCACCCGGCGCCCGCGGTCCGGCGCTGCGGCGACCGCCGCCGCGGCCGCCGCGTTCGTCCTGGCGCTCGCCCTTGCCGGGTGCAGTTCCTCGGACGGCGACGGTTCCAGGGTCGCCAGCGCCGCAACCCCAAGCGCATCCTCCCCCGGCGGCAGCGCGAGCCCCTCGGGCTCGTCCGGCAGCGGGGATTCGGAGGAGCAGAAGATGCTCCGGCATTCGCAGTGCATGCGGGAGAACGGCGTCCCCGACTTCCCCGACCCGGTGATGGACGGCAAGGGCGGCGCCGGGATCTCCCTGCCCGAAGGAACCGACATCAACGCCGTGAAGAAGGCCGAGGCGGCCTGCAAGAAGTTCGCCCCGGGCGGCGGCGAGAACAAGCCGATCAACCCGGAGGCCGCGAAGCGCAACCGGGAGATTTCCAAGTGCATGCGGGAGAACGGCGTCCCCAACTTCCCCGACCCCTCGGCGGACGGGACGCTGCAGATCGAGGCCACCCCGGGGTCCGGCATGGAGCCGGGCAATGCGGCCTTCGAGGAAGCGTCGAAGAAGTGCAACATGCTGGGTCAGGGCGGCGGTTCGACGAACCAGGTGAAGCCGTGACGCGTACGGGACGGGTCGTCGGCGCCGCGGCCGCGGTCGTCGCGGTGGCCGCGGGAGCGGCGGCCGGGCTCGGTTTCGCCCCCGAGTTCGGCGGCAACGGCGAGGACGGGAAGCCGGCGCGCGGCAACCTGCCGCCGGCGACCGCGACCGTCGGCAAGCAGACCCTGGTCGACACCACGACCAAGACGGGATCGCTGAGCCACGGCGACAGCACCACGGTGAACGGCAAGCTGACCGGCACGGTCACGGGCCTGGCGGCGGTCGGCAGCATCGTCGCGCCCGGGAAGGCGTTGTACGACGTCGACGCGAAGCCGGTCGTCCTGCTGCAAGGGGCGTTGCCCGCGTACCGGGCCCTGGCCCCGGACACCGAGGGCGCGGACGTCAAGCAGTTTGAACAGAACCTGTGGGCGCTGGGCTACCGGGGCTTCACGGTCGACACGAAGTACACCGACGCCACGGCGACCGCGGTGAAGAAGTGGCAGAAGGCGCTCGGTCTGGAGAAGACCGGGACCGTCGAACTCGGGCGGATCGTGTACGCGTCCGGGCCGGTCCGCGTCGATGCGCACAAGACTGTGGTCGGCGACGCGGCGCAGCCCGGGCAGGCGGTTCTCACGTACACGGGCGATGCGCGGGTGGTGACCGTCGACCTGGACGTGGCCGACCAGCGGCTCGCCGTCGAGGGCGCGGCGGTGACCGTCAAGCTGCCGGACGGGCGGCCGGTGCCCGGGAAGGTCACCGGGGTGAAGACGGTCGTCGACCCCGGTACCGGGAAGGGCGGGGGCGGTACGGACGACCCGAAGACAAAGGTGCGCGCCACGGTGGCGCTGGACGAGCCCGCCAACCTCACCGGCCTTGACCAGGCGTCGGTGGGCGTCGCCTTCACCGCGGGCAAGCGCGAGGGGGTGCTGACCGTGCCGATCGGCGCGCTGCTGGCGCTGTCCGAGGGCGGGTACGGCGTGCAGGTCGTCGAGAACGGCGCGTCACGGGTCGTGGCGGTGGAGGTGGGGATGTTCGCCGACGGGCGGGTCGAGGTCAGCGGCGGCGGGCTGGCCGAAGGGACGACCGTGGGGATGCCGACGTGAGCCTGTCCGCTTCCGCCTCCTATCCGGATCCGGCTCGCGACCGGCCGGGCGACCCGGCCGGAGTCGCCGACCTGGCCGGCGGCATCGGAGCCGTCGAAGGCGGGGTCACCGAAAACGGCGCCGCCGGAGTCGGAGCCGCCGGAGTCGGCGTCACCGAAGTCGGACTCGCCCAAGTCGGGCTCGCCGAGGCCGGCCCGACTGCCCGGTCCACCGCCCTCGTCGAGCTCGACCGGGTGAGCAAGACGTACGCCGGGAGCGTGGCCGCCGTCCGCGAGGTCTCGCTGACCATCGGGTTCGGCGAACTCGTCGCCATCGCCGGGCCGTCCGGCTCGGGCAAGTCGACGATGCTGAACCTGATCGGCACCTTGGACCGCCCGTCGTCGGGCACGGTCCGCATCGACGGGCACGACGTCGCCGCGCTGTCCGACCGGAAGCTGTCCGCGCTGCGGGCGCAGCTGATCGGGTTCGTGTTCCAGCAGTTTCATCTCGCGCCCGGGCAGGCCGCGGTCGACAACGTCGCCGACGGGCTCCTGTACTCGGGCGTCTCGCTGCGCGAGCGCCGGCGGCGGGCGAAGGAGGCGCTGCTGCGGGTCGGGCTGTCCGGTCGGTTGACCCATCTGCCGCACGAAATGTCGGGCGGCGAACGGCAGCGGGTGGCGATCGCCCGCGCGGTCGTCGGCGAGCCCGCGCTGCTGCTGGCGGACGAGCCGACCGGCAACCTCGACTCGGCGTCGGGTGCGGGCGTCATGGAGTTGCTGCACGAACTGCACGCTTCCGGCACCACGGTGCTGGTGATCACGCACGACCGGGAAATCGCCGCGGCCCTGCCGCGCCGTATCTCGATGCGGGACGGGGAGGTGGTCTAGGTGGCGATGGTGCTCTCGCCTGCGCGTCTGCGGGTCCGGGACGTGCTGCGGGTCGGCGGGTCGGGGTTGCGGACACGCCGCATGCGGGTGTTCCTGTCCGCGCTGGGCATCGCGATCGGCATCGCGGCGATGACCGCGGTGGCCGGGATCTCGACCTCCAGCCGGGCGGAACTCGACCGCGAGCTGGACCGGTTCGGGACGAACCTGCTGACCGTGGCACCGGGCAACAAGCTCACCGGCGGTGCCGCGTCGCTGCCGCCGGAGGCCGTCCCGATGATCGCCCGCATCGGCCCGGTCGAGACGGTCGCCGCGACGGGGCAGTTGTCCGGCGCGAAGGTCTACCGGAACGACCGCATCCCGGCCGCCCAGACCAACGCGATCTCGGTCCTCGCGGTCCACCTGAACCTGCCCGCGACGCTGGGCGCGGACCTCGCCGACGGCACCTGGCTCAACGCCGCCACCGCGAAGTTCCCGGCCGTCGTCCTGGGTTCGGAGACCGCGCAGCGCCTCGGCATCGGGGCCGCGGCGCCGGACGTCCAGGTCCTGCTCGGCGGCGAACTGTTCACCGTCGTGGGGGTGCTTCAGCCGGTGGCCCTGGCCCCGGAGGTCGACTCGGCCGCGCTCATCGGCTGGCCGGTCGCCCAGTCGCTCCTCGCGTTCGACGGGCACCCGACGACCGTGTACTCCAGGTCCGTCGAGTCGCAGGTCGAGGCGGTGCGCGACGTCCTGGCCGCGACGGCCAATCCGGCCAACCCCAACGAGGTGAAGGTCTCGCGCCCGTCCGATGTCCTGGCCGCGAAGCACGCCACGAACGAGGCCTTCACCGGTCTCCTCCTGGGCCTGGGCGCGGTGGCACTCCTGGTCGGCGGGGTCGGCGTGGCCAACACCATGGTCATCTCGGTCCTGGAGCGCCGGGCGGAGATCGGCCTGCGCAGGTCGCTGGGCGCCACCCGCGGCCAGATCCGCACCCAGTTCCTGACCGAGTCCCTGCTCCTTTCCGCCCTGGGCGGCATCGGCGGCGTCTTCCTGGGGACCGCGGTCACGACGGGCTACGCCGCCACGCAAGGCTGGCCCGCGGTGGTCCCGTTGTGGGCGACGGCCGGCGGGGTCGCGGCCACGCTCGTCATCGGCGCGATCGCCGGCCTGTACCCGGCCATACGCGCGTCCCGGCTGCCACCGACGGAGGCACTGGCCGCGACGTAGGTACGCAGTGGAGGTGCGGCGAATACGTCGCGGAGGTGGGGCGCCGGCCCAACGGGGGGGCCGCCCCCAACTGCGGCCCCCCAAGGCGCCGAGGGGCGGCGTAGCGGCATCCGGCAGGTCCCCACCCGCACGACTCCGACCCCGCTGAAGAGACCGCCACGCCCAACCGGATAATCGGTTCCCCTGTCCGGCGGCCCTGCCGCCCAGGCAGCGCCCGAACGCAGGCCGCCCCTATCCACCCCCGCATCCCGCCCCCGCAGGAGGCCCGCATGAACGCCCCCGCGCCGTCCGCCCGGCTTCTCGCGGCCTTGGCCTGCACCGTTCTCCTCGGCGCTGTCGCCGCGTGCAGCGGGGACGACTCCCCCGCGGCCGCCCCGGCAGCCTCGACGCCGGAGGCCGCCCTGCCCACGGCGCCCGCCTCCCCTGCCCCGGCGACCTCGCCGGCAGTCGCACCCACCGCGGCCCGTACCCCGTCCGCCTCCGCGGGCACCCCGTCGCCCGCGTCCACGTGGTCCGAGATGGCGCCGAACCACGGGGACTGGCGCGACCGGCCCCGCGCGGGCACGGCCCCGGACAACGAGAGCGTGAAGCAGCACTTCGAGGAGTACATCGGCGACATGGAAAACACGTATGGCTCAGGCCGTGGCGCCAAGTGCTGGCCCGAACGGCCCACCATGTGGACCGACAAGTGCGCCCTCGGCGCCGCAAAGGCCACCGAGGCGGTCAACGCCACACTGGGCCTCATCAAGCACGAGCCCGCCAACACCTACCCGACCCTGCGGGCCAACGCCGCCCTTGTCCTCAAGGCCGCTTCGGCTTATCGCGCCAACAACTGCGCATCCGACCCGAAGGACCCGAAGACCCGCGCGACCTGCCAGCAGAACGCCCACACCATCGCCCTCGCGTACGGCTACCTCCGCGACGGCGTCAACGCCGGCCTCGAAGGCCGCTGAAGCAAGCGAGCATCCGGATCGTGCAGCGGGCGGCCCACGTAGGCGAGTGTCGAGGTCGCGGCGCCGACGGCGCCGACGCGGCCGGATGCTGATTGCTCCGCATCCCTTCGCGTGGCGGCCTTGCGCGAGTGCAAGGTGCGTACCGGAGTGACGGTTCTAGACTCCTCCTTGTGGGGGACTTCGGTACTGACCTCGACTTTCACGTGGTCATCGGGGCTGCGACCGACGGCGGTTACCACGTCACGTGGCAGGCGCCAGGGGGTGGCGAGGCGGCGACTGTCATGGCGTTGCCGCCGACGGCTGTGCTGGACGCGCTCGTCGAGCGGATACCGGACTCTGTTCTGGCGTCGTCCGCCCGTACCCGGCGGGTGATCGTCGGGGACGAGATCCCCGTGAACCGGCTCGGTCGGCTGCTGTTCGATGCCTTGGTCACCTCTGAGGGCCGGTCGCTCCTGCTCGCGAGTCGGCGACAGGCACACCACGCGCACGGACGGCTCCGCTTCGTCTTACGGATTCTGCCGCCCGAGCTTGCCCGGCTCCCTTGGGAGTTCATGTACGACTCGGCCGACGAGGAGTACGTCTGCCTCACCACTCCCCTGATCCGCCACCCCCAGGCCCTGCCCGCTGCACGGCCGCTGCGCGTCGAGGCGCCGCTGCGCATCCTGTGCATGAGCGCGCGGCCCCATGATCAGCGCAACCTGGCGGTCGACGCCGAAGACGCGCAATTGCGGAGGGCTTTGGCCGACCTCGAGGCGAGCGGCCACGTCGAGGTCGGCTGGGTGCGCGGCCAGACCTGGCGGGACCTCCGCGATGCGCTGCACCAAGGCCCCTGGCACGTCTTCCACTTCATCGGGCACGGCAGTTTCGACCGCAGCGCCCAGCAGGGTGCGCTCGCGCTGGCCGACGAGAACGGCGGCACGCGTTACCTGGGCGCCGACCAATTGGCCACGCTGCTGGCGCAGCACCCCTCCGTGCGGCTCGTCGTCCTCAACGCCTGCGAGACCGGGCGCGCGGCGGCCCTCAATGCGTCGTCCAGCGTCGCCGGGTCGCTGATGCGCAAGGGGCTGTCCGCGGTGCTCGCCATGCAGTACCCGATCTCGGACGACGCGGCGGTGGAGTGCAGCCGGACGTTCTACGAGAGCCTGGCCCGCGACCTCCCGGTCGACCTGGCCGTCACCGAGGCGCGCCAGGCCATCTGGATGTCGCACCCGGGGTCGCTGGAGTGGGGCACTCCCGTCCTCTATATGCGTTCGCCGGACAGGCACGTGTTCGACGTCGCGGCCACCATCGTCGCTCCCGCCCGTACCCCCGTCCCGGAGCTGCCGCCCGCGCATGAAGTCGGAGTGATCCACACCGACCCTTGGGACGCTGCGGCCGCCACGTTCCTCGCCGCCCTGCGCAGGAACGGCGCCCATCTCGTCGCCACTTCCCCCGCCGTCGTCCAGCCCGCAGAGGGGCCAAGCCCTGCGGGGCCGGAACCACTAGGACCTGAGGACACGAAGGCACCACGGACCCTGCGCGCCGTGCACGCTGCACAGCTCATGCTCGACCTCCCCGTGGACTGCCTCGCCGTCGACAAGGGCGGATATCTCATGGCGGCCGCGTCGGGTCCCGGCACGGTCGCGATGTTCAACCTGTTCGAGCTCTTCGCCGGGCGAGACCCCGAGGTCAGCCGTGTACGGCTCGGCAACGCCAGGAGCACCGGCCTCCATGCCGTGGCGATTTCCCCGGGGGTCAACCTGACCGCCACGACATCGCCCAACGGCAATGTCCGGATCTGGCACTCCCATAGCGGCGAGGGGGCGCGCTGGCGCTTCCGGCACCGGAGCGCCGTCCTCGACGCGGCGTTCAGCCTCGACGGCAAGCGGATCGCCACGGTGAGCCTCGACCAGGGGGTCAGCGTGTGGAGCTGGCAAGGCGACCTGGAGTCCCGATTCGACATCGGCCTCCCGGCGGGCCGTGTGGTCTTCAGCCGGGACAGCCGGTGGGTCGCCGCGACCTCGCTGCAGAACCTCGTCCACGTCTGGGATCTGGAGTCCGGGACCGAGACCGTCCATGCCATGCGGTACCTCGGACCGTCCGGGCTGACCTTCACCGCGGACGGACGCGACCTCGTGGTGGGCAACATCGGCGGGATGGCCGAGTTCATCGACGTGGTCACGGGTGAGCAAGGCAGAACCCTCACGCACTTCGTGACGGACGAGAAGCAGCTCGCCGAACACCCCGTCCCGACCGCCCGCGGCCTGCCCGGTCTGGACGTCGCCGTCGGCGACGACGGACGTGTGCTGGCCACGTTCGGGCCGGGCCACGACGTGATGCTCTGGGACCCCTCCTCCGGCGCGGAGCTCGCCCGGATCACCCACGAGTCGGCCGTCCGCGCGGCGGTATTCGGACCCCGCGGCAGGTTCCTGGCGACCGGCTGCGACGACGCGACCCTGACCGTCTGGCGGCTTGCCGAGGAGACCGATGACTGACGCCGTCCCGCCCCCGCACGCCGACTTCGTGGTCGACGCCGCGGTCACCGTCGAGCAGGAACTGCCGCTGCTGGAGGCCTTGGACGCCATCGGGTTCACGGTCCGCACACGCGTGCTGCCGACGCGCCGGGCCGATCCGCTCACCTGGCTGATCCTGATCGCGGTGCCGCTGAGCGGCTTCCTCGGCGGCTTCGGCACCAAGGCGGGCGAGGACTCGTACCGCAAGTTCACCGACGGCCTGCGGGCGGTGCTCCGCCGCCACAACCGTCTCACGGAGTCGTCCGACGAAGCGGAGCCGGACGCGGGATCGGCATCGGAACCGGCGTCGGAACCGGAGCCCGAGCAGCCGTCCGGCACCGCCCCGCGGCACATCGTCCTCCAAGACCCGGCCTCCGGGCTGCGGATCCTCATCGACCACGAGCTGACGCCCGAGGCCTACGCGGAACTCCTCAGTCTCGACCTGACCACCTACCAACTTGGCCCGCTCCACTACGACCACGCTCAGAAGCGCTGGCGCTCCACTGCGGACGAGGCCCTCGCCGGTTGAACGCGCATGCGAGCGGCGGCTCGTACGGTCAGCCGGGAAGGAGGGCTGCCGGGCCCTTATGCGCCCCTGCCTTTGGTGACCTGCGGGGCGTCATCGCACGCGATCCCGAGGTCGCACATCTCGCTGAGCAGCGTGGCCGCGTTGTCGGCTGCCTGGGGGTCCAGCGGGCCGGATGCGGCGAACGGGTCTTGCGCGCTTAGCTGTTCCAGCACCGCATCCTTGGCGGCGGCGAACGAGGGATGGCGTCCGGCCTCTCGGCGTACGGCGTCGGCGATCCGCTCGGAGGCGGTCAGGCTCGCCGACAGGTACGCCGCGCAGTCCGTGCCGCGGATGACGTTCGTGAACGTCAGCACCCCCTGCGGCACGGGCCGCGACGCTTATTGCCTTCTGTCCGCGGCCACTCAGGCGGTGGCGTACAGGACTGTTCCGGCGGCTGCGAGGAAGACTCCGCCGGCCAGTTGCAGCCAGGTCATGGCCCGGACGAAGCGCGCTGCGTCGTCCTCGCGGGGCTGGGACGCGGTGGCCAGGTCGCCGTGGCGTCGGTGCAGGTGGGTGACGTTGGACATGCGCCGCTGCACCGCCTTGTCGAGGCTCCCGCCGAGGTTGAGGACTACGCGCAGGTTGTACGCGGCGATCGCCAACCCGGCCAGCGCCAGGATCACGAACACGCCGGTCGGTTCCTCGCCACCACTCGCTGCAAACATCGTCCCCCCGGAGATCCATGATCGACGCGACGAGCGAGTATGGCAGGAACCATCCGCAGACGGCATGCCGAAATTGCTTTGTTCGTCGGTTGGTTCGGGGTGGCTGTCGGGGCTTGTGCCTGCTGCGGACCGGTCAGGACGCTGCCGCGCTCCAGCGATTAAGCGTCTCGCTGACGGTGTCGTAGGTCAGCCAGGTTCCGTCCCCGAGCGGGCGTACGTAGCTCTCGACGGGCCCCGTGGGATAGGCGAGCCGTCCGCGCACCGCCAAGGTGTGTGCGTCGAGCAGCCAGTGGCCGGGATCGTCGGAGTCGAGCGTCGAGCCGATGACCGTGTCGGCATCGACAAAGCCGCAGAGGTAGTCCCAATAGGGCAGTTCGCCGTCGTCGGTCGGCTCGGGCGGCCCTTCGGAGAGCACAGTGCCGTCCAGGGCGTGGAGTTGCAGATTCGCGCATTCGTGGTCGACGGTCAGGAAGCCTGCATGCCCCGGGTGGACGTCCGTGAGGATGCGGTCCATGTGCTGGTTCAGGTCCCAGCCGATGAGCTTCTCGCCGTCCCAACGCGCCCAGTACAGCAGGATGCCGTCCTGGCCCATGCCGATGCAGAGCCCGACGTGCACGCCGTCCGGGTGCGAGAGCTGGTGCGAGCCGGAGGCCACGCTGTCCTCCAGTGGCAGGCGGGCCAATTCCCGTCCGTCCCGGGCGTCCAACACGACCCAGCACTCCAGAAACTCGTACTCGTCGGGCTCCGGCAGCTCGACCATGACGTGTGCCCACACAAGGCGGCCGTCGTCGGAGACACGGCAAGAGCCGTGCTCCAAGCCGTAGCACAGCTCCTGCTCGTCCCCGGTGTGGGTGTGATCGGTCACCGGCCCCCAACATGCGTGCCGGTACTCCCACAGCACTTCTCCGGTCGCGCTCACGGCCCTGACTGCGCGCTGGCCGGAGAACACCGCGTACGACCCGTCGGGACTGACCGACGGGATGCTGCGGTCCCACGCCGGCCACGGAAGGGGGACGACCGCGGTCGGCACTCTGTCGCCCTTGAACAGCCTGGCCAAGTCGTGGACGACCAGTGCGTGCTCGTTCCGAAGCAGCGCATGGTGCTCCCCGTCGCCACGGCTTTCGAGGGCAAGGCCGCCCACCAGGGCTTCTCCGCCCGGAAGCCGCACCGAGTCGCGCAGTTGTGCAGTGATCGACATGGCCGGAACCTAGCGAACCGCCCGGACAGGGCATCCGTACGCCACCTCGAACCGGAGGCCCCGACCCGGGCCAGGAACTGCCGCGCGACTACGCCGTGGCCGGCAGGTCGCTGCGGCGCCGAGCGCGCCACCGCGGCGAAGCGTGGAACACCGCAGCCTCCGAGGAGGCCTACCCCACTGCCCTCGTGGCGGAGGCCGCCGCTAGGGTCCGGCCATGATCTCGTCGGATGCTTCGCAGGCCATCGCCGTACGCCACCGGCCGCTGACGGTCCCGCTGGTCGGGCAGTTGGTCGACCTGGCCCGGGCGGACTGGGACCGGGAGGCCGTCGCGCGGCTGTGGGACACGTTCGGCTGGGGCGCCGGGCCCGTGCCGCCTGCGCGGCTGACAGGTACGGGGCATCCGCTCATGCCGTCTGACGAAGACGCGGGCGGGCACACAGCCTTCTTCCTGGAGTTCGCGTACCACCATCCGGATGCCGACGACGAGTACGGAGAGGACTTCCTCGGCGCCGAATTCCCCTGGCCCGACTGGCCGGAGACCTTGGCCGGGGACGCTGCCGCGGCAGCTTTCGCCAAGGCGTGGGCGGATGCCGAAGAGGTGATCATCGCCGCGCTCGGCCGGCCCGAGGTCCGGTACACGCAGGACACCGGGCCGGACGGGTGGAACTTCGCCGCGTGGCGCCTGGGGAACCGGGCGCTGGTGCTCGCCCAAGGCGAGGAGTTCAGCACGTACGGCGAGTTGGAGATGGCCGCGCTCTGGCTGGTGCCGCACCCGGCGGCGGCCCCGTTCCCGGCCGGTCCCGACTTCTACGACTGGCTCGTCAGGCCCTCCCAGGGGCGGGAGTCGCACGGGGCCTGAGCCGACGCGGCATGAGGACGCGGCCGAACCTGTCCCGTACCTGGCTCTGGTGGGGCCCGGCCCCGGCCGCCGGTCCGGCACTGGGCTTGGCGACGAGTCCGGCACTCACGTCCGTCACCGTCCGGGTACTGACCTTGGCGACCGGCCCGGTGCACACCTCCGCCACCCGTCCCGCCCTGACCTCGGCCTCCGCCTCGGCGCGACGGACGGGCCGCCCGGATTCGCTCCGGACGACCCGCCTACCGGCCGTCGCGTGCGCGGGCCGTCCCGCGCAACCACGGCCCCTACTGCAGCAGTTCGTGCAGACCGCGCCACTCCATATAGAGCAGGAAGCGGATGTGGTTGTAGGCCGCGTGCAGGTCGTCGCTGCGGTCCGGCTCCATCTTGACGAGCTTGCCCTTGGTCGGCGCGAAGGTGCGGCCGCTCATGCCTTCCAGGTCGATGAGGCCGAGCTTCTCCATCTGGATGAGGCCGTTGTCGGCCTTGAACATGTCGGCCCCGATGAGCTTGTTCATCTCGCCGTTCGCCGGGTTCTTGGACGGCGGGCCGCTGATCATCGGGGTCGGCGGGCCCTTCCGCAGGGCCTTGATGCACGCGTCGCGGCCGCCGTTGAGGACGTCGACCCAGTTGATGCGGTAGCTCGCCGTCTTCACGGTCGGGCGGCCGATGTCGGTGGTGATCGTCACCTCGGGGACGTTCAGCTTCTTCATCTGGCGGCTGCGCGCCTCGATCGTGGAGCGCATGGCGAGCAAGTGGTGTGCCAGGTTGCACAGTTCGCCGATCGGCGCGTTGAGCGGGTTCACGTCGAAGGCCTGGTTCACCGTGGGCCCCGGACACCACTCCCAGTCGACCGGCAGGGTGACCACCAGGGCGATGACGGAGTCCAGCAGGCAGGCGTTCTTCGTGAGGTTCGGTACCAGCGCGGTCGAGACGAGCGTCCGGACGGGCAGCATGGTGGCGGTCTTGAAGACCGCGGCGGCGTTGCTGCTGTTGGTCCATTGCCCGTCGAGCTTGTAGTCGGCGGACGTCGGGGCCCCGCCGGCCGGGTAGGTGTAGGTGACGTGGTGGACCGCGCCGTGCAGGAACTCGCTTCCCGGGAGCTTCCCGCCCTCCCCCGGGACCACGTTCCAGGTTCCATTGGCGACCGGACCAGGCAAAGCCATGGCTGTTCCCCTCCCCCGCGGGCACAGGCGCGCCCGCACAGCCGCATGGTTGCGGCACCTCCGGTTCCGGGGCAAGAGTTACGCAAGGTAGTAATGGGTTAATTATCTTATATGGCTGGCAATTGCGAATCACTGCCTGCTTCCGCCCCGCTTGCTGTCGGCAATCGACCGCCCGACGACCCGTCCTGCCACCCCGGATCCGTCCGGCGACAGCCCGGTGTAGCTCGGACAGTGGAACGTCTCACGCGTGAACGCGGTACGCAGCCCCCAGTCCGCCCGCGGGCCCGTCCGCCGGCTTCGCGGAAGCAGGCCATGCCCGCGCCCACGCCGACGACGTCGGGGCGGCGCAGTAGTACGTCACTGAACATGACTTGCTCAGAACGGGGTTCGTGGCGCGCGTGGTTCCCGGTCTCGTGATGAAGGCCGGCTGAGGTCGGCGGTTTCGCTCAGGCCGGCCTGCTGACGAGTTCGTAGGTGAAGCCGACGGTTTCGGCGAGGCGGCCGTCGGTCGTGTGGCGCTCCAGTGCGGCGGCGAGGGCGGCGTCGAAGTCGGGGCTGCGGTCTGCGAGGACCGCGGGCGGCAGGAAGGACGTCGAACGGATGTGGCCGGCGAGTTCGGCCACGGTCCACTGGTGTTCGGTCGGGAAGTCGTGGCGTCCGGCGGGCTGGAAGCCGGCGCGGGCGAGGAGGGCGTGGTCGGGGTCGGTCTCCCGGGTGTCGTGCCAACCCGCGGGGACGCGGGACGTCGCGCCGAGCGTGTCCTTCCACGTGCCGATCAGGGCGTCCAGGTCACGCTGCCACGCCGCGTCGCCGGCCCAGGGGGACGTGGACCAGCACAGCGCGAGGTAGCCGCCGGGGCGGAGCCAGGAGTGGATGCGTGCGGCGACGAGGGCGCGGTCGAGGCGATGGAAGGCGTTGCCGATGACGACCAGGTCGACGCTGCCGGGGTCGACGTCCAGGGCTTCGGCGCCGGAGGTGACCGCAGTGATCCCGTCTGCCTTGAGTGCGGCGGCTTTGGCGCGGACCGCGGCGGTCATGTCGGGCTCGGCGTCCACGGCCAGGACGTCCGCGAAGTGGCGGTGCAGCGGGAACGCAAGTTGGCCGGTGCCGCAGGCGAGGTCGATCAGGCGGGCGGGGCCCGGGTCCGCGGGCGCGGTGCGGTGGGCGAGGTCGTCGATCATGGCGTCCGGGTACGGAAGCCGGAAGCGGTCGTAGTAGTCGGCGGTGCCCTGGTAAAGGTCGGGGTCGAACCCCGGGGTGTCGCCCATGCCGCCCTACCCTGCCACGAACTCGGTCCGCGTCCGGACTATTTCGGCTCCAGGGGCTTCCTGCCCGCCCCGCCGGGCCGACCGCGTGCGAAGATCCTCACCATGGATGTCATCGACTGCGGATCGTTCCGCCCCGGCCCGGGCGGCGCCGCCGACTTCGTGGAGCAGCTACGGGTGCCCACCCTGAGCTTCGGCACGTACTCCATCCCGGCCGGTGCGGCGGACGACCAGTCGCCGCACGCCGAGGACGAGATCTACGTCGTGTCCTCGGGTCGTGGTCGGTTCACCTCCGGCGGCCGCACGGTCGATGTGGGCCCGGGGACGGCCCTGTTCGTCCCGGCCCGCGAGGAGCACCGCTTCCATGATGTGACGGAAGACCTCGCTGTGCTGGTGTTCTTCGCGCCGGCGTATTCGGGCGTGCCCGGGTCCTGAGGCGCCGCCCCGCCTTCCGCGCTCCCCCGAGAGTTCTGGTCCCGCCCCCTTCCGCGCTCCCCCGCGAGTTCCGGTCCCGCGCCGTCCGCGCTCCCCCGCGAGTTCCGGTCCCGGAGCGGCCCGCGCTCCTAGACTTGCCGGATGGGGGAAAACGCGGCCGATCTCGACCTGCACGTGGAGATCGGCGCGGCGAGCGAGCACGGGTACCACGTCGTCTGGAGAGCGCCCGGCGGCAGCGAGGCGGTGACCGCCATGGTCCTGCCGCCCGCGCCGGTGCTCGACGCGCTGGCGCTGCGCGTCCCGGACTCGGTGCTGGCGTCGACCGCAGTGGTGCGGCGTACGGTCACCGGCGACGAGGTCGCGGTCCACGAACTGGGGCGGCTGCTGTTCGACGCGCTGGTCACCGGCGACGGGCACGCGCTTCTGGTGTCGGCCCGGCATCGGGCGGCTCGGGACGGCAGCCGGCTGCGGGTCGTGCTGCGTGTGCATCCCCCTGAACTTGCGCGACTCCCCTGGGAGTTCCTGTTCGACAGCGGCCAGGACGGCTACCTGTGCCTGGACACGCCGCTGATCCGGTACCCGTACGCGCTGCCGCCCACGGTTCCGTTGCAGGCCTCGGGGCCGCTGCGCATCCTGTGCATGGCGGCCCGCCCCGAGGACCGGGCGCACCTGGCCGCGGAGGCGGAACTCGACCGGCTGCGTACGGCGTTGGCTGATCTGGTCGACGCCGGGCTGGTGGAGTTGGGACGCGTCCCAGGGGAGACGTGGCGGGACCTGCGCGATGCGCTGCGGCCGGGCGGAGCGGGCGGGACGGGTGCTGCCGGCGGCCCGTGGCACGTGTTCCACTTCGTGGGGCACGGCGGCTTCGACAGCAGCTCGCAGGAGGGCACCATCGCCCTTGCCGGCGAACGCGGCGGCACGCAGGCGCTCCGCGCCGAGCAGTTGGCGATCCTGCTGGCCGGACACCGTTCGCTGCGGCTGGCGGTGCTGAACGCCTGCGAGACGGGGCGGGCGGCGCCGGTCGACCCGTTCTCCAGCGTCGCGGGCTCCCTGATGCGCCGCGGGCTGCCCGCGGTGCTCGCCATGCAGTTCCCGATCACGGACGCGTCGGCGGTGGAGTGCAGCCGGACGTTCTACGAGGCCCTGGCCCGGCAGTTGCCGGTGGACTTGGCGGTGACGGAGGCCCGGCAAGCGATCTGGATGGCGCACCCGGGATCGCTGGAGTGGGGGACGCCGGTCCTGTACATGCGGTCGTTGGAGGGGCGGCTGTTCGACCTCGGGGCGGCGGCCGCCGACGTCCCGGCCAAGCCGGTCGCGGAGTCCGTCCCGCGTGACGAGGACCGAGCAGCCGCGGAGGACTGGTACAGCCGCGGAGTCGGCGCGTTCTACACCGATGAATGGGACGCGGCCATCGAGGCGTTCGCCCGCGTGCTCGCCATCGATCCCGGCCATCCGCGCGCAGCGCAAAGGCTGGCCGATGCGAAGGACGGTCGCGCAGCGGCATCCGCAGCCGCGGCAGCCGAAGCGGCCGTCGCACGGCAGGACTGGAAAGAGGCTGCGGCGCAGTACGAACGCTTGCTGGCCGCGGCGCCGGACCACCCAGGCGCGCAGGATGGCCTCACCGCAGCCAACCGGGAGATCGAACACGACGAGTTCGCGGCCGGGATCGCCCTGCTGCACCGCTACGGCAACTGGAAGGCCGTGGTTGCCACGGCGCAACGGTTCCGCGAAGCGGCGCCCGCCGGCCCCGGGGACCGGTTCGCCTTCGTCGACGACTTGGCCTCCTCCGCGTCCGCACACCTGGAGGAACAGGCCCGCCGCGAGCTGGGCGGGGCGACGCAGCCCGGGCCCCCGCTGACGTCGCGGGCGATGACCCGACGGCTGTCTGCCGCCGCCAACGCACTCGCCTTCGCACCCGACGGCAGCTTCCTGGTGGCCGCGTGCGACTGGAACCTCGTCGTCACCGTCGCCCTGGACGGCGGTCCCGAGGGCGAAGGAGAGCAGCGGGGCCGCCAGTCGGGACCGCTCTGGCACGCCGCCTTCATGCCTGACGGGCAATCCTTCGCGACCGCCGGCTCCAACGGCACCGTCACCTGGTGGGACCGCAAGCCCAGGAAGCGGCAGCGGCAGTTCAGCCTCCTTGACGTGCAGGCCCTGGCCATCGACGCGCAGGGGAAGAACCTGGCAGTGGCCAGTGAGCAACAGGCCGCGCACGTCTATTCGCTGGAGAACTCCCAAAGGTACTTCAACTTGCCCATGCGGGCCCGCGTCCGCGCCCTGGCGTACCGACCGGGCAGTTCCCAACTCGCCGTGGCGGGCGACGACGGCAGGGTCCGCATCTGGGACACCGACACGAAGCTGCTGCTGCACTCCCTGACACACCCTCATGGACTGACCGACGTCTTGTTCAGTCCCGACGGCCGGCACCTGGCGACCGCGTCCGACGACTGCACAGCCCGGGTCTGGGATGCCGAGACCGGCGTCCGGCTGTCGAAAATGCGACACGCCAGGCGCGGGGAGAGACACAGCCGGGCAGCACACCATCTCGCGTACACCCCGGACGGGATCCACCTGGCGACCTTCGGGTGGGACGGAGTTCTCCGCGCCTGGAACGCGGCGACCGGTGAACCGGCGTTCCACTTGGCCTTCCCCGGCAGCGTCCGGGCAGGAGCGTTCAGCCCGGACGGCACGATGGTCGCCGTCGGCCTCGACAACCGGGATCTGCACATTCGGGACTGGCCGCCCTCCCCTGCTCCCGGCTCTTGATCTTCACGGCGGCCCGCCCTACGTTACGTTACGCAACGTAAACAATCAGGGCGTGGGGTGGCAGCGTGGGCGAGCTTCGTGGCGGCGATCTTCTTGTCAGGGGCGGCACCGTCGTCGACGGGACCGGCGCGCCGGGGCGCGTCGCCGATGTGCGGATCCGGGGCGGGGTCATCGCCGAGATAGGCCCGGACCTCACCCCGCAGGGCGAGCCGGAGATCGACGCGTCCGGGGCCGTCGTCGCGCCCGGATTCGTGGACGCGCACACGCACTTCGACCCGTCCCTGTGGTGGGACCCGAGCGCCGATCCGATGCCCGGGCACGGCGTCACCACCGTCGTCCAGGGCAACTGCTCGCTGAGCCTGGCGCCGCTGACCGGCGACACCGCCGCGCGCGACAAGCTGCTCGACGCGTTCTCCTACATCGAGGACATGCCGCCGGAGGCGTTCCGTACCGGCATCCCGTGGAACTGGACGACCTGGGCCGAGTACCGCGACCGTTTCGACGCGCTCGGCAGCGCGGTGCACGTGGCGGCGCTCGTCGGCCACTCCACGCTGCGCGCGTACGCGATGGGCGAGGCCGCCGACCAGCGGGCCGCGACCGCGGACGAGCGCGCCGCGCTCGCCGCCGCGCTGCAGGAGTGCCTGGCGGCGGGCGCCTTCGGGCTCTCCACGTCCTTCGTCGACTCCGACCGCGCGGGCAACCCGGTGGCCAGCCGGTACGCCGACGACGAGGAGTTCGCCGCGCTCGCCCAGGCGCTGCACGCGGCCGGGCGTACCGTCTTCGAGTTCGTGCCGCACATGCCGCTCGCCGACAAGCTGGCCGACATCGAGCGCATCCACCGGGCCTGCGCCGGGACCGCGGTCCGCGGCTCCTGGACGCAGCTGGGCGCGGGCGGCCGCAGCGCGGCGGACGTGCCCGTCATCCTCGAACAGGCCGGCCGTACGCAGGCCGAGGGCGCGGGCGTGTTCCCGCAGGTGTCGGCGCGCAGCTTCGACATCCAGATCAACTTCGACCGCACCATCGTGTTCAACGCCATGCCGCACTGGAACGCGTGGGTGCAGGTCGACCGCGACGAGAAGCTGCGCTGCCTGGCCGACCCGGCGTGGCGGGACAAGGCCCGAGCCGAGTGGGACGAGGTGCCGTACGCGCTCTTCCCGAAGGGCCGCATGCACAAGTTGCGCGCGGTGCGCGTGTCCGACCCTGCGCTCGAACGCTACGTCGGCTGCTTCTTCGACGAGATCCTCGCCGACCACCCGGGCGAGCACGAGGCCGACGTGTTCATGCGCTGGCTGGCGGACAATAAGGTCGACCTCGGCCTCGCGGTCATCGGCCTGGGCAACGACGACCCGGACGCGGTCGCCGAACTCCTGCGCGACCCCCGCGTGGTGGTCGGCGCCAGCGACGCGGGCGCGCACGTGCAGATGATGTGCGGGGCGGGCGACAGCACGCTGCTGCTCACCCGGCACGTCCGCGAGCGCGGCGACCTGACGATCGAGGAGGCCGTCCAGGCGCTGACGTCGCGCCCCGCCGAGATCTTCGGTATCCGCGACCGCGGCATCCTCGCCCCCGGCTACGCGGGCGACCTGGCCGTCTTCGCGCTCGACGAACTCACCTACGAGCTGGACTACTTCGTCGACGACATGCCGGACGGATCGGCGCGCCTGACGCGTCCGCACGGCAACTACCGCGCGACGGTCGCCGCGGGCGTGCCCACGCACTTGGCGGGCTCCCCCACCGGCGCGCGCCCGTGCGGGATGCTCGACGCGTCGGCGGCCGCGCCGCGCTGACGGTCCTTCGACGTGCCCGCGTCCCCCGCCCCTGGTGGCGGACGCGGGCACCCGTCGCGGCATTTGTACGGTGGAGCCGGCACCTCCACCGAAAGGCACCACCGTGACCACGCACAATCCCGGCCGCCTCGACCACCTCCGTATCGCGATCAACGCCGCCGGGCGGGACTTCGGCCGGACGCTCGCGATCCGCTTGGCCGACCTGGGCGCCGAACTGCACCTCGCGGCCCGGTCTGCGGACGCGGCCGAGGCGGTCGCCACCGAGATCCGGGAACGCGGGCACGAACGGGTACACGCGTACCGCTGCGACCTCACCGCACCGGACACCGTCGCCGCCTTCGCCGGCGCGGTGGCCGAGCGCACGGACCGCGTCGACGTCCTGATCAACAACGGCGCCCGCTACCTGGCCGCCGCGGATCTGGTTTCGGCATCCGACGAGGACATCGTCGCCACGGTCGCCTCGGGGACAGCCGGCACGGTCCTCACCGTCAAGCATTTCCTGCCCCTGCTGCGCCGCTCGGACGTGCCCGACATCGTCACGATGGTCTCGACCGCGGGAACCCCCGGCCATTTCCTGTCCGATGCGCACGAGGCCTTCTACGCCGCCAAGGCCGGCCAGGGCGGCTTCACGGAGGTGCTGTCCAAGCGCCTGCGCCCCGAGGGCATCCGGGTGATCTCCCTCTACCCGCCGGACTTCGCCAACCCGGACCCGCTCGGCGAGGCCTGGGAGAGCACCCCGCGCGGACCGCAGGACGCGCTCACCGCGCAGTCGCTGGTGGACTGCGTCCTGTTCGCCATCGGCCAGCCGCGCGACTGCTTCATCAAGTCCTTCCACTTCGAACAGGCCTGGCAGCAGCACTGACGGCCGCTGCCTGCAGATGCCGGTCAGGTGGACGTAGGGCATGAGTGCGGGTTCCGCGAACCCGCCCGGATCTCGGCGACGGCGATCGGCCCCGTGCTGTCAGCCCGCGGTACCGAGCAGGCGGGCGAGGCGGTGGCTCTGGCGGGTAGTGATGCCGCCGTGGGCGATCGGGATGGTCCGGGCGCTGTTGGGGGCGGCGCAGACGAGGATGCCGGTGCCGTACGTCTGATCGGTGGTCCAAGCGACCGGGCCGAAGCAGTCGTTGTCGAAAGCGAGCGCCGTCAGGACCGGCACGGCGGCGGGTATCGCTCCGTGGGCGGTGAAGGCCTGCGCGATGAGGTCCGCGGCTTCGCCGAGCGGGATGTCTGCGTCGCCGAGGATCGGCAGCAGGAGGAGGAGCCGGGTGGCGGGGCCGAGTCGGGCACCCGGTGGTGTGGCAGCGACCAGGGCGCGGAGCTCGGCCCAGGCCAGCCCGGGGCCGGCCGGGTCGGGGCCGATTGTCGCCAGGAACCCGGGGCGGGTCCAGTCGGGGTGGACGAGTGCGTACTCGCGCGTGTTCTCGGACTCGTCGCCGAAATCCAGGTTGGTGATACGGACTTCCAGCGAGTGCCGGTCGGGCAGGTCGAGGGCGAACAGGTGGCAGGTGTTGCCTTCGAACACGAGGGATGCGGCGGCGTCTGCTTCGCCGGGGTTGGCGTCGAAGGCTTCGGCCAAGTCGTCCAGGTCCAATTCGTGCGAGAAGACCTGTTCCAGGTATGCAGGCCAGAAGCCGGGATGGGCGATCAGGTGCTCGGCGCGCTTCGCCTGCGGGATGTCGATCTCCTCGAAGTGCATGCGCCCATCATTCAGAACGCGGGCAGGCGTCCCGCTCGCGGCCCGCGCTTTCTTGGCCGCTACGTCAACAGGTAGGCGGTCAGGATCGCGATCGCCGCGATCGGGAGGAGAAACCAGAAGCGCGGGGCGGCCGCGTGTGCGTCCTCTTCGCTCGGGCGCAGCGCCGGGTGGGCGCGCATGGCGTCCAGGACGGCGGCGGCGTGGGCCAGTTCGCTTGGGCCATGCAGGGAGTGGCGGTGGCCGCGGGTGGTGGTGACGAGCAGGGTATGCGGACGGTACGAGACCCGTACGACGTCGTCCCACGGCACCGTGCGGTGGCGCCAGGGTGTGGACAGGCGTACGCCGAGCGCATCGGCGGAGACCGACCTGCCGGTGAGGCTCCAGGCCACCGGGGCATCCCGTTCGCCCATCTGCTCCGCGGTCACCTCGAGGCCGCGGGGCCGGTACGGGGCTCGCTCGGAGGTGGGGATCAGGCGGATACCGGACGCGGTGATCTCGGTGCAGGTGCCGTCCGGGCATGCGGCATCGGGAACGGTCAGGGCCACGGCCCCGTCTGCCCGCGGCCGGCCGTGCAGGACGGCCTCGTGCATCGTGTCGGCGTCGGCTCCGGCCGGGAGGGGTACGCGGCACACGAACAGCGGGGTACGCCCGTACTCGTCGTCGGCCGGGTAGACGACCGTGACGCCCGGGCTCTGCTCGCGCACCCGGACCAAGCGGGCGGGAACCTGGCCGCGCAGGAGTTGGGCGGCACTCGACGGGATCCGCAGCGCGCCGACGAGGAAAGTGAGCGCCGGGGCTGCGGCAAGAATGCCTGCCCACGTCAGCGGTGAGATGTCACGCGGTGCCGACGCGTAGAAGTAGGGGTTCGTGTACAGCACCCCATCGTGCTGGTACGACTCGAACGGCCCGGGCACCAAGCCGCTTGACTCCCCCATCAGCGTGAACGGGATCGGCAGCTGTCCGGAGGTACCTTCGGCCTGGCCGAACAACCCATAGCCGTAGAGTCCCCCCGAAGCAGACGTCGTCGACGCGTGTTCGGGGTCCGGTGTCCGGCCGGCACCGATCACCGCACAGAGAACGCCCGCCCCCAGCAGCACCGCGGCCGCGCTCGACCGGCGCACGAAGGTACGGCGGTGCCAAGCAGCGGACGGGGTCGGCGCCTGGGAGGCCGAGGCGAACAGCCGGCGTCTCCGTCGGGACACTGCGAACTCCGCAGCCGCGGCGGCGAACCCCCAGGCCACCGCAGCCGCCATGCACCACACATGCCACGCATCAAGGCCGCCCTCGGACATCCAGACGACACAGCCCGCCAGCACCGCCGCTCCGGCCGGTGCCGCGAGCCATATGCAGCGCAGCAGGGCTGCGACGTACAGCGCAGCGAATCCGAAGACGACTTGTCCGGACGGCTCCGGCGCGCATACACCGACAGAGTCGCAGGCGGCCGGCGGAGCTGTCAGGCAGACGATGACTGTGGCGGCGACCATGGCTGCCGCAGGCCACGCCGGGTGCAGGCCGCGTGGCGGGCGGGCTTTGGCCCAGCGCTCGGCGTCCGCGGTGAGCCACGGTTCGACCCCGGGCGGTCGGGCTCCGTCGGGAAGGCTTATCGGGGAACGCACGGGCCGCAGTATGCCGGATGGTTGGTCGTCCAGTCAGGAAGGTGCCTGCCGGGGAACAGGATTGACGCTGCGTCGGACCAGAGGACGGCAGCCCGTAAAGGGGGTCCGTGATGCGACCAGGAAAGCTACTCGGCTGAGTCTCGTTCCCCGGTCATCGCGCAGTCCAGGAGTCTCCCGTCGTTCGTGCCCACGAGCATGCGGCCGGGGCCCGTGACGGTGAGCGCGGTGGCCACGACACGAAGTCCGGCCACGGCCAAGTGGAGGCGGCGGCGGACGCTCCCGTCGTGGAGGTCGAGTACGACGAGTTCGCCGTCGCCGTACGTGACGTAGACGCAGTCCGCGCCGTGGTCGAGGTCGAGATCCGTGGCTATGCGGTCGGTCCGGAAGACCCACACCGGATCGCCGCCCTCCGGCGTGCGCCGTACGACGAACGATCCGCCGGGCTGCAATCCGGCGCCGTGATGCACGGAACCGGCATGGACCAGGTCTCCGTCGGCGGTCTCGATCCCCGGACCCGCGAAGTGAGTCTCGCCGGGGATCCACGCGTACGGCGACAGACGGCGGCCCCCCGCCTTCTCCGGCTCTCGCGGGCGTCCGGCGACCGTCGCGGGCTCCGGTTCCGCCACCGCCAGCCAGTCCTCACTCGGGCCATAACGCCGCTTGCCCTCCGCAAGCACGGATTCCCGGAAGTAGATCCGACGGCCATGCCGGATACGCAACCGACTCCGCGCACCGTTGTCGCCCGCGGGCGCGAGGGCCGGCAGGCCGTCGGCGCAACGCACCAGGGAAACCGCGTCAGTGGGAGCAAAATGGTCGAGTTGCGCCCCGTCCTGAAGTGCGAGTCGCACGACGGCCTCGGCCTCCCCTGTCCAGGGCGAGCGCACGAGTCCGACCCATGCCGACTGCTCGTCCGCCGCAATGACGATGTCGCGGCCGCCGCTGTCGTCCGGGACCACCCACTGCCGTTGCCCCGCAGGCGACCACGCCTCCAATTGGACGCCGTCGAGGGTCGCCACGATCCGGCCGTCGGAGAGTTTCTCCACCGCGCGGATGTTGCGCCGCGGGTCCCAGTCCGCGCTCAAGGCGGAGACCCTTGTCCGGGCATCGTCGCGCTGGTCGGGGGGGGGGGGGGGGG
>NZ_JAKFHA010000047.1 GCF_021502675.1 Yinghuangia soli
TGGCTCCACGGCTTCCGCCGCCTACGGATCCGCTGGGAACGCCGCGACGACATCCACGAAGCCTTCCTCGCCCTCGCCACCTGCCTCATCACGCTCAGGCACGTACAACGCCTTTGTTAGGACCACTTAGGCGCAGGGCGCCGGGGTCGGGGTCGCCTGGGAGAGGGCGATCAAGGTGATGTCGTCGTTCAAGCGGTGCGTCCAGTTGCGGACGTCGTCGTCGAGGCGGCGGATCAGGTCGTCGGGGTCCGGAGCGGACGGTGCGGACCGGGTCAGGCGGGCGGCGATCGGGTAGAACTCGCCGCTGGCGTTGCGGGCTTCGCTGAGGCCGTCGGTGTAGAGCAGCAGGGTCGTGTCGCCGTCCAGGCGGAGCGGGGCGGGCCGCGGGGCTTCACAGGTCGCGTCGAGGGTGGCGAAGCCGAGCGGCAGCAGGGACGGTACGTCGATCTCCCGGAGGCCGCCCGGGCCGAGCGCGATCGGGGCGACGTGGCCGCAGTTGACCACTTCGAGCAGGTCCGGGTGGTCGGCCTGCTGGACGAGCAGGGCGGTGGCGAAGAGTTCCTCGTCGCACCCGGCCGCGGCGCGCGCGACCTGCCGGTCCAGGCGGGCGGCGAGTTCGCCGAGTTCCGCGGTTTCGTGGGCCTGGCTGCGGAAGCAGCCGAGCAGGTCGGTGACGGTCTGGACGGTGCCGAGGCCCTTGCCGCGGACGTCGCCGATCAGGATTCGGGTGCCGAACGGCGTGCGCACGGCTTCGAGGAAGTCGCCGCCCACACCGGTGTCGGCGCCGGCCGGGGCGTACATGCCGGCGAGTCGCAGCAAGCCGAGGGTCCGGGGAATCGGGCGTACGACGGCACGTTGGAGTGCCGCGGCCGATTCCTGCGCCCGGTTGAGGCGCCCGGTCTGCTCGCTGCGCAGCCACACCACGCCGCCGACCAGGGCGCCCATGGCCAGGGCGACCGCGACGGCCATGGCCGGACCGGCGTCCGCCCGGACCAGCAGGTATTGCAAGCCGGCGGCGGTGGCGACAGAGAGGGCGACGACGGGACGCCCGAGCAGGAGGGCCGCGACGGCGACCACGATGGTGCCCACCCAGAGCAGTTCGTGCGCGTCGGCGGCGGTCGGCGGGCCGAACAGGCCCGAGGCGGACGGTATGGCGTGGGCCGCGGTCGAGCCGAGCAGGATCGAGCCGGGCAACAAGCCGACGGACGACCCCAGTTGCCGATGCGGGATCTCGGCGAGGAAGCGCGCGACGAGCGGGGCGAGCGCCAGCATCAGACCGAAGCCGCACAGTGCCAGCGTCGCCGAAGCGGACAGGGCTGCGGATGCCGCACCGTTCGGGACGATGTGCGTGAGGGCGAGGCCGAGTGCCGTGAGCGGCAGCCCGAGAGACGATGCCGCGACCAGGGTCACGGACGCGCGCCGGGCCACCACCGCCCCCAGGACGCCGCCGGCCCCGAACGCCGCCAGCGCAAACGTGGCTTCGGGCCGGCCCCCGCCCTGGGCCATGACGAGCGTCGGGACGGCGATGATGAGCACCACGAGCGTGAACCCGGTCATGGCCCCGGCCACCGCCATGGGCGCCCACACGCGGTCCGCGACGTCCGGCCGGCGCTTGGGCGAACGGGCCGCGACCCGGGCCCGGTACCGGGCGAGCAGCGCGGCGAACGCCGCAGCGATGAGCAGCAGCCCGACGCGGTCGTCCTCCCATCCCCACAGCGGCGCCAGTTGGAGCCCGGCGGCGGCGAGCAGGAGCACGGCGAGGCGGCACAGCGCCCGGACGCGGTCGGGCTTGGCGTACGTCAGATGCTGCTCCGTGTCCGGCAGGCAGCGGTGCACCAGGAGCAGCACGGCTCCGGTACCTGCCGCGAGGACGGCCATGAGCAGCTGCCAGCGGGCGACCGAGGTCATCCGGGAAGCCACCACGATCGACACGACGAAGCCGCCCGACATCGCGATCATCCACCCGGCGGTGGTCGCCCTGATGCGGCCCGGCATGTGGAGTGCGGGGACCATGGACAGCCCGGTGACGGTGAGCGCGATGAGCGCGACCGTGACGAGCAGGCGTCCGGCGAGGTACGACCACAGCTGCACGTGCCCGGCGAGGAACACCGCTCCGGCGCAGAACAGCGCGAGGCTGCCGGTCAGGATCGCGTGGTGGCCCCAGGCGGCGACGGCCCGGGTCACCACGGCGAGGGCGAGCACCGCGGCCGACAGGAGGACGACCCGCAGGCCCAGCGCGTCCTCGCCGTCCAGCCCGAGCTGTTCGCGCAGGAGGGGTTCGACAAGCGCGTTCCCGCCTGGCACCGCCACATAGAGCGCGGCGACCATGGCCAGCAGTGCCCCCATGAGGCGCAGAGACCTTCGACTCGGCGTCTGCACACCCGAGTCCCCGAGTCCCGCGCCGTATGCGGCAGCACCGTCCATCATCGCCCTGGCCTCCTAGCCAACTGTGCGTATCCCTCCACGGTCACACGCAGGTAAGGGCCGGATAAGTCGCCGAATGCCTCCTTTGTTGTCGCGGAATACCTGATTGAAATGGGATATTCCGGGTATAAAAGTGCGCGTTGCGGCGCAGCTCACACCCTTTGACACTCGGAGCCGCCCGGCGTCGAGCAGCCCCGCCGGGCTCAGAACGGGTACTCGAAGCAGCTTTCGCCGCCGAAGGTGCGCGCGGCGTGGCGGTGCATGCGGCGGGCGTAGACCGGGTCGTCCATCATTCCGGTGTACGTCTCGAACTCATGGGCCACGAGGCCTGCCGTATTCCCGAGGTAGACGTCGAACCCCGGGTACATCAGGCCCACGAACGGCAGGTCGTCGACGTCCACGGCGAGCACCGGGTACTCGCCTTCCTGGTCCGGCTCGGTGACCGCGAGGATCCGCCGCGAGTCGGAGCCGCCGGGCAGCAGGAAGCACTCCCCCAGGCGGGCCGCGACCGGCTCGAACAGCTCGCCCCACATGTCGCCGAGCTCGTCGGCGACCAGTTCGTCGAGTGCGCGCGGTGCGAAGTCGCCGTCGTCGTCGAACCATTCGTGCCGTTCGAACAGACTGGCGTCATACGCCAGCCACGTCCGCACGCTCGGCGGCAGCGGCCGACCGGAAGGGAACACCGCCGCGGCCAGCACCTCGGCGTCCATCGGCCGGGCGACTCCGCCGTCCACCCAGGGCACGTCCCGATAGGACAGCGCCGACGCCCCCGGATCCCGCCGCACCTCGGCGATGACCCGCTCGACCAATCCCACCCCATGCACGGCTATCCCGGCACCTTCGGCAACCATGCGCGGGACCGTAGCACCAGCCTCCGACGCGCCTTTCCGGCAGCTCGACGGCGGTCATGCCTGGCAACCTGGTGCGCGGCAGGACGGTCACCACGCCTTGGCGATCAACTCAGCCCGGGCGGACCGCGCCGTAGAACGGCATCTGGCTGATCGGGGCGATGTTGACCACGGTGCCCGGGCGCGGCGCGTGGATCATCTGGCCGCCGCCGATGTACAGGCCGACGTGGCTGATGTCGCTGTAGAAGAACACCAGGTCGCCGGGCTGGAGTTGGGACTTGTCGACGCGGGTGCCCTTGATCTGGTCCCAGGTGGTGCGGGGCAGCTTGACGCCGGCCGCGGCCCACGCGGACTGGGTGAGGCCGGAGCAGTCGTACGAGCTCGGCCCGGCCTTGCCCCAGCCGTACGGCTTGCCGAGCTGGGCGCGGGCGAAGGCAATGGCCTGGGCGGCGCGTTCGGACGCGGGGACGTTCGGCAGCTCGGCGCCGGGCTTGGGTTCCGCGGGCTTGTCGCGCGACGGCCGGTCGCCGGGGCGCGTGTCGGCACCCTCGCCGGTGTCATGGTCGTCGGACTGCAGGACGGCCTGGCGTTCCGCCTCGGAGAGGGTGTTGAGCAGCGCCTGGGCCTTGTTGAGCTTCTCCTGGATCGCGGTCTTCTGCGCCGTGAGGTCCTTGCGCAGCAGTTCGAGCGCGGCGAGCTGCGCGGAGGCTTCGGCGCGGTCCTGCTGGAGCACCCGGGCGGCGGCCGCGATCTGCTGCACCCTGGCTGCCTGCTGACTGTCCAACTGGTCGAGCATCTGCGCCTTTTGCAGGTACTCGGCCGGGTCGCCGCTCAGCGCGAGGCGCAGCTCCGGCGGCATGCCGCCGGTCCGGTACTGCTCGGCGGCGAAGGCACCTATCTGCTCGCGCAGGCGGTTCATCGAGGCCTGCTCCTCGACGACGCGGGTCTGCGTCGCGTTGGCCTCCTTCTGCAGGGTGTCGATCTTTTCCTGCACGCCGTTGTAGACGTCGGTGGCCTTGGTGACCTCGCGGTGGAGCTGGTTGATCTGCGCCTGCACCTCGGCCTTCGAGGGGGTGGGCTCGGCGTCCGCCGCAGAGCCGAACGCGATGAGGCCGGTGAGCGTCGCGGCCGCGGTGGCCAGCGTCGCAGCGCCGCCGGGTCGGGCGAAGGACCCCGGTTTCGCCGTGGTCCGGCGGTGCCGGGCGGCATGACGGCGAGAGGCCATGGACGCGTCACTCCCTGGGCAGAGGTAACGGCCGCCAGGCCGACGGCCGCGCGTGGCTGCGCCGCCTGACGCGCCGACGCCGCCGATCCTACAGTCCGTAGGAGTCTGCTGGGCAAGCCGCATCCGGCGCCGGGGAGGCGCTCTTGCCGGACCGCGGACCGGGTTAGACTCCGCAGACTCCTACAAGCCGTAGGAGTCTGCGGAGGCCGTCTCCACGACCGAGAAGGCAGGCATGTCCAAGAACCTGAAGATCTCCCTCGCGCTGGCCCTCGTCGTACTGGCCGTCGTCGGCACCCTGCTCGCGGTCAAGGGCACCAAGGACGACAAGCCCGAATCGGCGACCGCGCAGTCCGAGATGCTCATGCGCGCGGACAGCCACAAGCTGTCCTCGGCGCCGGACGGCAAGGTCACCGTCGTCGAGTTCCTGGACCTCGAATGCGAGGCCTGCGGGGCCGCGTTCCCCGTCGTGGAGCGGCTGCGGAAGGAGTACGAGGGCCGCGTCACGTTCGTCATGCGGTACTTCCCCATCCCCAGCCACCGCAACGCCGAACTCGCCGCCAAGGCGGTCGAGGCCGCGGGCGCCCAGGGCAAGCTGGAGCCGATGTACACGAAGATGTACGAGACCCAGAAGGAGTGGGGCGACCAGCAGGTCTCGCACGAGGAGACGTTCCGCGCCTTCGCCCGCGAACTCGGCCTGGACATGCCGAAGTTCGAGCAGGACTGGAAGTCGCCGGCCACCGCCGAACGCGTCGACCGGGACCGCCGGGACGGCCTCGCGCTCGGTGTGCAGGGGACGCCGACGTTCTTCCTCAACGGCGAGCGCCTCAAGGTCGGCTCGTACGAGCAGTTCAAGGCGGCCCTCGACAATGCGCTGGCGGCCCCGTGAGCATCGCCCCCGAGCCGCTGCGGCGGCTGTCGCCGTGGGTCCTTCTGGCCGGCGGGCTCGTCGGCCTCGCCGCGGCGTTCGTCCTCATGGTGGAGAAGATCCGGATCCTGGAGGACCCGGACTACGTGCCGTCGTGCAGCATCAACCCGGTGCTGAGCTGCGGCTCGGTGATGACCACCGGCCAGGCCGAGGCGTTCGGGTTCCCCAATCCGCTCATCGGCATCGCCGGGTTCGCCGCGACCGCGGCGATCGGCGCACTGATGCTGACCGGGGCGCGGCTGCCGCGCCGGTTCCGGCTGTCGCTGCTGGGCGGCACGGCGTTCGGCATCGGTTTCGTGCACTGGCTGATGTTCCAGAGCCTGTACCGGATCGACGCGCTGTGCCCGTACTGCATGGCGGTGTGGGCCGTGATGATCCCGGTCTTCTGGTACACCGCGCTGTACGTCCTGGCGCGCGAGCCGCTGCCCGCCGGTGCCGCCCGTGCCGTACGGGCGGCCACCGCGTACCACGGCGTGGTCCTGACCGCGTGGTACCTGGCCATCGCGCTGCTCATCCTGGAGCGCTTCTGGTCGTACTGGGTCACCCTCGTCTGACCGCCGACCGGGCTCGGGCTCGACGTCGGGCGCGACCACCCGCCCGCGGCGACGACGCCGACGGATCCGGCGGTGTCGGCGACCAATTCGAGGTAGGCGCCCGTGACGTCGAGGCTGTCCGACGCACCGGGTGTCCGTGTCCCATCAGGGGGTTCCTCCGTCGTTCGCGGTGCGGTGGTGCGGCGGGGGCGGCGCGGCGGCCTGGCCGCGGGGTGTCGCGGCGGCCGTGCGGTGCAGCGATATGCCATGGCGGCGCAGGAGTTGCTGCAGGGACGCGACGTTCCGCGGACGGCTGGGCGGTCGGCCCGGCAGCAGGTAGTCCGGCGCGACGCCCGGCATCGCGAGGATCGATGTGCGGGGCGCGCGTTCGATCCGGCCGCGTATGAGGGCGGCGAGCGGCGCGGGCAGGACCGTCGCTTCGTCGCCGTCGGCCGCCAGGCTCATGCCGTGCGGCCCGTGCCGGAAGTCGTCGTGCGTGAGCCGGCAGATCTGCGCGGCGGTGAGGCCGCACGCCTGGGCCAGTCCGGCGATGATCCGCACGTCGACCGGCAGGCCGGGGTCCTCCGCGGTCCGGCCGGTGGCCGCGGCGAGGCGGGCCGGGCGCGGTACGGGGTCCGCGGCCGCCTGCTGCGGCACGCGGACGGTCTTGCTGCGGCCGGTGTCCGCGGTCCAGCGCAGGAAGGCCGGTACCGCGCGGCGGCGTCCCGGGGTGGTGCCCGCGCTCCAGGCGGCCATGAACGCGGGGTCGAGGTCGGCGAGGTCGAGGCCTGCGGCGTCGAGCCAGGCGAGCAGGTCGGCCGCGGCGCGGATGGCGGCGCGGTCTCGGGTGGCGCGTTCGGCGGTGTGGCGTCCGGCGCCGCGGTCGAGGGCGTCGTCGGCGAAGGCGAGCAGGGTGTCCCGGTGGTGGCGCGGCCAGCACCGGCTGGCTGCCCGCAGCCACTGCGCGCTGCGCGCGAGGTATTCGTCGCGCCGCGGCAACGTGCCCGTGGCGACGAGCATTTCCCGGACGCAGCGGGTGCTGTGGTCGTTCGGGAACGCGTCGAGCCGCTCGTGGGTGAGCGGGGCGGGGTCGGCCGCCAGGGACGCGAGGAGCGCGGCGCTCGCTCCGCGGCGCAGCCAGGTGAGGACGGAGTGGGGCTGGACCGCGTTCTCGAGCGCGGCGGCGAGCGGGACGAGGTCCGGGTGGACTCCGGGGGCGGCCGGGTCGCGGGGGTCGGCAGCGGCCGGGTCGCGAGGGTCGGGGTCAGCCGGGTCGCGAGGGTCGGGGTCAGCCGGGTCGCGGGGGTCGCGTCCGGTGGAGGTGAGGAGTTCGCGGATGCAGCGGCGGGTGAGGCAGCGGACGCACAGGCCGTCCGCGTAGACGTCCTGCATCGTGTCGCAGCCCTGGCACGTGCCGGCGGGCGGCGCGGCGGGCCGAGCCGGGCCTTCCCGAACGTTGTGCGGGGCGCGGCACGCATCGCACTCGGTGCGCTCGCGGGGCGCCTCCGCCCGGCCGCACACGCGGCAGCGCCGCGGAGCGTCGGCATGGCAGCCGCGGCACACGGGCCCGCCGGTGTGGCGTCCGGCGGCGAGCGGCAAGCGGCGGCCGCAGCGTGCGCAGGGCCGGGCGTACGGCTGGGAAAGGCACCACTGGCAGCAGCGGCCGTCCTCGGTGGTCCGCGGCAGCGCGACGTCGTCGCGGCCGCAACGGGCACATGCGGGCTGGGTGACCAGGGCGCCGAGGCCGCGGTGTTCGAGGTGCCGGGCGAGGCGTACGAGTGCGAGCGGGCAGTCGGGGCGCGGGGCGGTGAACGCGTCGGGGTAGTCGGCCAGGTGCGCGGCGAGGGCCCGGGCGGCGCGCGTGGACCAGAGCCCGGCGTCCCGCAGCAGGGCCTCGGCCCATGCCGGGCCGCGGTCCGGTGTCCCGGCCAGGTGCACGATGCTGTCGACGAGGAACTTCCTTGCCTCGTCCGCGGTTTCGGTCCTCAGTCGGGCCGCGCTGTCGCCGGAGTCGGCGGTGCGCGTGGGCGGCTCGGAGCCGGTGCCCGGATCGTGTGCCACGAGGCGAAGTCCTTTGCGCGACGGGCGCCCAGGAGCCGATCCGGCCCGGTCCGCCGGTGTTCGCGCAGGCCGGAGGCAGGCGTGTACGGGAAGGCGCAGGCCCGCATGCCGTGCTTCACCCTAGCTCCTACAGATCGTAGGAGTTCATGGGGTGCGGGGTGCGCCACCGAATCCGGAGGGTGCTGCCGGGCCGTCCCGCCTGGCAGCCGGGCTCGGGGGGCCCGACCGGGTCTCGCGAAGCCGCCGCGGTCAACGGACCGGTCAGGGCGCTTCCTTCGGGGTGCGTGGCACCGCACCTGATCCGGAAGCTGCTTCCCGGCGATCCTGCTTCTTGGCGATGCTGCTCCCCGGCAATCATCCTTGGCGGCCGGAAACGGGCAGGGTCTCGCGAACCCGCCGCGCCTAAGGGGCCGGCCGGGCTGCTTCCTGTGCCGACGCCGTGCACGCGTGCGGCGCGGCGCACTCGGCCAGTCCCGCGCCGACGTGGCTGAGCGTGGCAGCACCCGCGGCCACCGTCAGGGCCAGCAGCGCGGACGCGACCAGGCGCACCGCGGCATTGCGCCTGGCGGTGCCGGTCGGGCAGCCGTCCAGGAGCAGCCGTACGCGGCGGGTCACGTGCCCCGCGCCCGCCCCGGCCAGCGCCCGCGCCGCGCCCCGGGCACCGCCGGTGCCGTGCTCGGCATCGTCCAGGGCGGCCTTGCAGACCGCCGCGGCAAGCGCGTTCGGGTCGTGGCAGCGGCGTACCGCCCACCAGTCGGCGTCGCGTTCGAGGTGGAAGCCGAGCTCGCGGTGCGCGTACCGGGTGCCCGGCAGCCACCGCGCGAGCAGCAGGCAGACCTCGGCCCCGGCGACCACCCAGCGATGCGCGCGGCGGATGTGGCCCTGCTCGTGGGCGAGCGCGGCGTCCAGCTCGGCGTCGTCGAGCGCGCCGAGTGCCCCGGCGCTGACCACGACGCGCGGCCGGCGGAGGCCGACCGCGGCCAGCAGGATCCGCGAGTCGGCGACCACGACCGAGCCGCCCGGCCCCTTGATGGGCAGCGGCCGCATCCGGGCGCCCATTTCGCGGTCCGCGGCCCGGAACCGCCGGGCGAGCACGACCAGCGCCGCGCCGGTGAGGGCGAGCAGCATGGTGGAGGTGGCCGCGAGGTCCGAGCCGAACCCGGTCGGCAGGTCGTGCAGTCCACGCGGGATCCGGGGCGTGTGCGGCAGGCAGACCACCGCCAGCAGCACGATCGCCACCGCGGCGACCGCCCGCAGCACCATGCCGGCGGCCCAGACCGCGACCGCGGCCATCGGCCGGACCCGGTCGAGCTGGAAGCACCGGGCGGCAGCATGCGGCGCCATCGCGCCCGCGCCCACCAGGGCCGCCCAGAACACCGCCTGAGCCCCGAACCACGTCACGGCGTACCGCGTTCTTCCCGGGCCTGCTGGGCCAGCGCCCGCAACTCCTCGACCTCGGCGGGGTCCATGCGGTCCACGAGCCGCGCCAGCGCAAGCCGCCGCGCGGAACTGGACGCGGAGTCCAGCGTCGCGGTCAGCGCACCGCCGACGTAGTCGGCCTCGCTCATCGCCGGGCGGTAGACGATGGTGTTGCGCTCCCGCTCCCGGGTCAGCAGGCCCCGCTCCGCGAGCCGGTTCAGCACCGTCTGGATCGTGGTGTACGCGCCGGCGGACCCCTCGGGAAGGCCGCTGCGGACCTGCTCCACCGTGCCCGCGCCGATCCGCCACAGCACCGTCATGATCTCGGCCTGGAGCTCGCCCTGCACCCGCGGTGCCTCACCCACCGCCGCCTCCGTCTCACCCGTCCGCGTACGACCGGCGCTGCGCCGGACATCAACCCAGACGTTACCGGGCCACGTACACGCGCCGCGCGTCCGCATCGCGGTGTCCCCCACTGCACGAGACGTCCGGGCAGGCCCTTGCACGGATAGTCCCGGGCAGGGCCTCTCGCCGACGTCCACCCGGCACCTTGCTCCCGTCGAAATGAGGTGAGCCGGGAAGCGGCAGCATGCAAGGATGCCGTGCTTTCGGGGATAGGAGTGCACCGCCATGTCGACCGCGACACCACCGCCAACCGCCCGGCCCGGGCTTCCGGCGTACCCCGAACTCCTCGGCAGCAAGCACCCGTTCCGGCAGTGGAAGACGTGCCGGATCCCCGGCACCGACCTGACGCTTTCGGGCTATTCGCGGGCCAACGACAAGACGTTCTTCCACATCCCCGAACTGCGCTGCAGCCTCGACGCGGGGCTGTGCGAGGGGCGGCAGGTCGACACGGTGTTCCTCACCCATACGCACCACGACCACGCCAAGGACCTGGACTTCCTGGCCGCGAAAGCCGGGGGCACGGACATCTACCTGCCCACCGCGGCGGTGCCGTACGCCGAGTCCTACCTGCGGGCCAGCGCCGAGCTCAACCACGGCGCCGCGTTCGATCCCGCGCTGGCCGGGCACCGGCTGCACGGGGTCGGCCAGGACGACGAGTTCACCTTCGGCCGCCAGGGGCACCACGTTCGGGTGGTCGACTGCGCGCACAAGGTCCCGTGCGTGGGCTACGCCTTCTCCGAGCGCCGCAAGGCCCTGCGCCCCCAGTTCGAGCAGCTCCGCCGCGAGTTGGCGGACCAGGGCCGCGGCGCCGAGTTCGGCCGCGTCATGGCGGAGCAGCGCAAGCAGGGCGTCGAGGTGGACGAGGAGGTCCGGCGCCCGTTGTTCGCCTTCCTGGGCGACACCCGCGTCGACGTGTTCGAACGGAACCCGTGGCTGTTCACGTACCCGGTCGTCATCACCGAGTGCACGTTCCTCGACGACGCGGAACTGGAGCGGGCCGAACGCATCGGCCACACAGTCTGGAGCCGCCTCGCACCGGTGATCGAGTCCCACCCGGAGACGCAGTTCATCCTGACCCACTTCAGCCTGCGCCACTCGGACCGCGAGATCCTGGACTTCTTCGCCGGACTGGTGGATGGAATACCCCCGAACGTGATGCTTTGGGCACACCCGGAGAGCTGCCTCCCCGAGCAGCACCAACACCGCAGCGCCTGACCAGTGCGGACGGCCGTACATGCGGATCGCGGCCGACGCCGGTCGGCAGCGATCAGGCGTTTTGCCAGGAGACGACCGCGTGGCCGGCCTTCGCCGCTTCCCGGAAGTAACTGCTGACCGCGAGCAGGTTCTCCACCAGGTAATCCGCCCAGTCCTGGTTGAAGGCGCCGGAGAACCCGAGCTCCCTCGCCCGCTCACGGAGCAAGGGGTCGTGCTCGGCCACCCACTGCTCCAACGGCGCCCGCTCCAGGAAGTCGGCCGCGCTTCGGACGTCGTCCGGAGTCAGCGCGAACAGTTCCACACCGACGAATCCGTACTCGGGGTGCTCGGCTCCTTCGCGGAGCAGGCCGCCGCCGAAGAGCGGCAACTCGGCCGCGGGATCGTCGGGGGCGGCCGTAGCGAGCAGGTAGTGCATCAGCGAGCAACTGCTCTGCACGCTGATGGCTCGCGGCACCGCGTCATCCGTGACGCGCCCCATGAGCACGTCCCACAGTTGCCGAGGCGACTTCGAGCCCAGCCAGTCGCCCGGTACACGCTGCCAGTAGTAGCGGACGCTCACGTGAGACCTTTCGGGTACGAGGACCAGCCGCGCCGCAGGGTACGCTCCGCCACTGACTTTCGGTCCTGCACCGGCCACCGGCTGAACCGCTCCGCGGGATCACCATCCGACGCGACCGGGTCGCTCCTCGGAACTGGCGGCGGTGGTGGACCGATCCGGCCGGCTTCGGCGTCTTTCGTGACGGGTTCGGGGCGGCGGTACGGACAGTCATAGTGCTTCGGCGGGTTCTCGGTCCCGGCCCTCGCTCTTGGCCTCGATACCGAACAGGGCGAGGAACGCGTTGGCTGCCGGGTGGCAGGTGTCGCGGCTCCAGATGACGTACTCGGCGCGGGTCGGGGCGTCCGTGACCTCGATCGTGGTGACTCCGCCGAGCCCCGCGGCGTAGCTGGGCGGGAGGAGGGCCACGCCCAGGCCGGCGGCGACGAGGCGGGCCAGGTAGTCGGCGTTGCTCACCTCGAAGACCACGTCGCGGGTCAGGCCGGCCGCAGCGAATGCCAGGTCGGATTGGCTCCGGCCGGCCGTCTTGGCCGGGAGGTCGATGAACTCCTCGGTGGCCAGGCGGCGTAGGTCGGCCGAGGGTTCGGCGGCGAGCGGGTGGTCGGGGGCGACCACCGCGACCAGGCGTTCCCGTGCGAGTTCGCGGGCCATGACGCCGCGCGGGCGGGAGGTCGTGGGGACGCCCAGGAAGGCGACTTCGATCTCGCCTTGGCGTACCTGCTCGGTGAGTTCGTCGCTCGCGCCCACGCTGAGGCTGACCCTCGCGTGTGGGTGGCGGTGGTGGAACTCGCGCAGGGTCGCGGGGACGTCGACCGCGGCGACGGTGGGGATCAGTCCCACGTTCAGGCGTCCGCGTACCTCGCCGATCGTCGCCGCGACTTCGGCGGCGGCGAGTTCCGCAGCGTTGAGACAGGCTCGGGCGGCAGGGAGGAAGGCCGCCCCGGCCGGGGTCAGGCGGACCCGGCGGCTGGTGCGGTCGAAGAGCCGCGCGCCCAGCTCCTTTTCCAGCCGGGCGATCTGGTGGCTGAGGGCGGATTGCACGACGAGGCAGCGCTGGGCCGCCCGCGTGAAGCTGTTCGTCTCGGCCACGGCGATCACGTAGCGCATCTGCTGGAGCTCCATGGATCGATCGTTCTACACGATCGATGGAGTGACAAGCATGTGTTGGACTCATTGATGGAGTGGCGCCGAGACTGGTCGCGGACGGAAGGCCGGTGGCCTCTGCCCGGTGCCTGCCGGCCTTCCGCTTCCTTCTCGCCCTGTGCGTGCGTTTCGTCTCCGTCCCCCGCTTCCCTGCAGTCCGCGGCCGGTCCGGCCGCGGCTTCGGCGTGCGTCTGCGTGCGTCTGCGTACGCCCGTGACTCCTGCCCTCCTGCCTGAACACGACATACGACATACGACATACGGAAGGGCGTGCCGCCGTCATGAGCATCGCGCCGAGCACCACCGGCCTCACCCCCGTCGACATCTGGGTCGACCCGCGCTGCCCCTGGGCCTGGATCACCTCCCGCTGGCTGCTGGAGGCCGAGCAAGTCCGGGCGCTGAACGCCCGGTTCCACATCATGAGCCTGTCCGTCCTGAACGAGGGCCGCGAGGTCCCGGAGCAATACCGCCAGGGCATGATCGACGGCTGGGCCTGTGTACGCGTGTGCGTCGCGGCCCGGCAGCGGCTCGGGGACGACGCAGTACGGCCCCTCTATCTCGCCATGGGCCGCCTCATCCACCACGAGAAGGCCGGGCTCGGCGACGCCATGATCCGGGACGCGCTGACCGAGGCGGGCCTGCCCGCGGATCTGATCGCGGCCGCGGACGACACCGCATGGGACGCCCCGCTGCGCGCCGAGCACCACGCGGGCATGGACCCCGTCGGTTCGGAGGTCGGCACTCCCGTCATCCACGTACCGGGCCCGGACGGGAGGCGGTTGGCCTTCTTCGGTCCCGTCCTCACGCCCGCGCCGCGCGGCGAGGAGGCCGGGCGGCTCTGGGACGCCGTGCTGGCGGCCGCAAACGTAGACGGCTTCTTCGAGCTCAAGCGCGGCCGCGACCGCGGCCCGCAGTTCGAGTGAGCCGCGGAGAACCCGCCTGATATCCCCGAACATCCATATCCGTACCGAGAGTTGACATGACGCTGCAAGAAGAGACCCAGCCGTCCACAACCCCCGCCGAGCGCATATCCCCCACCCGCGGCTGGCTGGGCGTGGCGGCCATCACCGCGAGCCTGTTCGTCTTCCTCACCACCGAGCTGATGCCCATCGGCCTGCTCACCCCGCTCAGCGAGAGCCTGGACGTCTCCGTCGGCGCGGCCGGCCTCATGGTCACCGCGCAGGGGGTCGCGGCCGGCCTCGGGGTGCCGTTCATCGTGGCGTGGACGCGGCGCGTCGACCGGCGCCGCCTGCTGACCGCGCTGCTCGCGGTCCTGGCGGTCGGCAATCTGGTGACCGCGGTCGCCCCGAACTACCCGCTGATCCTGGGTACCCGCATGCTCATGGGCTTCGCCAGCGGTGTCTTCTGGGCTATCGGGGTGAGCATGGCCATGCGCATCGTCCCGGAGAAGCACGCCAACCGGGCCGCCGCGGTGGTGATGTCGGGCATCTCGATCGCCACCGTCGTCGGCATTCCGATCGGCACGCTGCTCGAGGACGCGGGCGGCTGGCGTACGACGTTCCTGATCTGGTCCGGGCTCAGCGCGGTGGTCCTCGTGGCGGTCGCGGCGGCGATCCCGTCGCTGCCGTCCTCGAACGCCGTTTCGGTCCGCGAGGTCTTCGAACTCCCGCTTCGGAACAGCTCGTTGCGTATCGTGCTGGCGATGGTCGTGCTGTTCGTCCTGGGCCACTTCGGGGCGTACACCTTTGTACGCCCGTACCTCGAGGAGAACGCCTCTGCGGGCGTCGGCTTCGTCACGGTCGTCCTGATCGTGTTCGGCATCGGCGGCGCGCTGGGCAACTTCGTCGGCGGCCAGACGGTGAGCCGGAACCTGAACGGCAGCTTCGTGGCCGGCGGCCTGGCCCTGGTCGCGGCGCTCGTCCTGCTGCTTGCGGTGGGCACGAACAAGGCCGGTGTCGTGGCGGCGATGGCGCTGTGGGGTGTCGCGTTCGGGGTCGTCCAGCTCAGCCAGATCAACATGACGCTCGCGGCCGCCCCCGAGACCTTCGAGGCCGCGATGTCGCTCAACACCATGGCGTACAACACCTGCATCGCACTCGGGGCCCTGATCGGCGGCCTGTTCGCCGACCACACGGGTGTCGGCAGCGTGGTGTGGTTCGGCATCGTGCTGGTCGGTCTCGCAGTCGTGCTCCGCGCCGCCGTGGGCCGCGGACCCGCCGTCAAGTAGGACGTCCTCGCACCCGGCAGCGAGTGCCCCTCGCCCGACACCGCGCGTTCATGTCGCGCAGGGATCGCTGTTTCCCCGGCCGCACCTGGCGTTTCGGCGACGCGTCACGACCGAGTCCACCCGCTTCTCCTCCCTCAGGAGTTCGTCGATGGAACGCCGCAACTTCCTCCGCTCGTCCGTGCTCGGTGCCGGGGCACTCGCCTTCTCCGGTTCGCTGTGGCAGCAGGCCGCCTCCGCTGCGCCCGCGCAGCTCGCCCCCGGCCCGTACGGGGCCCTCCTCGCCGCGGACGCCAACGGCATCCAGCTGCCGGCCGGCTTCACCAGCCAGGTCGTGGCGCGCTCGGGGCAGACGGTGCCCGGCACTTCGTACACCTGGCACAGCGCACCCGACGGCGGCGCGTGCTTCGCCGACGGCACGGGGTGGATCTACGTGTCCAACGCGGAGACCTCCAGCGGCTCCGGCGGCGGCGCGTCCATGATCCGCTTCGACTCCGCAGGGACGCCCACCGCAGCGTCCCGGATCCTCTCCGGCACCAACTCCAACTGCGCGGGCGGCAAGACGCCCTGGAACACCTGGCTGTCCTGCGAGGAGACGTCGACCGGGCGGGTCTGGGAGACCTACCCGTTCGGCGGCACCGCGGTCGCGCGCCCCGCGATGGGCCGCTTCAAGCACGAGGCCGCGGCCGCCGACCCGGTGCGGCAGGTCATCTACCTGACCGAGGACGAGAGCAACGGCTGCCTCTACCGGTTCGTCCTGACGACCTGGGGCAACCTCGCGTCCGGCACGCTCCAGGTCCTGAAGGCCGGCACCGCCACCTCCGGCTCGTTCACCTGGGCAAACGTCCCCGACCCGGACGGCTCCCCCACCGCGACCCGCAGCCAGGTCTCGGGCGCGAAGCGCTTCAACGGCGGCGAGGGCTGCCACTACGCCGACAACACCCTGTGGTTCACCACCAAGGGCGACAACCGCGTGTGGCAGCTGAACCTGGCCGCCAACACGTACGAACTCGCCTACGACGACGGCCTGGTCAGCCCGGGCCCGGCCCCGCTGACCGGCGTCGACAACATCACCGGTGCCACGTCCGGCGACCTCTACGTCGCCGAAGACGGCGGCAACATGGAGATCTGCATGATCACCCCGGACGACAAGATCTCGGTCTTCCTGCGCATCAGCGGCCAGAGCTCCTCCGAGATCACCGGCCCGGCCTTCAGCCCGGCCGGCAACCGCCTCTACTTCTCCTCCCAGCGGGGTACGAGCGGCTCCTCGACCGGCGGCATCACCTACTGCGTGACGGGTCCGTTCCGCACCTGACCTCACAAGACCGGGCGGCAGGAATGAAGTTGCCTGCCGCCCGGGATCAGCGGAACCGAGTCGGGAGCCGGCACCTCAGCCGACCGAACCAGGTTCCACCGGAAGATCCTCGTTCCGCTGGAAAATCCTCGTTCCAAGGTATCTGCCGGATGGCGCCGGTACGGAGATTCACGGCCACTGGAGGAAGGCCGACTGCGCTATGCCTGGGGTTCCGTGTTTCATGGAATCGCCGGGTGTTCAAAGGCACGTAGAGCGTGCGCCCGACCCGGCGGACGCGATCTTCGATCACGACGAAGTCGTGGTCACCGAAACGCGAATCCACGTACGCACGGACCCTGCTCAGAGCTTCGGCCTCCGTCACGCCACCCTCACTTCGCTCGCGCCTACGCCAAGCATTCTGCATTCAGCGGATTCCCCGTGGGGTGGCACGTTCAGGGCCGGGGTCCGGAGGACGGGCTGCGCCGGGTACGCCAATCCTGGACGACGGCGACGATGCCTTCGACCACGAACCGGAGGCCTACCAGGTACAGGCCGATCGTGATGAACAGGGCAACTCCCGGCCCCAGGCCCTTGAAGAACTTCCCGTGTTCGACGTCGGCGCCGAAGAAAAGGCCGAAGGGAAGGAGGGCGATCCACAGCGCCAAGCCCAACCCGACCATGACTCCGAGAAGGAATTCGATCAGCAGGAACGGCAGGGCCACGATGAAGCCCAGGCATCCGCTGACCGCGAAGGCCGCATCCGACGATCCCCAGGCCAGGATGAACGCCGCCAGGACAGCGGCGACGCACAGAGCGAGGTATCCCTGCGCGGGGTCCGTGGCGATCAGTTCGCCGACTTCATCGTGGCGGTCGTGGCCGATGTGGTCGTCGGACTCCGTCGCCCAGTAGCGCAGCGCCGCGAACCATGCCGCAGCGAATACCGAGGCGGTCAACCAGGCCGCTGTCGCGAGGGCGACGACGAGCGGGAAGTAGTCTCTCCGGCCGGGCCGGCCCAGAGCAGGTGGCACCGCAGTGGCGGCAGCACGTCGGCGGCGCCACCAGCCGCGACCGGTACCGCCCCACCGGATCAAGGTGAGCAGCAGCGACAACCACCCGACGACGGCGATGATCGTCCCCGCCAGGGTTCCGCCGCCGACGATCACGAGCAGGACATCGCTGGGATCGCGCATCGTCGGCACCCCCGTGCGCCATGGCGACGTGCATCGGCACTTGTCCGCATGGTAGCCACATGCCGGGCCGGTGAATCCCCGCGCAGGTGGATCCGGCGAAGCTGACGAGCGTCACCATCTGGTGCGACCGCTTCGACGTGTCCTTCGGGGCGGCGCAGCTCGTCCGGGTGTGACCGAGCAGGCGATGACCGGAGGCAAAAGTCAGCGGCCGGCGCGCAGTTGCTGGACCCAGTCCGCCGGTACGCGCTCGGCCGGGCCCGGGGCGGTCTGGTCGGCCGGGTGGGCGACGGGCGGCGCGAGTTCGGGGCCGGACTCGTACATCTGGGACGTCGAGTAGTCCCAGAACCACGCCTCGCCCGGCTCGAAGCTGCGGATGACCGGGTGGCCCGTCTCCTCGGCGTGCGCGGTGGCGTGCTTGGAGAGCGAGTCGTCGCAGCACCCGATGTGCCCGCACAGGGTGCAGCGGCGCAGGTGGAACCACCAGCCGCTGCTCGCCTCGCATTCGACGCAGCCGGTGCCGCTCGGGGGGACGTTGGGGTCGATCGCGTTCTCGGTGTTCACGGTCGTTCCTCCGGGGTGCCGGGTTCGGGGACGAAATCGGGGGCGAATTCGGGTTCGGAAGCGGGTGCGGGTGCGGAAGCGGGTTCGGATCCGGGTTCGGGTTCGGGAGCAAGTTCGGGAACAGGGGAAGCCGGCTCGGGGACGGGGGCCGACTCGGCCCCGTCGAGCGGCAGGCGTACCCGGAACCGCGTGTCGCCCGGCTCGGACTGCACCGTCAGGTCTCCCCCGTGCTTGCCGACCACGATGCGCCACGAGATGTCCAGGCCCAGCCCGGTGCCTTCGCCCACCGCCTTGGTGGTGAAGAACGGGTCGAAGATGCGGTCCCGGATCTCGGCCGGCACGCCGGGGCCGGTGTCGGCCACCTCGACGATCAGGTGCCCGTCGTCGCGATATGTGCGCAGCGTGAGCGTGCCACCCGCCCCCGCCCCCGGCCCGGCCATCGCGCCGAGCGCGTTGTCGATCAGGTTGGTCCACACCTGGTTGAGCTCGCTCGGGTACGCCGGGATATCCGGCAGGTCCCGGTCGTACTCCTTGACCACGCGGACGTCCGGTCCGATCTTCTTCGCCAGCATCACAAGCGTGCTGTCGAGCAGATCGTGCACGTCCACCTGCCGGTACGGCGCCCGGTCCAGCTGCGCGTAGCTCTTCGCGGCGTCGACCAGCGCGGAGATGCGGCGTGTCGCGTCCTCGATCTCGCTGAGCAGGAGTTCGGTCTCGACCGTCGAGTCGAGCCAGCGCAGGGCGGGGCCCAGGACGTCCGCGGGCAGCGCGTCGGCGACCCGGTCCAGCCACTCGGTCCCGACTCCGGCCTGGACGAACGCCGGGGCCATGCGCCAGCCGTCCTCGACGCCGCGGTCGTCGAGCCAGTCGGCGGCGGCGTCCTCCCGGTCGGAGGCTTCCAGGGGGCTCAAGGAAGGGGCGTGCGAGGCAAGTTCGGCGGCCTCGTCCTGGAACTTGGCGAGCGCGTCGACGTAGTCGCGGCGCAGCGGGTCGGCCGCGATGACGCCGAGCTTGTGGCGCATGGCCGCGACGCGCTCGCGCAGTTCGGCGGCGGCCCGCACCGCCGCGGCCGCCGGGTTGTTGAGTTCGTGGGTCAGGCCGGCGGTCAGCGAGCCGAGGGCGAGGAGGCGTTCGCGCTGGCCGATGGCCTGCTGGGTGCTCTTGGTGCCGAAGAACAGGCCTTCGAGCAGGTGCACGGCGAGCGGGAACCACTCGTGCATGATGCCCGCGAAGGTCTCCGCGGGCAGGATGAAGAACCGGGAGCGTTCGGTGACGCGCATCGAGTTGTTGTAGACCTGCGGCACCTGGTCGCCGAGGTAGGCCTGGAAGGCGCCCGCGTACACGCCGCGCATGGACGTCCGGTTGACGTCGACGTCCTCGCCGCCCACCCGCCGCGACAGTACGACGGTGCCTTCGAAGAGGACGTAGAAGCAGGTGGCCGGTTCGCCTTCGCGGTAGACGGGCCCGGCGTCGAACCATTCCACGCGCCCGTCCCGGCACAGGCAGGCGAGTTGGTCGTCGGTGAGCTTCTCGAAGAGGAACAGCGTGCGCAGTTCGTCCGCCTCGCAGCGGATCCAGGGGACGCTCACGACTGCTCCAGGTAGCGGTGCACGAGCATGACGGCCATCGCGCCCTCGCCGACCGCGGAGGCGACGCGCTTGGCCGATTCGGCGCGTACGTCGCCGGCCGCGAACACGCCGGGCACGCTGGTCTCCAGGTGGTACGGCAGCCGGTCGAGCGTCCATCCGGCGGGCGGGCGCCCGTCGGGCGAAAGGTCGGGGCCGGTGCACACGAAGCCGCGGGCGTCGCGCTGCACGGTGCCGTCGAGCCAGTCGGTGAGCGGGGCCGCCCCGATGAAGACGAACATCCACTGCGTCTCGACGGTCTCGGTCTCGCCGGTGGCCGTGTTGCGCAGCGTCAGCTTTTCGAGGTGGTCGGTGCCGTGCACGGCGTCCACGACGGTGTCGGTGCGCACCCACACCACCGGCGGCTCCTCGATGCGCTGCAGCAGGGAGTGCGACCTGGTGGCGGGCGCCGACGGTCCGCGGACCAGGAGGGTGACCGAGCGGGCGCTGCGGGACAGGAACATCGCGGCCTGCCCGGCCGAGTTGGCGCCGCCCACGATGTAGACGTCCTGGCCCTGGCAGGACGGGGTCTCGGTGAGTGCCGAGCCGTAGTAGACGCCGCGCCCGGTCAGGTCGTCGACGCCCGCGACATCGAGCCTGCGGTACGACACGCCGGTCGCGAGGATCACGCAGTGCGCCGACACCTCGGTGCCGTCGGAGAACCGCACGGTACGGGCGGCGCCGCGCACTTCCAGCCCGGTGACCTGGCGTGCGGTGAGGAGTTCGGCGCCGAACTTGGTGGCCTGGCGGCGAGCCCGGTCGGTGAGCTGGGCGCCGGAGACGCCGTCCGGGAAGCCGAGGTAGTTCTCGATGCGCGAGCTCTGCCCGGCCTGGCCGCCGGTCGCCTCGCGCTCGACCAGCACGGTGCGCAGGCCCTCGGACGCGCCGTACACCGCCGCCCCGAGGCCGGCCGGGCCCCCACCGACCACCACGAGGTCGTAGAAGTCGGCCTCGGGGGTGGTGGACAGGCCGACCCGGTCGGCCAGTTCGCGTTCGTCCGGTTCGACCAGCGTGCCGCCGTCGGCGGTGACGACGAGCGGCAGCCGGAGGCCGTCCTCGCCCGCGGCGGCAAGCAGCCGGGCGCCTTCGGGCTCGTCGGACGAGTACCAGCGGTACGGCACCTGGTTGCGGGCCAGGAACTCGCGGATCTGCGAGGACCGCGCCGACCAGCGGTGCCCGACGACCTTGGCGATGCCCGCGTCCTTGCCGTCGGTGACCCGCCAGGCGTCGAGCAGGTCGTCGACGACCGGGTAGAGCTTCTCCTCGGGCGGCGACCAGGGCTTGAGGAGGTAGTGGTCGAGGTCGACGACATTGATGGCGTCGATCGCGGCACCGGTGTCGGAGTAGGCGGTCAGCAGCACGCGCCGGGCGCCGGGGAACAGGTCGAGGGCCTGCTCCAGGAATTCGACGCCGTTCATGCGCGGCATGCGGTAGTCGGCCAGCAGGACGGCGACGTGGCTGCCGCGGAGCTTGAGTTCGCGCAGCGCCTCCAGCGCCGACTCGCCGGACTCCGCGCGCACCACGCGGTAGCGGTCGCCGTAGCGCCGTCGCAGGTCGCGCGCCACGGCCCGGGACACGGCCGGGTCGTCGTCCACGGTCAGGATCACCGTGCGCGCTGCATCGACGGCCTCGGCCATCGCCACCTCCGGGTTTGTCGGCGTGCGGGTCGGTCTCCGCCTTCAGGCTAGGCGGCGGGCGGAGATCCGGCCTTGCGGGACGCGGCCGAGGTGGCGTCCCTTTCGACTCGGGTACGCCTAAGGGACCTCGGGCCGGGTGGGCGGGGCAGGCCGGTTGCCGGGCTGGGCGGCGCCCGGACGCAACCGGGACGCGGGAGTGTCGGGGTGGGCCGGGGCGTGGTGGACGGTGACGGGCACGTACGGCCAGGCAGGGGTGAAACGGGCGAGCGCGGCGCGGACGACGGTGCGCACCCGGGTGTAGGTGGTGGCGGACGGGGCCGCGGCGACGGTGACGTCGGCGACGACGGTGTGGTCGCGTAACTCGAGGCTGACCGCGACCGGCGGCGGGTCGCCGAGCCCGGCCAGCGCGGCGCGCAGCGCCTGCTCGACGCTCCGGCGCGCGGTGGCGCCGACCGGCGACAGGGCCGAGACGCAGGCCAGTTGCAGGCGGTCGGGATGGCAGACCACGTCGGCGCGCAGGAGCATGCTGTTGGACGTGTCGGTCGGCCCGCAGACCACGAGCGGCACGCCGGCGAGCTGCGCGCACATCGCGCCCTGCTCGCGCGTGGTCTCGGGGCCGTGCGCGGTGCGGACGTCGAGGACGAGGTCGATGTCGGCGATGGTGAGCGGGCAGCGGCTGCCGGGCTCCCAGGCGACGCAGGAGGCGGGCCTGTCCGGCCGGCCGGCCTGGTCCACCCGGTCCGGCCGGTCCGTGCAGTTCCCCTGGTCCGCCCGGCCGGTTCCGTCGGATGCCGGCCGCCCGCCTATCGGCCGCCCGTCGCCGTCCCTCCCGGCGGCCTGCTCCCCCGCCTCGGTGGCGAAGACCTCCGCGGCGTCCCCTTCGCCCGCGGTCCTCGGGTGGCACCGGTACACCTGATGGCCCGCCTCGACCAGGCGGGCCGCGGCGGCGTCGCTGTCGCCGGGCCGGGCTTCCGTGACCAGGACCTTGAGTTCGTGGTACTGCACGTGCCCCTCCTCGGTCGACCGGCCGCTCGGCACCACAGTGGCCATGTCGAGGAGTCCCGGCACAGGGCCGAACGGCCCGCCGGTGGTCGACCGTTCGGGTGATGGCGAACCTGGGGTGGCGGAGACCGGGACGGCTTGCGGATCCGTCCCGGCCGGCCCGATCGGGCGTACCGCGGCAAGGGGCATCACCGAGGTGACGCCCCTTTCCCGCGTACCCCAGGGGCTCCCCGGGCCCGGGGCCGCCGCGGCCGGTCGGCTCCCGGACCGCCGGCGTACGCCGCCCTAAGCCCGTACTCCCGCGTCCTCGGCGCGCAGCACGGCCGGCAGGGGGCGGCGCGGCGCGGCCGGGACGTCCCGGCCCACGCCCATGCGCAGCACCATCTGGGCGGTGCCGTAGTGCGCGGCCTCCGAGCCGACCTCGTCGCGCAGCTCGCGGTCCTCCAGGGGCTGGTTCGCGAACGAGGCGGAGACACCGTGCCGGGCCGCGGTGACCAGGACCCGCATGAGGCCCTGCCCCGCGGTCAGCCAGGCCTCGGGGGTGTCGTCGCGGGTCTCCAGGACGGCGAGCAGCGGGCGGCGTTCGAAGGCGATCGTGCCGCGGCCGGGGATGACGCGGCCCACGGCCAGGTCCCGGACCGCGCCGGTGGGCTCCGCGGGTACGGGGCCGACGCTGCCGGCCGGTACCCCGTCGCGCCGGTGGACGGCGTCGGGGGCGTCGACCCAGCGGGCGCGTTCCTCGCGGAGTTGCTCGTCTTCGAGGCCGGTGGCCTCCCGGACGAGGGTGAGCAGGTGCTCGTAGGCGGGCTCGGCGTCGACCACGCGCAGCCACGTCCCCTCGTCGCGGGCTGCGTCGCGCAGTTGCTCGACGACCAGGCCCGGTACGGCGATGTCGCGGAACGGCGCGCGGTTGGTACGCCGACTCGGCAGGCTCCAGTAGAGCGTCTCGAACGGGGCCTCGGGGGCGGCCTCGGGGACGAGCCGCACGCGCGCGGCGAACCCGGGGTCGCCGGCGTCCGGCAGCAGGTCGACGGCCGTTCCGAGGCCCAGCGAGGCGTACCCCAGCCGGGCGGCGAACGCGGCCGCGCCGCAGGCGATGTGCGCCTCGCGGCCGTCCGGGTCGCCGTGCGCGAGGACCCGCTCGGGGTCGACGTGCACGTCGAGGTCGCCGCCGGACCAGCGGAACCACCACGGCTGGGTGTTGTGCTTGGACGGAGCCGAGATCGCGGCCTGCAGGATCCGATCGCGCTGCTCCGGGGTCAGGGCGGACGTGGTCATGTCGCATCTCCGATGAGCGTCGCGGGCGGGGCCACGGCCGTGCGCCGTGCCCTTCCAGCATCGGTCCGTACGCCCGGGTGCCCCCAGGGCCGAGTGGCCCTCCGGCCGGGCCGAACGGCCCGCGGGCGGCGTGGTGCCGGTCACCCTGCGCGGGCGGGAGTCGGAACCGGAGCCGGCCGGCCTGGTCGCAGGTGGACAGGGAACTGCCTTCGTCACTTTGGGTGTCCGGCTCGCACGGCAGCGTGTCGCCACGGCAGAATGGCGGCAGCCGATCATGGCGGGACTGCGATGCCGTCTCCGTCCCCTGGGGAGGGGTCATGCCGGACAAAGCCGAACCGGCCGGACCGGCCGTACCGCGCGCACATGCACCGATTCCGCGGATGCGCCTGGACGAGTTACTGGACGAACTGCAGGCGCACATCGGTGTGGTGCGCTCCTCGCGGGACCGGGTCCACACCCTCCTGGAAGCCGTCCTGGCCGTCGGCAGCGATCTCGACCTGGAGACCGTTCTGCGGCGCATCGTCGAGTCCGCGGTGTCCCTCGTCGACGCGCAGTACGGGGCGCTCGGTGTCATCGGCGACGAGGAGAGCCTGTCGCGGTTCCTGCCGGTGGGCATGGACCCGCAGACCATCACCAACATCGGCCCGTTCCCCGCCGGGCGGGGCATCCTGGGCCTGGTCATCCGCGACCCGCACCCGGTGCGGCTGCACGAACTCGCTCAGCACGCCGACTCGTACGGCTTCCCGTCCAACCATCCCCCGATGCACACGTTCCTCGGTGTGCCGGTCCGGATCCGCGACGAGGTCTTCGGCAACCTCTACTTGACCGAAAAGCGCGGTGGCGCGGACTTCGACGAGGACGACGAAGCAGTACTCCGCACCCTTGCCGCGGCTGCGGGCGTCGCCATCGACAACGCACGCCTGTACGACGAGGCCCGGCGCCGCGAGCAGTGGCTGTCGGCCGCGTCCGAACTGACCCGCAGCCTGCTGTCCGGGGCGGCCCCGTCCGATGTGCTGGAGAATTTCGCCGCGACGGTCCGCGAAATGGCGGGCGCCGACCTGGTCGCGATCGCGGTCCCGGTACCCGGCACCGACGAGCTGGTCGTGGACGCGGCGGACGGCGAGACCGCCGACAACGTCCGCGGTCTGGTCCTCACCGGCGGCGCCACACTGGCCGGAAAGGTATACGTCTCGGGCGAGACGGCGGTGTGCGACAACCTGGCCGTGGACCCGCGCGTGCAGGACCAGGGGATCAGCGAGATCTACGGGGAGTTCGGTCCGGCGTTCATGCTGCCACTCGGCACGACGGAAAACGTGCGCGGCGTGCTGCAGGTCATGTCGCGGCAGGGGCGAGCACCTTTTCCGGACGGCATCGTGGCCATGGTCACGGGCTTCGCGGGGCACGCCGGCCTGGCGCTGGAGATCGCGGAACGCCGCCGCGACGCAGAACTGCTGACGGTCTTCCAGGACCGCGACCGCATCGCCCGCGACCTGCACGACGTCGCCATCCAGCGCCTGTTCGCATCCGGCATGACCCTGCAAGGCGTCACCCGCATCGTCGGCCGCGCCGACGCCGCCGAAATGATCATGAAGACCGTCGACGACCTCGACGAGACCATCCGCCTCATCCGGTCCACGATCTTCTCCCTCAAAGCCCGCGAACGCACCGCGGGCACGGGGCTGCGCGCCCGCATACTCCAACTCGCCGACGAGGCGGTCGGATCGCTCGGCTTCGCGCCGACGCTGCGCTTGGAGGGCCTGCTGGACACCCGCGTACCGGAGGAACTCGCGGATCACGTCATGTCGGTGCTGGGCGAGGCCCTGTCCAACACGGCCCGGCACGCGCAGGCCACCCGCGTCGAGGTGTCCGTCGAGGCCACCGCGGACCAGGTGACGGTACGCGTGACCGACAACGGCACCGGAATCCCCGCCGAACGCACCCGCAGCAGCGGCCTGGCGAACCTCGAGACCCGCGCCGCGGAACTGGCCGGATCCTTCACGGTCGGCAGCGCCTCGGCCGACAGCGGGACGCTGCTGACCTGGCAGGCGCTCTACCCGAAGCCGTGACCCGAGGGCCTGGCCTGGCGCGCTGTCCGGTCGCCGCCTGCGTCGACGCCTACCTCGCCGCCTACCTCGCCGCCTACGAGGCGACCACGCGCCCCGCCGGCTCCCGTTCGGCCAGGGCGTCCTCGTCGGCCGTACCACCCGCCTCGGCCGGTACGTCGGCCTCGCGGAGCTGGATCAGCAAGTCCTGCTGACCGGCCAGCAGTTCGGTCAGGATGCGGCGCGCGGCGCGGAGGAGTTCGGCGACGTCCGGGCCGGCCAGCGCGTACACGACGGTGTCCGCCTCACGGCTGGACGTGACGATCCCGGAGCGGCGCAGGACCGCGAGCTGCTGCGACAGGTTGGACCGCTCGACGTCGATCGCCGCGAGCAGATCGCGGACCGGCATCGGGCCGTCCTGGAGGAGTTCGAGCACCCGGATGCGCACGGGGTGCCCGAGCATGCGGAAGAACTCCGCCTTCGCCTGGTACAGCGGAACCGGCACCACACGTCACCTGCCCATCCGTTCGTCCCGACCTCGCTCGACGTGCCTCCCCCGTCCGGCATCGGAGCCGCGGGCCGCGGGATGCCGGCGCATCCGCAGGACATTCTCGCCTGCCCGCCGCGCGGCGTCCGGAAGTTCCCGCCAAAGCCCGCCATCGGGCGAAATGAAGAATCCTTCAATTCGCTACATGAAGGATGGCGCAGTCGGTCACGGAGCCTAGCCGTCAATCGGCTCCGCAGGGCGGGTTCGGATTTCTTCGCGCATCCCTCGCCGCGGATGTGCGAGACCTATGCCGTGCGCACGTTCCGCAACCGACCGAGACAGCAGTCGAAGACCGAGGGGAATCGGCCCATGACGACAGGCCTGGAGCAGGCTCTCAAGGAGGCGATGGCGATCGACGGGGCCGTGGGGGCCGCGATCGTCGACTACACCAGCGGCATGGCGCTGGCCGCCCAGGGCACCTCCAAGGATCTGGACCTGACCGTGGCGGCCGCCGGGAACACCGACGTGCTGCGTGCGAAGGCCCGCACCATGGAGATGCTCGAGATCAACGAGCGGATCGAGGACATCCTCATCACGCTCGACTCCCAGTACCACCTGATCCGCCCGCTCGGCGGACGCGCGGGCCAGGGGCTGTTCCTGTACCTCGTCCTCAGCAAGAACCGCGCGAATCTGGCCATGGCCCGACACCAACTCCGGCGGGTGGAGGCCGAAATCAAGGTCTGACCCGCAGCCCGCCCGGCCCGTCGCGGCCGCTGCCCGCCGTCACCGACCCGAGCGGCGGGCAGCGACCGCCGCTCGGGTCGGTACGGCGCGGGGAGCGCGTCCCGTGACAGGGATGCGTCAGGGGTGCAGGAGCCGGCGTCAACGCCGCGTCAAGGCGGGCCGGCCCGGCCGGTACGCGGCATAGCGTCGCGCAAGAGGAGCCCGGAACCGCGGGCTCCGCCCCTCCCCAGAGGACCGGACCGTGACCACGACCGCCTTCCTGACCCTGCTGTTCACCCTCGCCGTCGCGGCCCGCATCCTGGGCACGTGGCGTTTGTCGGCCCGCCTGCGGGAGGCCGGCGACGCAGCGAGGACCGAGGACGGCTCGGCCACTGCCGGGCAGCCTGACGAACCGGGCGACGCTGTCGTCCCGGTGAGCCCGGAAGTGGCCGAGCACGGTCGGCGGCTTTCCGTCGCGTAGCCGCGGATCCTTCGTCGCGGACGGCTTCGTCCGCATCCCGGTGGCCGTGCCCGCGGTCCGCGACCGACTCCCCGCGTCGCCACGGCGTCGGATCCGTACCTGTCAGGAACGGGGTCCGGCAGCCAGGCGGTACAGGGCGTGGCGGCGGACCGGGTGGCCTTCCGGCACGCGGGGATGGTCGAAGTCCTCGCCCGGGTCGTGCGTCATGCCGAGGCGGTCCATGACCGCGCGGGAGCGAAGGTTGCCGACGGCGGTGAAGGCGACGATGCCGGGCAGCTCCAGTTCGTCGAAGGCGAACCCTGCTGCGGCGGTGGCCGCTTCGGTGGCGTAGCCGTATCCCCAGGCGGACCGGGTCAGCCGCCAACCGATCTCGACCGCGGGCAGGAATGCCGCCGCGAAGCTGGGCCGCGCGAGGCCGGTGAAGCCGATGAACTCGCCGGTGGCCCGTACCTCGACGGCCCATGGGCCCCAGCCTTCGGTGGCGATCATGTCCGCGCACCGCGCGGCCAGCGCGTCGCTTTCCGTACGGCTAAGGCATGCCGGGAAGTACTCCATGACCTCCGGGTCGGCGTTGAGGCGGGCGAACGGCTCCGCATCGGATGCCTGCCAATTCCGCAGCAGCAGACGCTCCGTCACCAACCCGACGGCACCGCCGTCTTCCGCCACGCGGGCCTCCTCGCCTCGTCGTCCCCCGCTTCACGCCCCGGGGCCGGCGTCGCCGAGGGCGTCCCAGGCTATTCGGGGTCCATCCCGAGCATGATCCGCGCGGCACTGCGCTGGTCGGCGTACTGGTCGGGGCGAAGCCACTTCCAGCGCCGGACGCGCACCAAGCGGCCTACCGCCTTCACGAACGCTTCAGGGTCCGCCACCGGCCCGCCGCCGAGGTTGGCGTGGCCGGCCGCCGTCCACTCCCCCAGAACGGTCGCGTCGGCGCTGGCCTCGCTGACGGTCCGTTCGAGCGTGAAGTACCGGGCCTTGAAGCTCCGGTCGAAGAACACGGCAGCGAAGTGCGCTTCGGTGGCCTTCTGCGGAGGCGGGAAGGTGATGAGAACCAGCTGCTGCTTCTTGCGTCCCCAGAAGAGCCGGAATCCGAGCCCGTCCGGCGCGACGCGCTTCCCGCGCGGGACGACGGAGGCGGCCTCCGCCCACATCTCGTGCAGAACGCTTTCGAGCCGCCCGCTGAGCGCGAACGTCGCGAACACCATGCCGTGCTCCAGGACGAACTTCGGCAGGATGACGTGCGCGACGCCGTAATGGTGCTGGCGCGGCATCTGTCCGGCGAGCTCCTCCGGCATGTTCGACGACTGCGACACTGTGGCCTCCCCCGAGTAGCACCGTGTCGTGCGGACAGTACAAGCTCCGTGCGCGTTTGACGATGCTCCGCCAGGCACCGGACCGGCTGCGCACAGCGTCTGAAGCACCGCGCGGACGACCAGGCCCGCTGTGACCGCTCAGCCGTTTTGCGTACCCGGCACGGCGTCGGACGGATTGTTCGGGGTATCGGAAGATAGGCCCTGGTCAGGACTTTTGGCGTGATGCCATGATGCCGCCGTGCAATTCATGACTCCTTCCTTCGAACTGTGGCAGCGGCGTTCCGCCTCCGACCTGTTCGTTCCGCTGTTCGGCGTCGGGTTGATCGTCGTCGCCGTGGCCTTTTGGGGCCGACCGCTCGCGGTGGCCGGGTGGGGCTCCGGGGGCGTCCTCGTGCTCGGCCTCGGGACCTGGACATTCTGGCGCGAGCACAAGCACCCGCTCCTGCGGCTGAACCAGTTCGGCGTGACGGTAAACCCCGGCAGCCGGCCCGGCCGCGGCGTGGGCCGTGTCATCACGTGGCAGGACATCGAGGCAGTGGTCTGCTGGAAGGCCGGCAACGGCAACAACTCCTATTGGGTGGGCGTCTCGGCGTCTGCCGCGTTCCGTAGGCAGGCTGGCCTGGACAAGTCCCGGCTCAACAAGGCGTTCAACGAGAGCATCGGCATGCCGGTCATGGGGACCGTCGTGCGCTGGACAGGCCCCGAGGAAGAACTCCACCGACTGCGCGAGACGGCAGCCCGCGTGTCACCCCAGACCCCGTTCCTCGACCCCCACCAGCAATAGGCCACCGACCCGAACACCTGACCTGGAACTGACCCGGTCCGCAAGCAGCAGCCATGACGGTCGCTGCCTTGGCGCTCGGAGTTGCGCGGGCGCACGCGTGCACTCGGGTGCGGGCGGGGCCGGGGTTCGGCCCCGCCCGGGCGGTGGGGGTCGGCGGGTCATGCGGCGAGGCCGCCTGCGTTGGCTTCCAGGGTCTTCACGATCTCCTTGACCTTGTTGATCGGGATCGAGAAGCCGAGGCCTACGCTTCCTGCCTCGCCGCCCGAAGTCGGCGAGTAGATGGCCGAGTTGATGCCGATGACGCGGCCGTTCATGTCGAGCAGCGGGCCGCCGGAGTTGCCGGGGTTGATGGACGCGTCGGTCTGGAGGGCCTGGTACTTGGTGGCGCCCGTGTCCTGGCCGCTGTTCGTGCCGTCGGCGGAGTTGCCGAACGGGGAGCCGCCGTACGGGGAATCGCCGAAGGGCGAGCCGCCGCCGTAGCCGGGCGGGAGTTGTCCCTGGCCCTGCCCCTGCTGCTCTCCGGCGACCTTCACCTCGCGGTTCAGTGCGCTGATGATGCCTGAGGTGACCGTTCCGGTCAGGCCTTCGGGCGAGCCGATCGCGACGACCTGGTCGCCGACCTTCACCTGGGACGAGTCGCCGAGGACGGCCGGCTTGAGCCCGTCCACGCCGTCGATCTTGACGAGGGCGATGTCGCTGGCCTTGTCGCTGCCGATCACGCGGCCGGTGACCTCGCGGCCGTCGGCGAGCTTGACGGTCACCTTGCCGCCCACGGCGCCGGACACGACGTGCGCGTTGGTGATGATCTTGCCGTCCGCGGTGTAGACGACGCCGGAGCCGGTGCCCTTGCCGTTCGGCGTCTGGACGGAGATCTCGACGACACTGGGGCTTGCGGCGTCCGCGACTGCGGGGATGCCGGAGAGGCCCTTCTTGTCGGCGGCGTTCTGGACGGGTGCCCCGGATTGCGATCCGGACGCCGAGTTGTCGATCCGTCCGCTGATCAGGCCGCCCGCGACACCGCCCGTCAGACCTGCCGCCACGGCGGCCGCGACGGCGACGGTCACGAGGCGCGGCACGCGCGGCTTGGTACGCCCGTGCCCGGGGCCGGACGCGTCGGCCGGGCCGGACGGGGACGGTGTGGAGTGCGGCGGTTCTCCGCCGGAGCCGTCGCCGGCGCTCGGCGCTTCCCCGTGCCCGGTTCCGAAGCCGGCGGACTCCGGGGCCGGGACCTGCTCGGCCGGTGCGCCCCAGGCCATCGGGCCCTGGCCGGACGTCTCCGGCTGAGCCGGGGCGTACCCCGGAGGCTGCGGCGGTGCGGGCGGGATCGTGGGCATCGGAGGCGGAGGCGGGACGGAGCCTTCTCCGGGGCTCCCGGGGCGGAAGCTGTAGAGCGGCTCGTTGCCAGGTCGCGGCGGCTGCGGCGGATGCGGGGGTTGCGGCGGCCGTGGCGGCTGCTGCGGCGACCGGGGGTCCTGCGGGTCCGGCAAGTCCTGCGGGTTCTGCGGGTGCGTTTCCATGCTCTGATCATTGAGGGCGAAGCGTGAGGAAACGGTTAGTAAGGGCAGCGTCAGGACCAAACGGGACGCACATGCGGAGCCCCCGAGGCCGCTGGTGAACCGGGTCGGCCGCAACCGTCGCGGCGGCGGGGCGAAGACCAGGGCGAGGGCCGCCAAACCATTACGGCCGCGCAGGGCGCGTGGGCTACATTCGGACCCGGTTCAGGTGCGAAGCGGCTCCATACTTCTGACCTCAAAGGTCTCGCGGGTTCGAATCCCGCCGCCGGTCCTTCGGGGCCGGTGTGGGCGAGCGGCCGAAGCCACCAAGCAGGATCCGCGCTTCCGATCTCTGAACCGCCCTGCCCGCATGCGGACCCGTCCGGGCTATCCGGTCGGGCCGGGCGCGCGGTGCCGCCGGGTCTGCCAGCGGGCGATTGCGGTGGCGAACACGCCGGTCGCGGCTGCGCAGCCGAACATGATCATGCCTACGCCGATGACGAAGAGCCCGCTCCCGTCGTCCGCCGACCAGTCGTAGTACGCGGCGACCGACAGCCCCGCGCTCGTGCCGACCACCGCGGCCGCGACGTACTGCCGCGACGCCGCCGCGAACACCGGCAGTGCCAAGGTCAGCACGAGTCCGATGACCTGCCACTGCGCGTAGGAAACCGCTTCCCTGCCGTCGGCCAGATCCCGCGGCTGGTCCCAGCCGAGCCACGCAGCCCAGGCGCCTGCCGACACCGCGGCCAGCACGGCGGTGGTGAACAGTTGGTTGTCGAATATCCGCGGCAGCTTGCTCATGGACTCAGCGTCGCGGAGCACACCGTCTCCGCCGCAGAGCGCAGGTACTCAGCACCGCCTGAGTACCTGGGCGACCGAGTAACTGGGTGCACGCGAGGGCGGGCCCGGCGCCTGCAGCCCGGCCCGCCCTCGTGCGTCTCGCGCATCCGGCGCATCTCGCGCGCCCGGCGAAACAGTTCGCGTCCCGCGCAAGCTGGCGCGTCCAGCGCGTCTTCGTAGGCCCGCGCTATGCGGACATCGCGGCGCTCAGCTCCGATTCGCGGGCGAAGACCGCCCCCGCGCGCGACGTGCGGTCGAACACCATGCCCTGGCGTCCCTTCGTGTCGTACGCCGCCCAGCCCGGGTCGCCGTCGCGGATGAACGCGACCCACGCGGCGTGTGTCGTGTCGGCCAGGTCCTGCGGCGGGTTGGCACCGGTATTGGCCAGGACGTTCTCGCTGTCCAGGCAGTCCCAGGCGAACGGCAGCTCGATGCAGTGCCCGGCGAGGCCGTTCTCGGCGCTGGTGAAGCGGAAGTCGTAGGCGAAGGTGCCGGCTTCCTCCTTCTTGGCGCGCGCCGCGAGCGTGTCGGCGACGAAGAAGCGGAACACGAAGTCGGTCATGATCTTGCCGAACAGCAGGCGGGGCTTGCCTACAGTCGCCGCGCCGTAGATACGTCCCCGCGCGCCGGAGAACCCGGCGAGGCGCAGCGCCAGGCGGCGCGGCAGCCAGTCCAGGGCGGCGGGCATCATCGTCGACGCCATCTCGAACTCGCCGGCGGTCGCGCCGATCAGCAGTGCCTTGTCGGCGCCGATGCCGCGTTCGAGGGCCTCGTCCAGGCCGTACGGCAGCAGGTCGCCGTCGACGAACGGCGCCCACCCCGACAGCCCGGTGCCCTGGCGCGTCAGGCTCTTCATCATCTGCGGGCCGAGTTCCTCGTCGCTGAGCTTGGCCTGCTCGGTGAAGACGGCCTTCTCCTCGAGCGCCGCGAATGCCGCGCGCGTGGGCGCGATCCCGAGGCGCTTCGCGAACGCCGCGGACCGTGCGGCGGCCGTCGCGGGGTCACTGGCGAACGCGCCCGGGGACTCCGCGATCACGGCCCGGAACAGGTGCTGGGCCTTGGGCATCGACAGCAGCGTCAGCACCGCGGTGCCGCCTGCGCTCTGGCCGCCGATGGTGACCTGGTCCGGGTCGCCGCCGAAGGCGGTGATGCTCTCCTGCACCCATTCCAGGGCCATCAGCCAGTCCAGCACCGCCCGGTTGTCGGGCGCGCACTCGAGGCGGCCGAAGCCGTCGACGCCGAGCCGGTACGACACCGACACGACCACGACGCCGTCGCGCGGGAACGCCCCGCCCTCGTACCAGGGTGACGACGGCGACCCGCTCATGAAGCCGCCGCCGTGGATCCACACGAACACCGGCAGCTTGGCCGTGGTGTCGCCCGGCTTGGGCGTGAAGACGTTGACCAGCAGCGTGTCGTCGCCGGGGTACGACGGCTCGGGGATCAGCGTCACGCCCATCATGTAGTCGCGCAGGGGCGTGGCCCCATAGGCGACCGCGTCCCGTACGCCCTCCCACGGCGCGCGCTTGACCGGCGCCGCAAAGCGCAGGTCGCCGACCGGCGCCTCGGCGAACGGTATGCCGAGGTACGCGGCGTTCGAGTCGCCGAGCATGATCCCGCGGACGTCTCCGGCCGGGGTCCGGACGACGGGCGCCTCGCCGTGCGGCTCCGAGGGCCGGGTGTCCTGGCCGAGCTCGATGGAAGACATGGTGGTCCCTTTCAAACGGCACGGGTCCGCGACGGCGGCAAGGCAGGGTGAGAATACCGAGTGATCGGTAGGTTTTGACATACGCCGCTGCCACAACCTGCCCACGCCGCCTTGCACCCGCCGCCGGACGCCCCGGCCCGAGCCCGAAACCCGGGGAGTCACGCCACCGAAAGGCTCCCGACGCGAGCCCGAAGCCCGCGCCGGCAGGCCTCAGGCAGCCCGTACCGCGCTCGACCCCAAGACCGTCAGGCCTGCACCGGCACCGGGCTCGCCCGGCGGTAGAGGATCGTGCCGCCGAGCAGGAACGCGACGCCGACCACGGCCAGCCCGGCGGTCTGCGCACCGGCGCCGGTCTCCGCGAGCCGGGCCTGCGGGACGGGCGCGTTCCACTTCTGCACCGGGGCGGGCTCCTCGACCACCGGCGCGGCGGGCGGCACGTACGCGGCCTGCACCTCAGGCGCCTCCGGCTTCACGCGCGGCGTCGGCGTCCACGACGGCGGGCAGGGGGTCTCCGGCGGAGCCTCGACCGGGGCCGCGTTGGCGCACACGCCGCCGAAGACCGGGTTCAGCAGGCCCACCACACTGACGCCGTTGTCGCACAGGTTCACCGGGACCTGGACGGGGAGCTGCGCGGCGTTGCCGCTCAGCACGCCGGGCGAGTCCGCGGCAGCTCCGTCGGCATTGCTGTCGGCGTGCGCGACGCCCCCGGCACAGGCGGCCAGCGCGCCCGACGCGGCGACAGCAACCAACAGGCTCTTACTCGAAATGCGCTGCACGGAACGCCGGTCCCTTCGTTCGCAGAGGGCGGGACCTGTTCCCGCGAAGACGTTAACGTCGCCAGTGGGGTCAAGTTACTCAAATTGAACATTGATGACCTCTACCGGATTTCGGGTCATTTTCATTTCTTCGCCACCAGATAACCCAAATGGCCGCACCCCCACGCCGACCTCGGCATCAGTCGGAGCCGCCGGTCCGGTGGCGACGGTAATGGCGTGCGGAGCGGGCCCGGTTGCCGCAGGACGGCGAGCACCATTCGCGGCGCGGGTGGTCCTTGACGAAGTAGAGGACGCAGCCCGGCGCCAGGCAGGCCCGCAGCCCCGCCTCGTCGCCCCTGCTGAACATGCCGATGGCCTCCTCGGCAATGGCCGAGACGGCCGCCCCGGCGGCATGGCCCTGGGTGCGGACGTGCCGGACCGGCGCCTCCCCCGCGACCCAGGTGAGCGCGGACCAGGTCGGGACCGCGCCGGCAGCCTGGTTGACGGCGGCGATGGCGGCGTCCCGTTCGCGGATGGCCGAGGCCGCCGCGGTGCGCGGGTCGCCGGTGGCCTCGGCGGCGAGCCGGCGCAAGGCGTCGCGCAGAAGCACCAGGCGTCCGGCGAGGTCCGCAGTGTCGGCCGCGGTGATGCCTGCCAGGTCGTGGTCGGCGAGCAGCGCGATACGCGGGGCCACGGCGCGCAGCCAGGCGCGGGTGCCGTCGGGGTCGGCGAGCGCGTCGTGGACGCCGTCGCGGTCCGCCCAGATGGTGTTCATCAATTCGACGGGCAGGGGTTCGCCCAGTAGTTGCGCGGTGGTCTCCATGGATTCACTGTATCTCGCTTCTAACGGTTGCAGTCCGTTCCAAGCGTTGACATCCGAGAAGCGACGGGTCATGATTCTGACGGTTGAACACGCACTCAACCGTTAGAACTACCGCAAGCACCGCAACTGATGAAGGAGCTCTGTCCCCATGTCCGGTTTCCCCCTCGTCGACCCCGCCACGGCCACCGGCAAGGCCGCGCAGCTGCTCGCCGACGTCCAGAAGGCGCTCGGCGTCACGCCCAACATGACCAAGGCGATGGCGAACAGCCCAGCACTGCTGGAGGGTTACCTGGCGCTGTCCGGCGCGCTCGGCCGCGGCGCCCTGCCCGCCGCGGTCCGCGAGCGGCTCGCCCTGGCCACCGCGGAGTACAACGGCTGCGAGTACTGCCTGTCCGCGCACACCTACATCGGCGCGAACATAGCCAAGGTCGACGCCGATGAGCTGGACGCGGCCCGCGACGCCAAGTCGTCGGACCCGCACGCGGCGGCGCTGCTGGCGCTGTCGGACGCCTTGGCCCGAGGACGCGGCACGGTCGACGGCAGCGTCGTGCGCGAGGCCCGCGAAGCCGGGGCCACCGACGCCGAGATCGGCGAAGTCGTCGGCCACGTCGCCCTCAACGTCCTGACCAACTACTTCAACATCCTCGCGGAGGTCGCGAACGACTGGCCGGCCGTCAGCCCGCGCACCGCCGCCTGATCCCCCTGGACACCCTGCTCACCTGACACCCTGCTCAGCTGACACCCTGCTCACCCGAACGCCGGCTCGCCCGACCGCCGGACGGTCGAACGGTCGGACGGTCGGATCCGGCAGGTGAACGCACGGTCCCGGCCGCCACCCGGCGGCCGGGACCGCCGCGCGGCGAGGCGACCCCTGGGCGCTTCCGAGCCCACTGCCGCGCGGCACCGCACAGCCGCCCGGACGAACCGGACCGGCGCCCTCCGCCTCTTTGAATGGCGATCTTTCTCCTATATGACTGGGGAAAACTTCGCGGGAGGTGGCGCATGGGCCCGGCCTTCGACGTGGTCGTACGCAACGGGGTCGTGGCGGACGGCAGCGGTGCCGAACTGTTCGACGGCGACGTCGGCATCATCGGCGGCACGATCGCCGCGGTCGGCCGCGTGGCCGGGACCGGGCGGGAGGAGATCGATGCCCGCGGGCGCCTGGTCACCCCCGGATTCGTCGACATCCACACGCACTACGACGGCCAGGTCACCTGGGAGGACCGGCTGGCGCCGTCGTCCGGCCACGGGGTCACCACCACGGTGATGGGCAACTGCGGCGTCGGCTTCGCGCCGTGCCGGCCGGAGCACCGCGAACTGCTGGTCAAGGTACTCGAAGGCGTCGAGGACATCCCCGAGATCGTCATGGCCGAAGGGCTGCCGTGGACGTGGGAGTCCTATCCCGAGTACCTGGCCGTGCTCGCGGGGCGCCGCACCGACATCGACTTCGCCGCGCAGGTGCCGCATGCCGCCGTACGCGTGCACGTCATGGGGCAGCGCGGCGCCGACCGCGAGGCGGCCACGGCCGAGGACCTCGCGGCCATGACGCAGATCGTCGCCGAGGCGGTGGCCGCCGGAGCGCTGGGCGTCAGCACCTCGCGCAGCATCGCGCACCGCACCCCGGACGGCGGACTCGCCCCCACCGTGGGCGCCGAGGAGGCGGAGCTGCACGCGCTGGCGGACGGCCTGCGCCGCGCCGGCTCGGGCGTCCTGCAGCTCATCGGCAACCAGGAGGACCACGACCCGCGCGAGGAAGTGGCGCTGTTCCGGCGCCTGACCGAGACGTCCGGCGGCCCGCTGTCCTTCACGCTCATGGCGACGGGACGCTTCCCGGACCAGGCGCAGCGCTACCTGGACGCCCTCGACGCGGAGAACCGGGACGGGCTGCCGCGCATCCGCGGCCAGGTGTTCCCGCGCCCGGTCGGGGTGATCCTGGGCCTGGACTGCTCGTTCCATCCGTTCGTCCTGAACCCGGCGTACCGCGAGATCGAGCACCTGCCGCTCGCCGCGCGCGTCGCGGCCATGCGCGAACCGGAGCGCCGCGCCCGGATCCTGGCCGAACGCCCGGACCACCCGAACCGCAACTTCCTCTACTTCGCCTCGCAGGACGCCGAGCTCTACCTCCTGGACGCGCACCCCGACTACGAGCCGACCGCGGACACCAAGATCGGCGCGCTGGCGGCCGCCCGCGGGACCACCCCGCGCGAGCTGATCTACGACCTGATGGTCGACAGCGGCGGCCTCGCGGTCTTCCTGCTCGCGGCGATCAACTACCAGGACGGCAGCCTGGAACCGGTACGCCGCCTCCTGGAGCACCCGCACACCGTCGTCGGCCTCGGCGACGGCGGGGCGCACTACGGCACCATCAGCGACGGCAGTTACCCGACGACGCTGCTCGCGCACTGGACGCGCGACCGCACCCGCGGCCCGCGTATCTCCGTGCCGCAGGCGGTGCGCATGCTCACGCGCCCCAACGCCGAGACCGTCGGCCTCCTCGACCGCGGGCTCCTCGCGCCGGGCCTGCGGGCCGACCTCAACATCGTCGACTACGACAACCTCAGGCTGCACCGCCCGACCACGGCCTGGGACCTGCCGGCCGGCGGGCGGCGCCTGATCCAGAAGGCCGACGGATACGCGCTGACCATGGTCAACGGCACGGTCACCTACCGGGACGGCGAACCGACCGGCGCCCTGCCGGGCCGCTTCGTGCGCAACCCTGCCGCCCGCCGCTGACCCCGCCGCCCTTCACCACGCGTCCCCGATGCCCTGGAACTCGCGGCCCTGACGCCCTTCGCCAAACGCCCCTGACGCCTTTGCCCCCGCGCCTCTGACGCCCTCGACCCCGCGGAGCCGAACTCCCATGTCCGACGCACCCATCTCCACACCCGTCATCATCGAGGCCGCGATCAACGGTGTGACGTCCCGCGACCGCAACCCGCACGTCCCGATCACCCCCGCCGAGATAGCCGAGGACGCACTCGCCTGCTTCGCGGCCGGCGCGGCGGTCGTGCACAACCACATCGACCGCTACGGCCGTACCGAAGCCGAAGCCGCCGAGCGCTACCTGGAAGGCTGGCGCCCGATCCTCGCGGCCCGCCCGGACGCACTCGTCTACCCGACGGTCCACGCCTCCCCCACGCCGGGCTACGAGCACCAAGTGCTCCTCGCCGAAAGCGGCTTGGCCCGCATCGGGATCGTCGACCCGGGGTCGGTCAACCTGGGCGGCGTCGACAAGGACGGTGTCCCGGCCGGCTCGTTCGTCTACGCCAACTCGTACGACAAGATCGCCCGGGCGTTCGAGATCTGCGCCGACCACCGCCTCGGCCCCAGCATGGCCATCTACGAACCGGGCTTCCTGCGCACCGTGGTCGCGTGGTGGCGCGCCGGCCGCCTGCCCGCCGGCTCCATGGTCAAGCTCTACTTCTCCACCGAACGCGGCTACATGGGCGCCCCGTTCGGCCTCCCCCCGACCGCCGCCGCGCTGGATGCGTACCTGGAGATCCTCGACGGCTGCGACATCCCCTGGGCAGTCTCCGTGGTCGGGGGCGACGTCATCGCCGAGGAGGTCGCCCGCCTCGCCCTCGCCCGCGGCGGCCACCTGCACCTGGGCCTGGAGTTCTACGCGGGCGACCGGCAACCGACCAACGCCGAACTCGTCACCGAGGCCGTCCGCCTCTGCGAAAAAGCCGGCCGCCCCGTAGCCACCCCCGACGAAACCGCCACCCTCCTCAACCTCCCCCGCCCGCGCCCCGACCAGGCCTGACGCTCGCCTCCACCACCGTCCCCCTCCCCGGCGACCGCGAGCCGCGCAGCTCGTACATCAGCGCTCCAGGCAGACGAAGTTGAGGTTATATACTTTCTACTTCTGCCCAGCACCCGATGCTGCCGTCGCCGGGGAGGCCACCATCGCCAGCCGGTTCCACGCTTCCGGCCCCGGTACCGCCGCTCTGGTCACGGGCCCCGAAGGCCTGTCGCGGCCGACGAGTTCGCAGCAGGTGGCGGAGTACATCCGGCGGCTGATCTTCGACAAGACGCTCCGCACCGGCGACCGCATCCCCCAGGACGAGATCGCCGCCGACCTGCGCGTCAGCCGCGTCCCGGTCCGCGAGGCCGTGATCGCCCTGGACCGCGAAGGCTGGGTGACCCTGGAGCCGCACCGCGGCGCCTTCGCCAACGGCCTGGACGAGAACTCCACGCGCGACCACTACGGCATGCTCGGCCAGCTCTACGGCTACGCCGCCGCGCGCGCCGCAGAGCGCGGCAGCGACGAGTCCTTCGCCGAACTCCAGTCTCTGCACCGCATGTTGCAGGCCGCCACCGACCCCGGCGAGTTCTTCCACCGCAACACCGCCTACCTGCGTCAGCTCGTCGCCATGGCCCAGTCCCGCCGCATCGAGACCATGACGCGCGTCTTCACGACCAACCTCGTCCCCGGCAACTTCTTCGAAGAAGTCCCCGGCGTCATGCGCATCCAAAAGCGCAGTCTCAAGGCCGTCACGAAGGCCGTCACCACCCGCAACGCCGACGCAGCACAAACAGAACTAGCCACGATGCTCCGCACCCAGGCCGACAACGTCGTGACGCTACTCCGGTCACGAGACCTCCTGGCCTGACCCGGCCACTCTTCCTTGCGCCGACGACACAACGGTCGGATCGGGCGCGGCGTCCGGCGTCCGGCGTCCGCGATGGTGTCCAGGTACTCGTGCTTCACCAAGACGGTCAGCGCGGGCGGTCTCCGGCGATGGTCACTCTGTGGAGGACTCGTTCGGCGCCTCCTGTGTCCCCCACCACCGCGTGCTGGGTGCAGCGGTTGTCCCAGATGACCAGGTCGCCTACCTGCCAGCGGTGCCGGTAGACCAGTTCGGGGCGGGCCACCTGGGCGTACAGGTACTCCAGCAGCGGGGCGCTTTCCTCGATGGTCCAGCCTTCGAAGTGGGAGGTGTAGTCGCCGTTGACGAAGAGGGCCTTGCGGCCGGTCAGCGGATGGGTGCGGACGACCGGGTGGGTCTGGGTGACGGCGTCGCGCTCCAGGCCGGCCTGGCCGGCGAGTTCGGTGCCGCGGTGGACAGCACGGAGGCCGTCGAGGGTGTGCCGCAGGCCGGGTGAGAGTTGTTCGTAGGCGCCGTACGCGTCGGCCCACATGGTGTCGCCGCCGAGGGGCGGGAGGACGCGGGCCAGGAGCATGGTGAGCGCGGGCGGGCAGGGGGCGTGGGTGGTGTCGGCGTGCCAGCGCTGGGTGACCGGGGTGGGGTCGTGGATCTTCATCAGGCCCGGGTAGCCCTCGATGCTCGGGACGTACGGGTGCACGGACACCTCGCCCCACTGCGCGGCGAACGCGAGCTGGCGGCTCGGCGTCACGGCCGACTGGCCGCGGATGCACAGGACTTGGTGTTCGAGGAAGAGGTCTTGGAGGCAGCGTACGGTCGCCTCGGTGGTGTCCTCGGCGAGGTCGATCCCGGTGACGAGGGCGCCGAGGGCGGTGGAGAGCCGCTGGACGTTCAGCCCCGGCGCAGGGGCGGCGGGCTGGGTCGTTTCGGCGGTCATGGCACCTCCGGATCTGGGGGGACGAACGCGGTCAGTCGAGGCCAGGTACGCCGAGTTCGGCGGCGTGGCGGTCTATTTCGTCGCGGAGTGCGGCCGGAAGGGGGATGCCGTGGGCTTCTCGGTGGGCGCGGCGTTCGTTTTCGAGTTGGCCGGGGACGAGGACACGGTCGACGCCGGCTGCGGTCTCGGAGCCGGTGATGTCGTCGATGAGGGTGCTGGTTCGGATGCCGAACTCACCGGCGGGGAGGAAACGTTCGGGGTCGAGGCCGAGGAAGACGAAGCCCTTGGCGACCCGGTCGCGGCCGTGTGCCGGGGACGCGGTGTGCTCGGTGCGCCCGAAGCTGCTGCCGGTCAAGACGCCGGCCAGCAGTTCGACCAGGACGGCGAGGCCGAAGCCCTTGTGGCCGCCGAACCACTGCAGGTGTGCGATCGACGCGGCGTCGGGGTCGGTCGTCGGCCGGCCCTGCTCGTCGTTCGCCCAGCCGTCGGGGATCGCGGTGTCGCCGCGCTTCTTGGCCAGCAGCAGCTTGTTGCCGGCGACCGCGGTGGTGGCGACGTCGTAGACGATCGGCGGCTTGTCGCCCGCGGGCACGGCGTACGAGAGCGGGTTGGTCGAGAACAGCTGGGTGATGCCGCCGTACGGAGGCACGATGGTCGGGCCGTTCTGGAAGCAGAGGCAGATCAGCCCGGCCTGCGCGGCGCGCTCGGTGTACGCGGCCAGCGCGCCCAGGTGGGTGCCCTCGCGGACCGCGACCGCGGCGATGCCGTGCTGCCGGGTCCGCTCGGCGAGCAGGCGGACGGCTTCGAGACCGGTGATCTGCCCGAAGCCCAGGCCGCCGTCGAGCAGCAGGGTGCTCCCCCGGTCTTCGACGAGCCGCGGCTGGGCGGCCGGGTCGAGATGGCCGGCGCGGATGCGGGCGACGTACAGGCCGAGCAGGTGCGCGCCGTGCGAGTCGACGCCGCGCAGGTCGGCCTCGACGAGCAGTTCCGCTACGGTCGCGGCGTCGGCGGCCGGTGCACCGAGGGCTTGCAGGACGCCGCCGAGCACCTTGCGCAGGTGCTCCGCGGCGACGGGGGGCGGTACGGCCACGTCGGTGGGCTCCTCGCTCGCGTCGGACGGGGCAGTGCTCATGAGGTCTCCGCTCGGGTGTCCGCTCGGTTCTCGACTCGGGTGTCCGCTGGGTTCTCCACCCGGGCCGCCTGGCTCTCCGCTGCGCGGTCCCACGTCCCGGCCGTGACGCCGCGCTCGCGGAGCACGTGCTTCTGGATCCGCAACGACGTGGTGTTGCGCGGAAGTTGCTCGACCACGTCGATGTAGCGCGGCACCATGTAGCCCGGCATGCGGTCGGCGAGGTGCTGTGCCAGTACGGCGGGGTCGACCTTGTCGCCGTCGGCCGGGACGACGGCGATCATCACTTCGTCGCCGCCGAACGATCCCGGGACCGCGAACGCCGCGCACTCGGCGACCGAGGGGGCGTCCAGCACGAAGGCCTCCACCTCGAACGAGGAGATGTTCTCCCCGCGGCGGCGGATTGCGTCTTTCATGCGGTCGACGAAGTAGAAGCGGCTGTCCTCGTCCTGGCGGAACGCATCGCCGGTGTGGAACCACCCGTTGCGCCAGGCCCGCGCGGTTGCCTCGGGCATTTTGTAGTAGCCGGCGTTCAGCGCCCAGGGGGCCCCGGCTCGGACGACCAGTTCGCCGGTGGCGCCGACCGGGACGGGCACGTCGTGTTCGTCGACGACGCGCACCTCCGCCCAGGGGTAGCCGGTGCGGACCCGCCCGCTGGTCTGCCAGGGGCCGTGGTCCCAGCCGGTGACGACCAGCGGCGGCACCTCGGTCATGCCGTACGACGTGGCCACTCGGACCCCGAATCGCGCCTCGAAGGCGGCGATCTCGGCGATCATCGGGCCCAGGACGATGCCGCGCAGCGGGTTGTCGGCGTCGTCGGGCCGCGCGGGGAGCGAGTGCAGCAGCGCGGTCATGGGTCCGACCAGCCCGGCCGCGACGGCTCCGGCGGCGCGTACGTCGTCCCAGAAGGCGGTGCCGCTGAACTTGTCGCGGGTGACGAAGCGTCCGCCGCGCGACAGCGTGTAGTGCAGCGCTCCGAGACCGGATATGTGGAACAGCGGCATCGGGCAGTAAAGCGCCTCACCAGTGGTGAGCGTGTCGTCCGGAACCCAGGACCAGTAGCCGTGCATGGCCGCCCAGGGCGTGACGACCCCCTTGGACGGGCCGGTCGTCCCGGACGTGTAGAGGATCGCCGCAGTGTCGTACCCCTCTACTTCGTGTCCCTCTCCTTCGTCCCCCTCTACGCCGCACGCCGCGTCGGCGACCTCGGGAACGGAGTCGGGCAACCGGCCGCCCGAGGACACAACTGCCTGCCCGAGTGTGCCGGATGCGTCCGATTCCCCGACGATCACGACGTTCCGCAGGCCCGGCAGCCCGTCCGCCACCTCGGCCAGCCGGTCCAGGAACCCCGCCGCGACCACCACCGCCACCGCGTCGGAGTCGTCCAGGACGTGCGCGAGCATGCGCCCGAAGTACGCGCTGTTCACCGGCACCGCGACGTTCCCCGCGGCTGCGGCACCGAGCCACACGAGTGCGCTGTCGAGCGGGTCCGCGATCAGGTACGCGACGTGCTCGCCCGGCGCCACGCCCGCGCTGCGCAGCGCCGCCGCCCAGCGCTCCGCCGCGGCCGACGCGGCCCGGTAGGTCAGGCGGCGCCCGTCGACATGTTCGAGGAAGACCGCGTCGGGCGTGGCCGCGGCCCAGTGCCGTAGCGCGTTCGGCAGGAGGAGGCGGCGGTCCGGCAGCATGCTGCCGGGGTCGGGCGGCTGCGCACTAGTGCGGTCGGACAACGCGGTTCTCCTCTGCGGTGCGGTCAGGTGCCGTGCAGTGCGGAGTGGAACGCGGTTCAGGTGAGCGGCCGTCGAGTCCGAGCGGGTCCGAGCGGGTCAGTTCGGGTCCGGTCGGGATCCGCGGGGCGCGAACGGTCAGCGTACAAAATATACAATCTGTAACCCGAGGTCGAGGCTCGAGCAGCGCCCGGGATCGGGCCGCGGCCCGCGGATAGAATGCGGCCGTGCCGACACATGAGCTGCCTCCACGAGCCGTGGACACGATGACGCGCTCGCAGCTCGCACGCCACCGCCGCGTCACGGACGCCGTCATCGACCTGATCGGCGAGATGGATCCGGCCAGTCTGCAGATGCGCGACGTCGCGGAGCGGTCCGGCGTCTCGCTCGCGACGATCTACCGCTACTTCTCGTCCAAGGACCACCTGCTCGCGGCCGCGGTCGCGGATTGGCAGGCCCGGCTGACCGAGCGCGTGCTGGGCGAGATGAGCCTGGGCCGTACGCGCCTGCCCGCGGAGGCGACCGCCGAGGAGCGGGTGCTGCGGTTCGCGCAGCGCGAGCTGCGGGCGTTCCAACGCCAGCCGAACTTCGGGCACTTGGCGGTGTCGCTGATCGCCTCGTCGGACCCGTACGCGAGCGAGACGATCGCGCGCATGCAGACGTCGTCGCGCCAGGCGATGCACGCGCTGATGGCGGACCTGCCGCCGGAGACCGCGGAGACCATCCAGATCGCCGTGCAGGGTGTCGTGCTCTCCAGCCTGATCGCCTGGATGACGGGACGGAAGGCGTGGCCGGAGATCCTGGCGGACGTCGAGCGCGTCACGCGCCTGGTCTTCTCCGCGCTGCGCTGACCGCGCCGCAGACATACGCAAGGCACGTGCACGGATCGCGGGCCTGCGAACGCCCCGGCTCGGCGGCGGCCGTCCTCCCTGGTGCGGGCGGCCGCCGCCGGCCGGGCCGGCGTGTTGCGTCGGCATCCCCCCCGGGGGGGGGGCGGGGGCGTGCGCGCGGGGGGGGGGCGCCCCCCCCCGGCCGGGCAGGCGTGATGCGTCGGCATCACGCCGGGGCAAGGAACCGTGTGCGTCAGTTCCCCGTGACTCCGGTGGACCCGGTGGTCCCGGTGGTCCCGTTGGTCGCAGCCCGGCGGAACACCGTCGTGCGGTGCTCGGCCTCGGTGTCCAGCTTCGGGATGATGTGCTCCCCGAAGAGCCGGATGGTCTCCAGCGTGCCCTCGCGCGTGTCCGGCCCCAGCCCGAGGACGAGCTGGTCGACGCCGGCCGCCTCGTACCGCTTCACGGCGGCGAGCGCGGCGTCCGGGTCGCCGACGATCATGGCGCCTTCGCCGGCGGCGAACTCCACCATGTCCGCGTTGATGTCGGGCACCAGTTCGGGCCAGTGCGGCAGCCCTTCCGGGTGCGGGAAGGTGTCGTGGTACCGGTACACGTTGCTGATCAGGTACGACGGGCGCGACGCGACCGCCCGCTCGACCGCGTCCCGCCGCTCGTTCGCGACGAAGCCGGTCGAGACGCACAGCACGTTGTCGTTGACGAACGCCCCGATCGGCTCGGCACTCGCGATGGCCTGCTTGTACTTCGCGGTCAGCTTCTCCGCGGACTCGAGGTCGCCGATCGAGAAGCCGAGGACGCCGAGGCCCAGGCGCGCAGCCATCTCGTACGACGGCGGGCTGCCCGCGGCGTACCACATCGCCGGGTGGGCCTGCCCGTACGGCTTGGGCAGGATGCGGCGCGGCGGCAGCGACCAGAACTTGCCGTTGTAGCCCTCGTATTCGTCCTGGAGCCACATCTTGGGGAACTCGCGGATGACGTCTTCCCAGATCTCTTTGGTCTGGTTCATGTCCTCGATGCCGGGCAGGAAGCCGAGGATCTCGTGGCTGCCTGCGCCGCGGCCGGTGCCGAACTCGAACCGCCCTTGGGAGAGGTGGTCGAGCATCGCGACGCGCTCGGCGACCTTGGCCGGGTGGTTGACCTGCGGCAGCGGGTTGAAGATGCCGGAGCCGATGTGGATCCGCTCGGTCGCGTGCGCGAGGTAGCCGCACATGACGTCGTTGGCGGACAGGTGCGAGTACTCGTCGAGGAAGTGGTGCTCGCTCAGCCAGACGTACTTGAAGCCGGCCTTGTCGGCGGCGATCGCGTACGCCATGTCGTTCATCAGGGCCTCGTGCTCGGCGTCAGGGTTGCCCTGCCGCCGGTAGCCGGGGTTGTAGCCCTGCAGGAAGATGCCGAACTCCACGGGATTCCTTACTTGTTGCGTGCCAGAGGGGTCGTGCGGGCCGTGCGGGCCGTGCGGGCCGTAGGGATGACGAGGGTCAGGCGAGGTCCAGCTTGAGCAGGCGCGCCGCGTTCCCGGACAGGAACTGCGGCCAGACCTCGTCCTTGAAACCGACGCCGGGCAGCTCACCGAAAATGCGGTCGAGGGTGAGGCCCATCGGGAAGTAGCCCGCGTACAGGATCTTGTGGGCGCCGCGGGTGTTGGCGTAGTCGACGATCGCCTGCGGGTAGTAGCGCGGTGCGAACGCGGACGTCGAGTAGTACAGGTTGGGCCACTTGAGCATCAGCTTGACGGCGAGATCCACCCACGGTTCGCACCCGTGCCGGGTCACCATCAGGAGTTCAGGGAAGTCGTACATGACCTCGTCGATGAGCTCGACGTGCTGGGCAGCGGCCTTCAGGCGCGGTCCGGGGACGCCGGCGCAGACGAAGACGGGGATGTCGAGTTCCACGCACTTGGCGTAGAACGGGTACATCTTCTTGTCGTCGATCGGCACCTGCGGGAAGGCACCCGCCGGGAAGACCCCGGCCGCCCGGACTCCGAACTCCTCATGCTCCCCGACGAGTTGGCGTACGCCGTCCATCCCGGTGTTGGGATCGATGTTCGACGAGGCGACGAACCGGTCCGGATGCTTGCGCAGTGCGGTGCGCGATGTCTCGTCGCCGACCCCGATCATGCCGTGGCGGATGCCGAAGCGGTCCATCTCGTGCAGCGTGAACGCGACCGGGTCGTCGGTCGGCAGGTCCTTCGGCACGCCTTTGAACATGTACTCGGCGGGGAACTCGAACTCCTCGCGCGACTGGCGGTCCTTGGTCTGCCGGCGGATGAAGTCGTACTGGTCCCAGCCCTCGTGCGGGAAGCCGATCATCGTGTCGACGACGGGGACGTCCGTGGGGAACGGCATGCGGTGCTGGCCTTTCGTCCGGTCCAAGTACGGTGCGATGCCTGTCAATCGAGACGCTGGACGAGGGCCTCGGCGTTGGTCTTCATGACCTGGACCTGCTCGGCGTCGGAGAAGCCGGCCTGCTCGAGGTCCTTCGCGAAGTTGAGCGGCTGGGCGATGCCCTCGGTGTGCGGCCAGTCCGAGCCCATCATGATGCGGTCCACGCCGATCACTTCACGCAGTTCGGTGAGGTCGTTCTCGTGGAAGGGCGAGACCCAGAGCTGCCGGCGGAGCGTCTCGCGCGGGTCCTCCGCCCAGGCGTGCGGCTGCTGGGCGTACGACTTCTTCAGGCGCGCGAACAGCGGCGCGACCCAGTCGGCGCCGGTCTCGATGGCGGCGAAGCGCAGGCGCGGGTGGCGCGCGAGGACGCCGTACGAGAGCAGCGCGGCCATGGTGTCCGCGATCGGCTCGGGGCTGATGAGGCCGCGCATCGGGGTCGCGCGGAACGCCTCCATCTCGTGCGACTCGCCCCACCACGAGATCAGCCGGCCGTATGCGCTGTTGCCGCCGTGGTAGACGACGGTGATGCCGGCCTCGGCGGCCAGTGCCCAGAACGGCTCGAACACCGGGTCGCCGGGCGAGGTCCACCCGGAGGCGGTGCTGATCGGGCCGTACTGCATGACGACGAGCCGGGCGTCCTGGCCGAGCGCCCACTCCAGTTCCGCGACGGCGTTCCGCGGGTCGGCGAGGGTGATGTACGGCGCGGCGTAGATGCGCTCCTGGTAGGCGAAGCCCCAGTCCTCCGCCAGCCAGCGGTTGAACGCGCGGAACGCGGCGGTCAGCGCAGGAATGTCGGGGAGCAGGGCCTGCTCCATGCCGACCCCGAGGGTCGGGAAGAACATCGCACCGTCCAGGCCGAGTTCGTCCATCGCCTCCAGACGCGCGTCGCGTTCCCGGTACTCCGCCCGGGTCGGCTCCAACTCGCCGAACTGCTCGATGAGCGAGCCCTTGGCGGTGCCCCGGAACCACTTCTCCAGCACCCCCGGCTTGGCGAGGCGCGAGAACGTGGGGTCCGGGATGAACTTGTTGACCTTGCCCCCGACCAGCAGCCGGGTCTTGCCGTCCACCTGTGCCCACTGCATGCATCGCTTGCGGAACTCGGGCTCGATGTGCCGGGTGAAGGCATCGAGCGCTTCGTAGTAGTGGTTGTCGGCGTCGAACGCACGGAAACCGGGAGGCAACATGCGCCCAAACTAAAACCTGATTCTTGTTTTGGTCAATGGACCGCCCGCCGCCTCCGGGGCCGCCCGCCGGCAGCCGGCCGGCCAATCTCCCGTAAACCGCATGCAGGTACTCACTCCGCCATCACCAGGAGCCCCCCACCCGGCAGCACCGCCCCTCCCCACCGAAAACTGAGTTACCACTCTCCGCGCACCGCGCCGAGCCCCCTCCCCTCGGCTGTGCATCTTGTATATTGTCCGCAATCCGATGGTCATCTTCGGCAAGTTCGGCGCGGCCCCGTACGACGTCCGACCCGACAGGCACCGACCCTCCCCAGGAGCGTGCAGCCGATGGCCTCCGCCCCGCACGACACCGCCCCCGACCCTGGCCCCGTTCCGGCCCCCGCGCCCCGGCCGCTGGACGGCATCCGCGTCCTCGCCCTGGAGCAGATGCAGGCGGCACCCTTCGCGACGCTGATGCTGGCCCGGCTCGGCGCGGAGGTCATCAAGGTCGAGTCCCCGTCCGGGGAGTCGGGGCGCGCCGCCAGGCCCGCGGTGCTCGACGCGTCCGGGCGCCCGGCCGGCGCCACGTTCCTGCGGTACAACCTCGGCAAGCGCAGCATCGCCGTCGACCTGAAGTCCGAACGCGGCCGCGACCTGGTCCACGGGCTGTCCCGCTCCTGCGACGTCGTCGTGGAGAACCTCGGCCCGGGCCGCGCCGCCCGTCTGGGCCTCGGGTATCCGCATGTCTCCGCCGAACACCCGTCCGTCGTCTACCTGTCCATCACCGGCTTCGGCGCCGACGGCGCATCGCCGTACGCCGACTGGCCTGCCTACGCCGGGGTCGCCGAGGCGATGTCGGGCATCTACGAGCATGCCCGCCGCCCGGGGCAGCCGCCCGTCATCAACCCGATGGGCGGCCTCGGCGACACCGGTTCCGGGCTGTTCGGGGTGATCGGCGTCCTGGCCGCGCTACGCCAGCGCGAGCACACCGGCCGGGGGCAGCTGGTCGACGTCGCGATGTTCGACGCGATGGTCGCCATCTGCGACATCGTCCCGAACTTCTGGTCGCTGGGCGTACGCCGCGACGCCGACCCGGACGGCGAGACCGGGTCCGATGCCGGCCTGCGGATGCCGTACATCCTCTCCGCGTTCCAGGTCGGCGGACGCTGGTGCTACATCCAGGTCAGCCGCGAGCACCAGTTCGAACGCCTGGCCCGCCTCCTCGATCGCGAAAGCTGGCTGTCCGACCCGCGTTTCGCGGACCGCTTCGGCTGGCACGACCACTGGCCCGACGTGATCCGCCCCGCGCTCGAGCAGTGGTCCAAGGACATGTCGGCCCTCACCGCCGCCGGGCACCTCGCCGAGGCGGGCATCACGGCCGCGCCCTGCAACTCCGCCGAGGACGTCGTCGGCGACCCCCATCTCGCGCAGCGCAACATGCTCGTGCCCATCCCCCGCACCGACGGCCCCGCGGAACCGGTCCTGGTCGCCGGCAACCCCGTCAAGCTGAGCGAGGCCCCCGAACTCCCGGAAACCGCACCGCCGCTGGTCGGCCAGGACACCCGCACCGTCCTCACCGAGCTCCTTCGCCTGCCCCCGCACGACCTGGACGCCCTCGAAGCGGCAGGCGTCATCGCCGCTCCCGACCTCGACCGGCGGACTTGAGCACCTCCTCGATGACCTCGGCTGTCGATCTCCGGAGCGGCAACCGGTGGACCGGGGGGTTCAACCACCCGCTTGTGCCAGGTCGAGGGAGCGGAGAGTCCGGGACGCGTCGTCGCTCAGAGCCACGCCGCACCAGGACACCGCCCCCGGCTCCCCGGCACCGTAGACGTCCCGGAGCGCGCTGACGACAAGTTGGCCCATCCAGTCGAAGTACCCGTTGGTCGAGGGCAGTTCGCCCGCGTACCAGTAGTTCTGCGTGTTGGGCTGCCCCGGGTACTCCTCGCCCTCGGGTGAGAAGAAGCCCATTTCCAGGAGCGCACTGCGCTGCGCCGGCGACAGTTCCACCGGTGTGATGGAGTCATCCGGACCGGTGGCAAGAATCCAGAGGACGTCAGCCGCGCGACTGATGTCCACGACTGGGGTTCCCCGTACCAGAAGCTCGATCCGATCAAGGTCGGACAGCACGCTCATGAGGCGACCGAGCCCGCGAGCGGTCTCCCGCCATGGGTCACGCTCCGCGCCGGAATCCACGGCCGGCGTCGGGGAGTCGCCCCTGGATTCGACGACAACGCCTACCTGATCCGCTGCCCTCGACAGCGAGACGTCATAGCAGGCGCCCGGCCACGTGATCCTCTGCCCGTGCTGCCGGTGCGGTCCGGGAATCAGGCGGGGGACTTCGGCGAAGAGCCGACGGGCAAGCTCGGTCAACTGCGCTTGGCCGTCCTCGTCGTCCTCGTCGACCGATTCGGTCACGGGCAGGTCGATATAGACGAGCGCGCCACTCTCCACGCTTGCCTCGGCCCTGCCCAGCAACTCCGGATGGGCATGGGCTTCCACCCAGTAGACGGGAGGACTGGCCTCACGCTCCTGCACGCGCCAGCCCAGGGATCCCAGGAGGGACTCGAACTCGCCTTCGGTGAGCGGCGCCGGGACCGCCAGGAAGCGGATGATGGTCTCGCCGATGGTTCCAGGGGCCGTACTGAACAACTTTGCCAACCCGACTCCCCCTCCGGAAAAGGCCGGACGATCCGACGACCACCCGTAGGCCGCCTATTCTGCCCGCCCAAGGTGTGTGGCGATCTTGGGGCGGGGTCAGGGACCTGCCGTGCTGCTGCCGGTCCTCTACCAGGTCGGGTGGGTGCTCATGCCGCCGTCGACGACCAGGTCCTGGCCGGTGAGCCATGCGGCGCCCGGGGATGCGAGGAACACGCAGGCGGCGCCGATGTCTTCGGGGGTGCCCAGGCGTCCGAGGGGGGCCGCGCGGTGCCAGCGTTCGACGCCTTCGGGCCACTGGTCCGCAAGGCCCGGGCGGTCGATGAGGCCGGGCGAGACGGTGTTGACGCGTACGCCGCGCGGCCCGTACTCGAGGGCTGCGGCGCGGGCGAACATGATCAGTGCGGCCTTGGCCGAGCTGTAGTGGGCGTGCCCGGCCGCGGGCTGGGAGCCCTCGATCGAGGCGATGTGCGTGATACTGCCTCCGCCGTCCTGGTCCGCCATGAGCCGCGCGGCGGCCTGGGTGCAGACGAACGCTCCGGTGGCGTCTGCGCGGAGGACCGCGTCCCAGTCGGCGGCGGTCATCGCGGCAAGCGGCTGGACGGGCTGGATCCCGGCGGCGTTGACGACCGCATCAAGGCGGCCGCGCCACGCAGCAGCCTCGCCGACCAGTCGTGCGCAGTCCTGCTCGTCGGCGAGGTCGCCGGTGACGACGAGCGCGTCGCCGCCTGCGTCGGTGATGAGCTGCGCGGTGCGCTCGGCGGCTTTGCGGTCGCGGTGCCCATGGACGACTACCGCCGCGCCGGCCTGGGCGAACGTCGCTGCGATACCCGCGCCGATGCCGCCCGAGGCACCCGCGACGAGCGCGACCGTCCCGGCGAGGGACGGGTAGCGGGGGTCCGGACGGCTCGCGTCGGTCATCGTGCTCCTTTGGTGCGGCTCGGTTCCGTCCGGTGATGCGTTCGGTTCAGTGCGGGTCCTCGGTCATCGCAAGCGGCGCGTCCGCGCGGCACAGGGCGCGGATGGCCGCCGCGTACTCGGGGAAGCGGGCGGCCAGTTCGTCGGCGTCCCCGCCCTCGTAGTCGGCGGGCATGAAGCCGGGGGCCATGGTCGTACCGCACAGCGCCCACGTACCGCCGTCGGCCAGCCGCGCGCCCATCCACGTTCCGGCGGGGACGACGGACTGCACGGTCGGGTAGGTGTCAGGCCCGCCCAGGGTCTCGACACGGCCGGTGCCGTCCGGGGCGAGCAGCAGCAACTCGACGGCGTCGCCGCGGTAGAAGTGCCAGACCTCGTCGATGGGCAGCCGGTGCATGGCCGAGAAGCCGTCCTCGGCGTCCGTGAACAGCACCATGATCGCGCTGCCTGCCGGGCGCCCTTCGGCGTCGGCGGGGCCGGCCCAGGTACGCCGGAAGAGACCGCCCTCCACCGGCAGCGGAGCCAGTCCGTAGGCAGCGGCGAGACCGCGGAGATCGGGGCGCGGTGCTTCCGGCGGGTCGGGCATGCAACCGACTCTAAGCCGTGTCCCGCGGATCAGTACGCAACCGCATGGGTGTCGTCGGTCGCGGTCGACTGCGTCCGCTTGGTCACCGGCCCAGCGCGCGCTGCAGCTCCGCCTTGCGCATCGAGGAGCGCCCCTTGATGCCGCGGCGCTTCGCCTCGTTGTAGAGCTGGTCGTAGGTGGGGCCGCCGGAGCCCGAGTGCGAGCGCTGTCCGCCGCGCCGCGACGACGACGTGTCGTGCGTCGACGAACGGCTCGCCGTCTTGGACTCTCCGGAGCGGGCGCGTTCCTTGTTCACGGTCCGCGCCGCGATCTCCTTCGCCCGGCCGGTGCTGGCGCCGCGCTTCTTGGCGCTGTCCTTGATGTGCTCGTACTGCCGCTTCCGCTTCGGGCTGGAACCGCGGGGCATCTCCACCACACACCTTGAGTCGATCTTCACCGTCCTGCGGCGGCTACCCGCGCCCGCACGAAGCACACGCCCGACGGCCCGGCCGCATCGCATCCTGAGGCCCCGGGTAGCGGCGCGGCATGCGGCTGCGGCACAGCGACATCCACACGCCCGGAATCCGGCGGCTGCGCCACGGGCGCGGGTTCCGGTACGTCGACCGGGGCGGCAGGCCGCTCGGCGCTGACGAACGTGACCGGATCAAGGCGCCGGCAATCCCGCCGGCCTGGTCGGATGCGCGGCGCGGCTCATCGACCTCGGCCTGTTCCGCATCGGCAACGCGGGTTACACCCGGGACAACGCCTCGTACGGCCTGACCACGCTGGTGCGCGAGCACGTCACCATGCGGCGCGGCGAGATCGCGGTCACCTATCCGGGCAAATCCAGCCGGACGCAGGCCGTCGAGATCGCCGACGAGGACACCTGCCGGGCGTCGTACATCAGTCCGCGGGTGATCGAGCTGTTCGAAGACGGCGTCACCATCGCCCCGGTACTCGGCGACCTCGGCGCCGGCACACCGGACGGCACGCCCGCCACACGCGGTGCGGCCGAGGACGCCGTACGCGCACTGCTCGCCCGACCGCAGCACCTGCGGCCAGGTGGCCTGTGTCTGTTCTGCGTTGCCGGGTAGCCGCCGCGCATGAACGGCACGAAGCGCGTCGCGGCACTCGGCGCCGGGCAGGTCCGCTCAAGACGAGAACGGAGATCGCCATGACCAAGGTGACCCAGTCCATCCAGGTCGACGTGCCCGTGCGCACCGCCTACGACCAATGGACGCAGTTCGAGGAGTTCCCCGACTTCATGGAAGGCGTCGACGAGGTCCGCCAGCTCGACGCCCGGCACAACCACTGGAAGACCTCGATCGGCGGTGTCCACCGCGAGTTCGACACCGAGATCGTCGACCAGATGCCCGACGAGCGCATCACCTGGCGGACCATCGGCGGATCCCCTGACCAGCGCGGCATGGTGGTGTTCCGCCCCGTCGACGACACGTGCACCAGGATCGACCTGACCATGGAGGTGGCCCCGGAGGGCGCCGTGGAGAAGGCGGCCGCCGCGCTGCGCGTCCTGGACCTGCGCATCAAGGGCGACCTGAAGCGCTTCAAGGAGTTCATCGAGTTGCGCGGCACGGCCTGGGGCGGCTGGCGCGGACGCGTCACACCCGGCTGACGCCGAACGGCCTTCCCGGGGCGGGCCGTGCCGGTCCGCGGCTTTCCCATAAATCGATGCGCGCGGCAGGGACCATGCGGGGATCCGCGTGTCTTTAGGGGCGTACGGCTCGCCGTGCGCGAATATCGGGCTCGGCAGGCATGTGTCCGCCCCGGGTGGAAAGCGAGTGCCCGGCAGGCGTGGACGCCGCCTGCGCACGGAAACAACCGAGTGAGGAAGAAGGCGGAAGTGTCCGGCAGCGAAAGCGAAAATCCCGCGATCCCCTCCCCGACCCCCGTGGCGACCCGCCCCCGAACGAACCGGGACTGGTGGCCGCAGCAGCTGGATCTCCAAGTCCTCCGCCAGCATTCCGCCCGGTCCGAGCCCTTGGGCGGGGATTTCGACTACCGGAAAGAGTTCGCGAACCTCGACGTGGACGCGCTCAAAGCGGACGTGTTCGCGGTGATGACGACGTCCCAGGACTGGTGGCCCGCGGACTACGGCCACTACGGACCGCTTTTCATCCGCATGAGCTGGCATGCCGCGGGCACGTACCGGATCGCCGACGGCCGGGGCGGGGGCGGCGCCGGCGCACAGCGCTTTGCGCCCCTCAACAGCTGGCCGGACAACGCGAGCCTGGACAAGGCGCGCCGCCTCCTGTGGCCGGTGAAAGAGAAATACGGACAGCAGATCTCCTGGGCCGACCTGCTGGTCTTCGCCGGCAACTGCGCCATGGAATCCATGGGATTCACCACGTTCGGATTCGGTTTCGGCCGCCCGGACGTATGGGAGCCGGAAGAGATCTTCTGGGGGCCCGAGGACACCTGGCTGGGAGACGAGCGCTACAGCGGCGACCGCGAACTCGCCGGTCCTTTCGGCGCCGTCCAGATGGGATTGATCTACGTCAATCCCGAAGGCCCCAACGGGAACCCGGACCCGCTCGCCGCGGCACGGGACATCCGCGAGACATTCGCCCGCATGGCGATGGACGACGAGGAAACCGTCGCCCTCATCATCGGCGGCCATACCTTCGGCAAATGCCACGGCGCCGTCGACCCCTCCTGCGTCGGCCCGGAACCCGAAGCCGCTCCGCTCGAACAGCAGGGCCTCGGCTGGCGGAATACGTGCGGAACGGGCAGCGGCGTCCACGCGATGACCAGCGGCCTGGAGGGCGCCTGGACCTCCGAACCGACGAAGTGGGACAACGGCTACCTCGACAACCTGTTCCGCTACGAGTGGACGTTGACCACCAGCCCCGCGGGCGCCCAGCAGTGGACCCCCACGGACCCGTCGGCCCAGGGCACAGTGCCGGACGCCCACGACCCGGCGAAGCGGCACGCGCCGATGATGCTGACGACCGACCTGGCTCTGAAGCTGGACCCGGTCTACGGGCCGATCTCCAAGTCCTTCCACGAGAACCCGGCAAAGCTCGCGGAGGCCTTCGCGAAGGCCTGGTACAAGCTGCTGCACCGCGACATGGGGCCCTTGTCGCGCTACTTGGGCCCGTGGGTCCCGGAGCCGCAGCTGTGGCAGGACCCCGTCCCCGCGGTCGACCACGAACTGGTGGGGGACGCCGAGGTCAACGCCCTGAAAGCGGCGATCCTCGACGCGGGCCTCTCGGTCTCCCAGTTGGCCACCACCGCTTGGGCCGCGGCGGCGAGCTTCCGCGGCACCGACAAGCGCGGCGGGGCCAACGGGGCACGCATCCGGCTCGCGCCGCAGAAGGACTGGGAGCTCAACGACCTGCCCGAGGTCGCCGACACGCTCCGGGTCCTCGACCGGATCCGCCAGGAGTTCGACGACGGGCAGACCGGCGGCAAGAAGGTCTCGCTCGCCGACCTGATCGTCCTCGGCGGATGCGCGGCGGTCGAACAGGCCGCGAGGAACGCCGGGCACGACGTCGCGGTCCCGTTCGCGCCGGGTCGTACGGACGCCTCGCAGGAGCAGACGGACGTGGATTCGTTCTCCGTCCTGGAACCCCGCGCGGACGGGTTCCGCAACTACCTGCGGCCCGGCGAGAAGCTCTCCCCGGAGACGCTGCTGCTGGACCGCGCCAACCTGCTGACGCTCACCGCTTCGGAGATGACGGTGCTGATCGGCGGCATGCGCGCGCTGGGCACCGGGTTCCGGCAGTCCTCCCACGGGCAGCTCACCGACCGGCCGGGCACGTTGACGAACGACTTCTTCGTCCACCTCCTCGACATGGGCACGGAGTGGAAGCCCTCCACGACCGCCGAGAACGTGTACGAGGGCCGGGACCGCGCCACGAACACGGTCAGGTGGACGGCCACGGCGGTCGACCTCGTCTTCGGTTCGCACTCCCAGCTCCGGGCGATCTCGGAGATCTACGCCGCCAAGGACGGCGGCGCGCGCTTCGTGCGCGACTTCGTGGCCGCCTGGGACAAGGTCATGAACCTGGACCGGTACGACCTGCGCTGAGCCGCCCCCTCACCTGGCACCTTCCGAGTCCGGCGCCGCCCCGCCCGAAGCGCCCGGGGGCGGGGCCCTGCCGGAATGCAGCCCGGCGCCCCTGGCCCCGGCTGTCGATCCGGTCAGCCTCTGGCATCGCTCGCAGCGGTACGCCGCGGGCACCGCCTGCCGGTCGGACACGTCTCGGCCCGGGGGCTACCCGAACGGGGTGCGCCGACACGGGACCGGCGTGCTCCGCACCTGTGATGACGGGCCGCGACGCGCGCCTGCAACTGCCGCATGCGCTGCTGCTGCTCGGGTAACGACGCAGGGCACCGCCGCGACGCATCCGGGGAGAGAGCATGACGGCATTGCCACGCCGAATACCGTCCCCTGTCCCCCGCAGCGGGGCGGTCCTCGGTGACCGGTACCGCCTGATCGAGCTGCTGGGCGCGGGTGGGACCGCCGATGTCTTCCGGGGCTTGGACATGCGGCTGCACCGGAACGTCGCGGTGAAGGTGTTCCGGCCGGGCGCCTCCGCGGTGACCGCCGAACGGTTCTGCCAGGAAGCGGAATTGCTGGGCCGGTTGGCGCACCCGGCGCTTGTCGAGGTCCACGACGTGGGCGGCGAGGCCGGCCACGTCTACGTCGTGATGCGCCTGGTCGAGGGCGCCACGTTGCAGGAGCACATCCTCGACGGCCCGCTGCCCGCCGAGCGCGTGGCCCGGCTGGGCGTGCGGTTGGCGTCGGCGTTGGAGCACGTGCACGCCGCCGGTGTGGTGCATCGCGATGTGAAACCGTCCAATGTCCTCGTCGGGCTCGACGACTCCCCGTACTTGGCGGACTTCGGGATCTCCCGCCTTGTCGACGAACCCACCCGCACCGCGCCCGGCACCTTGGTCGGCACCATCCCGTACCTGGCGCCCGAGCAGCTGCTCGGCCGGGGGTCGGGACCGGCCAGCGACATCCACGCACTGGGGCTGGTCCTCCTCGAAGCCGTGAAGGGCGAGAAGGAGTACCCCGGGGGCCCGCTGGCAGCGGGAAAGGGACGCGCGCTGCGGGCACCGCACATCCCGGCGTGGGTGCCGGCCGAACTCGCTTCTGCCATCGACGCCATGACCCGATCCGAACCCGCCGACCGGCCCGACGCCGGTGATTGCGTCCGCCTCCTGGAAAGCGCCGCCGCAGGTACGGCATCGGCCTCGCCCCGCAAGGGCGCGGCCCACAGCGCGGCCCGCTCGGTCGAGTCCACGAACGTCGCGTCGACCGCGGTGGCGATGCGTCGGCGGCGGCATCACGTCGCGGCCCTGGCTCTGGTGGCCGGTCTCGTCCTGGGGGCGGGCGGGGCCACCGTGCCGTTCCTGCTCGCGGTGGGCGGCCACGAAACTGAAGGCACCCCGGTCCCACCCGCGCCGGTCCCTGTACTCCCCGGGCGGACCGCGGCCACAGACAGCCCGAGCACACCGTCCGGTACGCCGCCCACCACGCCGATCCCGCAGCTGCCCGCGCAGACGCCGCAGGTCACCACGTCGCCTCCCACGACCGCCGCCGAGCGGGGCACGCCCGGCCGCGACGACAAGGGCAAGAGCACCGACCGCCCCGGCGACAAAGGAAAGGGCAACAAGCCCGACAAGGACTGAATCGACAGTTACCACCAGCTCGGAGTGCCCGGCGCGGTCCGCGGTGAGCCTGTGCCAAGCTCAGGCGACCTCACCTTGTACGGCCGGATCCGCGAGGTCGCGCCGGTACCACGTACCTGGCTCGCCGCCGAGGTCGGCCGGCTCGGCCGGGCCGAGCGCGACGAACCCTGCTTTGAGCAGGACCTTCTGGGACGCGGTGTTCCGGTGGGTCACGCCTGCCCGCAGTGTGCGCAGGCCGTGCTGTGCTGCTGCCAGTCGGCACAGCTCGTGGACGGTGGCGGTCGCCAGGCCGCGGCCCGTCGCGGCCTGGGCGACCCGGTAGCCGAGGTCCGCAGTGTTGCCCGTGATGTCGACCAGGTTGAACCTGCCGAGCACCGAGCCGTCGTCGGCGACGAGCAGGTAGAAGGCGCAGGTTCCCGCCTCCTGCTCGGCGAGCAGGGCGTCGTAGCGCTCGGCGAACTGCGCGAAGAAGGCGTCGCCGCGGTCCGGGACCGAGGCGGCGAAGTAGTCCCGGTTCGCCACCTCGAAGTCCAGCACCGCCGGGGCGTAGGCGATATGCAGCGGCATCAGCGTGGGCACCGGTCGACCCTATCCGCGCGCAGAAGGCGTCAGAGCTTTGACGCGTTTATCGGACAAATGATCTACTCCCGGCCATGACGACCCCGCCGAAGATTCCGCCCGCCCCGGTCATCGACGAGACGGTCCGACTGCTGACCGAGAACTACGTGTTCCCCGAGGTGGCCGAGCAGTTGGCCGGCCTGCTGCGGAAGCGCCTCGCCGAGGGGGCGTACGACGTCGACGCCGAGGAACTCGCCGGGCTCGTCACGGCGGACCTGCAGTCCGCCAACGGCGACCGGCACCTGCGGCTCAGGTACTACGCGGACGAGGTTCCCCCGAAGCGCGGCGCGGCCATGATGGAGACCATGCGCGAGCAGTTCGACTCCTCGCTCGGCGGCGTGCCCCGGGTGGAGCTGCTCGACGGCGGCGTCGCCGTGATCGAGATGGCACCGATGCTGTTCCCGCTGGACTGGGCCGCCGAGCCGCTCGGCGCCGCGCTCACGTTGGCGTCCCGCGCCGACGCGCTGATCGTGGACCTCCGCGCGAACCTCGGCGGCGACCCGGACTCGGTCGCGTACGTCTGCAGCCACCTGCTCGACGAGCGCACCCATCTCAACACCATGTCCTGGCGCGGCGACCGCAGCAGCGAGCAGTCCTGGAGCCTGCCGCACGTCCCCGGCGCGCGCTTCGGCGGCGCCAAGCCGCTGTACATCCTGACCAGCGAAAGCACCTTCTCGGCGGCCGAGGAGCTGTCGTACAACCTGCAGCAGCTCGGCCGCGCCGTCATCGTCGGCGAGCCGACCCGCGGCGGTGCGCACCCCTGCGACGGCTGGACGGTGGACCCGCACCTGGAGGTCACCGTCCCGGTCGGGCGTGCGGTCAACCCCGTCTCCGGCACGAACTGGGAGGGCACCGGCGTGCAGCCGGACGTCCCCTGCCCGGCCGCCGAGGCCCTTGACCGGGCCCGCACGCTGGCGCTCGCCCGCCTGAACGGCTGACCGGCTGACGACCGCCTTGCCCGGTTCCCTCGGCGACATCACCGAGGGAACCGCAGCCGGTACGCCGGGCAGGTGCGATCAGGGGCCGGCCACCGCCCGCGGGCCCAGCTCCGCCGGCCACGGCGTGCCGACCGGGTCCTTCTTCAGCTGCGCTTCCACGGCATCCACCCAGTGCGTGGCATCGGGCTCCGTAATGGTGGCCACTTCGGTAAAGGCCCAGAGCAGCACCTGCTCGCCGGTGCCCTGCGGGAAGATCCTGCAGAACTTCGAGACCGTGGAAATCCGGGCATCGTCGGGCCGCAGCCTGTCGTATGTCGGATCCAGGATTTCGGGGATACGGATGGCCTCGTCCCGGGGTATCGCAAGGATTGCCCGGAGCATCGGCAATCCGTAGAAGCCGAAGAGGACTTCGAAAGCAGCGAAGGGGTCGCCCCACCGGGGCCTGATCCACCGGCCCTCGTAGGCCGCGAGCATGGCTCCATAGGATGCCGAAGCCGGGGCAAGACGGGCCATCGCCTCCTGCACGCCGGCGTTCGCGGCGTTGAACGGGGCTGCCAGCGCCCGGTATTGCTCGCCGAGCGACTTGCCGAGTGTGTCGCGTACGCCCCGCTCGGCCTCGCGGTCGACGCGTACGACGTCGGGCACCGCGGCCCGGGCCGCGACGCCGGCGGCCGTCTCGTTCTCCAGTAGGGGCAGGAGCTTCGCGGCGTGCGTGCCGGTGAGGTGGGCTTCGGCCTGGTCGAACGGTGCCAGGTGCGCACGCAAGGCGTCGCGGGCGACGCCGAGTTCGACGGTCTTGGCGGCGCGCAGGTCGTCGAGTACGGGCGCGCGCTCGATGAATTGCGCGGTTGCCGCTTCGCCGGCGGCGGCCAGCGCCGCGAGCACGGCCCCCGCCTCGGTGCGGGCGGGCAGGCCGTCCACCATCGTTTTGACGGGTGCGGGCTGCTGCATCACGTCGCGGTCGGTCAGGCGGGGTTCGGCGGCCCGCAGCAGCGCGAACGCCTGGGCGGCAAGCTCGGTGCGCCGCGGGACGGCCGCCTTGCGGAATGCCTCCGCGCCCGTCCGGGCGAGCTGCTGGACGAGGTCGCGCCATCGTGGACGGCGCTGCTCGGGGATGGCGGCGAAGGGCTGGACCAGCGCCTGCGGATGGTCCCACGCCGACCGCAGGCGGCGGTCGGTCTCGTCGATCCAGCGGTCGGTGCGTTCGGCTGCCAGACGCCGCAGTTGATCGTCGGTGGCGAGTATCGGCTCGGCCATGGATCCTCCCCCAAGGTTCATCGCCTCGCGCGCGGGCGACTTCCGCGCGCCTTTGGGGAGTGTGCCACCGCGGACTGGTCCGGATCAGGAGAAATCCGCATCTCGGATCCTGACTGGAGCGCCGTCAAGGCAGGGTCAGGACGAGCTTTCCGGGAGCGGTCCTGGCGGCGACCTGCGCCAGCGCGCCCGGGAGTTCGGCGAACGGCACGGGGACGGTACCGGTGTCCGCGAGCCGGCCGCGGGACAGCAGTTCGGCAAGGCGGGCGTGCACGGCTTCGCGTTCCGCACGGGAGTAGCCGCCGGTGTAGACGCCGACCAGCGAGGCGTTGCGCCGGACCAGGTGGTCGGCCGGGATCTCCGCCCACGAGCCGCTCGCGTTCCCGACGGCGAGCAGCCGCCCGCCGCGGGACAGTGCCTCGGCGGCGCCGGCAGCCAGGGCCCCGCCGACCGGGTCGTAGATGACGTCGACGCCGCGTCCGCCGGTGAGTTCGTGCAGTGCCGGGGCCAGGGCGCCCGTACGGTGGTCGAGCACCGCTTCCGCGCCGAGCCTGCGGCACTGCTCGGCGCGCCGGTCGTCCCCGACCACGGCGACGACGCGTGCGCCGAGCGCTTTTCCCAGCTGCACGGCGGCGAGTCCGCTGCCGCCCGCGGCTCCGAGGACGACCAGCCATTCGCCGTCGGCCAGCCGTCCGCGGTCGACGAGCCCGAGCCACCCGGTCAGGTGCGGGATCCAGAAACCTGCGGCGGCCGTGGCGTCCAGTCCGGGCGGCACGGGGAACACCGAATCGGCTTTGGCGAGGCACTCGCCGGCGAACGCGCCGTGGCCGGACGGGAAGGCCGTGACCGCCATGACCGCGGCTCCGAGCGGCACGTCCACGCCACTCCCGGCGGCGGTGACGACACCGGCCGCTTCCTGACCGGGCGTGAAGGGGATTGCGGGTGCAAAGGCGTACGCCCCGCGGCACATGAGCAGGTCCGGCAGCCCGATTCCCGCGGCGGATACGCGGATGCGCACCTGCCCCGGGCCCGGCTCCGGCACCTCCACGTCGGCCAGGCGCAGAACGTCCGCAGGCTCGCCGACCCCGACCACCCGCCATGCGCGCAACAGCCTCGACCTCCCGCACGTGTACGCGTCGCCGTGCCTTGCGCGCTGTGCCGCGCGCTGCCCGGACCCTGCATGGGCTCGACCCGGCCCGGCCCGGCCCGCCCCGGCCCGGCCCGGCACCGGAGTTCGGCCGGCGGTCCGGTCGGACAACTTCAGCAGCGTCCGAACGATTTCGATACCCCGAGCCGTGTACGTCGGCTCACACGTCCGATTCGCCCAGGTCCTGGAAGAGAGTGAGCTGGAGGCCTGCGGGGCCCTCCAGGCGGGCGTTCGAGGAGTTCCAGGGCGTCACGACCGGTTCGGCGAGGATTTCCAGGCCCGCGTCCTCGGCGCGGCGGGTGGCCGCGGCCGCGTCCGGTACGCGGAAGGCGATGCGGATGTGGCCCGCTACGCGGCGGCCGACCTCGACGTCGTCGATGTACGCGGCGTGCGGAGGGTCGGCGATCTCCAGGGTCGCGCGTCCGGCGTCCAGGATGGTGACCCGGCCGCCCTCGGATGCAAAGGCGCCCAGCTCTCCGAGGCCGAGAACGTCACGGTAGTACGCGAGGGCCGCCTCGTAGTCGGCTGCGGTGACGACGAGGCGCAGTTCCGCGACCGCGCCGGGTGATGCGGCCTCGGCACCGGCGATCTCGTCCGCGGTCCCGCTCGTGGTCTCGTTCGTGGTCTCGTCCATGTGGCGGCTCCGATGGCGTGTCCGAGGGAATGCTGCGTGTCCGGGCATCCTGCCCTGGATGGCGGCGACTGCTCGGTATTTGTCCGCATTCCGCCGCGGCCGCGCGGACGTAGGCTGCTCCTATGGCCCACCTGCGCGAAGCCGAGGCGTCCCTGACGCGCCGACCCTCGGTGCCCGCGCTCCGGCCGCTGATCCACGCCATCGGCTACACGGACGCCCAGTACGCGCACGCGGCCGAGCTGGCCCTGCCGAACGGCGGTGTGCAGCTGCTGGTGAACCTGGACGGGGACGTGCTCAGCTCGACCCGGCTGCGCGACGGTTCGGACGCGGGCCCGGACGGTCCGTCAGGCCACGCACACAGCGGCCCGGGAACCCGGCCTCCCGCAGTGACCTCCGTCGGCGGCGGCGCGCTGCAGGGGCCGTACACCGGTCCCGCGGTGATCGACCCGGCGCAGCAGCGCGCAATCGTCTGGGTGGCGTTCCGTACCGCCGGGGCGCACCCGTTCCTCGGCGATCCGCTGGCCGCGGTGCGCGACCGGCTCGTCGGCCTGGACGACCTGTGGGGCCGGTCCGGTGCCACGCTGCGCGAGCGCCTGCTGCATGCGATGGAGGACGGCGGCCCGGCGGCCTGCCTGGCGGCACTCGAAGCCGCGCTCCTCGACGCCGCGGAGCCCGATCGGCTGCCCGATCCTGCCGTCCTGGCCTGTGCCGCGCGGCTCGATGCGGGCGCGACGGTGGCCGAGGCCGCGGACAGTGTCGGCTGGACGACCCGGCGCCTGTCCGAGCGGTTCGGCGCGCATGTCGGGCTCGCGCCGAAGCAATATGCCCGGGTACGGCGATTCCAGCGGCTTCTGGCGCAGGTCAATGCCGGTCCGCAGAGCCCGGACTGGGCGCTGCTCGCGGCCGACTGCGGCTATCACGATCAGGCGCATCTGATCCACGAGTTCCGGGCGCTGGCCGGGATGACGCCGACGGCGTACGCGCCGCGCTCGGCGGCCGAGCCCAACCACGTCCCGCTCGGCGGCTGAACACGGCGGCGCGAGCAGGCACGTCACCCGAACCGCCGCCGATTCTTACAATCCCCGCGGCGGGCCTCGTGCCGATCATGGAGGCATGACGAACACCAGCGACACCACTCCGACTCCAGGCGGTTCCGACGGCTCCGGCGGCTCCGGCACGTCCGGCGTACGCCGGGTCTACGCCCGCCTCGTGGTCTCCGACGGGCCGCGCGCCATCGACTTCTACCGTGCCGCGCTCGGCGCCGAGGAGGTCGAGCGCTACACCGATCCGGACGGGAAGATCGTGCACGCGATGATCACAGTCGGCGGCACGCCCATCGCGGTCAAGGACGAGGACGATGCGGACCCGGCGCCCACCACGCTGGGCGGGAGCCCGGTCGTCATCGCCTTGGACGTCGAGGACGCCGACGCTGTGGCCGACGCCCTGCTGAGCAACGGCGCCACCGTCGTCTACCCGGTCGCGGACCAGCCGTACGGACAGCGCGGCGGGCGTGTGGCGGACCCGTTCGGGCACCTGTGGATGATCTCCCAGGACATCGAGGCGCTCACCCCCGAGGAGATCCAGGAGCGCACGACCGCGATGTTCACCTGATGCCTCCCCCCTGGCTCCGCTCCCCGTTTCCGGAGGCCTGACCGTCGGCGAACGGCCCCGCGTGCCGCGGCGGTTCGGGCCTGCACAACGCGTT